>CAVZAJ010000015.1:0-777729 GCA_963773295.1 uncultured Alphaproteobacteria bacterium
AGGATTATCTCGACACCACGGCTTCGCTTGAGCAGATCGTGGACGGGCTGGTGGGTGTTGGCCTTGAGGTTGAGCAGGTCGAGGACAAGACGAAGCTGCTGGCGCCGTTCAAGGTGGCCTATGTCATCGAAGCGGTGAAGCATCCCAATGCGGACAAGCTGCGGCTGTGCAAGGTCGAGACGGATACGGGCGTCTATCAGGTGGTCTGCGGCGCGCCCAATGCGCGGAGCGGAATGAAAGGCATCATGGCGCTGCCGGGTGCTTTCATCCCGGGCAGCGAAATCACGCTGGAAAAGGGCATGATCCGCGGCCAGGAAAGCCAGGGCATGCTGTGTTCGGAGCGCGAGCTGCTGATCAGCCAGGAGCATGACGGCATCATCGATCTTGCAGGCGACTGGCCCGTTGGCACGTCCGCCGTGAAGGCCTTGGGCCTTGATGATCCGATGATTTATGTGAAGGTGACGGCGAACCGGCCCGATGCCCTGGGAATTTACGGGATTGCGCGCGATCTCGCGGCGAAGGGCCTCGGCAAGCTCAAGCCGCTTGCGGCGCGGCCCATTACCGGCGCGTTCGATTCCCCCATCAAGGTGTCGCTAGATTTCGATGACACCAAGCCCTGCCCGCTTTTTGTCGGGCGCTATTTCAAGGGGGTGAAAAACGGACCCTCGCCGGAGTGGCTGCAGCGGCGCTTGAAGGCCATCGGCTTGCGGCCGATTTCCACGCTGGTCGACATCACCAATTACGTCACCTTTGCCTATGGCCGGCCGCTGCATGTCTTCGATGCCGACAAGGTCAAGGGCAATATCCAGGCGCGCATGGCGCGGGACGGCGAGGAGGTCGCGGCCCTTGACGGCAAGACCTATGCGCTCACGGCGGAGATGACGGTCATTGCCGATGACAATTCGCCGGAGGGCATTGCCGGCATTATCGGCGGCGAACATTCGGGCTGCTCGGAGACGACCAAGAATGTCTTCATGGAAGCGGCCTATTTCGATCCCCTGCGCACGGCGGCCACGGGGCGGAAGCTCGGCGTTATTTCCGATGCGCGTTACCGCTTCGAGCGCGGGGTTGATCCGGCCTTCACGCAAACGGGCGCCGAGATTGCCACGCAGATGATCCTTGAGCTCTGCGGCGGGGCGGCTTCGCATCTGGTGATTGCGGGCAAGGTTCCGCTGAACCCGCGCTCCTACACGCTGCGACCCACGCGGGTGAAAAGCCTTGGCGGGCTCGACCTTCCTTTGCCCGAGCAAAAGCGCATCCTTTCCGATCTCGGCTTCGGCGTGAAGGAAACCGCGGCTGGTCTGGAATGTTCGGTCCCCACCTGGCGGCCCGATGTGAACGGCGAAGCTGATCTCGTCGAAGAGGTTTGCCGCATTCATGGCCTCGACAAGATTCCAGCGGTTGCGATGGAGCGCGATCATCCGATTGCCGCGCCGGTTCTCAATCCCTTGCAAAAACGCATGCTGGCGGCGCGGCGCGGGCTGGCGGCCCGGGGCTTCAACGAGGCGGTGACCTGGTCCTTCATTCCAGAGGCGCAGGCGAAACTGTTCGGCGGCGGGCAGGCGGAACTGAAGCTTGCCAATGCCATATCGTCGGAACTCACCGATATGCGGCCCTCGCTGCTTCCCAATCTCATCGCGGCAGCGGGGCGCAATGGAAAGCGCGGCTTTGCCGATGTCTGCTTAAGTGAAGTGGGCCATGCCTATGCGGGCGACCGGCCGGAAGACGAGACCTTGCGGGCAGCAGGGGTTCGCCGCGGCACTGCCGTGACGCGCAACTGGCTGGGCGGGACGCGCCTGGTCGATGCCTTTGACGCCAAGGCCGACGCACTTGCGGTGCTGGATGCGGCAGGCGCTGCAACGGCAACCCTGCAAGTCGTGGCGGGTGCTCCTGCCTGGTATCATCCCGGACGTTCCGGCACCATCCAGATGGGGCCGCAGAACAAGCTGGCCACTTTCGGCGAGATACATCCGCGCGTATTGGCTGATATGGATGTAAAGGGGCCGCTGGTGGCTTTCGAAGTGGTGCTGAATGCCATTCCGGTGCCGAAAGCCAAGAATGCCACGCGCGCCGCGCTCAATGCCTCCGACCTGTTGCCCGTGTCGCGCGACTTTGCCTTTGTGATTGATGACGGCGTCGAGGCCGACAAGCTGATCAAGGCGGCGAAGGGTGCGGACAAGGCGCTGATTGCCGATGCGGCGGTGTTTGACGTGTTCAAGCTCGACGGCGCGAAGAAGTCCTATGCCATCGAGGTTACGCTGCAGCCCCGCGACAGGACCTTGACCGACGAAGAGATTGAGGCGGTGTCGCAGAGGATTATAGCGGCGGTGCAGAAGGCTACGGGCGGGACGCTGCGGAGTTAACTTTCACTTGCACCTCCCCCTTGCGGGGAGGTCGAAATCCGCGCCCGCGCGGATTGAGGGTGGGGGTCTGGTGGTGTCGGAGCAGACCCCCACGGCCCTAACCCCTCCCCACAAGGGGGAGGGGAAAGACTGTAGAGCACTCAATTCACACCCACTTGAAAACCACGAAGCTCCAGATCAGCGCCAGCACGAGGCCGCCCCAGAGGGGCCTTTCAGGCCTCTCAGGATTTGAAGGAATTCTTTTTTTGGCGTCATCAAAATAAAAGAATAAATATCCCTTGACACTATATTCCTACAATGGTAGTTATGTTCCTGTCCATCCCGGAAGGGGTCTCGGTCGCGACGGTGATCATAGATGGGGTGGATGTGGCGCCTGCGGGTCTGGTGAAACGTTCATCAGGCACCCGGGAGCCGGAGGGAGGGCCCTTGGGCATTACGACCCAATGCGTCTTAAATGGCTAAACAACCCTAGCGGAAAACCTCAGACACCGTGCGATCTAGGGCTCTGCAAGATCTTCCCCGAGGCAAAAACCGCCGCAAAAGCGTGGGCGCAGGGCTTGCGCCAACCGCCGGACTACACGACCGGCATTTCTGCGAGGCTGCGCTCACGCAACCCTTCGCTACTCGCCTGCCCCGGAAACGGAATTACCGTTTCCATCCCCGGCGAAGCTGTGCCCAACGCTCATTGAAAATTGAATCACACATTATCCTCACCCCAATGGGGCGAGGTCACACCCACTTGAAAACCACGAAGCTCCAGATCAGCGCCAGCACCAGGCCGCCCCACAGTGGATCGCCGTAGAGGCCGAGCCAGGCCAGGAAAATAAAGCAGCTGCCGAGATGGGTGATGAAGAGCCTGTCGCCGCGCGTGGTATCGAGGGCAAAAATGCCGCGGCGCGGATTGCCGCCGGGCGAATAGTATTCCCAGACGCCCATGGCCGCGATGGAACCGAAGATGTAGAGGAAGAACAGGGCTGTGGGCCAGGTCCAGGCCATCCATGAAATGCCCATTGCGGCGCCTCCTTACACGCGGCCCAGGGCAAAGCCCTTGGCGATATAGTTGCGGACGAAATAAACGACGATGGCGCCCGGAATGAGGGTGAGCACGCCCGCCGCCGCCAGCAGGCCCAATTCATAGCCCGAGGCGCTCGAGGTTTTTGTCATGGCCGCCACGATGGGCTTGGCCGCCACGGAGGTGAGGTTCTTGGCCAGCAGCATTTCCACCCAGGAGAACATGAAGCAGAAGAAGGCCGCCACGCCAATGCCCGCTGAAATCGTCGGAATGAAAATCTTCACGAAAAATTTCGGGAAGGAATAGCCGTCGACATAGGCGGTCTCGTCCAGCTCCTTGGGGACGCCCGACATGAAACCTTCGAGAATCCATACGGCCAAGGGAATGTTGAACAGCATGTGGGCGAAAGCCACGGCGAGGGGGGTGTCAAAGAGGCCGACCGATGAATAGAGCTGGATGAAGGGCAGCACGAACACGGCGGGCGGCGCCATGCGGTTCGAGAGGAGCCAGAAGAACAGGTGCTTGTCGCCGAGGAAGCGGTAGCGCGAGAAGGCATAGGCCGCCGGCAGCGCCAAGGCCACGGAGAGAACCGTGTTCAACGCCACGTAGGTGATGGAGTTGATGTAGGCGCCATACCAGCTGGGATCGGTAAAGATCGTCCGGTAGCTGTCGAAGGTGAACTCGCGGGGGTAGAGCGAAAAGCGGTTCAAAATCTCGTTGGTGGTCTTGAACGACATGTTGATCAGCCAGTAGATCGGCAGCATCAGGAAAATGATATAGGCAATGGGAACGAGATAGCGCTTCGACATCAGTTTGCCTCGTTTCGCATCATCAGGGTGTAGAACAGCCAGCTGGCGAGCAGAATGATCAGGAAGTAGACGATGGAAAACGCCGCCGCCGGCCCAAGGTCAAAGCCGCCCAAGGCCTTCTGCACAAGGTCGATGGAGAGGAACTTGGTGGCGCTGCCGGGCCCGCCGCCGGTCAAGACGATGACTTCCGTATAGATCATGAAACTGTCCATGAAGCGGAGCAGGATGGCGATGGTCAGCACATGCTTGAGTTTCGGCAACTGAATGTAGCGGAACACCGCCCAGGGCCTGGCGCCGTCGATCTTGGCGGCCTGGTAATAGGCATCGGGAATGGACACGAGGCCGGCGTAGCACAGCAGCACGACAAGCGAGGTCCAGTGCCAGACATCCATGAGGACAACGGTGAACCAGGCGGCAACGGGATCGCGCGTATAGTTGTAGGGAATGCCCAAGGCATTGATGCCCCGGCCGAGAAGGCCGATGTCCGGCAGGGCCATGATATTCCACATGGAGCCGACGACGTTCCACGGCACCAGCAAGGGCAAGGCCATCAGCACGAGGCAGACGGAAACCCAGGGGCCTTTGCGCGGCATGCAGAGCGCGATTGCCAGGCCCAGCGGAATCTGAATGAGGAGGGCCACGGCGGTGAAGATGATCTGGCGCCCGAGCGAATCCCTGATCTGGTCGTCCTCCAGCAATTGCTTGAACCAGGTGGTGCCCGACCAGAAGAACTCATTGTTGCCGAAGGTTTCCTGGACCGAATAGTTCACCACGGTCATCAGCGGCACAAGGGCGTTGAAGGCCACCACCAGGAAGACGGGGAGAACCATCCACCAGGCCTTGTTGTTGAAGGTCTTGTTCATCGGGCTTCCCCCGCCAGCCAGCCGTCGTTGTAGATTTGCGTATGGGCCTTGTCGAAAGCCAGATGCGCCTTGCCCTCGGGGATGGCGACCCCCTCCGGCACAATCAGCTTGACGGAATTTTCGCCAAGCCTGGTGTCCACCACGCGGTAGCGGCCGATGTCGGAAACCTTCACGACATTCACCGGCAGGCCCTTGCCGGCAAAGGTGACAAATTCCGGCCGGATACCCAATTCCAGGCGGCTTGAGCCGTTCGAAGAGGCGGCGTTGTCGGCGGCAACCTCATGGCCGTTCACAAAGGCTTTGCCGCCCTTGACCTGGCAGGGCATCACATTCATGCCGGGCGAGCCGATGAAATGGCCCACAAAAATGTGCTTGGGCTTCTCGAAGAGCTCAATGGGGGTACCGGTCTGCACCACTTCACCGTTGTTCATCACCACAACCTGGTCGGCAAAGGTGAGCGCCTCGGTCTGGTCGTGGGTCACATAGATCATGGTGCGCTTGATACGGTGCTGCAGCTCCTTGAGCTTGGAGCGCAACTGCCATTTGAGATGGGGATCGATGACGGTGAGCGGCTCGTCGAACATGATGACGTTGACGTCGGAGCGGACAAGGCCGCGGCCCAGGGAAATCTTCTGCTTGCCGTCGGCGGTGAGGCCGGAGGCGCGTTTCGAAAGCGTCGCCGTCAGTTCCAGCATGTCGGCAATGGCGGTTACCCGTTTCCTGATCTCCGCCTCGTCGACCTTCCGGTTGCGCAGGGGAAAGGCCAGATTGTCGTAAACCGTCATGGTGTCGTAGATCACCGGGAACTGGAACACCTGGGCGATGTTGCGGCGTTCCGGTGTCTCGTTGCTGACATCGCGGCCGTCAAACAGGATGCGGCCTTCGCTGGGGTGAAGCAGGCCGGAAATCAGATTAAGCAAGGTGGTCTTGCCGCAGCCCGAGGGTCCGAGAAGCGCATAGGCGCCGCCATCGGCCCAATCGAGATGCACGCGCTTGAGGGCGAAGTCCTCGTCGCGCCTGGGCTCCGGCAGGTAGGAATGGCGCAGATTGTCGATGGTTATCTTGGCCATCAGGACACCAGCTTTCCGGCAGCATCAAAGAACAGGGCGCGGGAAACATCGGCATGGAATGTCGCGGTTTCGCCGACCTGGTGGGGATGCACGCCATGGGACTGGGACACCCAGGTCTGGCCGCCCACGTCGACATGCACCACGCTCTCAGAACCGGAAATCTCGGTCACCAGCACCCGGCCCGACAGGGCGCCGCTGGTTTCCGACGATTTCTGCGGCAGCACGTGGTGGGGCTGCAAGCCGATGCTGTAGTCGCCGTCAGGCAGCTCTGCGGCGCCGGCGGCCACGGGCCAGGGCGCGCCGCCATGGGACAATTGCAGTTTCTTGCCCTTCTTCGTGACCCGGGTGATGTTGATCGGCGGATCGGAAAACACCCGCGCCGAGACGAGCGAATTGGGCTTGCGGTAGATTTCCGCCGTCGGGCCAAACTGGGTGATGCGGCCTTCGTGCATGGTGAGCGTCTGGTTGCCGAACAGGAGCGCCTCGTGGGGCTCGGTCGTGGCATAGAAGACGATGGCCTTGCGGCCTGAAAAAAGCCTGGGCAATTCGTCGCGCAGCTCCTCGCGCAGCTTGTAGTCGAGATTGGCGAGAGGCTCATCGAGGAAAATCAGATCGCTGTCCTTGACGATGGCGCGGGCGATGGCGGTGCGCTGCTGCTGGCCGCCGGAAAGCTCGGCCGGCTTGCGGCCCAGCATGGGCGTGAGCCGCAGGATTTCGGCGGCCTTGGCCACCCGGGATTTGACTTCGCTTTCGGCCATGCCGGTGACGCGGAGCGGCGAGGCGATGTTTTCGAAGACCGAAAGCATCGGATAGTTGATGAACTGCTGGTAGACCATGGAGACATTGCGCCGCTGCACGGGCACGTGGGTTACGTCCTTTCCCCTGTGCCAGATTGCCCCGGCCGTGGGCTTCTGGATACCGGCCATCAGCTGCATCAGCGTGGTCTTGCCGGCACGCGTCGCGCCCAAGAGGATATTGAACGAGTTGTCAGCAAAGACCAGGCTCGTGTCATGGATGTGCATGTCCGCGCCGACGCGCTTAGACACATTTTTCAGTTCAAGTGTCATCGGGGGCGATCATTATGTCCATCGAAATCAAGTGTAGCACGAATGGGCCGGACACATGAAGTGCCCGGCCCACCGCGGGAGGTCAGCAGTGGATTACTGGGTCCACTGCTTGATGATTTCGTCGTAGGCGATGGTGACGCCCTGCTCTTTTTCGTTTTCGATCTTGGCTTTCGGGCCATCGGCCTTGCCAAGCCACTCGGACGGATCCTTTTCCGCATTCATGCGCGGGCCGCAGCCACCGTAGGTCTTGTTGGCTTCGTCCGCGGCCTGCATGCGGGCCATGATCTGGTCCATTTCACCCGCAAGACGGTCCATCGCCTGTTGCGGCGTGAAGGCGCCGGAGTTCACGTCACCGATCTGCTGCCACCAAAGCTGCGCCAGCTTCGGATAGTCAGGCACGTTGATGCCGGTCGGCGACCAGCGCACGCGGTCCTTCGAGCGGTAGAACTCGACGAGACCGCCGAGTTTCGGGGCGCGTTCGGTGAACAATTCATGGCGCGCCGTCGAGTCGCGGATGAAGGTCAGACCGACCTGGCTCTTCTTCACGTCAACCGTCTTGGACACGGCAAACTGGGCATAGAGCCAGGCTGCCTTGGCGCGGTCGGCTGGCGTTGACTTCAGGATCGTCCACGAGCCCACGTCCTGATAGCCGACCTTCTGGCCGTCCTTGTAGTAGACGCCATGCGGCGACGGGGCCATGCGCCACAGCGGATTGCCGCTGTCGTCAACGGTATTGTTGCCTTCGCTCTTCGGGGCCACCATCGAGGCGGTAAAGGCGGTGTACCAGAAGATCTGCTGGGCTACGTTGCCCGAGGAGAGGGCCGGCAGTGACTGGTAGAAGTCATAGTCGGCCGCACCCGGAGGGGCGTATTTGCGCAGCCATTCATCCCACTTGGCAATGGCGTAAACCGAGGCAGGGCCATTGGTTTCACCACCGCGCGAGACCGATGCGCCCGAGGGGTTGCAGGACCCCTTTTCCATGCGGATGCCCCATTCATCAATGGGAATGCCGTTTGGCTCACCGGCGGAACCGGCGCCAGCCATGGAAAGCCAGGCGTCGGTCATGCGCCAGCCCAAGTCAGGGGCGCGCTTGCCGTAGTCCATGTGGCCGTAGATTTTCACACCGTCGATTTCCTTCACATCCTCAGTGAAGAATTGCGCGATGTCCTCATAGGCCGACCAGTTCACCGGTACGCCGAGGTCGTAGCCGTATTTGGCCTTGAATTTTTCCTGCAGGTCGGGCCGGTCGAACCAGTCCTTGCGGAACCAGTAGAGGTTGGCGAACTGCTGGTCGGGCAATTGGTAGAGCTTGCCATCGGGGCCCGTGGTGAACTGGGTGCCGATGAAGTCGGCGAGGTCGAGACCCGGGTTGGTTACATCCTTGCCTTCGCCGGCCATGAAGTCGGTGAGGTTCACTGACTGCTGCAGGCGCGAGTGGGTGCCGATCAAATCGGAGTCGTTGACGTAAATGTCGTAGAGGTTCCGGTTGGTCTGCATCTGGGTCTGCACGGCCTGGACGACTTCGCCCTCGCCGAGGATCTGATGGTTCACCTTGATGCCGGTGATTTCCTCGAAGGCCTTGGTCAGAACCGTCAATTCATAAGTGTGCGTCGGAATGCCTTCCGACAGGGCGTTGATTTCCATGCCTTTGAAGGGCTCGGCCGCCTTGATGAACCATTGCATTTCCTTCAGCTGTTCCTCTTTGGAAAGGCTCGAAGGCTGGAATTCTGAATCGATCCATTTCTGCGCCGCGGCCTCGTCGGCATAGCTTGGGCCGGCGAACGCGCACAGCGTCAAGGCAGCAGCCGTCGCTAAAAGCTTCATTTTCATCGATAATCCTCCCATTAAAAAATGTGGCGCCTTTGTGGAGCCTTGCCGCAATATCAAACGAAAAAAAATGAACGTCAATAGAAATGTTACCGAAAGCATTGTGCGCTGCATTGAAAGATATTGCGTTGCAGTATTGCTTAAAGTGAAAAAAAATGAAAAAAGGGAATTGAAAAAGTTTTCTGGATTCCCGCCATGACCCAACTGAGCCCGCGCCAGCATCAAATCCTTGTCCTTGCGCGGGCCACGGGGACCGTCCAGGTGGATGATCTGGCGGAGCGTTTCGACGTCACGCCGCAAACCATCCGCAAGGATTTGAACGAACTTTGTGACGGAAGATTGTTGGCCCGCACCCATGGCGGCGCCATGCTGACGTCGGGGGTTGAAAACGTCGCCTATGAATCGCGCCGGCAGCTGGCGGCCATGGAAAAACAAGTCATCGGCCAGCGCGCGGCAACCCTCATCCCCAACAACTGCTCGCTTTTCATCAATATCGGGACGACAACCGAAGAGGTGGCGCGGGCGCTCGTCCACCACGAAGGGCTGCTGGTCATCACCAACAACATTCATGTGGCCATCATTCTCATGCCCTGCCCGAAGATCGACGTGATCATCGCCGGTGGCGCGGTGCGGCGCAGCGACGGCGGCATCGTGGGCGAACAGGCGGTGGACCTGATCGCCCAGTTCAAGGTCGACCACGCGGTAATCGGCGCCTCGGCCATCGATGACGACGGCGCCATGCTTGACTTCGACTACCGCGAGGTGCGCGTCGCACAGGCCATCCTGAACAACGCGCGCAACATCATCCTGGTGGCGGACGCGATGAAGTTCACCCGCTCGGCGCCGGTGCGCATCGGCCATCTTTCGCAAGTCGACGTGTTCGTGACAGACCGGGCACCGCCCGAGGCAATCATTGAGCTGTGCCAGCACAGCGGGGTTGAGCTTGAGATCACCGACGCCGGACAGGGTTACGATTCCACCATACAGGCCGCAGAATGATTTATGATGTGTTTGTGATCGGCGGCGGCGTCAACGGCTGCGGCATTGCGCGCGATGCGGCGGGCCGGGGCCTGAAGGTATTCCTCGCCGAACAGGGCGACCTGGCCTCGGGCACATCTTCAGCCTCGACCAAACTGATTCACGGGGGCTTGCGCTATCTCGAGCATTATGAATTCCGCCTGGTGCGCGAAGCCCTGGTTGAACGCGAGGTCCTGCTCAAGTCGGCGCCGCATATCATCTGGCCGCTGCGCTTCGTGCTGCCGCACCACAAGGGTCTGCGGCCACGCCCGCTCATTCGCCTTGGGCTTTTTTTGTACGACCATCTCGGCGGGCGCAAGATCCTGCCGCCGACGCGCAGCGTTGACCTGCACCGCGACATCACCGGCGAGCCGCTCAAGCCGGAATTTTCCCATGCCTATGAATATTCCGATTGCTGGGTGGAGGATGCGCGCCTTGTGGCGCTCAACGCGCGGGACGCGGCCAACCGGGGGGCGGAAATCCACACCCGGACAAAGTGCACCAGCGCCCGGCGGGTGAACGGCAGTTGGGAAATCAAAATTCTGCCCGATGGCGGCAGGGAAGAAATCATCCAGGCCAGGGTGCTGGTCAATGCGGCAGGACCCTGGGTGAGCGAGGTCCTGGGCAGCATCGTGGGACGCAACAACCCGGACAGGATACGCATGGTCAAGGGCAGCCACATCGTGGTTGACCGGCTTTACGACCATGACCGCTGCTATATTTTCCAGAATGCCGACGGCCGCATCTGCTTTGCCATTCCCTATGAGCAGAATTTCACCCTGATCGGCACGACGGACGAGGACCATGTGGGCGAACCGGGCAACCCGCAGATCACCGACAGCGAAGTCGAGTACCTGCTGTCATCGACCAGCGAGTATTTCAAGCTTCCGATCACGCGCGAGCAGGTGCGCTGGACCTATTCGGGAATCAGGCCGCTCTACGACGACGGAGCCAGCAAGGCACAGGAAGCAACGCGCGATTATGTGCTGAAGCTCGATGCGCCCGGCGGCCAAGCGCCGCTGCTTTCGGTGTTCGGCGGCAAGATCACAACCTTCCGCAAGCTGGCGGAATCGGTTCTGGAAAAACTTGCGCCGTTTTTCCCGAAGGCCAAGAAACCATGGACGGCGGGCGCGGCGCTGCCGGGCGGCGACTTCCCCTTTGATGAAGTAGAGCTGCGCATTGCCGAGCTGCAGCGCAAATACTCATTCTTCTCGCCGCAAAATGTCAGGCGGATTTTCCGCGCCTATGGCACTAACGCAGAGAAGATGTTCGACGACGCGCGCTTTGCCAAGGACATGGGCAAGAGCTTTGGCCCCTTGAGCGAGCGCGAGATCAACTATCTCATTGCCGCGGAATTTGTGCGCGAGCCCGACGACATCCTGTGGCGCAGGTCGAAACTTGGCCTGCATCTTTCGGCGGATGAGCAGAAGGCGTTGCGCGAGCACATGAAGCCTGCTGTAAAAGAAAAGAGTTCCAAGCGCGCGAAGGGGTAAGGCGATGCCTGATTTCATTCTGGCCATTGATCAGGGCACAACCTCGTCGCGCGCCATTGTCTTTGACGCGAAACTGCGCCCCAAGGCCTCCGCCCAGAAGGAATTCAAGCAGTATTTCCCCAATTCCGGCTGGGTGGAGCATGACCCGGAAGACATCTGGAAATCGGTGCTGGCCACCTGTCGGGCAGCCATCACCAAGGCAAAAACCACGCCGAAGAATATCCGCTGCCTCGGCATTACCAATCAGCGGGAAACCACGGTGGTTTGGGAGCGCAAGACGGGCAAGGCGATCCACAAGGCCATTGTCTGGCAGGACCGGCGCACGGCGGAGATTTGCGCCGACCTCAAAGCCCGGGGACATGAAAAACTTTTCACCGCAAAAACCGGGCTGCTGCTTGATCCCTATTTCTCCGGCACGAAAGTGTCGTGGATTCTCGACCACGTGAAGGGCGCTCGGGAACGGGCCGAGCGTGGCGAATTGTGCTTCGGCACGATCGATGCGTTTCTGATCTGGCGGCTTACCGGCGGCACATCCCATGTGACGGATGCCACCAATGCCTCGCGCACCCTGCTCTACAACATCCACGATGGCGCCTGGGACGATGAGCTGCTGGGCATCCTCCGGGTGCCCCGCGCCATGCTGCCGGAGGTGAAGGATTGCGCGGCGGCTTTCGGCGTCTGCGCGGCCAGGTTTTTCGGCGCGGCCATTCCCATTCTGGGCGTGGCCGGCGACCAGCAGGCGGCCAGCATCGGCCAGGCCTGCTTTGAACCCGGCATGATGAAATCAACTTATGGCACGGGCTGCTTTGCGCTGCTCAATACGGGGGCCACGGCGGTGGCCTCCAACAACCGGCTGCTCACCACGGTTGCCTATCAGCTTGAGGGCAAGCGTACCTTTGCGCTGGAAGGGGCGATCTTCATTGCCGGCGCGGCGGTGCAATGGCTGCGCGACGGATTGAAAGTAGTGAAGAAGGCCGCCGATACGGGGGCGCTGGCCAGGGCGGCGGACAAAAACCAAAGCGTCTATCTGGTGCCCGCCTTCGTTGGCCTTGGCGCGCCCTATTGGAACGCCGAGGTGCGCGGCGCCCTTTTCGGCCTCACCCGCGCCACGACGAACAAGGAACTGGCCCGGGCGGCGCTGGAGGCGGTTTGCTACCAGACCAGTGATCTTCTTGAGGCGATGAGACGGGACTGGGGGGCCACGGGCGAAACCATTTTACGCGTCGACGGCGGGATGACGGCCTCCGACTGGACCATGCAATTCCTCGCCGATATCCTTGGGGTGCCGGTCGACCGGCCGGCGGTGCTGGAGACGACAGCTTTGGGGGCCGCCTATCTGGCGGGCCTGCAAGCGGGATTACTGCCGAAGCCCGAGATTTTTGCCAAGACATGGAAGCGGCAGAAACGCTTTACGCCGCAGATGGACGCCGAGACGCGGGAGCGCAAACGGGCGGGCTGGGCAGAGGCAGTCAAGAAGCTTCTGGCTTAGCCAGCAGAAAGCGGCCCCCAGCAGACCTTCGCACTGTCTCGATACAGGGTCGGGCCAATTTTTACTGTTTTGGCAGTTTCTCCCACGCCGCCCGCAGCAGCTTTTCCTCATCGGGTGAAATTGGCGCTGTAGCAGAAACTTTCTTGAGAGTGGCCGGCGGCGGATAGAGGCCTTTGTTTTTCAGCAGCGCAGGTTCGATATACGGGGTCGATGTCAAGACAGGGTTGGCATACCGCAGGAAATTGGTGTTGGCGGCGGCAATGTCTGGCCTGAGCATGAAGTCGATGAGCTGGTAGGCAGCGTCCTTGTTTTGGGCATTGGTTGGGATAACGAAGTAATCCAGCCACATTGAGGTTCCCTCCAGAGGAACGCTATAGGTAATTTGCCCGGTGCCCTTTTTCTTTGCTTCTTCTGCGGCGCGAAATGTGGCGCCCGGGAAGCCGATGCTGACGCAGTACTTGCCCGAGGCCATGCTTTCATTCCAGCCTTCGTCCGGCACGCGTTTCACGTATTGCGAAATTTTTCCAAGAGCCGCATCAAGCGTCTCAATATCGGCAATGCCAATGTTCTTGATGTCGCCGCCGAGATAGGCAATGAGGGTGGGCGTGACGTCAAGCGGCTCATCGTTCATGGATATGCCGCATTTCGCCAGCGAGGCGGCAATCTCCGGGTCCATCAACAGGGATGTGCTGTCAAGCTTGAGGTCCGGCCGGAGGGCCTTGACCTTATCGACATTGACTGCAAGTCCCATCGTTCCCCACATATAGGGCTCACTGTGCAAATTGCCTGGGTCCAGAACATCGGAAGCAGTGCGCACCTTTGGATCGACAGCAGCGGAGTTTGGAATTCTAGTGCGGTCCAGCACGAGGACCGGATCGTTACCTTCGAGCACCAGCCGCATTTGCGATCCGGTTTGTATGACAACATCATATTTGTCGCTTCCGGCAAGCAACACGTCCTTCGACTCGGCTGAGCTTGTATAAGTGTCATAAGCCACCCGGATGCCGGTCTCCTTTTCAAATTTGTCGAGAGTGTCCGGATTGATATAGGTCGTCCAGTTCAGCATATGGATGATCGTCCGGGGGGGCTTGTCGGCAAACTTGAGCGCACGCGTGATGTTGTGGGATGTGTCTTGCGTCAGCAGCCCGCGAACCTTCATTCCCGCGTCTTCCTGGAAAGATTCGATTGCCGCGAACGTTGCAGGGCCGAAAACACCGTCCACAGGACCCGGCTCAAAGCCGAGTCTTTTCAAAACCTGCTGCGCGCCCCGTACCTTGTCCTTGTCCACAACGAGGTCTTGGCCGTCGACGCTGCCCGTACCCCAGCCTTCCTTTGTCCAGGCTTCGGTGAACAGCGAGCGGATGGCCTGCGTGGCATTCACGGTTTCGACCGCGCCGCCCACGGCGGCAAAATGTGCATCCAGGGCCGCAGCGGTCGACTCATCCATCTTGTGCGACAGGTGTTCAGTTTTCAAATATTCCAGGCGGCGCAAGAGGCGTTGCACGGTTACAATTTCCTGCTCGGAGGCTTGTGCAATGCTGTCGTATTGCACTGTCGGCTGCCCGGTATCAGGCACGGAAACCATGCCTTGCCCGAAAGCGGCGTCAGTTGCGCTGAACATGATGCCCAAAGAAAGAGCAAGCTTCACGGTGAGGGAAATATTGCGGGTCATTTCACGTTCTCCAAGTTTGGGGTGCAAAATATCAAGGCAGCGACCGAACAGCGCGGAATCCGATGGAATTGGTTTTCCGGCTGGATTTTTCCCATGCGGCGACTTGTCCGTTCACTTCGCGTCGGGCAGTGGACCATGCGCCGCCAAGAACAACCCGCTTGTCACAGGTACCGGAGCCTGCATTTGGCGCGTAGGAGAACGGCCGCCAGCAGTCCGCCGACCACTCCCACACATTGCCTTTCATGTCATGGAGGCCAAGCGCGTTCGGCCGGAATGAACCAACTGGCGCTGTGCCATTGTAGGTGTCCGGACAGTTTTGGGCTGCTGGTCCGGTGGCGTTAAAGCAGTCCTGCGAAGCATCGCCAATTTGGCCTTTTGTCTCCGCAGCACCTGCCCCGCCAAGCGCTGCATATTGCCATTCATCCCTGGTGGGCAGGCGGTACTCTTTGCCGCTGAGCCTGGAAAGCCAGGGCAAATACTGCGTGGTCGCATCATCAAAGGATACGAAAATCAACGGCCTGCTGCCCCGGCCCCAACCTGAATCATCCGCGACAGCCTTGCACGCGCCGTCATCCACGCACCTTTTCCAATCATCAAACGTGATGATATTGCGACCGATGGCGAAGTCGTGCGCGATGTTGGTGGCTGTGGAACCAGCTCCATCCAAGTTCGTGAAGTTCCCGGCCGAAACGACAACAAGCTCAGGGCAATCGGCGCAATCGCGAATAACATCGCCTTGTCGCTGTGGAGCCACGGCGGATGTGGAGGGCGCATCCTGTTCCGCCGTATCGGCCGGCTTCTGTGCCGCCGGCGCAGTTTCCGGCAAAGGGCTTGGCGCCGGTTCTGCAGGTTTGGCGGCGTCGGCGGTCACCTGCGGCGGTTCTTGCGGCGGATTTGGAAGTTGAGCTTCCGGCTGCGCAACTGCTTCACCTTCCGCTGGCCATTCGGAAGAAAAGGCCAAATTGGCCACATTTGGAGGATCAGGCGCAGAGTGTCCTTTGCCCGCTTGAGCGTTTGGGGAGGGCAACAGATTTGACTGGATGACGTGCCGTATTTTCCCATCGCTCGCCAAATCAAATACGATGCCAAAACTCGCCAAGCCCATCAATGCGATCATGGCGACAGTTGATCGCCAGCCGCTGTTTTGCCTGGGTTTTCCCATGCGTTTGACGATCTTTGCACGTTTCTGCATGAGCGCTGGCTCATGTCTCGGATCGTAATATTCGTCAGTCGATTGTGCGCCGATGCCTTGCCTTCCGGGCGCCGCACCGCCACCCAGATCTTGAAATCGCCTGTCTGGCCAGGAATTGTCGGAAAGCGGCCGATCAAAATCAAAGCCGCTACCGGTGCGAATCTGCTTCTTGCCGCCCAGGGAATGGCTCATCGCTCATGCTCCAAAAGCAATTGCTTTTGCAGGTCACCGGCGGCGTGAACCCAAGACGTCGGTGACTTGCAAAATTCCACCCATGCTCTGTCAAGCGCAGGCAGAATTCCGGGCCGTCCCTAAATCAGAATTCCGAATTGCAGCTAACATTAATTACAGCCAACATTAAGGCAGTTGGCGAAGACTAAATTAATGTGTGTTCGTATTGAGTTACCGGATTGCTGCAGAGGCCCGGGCGCGTAAACGGGCGGGCTGGACCGACGCGGTCAAGAAGCATCTGGCTTGAAAATGGCGCGGAATTGCCGCGCCACCACTCGTTCACGTCTCAAAGCCCCCAATAGGGCGGAACATTGTAATGCTCGTGGACGCGGGTTTCCCAGTCACGGCTTTGCCAGGAGTCATCGCTGAATTCCGGCGAATCGCGGAGCTGCTTTTCATCCACGTCGGTGCGGAAGCCGTCGAGCTTCGTATCATAGCTGAGCCTGGCCCAGGGGATCGGGTAATGGTTGTGGCCGATGCCGGCGAAGCCGCCAAAACTCAACACGGCATAAACGACCCGGCCCGACACCTTGTCGATCATCAGGTGGTCAACTTCGCCGATGCGGGTTGCCTTGCGGTCATAAACCTTGGTGCCTTCCACATCTTCGCTGGAGATGAAGGCATGATTGGGATGTGCCGTTTCCATTTTCTTACTCCTCTTCAAGTGGGCGATAATCTTCCGCGGCGCCAGGTGAAAGCGCCGCGGAAGTACGCTCACGCGACTTACTTCATCGCCGTCCTGTCGAATACCGGCAACGCTTCCAGCTGTTCCTTGGAGGCGCTGATCGTCAGGCGGAGCGCGTTGTTCTCATCCTTGACGGCAGTGATGTCACCGATGGGGATGGCGACATCCTTTTCACCGATTCCGAGAAAGCCGCCGACGCCGACAATGGCCACGATATTGTCAAGCTCCTTGTTCATGATGAGATCATTGATCTCGCCGATGTTTTCATTGGCGGCGGTGTAAACCGCCTGGCCCATGAACTGGGAAGCAAGCACGGCATTCGACGGAACTTCGGTGTTGCCGACGGTTGTCGTTGCGCTGTCAGGCGCCGGTGCAGGGGCCGGCGTGGCAGCCGTATTATCCTGGGCGGGGGTTGTGGTGCCCGTCGTCACAGGGTCAGTGGAAGCCGCAGGGGGCTGAGCGTTGGAAGCGCTGCCCGCAGCCTTGCACTCAGCCGCAAGGTCTGCTTCCGGCACGGTTCCCGCCGGCGGGCAGTCAACCTTGTTTTGCACTTCGGGGGCGGGCGCCGCTGGCGCCGCTTCCTGGGCATAGGCCATGCCTGAAGCGCAGAGGAGCGCAAGCACGGCAACGGTATTTCTGAAATTGTTCATTGTGTAGTCTCCTTTCGTGGTTGGCTATTCATCGAACGGGTGAGCCGCAGGGAGGTTCCCTAACAATTTGCGTCAACTTGCGGAAATGACGCGGGCCTTGGCGACGGCCAAATGCTTCGCAGCAGGCCGGCCTGGCCTATTTAGGTGGCGAAAGCAAAACGTTTGGCTGCTGGCATGGTTCCGGCGTGAAGCCGTGAAAACAAGAAGTCCCCCGCAACGGAGGGACTTCAAGCAACGCGGGGCTGTTTTTGAATCTGGGATCCGCTATTGCGTGGTGGTAGCGGGGGGTTGGGTGGCCGGGGCTGGAGCCTCAGCGGCGGGCGGTGTCGGAGCTTCGGCCGAAGGCGGGGTGGCTGGAGCCGGGGTCAAAGGATCCGAGGTTGCCGGGGCCGAGTTATCGGTGACTGCCGGGGTGGTCGAGGTTCCGGTCCAATCGAACGAAAGAGCAAAGAGAATGCCAAGCACCACGACGAGTGCGGCGATGATAAGGCCTGTCGAGCTGCCCGAGGGGCGGGCCGCGCGGTCGGCATAAACATTGGGCTGAATCGGATCGGCAATGGTCTGCCGAAATGTCGGATCATCTTCCCGGAATTCCGGTTCAAGTTCGGGCACGATCCGGGGCTTCTGTTGGGGTGCTGCCATGACGGTTACTCCTTGCTGGGTTAATCACAGAGGTCCAAATGCCCGAACCTTGGGATTTGTTCCGAATTTTTTAAGGGAAAGGGACTCGCCATGCGGTCCTGCCGGATATTATTGCAACCCATCGTTGCCCGCAGTCCCATTGCCCGGCCGCAAAAAATGCATCACACTCCTGTTTTTAATGGGAGAAAACAACGTGAGTGCTGCCGAAACTGCTGCCGTATCCGCCTGGCTTTCGAAATTCGGGGCCGCCCTTTCTAAATCCGATGCCAAGGCAGCCGCAGCGCTTTTTGCCGATGAGTGCTACTGGCGCGATCTCGTATCCTTCACCTGGAACATCATTACGCTCGAGGGCCGGGCCGCCATCGAAGCGATGCTGGAGGAAACCTTGCGCACGGTGAAGCCTTCCAACTGGAAAATCGAAGGCGAGGCAACGGCGACGGATGACGTGGCCGAGGGCTGGTTCAGCTTCGAGACGGCGGTAGCGCGCGGGCGCGGCATTCTCCGGCTGAAAGACGGCCGGTGCTGGACGCTGCTCACCACCATGGTGGAACTGAAAGGCCATGAGGAGCGCAAAGGCCCGAAGCGCATCATGGGGGCCGAACATGGCGTTGCAAAGAACCGCAAGACCTGGCTGCAGTTGAAGCAGGAAGAGGAAGCGCGGCTTGGCATCAGCGAACAGCCCTATTGCCTGATTGTTGGCGGCGGCCAGGGCGGCATTGCGCTCGGGGCCCGCCTGAAGCGGCTTGGGGTGCCCACGATCATCGTGGAAAAGAACGAGCGGCCCGGCGACAGCTGGCGCAAGCGCTACAAGTCGCTCTGCCTGCATGATCCGGTGTGGTATGACCACATGCCCTACCTGCCGTTCCCCGATGACTGGCCGGTTTTTTCGCCCAAGGACAAGATCGGCGACTGGCTGGAAATGTACACCAAGGTCATGGAGCTCAATTACTGGGGTTCGACGGTTTGCCAGAGCGCCGGCTATGACGCGGGCAAACAGGAATGGACGGTAAAGGTGGTGCGCAACGGCAAGCCGATCACATTGCGGCCCAAGCAGCTGGTGCTGGCCACGGGCATGTCGGCGGTTCCCAATATGCCGAAGTTCCCCGGCATGGAAAAATTCAAGGGCGAGCAGCATCACTCCAGCAAGCATCCGGGCCCCGATGCCTATGCCGGCAAGAAATGCGTGGTCATCGGCTCCAACAATTCGGCCCATGACATTTGCGCCGCCCTGTGGGAAGCGGGCGCCGATGTCACGATGATCCAGCGCTCGTCGACCCATGTGGCAAGATCCGATTCACTGATGGAGCTTGACCTTGGGCCGGTCTATTCGGAAAAGGCGGTGGCCAGGGGCATCGATGTCGACACGGCGGACATGCTGGTGGCCTCGGTGCCCTACAAGATCAAGCCGCAACAGCAGATTCCGGTGTTCAAGGAAATCGCCAGGCGCGACGCGGATTTTTATGCGCGCCTTGAAAAAGCGGGCTTCATGCACGATTGGGGCGATGACGGCTCGGGGCTTGGCACGAAATACATGCGGCGCGGTTCCGGCTATTACATTGACGTGGGGGCTTCCGAACTCATCTGCAACGGCAGCATCAAGCTCAAGACGCGGGTGAGCGTTACGGAAATCAAGGACCGTTCGGTGGTGTTCAGCGACGGCAGCGAACTGCCGGCCGATCTCATCGTCTATGCCACGGGCTATGGTTCGATGAATGGCTGGGCGGCGGAGCTGATCAGCCAGGAGGTGGCCGACAAGGTCGGCAAGGTCTGGGGCCTGGGCTCGAATACAACGAAAGACCCCGGCCCCTGGGAGGGGGAACCCCGCAACATGTGGAAACCCACCCAGCAGGATGCCCTGTGGTTTCATGGCGGAAACCTGGCCCAGTCACGGCATTATTCGCAGTTCCTGGCGCTGCAGCTCAAGGCGCGGAATGAGGGCATTCCCACGCCGGTTTACGGGAAGGCGGCGGTGCATCACAAGGCATGAGGCGCGGCATCTTTGCAGCACGTTAGTTGCTGCGCTGCTCGATCAATCGCACTATTTCGGTGAAGCCGCGTGATTTTGCGTGGGCCAATGGTGTTACACTATCCTTGTCGGCAATGCCCGCATCAGCACCGCCCGCGAGGAGCAGCTTGACGATCTCCTGATAGACCGGGCCGCCATCGCCGAGGATCACCGCCTCAAGCAGCGCGGTCCAGCCCAGATTGTTCACATGATCAACATCGATGGCGGTGTCCAGCAAAAGGCGGACCGTCTCAGGATGGCCATGATGGGCGGCGGGAATGAGGGCGGTGCCGCCATAACGGTTGGTGTCGCGCAGATTGGCTTTTCCGGTTGCCACGATCAATTTCAGAATATCGTTCCGGCCCTCGGCACCCGCATACAAGAACGGCGTGTCATGGATGCTGTCCTTGGCATTTACGTCCGCACCGGCTTTGACCAGGGCAGCGGCGATCTCGACAAGGTTGCCGCGCGTCGCCAGCAGCAGGGCCGTCCGGTTTTCGGCATCGCGCGCTTCCAGCGGCGCACCCCCGGACACTAGCTCCAATGCCTTGCCCGTATTCCCGGCCTCTACGGCTTCAATTAAAGTCATTCCCGGATCTCCCTCGGCAAGACTGTTTTCGCCCCTTGCAAACAGGAGTGCAAACAGAAATCCGGCGCCCCCGATCAGCGCTCTTCGCCCGAATCCTGAATTTTCCGACGGCATCCTCATATCCCTCCACTATCGCACTTATGGCGCCTGAGAGACAGTTTCATCGACTTTTCGGTTTCCTGTTGATGCCGCCGCTATGGCATGCAACCCTGCTATGAGATGATTTGAGGCCAGCAGGGGAAGGTTGGGGTGCCTGAGTTTCGGCAGGTTTTGTGTCTTTTCGTGGGGCTGGCGTTGTTGCTGGTGCAAGCCATCGCGGTCGAAACCGCCACGACCAAGAAGAAACCCGCCGAAAAGGTGGCAGCGTCGCCGCCCATGGCCTTTGCCATTGTGCGCAGCGGGATAGCGGGCTGCGAACCAAACTGCCCGCAATGGATTTCCGCCGAAGGGCAGATCATGCCCGGATCGGCTAATCAATTCCGCAAGGTTCTCAAGCAGGCCGGCAAATTGCGCCTGCCGGTGGTGATCACTTCGCAGGGCGGCGATGTTGAAGCGGCCCTGGCAATTGGCAAAATGATCCGCGAACGCAAGCTTGACGTGCTGGTGGGCTGGACGCTGTTTACCGGCTGCAACCCCGCGGTCAAAACCTGCAAGCTGCCGAAGGCGCAGAAGGACGTTTATGCCGGGCTTGTCATGACCAGCAGGGGTTATTGCCTGTCCGCCTGCCCCTTCATTTTCGCCGCCGGGCAGAAACGCATCCTGGGGGCCGGCGCATATCTCGGCGTGCACCAGATCACGACCCAGCCCATCACCCAGCGCATCCGCTACAACGAGACTTACCGGATGGTGAACGGCAAGAAAAAAGTACTCAGCCGCAAGGTGGTGAGCCGGAAAAACATCGTGGGCAAGGCGACGACGAAACTGAGCAAGTCGTTCGACAAAAAACTGAAGGCCTACCTCAACACCATGGGTGTCAGCCAGGCCATGCTTGATCTGCTGCATCTGGCTCCGCCCGCGGCGATCCACACCCTCACCACGGAGGAAATGACATCCACCAATCTCGTGACGGCGTTTGGAAATGCTTCCGATCTGACGTCCAACAGCCTGTGCAAGACCACGACGCCTGCGGATAACTGCAAGGTGGAGAAGGAGTTCATCGTGGCGCTGGCCCAGCCGCCCCTGGCACCGAAGGCCTTTCAACCGGGCCGGACCGCGGCCGGATCCGACATGACATTTGCCCTCGTGCGCAGCAATCAAGCGGACTGCGAACCCCTGTGCCCTGAATGGATTTTCGCCACGGGGAAAATCACCGGGGAAACGCCGGCACTGTTCAGGAAAGCGCTGGCGGCGGCGGGCAAACAGCGGTTGCCGGTTGTGATCCACTCTGATGGCGGCGATGCCGGTGCGGCCATGGCCATGGGCCGCCTGATCCGCGCCCGAAAACTTGATGTGATTGTTGCCACAACGCTTTTTGCCGGGTGCCCGGTTGCCAAAAATGATTGCGGGCCCGAACCGGACAGATTTGGCCGATACCGCGGCGCGCTTGTGGGCAGCAAGAATAACTGCAATTCCGCCTGCACACTTGTTCTGGCGGCGGGCCAGAACCGGCTGGTGTCATTGTGGTCGACGATCAAAGTTCAGAAGCTGGGTCCGGGTCAGGCGCCTGCTTCCGGAACGGTTCAGAAAACCGCCGCGGCAAAGACTCCTGACGGTGATTTTCAGCGCGATCTCGGCAAATATCTCGATGAGATGGGGGTCGGCAGCGAGCTTTTCGCGACAATGGAAAAAGTGTCTGCCGGGTTACTCCGAACTCTAAGCTATGCCGAACTTGAGGCATTCAAATTAATGACCGAACGCACATTCGTTGCCAGCGATGCCGCCAGGGCAATGTGCCGGACATCGCCGCCGGCCGACAACTGCATCAAGCGGTAAACCGGTTCTTACTTGATCAGAACAGCTTGCCCGCCGATGAGGCCATCAGGCACGGGAATGCTGGTGCTCTGGTAATCGCTGTGCAGGACAAGTTTTGGCCCTTCGCTGAGCTGCAGGCTGCGCACCACCAGGGCCGTATAGGCGGAATTGTCGGCGACCGGGGCATTGGCGTCAATGAAGAGAATGCCGAGCGGCAGGTAGATGGTGCCAACAAGATTTCTGGCATTGTTGCTGCCAATGCGGTGGATGCGCAGCGGAGGGGCCTTGCGGTCCTCAAAGAAGAGGATGCCGGCGAGCGGCCCGTCCTTGGGGGCGGTGAGATCAATGGTTGTGCCGCTGTCAAAAAACATCAGGGTGAGAAGGCCGCTGAGGTAGAAGCCGACGTTTTCGCCGGTCATCGTGGCGCTGCCCGAAACTTTCAGCAAGCCATTGTTGATGATGTAAACGCCCGGATTGAGCTTGACCTTGGAATTTCCGAGAATGGTGAGCCCGCCGCAATAGACCCCCGGGTTAAGCGTCTTCTTCTGGTTGATGATGATCATCGCAAGATGGTCGCAGCCCGTCACTTTCGGAGGTGGGCGCGAGGCCAGGGGATCATCGAATTTCGGGCAATCGGTCAGCGGCTTTGGCACCACGGCGCCGGGGCCCAAGGCAACGTAACCGCCGCTCACGCAGATAAGATCGGCCTTGAGGGTGGCATTGTCGGTTACGACCAGGCCGAGGGGGAGCTTGGTGTTGCTGTAGACGTCGCAGCCATCGGCAACAAGACTGGCCTTGGACCAAAGATGGACGCCGGGCGGCACCAGCTCCGAGAGGCCGAGGACGCAGGCAAGCCTCTGGCCTATGGTCTTGGCCTGGGCCCTGGCCCGGATCGGGGTCACGCCGGAATTGACAAACTGCAGGAAGAACGGCGTCCATTCCTGTTTGATGGCGACCTCAACGGTGCGCTTCTCCTTGGCAATTTTAATATCGATGGCGAGGTTGCCCTCCTTGATGTCCCTTTCAGACAACGCGCCGAGATTGGTGTAGATGAAGCTTTCGGCAACAGCCTTGACCTGTTTATCGGTAACGCCGGACAGGCTCAGTTCCTTAACCCCTGCGATGGCGGCGGAATCGGCGGCAAGCTGCAATTGGCCCTTGATATGGACCATCATGAAATAATCGATGGCCACGCCGACGATGGTGAGCATAACGGGCGCGCTGAGCGCCGTCATCACGGCAATGGAGCCACGGCGGCTTCTGGCAAACCTGCGGATGAGGCTGAAGATCACTTTGCGGAACTCTCTGATGGCCATCTTTTGGACGGAAATTAAACGGGCCCACGTTTACAATTGATCAGGAAATTATCTAAAATTTTAGAGGGCCCGGCAGCGGCCAATGGCCGGCCCTAGCCAATCCTTAACCTGTCACTCCTAAGTATTGCCGGGCAGCGGCGCAGGGAAAGCGGCAGGGTTATGGGCATTTTTGACATGAGCAAGATTGGGCAGCGGATCGTTACCCTCGTGCTCGTCTCGGTCACCCTGTCAATCCTGACGCTGACGGGAAGTTTTCTTTGGCTGCAGCTCCAGGACAGCATTGCGTCGCGCCGGGCTGCCATTCAGGGCACGGGCTACGTGTTCGCCGCGGCCATTGCCGATGAAGTCGAGGCGGGCAATCAACAGGCCATTCTCAATGCCCTGCGCTCGATCCGCCGCGTACCCGAGGTACGCCAGGTCATTGCCATCGACAGCGCGGGCCGCGAGATTGCCTCGCTCGGATCAGCCTCAATGCTGCAAAGCGATATTGTCGGCGAGAAAACCGGCTGGTATTCGCTTCTGACGCGGGGCTGGTTTCCGGTGGTGACGGAGATCGTGAAGGCCGGCAAACCCGTCGGGCGCCTGCTGATCGTTGCCGATATCAGAAGTTTTCGCACCCAGGTGGCGCAAGCCGCCATCGTCACGCTGCTTGCCGCACTGGTGGCGGGCGGGCTTGGGGTCGCGGCGGCGCTCAGGCTGCAGCAGAGAATATCCGGGCCTATCGCTTCGCTCACCCGCGCCATGACCCACATCCGCGGAGCGCGGGATTACTCGCTCACGGTCGAGCACGAATCCGACGACGAAACCGGCGTCCTGGTTGATGCCTTCAACGGCATGATTTCGGAAATCGGCTACCGCGATGAATCGATGCGTCGGCTTGCCCATTTCGATCCCCTTACGGGCCTTCCCAACCGCGGGGCTTTCCAGCGGCACCTGGAATCAATCCTGTCCGAAAGCAAAGTGGGCGACACCGGCGCTGCGCTTTTTCTGCTCGACCTGGACCAGTTCAAGGGCATCAATGATTCCTACGGCCATTCGGCGGGAGACAGCCTGCTTATGGATGTGGCCTCGCGCTTCAAGGAAGAATGCCCCGACAATCTCTTTCTCGTGCGCCTCGGCGGCGATGAATTCGCCGTCGTGGCGACGGGAGTCGCCACCGAAAGCGATGCCCAGACCGCCCTTGCGCCATTGATTGCCTCATTGCTCCGGCCGGTCGATATTTTTGGCCATCAGATTCTCATTGGGGCGAGCGCCGGGGTCGCCCTGATTCCACGCGACGGCGACAGCGCGGCCGACCTGCTGCGGCGGGCCGACCTGGCGCTGTACCAGGCCAAGCGTGAGGGCCGGGGCCGCGTCGTATTCTATCGCCCCTGGCTGGACGAGGACATGCAGCTGCGAACCTCGCTGGCGCAGGATCTCAGGCAGGCCATTGAACTCGGCCAGCTCGAAGCCCACTACCAGCCGCAGGTCAACATTCAGACCGGCGAGGTTGACGGGATCGAGAGTCTGTTGCGCTGGCGCCATCCGGTTCATGGCGATGTTTCGCCCGCCAAGTTCATTCCCATTGCCGAAAGCAATGGGCTGATCTGCAGTCTCGGGCATTGGATTCTGGAGGAAAGCTGCAGGCAGGCGAGACTTTGGATTGATGAGGGCATGGACATCAGAAAGATTTCGGTCAACGTTTCAATCGCGCAGATCAGGCAGATGCGGTTTGAGCTGGAAGTTGAGCAGATCCTTCTTGATACGCGCCTCCAACCATCGGTTCTGTGCCTCGAGATTACCGAAAGCCTGTTCGCCGACACCTCGCTGGCGCGGGTTCAGACGGTTCTCGAAAGCCTGAAGGGCGTCGGCGTCAAACTGGCGATCGATGATTTCGGCACGGGCTATTCATCCCTGTCCTATCTCAACGGCCTGCCCTTTGATGAGCTGAAGATTGACCGGGCCTTCATCAGCGGCGTTGACAGCAACCCCAGCAAGCACCGCCTTCTCAAGGGCATGATCGAGCTCAGCCATGCGCTGGACCTGTCGGTTATCGCGGAGGGCGCGGAAACCGAGGATGAGGTAAAGGTGATCAGGCAGATGGGCGCTGAACGGGTGCAGGGCTATGTTTACAGCCGACCCGTTACCGCCGCGGAAATTCCCGCGGTGGTGCGAAGCCTCAAGGCATCCTTTCGCGCCCCGCCAGTCGCCAAGCCGGAACGCCGTCCGGCGTGAGACTCATGGGCCTGTCTGGTTGAGCAGGGCCAGATCGGAGGCAGGCAAATCCAGGCTCGCGGCGCGGATGAGGGATTGCACCTGCTCAACCGAGGTGGCCGACGAAACCGGCGCGGTGATGCCGGGCTGGGCCATGACCCAGGCAAGGGCCACTTCGGCCGCTTTCGCGTTGTTGCGCCGCGCCACCTGGTCGAGCATGTCAAGAAGGCGCAGGCCGCGCGGCTTCAGGTAACGGCCCATGTTTTTGCCGCGCGGACTTTGCGCAAAATCGGCCTCCGTGCGGTATTTTCCGCTGAGGAAGCCCTGGGCCAAGGCGAAATAGGTGATGACGCCGATGCCTTCCGCGGTGCAGAGATCACGCAATGCGCCTTCAAAGCCTGAGCGGTCATGGAGATTGTATTCGGGCTGCAGGACATCATAGCGCGGCAGGTTATGGGTGCGCGCCACGTCCAGCGCCGAGCGCATCTCGCCCGCATCAAGATTGGAGGCGCCCACCCGGCGCACCTTGCCCTTCTTCAGCAATTGCTGATAGGCGCCAAGCGTCTCTTCATAGCTGGTCGCCGGATCGGGCCAATGGGACAGGTAGATATCAATGGCGTCAATGCCGAGCCGGCGCAGCGACGCGTCGGCGGCCTGCTCGATATATTTCGCGCCGAGGCCCTTCCGGCCGGCGCCCATGTCGGAGCCAACCTTGGTGATGATCACCATGCGATGGCGGTTGCGGCGGGACTTCAGCCATCTGCCGATGATCGTTTCGGATTCGCCCCCCTGATTGCCGGGGACCCATGAGGAGTAGCTGTCGGCGGTGTCGATGGCATTGAAGCCGGCCTCGGCGAAACGGTCGAGAATGGCAAAGGATGTGGGCTCATCGGCCGTCCAGCCAAAGACATTGCCGCCCAGGACAAGCGGGGCAATGTCAATTCCAGTGCGGCCAAGGGGACGGGTTTTCATGGGGGCTCCAATTGCGGTCACTGGTTTTCAGCCGCGCCGGAGTTTCTGTCAACACGCCCATTTGCGGGGCGGACCTGCGTTGGCGCCGGTTGAAACCTTTTTCAAACTGGCGAGTTCAAGCGGGTGACTGCTTAACAGAGGTTTCAATGTTCATCATCAATGGCACATCCACCGTTCTGCGGACCCGCTGCTTCGTGTTCGAAAGCATAACCATAGCGCGCGTGATAGCGGACAAGCTGCAAAGCCAAGGTTTTGATGTTGAAGTGCTCGATCAGGGAGGCGAGCTTGTCATGCAGGATCCCGCTGATCCGTACCGCCATCTCCTGGGAGCACACGTATAGCCGAGAATGTCTCCGCCCCCTGGCCCCACATGAAGGAAATCGCCGCAATGGACAACCCCGTCGAGAAATATCCCAAGCCGCCATTCGACAAGCAGTCGCAGCCATTTCCCGGCCTGGCGGCGAAAATGGATCCAAAGCCCGACCACGGGGAGACTAGCTACAAAGGTTCAGGACGGCTTGCGGGGCGCAAGGCCCTTATAACGGGCGGCGACTCGGGGATGGGAAGGGCCGCGGCAATCGCTTATGCCCGCGAGGGCGCCGATATCGCCATAAACTATCTTCCTGCTGAAGAGCCGGATGCGAGAGAGGTGATTGCCCTTATCCGCCAGGAGGGGCGCACCGGGCTTGCCCTGCCGGGAGACCTCCGGGACGAGGCCTTCTGCGAGAAATTGATTGAGGATGCGGTGCACGGCCTCGGCGGCCTCGACATCCTGGTGAACAATGCCGGAAGGCAGCAGCAGGCAGGCTCGTTACTGGACATCACCTCCGAAGCCTTCGATGCAACCATGAAAACCAATATCTATGCCATGTTCTGGCTGACGAAGGCGGCTCTCAAATACCTGCCCCCCGGGTCTGCAATCATCCAGACGACTTCGGTTCAGGCGTATGATCCATCGGAAAACCTGGTGGACTATGCAATCACCAAGGCCGCAAATTTGAGTTTCACAAAGTCGATGGCAAAACAGCTTGGCCCCAAAGGCATCCGGGTCAACGGCGTGGCGCCGGGCCCGGTGTGGACACCACTCCAGATCAGCGGCGGGGCCACCCAGGAAAAGGTCCGGAACTTCGGTGAAAATACCGCGCTGGGCAGGCCGGGACAGCCCGCAGAACTTGCGTCGATTTACGTCCAGCTCGCTGCTTCCGACGCAAGTTTTGCCACGGGTCAAATTTATGGTGCCGCCGGCGGGCATGGCCAGCCGTAGAGAGCCTTGCGCTCGAAAAGCGTCACAAGAGCGGCAAACCTCACCATCGCATTCGCCGCATTGAAATATGCCATTACCGAACCGCCTGCTCCAGCAAGCCATCAAACGGGTTTAGAGCCGGCCCATATTGGTCTATGAAGGCATATGCGATGGCAGGGAATTTAGGCAATGGCGGAAATCAAAGAACTCATCAATTTATCCAGTCAAATTCACGTCGCCGATATCGGCGCTGCCTATATTGCCGAAACACCCGTTTATAGAGCGCTCCTTGACCGGGGAATTGCGCATCTCAGTGCATTCGATGCAGATGACCGGCATCGTGACAAGCTGGCGGAGACCTATGGCAAAAAGGCAAAAATCGTAACTGCGGTTCTTGGCGACGGTCAGGAACAAACGCTCTACCTTGCGGCGCCGGCGAGCGGAATGACTTCAATATTGAAACCGTCGGCGCAGCATCTCCGGTTCTTTAACGGGTTTTCCCGGTTTGGCAAAATTGAAAGCGCGGTTGCAGTTCAAACCAGCCGGCTTGATGACCTGAGGGATTTGGAACCAATCGATTTTTTAAAGATGGATATTCAGGGCGCCGAGCTGTCGGTTCTCAAATCAGGCGCGGAAAAACTGCGAGACTGCGTCGCGATCCAGCTGGAAGTTTCCTTTGTGCCGCTTTACGAGAATCAGCCGAGCTTCGGGGATATCGATGTATGGATGCGGCAAAGCGGCTTCATGCCCCATCGCTTTGTCGATGTAAAAAGGTGGTCGATAACACCCACAATCAGAGAGAACAATTTTCGAAAGCCCTTCAATCAGCTGCTCGAAGCTGACATCGTTTATGTCAAGGACTGCGTCAATCCCGGCGGGTATTCAATCGAACAGCTTTGGAAGCTGGCGCATATAGCTCTCTATTGTTACGATAGCATCGATCTCGCCGTGCATCTCCTTCTCGAGCTCGAAAAGCGCGGCAGGATCAAGAACGGTGAGGTCGTAAGGTGGCTATCCCAAAAAAGTAAAAAATAAAAATTTACCACAAGCCTGAATCACCGGGGGCGCCAATCCAGCTCACTCCCCGAAAGTATGCAATCCGCCCTCTCCAGGCGCGCGCAACGCGAAGCCGCTGAATACGGGGTTTCATGGCGCACCCGACAGGATTCGAACCTGTGACCTCTGCCTTCGGAGGGCAGCGCTCTATCCATCTGAGCTACGGGTGCATTGGCCGTTAACGGGCCAGCTATACCCCAGCCCTGCTCGGTTTCGCAATGGCAGGGTTTTTGCGACGGGAATCCTGAAGTGTCCCATGCCGGGACGTTAAGGATATTTCCATGCCTGCAAGCCAGTCGAGAGTTAGTTGGGTCGATTATGCCAAGGGAATCTGCATCGTTCTGGTGGTCCTCATGCATTCGACCCTGGGGGTGGAAAACGCCGCCGGTGGGCTGTCCTGGCTGCATGACTTCATCGCCTGGGCCAAGCCCTTCCGCATGCCGGATTTCTTCCTGATTTCGGGCCTGTTCCTGGCGTCGCGCATCAACCGGCCGTGGCGCGAATATCTTGACAGCAAGGTTCTGCATTTTGCCTATTTCTATATCCTGTGGATGACCATCCAGTTCGCCACCAAGGGCTACGGCCTGTATCAGGCGAACGGCATCGAGGGCCTGCTCAAGGATTATGCCTTGGGATTCGTCGAGCCTTTCGGCACCCTGTGGTTCATTTACATGCTGGCGGTGTTCTTCGTCGTGGTTAAGGCGACCCGCATTTTGCCGCCCATGCTGGTATTCACCGCAGGCGCTCTTCTCGAAATGGCCCCCATCGCAACGGGCCACATGGTGATCGACGAGTTCGCGTCGCGCTTTGTCTATTTCTTCGTGGGCTATTGGCTCGCCAGCCACGTGTTCAAGTTTGCCGAGGGGGTCAATTTCAAGCCGGTTCCCGTCATCGTCTCGGGGCTTTTCATCTGGGCGGTGGGCAACACCGTGATGGTGCGCAGCGGCCTGGCCGAGGTGCCGGGCCTGGGACTGGCGCTTGGTTTCGTGGGGGCTGCCGCGGTGATTTCAACGGGGGTCCTGCTCTCCAAAACCCGGCTTGCGATGCCCTTGCGCTATTTCGGCGAAAATTCCATCGTCATTTATCTCGCCTTCTTCCTGTTCATGGCGGCGACGCGCAGCGTGCTGCTGAAATACAATATGATCTCTGATCTGGGCAGCGTGGCGCTGCTGACAACTGCTGCCGGGGTGGTGGGCCCCATCCTGCTGTTCTGGGCCACGCGGCAGACGAAGTTATCCCTGCTTTTCCGCAGGCCTGCGTGGGCAAGACTGGCATCGCGGCCTGCCCAATGGCATAGTGACGGCCATGTCGCATTCAACCAGCCTGAAGCCCGGGGACCATCTCTATCTCGTTGATGGCTCCGGCTATATTTTCCGCGCCTACCACGCGCTTCCGCCCTTAACCCGCAAGAGCGACGGCCTGCCGGTGGGCGCCGTGCAGGGCTTTTGCAACATGCTGTGGAAGCTGCTCAAGGAAACGCGGGCCAATGAAAAGCCCACCCATCTGGCGGTGATTTTCGACGAATCCTCGAAAACTTTCCGCAACGACATCTATCCGGAATACAAGGCGCACCGGCCGGAGCCGCCGGCCGATCTCCGCCCGCAGTTCGGCCTGATCCGGCAGGCGACGAAGGCCTTCAACGTGGCCTGCGTCGAGCAGGCCAATTACGAGGCCGATGATCTCATCGCCACCTATGTGCGCCAGGCGGTGGAAGCCGGCGCCACCTGCCGCATCGTGTCTTCGGACAAGGATTTGATGCAGCTCGTCCGCAAGGGCGTAACGCTTCTTGATACGATGAAGGACCGGGAGCTTGGCGAAGAGGCGGTTCTCGAAAAATTCGGGGTGAAGCCCGACAAGGTTGTCGATGTGCAGGCGCTGGCCGGCGACAGCGTCGACAATGTGCCCGGGGTTCCCGGCATCGGCGTCAAGACGGGGGCGCAGCTCATCACTGAATATGGCGATCTCGAAACGCTTTTGGCGCGGGCCCCGGAAATCAAGCAGCAGAAGCGCCGGGAGAACCTTATTGAATTTGCCGAACAGGCGCGGCTGTCAAAGCGGCTGGTGACCCTCGACGACAAGGTGCCGGTGGACCACGCCGTGGGGTCCTTCGCGGTGGATACGCCGCGCGCCTCCGACCTTATCAGTTTCCTTAAAGGCGCTGGAGTTCACCAGTTTCACCAAGAAGATTGCCGGTGAATTGGAGGCTGACAGTTCGGCGATTGAACCTGCGACAATCGAAATCAAGTTCTGGCCGCCGGAGGGCGGTGAGGCTGTTCCAGGATCGTCACCCTCGGCCACCGATTCGTCATCCCGGCGAAAGCCGGGATCTCCATCCCAACCAGATTCCGGCGATCGCCGGAATGATGAAATGGCGGAACGGGACGTTGAAGTGGTTGGAGGGGGAATTGAAGAAGCAGAGAAGGCGCTTCTCGCCATTCCCTTTGTCCACGCGAATTACGAAACGGTCAGCACCCTGGCGGAGCTGGACCGATGGATTGCCGAGGCGACGGAGCTCGGCGCCGTGGCGGTCGACACGGAAACGGATTCGCTGGATTCCATGCAGGCCGGGCTTGTCGGGGTTTCGCTGGCAACCCTGCCCGGCAAGGCCTGCTACATTCCGCTCGACCATAAAAAGGCCGAAGGCGGTGGATTGTTTGGCTCCGAGAGGATTGCCGGTCAGATCGAAATCAAAGATGCCATCGAACGCCTGAAGAAGCTGCTGGAAAATCCGGGCGTTCTGAAAATCGGCCAGAACCTGAAGTATGACCTGCAGGTTTTGCGGCGCTACGGCACCGACATCCGCCCCATCGATGACACCATGCTGATTTCCTACGCCATCGAGTCCGGCGAGAACGGCCATGGCATGGATGAAATGTCGGGGAAGCATCTGGGCCACAAGCCGATCAGCTTCAAGGAGGTGGCGGGTTCCGGCAAATCCCTGATCTCGTTTGCGCAAGTGCCCCTTGACCGGGCCACGGCCTATGCGGCGGAAGACGCCGATGTGACGCTGCGCCTGTGGAAGCTGCTGAAGCCGCGGCTTTTGAAAAAACGCAAGGTTACGGTTTATGAAACGCTGGAGCGGCCGCTCATTCCGGTGCTGGAAGCGATGGAACATGCGGGCATCCTGGTGGACCGGGCCGTGCTGGCCAAGCTTTCCAACGAGTTTGCCAATGGCCAGGGCAAGATCGAGGCGCAGATTCACGAGCTTGCCGGCGAGCGCTTCAACATCGGCTCGCCCAAGCAGCTGGGCGATATCCTGTTTGGCAAGATGGCATTGCCCGGCGGGCGCAAGACGGCTACGGGGGCGTGGAGCACGGATTCCGACGCGCTGGAGGACCTGGCGGCGCAGGGCATTGAACTGGCGCGGCGCGTGGTGGACTGGCGGCAGCTTGCCAAGCTGCGCTCGACCTATACGGATGCGCTGCCCACCTACATCAACCCCGCCACGGGGCGGGTGCACACCAGCTACGCCATGGCGGCCACCTCGACGGGCCGCCTGTCGTCGTCCGACCCCAACCTGCAGAATATTCCGGTGCGCACCGAGGAAGGCCGGCGCATCCGCACCGCCTTCATCGCACCTCAGGGCACCAAGCTTGTCAGCGCCGATTACAGCCAGATCGAGCTTCGCGTGCTGGCCCATGTAGCTGATATCCCTCAGCTCAAGAAGGCTTTCGCCGACGGGCTTGATATCCATGCGATGACGGCGAGCGAAATGTTCGGGGTGCCGATCAAGGGCATGGACAGCGCCGTGCGCCGGCGGGCCAAGGCCATCAACTTCGGCATCATCTACGGCATTTCGGCTTTTGGCCTGGCCAACCAGCTTTCGATTTCCCGCGAAGAAGCGGGCGACTATATCAAGACCTATTTCAGCCGCTTCCCCGGCATCAAGACCTATATGGATGAAACCAAGAAATTTGCCCGCGACAAGGGCTATGTGGAAACCATATTCGGCAGGCGCTGCCATTTCGCCCGGATCAATTCGCCCAACGCCTCGGAGCGCGCCTTCATGGAGCGCGCCGCCATCAACGCGCCCATCCAGGGGGCGGCGGCCGACATCATCCGCCGCGCCATGATCCGCATGCAGGAGGCCCTCGATGCGGCCAGGCTTTCGGCCAAGATGCTGCTGCAGGTGCATGATGAATTGATTTTCGAAACGCCCGATGAAGAAATCGAGGCGACGATGAAGGTGGTGAAGCAGGTCATGGAAAAAGCCCCGGAGCCTACGGTGGAACTCACCGTGCCGCTGCAGGTTGACGCGCGGGCCGCGATGAACTGGGATGAGGCGCATTAGTCAGCGAATGGCAAAGGATAAAATAGACAACGCGAGCATTGCCTGGCCCCTCGAGCGGCTTACGCGGCTGATGCGGGCGGGCGAGCACGAAGGCGGTTTGAACCCGGCCCAGTGGGAGGCGTTGCGTTATCTCTCGCGGGCCAACCGCTTCTCCAATTCACCCATTGCGCTGACGCGTTTTCTCGGCTCGACCAAAGGCACGATTTCGCAAACCATCAAGGCGCTGGAGCGCAAGGGCTTCATCGCCAAGGCCCCGCGGGAAAATGAAGGGCGCTCGATCAATCTCAGCCTGACGGCCAAGGGCAGCGCGGCGCTGAAAAACGATCCGCTGGCGGAATTTTCCAAATCGCTGGATGACCTGAGCGGAAAAAACCGGCGGCGGCTGGCGAAGGGCCTGGCCGACCTGCTTGAAACCGACCTGAAGCGGCGCGAGCAGCCGAGTTTCGGCACTTGCCCCACCTGCCGCTATTTCCGCGAAAAGGGCCGCGAGGACGAGGCTGGCGGACCGCATAGCTGCATGTATTTCGACGCGGCCCTTTCCAGCGCCGAGGTGCAGCTGATCTGCATCGCGCACAGCTGGGCAACGCACAAATTTACCAACAAAATTCAGGGAAAATAAACCCGATCCTCGCTAGGATTCCGCATTCCAACAAGGGGAAATCCTGTGCGAAACACAATCCTGCTTCTGGCGATGATCGGGCTGCTGCCGCCTTCCGTTGCGGTTGCAAATGAGGATCCGTTTGCGCCGGCAAAGGCCGGCAAAATAGAGTGCCTGGCGCCCGATAGTGAAAAGAAAACCTGTGTCGTGATGACCCGCTATGAATGGGACGCAAACGGCAATGTCTTCGGCGAGGACGAAATGTTGATGGCGGGCGACCCGCCGACCTCGGTGAGGGGCCGGGATCTGGTGACGATCAACGGCACTGAAGTGTGCGGGGTTGTCAACAAGGCCAACCCGGATAACGTGACTTATCTCAGGAACGGCGTGCCGCTTCCCGACACCGAGCAGGCAAGATTGCTGGAAGCTGATGTACTGAAATACAGTGCGTATGTCGGCAAGACATTCTGCAAGGATTTCTCACCCTACGAAAGCGTCTTTATTGTTCAAATCTCCATCGACGGACAAGAACTCCCCAGTTCAACAAACCGCATGAAATGGGTTGACCGCAACGACGGCTATTCGCTTACGGCGCCATAGGCCCCTACTCCGCCGCCATGGCCATTTGCGGGCTGGCGTCCATGATGTCGGCGCCGACGTGGTCCTTGAAGGTGTCGAAGTTCTTCACGAACATGGCAACGAGCTTCCGCGCCTGGGCGTCATAGGCCTTGGTGTCAGCCCAGGTATCGCGCGGGTCCAAAATTTTCGCATCCACGCCTTCCACCGCCGTTGGAACGGCAAAGCCGAAATGCGGATCGGTGCGGAAGTCCGCCTCATCGAGCTCGCCACTCATGGCGGCGGCAAGAAGCGCGCGGGTTGCCTGGATCGGCATGCGGCTGCCCACCCCATAGGTCCCGCCGGTCCAGCCGGTATTGACCAGCCAGCAGGTGACATTGTGCGTCGCGATCAGGTCGCGCAGGAGGTTTCCATACTGGCTGGGATGGCGCGGAATGAAGGGCGCGCCAAAGCAGGTGGAGAATGTGGCTACGGGTTCAACCACGCCCTGCTCGGTTCCGGCCACCTTGGCGGTGTAGCCGGAGAGATAGTGATACATGGCTTGCTGCGGGGTGAGCTTGGCCAAGGGCGGCAGCACGCCGAAGGCGTCAGCCGTCAACATCACAATGTTTCTCGGCACGCTGGCCTGGCCCGAGGGGCTGGCGTTGGGAATGTAATGCAAGGGATAGGCGGCGCGGGTATTTTCAGTGAGCGCGTTGTCATGCAGGTCGAGCTTGCGGGTTTTCGGATCCATCACGACATTTTCAAGCACGGTGCCCCAGCGCCTGGTGGTTGCGAAAATTTCCGGTTCCGCCTCGGCTGAAAGATTGATCACCTTGGCATAGCAGCCGCCTTCGAAATTGAAGACGCCCTTTTCCGACCAGCCATGCTCGTCATCGCCAATCAGGGTGCGGGTGGCGTCCGCCGAAAGGGTTGTCTTGCCGGTGCCGGAAAGGCCGAAGAAAATCGTGGTGTCATTGGCGGCCCCCATATTGGCCGAGCAATGCATGGGCATCACGCCCTTTTCGGGCAGCAGGTAATTCAAAACGGTGAAGACGGACTTCTTGATTTCGCCCGCATATTGCGTGCCGCCGATGAGCACCAGGCCGTTGGTGAGATCAAGGGCGATCACCGTCGGCCCGCGGGTGCCGTGGCGCTGCGGGTCGGCCTTGAAGGACGGCAGGTCGATGATGGTGAGGCCGGGAGCGAAGGCCTTGCCGCTTCCGGGGGCGATCAGCAGATGCTGGATGAACAGGGCATGCCAGGCGTTCTCGCAGATGACGCGGGTAGGCAATTCATGGAGCGGATCAGCCCCGGCGATCAGATCCTGGATGAACAGGTTGCTGTTTCTGGCATGAACGAGAAAGTCCTGCTTCAGCGCCTGGAAATGGGCCCGCGTCATGGAACGGTTGTTGTCCCACCAGATGGTGTTTTCGGTTGCCGCGTCGCGGACGATGAATTTGTCCTGCGGGCTGCGGCCGGTGTGGCTGCCGGTGGTGACCACGAGGCTGCCGCCTTCGGCCACCTGGGCTTCGCCCCGCATGATGGCGAGTTCGTAGAGTTCAGAGGCGCTGGCATTCCAGGACATGCCGTCGGAGGAGCCGAGGCCGAGGCTCAAGAGCTGGGAGCGCGTGGTGCTGTCTATCTGCATGATCATTCCCCTGAAGTGGACGCCTCATCGCTAACAAAAAGCCGGGGTCCGATCAACAAAAATGACGTGTTGTCATCAATTATTTGCGGTATCGAAAGTCATTTTTTGAGGTATTTACATCATAAATTGCCGGAAGCTGAGCGTTTACCGCAACTCGGGCCAAGATCAAGTTTTTGAAAGATCGCGTTATTCCTGCCGAGGTGACTGGTCAGCGGACCCGCAGGCCATTGCTTTCATCGAAGACAAAAAGGCGGTCGGTGCTGAACGCCACGCCAGCCTTTTCACCGAGCCTGGCGGTGAAATCCTTGGCCGCCTTCACGGTGAGCATGTCGCTGCCCGCCTTCAAGGTCACCAGCGTATGGTCGCCAATCAGTTCTGTGGCGTAAATCTCGCCCTTGATGGCGCCCTTGGCGGCAGCGACCACGCTGCAATCCTCCGGCCGGACGCCCAATACGGCCTTGGCAATCCTGCCGCCCACGGGGGTTGCGATCCCTGCGCCATTGTGCACGAAATTCTTTCCCTCCAGCGCGCCCTTCACCACATTCATGGGCGGCGAGCCGATGAACTGCGCCACGAAGAGATTGGCCGGATTATTGTAGATCTCGGCAGGCGTCGCGAGCTGCTGCAGCACGCCGCGCTCAAGGATCGCCACCCGGCGGGCCAGGGTCATGGCCTCGATCTGGTCGTGGGTCACGTAGATCGTGGTGATGCCGAATTTTTCCTGCATGTGCTTCAGCTCGGCGCGCATGTGGCCGCGCAGTTTCGCGTCAAGATTGGACAGCGGCTCATCCATCAGAAAAACCGAGGGCCTTCGGATGATGGCGCGGGCGAGCGCCACGCGCTGCTTTTGGCCGCCCGAGAGTTCGCGGGGGTAGCGGTGCAGCAGTTCGCCGAGCTGGACCTGGGCCGCGGCGTCGCGGATCTGCACCTCCTGCTCGGCCGGCGGAACCTTCCTCACCTTCAAGGGAAAGCCGATGTTCTCGGCCACGGTCTTGTGCGGATAAAGCGCATAGGACTGGAACACCATGGAGATGTCGCGGTATTTCGGCAGGATGGCGGTCACGTCGCGGTCGCCGATCAGCACGCGGCCGGCGCTCGCGGTTTCGAGGCCGGAGAGAATGCGCAGCGCCGTGGTCTTGCCGGAACCCGAGGCGCCCAAGAGAACCAGAAATTCGCCGGGCGCAACCTGCAAATCCAGTTCCTCAAGCACGCGTACGGGTCCAAAGGATTTCTGTATCTTGTCGAAGGAAACCGGAACCCCGGTCTTGCCGCTTGCCATCTCTTTATCCCTTGACTGCGCCAAGGAGCACGCCCCTGGCAATGAAGCGCTGCAGGATGATCGCCATGATGATCACCGGAATGATCATCACCACGATGATGGCGCACATCTCCCACCAGAAGACGCCCTTTTCCCCGGCGTTCTTGGCCTGCACCATGATGGGCATGGTCTGCACCCTAGCGGTGGCGAGGAAAACCGCGAACAGGTATTCGTTCCAGCTGAGGATGAGGGTGAGAAGCGTCGTTGCCGCCAGGCCCGGGCGGGTGAGCGGCAGCACAATATCCCAGAAAATTCCAAAGCGCGTGGCGCCGTCGAGCTGGGCCGATTCCTCGAGTTCGATGGGGAGGCTGGAGAAAAAATCATACATGAGCCAGACGACGATGGGCAGGTTGGCCACTGCATAAACCGTTATGAGCGCCAGGTGGGTATCCAGCAGCCCTACGGCCTGGAACATCACGTAAATCGGAATTATCACCACGATGGGCGGCAGGATGCGCTGCGAGATGATCCAGAATAGGATGTCGCCATTGGCCAGGGTGCGGGTGAAATATCTTCCGAAGGCGCGGGCGAGAAAGAAGAACAGGGCAAGAGCCACAGCGGAGGAGGCCCACCAGGGAACGCCGGAGAAGCTGGTGGCGGCAATGACCAGCAAGGTCAGCGCCACGAACACTATGATATTGCCGAACTTGGGCTTGTACTGCACGCGGGCCAGAGCGTAGGCCGCCATAGAGCCGATGGCGACGCAGACAGCAGTGGCCGCCACGCTGACAACGATGGAATTCGTGAAGGCGAGAAAGATCTTGCAGATCTGGGGTTCCATCGGCTGGATTGCCACCACGGGAGAAACAAGGAAGGCAAAGGCGTTGTAGACGAGAAGGCCAAATTGCCTTCCAATGGACGGTATATTGCAGTTCGCGTCCTCCGTGAACTGGGCCCGCCAGGCATTCAGGTTCGGAACAAAATCCACAAACGGAATGTAAAATGGCCCCTGGTTTACCGCCGCCGCGTCCTTGAACGAAGTAATGACCACCCAGTAGAGCGGAAAGAGCACGAAGAGCGACCAGACGGCAAGGAGCGTGTAGGCAACCACATTGGCAACCGGCGACATCCTGCCGACGGCGGGCGGCTCGAACAGCCGTTCCATGAGGCTGCGGTTGACCTTTTCCAGCTTGAATGATGCCTGGCTCATGCGCGCGCCTTCCGCAATTGCCCGAGCACCACATAGTTGAAGAAGGAAGCGCAAACGACAACCGTGAGGATGAGCAGAAGATAGGCCACGGCGGCCGACGTGCCGATGTCATTGGAGCGCCAGATGTAGAGGGAATGCAGCGTCATGGATTCGGTGGAGGAGCCAGGCCCGCCCCCCGTCATGATGTTCGGAAGATCGACGATTTTGAAAGCCTCGATGGTTCGGATCAGCAGGACGGTCACGGCAACCGGCACGATCTGCGGCCAGGTGATCTCCCGGAAAATCTGAATGCTCGAGGCGCCGTCAACCTGGGCCGCCTCAACGTGGTCGCGCGGCACGTTTTCAAGGGCCGCCAGCATGCAGATGAAGATGAAGGGAATCCATTGCCAGGAATCGCAGATCATCATGACGAAACGCGCCGCCCATGGATCGGCGGACCAAACCCAGTTCTCGATGCCAAATCCCCTGAGCAGAGGCTCGAAGGGGCCCTTGGTGACGTCGGCCACCATCTTCATGGCGTAACCCACGCCCAGCGGTGTGACCATCAGCGGAATGAAAAAGATCACGCGGAAGAAATTCTTTGCCAGGATCGGCTGCGAACAGAGAAACGCCAGGCCGGTGCCGATCACGAATTGCAGGGCGCAGCCAACAAAAACATAAAACAGCGTGGTAAGCAGCGTGCCGATGGTGTTGCCGGAAAGCAGCGAGGCGCCAATAATCCAGGCGATGAAAATGGCTATGGCAGCCGAGATGATGCGGCCCAGCATGCCCACCGGGGTTGTGATCTTGAGGGAGCGGTAGAGCCACCACAGAACCGCGGCGGCAACGGCAACAAAAAACACCAGGCCCAGAACACCTATCCCCTCCGTCTTGCCGAGGAAATGCACCTGGTCGTTGCCGAAGAACTGCTTGGCAAAATTCTGCAGCCCGACGAAGCGGAACTGCAGCCCGGCGGCGGTGAATCGCACGCGGCTCAGGGCAAAGACGATGGAATAAAAGGTCGGGAAGATCGCAAAGACCAGGATGAGAGTGACGGCGGGCGCAATAAAAAACGTTCTGGAATGGCGGTCAAACCATTCACCCCAGCTCTCCCCCGGAGAGTTGCCAGCCGGGGAGGTCCCCGGCTGACGGATTGCGTCGGTATGCGACATCAGCCTGGCGTTAGTTGCCAGTGCCCATCGCCAAGGCCTGAGCCTTGATCTGTTCGTCGCGGCCGAAGTCTTCGGTCACTTCTTCCCAGCCCGCTTCGATGTTCTTCAGGGCTTCCTCCACCGTGATTTCGCCGGCAAGATAGCGGGCAAGCTCGGTGTCAAGAACAACGCCGGTGTACTTCTGCGCACCCGGGATTTTCATGTCGGAAGCCATGTTGGCGTTGTTCAAGGCGCCGTTGATGGCGCCGAGATAATTCTCGGCCAAATCCGCCGGCATGCCGGCCTTCACCCACAGGTCGGTGCTGGCGAGCTGCGAGTTGCGGTAGGGGTTGTAGCCCGTGGCGCCGATCGTCACGTCGACGTTGGATTGCGCCGCCTGGTTCATGTAGGAGAGGAAGGCATAGGCCGCATCCTTCTTCTTCTGGTCGATCTTGGCGTTGATGGCGCCAGCCCAACCACCAAAGGCCGCAAACGGCGCATAATTGATGCCGTCAACCGAGTAAGGCGCATTTTCCTTCGTTACGGGAACAAGCTTGCCCGTGGCGCGGTCCAGCACTTCCTTGGTGCCGACAGCACCCACGGCGAAGATCAAGCCCTTCACGGCGGCGGCATCGGGATCAAGCTGCAGGGTTCCGGGATCGCCCCACTCAATGAGCAGGCCGCAGCGGCCAGCCTTGAATATGGCGCGGGTGTCGCCGATGTCCATGTTCAGCTCTTCCGGCGGGCCATACTTGCCGGTTTCCTTGTAGAGCTCGAAGGCTTTTTTCCAGGCATCGTTGTTAACCACCGGCTTCATCGTGGCGTTGTCGAAATAGAAGCCCTGGGCTGTGCCCTGGGTTTGCACGAACGAGGCGGCAACCGTTTGGATTGCCATATAAGACTGGGCGTTGCGCTTCTTGAAGATGCAAGAGCCGTAGTCGGCCTGGCCATCGCCGTTCATGTCCTGGCCGTGGATCTTGGAAGCCACGTCAAGATATTCTTCCCAGGTCTTGGGTGGCTGCAGGCCGGCCTTTTCCAGCACGTCCTTGCGATAGTAGACCATCTGGAAGTCGCCATCGACCATCAGGAGCTTGGTCTTGCCGCCGACCTTCTGGCCGAACTCGCGGAAGTAAGGCGCCACGTCGGCGAGGTCGAGCTTGGTGTCCTTGGCGATGTAGGGGTCCATGTCCTCCAGGAGCCCGGCCGCGTCAAGTTCCACGCCCCAGCCGGCGGCAAAGACGCCCACGTCGATGGAGTTGGTGCCGGTTGACCAGTCGGCCTGGATCTTCGGGAAGATTTCCGCAAAGGGAACTTCGGTCACGACGATCTTGCCGCCGGTGGCTGCTTCGAACTCCTTGCCGCGCTCGGCAAGGCGGCCGGCAATCACGTAGCCTGGGCGCGTCAGGATATTCACCGTCACACCGTCGAACTCACCGGCAAATGCGGCAGCGCTGAGCCCGCCAACAGCAACACCTGCCGCCAACACGCCCGTCATAAGTTTTCTTAAAGACATTTTATTCTCTCCCATGTTTACGGCCCATTCTGGGCTCGTTTCAATTTGTTCATGCCTCACGTCACAAGCCTGAACCTTAAGCGTACAGATTGATATTCCTTGTCAGGCGATATTCAGAAGCGGACCGCCCTGCCGCCACGCAACTCCTTTCCTTCGCTTTCGTTGGTTAGACAATTCATTACACGGGCGCTCCCTCGTGGAGCAGGCCCTGAGCCTTCAGGTCTTTCCAGAATGCCTTTGGAATCTTCGCCCCCAGGGTTTTTACATTCAACGCCACCTGTTTCGGGTTCACCATGCCGGGAATGACCGACACGACCGCCGGATGCTTGACGGGAAAGCGCAGCGCCGCCTCCGGCAGTTTCACTTTATGGGCCTTGCACACGGCTTCAATCCTGCTCACCCGGTTCAGAATATCCTTTGGCGCCGGATCGTAATTATACAAGGCTCCGGGTTTTGCGCCAGTGGCAAGAATGCCGGAATTGTAGGGTCCGCCAAGGACAATGCCGATGCCGCGTTTTTCACAGAGCGGCAGAAAAGAATTCAACGCCTCCTGCTCCAGCAAGGTGTAGCGGCCGGCGAGCAGGAAAATATCGAAGTCGCCCTGGGCCAGCAGGATTTCGCAGACCTGCCACTCATTGATGCCGGCGCCAAAGGCCTTGATCACCTTCTCGTCGCGCAATTTTTGCAGCGCTCTATAACCGCTGCCCATCAGGGTTTTCACATGGGCATCACGGATGGCTTCTGAGCCATGGGTGAACACGTCGACATCGTGGACATAAAGAATATCGACGTGGTCGAGGCCAAGACGCTCGAGGGAGGAGTCCAGCGAGCGCATAATGCCGTCATAGGTGTAGTCGAAAATTTCCCGGCGTGACGGCGTGTCAAAGAATTTTCCGATGCCGGCCCGTTCACCGGGCTTGCACAGCTCGAGCAGGCGCCCGACCTTGGTTGAAACCACATACTCGCTGCGCTTGTGGGCGCGGAAAAACGGATTGAGGCGGTTTTCCGCAATGCCAAGGCCATAAAACGGGGCCGTGTCAAAATAGCGGATGCCGGCCTTCCAGGCGGCCGCAAGGGTTTCCTGGGCATCCTTTTCGGACAGGGGGCGGTAGAGATTGCCGAGGGGAGCGGTGCCCATGCCCATTTCGGTGAGCGGGATGGATGCTCCAGAGGGCGCCTTAAACACATTCTTTTTCATTGTTGTCCGTATAGCTTGGTTTGCAGGTCGGCAAAAAGTTCGGGATTTGCCGCGGCGAAAGTTTCGAGTTCCTTCATCACGGCATCGAGGTGGGCTCCCATGGCGTTGGCGGCGGCGTTGGCGTTGCGCTGCTGGATTTCATCAAGGATGGTTTGATGTTCCTGCAGGGTGAATTCCTGCCGGCGCCGCGAGTTGAGCAGGCGCCGCACCCGGTCGAGGCCGAGTCTTGCGGTTTCGGCAAAGGCCTTCACCCGCTCAAAGCCCAGGGCCTCGAACAGCACCGCATGAAATTCCAGGTCAAAACGGTGAAAGCCGGCCTTGTCACCGGAGGTCACGGCGGCGGACTGATAACGCAGATTCTGTTTCAGGGTCTCAAGCTGGCCGCCGGTGAAATTACGGGTAATCGCCCGCACCGCTTCCACTTCGAGGGCCCGGCGCAGGAACATGTTCTCCCGGGCATCGGAAATCTTGATCAGGCTGACCGTGGTTCCGCGCTGGGGCACCACATCAACCAGGGCTTCGGCCTGAAGCCTAGTGAAGGCATCATAGATGGGGGCGCGCGAAACCCCAAAGCGCTCGACGAAAACCTGCTTGTCCAGAATCTGACCGGGCTTGAGCTCCAAAGACACAATGGCTTCGCGCAACACCAGATAGACATGATCGGCAGCGCCCCCACGGGTGCCCTTGCGGGGCGGGGTAGGTATGTCAAAACTCACCGCTGTATTATTCATACTAACATGTTAGTATGAATAATAGGCAACGCAAGTTCTATGTGAATAGCATCCCCAGAGGTCGTCAAATGCTCGATAAACCATCGCAAAAACAGCACATGTTGCGTCTCAATGCTGTTGATAACGTCGTTGTGGCTATCACCACGGTGGAAAAAGGAGCCCTCACCAGCGAAGATATTGTGGCCTCCGAACGCATCGGCAAAGGCCACAAGATGGCGGCGGCCAATGTGAAAGCCGGTGCGCCGGTCAAAAAATTCGGGCAAATTATAGGCTTCGCCAAGGTTGATATCCCGGCCGGAGCGTGGATCCATGAACACAATATCGGCATGGGCGAACTTTCGCATGACTATGCCTTTGCCCAGGGAGCGGTTCAGACCGACATTCTGCCGCTTGAGAAACAGGAAAAGTTCCAAGGGTTTAGGCGCGCCAACGGGAAGGTGGGGACGCGCAATTATATCGGCATCATGACCAGCGTGAACTGCTCGGCCACGGTGGCAAAATTCATCGCCGAAGAGATTAACCGCTCTGGAATTCTAAAAGATTACAAAAACATCGACGGCGTTGTCGCGCTCAAGCAGGACAATGGCTGCGTCATTGATTTCCGCGGCGCCATCTTCGATGTGCTGAAGCGCACCTCCTGGGGTTACGCCACCAACCCGAACATGGGCGGCGTCATGATGGTGGGCCTGGGCTGCGAGGGATTCCAGATTCCCCGTTTCAAGGAGGCCTATGGAATCGTGGAAGGAAACACCTTCCGGACGATGACCATTCAGGAAACGGGTGGAACCCGCAAAACGGTTGCCGCCGGAGTTGAAGCGGTCAAGGCGATGCTGCCTTACGTCAACGACGTGAAGCGCGAGACATGCCACGCCTCGGAAATAATCCTGGCGCTGCAATGCGGGGGTTCGGACGGCTACTCGGGAATCACCGCCAACCCGGCGCTGGGAGCGGCGGTCGATCTGCTGGTCCGCCAGGGGGGAACGGCCATCCTCTCGGAAACACCGGAGATCTATGGGGCGGAACATCTTCTCACGCGCCGGGCGGCAAGCCGTGAAGTGGGCGAAAAGCTGGTCGATGTGATCCATTGGTGGGAGGATTATACCAAGCGCAATCTGATGGAAATGAACAATAATCCCTCACCCGGCAACAAGCTTGGGGGGCTGTCCACGATTCTTGAAAAGTCCCTGGGGGCCGCCGCCAAGGGCGGGACCACGACACTGCGGGAAGTCTACCGCTATGCCGAACAGGTGACTGCCAAGGGCTTCGTGTTCATGGATACGCCGGGCTATGACCCCGTGTCCGCCACGGGCCAGGTGGCCGGCGGGGCCAACATGCTGTGCTTCACCACGGGGCGCGGCTCGGCCTATGGCTGCAAGCCCGTTCCCTCCATAAAACTGGCGACGAATTCGGATGTTTACCGGCGGATGATCGAAGACATGGACATCAATTGCGGAGACGTCGTCGAAGGCGTTTCGATTGCCGACAAGGGCCAGGAAATCTTCGACAAGGTGCTGAAAGTAGCTTCCGGTGAAACAACCAAGTCAGAGGAGCTGGGCTACGGCGACAATGAATTTGTGCCTTGGCAGGTGGGCGCCGTGATGTAATCCGGCGCGGTCATTATTGGACCATGTTTTACGCCGAGCCTGGCCCTTAACCAAGGGTTAAATGATAAGCCCCATCAAAGGCCTAGAGCCTCTTGGGGCAAGGGACAACGATGGGACTATTCGGTGGCAGAAAAAGGCGCTCCGCCAGTGAACGGCGGGAGCCGCAGCTTTTTGACCGCAAGAAACGCCGCGGCGGAGACGATTTAACCCAGCAGACAAGACGGCGGCGCTCCTTTCTCGGCTGGCTTTTCTCCTTCGCCTTCAAGTCCGCCGTGCTCGGCTGCATCGCCCTTGCCGCGCTGTTCGGTTATGTCTGGTTCTCGCTGAACCAGAAGGGGCTTCTGCAAATACCCGAACTGCAGCCCGGCATCATGCTGCTGGCGGAAGACGGCACGGTGCTTTCGGAACAGGGGGCGTTCTTCGGCGACCAGGTGCGCGTATCGGAGCTTCCGGACTATGTGCCCAATGCCCTGATCGCCATCGAAGACCACCGTTTCCGCTCGCATTTCGGGGTTGATCCGTTGAGCCTCATGCGCGCGGCCTATGAGAATTTCACGGCGGGCCGCGTGGTGCAAGGCGGCTCAACCATTACCCAGCAGCTTGCCAAGAATCTTTTTCTGAAACCCGAGCGCACCTACGCCCGAAAGGCGCAGGAACTGGTGCTGGCGCTGTGGCTTGAAACCAAATTTTCCAAGGATGACATCCTCCAGCTCTATCTCAACCGCGTCTATTACGGCTCGGGGGCCACGGGCATTGAAAAGGCGGCGCAGGTTTTCTACCACAAGTCGGCCACTGACCTTAACCTGACCGAGGCGGCAACGCTGGCTGGGGTGCTCAAGGCCCCCAGCAACTACAATCCGATCGCGCATCCCGAGGCGGCGGCGGCGCGCACCAGCCTGGTGATCAACGCCATGGTCGATGCCAACTTCATCAGCGAGGGCGAGGCGGACCAGGCCATCAATGCGCCGACAACCGTCGTCGCGTCAGAATATGTTCCGGCCACCCAATATGTGGTGGACTGGATCAACGAACAGCTGCCCCTGCTGGTCAAGAATTATGGCCAATCCATTATCGTTGAAACCACCATCGATCCGCAGCTTCAACTCCTCGCCGAACGGTCGCTGCGCAAGCATCTGAACGAGGAAGGCAGGAAGCTCAAGGTTTCGCAAGGGGCCATGGTGGTGATGGACACGTTCGGCGCGGTCAAGGCGATGGTCGGCGGCAAATCCTACCAGCGCAGCCAATACAACCGGGTGACCAAAGCGATGCGCCAGCCGGGTTCGGCCTTCAAGCCCTTCGTTTATCTCGCGGCCATGGAACAGGGTTATACGCCGGAGTCCATGGCGGTTGACCAACCCACCCGCATCGGCAACTGGGAGCCGGAAAACTACAAGCACAAATACCTGGGCGAAGTGTCGCTCCGCACGGCCCTGGCGCTTTCGCTCAACACCGTCGCGGCCCAACTGGCCAACACCGTGGGTCCGGAAAATGTCGTGGCGGTGGCGCACCGCCTCGGCATTACCTCGCATCTCGGCAACGACGCGTCGATTGCGCTCGGGACTTCGGAAGTAACGCTTCTGGAGCTGACATCGGCCTTCACGCCGTTTGCCAATGGCGGATACAGCATTGTGCCCTATTCGGTGCGCCGCATCGTGACGCGCGACGGCCAGGTTATTTACGAGCGCAGCGGCGATGGCTTGGGACAGGCCATGGCCAACCGCGATCTGGGCTCGATGAATTCCATGATGCGGGCCGTGGTCAATGAAGGCACCGCCAAGAAGGCGCAAATTCCCGACTTCGATATCGCCGGCAAAACCGGCACAAGCCAGGATTACCGGGATGCCTGGTTTGTCGGCTATTCAAGTTATCTGGTGGCCGGCGTGTGGCTTGGCAATGATGACAATTCGCCCACCAAAACCGTGACCGGCGGATCCGTGCCGGCGGCGATCTGGAAGGACGTGATGGAAGTGGCCCATGCCAATCTATCGCCTGCCCCGCTGCCCGGTTACATTGAGGAGCAGCCGGAAAGCGCTGACCCCTATCTGGTTTCCCAGGACGACAGCATGGACTATGGCGGCGATGAGGAGTTTGCGACGCCCAGGCGCAAGAAGGGATTCTTCGAGCGCATTTTCGGCAGCAGCGATGAGTCGCGGGCGGAGAAAAGGAAGAAGCGCCAGTCCAAGAACGACAACAATTCGATCTATTGACGGGCCGTAAACCGGTGCAGCTCCGCGCCGTTGGACTTGAACCAATGCTTGGCGGTTGAGGCGTGCGGGCAATGCTGCAGCACCAGGCGCCAGAATCCCGGCCCATGATTCATGTGCCGGCGATGGGCCACTTCGTGGGCTGCGACATAATCCAAAATGTGGCTTGGGGCGAGGATCAGGCGCCAATTATACGAGAGATCGCCTGCCGCCGAACATGAGCCCCAGCGGCTTTTCTGGTCACGCACTGAAATCCGCTTGAAATCGACGGCCATGGATTTTGCATAGCGGGCCGACGCTTCGGTGAGATCGGCCTTGGCCTGCGCCTTCAGCCAATCCTGCAGGCGGCGGCTCAAATGGCGGGGATCGCCGGGCACAAGAATGCGGCGCGCTTCCGGATCAATGGTGATGAGGCCGCGGCGCAGCGTGGTGGCGTGAACTTCGTGCGGAATACCGCGAAACGGAATGACGGACCCGGGTTCCAGAATAGCCGGCGGAGCTCTTTGCTTGAGATGCTTCGAAATCCACGGAACCGACTTCTCCACAAAAGCCTGGGCGCGGGCCAGGTTCATTTTCTTCGGGATCGTCACGACAACCCCCGTGGCTTCCCGCGTGAGGCGGAGAATAATGCGCTTGGCCCGGCTGTTGCGGCGGAAATTCACAACGACGGCCTGGCCGTCGATGGAGAGGGAATAGGGTTCGACTGGAGTTTCCGACCATGCTTTCACAAATTTGCGAAGCAGGCCGGCCATCAGGCGTTGGCGCTCACGAAATCCACGATCATCGGCACAACATCCTTGCGGAAGCGCGAGCCGCTGAACACGCCGTAGTGGCCGACACCGAGCTGCAGGTGATGGCGTTTCTTTTCCCGCGGCAAGTTGGAACACAAGTCATGGGCGGCTTCGGTCTGGCCGACGCCGGAAATGTCATCGCGTTCGCCTTCAACCGTGAGCAGGGCCGTCCCGGTGATTTTTGAAGGATCGACAAGGGTTCCGCGATGCATGTAGGAGCCGTTCGGCAGGTCGTGATTGACGAAGACGCGGTCCACGGTTTGCAAATAAAACTCGGCGGTCAAATCCATGACCGACATGTATTCATCGTAGAACACTTCCTGCTTTTCGGCGCTCTCTTCATCGCCCTCAACCAGGTGCCAGAAGAGCTGGCGGTGGGCATCCATGTGGCGGTCAAGATTCATGGTCATGAAACCGGTCAATTGCAGGAAGCCGGGATAAACGTCACGCATGAAGCCCGCATGGGGGAACGGCACCTTCATGATCACATTCTGGCGGAACCAGTCGGAGCCCCTTTCTTCCGCCAGCTTGTTGACGGCGGTGGGATTGCGGCGCGTGTCGATCGGGCCGCCTGTCAGGATCATTGCTTTCGGCGTGTTGCTGTCGCCCCCGGCGTTCATCAGGGCCACGGCCGCCAGGACCGGAACCGAGGGCTGGCACACGGCCATGACATTGATGTTGCCGCCCAGGACATGGAGCATTTCGATGACGTGATCGACATAATCCTCGAGATCGAATTTTCCCATCGCGAGGGGAACGGTGCGGGCATCGGTCCAGTCGGTGATGTAAACATCGAAATGCGGCAGCAACGCCTCAACGGTGCCGCGCAGCAGGGTGGCATAGTGGCCCGACATGGGCGCCACGACCAGCAGCTTCGGTTGGGCCGCCGCCTTGGTCTTTTCCGGCCAGACCTTGCTGAAATGCAGCAGCGAGACGAAGGGCTTGTGCAGCAGAATTTGCTCGCTGAGGCCGACGGTGACGCCGCCGACGGTTGTTTCAGTGAGCCCAAAGGAGGGTTTTGCAAAGCGGCGGGTGGCGCGCTCAAAGAGTTCAAGCGAGGCGCTCACGGCGCGCGCCGTGCTGGTGGAGCTCCAGGGGTTGACCGGGTTCTGCCAGAAATTCAGGCCCAAATCCGCCGCCGCACGCCAGGGCACAAGGGCCGCGTGGTTCATCTCGTAGAGATTATAGAGCATTCAGAATGCGTCCCTTCAGCAGCGAAAAAGCAAATCATGCTGCAATGCAAACCTAACAACTCCGCAGGCTTCCTGCAATGTCAATTATACTATTATAACAGTAAATTAACCGGAAATGGCCTCTTCCAGGGCCTTGGCCAAGGTGGCCGCGTCGGTTGTGTAGCTGAAATGCCTGAGGAACTTACCCTGCGGGTCCATCAAATAGATAATGGTGGAATGGTCCATAAGGTAGGTATCGGCGGAACTGGCTGCAACCTTGCTGTAATAGACCCGGTAGGCGCTGGCGGCGGCGGCCACCTCCGCGGGCGTTCCGGTCAGGCCCACGAGACGGGGATGGAAGTTTGAAACATACTGCTTCAACACTTCCGGGGTATCGCGCTCCGGATCGAAGGTGATGAAGACCGGCTGTATGGCATCGGCCTTGGCGCCCAAACTGTCCAAGGCGGCCGACATTACCTGCAATTCGGTGGGGCAAAGATCGGGGCAATAGGTGTAGCCGAAAAACACCAGCATGTAATGCCCGCGAAAATCCGTGTCGGTCCTCTTCCGCCCGTTTTGGTCGGTGAGCGTGAAGGGGCCGCCAACGCGGGCGGTGCCGATGCCGGTCGCAAGGCCCATTGGCTTGGATACATAAAAAGCGGCGCCGGCAAGAAGGAGCGCGGCAAGCAGGGCGAGGGTTGCGAAGACGAGCTGAAAGCGCGACGGCGCATAATGCGGTTTTGGCATTTCGGAGGCTTTATCCTAATGTCATTGCGGAGTAAATCGGAAGGCAAGCCGATAATGTCAATCTTTACCAGCGCTCCGGAAGGAGCGGAAACTTTTACCACGACGGCGGGGCTTCTCCGCCTGCGGACCCTGGTGCGCCTGCGCTGGCTGGCGGTTTTCGGGCAAGCGCTGGCGGTGCTGGGGGTGCATTTCATCCTGGATTTTCCGCTGCCATTGGGCGCCTGCCTCGGCGTCATTGCGCTGAGCGCCTGGCTCAATATCTTCCTCACCCTGCGCTGGCGCTCCAGCTTAAGGCTGGCGCCGACGCAGGCCGGGCTGCTTCTGGGCTATGATGTCATCCAACTGGCGCTGCTCCTCTACCTCACCGGCGGGTTGGAAAATCCCTTCGCCTTCCTATTCCTGGTGCCGGTCACCGTGTCGGCCACTTCATTGCCCCTGAAATGGACGCTGTGGCTCAGCACGATTGCTTTCGTCTGCGCCAGCTTTCTGGCAATTTTCCACCAGCCGCTGCCGTGGAACACGGCCGCACCGCTGGTTCTGCCCAAGGCCTATATCGCCGGCATGTGGGCGGCCATCATGTGCGGCGTGGTCTTTTCATCGATCTACGCGCGGCGCATTGCGGAGGAAGCCCGGCAGATGTCATCGGCCCTTACCGCCGCCGAGCTGGTGCTGGCGCGCGAGCAGCGGCTTTCAGCCCTTGACGGGCTCGCCGCCGCGGCAGCCCATGAACTGGGCACGCCGCTGGCCACCATCGCGCTGGTGGCGAAGGAACTGAAACGGGAACTGCCGCAAAAAGGTCCGCATACGGAGGATATCGACCTGCTGATCAGCCAGACCGGACGGTGCCGGGAAATCCTGTCACGGCTTGCCAACCGCGATACGCAGGCCGACGACATGTATGCCCGGGTCAAGCTTTCGGTGATGATCGAGGATCTGGTGGCCCCCATCCGCGGGCCGGACGTCACCATCGACATCACGGTTGCCAGCGACGGCACGGCGGGGCAAACGCCCGAACCCGTATTCCGCCGCAATCCGGCCATTGCCTATGGCTTGGGGAATCTTCTGGAGAATGCCGTGGATTTTGCCGAGACGAAGGTCGGCATTGTTGCGCAATGGTCGCCGGCGAAAGTATCGCTGCTGATTTCAGATGACGGGCCAGGTTTTGGCCAGGCGATTTTCGACCGTCTCGGCGATCCCTTTGTGACCACCCGGCCGGGCTATGGGGTGGACGATGAGGGTGAAAAGGGACGCCACGAAGGCATGGGGCTGGGGTTTTTTATCGCCAAGACCCTGCTCGAACGCTCGGGCGCCACGGTTTCGCTGGCCAACCGCCCGCTTCCCGAGCATGGCGCTATCATCCGATTGAGTTGGCCCCGGGGCATGGTGGATCTGGGCGCCGCATAAGACGGTGTCCAAGGGGCCTCTTGACTCGTATAAGAGGGTGAATAAGAGAACCGCCATGGCTGAAATCAATCTTCCCGCCGACAAAACGCTTTTGCTCGTTGATGACGACAAGCCCTTTTTGACCCGGCTGGCGCGGGCCATGGAAACGCGCGGCTTCGAAGTGCGCATGGCCGAGTCGGTGGCCGAGGGCATTCAGCAGGTGAAGAAGTCAGCGCCGGGCTATGCGGTCGTCGACCTGCGGCTGAGCGACGGCAACGGGCTGGACGTGATCGAGGCCCTGCATGCCAGCAGGCCGGAGGCCCGCGTCGTGGTGCTCACGGGCTACGGGAATATCGCCACGGCGGTGACGGCGGTGAAGCTGGGAGCGATCGATTACCTGGCGAAGCCCGCCGACGCCGATGCGGTTTACGGGGCGCTCATTTCCGACAAGGACAGCCGTTCGGCGCTGCCGGAAAACCCCATGTCGGCCGACCGGGTGCGCTGGGAGCATATCCAACGGGTCTATGAACTGTGCAGCCGCAATGTTTCGGAAACGGCGCGGCGCCTCAACATGCACCGCCGCACCCTACAGCGCATTCTGGCAAAACGCGCCCCCAAGTAATCAGGGATCATAAAGACTGTGCAGGCGCTGGCTGGAGACGCGGGCGAAGGCCAGGGTCACGGCCTTGCGCCGCGACGCGTGAAGCGCGGTTTCGCCGGACTGGCGCAAAATCTCCGCCCCCCAGTTATCAGCCACGATCAGGCCCGCCTCGAAGGGAATGATCTCGGGATCGAGGGTTTGCGGAATCGCAAAGAAAAACCGGTCGCAGAAGTCGCGGTACTCCGGCCATTTCTGGTCGACCCGGAAATCCAGGAGTGAGGATTTGATTTCAATGATCCAGATGGCGCCGCTGTCGCCAAGGGCGATCACATCGGCACGGCGCCCCGTGGCGAGGGTGAATTCATTGAGAATTGCAAAGCCCAGGCTGCGCATCAGGCGGCCGACGCCGCGCTGCACGGCAAGCGCCGTTTCCGACTGGCGGCCATCGGGCCTCAGTTCAATTGTCACACAAAAAGCCTTTCAAACCGGGCGAATTATCAACTTTGCTTAATTTTTTTGCAAGGCCTATGGATAGGCCCGTCACATCAGAAAGTTTCACCTCATGGCCTCCTTCCGCATCGAAAAAGATTCCCTCGGCGAAATGAAAATACCTGATACGGCCGATTATGGCATCCATACGGCGCGGGCCGTCGAGAATTTTCCGATCACCGGGGTTTTGCTCAACCATTATCCGGAACTGGTGCAATCGCTGGCCATGGTGAAGAAGGCGGGGGCGCTTGCCAATCTCGAGCTTGGCGCGCTCAGCCCCAAAATCGCGGACGCCATCATGGCGGCATGTGATCAAATCATTGCGGGCCAAGGCCATGAGTTCTTCGTGGTCGACATGCTGCAGGGCGGGGCTGGCACTTCGACCAACATGAACGCCAATGAAGTCATTGCCAACATGGCGCTGCGCCATATCGGGAAAGCGCGGGGCGACTATGCGAGCATCAATCCCAATGACCACGTCAATCTCTCGCAGTCCACCAATGACGTTTATCCCACGGCGGTGCGCCTCACCATTCTGCGCGATTGCCCGTCCCTGCTGGACAGCCAGATTGCGCTGAAGGCAGCGTTTCTCGGGAAAGCCGTGGAGTTCGATCATATCATCAAGGTTGGCCGCACCCAGCTGATGGATGCGGTGCCGATGCGGCTGGGCTCGGAATTCCGCGCCTTTGCCGTCACCGTCGGCGAAGATATCGACCGCTTGAAGGAATTTGCCAACCTGCTGCGCGAGGTCAATCTCGGCGGCACGGCGATTGGCACGGGCATCAATACCCCGGGGCATTATCCGGCCACGGTCATTGGCCATCTTTCGAAAATATCGGGCGTTGACCTTGTCACCGCCGGCGATCTGATCGAGGCCACCTCCGACATGGGGGCCTTTGTCACCTTCTCGGGCGTGCTGAAACGCATCGCGGTCAAGCTTTCCAAAATCTGCAATGACCTGCGGCTGCTCAACAGCGGGCCGCGGGCGGGCTTCGGCGAAATCCGCCTGCCCTCGGTGCAGGCCGGCTCTTCGATCATGCCGGGCAAGGTCAATCCGGTGGTGCCGGAGGTGGTCAACCAGATCGCCTACCAGGTAATCGGCAATGACCTCACGGTGACGCTTGCGGCGGAGGCCGGCCAGTTGCAGCTCAATGCCATGGAGCCGGTCATTGTTTTCAACATCCTGCAATCGATGCGGATGCTGATGCGCGGCATGGTGACTTTGCGGGAAAAATGCGTGCTGGGCATCGAGGCCGACGAAGAGCGCTGCCGCGAGTTGCTCGATGGCTCACTCATCACGGTGACGGCGCTTAATCCCTATATCGGCTACGACGAAGCGGCGCGGGTGGCGAAAATCGCCTTGAAGACCCGGCGCACGGTCCGCGAGGTTGCCTTGAGCGAGGGCGTGATGACGGAAGCCCAGCTTGCGGAGGCGTTTACCACGGACAATCTATTGGGTGTGCGCAGATAGCATTGCAGTGGTAAAGCTGCTCCATTGCCATCTTTCTTCGCGCGCACCTACCCTTCGAGGACTCAGCCCTTATGCCGTCTGCCACGCTCTCCCCTGTTACACCAGCCAGCATCATGTCCGAGGAGCTCGGCAGGCTCGTCCAAACTCTCCAGGCGCACGGCCCCGAAGCGGCCGGCCGCCAGCTTGATGCCGTGTCTCCTTCCGTTGCCTTCGAAGCGCTGGTGCGGCTCAATCAAGGTTTCGTGCAGGACATTCTGGCCACGTTGAAGCCGGAGCGGCGCCAGGCCATACTGGATGCCGCAACACCCGAGCTGGCACGGCAATGGCAGCGCAACCAGGCTTTCGCGCCCGACACCATCGGCCGCATGATGGAGCCGGCCCAATCGGTGCTTGCTCCGCATATGAACGTGGGTGAGGCCATCGAAACACTGCGCAAGCTGCTGCAGAACGTATTGGTCACCTATGGCTACGTCGTGGACAGCGCCGGCAAGCTGCTTGGCCTTGTGACGATGCGGGACCTGTTGTTCAACAGCCATGCGACACCGCTGGCCGACATCATGCTGCGCGACGTGTTCGCCTTTCGCGCCGGCATGGCGCAATCCGATGCGATGCCGCTGACGCTGGCCCGCCACTACCCGGTATACCCGGTGTGCGACGACGACGGCACACTGCTGGGCCTGGTGCGGGGCCAAACGCTGTTTGAGGCCAAGGCTTTCGCGATCACGGCGCAGGCCGGCAGCATGGTGGGGGTGGAAAGGGAGGAGCGGATTTCCACGCCCCTGTGGCGCGCCTTCCGTTTCCGCCACCCATGGCTCCAGCTTAACCTGCTGACCGCCTTTCTGGCGGGCGCCGTGGTGGCCCTGTTCCAGGGCACGATCGATCAACTGGTAATCCTGGCGGCGTTCCTGCCGGTGCTGGCCGGGCAGTCCGGCAACACCGGCTGCCAGGCGCTGGCCGTGACACTGCGCGGCCTCACGCTGGGCGAGATCAGCGATGGCGACGGCATGAAGCTGGTGACCAAGGAAGGGGTGCTGGGCGCCCTGAATGGCGGGCCGGTCGGACTGGTCGCGGGCGTGGCCATGTATGTCACGGCGACGGGGCAGCAGTCGCCCGATGCGCTGATGCTTGCCCTCGTGGTGTTTCTCGCGATGATCGGCTCGTGCACGGTGAGCGGCATCTGCGGCGCCCTGGTGCCCCTGACGCTCAAGCGCTGCGGCGCCGACCCCGCCACCGCGTCAAGCATCTTCCTCACCACCGCCACCGACATCTTCAGCATGGGCCTGCTGCTGGGACTCGCCACGCTGCTGGTGTGGTCATTCTGAGGCTTCCTGGTGCGGCCGCAGCATCAGGGCTATTTTTCGACAAAATGCCCACGTAGAGAAATCTCAACTGAGGCCCCTCAACGGGGCTCTAAGGTAAGGTGCGTCATGGCAGAAAGTAAGTTCGCGGAATACTGGGCTCAGGCGGAATTTTGCTATTTCAAGTCCGGCTTGGTCAAATCCCCCGCTTCCAAGCAATTGTGGATAACCCTGGCTCAGGACTGGGTTGCGCTGGCCGAGAGCGAGGTGCCGCCATCGGCGGTGCAAAGCTACCACCGGCGCAAGGACCAACTGGAACCCTTCCTGGTCGCTTGAATTATTTAGTCATTGGCAACTTGGAGTTCCCACGGCGGAAGAGGAGAGACCATGAGAAAAGTGATCGTCGGCGCGTTCGTTTCGATGGATGGCGTGATGCAGGCCCCGGGCGGGCCGGAGGAAGATCCGACCGGCGGCTTCAAGTTCGGTGGTTGGGTTGCGCCGCTGGCGGACGTCGATCCGGTATTCGGTGAGGAAGTCGGCAAGTTGTTCGACCAGCCGTTCGACCTGCTGCTGGGGCGGCGCACCTACGACATTTTCGCGGCGCACTGGCCCTATGCCGAAGCCGGACCTTACGACGACATCGCCAAGACATTCAACCGCATCACCAAGTATGTGGCGACGCGCAAAGGCGCCGACCTCAGCTGGAAAGGTTCGGTGGCGCTGCGCGACGCGGCCAAGGATGTGGCGAAACTCAAACAGGAAGACGGCCCAACCCTCCTCACCCAGGGCAGCACCGAACTTGTGCATGCTTTGCTCGCCGCGAGCCTCGTCGACGAGATCCGGACGTTCACGTTCCCCCTGGTGCTCGGCAAGGGCAAGCGCCTGTTCGGCGGCGACAGCCAGCCGCGCGCGTTCAAGCTGACGCATAGCGCCGTCTCGCAGAACGGCCTGATCGCCGCGACTTACATGCGCGATGGCGAGGTAAAGACGGCCACCGTCGGCGGCGCGAACAACCCCTCCGCCGCCGAACTGGCGCGGCGCGAGAAACTGAAGCGGGAGGGTTAGCCGCTGATTCAGCTTCCGCAATTGACGCGGTCAACAATGCATTTTGCGCCGAAGAAGCGCGGGCCTTCACCTCATATGATGGCTTGTATAGACAAGATTCGACAACCACCAAGCCCGGAGTAACTTACGTGGATATTCGCAGCGGGATTTTTGCGGGCGGGTGTGATGGAAATTTTTTTGGTACAGCTGGGTGGGCTCGAACCACCGACCTCCGGATCCACAATCCGGCGCTCTAACCAACTGAGCTACAGCTGCAACTTCAAGGCCCGCGCAAACTAGCGAGGTGCGCCCGCAAATTCAAGCAAACAAAAAGGCCCGCGACAAGCGCGGGCCTTCACTCAAAAGCTCAGAGAGGATCAAGCAGCAAATGACTTGCTGAAGTCCTTGACGGATTTTTCAAAGCTGCTCTTCAGCGGCTGGGCCGTCTCGGTGGTCAGGCGCACGGCAATTTCATTCAATTCGCCGGCCTGGGCCTTGAAGGCTTCGGCCTGATCCTTGACGAAGTTCTGCTGGAGGGAAACGACTTCGCCGAATTCCCGGGTCGAAAACAGTTTGCGGCTAAAGGCGAAGGCCTGCTCCATGTTCTTCTGGGTAAATTCCATGGCCTTCTTCTGGAAGTCCACGACGCCCGACTTGTAGGCGGAAGCCACGGCTTCAAAAACCTGCACATTATCTTGGGCCACGTCCTTCACCTTCTCAAAAGCGACCTGAGCCTGGTCCACCGACTTGTGGGCAAATTCACGGGCTTCCTTGGGCATTTCGAGAGCTTCGGCGGCGCTCGAAGCTTCAAATGCCTCGGATGACATTCCTGGGGCGGAATCAAATCTTGATTTCTTGTTCATGGGACACTCTCCAAAGGGGTTAACGGCGCGATCTGTCGCTTAAATCCGATATAGGCACAAAAATGATGCATTGCAACATAATTCTTGCACTGCAGCATCATGTGCTGAATTGAGGCCTACGTTAACCAATTGTACATTTTTATGACCTTTGGTTAACCAAAGGTGGACGTGATCTTAAAAAATTGATTTAGTTTGCCGACGGGGGTGGGCCGACCGCAAATGGCCGGCCCACAGGTTCGTAATTGCGTGGGGATCGGCCGGGTAAACCCTGGCTGCGGGTAGTTTGACCAGACCAGAGGCGCCAACGCTTGAAGATTTGCGCACCCTTGCCAGCCCCGCCTGGCTGTGGGACGGGGCGCGGGGGCGTATCGTATGGGCGAACCCGGCGGGGGTTGCCTATTTCAGCGGCGAATCGCTTTTTGACCTCATCGACCGGCCTTTTGATCTGGCTGAGCCGGGGGTTGAACAGATCATGGGGCTGTCCAAAAAGCTGAGCCGGGGCCAGGTCGAAACCACGCTTCTCCACTTCCCCTCCTCGGGCCGAACCGTGCCGCTGCCCTGCCGCTGCACCATTCACGCCCTGGCCGACGGGCGGGCGGGCCTTCTGGTGATCGCTACGGGGCCGAGCGACGGGGCCAGCGAAATCCCAACGGAAAAACTGGCGCTGGCCTTTGACCTGCTGCCCGCGGCGGCAGCGTTCATGGGGCGGGACGGCTCGCTGCACCGCCTCAATGCGGCGGCCCGGCTGCTTTTGGGCGCAGACCAGCGCGCCAGCCTCAGCGCCCTTGTCGAGGATTCAGCCCTTGCCGATGATTTGCTGACGCGGCTGGCATCGACCGGAACGGTCAGCGACGTCCGGCGGCTGCGCACCAAAATCGGCCAGCGCGACATCAGGCTCACCTTGCAAAAACTGGACTCCGCGGCAGATCCGGTTGCCTTTGCCATGGTGCTCCTCGACGACATTACCGAACGGCGCGCCCTGGAACGGACGATGTCAAATCGCCCGCAAGATGCGAAGCCACAGCTTGCCGCTGCCGAAGCGCAAGCATTTCACGAGCTTGGCAGGGTGTTGAGCGAATCCGTCGTGGATCACAGGCCCGCGGCGGAAAAACCGAGGCGCCAGCCGGCGGCAGTTCCGTGGCCCGTCACCAATGCCATCGACAGCCTCGTCCATGCGGTGGTGATCAGCAGGGGCGAACAGGTGCTGCACGCCAATTCGAAGGCGCTTGGGTTTTTCGGTTATGCCTCGGTTGATGACCTGATCAATGATGAGGCCGTGTGGGCGTATTTTTCAATGCTCCGCCAATCAGTTCCGGTGGCCACGCTGGCGCTTGAAAACGGCGTGCATCTCAGCTTCGCGGCGCAATTGTCCGAGGTTGCCTGGCAGAACGGCCCGGCCCGCCAGTTCATGTTGAAGCCGGTCGCGGCGCCACTTTCCAAACCGCGTGAAGTGAAGGCCGCGCCACCGGTCAGTGCGGCGCCCGCAGAAGCACAGGCGATTCCTTCCGCCAAGGAAATCATTCATGCACCTGAGATCGCTCAAAACACCCAGCCGGTCGCCGATGAAGAACTGCGGGCCATTCTCGATACGGCAACGGACGGGATCATTACGCTCGACCGCGACGGCAAGATCCATACCTTCAGCGCCGGGGCCGAAGCCATTTTCGGCTACCGCATCGCTGAAGTGGCGGACAAACCGTTTGGCGATCTGCTCGCGCCGGACAGCCGGAAGGTGTTGCGCGACTATCTGTCGGCCCTGCAGGGGCCGGGACTGGCCAGCGTGTTCAACGACGGGCGCGAGGTGAACGCCATCGTCAAGCAGGGCGGATCGGTTCCCCTCTTCCTGACGATCGGAGCGCTGCAGTCGCTCAGCTCACGCGCCGCCTTCTGCGCCGTGGTGCGCGACATCACCCAGTGGAAACGGACGGAATCGGAATTGCGCGAGGCCAAGGAAGTAGCCGAAGCCACGAGCCGGCAGAAATCGGAATTCCTGGCCCGCATCAGCCATGAGCTGCGCACGCCGCTCAACGCCATCATGGGCTTCTCGGAAGTCATGCGGCTGGAACGCTTCGGCGAAATCAAGAACGACAAATACCGCGGCTATGTGAATGACATTCACTCCAGCGGCGGGCTGCTGCTCTCGCTGATCAATGACCTTCTCGACCTTTCGAAAGTCGAGGCGGGCCAGCTTGAGCTTAATTTCACGGCGGTTAACCTCAGCGATACGGCGGACAATGCCATCAAGATGCTGCAGGAGGCCGCAACGGGGGCCCGCGTCGTCATCCGCAAGGCGATGCCCAGCGATCTTCCCAATGTCGTCGCCGATCAACGCTCCATGCGGCAGATCATGCTCAACATCCTTTCAAACGCCATCAAGTTTACCGATCCGGGCGGACAGGTTATAGTCTCGGCCCAGATGAACAAGACGGGCGAGCTGAAGCTTCGCGTCAAGGACACGGGCATCGGAATGAATGCGGAGCAATTGCGCGATGCCCTCGAACCCTTCAAGCGGGTGGTCACCGAAGGCCGCGAGGTGCAAGGCACGGGCCTTGGCTTGCCGCTCACCAAGGCGCTGGCCGAAGCCAACCGCACCAAGTTCGAAATTTCGAGCGAACCCCGCAAGGGCACGCTCATTGAACTTACATTCCCGACAACGCGCGTCCTGGCGGAATAGCCGCCACGCGGAATGGCCGTGATGTCCACACATCCGAAGTTCAGGACTCCCCCTGCCGAGACCTGGCTTATGCTTGGTGCTGCTCTCATCGCAGTTCTCGTCACGCTGCCCATTCTCACGATCGTTCTCCTCTCCTTCGCCTCCAGCGAAAACATCTGGCCGCATTTGCTGCAGACGGTATTGCCGGGCTATGTCTGGCGCACCCTTGGCCTGATGGCGGGAGTGGGACTTCTCACCTTCATCATCGGCACGGCCACGGCCTGGCTGGTGAGCCTGCATGACTTTCCGCTGCGACGAGTGTTGCAATGGGCCTGCCTCATGCCGCTGGCCATGCCCACCTATATTGTGTCCTACACCTATGTGGATTTCCTGAATTATGCGGGCGCCTTGCAAACCTGGCTGCGCGGCACGATGGGGTGGAGCCGTCCGGAGGACTACATGTTTCCGGAAATCCGCTCGCTTCCCGGCGCGGTGCTTGTGCTGGCGCTGGTGCTGTATCCCTATGTTTACATGACGGCGCAGGCGAGTTTCCTGCGCCAGCCCATGAGCCAGCTTGACGTGGCGCGTACCCTTGGCAAATCGCCATGGGGGGCGTTTCTTTCCGTGGCCCTGCCGCAGGCAAGGCCCGCCATCGTGGTCGGCGTCAGCCTCGCGCTTATGGAATGCCTGAACGACATTGCGGCGGTGGGCTTCTTCGGCGTCAATACCCTGACGCTTGGCATTTACACAACCTGGCTGGGCGAAGGAAACCTGGGTGGGGCGGCGCAATTGGCCGTCGTCCTGCTGATCTTCGTCTTCGCCCTGCTGTGGGTTGAACGCCATGCGCGAAAGCAGCAATCCACCGTGCCGGGCGCACGCCAGCCCATGACGCCACGGCGCACGCGGCTTACGGGCTGGCGCGGGATATTGGCCATGCTTGCCTGTCTCCTGCCGGTGTTTCTGGGCTTTATCCTGCCGGCGCTCATTCTCCTGAAATTTGCAACACGGCATGTGGAAGATCTCTTCTCCGCCAGTTATTTCGATTCCATGCGGCACTCGCTGGCTCTCTCCCTGGTGGCAAGCCTTGTGGTCCTGATCCTCGGCCTTATCCTCGCCTACGCGCACCGCGCGCAACGCGGCGCGTGGCTCACCACGTTTCTCAGGCTTGCCAGTGTCGGCTATGCCATGCCGGGAACGGTGTTGGGCATCGGCGTTCTCATTCCGCTTGCCTATTTCGACAACACCGTCGATGCCTTCATGCGCAACATGTTTGGCGTTTCCACCGGCCTTCTGCTGTCCGGCACGATTACCGCAATCGTCTTTGCCTATGCCATCCGATTTCTGGCCATCTCCTTCGGCTCGCTGGAAAGCGGGCTGGAGAAAGTGACGCCCAATCTGACCTTTGCGGCGCGCACCTTGGGCCGCACGCCGCTCCGCACCGTTCTCGAGATCCATCTGCCCATTCTGCGCCCGGCACTGGTCACCGCCGCGCTCCTGGTCTTTGTCGATTGCATGAAGGAGCTGCCTGCCACGCTTATTCTCAGGCCATTTGATTTCGAGACCCTGGCAACGCAAGTGTTTCTGCTGGCGTCGCTTGGGCAACTCGAAGAAAGCGCCCCACCGGCGCTGACCATTGTTGCGGCGGGCCTTATTCCGATCATCCTGCTCACGCGCAATCTCCGCAACCGCGAGAGCTTCAGGTAAGGGCTGCGAGATTCCGGAACAGGTCGAGGGCTTCGGGATTGGCCAGCGCTTCCCGGTTCTTCACTTCGCGGCCATGAACGATTTCACGCACCGCCAGCTCAGTGATTTTGCCGGACTTAGTGCGCGGAATGTCCTTCACCGCAAGAATCACCGCGGGCACATGGCGGGGCGAAGCGCCGTCGCGCACCTGCTTCTTGATCAGGGCGATCAACCTGTCATCCAGCGTGGCGCCCGGCGCCAACCGCACAAAGAGAACAACGCGCACGTCATTGTCCCAGTCCTGGCCGATGGCCAGGGCTTCAAGCACCTCGGGGATGCGCTCAACCTGGGCATAGATTTCAGCGGTGCCGATGCGCACCCCGCCGGGATTCAGCGTTGCATCGGAACGGCCATGAATGATGAGGCCGTCGTGGCCGGTGATTTCGGCGAAATCACCGTGGCACCAGATATTGTCAAAGCGGGCGAAATAGGCGTTGTGATATTTCTGGCCGTCAGGGTCGTTCCAGAACATGACGGGCATGGAGGGAAACGGCTTGGTGCACACCAGTTCGCCCTTTTCCTGTTTAACCGAATGCCCTTTGTCATCCAGCACATCCATGGCCATGCCGAGCATCGGCCCCTGGATTTCACCGCGCCAGACGCTGCCCAGCGGATTGCCGCCCACGAAGCAGCCGCAAATATCGGTGCCGCCGGAAATGGAAGCGAGGTGGATATCGGGTTTTACCGCGTCATAGACAAAATCGAAATTCTCCGGGCTGAGCGGCGAGCCGGTGGACATCAGGCTGCGAAGGTTGGTGAGCTTGTGGGAGTCGCGGGCCCGCCAGCCGGTTTTGCGCACGGAATCGATATATTTGGCGGAGGTTCCGAAAACCGTCATGTCCGCCGCGTCGGCGAAATCAAACAGCGCGCGCTCATTCGGGTGAAACGGCGAGCCGTCGTAGAGCAGCAGGGTGGCGCCGGCGGCCAGACCGCTCACCAGCCAGTTCCACATCATCCAGCCGCAGGTGGTGAAGTAGAAGAGGCGGTCGCCCGGCTTCACGTCGCTGTTCAGGACAATCTCGCTGAGGTGCTTCAGCAAAATGCCGCCGGCGCGATGCACGATGCATTTGGGAATGCCGGTGGTTCCGGAGGAATAGAGGATATAAAGCGGGTGGTCGAAGGGCATCTGGGCGAAGGCAATGGGGGCATCGCTTTCGCCGCAGCGGAAGTCGTCAAGGGTTTTTGCCTTTGGCAATTGCGCGGCCATCACTCCGGCCTGTCCGGTATAGTCGATCACCACGGTCTTTTCGACGCTTGGCAGCCGAGTCAGAACCTTGGCGATTTTTTCGGCGAGGCTATGGGTTTTGCCGGCATAGAAATAGGCATCGCAGGTGAACAGAAGCTTGGGGGCAATCTGGCCGAAGCGGTCGAGAATGCCGCGCTCGCCGAAATCCGGCGAACAGGACGACCAGACGGCGCCGAGCGAGGCAACCGCCAGGAAGGCCACGATGGTTTCGGGATGGTTGGGCACCACGGCACAGACCCGGTCACCCGGTGTGATCCCGGCTTTGACAAGCGCACGGTGGGTTTGGGCAACACGCGCATTGAGCTGGCGCCAGGTCATGGCCGTCTTGATCCTGTCTTCGCCCCAGAAAATCAGAGCGGGCTCAGCATCATTCCGGCGCAGGAGGTTTTCGGCATAGTTCAGCCTGGCATCGGGGAAAAAGCGGCCGCCGGGCATCTTGCCGCCATCGACAAGAACAGGCTTTCCACGGGTTTCCGCCACAACGCCGCAGAACTCCCACAGTTTTAACCAGAAAACTTCCGGCTTTGCCGTAGAGAATCCCAGGATATCCGCATAGGATTGCAGCCCAACACCCTCGGAGCTTTCCAGTTCATCCATAAACCGGCGGAGATTTGAGCCCGACTTCCTCTTTTCCGATGGTGTCCACAGGGGCTGGCCGGGCATTACTTATCTCCGCTTGGAATTTGGTTCATAATATATCCCGCTTCGAAAGGTGGAAGGATGAAAAAGCGACTTGTCTGGATTGGTGTGGTCATTGTCCTCGGGCTTTTTGCCGCTGGGGCCTGGGCTTTTATCCAGCCGGGTTTTGCGGTGGCCGCGTTGCAAGACTATGTCATGCGCAAGACGGGCCGCACGCTTCTGGTCAATGGCGGGGCCAGGCTGGAGTTCGCACCCCAGCTCAGGGTGCGCCTTGACGATGTTTTCCTGTCGAATCCGCAAGGGATGGAGGGCAATTTTGCCCGGGCGGCGAGCGCGCACTTGCCCCTGCAACTCAGCGACCTTATCCAACGCAAGCTCAAGATCAGGAGCATTGCCCTTGACCAGCCGGTTTTCAGTTTTCTGGTCGACCGGGACGGGCACAGCAGTTGGGTGAGCGAAGGTAAGGGTGGACAGGAGAAACCCGGCAACGGTGCCAGTTCCGGGGAGCCCCTGACATTGCTGGTGGAGAACGGTTCGGCCAGTTACCTTGACGAGCGCAACGGGCAAGCTTTTTCGCTTGAGGATGCCTCGGCAAACATTGCCATGGGCGATGACGGCGAACTTGACGTTGAAGGGACGGCTTCGCTCAACAAGCAGTTTGCCCGCATCGAAGCCCGGGTGAAATCCCTGAAGCGGTTGGGCGAGGATGGCTCGCCGCTTGACCTTACAATCACCGCCCCGGCGCTCACGGTAAATTTCACCGGCAGGCTGGCAACGCAGGACGGGCTCAGCCTCGCAGGCGCAATCGATGCCACGGCGCCCGATCTCCGCCACCTGGCAAAATGGCTGGGCGCGGACATCACCGGAAATGCCGGGCTCAAAAATTTTTCGCTGGCCGGCGCCCTGGATTCAAAGGGTGCGGTGTTCAACCTGACAAAGGCCAGCGTTGCCCTGGACGGCATGGTGGCGAACGGCGATCTGGGGCTCGATCTCACCAAAAAAACACCAAATATCAGGGCTGCGCTTTCAACGGATGTTTTTTCGCTTGATCCCTATCTTCCGTCCAAAAATGCCGGCTTGGTAAGCGCCAACAAGGAAGGCGCGGGCTGGGACATATCCCCCGTCGCTTTCGACAGGCTCAAAGGGGTTGACGGCAGCCTGAAGCTCTCGGCCTTTCAGGTGAAATGGAACGGCGCTGAAATTGGCCCGGCCGAATTGTCCGGCTCGTTGAAGGACGGGAAGCTTGAAACCGAGGTTCAGGACGCCACCCTTTATGGTGGCAAGGCCACAGCGAAAATCACGCTGGATGGCACACAGGATTCGCCAGTTCTCCAACTGGTTCTCGCTGCCCAGGGCATCAAGGGAGAAACCTTCCTCAGCGAATTCGCCGGCGTGAATTGGCTGGCCGGAAACACCGGATTGCAGGCGATCCTGACCGCTTCGGGGCACAACCAGAGGGAAATGATGTCTACTTTGGCCGGCACTTTCAGCATTGATGTTTCGGACGGCGAAATCACCGGCCTCAACATTGTCGACATGTTTGCAACGGTGAGCCGGGCCCTGAGCGACGGCTGGGGCCACGGGCCGGAAAACCTCACGTCATTTGATACAGCGCAAGCCTCCTTCGCGATCGGCGACGGCATCGCCAGAACTTCTGATGTCCAGGTTTCGGGGCCGGCTTTTGCCGTCACCGGAGGCGGCGAGATAGACATGCTGCGCCGGGCGCTGGACTTCAAATTCGATCCCAAACTGGTCACCGGCAATGAGGCCACCGGCCTGCCGGTTCAGGTCGCGGTGAAGGGGCCCTGGCAAGCGCCCAAAATATATCCCGATGTGGAAGACATTTTCGACGACCCGGAGGCCGCCTATGATACGCTGCGCGACCTTGGGGTTTCCGAGAAGACCTTCAAGAAAATCGGCAAGACGGGCAAGAAACTTTTCAAAGACCTGTTCGGCAATTGATGTCCGCCTCCGCCAGGAGCATTATCAGGCCATGATCCGCCTCCAGGCCCAGGCCTTCGATAGCGCCGCCGAACTTGCCAAGCTCAAGCAGGGCCGGACGGATATTGGCGGCAGCGTGGTTTTCGTCGGCACCATGCGCGACGTGAGCGAAGGTGCGGCGGTTTCCGCCATGACGCTTGAGCATTATCCCGGCATGACGGAAAAGGCGCTTAAGGAGATCGATGCGGAAGCGCATCGGCGCTGGCCGCTGCTCGATACGCTGATTGTCCACCGCTACGGAAAACTGCTGCCGGGAGACGACATTGTTCTGGTGATTGCCACATCCAGCCACCGGGAGGCGGCGTTCGAGGCCTGCCATTTCCTCATCGACTGGCTCAAGACCAAGGCGCCCTTCTGGAAACTGGAGAGCGGTGCTAAGGGCGATAACTGGGTTGCGGCGAAATCATCCGACGATGAGAGCGCTTCGCGCTGGGACAAGACGCCTTTGTGAGGCGTTATTTGCGGAAAGGCTTCCCCACCGTGTTCCATTTATTCTCAATGAAGTCAATGGGCTAAGACAGGTCCAAGGTGGTTTCCGAGTTTTCGGAAATCAAATGTTTTCTATCTTTTGACCACTGGATATAATGCAAGGCAAGAATATTACGACTTCCGTCCAGAACCCTTGGCCAGTTGTCGCACGCCTGGTTCACGCAGTTAAGGATGATAAATTTTGGCGCGTCCCTCCTGGACTCACACAATTGCGGCAAAGAAGCCGCTGGATGCTATTCAGCAGAAGTTTCAAGTAGGATTAAATCTGCACCGCCAAGGTAAGCTGTCAGAGGCGGCTAAACTATATGAAGAGATTGTCTTTTACGACAGGAAGCATTTCGGCGCTCATCATCTTCTTGGAATCATTTGCGGCGAGACCCGGCAGTTTGAGCGCGCGGCGGAATTGATTTCCAAAGCCATAAAAATCGATCCGAAAAATGCCGAGGCACATTTTAATTGCGGTATAGTGCTCAAGGAGCTTCAGCGCTATGAGCACGCGCTTCTCAGCTATGACAGGGCAATTTCCCTGAAGCAAAACTACCCTGAGGCCTATTATAATCGTGGCATAGTGTGCTTGGAGCTTTCCCGTTTCGAGGATGCCCTTGCCAGCAATGACAGGGCGATTTTTCTCAAGCCGGATTTTGCCGAGGCTTACAGCAACCGTGGCATGGCGCTGAAGGAGCTGGAACGCTTGGATGAAGCGCTCGCCAACTGCGACATGGCGATAAAACTGAAGCCAAATTATGCGGTGGCTCACCAAAACCGTGGTTTTGTGCTAAAAGAGCTGGGCCGCCTTGAGGAAGCGCTGGCCAGCTATAACAACGCCATAAAGTTGAAGCCTGACTATGCTGAAGCCTACGGCAATCGCGGCGTCGCCCTCTGGAAACTGAACCGGGCCGCAGAAGCTTTGGCGAACTATAACAAAGCCCTGGAGCTGAAGCCTGATTACGCGGAAGTTTACAGCAACCGAGGCATGGCGCTGTGGGAGCTGAAGCGGTTCGATGAAGCCCTCGCAAGCTATGACAGGGCCGTAGAGTTGAAGCCTGACTATGCTGAAGCGTACAGCAATCGAGGCATGGCATACTGGGAACTTAAGCGGTTCGATGAAGCCCTCGCCAGCTATGACAAAGCCGTAGAGTTGAATCCTGGCATTAATTTTTTGCTCGGCTATCGGCTGCACACAAAAATGTTCGTCTGCGATTGGCGCAATCTTAAGCAAGAGATTCAAGAACTCCGACTGGAAATTGAAAAATCCAATACAGCGAGCAATCCGTTCATACTAATTGGAATGGTTGATTCTGCTCCGCTGCAGAAGAAGTGTGCCGAAATTTTCGTGAAAGAGAAGTTTTCAAGTTTACGACGGGGCCTTGCCCCTGCTGTTCCGAGCCGTAAGCACAGGATTACAATTGGCTACTTTTCAGCAGACTTTCACGATCATCCCACTGCACAACTTATGGCGGAGCTTTTTGAGCGGCATGACCATGATCGATTCAGAGTGGTAGCTTTTTCTTTTGGACCTAATGGCAAAAACGAAATGCGTGAACGCATTAAACCTCATTTTGAAGCATTCCATGATGTTAAGTTGATGTCGGATAATGATATTATGGATCTTGCCAGGCAAGAAGAACTGGATATAGCGATTGACCTGAAAGGTTTTACCAAAGATTCGCGAGTGAATATTTTTGCCTCGCGAGTGGCCCCGGTTCAAGTCAATTATCTGGGATATCCCGGTACGATGGCTACGGACTACATTGACTATATTATTGCTGATTCGACCCTGATACCGCTCGAACAGCAAGAACACTATTCAGAGAAAGTGGTGTATTTACCTCACAGCTATCAGCCGAATGACCGGAAACGGGAAATTGCCCAGAAAAGCTTTACCCGGGCTGAATTGGGGCTTCCCAACGATGGGTTTGTTTTTTGTTGCTTCAATAATAACTGGAAAATCACTCCAGAGGTTTTTGATCTTTGGATGAACATTTTGAAGAAGACCCCCGCCAGCGTGCTTTGGCTTTTTGAAAAAAACAAGTTTGCGGCGGAAAATTTGCGCAGAGAAGCTGAAATTAGGGGCGTCGAGCCTGATAGACTGGTTTTCGCAGGGCAAATGCCTTTGGCGCAGCATCTTGCCCGACACAAGTGTGCCGATTTGTTCCTTGATACGTTGCCCTGCAACGCTCATACAACCGCAAGCGATGCGCTTTGGGCCGGATTGCCAGTATTAACGAGAGTGGGGGAATCATTCGCAAGCCGGGTCGCGGCGAGCTTGCTGAATGCCGTTGGTTTGCCTGAGCTGATCACCACCTCGGCGGTCGATTATGAACGGATGGCAATTGATCTGGCACAAAGCCCTGTCAAATTAGCTTCTATAAAGCGAAAACTTTCAGACAATCGACTGACAATGCCCCTGTTTGACTCGGAACTTTATGCAAAACATCTTGAAGCGGCATACGTTGCTATCCATGACCGTTATCGCTCAGGCCTTCCTGCAGCACATATTCACGTCAAACCGTGAAGCGATTGCGGGGATTCGCCGCTTCCACCGCCTGTTCTTATGAACCCATTTTCTTCGCAATTATTTCCATGCAAGCGCGGTAACGGTGGCTGATCCCGTAAAGCAAAGGTTCAAAACCGCACTCCGTCAGGAGGGCGTAAAGGCGTTTCCTTCCAAAATTATGATAATGTTCGATCTCACCCCAGTAGGGATTGGCTTTTGCATCGTTCAAGGCCTGCCACAATATGCTCTCCATATTAGGCAATGAAATAAGAACAACGGCATCGTTCTTTAAAAGTTTATGGACAGACTTAAGCGCCTGCTTGGGGTATGGAATATGTTCCAGGACATCGGCCATGCTGATCACGCTATAGCGTCCGTGATGATCGAGTTCATTCAGATCGATGCAATGCGCCTCTATTCCAAATTGTTTCAGGGCTGAGACAGTGCTTTCGCGCAAATCGATCCCGACCGGATTAAATCCATATTCATGAGCCGTGAACAAAAGCGAGCCGTTGCCAAAGCCTATATCGAGCCAGTCGCCGGAATCCGCAAAAGGCAATATCTTTTCAACCATTCTAGAGGATAAATAGCGATGCTTCTCGATATCGCTGCCTGCTTTCTGGTAATCATGGGTTGTGCTAAAAATGATCCGTGCCGCTTCAGGGGTGAAATACCCTTCGGTAAAAACATGGGCGCAGCTCCGGCATTTTTTCCAGGTCATCACCGGCCCAAGAACAGGGTTGTAGGAAGGATGCCTGGTACAATCAGCCTTAAGGAACGCAATGATGTCCGGAGATGAACACAAGGGGCATGATGGGTAAAGGATACGCGCCTGGGTTTTTGTTGCTTGCATGGGCATCTTCTTTCCTTGAAATACCTATTCCGGCACTGAAGCTTTCTGGTTGCTCGCCGCGCTGACATTCCCGCCACGTTCTTGTGCAGGCCACTTTCAAATGCCGTGTGTGGCGTACTATGTCAAACAGGCCGCAGCCCAAGCGGTGTTCGGTCAGCGTCCCCTTAATACCGCCAGAGCATGCGCATCACGCGCCAGGCGAGGGCAATCTGACACAGGTTGCCGCAGGCCGAGGATTTCTGTTATTTTCGCAGGTAAAAATGGTGCTGCTAGACAGGATTGAACTGAGACACCATTCAATTAAAACATAGTAAAATCAGCAACTTGATCTTATCCCCTCAACTCGGTCTGTACCACTATTTCGTACTCATGGCAACATCGCCCCACTTAATTCAAACCGAAACATATCATATGCGGAACCTTTTTTCTCCGGTACGGTTTCGTACTTAAGGAGGCATCTACTTGAACAATGCCACCTGCCGGGAATTGAAGAGTGAAACCGCAGGTGCTCATAGTGGAAGACGACTTCCTTTTAGCTGCAAATCTTGCTGAGGTGGTTCAAACGGATTTGGACGCAGAGCCTCTGCTCGTATCGAGTGTCTCAGAAGCACTTAAGGTGGTTCCTGAGAACATTGCATTAGCTTTCCTGGATATTGAGATACTTGAGGGGAAGAGTTATCCGGTTGCCCGAAAGCTACTTGAAAAGAATGTTCCTATTATCTTTGTATCAGGAAATGACAGCGCAACATTGCCGGATGATTTAAAGGATGTGCCCTTCCTGTCCAAACCAGTTTCTACAGGCCGCCTAGTTAGGCTCGCGAGGATATTGACTACCGCCTTTGCGTGAAGATGATTGCAGCCTTACCTTATCAATCGTTTGTATTCTCGTTCGGGAATGCCGTAGGCAGCGCCAGCAATCTCCTCAAGACACTTGCGGTCAGTAATAAGTATTCGCCCTCTCATTGCGCGGATGCATTTTTTCCCTTCCAAGAAGTTCAATGCATCGGTAATCCCCGCTCGCCTGACAGTCAGCATGATTGCGAGAAATTTATGGGTCATCGGAAACTCAATGGATTCCACGCGGTCCTGGCACATGAGTAGCCAGCGGGCGAGACGTTCGTTGATCGTATAGTGTCCATTGGCAACGGCGGTTTGCGATACCTGGACGTTAAATGTATGGGCGAAACGCAATAGCGTCGCTTGAAAGTGACGGGCTTTCGCTAGTGCCACTAGAAGATTGGCCCGGCTAATGCGCAAAGCTCGACCCGCTGCCTGGACAATAATTCGAGATGGCGAGCTGTCAGCAAACAGAACAATGGAAATGCCAACAAAGCCTTCCCGGCCAATAAGCCCCGTTTCGGCTTGTACTCCTTCCATGTTCTCCGCAATGACGGAGCATATGCCGGAGGTTGGGAAATATGCGTAATCCACTTTCTTGTTAGGCTCTTGAAGCACCTCTTCCAATAGCAAGGTCCTTCCATTCAAGCTCGGGCTTCAACAGCTCAAAATCTGACTTTGGCATGGCGGCAAGCAACGTGTTTGCGCCGAAGGTCGGTGGTGGGGGGCATAGCTTTCGTCCTGTATTGGGGCGAAAGTCTTGATGCTCTCAGCCGTTTGCGCCCTGATGTGAGCAAACGATGTGCCAATCATAGCACGTTTATACCAGTCAAAGTACGAAATCGCACACGGCCTTTCCGAGAGAACTTATTGCTGCTATCGTGAATATTAGGCATGTCCAGTTTTGAGTAGTTGGATGTCATGTTAGCCAAATCTGATCCTTCCTTTTTAATGTCGAACAAGTATCACAATTTCACTGCTGAAGAATTGGACGAGATGCAGCGCATTTTTGAGTTGCGATGTATGCAAAATCCACGAATAGCCAATTGAAAAACAAAGGAAGCTGGAAGTTGCGAGAGATGTTGTTACTTCTTACGAGTCCGAGGCTCTCCGAAACCGCCGTTGCGATGCTTTCCTTGAGCATGATCATATGACCCGCATTCGCCATGTGGCGCCCAGTCTTCGTCATCTGTTCGATCCACTTAAAACACCTCTTGAGAGAGCATTTGAGATTGCTCGATCAGGCGAGGTTGCAAACTTGACAACGTTAATTAGCCGCCTCAATGCGGAAGGCTACAATACTCTCCAAGTAAACGGATCGGCACTGCGAAAACAACTCACAAAACTAATTGAGGCTTCGCAGACCCAGGTGGAGTGCTAAAGGCGCGCAACTATTATCATCTCTTGCTAATTGATTTGGCTTCACGTCTAACTTCGCCGCGCAAGTTGAAAGTCAGCATATTGTCAGTTCTTAAGCGCAATAATGTAAAAGTATTCGGGTCTGGATCAACTACCATTATGTTCGCCCATGGCTTTGGCTGTGATCAAAATATGTGGAGGTTTGTGGCTCCCGTGTTTGCCAAAGATTACCAAATAGTGCTGTTCGATCTGGTGGGTGCTGGTGCCTCGGACTGGTCGGCTTTTTCCTTTGAGAAATACGCGTCCCTCGACGGGTATGCCGATGACGTGGTGGAGATTGCAAATGAACTTGAGCTTCAGGACGCAATATTTGTGGGTCATTCAGTCAGCGCGATGATCGGGGTTTTAGCCGCAAATAAAGCCCACGGTATATTCTCAAAATTGGTTCTGGTCGGTCCGTCGCCCAAATATATTAACGATAAAAACTACGTGGGTGGGTTTACGAAACCGCAAATTGAGGAATTGCTGGAAACTTTGGACAGCAACTATCTCGGCTGGTCCCGGGCTATGGCCCCGGTCATTATGGGAAATGGAGATAGGCCCGAGTTGGGCGAAGAATTGTCGAACAGCTTCTGTAAAACTGATCCCGAAATCGCCAAGGCTTTTGCCAAAACCACCTTTCTGTCGGATACGCGTGATGACTTAAAGAAATGCGATCTTCCCACACTCGTGCTTCAATGCTCTGAAGACGTGATCGCACCGCTTGCGGTGGGAGAATACGTGCATGAACAGATGCCAAATAGCCAGCTGGTAGTCATGAAAGCAACCGGGCATTGTCCCAATCTTAGTGCGCCTGAAGAGACAATTGCTGCTATAAAGGCCTTTATCTAACTCGATGGCTGGTCGAACACATTGCTTGATGGCGCTGACTTAGAAGAGTTCTTCAACAATTCTCTGACAGGATTTATCGTGACCGATCCTTCAGGGGTGATTACCCATGCCAATAAGCGCTTGGCTGAATGGGTGGAGACAGATCCCGAAGAGTTGCGGGGCAAGCGTTTTTCCGACTTTCTCAGCATTTCCGGGAAAATCTATGTCGAGACGCATTTGGCTCCTCTGCTACGGATGCAAGGGACTTACGACGAGATTGCGCTGGAGCTTGCTCCGGCCCGTGGGCCTCGAATTCCTGTTCTTGTAAACGCCCGGGAGCGAAAAAACTACAAAGGTGTCCCCACTTCGATAGCTTTTACAATATTTAGGTCTGCGCAGCGTCATCAATACGAGACGGAGCTTCTGGCTGTTCGAAATGAACTTCGAGACCTGAATGACAACTTAGCAAAGAAGATCAAGGAAGAGGTCCAACAACGCCTGACAGCGGAGGGCCGTTACAACGCCGAGCATGAGGAGGCCAATTTCGGGAACAGTTCATCGCTGTATTAGGACACGATTTGCGCAATCCCCTAGCTGGCATGGAAGCTGGCCTGAAGATGGTCTTGCGCACACCTCTGGATGAAAAGGCCACCAATCTAGTGTCCTTAATGCAAAATAGCGTTGAGCGCATGAACGCTCTTGTGTCGGATTTAACTGACTTCGCACGCGGTCGCATGGGTGGCGGGATAGGCATTCAATATAAAACTATTAACCTTGAACCCGTGATTGCTCATGCTGCAAATGAAATTGCTGCTGCTTCGCCAACAAATAGTGTTGAACTTCATTTAGATTTGCCTGAACCAGTCGATTGCGATCCGATGCGCATTGCACAACTTGTTTCAAACCTCGTCGCCAATGCTGTTTCTCATGGAGAGAAGGGTGGAATTGTAAAGGTCAATGGATTTTTGACGGCTCAATCTTAGAAATCAGTGTATCAAACAACGGGTCCCCTATCCCCCCAGAAATCCTTGATCGAATTTTCGAGCCTTCATAAGAAACGAAACTGGACAGGCTAGATTTGGTCTCGGCTTAGGCTTTATATCAGTTCTGAAATAGCCCGTGCCCATGAGGGAGAACTGAAGGTTCAATCCAGTGCAGACGAGACGAAGTTTACGTTCCGCATGCCTCGGAATAAAGAACTAAATCAGACGTTGAGATGAGAGTGACGTTGCTAGACGGATGTGAACTTAGCTAACCGCGCGTCATTATAAAGCATTTTCAGAGACTTAGAAAACTTGGCCTCCGGTCGTATGTATCACCGCACTGTATCACTTTCAACCATTGACGAACTACAAGGAACTTTTGCTCCTGTAGATTGTTGGTGAATTCTAATGCAGGAGTTCCGCAAATGGTTTCAACCGCTGCACGTGTCCCAAGTCATACCGCGACGCATATAAATACGGAAATTAGAAAAGCCACGGAGGAAAGAATTGAATACTTTTCCAAGCATATTGGGGAGATTGAGGCGAGACTGAAGGAACTCGATCGGGAGTGGGATATTGAGCGCACGATTGAGGTTAACGCTTCATCCCTCGCATTCTTAGGCATTGTTCTCGGAGCGACCGTCAACATTCGTTGGCTGATACTGCCTTTTGCTGTCACAGGTTTCCTTTTTCAACATTCAGTACAAGGTTGGTGTCCGCCAGTTCCCGTATTGCGAAGCATGGGGTTTAGAACTGCTGACGAAATAAACAAGGAACGTTACGCTTTGAAAGCCTTGAGAGGGGACTTTAAGCGAGGTGCTACTGGCAAGAATAAAGTGAAGTCAATAATAAAAAGTGTGGGCCTGAACGGACGAGCCGCCCAACATGGATAATCGCCACGTTGACGTAAAACGATTTCCCGTCTCCGCAGGAACACTTTTAGGTCTAGGCCTTGGCGGTTTCTTTGATGGCATCGTACTCCACCGATCCTCTTTAGCCGCTTAGCCGGGTGCCTTCCTGAGCAGCAACATGCGAACCTGGAGCATACAACGTCCGTTGCATAGGGCAGTTTAAGTATATATGTATAGTTGAAACTGATTTGAGCGATGGGATGGCATCAAGAGTGGAAAGCTTAAAAGGGAAAGTTGTTCGAGCTGTCCGTGTTGGCGACGGTGACACTGGCCGGTTGATTGGCAATTCATTGAGAGCTTTAAGAGAGCTTTCTGGATTTACACAAGAGCTGATGGCTAGAAAATTACGAGTTGGCCAAACCTCAATTTCAAAGATAGAGAATGGCGGAAATGTTAACATTCAAACTTTACAAAAGTACGTTGAATGTCTTGGTGCGAAACTTCGAATAGAAGCGTCAATTCCTGGGTCCCATAAACTCGCCGAGCAGTTTGGTATTTCCTTTGAACGAAACGAGATTGATGAAACTCAGCTTGTTTTCCCAATCTTTGGTGATGACCCTTCGCCACTTCAGCGAGATATTGTAATCAGTATTCGCCCCCAATATACCGACAAGATTATTGAAGGAAAAAAGACTGTAGAACTACGAAGAAAGTTTCCCGTTTCTGCACGGCGCGGAACCGTCGCATATCTTTACTCAACCTCACCTGTAAGAGCGCTAGTTGGCCGCGTCGAAATTATGAACGTAGAGAAACTACCTGTCGCTACAATTTGGCGAAAGTATCGCAGCTCAGCTTTTATTGCGAAGGCAGATTTTGATCAGTATTTTCATGGTGTAAAAGAGGGCTATGCTTTGGAGTTTAATAAGGTGCAAGCTCTTCCGCGCCAGCTTCCCTTGGATGAGTTACGTGAACGCTTCGATTTTGAACCGCCACAGTCGTTTCTCTATATGACGGCAAAACTCAACAAGGCCATACGAAATGAGTTCTCAAACGTATCTTATTGATACGAACGTTCTAATTGGCCTTGAAGATAATCACGCGGTAAAGCCCGCTTTCGCAACGCTTGTTTCAACTGCTGCAAAATATAAAGTGGATATCCTTGTCCACGAAGCAGCGCGTGATGACCTTGCACGGGATCGTAACGTTGACCGGCGTCAAGTTTCCCTAAGTAAATTGGACAAGTTTCAAACGCTGGGTAAGGTCCGTGGTCTAACCAATGGCTGATCTCGAAAGCAGTTTTGGCTCCCTATCTCGTCCAAACGATATTGTTGACGCCACTCTTCTGGACGCGATCCACCGTGGAGCCGCCGACTTCTTAGTAAGCGAAGATCGTGATCTACATGAGAGGGCAAGGCGCTTTTCTCCTGAACTAGGCCGTCGCGTCCTCTTCGTGGCAGATGCCGTTCAACTTCTCAATATAACCTATGAGCCAGTAAAAGCACCCGTTCGGCATGTGGAAGAAGTCTCCGCCAATCAAATTCCCATTGATGACACTTTTTTTGACAGCCTTCGCGAAGGATATCCGGGCTTCAATAAATGGTGGCGAGATAAATGTGTGAGAGAACGACGTCCGTGTTGGATCGTTGATGATGACGGTCTTGCCGGGATTATAGTTCGAAAGGATGAAAATGGAAGTTCAACCGATGCCGTAAACAAGGTTGGTAAAATACTTAAAATATGCACATTCAAAGTTCGACCAGAAAAAAGAGGCGTAAAGCTGGGCGAGCTTCTTCTCAAGAAGGTATTTTGGTTTGCACAAGCGAACGATTACGATCTTGTATATATTACGGCATACAGCAATCAAGCTTCATTGATAGATTTGCTGGAATACTATGGATTTTCACACACTGCCACAAAAGCGGACGGCGAGCTCATATTTGAAAAACCCTTTTCAAAGGAAAAGCTCCAGCCCCAGACAGGTAAATCAGCTTTTGAAGTAGATCGTCTGAATTATCCTCGATTTCTGGGTGGACCAAATATTAGAACTTTTGGGGTACCAATAAGAGAGGGGTATCACGACACTCTTTATCCTGATCTAAAAAACCCCCGGCAATTAGATATTTTTGAACGCATTGGTTTCGGCGGCCCCAAGCAACCCGGTAATACAATCAGAAAAGTATATTTATGTCGTGCCCCCTCCCGAATAGGGCCTCCTGGCTCTCTTCTATTTTTCTACAAAGGACGCTCCGTCGATGCTCCTTCCCAAGCCATAACTTGCGTGGGAATATTTGAAGAAGTTTCGAGTGCTACATCGACTAAGGAATTAATGCAGATGACTGGTGGCAGGTCGGTTTACAGTGAAGCCGATCTTAATGAATGGTCTGCTACTCCTGAGCGCCCCGTCAAGGTTATAAATTATCTTCTCGGCGCTTACATCAATCCTCCGATAATGCTTCCGGAGCTAGAATCTTTGGGCGTGTTTCCGGGACACCCCCCGCAATCAATTTTTGAAATACGAAATCGAGCACGCACAAATTTGTTGGGTCGCCTAAATCTGGGATTTCACCTTTGAACGAATTGCGCTGATGACATTTTATCGCGACCTTATTTTCCTTCCTTTCCTTTGTAAGCTTGCAGATTGGACGGTCATTGATGGGTTAACCCCGAAACATCTATTCCCCGGCGCGATGTGACCGAGAAGCAGCGGACAAGCGATTTTTTGGGTCGCGCATCTGAGAGGCACTTCCACGCACCGATGAACGCGACTTTCCCCCTTGCCACCCTCAGTTCCCTTTTCACTTGGTTCCCATCGCGTCCTCACATAAGTCCGCCCTCAGGCTATTCTGCCCGCGCGGAACTCCGATCACCGGGCAACCCGCCCCTTCTCAATGCCCTCCATGAGGCTAGAGGGCTGCAACTCTGAATTAACCAGAGGGTGCAAGGAAAATTTACATATTGCCAAACGACCGATAGGGAATTTGTAAAGTAATCACGATGGGAGCAGATTGTGGCCCATGATCTAGCCAGTTACAAGCGATACGTTTCCTATTTGCGAGTTTCGACAACCAAGCAAGGCGCTGAGGGCTTAGGCATTGAGGCCCAACGAGCAACTGTCAGGAGCTATCTCAAACGGGTGCAAGCGGGGGTGCCCAGCTGTTAGAGGAGTTCGTGGAGGTGGAAAGTGGCCGGAAGGGGAAAAAAGACAGACCCAAACTGGCAAGGCCTTTCCCGCTGCGATCTTTCGGGCGCGAGGTTGATCATCGCCAAGCTTGACCGATTGAGCCGTGACGTTCACGTCCTAACGGGCCTAGAAAAGGCTGGGGTTGATTTCATCGCCTGCGACTTCCCGGACGCCGAAGGCTATCTAGTTCATATAATGGCAGTAGTTGCGCAGCATGAAGCGGAGCGCATCTCAGAACGGACAAAAGGAGGCCCTTCAGAGCTGCCAAGGCGAGGGGAAAGAAGCTTGGTAATCCCAACGGCGCGAAGCATCTTATGGGACGGGGCAATGCCGAAGCAGTGGCAGTCATCAAAACGAAAGCGACAAGCGATGCGTTAAAGCGCAGAGGACGAGGTGCAGAAGATACAGTCAGAAGGTTTCACGTCTCTCACAGGCCATCGCTGCAAAGTTAAACGAGCTCGGAACTCTCACTCCGCGTCATAAGAAGTGGCATCCACAATCAGTAAAGCGGCTATTGGACAGGCTAAAACCAATTGGTTAACGGCCAAAGCGGCATTTAGCTACACTTTGGGACTTGTTTGTTAAGTTTCTCATGCCGATATCCTTCTGCATACGGAGCAGTTAGCTGGATGGAGATGTTATGGATAAGTTGCCCAAGAGGACAATGGAAGAAGAGGGCGGCGCAGCCATTGAAGTTTTTCGGACCGTAATGCGCCAAATTCAAAAAGACAATAACGACGATCCCAATAGTTGCTGGATATTCAAGTACGATAAACAACTTCCAAAAGGCTACTCAGTGAGCATCAATGGAGATGGTCGCGGACAGTTCGGACTAGGGCCAATTCCATCCGTTAAGCGCCATGCCTCCCCGGAAGCGCACCAATTGAGCTATCAGTATTTCAACTTAAAACTTGATCCATCCCTGTCTAACGCAGAATTTGAGGGATGCGAATTTTTAGGTAAAGACTATTTGAAGGCATCGGAAATTATAGACACTGCTGACGGCAAAGTGAAGGTGATGCGCCGGGTCGTGCGACATAGCCCTAGCTGCACTTCCAAAGCCTGTGTAAACCCATACCACCTCACCATCGGGACTGATTGGCAAAACACACAACTTGATGAAGCCCTCAAGAAAGGTATCGTTGAGCTTACCGAGGATGCCATCACTTGCTCAGACAAGGTGATCAAAGACATCAAAAATGGCGAGCTGAATGCGAGAGTACTCGCGAATAGGTATGAACTAAGTGCCATTGATATTGTGAACATTGCAAAGTCGGCTGGCTTGCCTTGGCAATCACTTCTCCACGACTTTAATCCACATGGTCATATTAATCACAAACCAAACCCATGATCCACCACCCGCCTTAAGAAATACTCACCAATTGCAAACGAAAATCAATCAAGCGAACCCGAATGCCCGCTTTAAGCGTTGCACGGTCTTGGGATGTGGCACCCCACTCAAGCCTTCGCCGGCAAGGGCCTGTCGCCGACCTATTGCACCTCCCACGTCCGGCATTTAGCCCGCCACGGCACGGCCCATCGCAACTCTTATCGCGCATCCGAGTTAAAGCCATATCTTTGGGCGGCGGAACGGTGGCTCAAAGAGAACATGGACAACTCGCTAGTGAAGCGAATTGAGCTGGCATTCGAAGCGATGATGAATGGCGCTGGCACCCCAGAAATCGCAACCCGCATGGTCCGCGCCAAGGCAAAGCCCAAGGCCAAGAACGCATTGGCCCGGATGAGGGTGCGCAAGGTTAAGCCCATCCGCCTGATGACCATCGTTCTTGCGACCCATGCCATAGTGGAAGATGACCACTCGTACAGCCATCGGGGCGGGGAGTTCCGCCAAGTGCAGATTGCCCGCCAAGCCCATCGGCTGGCGGCGCGGTTCGTCCCGAAAGGTATGAGGCCAAGGTCAAGGATGGCATAAAATGGGGCTTCAAGAACTTTCCGCATTCCGCTGGCTTTGTGCTCCGCGAGCTTGGCTCCCAGCTTGACGTCTCGGGGGCCATTTGGTTGACCGGGCGCTCCCCCGCATCCTTGAATTGAAGGTCCAGCGCTGGGGGCACCACCCTTCGCGCAAAGCCCTTGAGGCTTCGAGACCGAGTGTGAGCGCTTGAGAGGGGCACATACACCAAATCTTGCACTACAGGCCGCCCCGCCACAAGCGGCCACTATAGCCCTACGTGTGTCTCCCTTCCGGTCTAGCTACAAGCATAGCCCCGAGTAGCGATGATGATTGATGTAACCCTCTCTCCCTCCTCCCCTTGAGCCAAGCTGCATGCCAAGCCCCAAGGAACCCTCCCAGCCCCGCAGTAGCGCTCGCCCCTGCCAGCCGTCCCAAGACCGCGCCATGCGGGCCGCGAAGCCCTTCCAGACGCCATTCTGCTTGACCCTTGGCTCACCACCGCGCCGCATCCTCAAGGCCAGCCACTTGCAACCCTCATGCACGCCCTGGCCCCCGGCCTGCCTAAAGCCCGCGCCGATGCTGCTCAGCGCCAGCTTGCGGTTCTCTCCTGCTTGCTCGCCAACATCATAGCCGCCATCGCCACCTGTCCCCTCGCGCCGCCCGCTATCGCCGTTCCCCAAGGCAAGCTCAAAGCCACCCGCTATGACAATGCGGCCATTACTGGAAGGCAGCTCAAGCCCACGCTGGACGCCCTTGAGGCCGCTGGGATGATTGTCCGTTCCCCCCCATCTTCAAACAGGCCCGCACTACCGTCCAGCCCACGGCCCGTCTCGTTGAGCTGATAGCCGCGCACCACGTCACTGCCACAAGCATCATCCGCCTGCCGGGCGAAGAGGTGATCTTGCTACGCCAGCGCAAAGCTCGCAACGCCAGCGAGAACGACGATGATGATGGGGCGAGCGAACCATTCACAGCAACCAACAACCAAGTCGGCAGCTTGATTGACTATCCCGACGATTGCCCTGAGGCCAACGCCTTGCGCACCTCACTGCGCCGCTACAATGAGTTCCTCTTCAAGTCTGACATTCGCGTGATGGGGATTGACAATCCACCACCGCCCAAACCGTTCAAGCGCATCTTTGCCACCAGCGGCCCGATCCAGTTCAATCTTCATGGCAGGCTTTACGCTGGACAAGTCGGGGGCTGGCACCAGGGCCTCCCCAAAGCACAACGCAACCTCATCCGCATCAATGGCGAGATCATAGTGGAAATTGATTGGCAGTCCCTTCACCTGAGGCTCGCTTATGTCGAGGCCCAATGCTCCCCACCCAATGGCGACCTTTACGCCATTCCCGGCCTTGAACCCTATCGCCCTGCGCTCAAAATAGTCTGCTCTGCGATGCTATCCATCTCCGGGGAACTTACCAAGCTCCCGCCATCGGTGCGCGAAGCCTCGCCCGACTTGCCCAAACAGTGGACCGCTCGCCGCATTGCTCAAGCCGTTAAGCAGCACCATGCGCCCATCGCTCACCTCTTCGGCAAAGACAGGGGCATCGCTTACATGAACAAGGATGCTGGCATGTTGATGCGTGTGCTTACCCGCTTGATGGACCGGGGCCTGCCAGCGCTCCCCCTACACGATGCGATCTTGGTTCAACAGTCAGCCAAGGACATTGCCATCGCAACCATGCAAGAAGCTTCAAGGGAACTGCTTGGGGTTGAGCTTCCCGTGAGCCTCAAGGGATAAGGGGTTCAAGATTGCCACTTCACTGATTTTGGGAGGGCCCCACACAAACGTGTTATCGCTGACGAAACGAAACAAATGCGATATAAATTCCCAGCGCAAAAGCCAGAATGATCAAAATGGGGATGTAAGGCAGGAAAGTATTAGCGCAATAGGAGCCAATCGCAATGCCAAGGGAAAGCAGAGCGAGTTTGAGTATACCTACTTGCCACCATGTAAAGGTGTAGTTCCTGAAAATGTTCATGGAGGCAGTATATACCCATCCAATTTGCTGTCAAAGTAACGTAACGGTCTGTTTCCGAGGGCAACAACAGTATGCTTGATCTTACAACTCATTGGACAGGTCTTCTGTCGCTCGCCATTTTCATCATGGCTTATGTATTTGTCATCTTTGAAGAAACAATCGAACTACGGAAGTCCAAGCCTGTCATGCTGGCGGCGGGGCTCATCTGGGCGCTCATAGGGATTTCTTATGCACAAGCGGGGATGAGTGAGCAGGCCCATGAACACGCCGTGCATATCATTGCCGAGTATGGCGAACTGTTCCTGTTTCTGCTTGTCGCTATCACCTATGTGAACATATTAGAAGAGCGCCGGGTGTTTGACGTTCTCCGCACAAAACTCATTGGCATGGGCCTAAGCTATCGCCAACTCTTCTGGCTCACCGGGACACTCACGTTTTTCCTTTCGCCGGTTCTGGATAATTTGACCACGGCGCTCGTAATGGGAGCGGTTGTCCTTGCAATTGGTTCGCACTCGCCTCGTTTCATTGCGCTGGGTTGCATCAATATTGTTGTGGCGGCCAATGCGGGCGGAGCATTTTCACCCTTTGGAGACATTACAACGCTGATGGTGTGGCAAAAGGGGAAACTGGAGTTCTTCACCTTCTTTGCGCTATTCCTCCCATCGGTGGTGAATTGGCTCATCCCCGCGATAATCATGCAATTCGCATTGCCAAGCACTAAGCCTGATGCTCACACAAAGAACATCCGGATGAAAGCTGGGGCCGTGTTGGTAATTGCCTTGTTTGCCCTCACGATTGTAACTGCCGTATCCTTCAAGAACTTTCTTGGTCTTCCACCGGCGCTTGGAATGATGCTGGGTCTGGCATTGCTGCAAATCATCTCCTATCGCCTTAAACGCGTCGGGCAAAAGCGCAATGACACTGATATGCAGTTGGACTGCATGGCGCAGATACAGCGGGTGGAATGGGATACCCTTCTGTTTTTCTTTGGCATCATTTTTGCGGTAGGCGGGCTAGGAGTACTGGGCTATCTCCGGGTCGCGTCGGATTTCTTGTACACAGGACTTGGGGCTACCAGCGCCAATGTCATCATCGGGGCACTATCGGCCATCGTTGACAACATTCCCCTCATGTTTGCTGTCTTGACTATGGACCCAACCATGTCGGCCGGTCAGTGGCTGCTGATCACGCTTACATGCGGAGTGGGCGGTTCTATGCTATCTGTTGGCTCCGCCGCCGGGGTCGCCCTTATGGGCCAGGCGCGAGGGGTCTACACGTTTTCCAGCCACTTTAAATGGACTTGGGCAATTGCCCTGGGGTATGGGGCAAGTATTCTTACTCATCTCTTGATTAACGGGAGCTATTTCTCTTAAATCGGCGCTCTCGTTGCGCTGTGTTTGGGCCCAGCAACTATCACCATGCCGAAAAGCGCCTCCCTTGGAATGCTTTCAATGCCTTCTCGTATCCACTTTAACGGGGGAGCATTGCCATAACGAGAGGTAATGCTTTCATTGGCGTGACCCAAAAGAGCCGCAAGCCTTGCTTCTGCATCGCTCGGGCAGTGCTCTCGCATTAATGAGGAAATCCTGTGTCTCCACGCATGCCTTGGTGAATACCGCTTGTCGGGCTTCAAGCCGACCTGAGGCCCATACAGCCAGCGCCGCATGTGATCGCCTGAGAGCCGTGATATGCGGGTGGCTTCCACTTCACTAACGGCAGGCTCCTTCCGCTTGGCAGTTGAATAGAGCTTTGGGAACAACAGATCGGTCGCCTTATCAAGCGCTCGCACGTAGCGGGGAAAGCCTTCCTTCACCACCGCCGAATGCAAAGGTATTGTGCGCTCACCCGCCTCCGTTTTGACGGTCCCCGCTTCGGGCAAGATTGTAACGGACCATCGGCCTTGTGTATCTTCTTTAAGATCACTGAGCCGCAACTGCGCAATCTCTCCCGCGCGGGCACCCGTGACGGCCATCAACAGCGGGGCCCACCGGAGATAACCGTTTGTTCGCGGGCCTTCGTTAAGATCAATGCGGCCTGTTCATCCGGCCAGCCCTTCTTCTTGCTCTTGCTTGCGGCCACCGTGACGCCCCGCGCCGGGTTATGTTCATAGGGCAGCTTTTCATTGGCGATCCCCCACTCAAGAATACTGCGCACCCCTTCAAGCTTGAGCTTAATGCCCTTGCCGTTCAACTTGGCGTCCGATTGCAGCGCCTCCTTCCAAGCGATCATTTCCTTTCGCGTGATTGTTGCCGCATCGTCATTGCCATTGCGCCACCGCACGAACGCTGCGCACCAATGTCCATAGGCCTTTACCGAGCTGGCTTGGGGCTTCTATCGCGCTGCCACCCGGCAAGGAGCTGCTTGAAGGTGACCTTGCCAGCAGACTTAGAGAATGCCTCTTGAAGCTTGGGCCTACCTTTCACAAATTCGGGTTCGCGGTAATCGCCATCATCTTGTATCGCCGCGAGCATCTTTGCGATATTCGGCAAGTCCTTCACAATGCGGGCTTTAAGCTGCTGCGATGATTGTTGGTCGATTGCGATGATACCTTGCTTGAGCACCAGCGCTTGAATGAGCTTGGTAACCACCGCCTCAACACTCGGGTAACTGGCAAGGCCATTAGCCTCAATCAGCCGGAAGAATTCCACGGTCCGCTCCCAGCCCACCCGTAGCTTCCCAAACTCCTCCGTCTCAACCACCCCGTCCGCAACAACTGCATCGCTTGCGAGAAGCTGCCGCGCAATGTCTCCGGCCAAAGCCGCTATTTGCTTTTGCGTGAGAGACGTCGGGCCATTCGCAAGAGCTTTACGCATCGCCTCGAAGCGCCGCATGCAAACTTCATTCGCCTGGCACCATTTTATTTCAGCATCGGCATCATCGCTGGCGTTGAGCGTGTGCTTCACTTCAAGGGTAATCTTGATGCCCAGAGCCGCGAGTTCATCGCGCTTCGCCAACAAATCTGTCGGGGTAGGCTTGCGAAACCACCACTTGCCCGTCTTCGGATGCTTCCAAGCACTCGCCATTCTCAAGCCCACTTTGTACCACTCCCATGTACCACTCGGGATGTTAAAGGGGCTTTAAGTTCAATATGTTGCTGAATATGCTTGGAAAAGACTGGTGCTGCTAGACAGGATTGAACTGTCGACCTCTCCATTACCAATGGAGTGCTCTACCACTGAGCTACAGCAGCGCACCGGAATGGGGGAGACATGCCACAGGCCTTGGGCTTTCGCAACCCTCAAGGCTTGACACACTCCGCGGGTTTTTCCATCTTTTTGGCCATGGCCAACACACCCCGGACCCCGCGCTCAACTGCCGAAACCAAGCGGCTGGCGGAGGCTTTGCGGATTAACCTCCTGAAGCGAAAATCCCTCGCCAGGCTTAAAAAGGCCATTGCCAAGGCCGAAAAGAAGGCCTCCGGATTAAGCCTTGCCCCAAAGGCGCCATCTATGCTTGTTAACGGCGTTTTGGCGGCCTTCCGGGACGGCTTTGCTGATTCTTTTGAAGGGAACCTGTTGAATGGATCGTATCCGTATCCGCGGCGGCAATAAACTGAACGGCACCATCAATATCTCGGGCGCCAAAAACGCCGCCCTGCCCCTGATGATCGCGGCATTGCTCACGCCCGAAACGCTGACCTTGCGCAATGTTCCGCGCCTGGTGGATGCGCTTCGCCTGCAGCGGATCCTGCAAAACCACGGGGTTGACATCACGGTTTCAGGCAAGCGCCCGGGGCAGAGCCCCACGGCCGGCGAAACCCTGCGGATTTCGGCCAAGAGCATTGTCGACACCACAGCACCTTACGACCTGGTTTCCAAAATGCGGGCCAGCTTCTGGGTGCTTGGGCCACTTCTCGCACGCTGCGGCGAAGCCAAGGTCTCGCTGCCCGGCGGCTGCGCCATCGGCACGCGGCCGGTTGACCTTCACATCATGGCCATGGAAAAGCTCGGCGCGGAAGTTGAGATTGACGCGGGCTATGTCATCGCCAAGGCAAAACACGGGCTGAAGGGGGCTCATATCAATTTCCCGAAAGTCACGGTGGGCGCCACCCATGCGGCCCTGATGGCGGCGGTTCTGGCAAAGGGCGATACCATTATCGAGAATGCGGCGCGCGAGCCGGAAATCGGCGATGTGGCGGAATGCCTGGTGAAGATGGGTGCCAAGATCGAAGGCATTCACACGCCCACCCTGAAAATCACCGGGGTGGCCAGCCTGCATGGGGCCGAGCATGAGGTGATCGCCGACCGCATCGAAACCGGCACCTATGCCATGGCCGCCGCGATGACGGGCGGCAATGTCTTGCTGAAGGGGGCAAAGGCCGAGAGCCTTGCCTCGATGATCGATGTCCTGAAGCGGGCCGGCATTTCCGTGCACCGACAACAGCGAGGGGCTGCGCATCGAGCGCAATGGCCAGGGCATCGAGCCGGTCAATGTCGACACCGACCCCTATCCCGGCTTTCCCACCGATCTTCAGGCGCAGCTCATGGCGCTGATGACCAAGGCCAAGGGCACGGCGATGATCCGCGAAACGATTTTTGAAAACCGCTTCATGCATGTGCAGGAACTGGTACGGCTCGGCGCCGACATCCATCTGCACGGCGATACGGCGGAAGTGCGCGGCGTGCAAAAACTCACCGGCGCCGACGTGATGGCCACGGATTTGCGCGCCTCGGTATCGCTGGTGATCGCCGGACTTGTGGCGGAAGGCGACACGATGATCCACCGGGTCTACCATCTGGACCGCGGCTTTGAAGCCCTGGAAGAAAAGCTGCAGGCCTGCGGCGCCGATGTCGAAAGGCTTGCGGGAAACTGATTGGTGCTGAGACTTACGGCGAAAGACACGGAAGATTTGAAGGTCATCTCCGCCCACATGCAGGATGCCCTGGTGCGCCTTGCCGACATCCGCTATCTGGCCAAGCCGCGCCAGTTTGCCCTGGTGGCCAACCGGTTTGCCTGGGAGCGGCAGCCGAAATCCGAACGGCGGCGCAGCGGCCTGCATTTTGAGCACGTCCTCAAGGTGAAGCAGCAGGGCATTGCGGAGCAGGCGAAAGATGCTGTTCTGTCGCTTCTGGCAGTTTCCTTCGAACCTGGCCCGGAGCCCTCGGGCAGCGTGATTCTCACGTTTTCGGCAAATTGCAGCATCCGGCTCGATGTTGAATATCTTGATCTGCACCTGAAGGATTTGGGCGGAGCCTGGGCCACCGATCTTACGCCCAATCACGGTGACTAGCGCCTTTGCGGGCTTTCCGTCTAATCTCGATTCATGACAAGTTCCAAAAAAAACCGCCTCATTGCTGTCGATCTCGATGCCAGCATCGGCCCCGGCCCCTCGCCGGAGGCCGAGCACGAGCGGCGCGTTGCCATCTATGACCTTCTGGAAGAAAACTCCTTCAGCCTTTTGAACGGCAAGGAAGGGCCCTACCGCCTGCAGCTTTCGACCCAGGACGGGCGCCTGCTTTTTGAAATCTTCAGTGAAGGCGAAGAGGCGCTGTCGATAATCGGGCTCTCCATGTCGCCGTTCCGCGTCATCGTCAAGGACTACTTCCAGATTTGCGAAAGCTATTATCAGGCCATCAGGCACTCCACGCCGTCGCAGATTGAAACCATCGACATGGCAAGGCGCGGGCTGCACAACGAGGGCAGCGAAATTCTCAAGGAAAGGCTCAACGGCAAGGTCGACATCGATTTTGACACGGCCCGGCGGCTGTTCACGCTGGTCTGTGTCCTGCATTGGCGCGGATAGGATTTGCCGGTGCCGGGGGACCTGCCAAATGCCGTGCTTTTTGCCTGCACGCAAAATGTCATCCGCTCGCCGATGGCGGCCGCCATCATGAAGCATTTCTACGGGCACAGGATTTATGTGGCCTCGGCGGGCGTCAAGCCCGGAGAGCCTGATCCTTTTATCGCCACGGTGCTCGATGAAATCGGCATTGAGCTCGGCAAGCACCGGCCGCACAATTTCTCCGACCTGGAGGATTCCAGTTTTGACCTCGCCATCTCGCTGTCACCGGAGGCCCACCACTGGGCCGTGGAACTGACCCGCACCATGGCGATTGAAACCGAATACTGGCCGACCATGGATCCTTCCGCCACGGCCGGCAGCCGCGAGCAAATACTCGACAGCTACAGGGCGGTGCGCGACGGGCTGGAAAAACGGATCAGGGCGAGGTTCGGGGCGCAGGGTGCGCGAGGCGTATAATCGGGAACTTTCTACAGTCCCTTGCATTTGGCGGCCAAGAGGTCCATTTATCGCGCCACTTCCTTTAACAACCGGAAAGATTCATGGCGAAAGAAGAACTACTGGAATTTGAGGGCACGGTTTCCGAGCTTTTGCCCAACGCGACGTTCCGCGTGCTGCTCGACAATAACAATCATGAAATAATTGCCCACACGGCGGGCAAGATGCGCAAGAACCGTATCCGGGTTCTGGCCGGTGACCGCGTGATGGTTGAAATGACGCCCTATGACTTGACCAAGGGCCGCATCAACTATCGTTTCAAGTAAGCTCTTATGGCTGATACCCGCGTCAAGCTCGTGCTGGCCAGTGCTTCGCCGCGGCGCCTGATGCTGCTTGAGCGCATGGGCCTGGCGCCCGACCTGCTCAATCCCACCGATCTCGATGAAACGCCGAAACGGCGCGAGACGCCGCGCCGGCTTTCAATCCGCCTGGCCGAAGAAAAGGCCAAGGCTGCCATTCACGCGCCGCAGGTCCAGGCGCTGGGCGCAGGCGTGTTCATTCTTGCGGCCGACACGGTTGTGGGGCTGGGGCGCCGCATTCTGCCAAAGGCTGAAACCCGCAAGGATGCCTATGCCTGCCTCACCCTGCTTTCGGGCCGCTCGCACTGGGTTTATTCCACGGTCTGCATCATTGCCCCCAATGGGCAGAAGACCACGCGCTGCTGCGAAACCAAAGTCAGGCTCAAGCGCCTGTCGCGCGAAGACATTGAAAGCTATCTCAAGTCCGATGAATGGCGCGGCAAGGCGGGCGGCTATGCCATTCAGGGCCGGGCCGAGGCTTTCGTGCGCAATCTGACGGGCTCGTACTCCTGCGTGATGGGGCTTCCACTTTATGAAACCGTGCATTTGCTGGAAGGCGCGGGCTATCCTGTGCTTCATACCTGGATGACGACTGCCTCGGCGAGTGTCTGAATGGCCGAGCCGGTCCGCCTGAAACCGCGCCGCCCCTGCCCCATCTGTGGCAAGCCTTCGCTGCCGAAATTCCATCCCTTCTGTTCGGCGCGTTGCGCCCAGGTGGACCTCAACCGCTGGCTGGGCGGCAACTATGCCATTCCCGCGGTTGAGAACGAGGAAACATCCGATGATGATGAGGCGAATTGAAGTTCCAAAATTGAAGAGAAGGAACAATTTCGCTCAAGATGTGTTTCTGACCTGAAACTCGATCCACAGGCATAGAGGTCAATTCGAATGAACCAAGTCATCACGCGGGACGGAACCCAGCTTTATGTAAAGGATTGGGGTTCCGGCCGGCCCGTTATCTTGATGTCTGGCTGGCCCCTTTCAGCCGATAGCTGGGATGATCAGGCCATGGCAATTGCCGATGCGGGGATGCGCGCCATCGCCTATGACCGGCGCGGTTTTGGCCGTTCGAGCCAGCCCTGGAGCGGCTATGATTACGATACGCTTGCCGACGATCTCGCCGATGTCATCAACGCTTGCGAGGCGAACGATGCCACAATTGTCGGGTTCTCCATGGGCGGCGGCGAAGTGGCGCGCTATATGTCACGCCATGACGGCAAAGGCGTAAAACAGGCGGGGCTTATCGCGTCGGTCGTGCCCTTCATGCTCAAGACCAAAGACAATCCCAAAGGTACGCCGCAAGCCATTTTCGACGGCATGGGCGCGAAAATGAAAGCCGATCGGGCTCATTTTTTTGCAGGTTTTTTCAAGGATTTTTATGGCCGCAGCGGCAAGAAAAAATCCGTCAGCGACGAAATCCTGCAAACCACTTGGAATACGGCCATGATGGCCGGATTGAAGCCGACACTGGCCTGTGCCTTGGCGTTTTCCCAGACGGATTTCCGGCCCGACCTTTCCGCCTTCAACGTTCCAACGCTGATAATCCATGGGACCGCTGACAAAACCGTTCCCATTGAAGCCTCAGCCCGCTCCGCCGCCAAGGCAATTGCCCAATCGAAGCTGATTGAATATCCAGGCGCGCCGCACGGGCTCTTTGCCACGCACAAGGACCGCCTGACCAAAGATCTCCTGAAATTTCTCAAGGAATAATTGGCCGCGAGTTGAACTCTAGGTTATCGCCAGCGGGAGCTTGCTACGGGGCGGCGGGAAAATTTGGTCTAGCTTCTTGAGGTCATCCGCATCGAGCACGAGATCGGCGGCGGCGGCATTTTCCAATATGCGTTTTTCGTGACTGCTTTTGGGAATTGAGATCATTCCGGGCAATCTCAGCGTAAAGGCAAGGACAATCGCCGCGTTCGTAACGTTGTGCTTTTTGGCAATCGGCGCAAGTCCGGGATTGTTGATCAGACTGCCTTGACCCAAAGGGCAATAGGCCATGACGGCCATCTTCTCCTTGCGGCATTTGGGATAGAGATCCCATTCGATGCCGCGATCCGAAAGATTATACATGACCTGATTGGCGGCGCAGGCGTTGTTTGGCACTTCGGCGCGCAACTCCTCAAGATCGTCGACATCGAAATTGCTGACGCCGTAATGCCTGATCTTGCCGGCGGCTTTTAGCGCCTCGAAGGCGGCAAAGGTATCAGACAGGGGATGCGAGCCGCGCCAGTGCAGCAGATAAAGATCAATGACATCGCTCTTGAGCCGCTTGAGGCTGGCCTCACAGGCCTTGACGGTGCCCTGCCTGCTGGCGTTCTGCGGCAGAACCTTGGATACGAGGAAAACCTTGTCCCGCTGCCCCCCTATTGCCTTGGCGACCAGCTGCTCCGAACGGCCCTCGCCATACATTTCGGCGGTGTCGATCAAGGTCATTCCCTGGGCGATCCCGGTTTGCAGGGCGCGGAGCTGGGCCGCCTCGTCAGCATCTCCCGCGCCCATCTTCCAGGTTCCAAGGCCCAGGGCCGGGACTTTTTCGCCGCCAGCAAGCTCAACATGTTTCATTGTTTCACACCCTCCGGCGGCAGGCGCCTTGGACAACCTATGGCAACTGGACTAGCATCAGCCGCGAAAAAGGCAACAGGGAGCAGCGATGGCCGACGCGCGGATTTTGATCGTCGATGATCATCCCCTGTTCCGCGAGGCCCTGCGCAATGCCTTGGGCACGGCCAAGTCCCGGCTCGATATTTCCGAGGCCGGCTCCCTCGACAGCCTCATTGCCCATCTTGGCAAGGACGACGCCTGCGACCTGGTCCTCCTTGATCTGCGCATGCCGGGGGTGCAGGGGCTTTCGGGCCTGATCTATCTCCGCTCGCAATATCCCAACATTCCCGTGGTCATCGTCTCGGCCAGCGAGGAGGCGGGCATCGTGCAGAAGTCGCTCGATCTCGGGGCGTCCGGCTTCATTCCGAAATCTTCGGGGACGACGACGATCATCGAGGCGGTCGAAATGGTTCTGGCCGGCGGTGTCTGGACGCCTCCCTGGGCCCAGCGGGAGCTGCCCGCCGATCCTGATACGGCGGACATCGCGCGGCGCGTGGCCTCGCTCACGGCGCAGCAAATCCGCGTGTTGATGATGCTTAAGGAAGGCCTTCTCAACAAGCAGATCGCCCACGCCCTCAATGTTTCAGAGGCAACGGTCAAGGCCCATGTCTCGGCTATCCTGCTGAAGCTGGGCGTGGCCAGCCGCACCCAGGCGGTGATCGCGGCGAGCAAGCTTGAGGGATCATAGATTAACGGCTGTTAATCGCGGCTGGCGACACGGATCAGCAAAAATTCACTTAATATTTTAATCGGCCAGTGACGCATTAACCCTAGACTACGGCCTGATCCAGCTCAGCAAATCAGGTTCCCATGACCCCAGCGACCCGTCAGTCACTAGCAGGCACTCCGGAAGACCAGGCCGACGAAATTCAACCGCAGTACAATCTGCGGTTTGAGCGCGTCCCGTCCAGTGCCGGGCGCGGCTTCTGTCTTGTTGATGTGCAGCTTAGAAACAGCGGAAGAATTCCCGCCAACTTTCCATTCCTCTGCCTTACCGTGCTTGGCCTCAACACAGTCCCGGCGTTTGGCTGGGCCCAGGAAGAGATCACGATTATCCGTAAAATGCAGCGGTTTACCCCGTTTGCCTCCGTCACACTCGATTCCGGCGCGCTCACCCAGTGCTGCACGATCAAGTTGAGATACAAGTCTGCCTTTGGGGGCAGTTTGGAATTTGAGCCGGGAAGCGAGCATCTGTTGACGGATTTTCCGAACTTGAATCTCACCTGCGTTGTGGGCGCCGGCAACTTCCCCTCGAAGCGGACGCTGCTGCAAGTGCCCGCCACCGCATTCAGAACGCTGCTGAAGGGCAAAAACGAAATTCTACAGCACCCTGCGGATAGCTGACGCCAGCCGCCGGTCACTCTCCGGCTACGGCCTTGATTTCAAGATGAGACATGGCAGCGCGCAGGGCGGCGGGCTTCACGGGCTTGCGCAGCACATGAATGTCATGGACTGTCGCCTGGTCCGCCACGGCAAGCGACCGATCAGCCGTGATGAGAATGGCCGGGATGGGCCTGCGAGCCTTGCGGCGCAATTCATTGATCAGTGAAATGCCATCTTCCTTGTTGAGATGGAAATCGGCGAGGATCATGTCGATCTTGCCATCGGCGATGTCATAGGCCCGCAACGCCTCGGCGCCGCCCAGCGCCACGTGGGCGGTGCAGCCCCAGCCGCCGAGCAGGTGCTTCATGCCGTCGAGGATTGCCGGTTCATCATCGATCACCAGAACCGATGCCGTGATGCCCACTCCCGGGCGCTGGCGCGCCATGGTCCTGCCGCGGACGCGGGGAATGGCGACGTGCGACAGGGGCACGGTGATGGCGAACATGCTGCCTTTGCCGGGCGTGGTGCGCAGCGTGATGGCGCTGCCCAGAACGCGGGCAACGCGCTCGACAATCGACAGGCCGAGGCCTAGGCCCGCGGCTGAACCGCCATCGTCGCCGAGCCGCTGAAATTCCTGGAACACCAGCTCCCGCTTTGAGTCTGGAATGCCGATGCCGGTGTCATGGATTTCAATGCGCAAGGTGCGCCCCATGCGGCGGCAACCCATCAGAATGCGCCCCGACTTGGTGTATTTGATCGCATTGGAAATGAAATTCTGCATGACGCGGCGCAGCAGCTTGCGGTCGGTTTCGACGGTTGCGCCGCAGGGCATGGCCTTAAGCACCAGGTTTTTCTTGGAAGCCGCCGGGGCATATTCGGTGCTCAGGGTTTCCATCAAATCGTCAATGCGGAAGATCGACAGTTCGGGCGTCATCACGCCCGCGTCGAGGCGGGAAATGTCGAGGAGCGCGGTGAGGATTTCTTCAACCGCTTCGAGCGAGGTGTCGACATTGCGCGCCAGGGCGCCGTCGTTGGAGCGCTTGAGACGCTCCACCAGGCTGGAGGTGAAGAGGCGCGCCGCATTGAGGGGCTGCAAAATGTCATGGCTGGCGGCGGCGATGAACCTGGTCTTGCCGAGATTGGCGGATTCGGCGGCGGCCTTGGCCACGGCCAATTCATCGTTGAGCCGCGTCAGTTCCATGGTGCGCTGGAGCACGCGGCGCTCAAGCTCCTCGTTGGATTTCTGCAGGGTTTCGGCGGCGCGCACGCTTTCGGTGGCATCGTTGAAGGTGACGACAACGCCGCCATCGGGAATGGCATTCGATCTTATTTCCAGCACCTGGCCGCTGTCGCTCAGGCGTTCGCGGAAATGCTCATGGGACATGGCCATTTTGCGCAGGCGGTCTTCAAGGCTTGCCTCGCCGCTTTCGGTGGTGCGGAGGAATTCCAGGACGATCTCGCGCATCGGCGCGCCGACGCGGCCCAATTCATTGCTGAGCTTGAGATGGTCCTGAAAGCTGGCGTTCCAGCAACTCAGGTTCATTTCGGAATCAAACACGGCGATGCCCTGCTCGACATTGTCGATGGCCGATTGCAGCAGGTCGCGGTTGTGCTGGATGGCGGCGGAGGCATCGTCGAGGAGGCGCATGGCGCCGCGGGGATGGGCCGAATGGCGCTCGAGCAGCAGGGCCATGACCAGGCGCGATGAGGCCACGCCCACGGCGCGGGCCAGCAAATGCTCGGCGAAGCGCAGCATGCGCACGTCGGCTTCCAGCGCCGGCTTTTGGATGACGCCGCGCTGGGCGAAGAACTCGGCAAAGGCCGACCTGGCGCGGGCTTCGCCGAGATAACGCGCCACGGTCTGCTCAAGCTTTTCGACGGTGACGGCGGTGCGCCAGAGGCGGAAGCCGGTGCCGGTGCCGACGGTCAATTCGCGGGTCACAAAGCTTGCGGCCTGGATGCGTTCAATGGGGGTGGGCACGCGGCTCAGGGAAAACACGACATAGGCGCAGACATTGGCGGCAAGGCTCCAGAGCACGCCATGACTCAAGGCATCCATCTCCATATTGAACAGCATCCTTGGCCTCAGAAAATTCAGGCCGAAGGGCCCCTGGTCGATCAGGTCCTTGCCCATCCAGCCGGCATCGGCAAAGGAGGGAAGCAGCAGCGTGTAAACCCAGACGAAAGCTCCGGCCGCCAGGCCCGCCATGGCGCCGCGCGCGGTGGCGCGTTTCCACACCAGGGCGCCGAAGAAGGCGGGGGCGAACTGGGCCACGGCGGCAAAGGAGATCAGGCCGACCTGGGCCAAGGCGGCGGTCGAGCCGATCATCCGGTAGTAGCCATAGGCCAGCACGAGCACGAGGGCGATGGCCAGCCTCCGGATGGTGATCAGGGTTTTGCCCATGTCATTGAGGATTTCCGGGCGCTCGATGCGCTGGCGGAGCAGCAGGGGCACGACGAGATTGTTGCAGATCATGATGGAGAGCGCGATGGTTTCAACCACAACCATGGCGGTGGACGCCGAGAGGCCGCCGATGAAAGCAACCATGGCAAAAAAGCTGCTCTGGGCGCTGACCGGCAGGGCGAGCACGAACATGTCGCCATCGGCACTGGGCGGAAGAAAGGCGAGGCCGGCGACGGCAATGGGAATGACAAAGATATTGATGGCGACGAGGTAGAGCGGAAACAGCCAGGCGGCGCGGCGGATATCGGAAGGCGCGGCATTTTCAACGACGGCCACATGAAACTGGCGGGGCAGGAGGATAATGGCGAAGGCCGCAAGCAGGGTAAGCGTCAGCCAGCGGGCGCCACTCGGGCCACTGGCCAGCAGGGCATGGATCTGCGGGTCGGCAGTCACATGGGCCGCAAGTTTCTCAAAGCCGCCCATCATGGAGAGAGTCACGAACAGCCCCACCGCCACAAAGGCCACAAGCTTGACGATGGATTCAACCGATATGGCAAGGATCATCCCGTCCTGGTGCTCGGTCGTATCGATGTGGCGGGTGCCGAACAGGATGGCAAAAAAACCCATGGTGACGGCCACCAGGATGGACAGGCCATCGGCGCGCTGCATGGCCGGCATGATGGCCTCGGGAAACAGCGGATCGGTGATCATGGTCTGCAGCGACTGCGACACGGCCTTCAACTGGATGGAGATATAGGGCACCACGCCAATGGTCGCGACCGCCGCGACCAGGGCGCCCAGCGCCTCGCTCTTGCCATAGCGGGCCGAGAGGAAGTCGGCGATGGAGGCGATGTTCTGGCGTTTGGCGATTTCGGCGATGCGCTGCAGCAGCGGCCAGCCAAGGGCAAAAACCAGGATGGGACCGATATAGATCGGCAGGAAATCATAGCCCGAGCGCGAGGCGATGCCGACACTGCCGAAATAAGTCCAGGAGGTGCAGTAGACGCCGAGCGACAGGGCATAGATGAAGGGGCGGGGCGAGCCGGGTTTTCGCCGGTTGGCGGGCCTGTCACCCCAGGTTGCAACGGCAAACAGGCCCCCGAGATAGGCCAATCCGACGAAGACTGATCATCCAGCTTTGCAGCATGGGGGCAAGCCTAGCGCGCTTTTCGCCCGGGGGGAAACACCCTCCGGCATAGAACAAACGTCTAATATACGCTCAAAAATTTGGCCCCTAAGTTGCCGGGCGGACCACGGAGTGAGACTCATTCCGCACGGGGGTTGAATCTTGTGGAGTCATACAAGGCTCGGGATCCAAAACAGGCAAAGGGGAGAAATACGATGTCTGACTTAGCGATGAATGCGCCCGCCGCGAAGGGGCAAGGAATGAGCAAGGACGAACGATTCGTCATCTTTGCATCCTCCACCGGCACTGTTTTCGAATGGTATGACTTCTATCTCTACGCCACCCTGGCACCGTTTTTTGCCGCGCTTTTCTTTCCGCCGGGAAATGATACGGCAGCACTCCTCTCGGCGTTTGCCACCTATGCCGCGGGCTTTCTGGTGCGCCCCTTCGGCGCCCTGGTGTTTGGCCGCCTTGGCGACATGATCGGCCGGAAATACACCTTCCTCGTCACCATGATGGTGATGGGCGTTGCCACCTTCGCCGTTGGCCTCCTGCCGACATTCGCGACAATCGGCTGGCTGGCGCCCTTCCTGCTCGTGTCCTTGCGCCTCCTGCAAGGCCTGGCGCTTGGCGGCGAATATGGCGGTGCCGCCACCTATGTGGCCGAGCACGCGCCAAGCAACCGGCGCGGCTATTCCACCAGCTGGATTCAAACCACGGCCACCCTCGGCTTTTTCCTGTCCCTGCTGGTGATCGGCCTGAGCCGCTATTACATGACGGCTGCCGACTTCGCCGAATGGGGCTGGCGCATTCCGTTCCTGATTTCCGCCTTCCTGCTGATCTTCTCAATCTGGATCCGGCTGAAATTGAACGAATCGCCGGTGTTCCAGAAAATGAAATCCGAGGGCAAGGCATCGAAATCGCCGCTTACGGATTCATTCCTGCGCTCGCCCAACAACAAGCTGGTGCTGCTTGCCCTCCTCGGCGCCACCGCCGGACAGGGAGTTGTCTGGTACACGGGGCAATTCTATGCCCTGTTTTTCCTCACCATCACGCAGAAAGTGGATTACCTCACGGCCTATTGGCTGGTGGGCATTGCGCTGCTGCTCGGCACGCCTTTCTTTGTTTTCTTCGGCTCGCTGTCCGACAGGATCGGCCGGCTGAAGATCATTCTGGCAGGCTGCGTGATTGCCGCGCTGACATACTTCCCGCTGTTTGGCATGCTGGCGAAGGCGGTCAATCCGGATCTGGCGGCGTTCCAGTCAACGGCGCAGATCACCGTTGCCAGCGATCCCGCCAACTGCCACTTCAACATTTTCGTTGGACCGTGGTCAACCTTCGGCGACTGCGACAAGGCCAATGACTTCCTGACCAAGTCGGGCCTGTCCTTCACCACGGCAAAGGGTGCGGCTGGTTCGCCGGCAACACTCACCATCGGTTCGAAGACCATTGCGGGCTTCGACCCCTACACCTGGTCGCAGGCGCTGGTCGAGGCGGGCTATCCCCTGCTCAAGTCGGCAACTTCGACGATTGCCCTGACAAAGGAACAGGCCGATCAAATTGCCGCCCTCCAGGCCGAAAAGAAGACGGCCGATGTCACGAAAATCCTGAGCGACGCCCGGATCGCCGCTGATCCGGCGGGAAAGAAGATCGCGGCGATTGCCAGTGTCGATGGCGTTGCGGTGGCAGCCGATGGTTCAGGCGCCACGGCAACCGTCACCGAAATTGCTGCCGGCAACGCCGACAAGGCCAAGATCAACTGGCCCATGGCTATCGGCATCCTGTTCATCATGATGATCTATGTCACCATGGTTTACGGGCCAATCGCCGCGTTCCTGGTGGAACTGTTCCCGACCCGCATCCGCTACACCTCCATGTCGCTGCCGTATCACATCGGGAATGGCTGGTTCGGCGGCATGCTGCCCCTGCTGGCAACAGCAATTGTGGCGTCCTACGGCAATATCTACGCCGGACTCTGGTATCCGATCATCGTTGCCCTGATCACGGCCGTGGTCGGCTTCATCTTCCTGAAGGAAACCAAAGACGTGAATATTTCCGCCTAAACGCAGAGACTTTTAGAACACAACGAAACCCCGCCTGGAGCTTGGCTTCAGGCGGGGTTTCTTATGGAGCGCCCAGAAGGCGATTAAACGACGTTGAAAAGATACAAAAGAATGATGATGGGGATGGGAATCCCCACAAGCCAAAGCAGAACTCCACGCATGATATTCTCCTCGTTTGGAAACCGCTGGAGTTGAACTTTCCGCCGCAAGTTTGGTTCCAGCCTCTCGCGATATATTTTTGCCACATTGGAACACATTTTGGCCCCATCCGTTGGAGGAGGGTCGAACGGTTCCGGTGCCACGGTTGAGGGCGCCCGAAACGGCCTTTGCATCCACAACTCAACTTGGAGATGGAATCATGAATTCAATTATTTATCTTGTCGGGCTGGTGGTGGTTGTCCTCTTTGTGCTTTCCCTCCTGGGCCTTCGTTAATACGCATTACCGAGTCAAAAGACCCGCTAAAACCCTGTTTTTCATTGGAGCAACGTCAATGGCTAATGTATTTTCCGATGCCCCCAGCGGCATTTCAGTCGAGGCCGGCAATCGCACCCATTATGTCGATTGGGGCGCCATTTTTGCGGGCGTCTTTATTTCGCTTGCCATCTCTTCAGTTTTTCTGGCCTTCGGATCGGCAATCGGCTTGTCGGTAACCTCGTTCCACCCGTCGGCTTCGGCGCCGGTTATCGGGGTTGTCATTGCTGCCGGCCTTTGGCTGTTGTGGGTGCAGATTTCCAGTTTTATCGGCGGTGCCTATGTCGCCGGGCGCATGCGGCGGCGCATCGGCGATGCCACGCCACATGAAGTGGAAATGCGCGACGGAGCCCATGGACTCATCCTTTGGGCGGTGAATATCGTGATTGGGGCGGCGTTGGCGAGCTGGATTACGCTTGCTGGCCTAAGCGGAGCAGTGAGCACGGCGGCAAACTCAGGCGCCATGGACTACTACGCCGACAAACTCATGCGCAGCGATGCGGTGGCCGGCACAACGGCAGTAGCGCCCGACTCGCAATACAATGTGCAAATTGGCCGCATCCTCACCACGAACCTTGCGGCGCGCACGTTCGACGAGGCGGACAGGTCTTACGTGGTCCGCGAAATATCGGCCCGCACCGGCTTGGCCGAGGCCGATGCCCAGAAGCGCTTGGACGACACCGTGGCAACGTTGAAGGCCCAGGCCGAGACAGCCCGCCGCTATGCGGTATTATTCGCATTCCTCACGGCTGCTTCGCTGCTGGTCAGCGGCGTGGCCGCGTGGTGGGCCGCCTCCACAGGCGGAAAACACCGGGACGACGGCGTAGACCACAGCCACTTTTCACGGTGGCGCTGAATTAAACGGCGCGCTGGCTGCATAACCAGCGCGCTGCAATAACGCGGGCGGTCCGGAAATGAAGTATCAACTGATTGAAATTACCGCCGACGGCCTGGTCAGTCACAACGCGGAAACTGCAAAGCTGGCGCTAAGCTTATGGTATGCGCTTGATGGGGAAGTTCAAACCATCAGACATGCAAACCAGCAGGAGATAAGCCTGGCTGAACTGAGAGCGGCGGCCGCGACGGAAGAGCAGTAGCGCCGATGCCAGCCGCCATCGGCTTTTTCCTGTGAAGTTGAATGTAGCCCCGCATTGCGCCAGAGTTGTGCTCAGCAACGTCAACCGCAGAATGGGCCAATGAGACCATGACATCCCCTTTGACGGAAATCGCTTCGGGCCTGGCCTTTCCGGAGGGGCCCGTGATGCTGCCGGACGGCGCGATGCTGGTGGTGGAAATTGCCAAAGGTTGTGTGACGCGCATCGACGCAAAGGGCCGCAAGAGCATTTTGGCCACCCCCGGTGGCGGGCCGAACGGTGCTGCCTTTGGGCCTGACGGCCAGCTTTACGTCTGCAACAGCGGCGGATTTTCCTGGGACCGGACAGGCGGCAGGCTGGTACCTTCGGGCCAGGCGGAGGATTACAGCGGCGGGCGGATCGAGCGCGTCAACATAGAGACGGGCAAGGTCGAGGCGCTCTACACCCACTGCGACGGGCACCCGCTGAAGGGCCCCAACGACATTGTCTTCGACCGGCATGGCGGCTTCTATTTCACCGACCATGGCAAGCGGCGCCCCCGCGAGGTGGACCTCGGGGGCCTCTACTATGCCAAAACCGACGGCAGCCTGATCAGCGAACTGGTGCAGCCCATGATCATGCCCAATGGGGTTGGCCTGTCGCCCGACGAGAAGACGGTTTATGTGGCCGAAACACGCACCGGCCACCTGTGGGCCTTCGATATCGTTTCGCCGGGCGTCATCCGCAAGCAACCGCCGCACGAGAATGGCGGGCGCCATCTGGCCGGCCCCGCCGGCTACACGTCATTTGATTCACTGGCGGTGGAACGCGACGGTAATATCTGCGTCGCCTCGCTCGTCCTGGGCGGCATCAACGTGATTGCCGCGGACGGCGGGTTTATTGATTTCCTCGCCATGCCAGATCCGATCTGCACCAACATCTGCTTTGGCGGGCCGGACCTGAGGACGGCGTATATTACCTTGTCGAGCACAGGCAAGGTGGTGAGCCTGCCATGGGCCCGGCCGGGCCACCGGCTGAACTTCGATCCCTGCGTACCCTAACTAACCCTCTACAACGGCGTCTGGCCGGTCATCGCCGTGCGACAGCTCTTCATGCCAGTGGCCGGAGGCATCTTCAAAGGTAATGCCCACATCCTTGCCGGGCTGAGCCTGTTCGCTTGCCGCAATCCGTGCTGCGGCACGCGCCGCGTCGGCGCTGGGGAAGGTCTCGGAATAGGTGCCTTGGACCTGATAGGCCCATCCTCCGGCATGTTCGACGATCTTGTAAATAACCCTGTTCACGGAATTCTCCTGACCTTAGTGGACTTTACCCGATTTACGTACCTAAGCACTCTTGTATGAATTGCCAGCATTATGTGCCATGGGCGTGGCGGAAAGTTGTCGATTGGCACTGGCTTTCAGGGTATGCGGGCGCGATGACCATAGCCGCCGATTTTGAGATATTCCTGGTGTCGCCTCCCGGCCTGGAAGCGGTGCTTGGCGAGGAAGTATCAGCCAAGGGCTTCCTTGAGCCCAAGGCAGTAACGGGCGGCGTCGTGGTGCGGGGCGGCTGGCCGGAGGTTTGGCGCGCCAACCTTGAAATCCGCGGCGCCACACGCGTGCTGGCCCGCATCGGCGCATTTCACGCGGGCCATCTCGCGCAACTCGACAAGCTCGCGCGCAAGTTTCCCTGGGGCGAAACCTTGCGTCCCGACATCCCAGTCCGGGTCGAAGTGACCTGCAGAAAATCCCGCATCTACCATGCGGGCGCCGCGGCGCAGCGGATTAACACGGCGATCCATGAAGAACTCGGCGCGCCAATATCGCCTGACGCCGAGTTGTGCATCATGGCGCGTTTCGAAGACAATCTCTGCACGATCAGCATCGATAGCTCGGGCGAGTCCCTGCACAAGCGGGGTTACAAGGAAGCGGTGGCCAAGGCGCCGATGCGCGAAACCATGGCGTCGCTTTTCCTGCGGCAATGCGGTTACGATGGCGGTGAAACCGTGGTTGACCCCATGTGCGGCTCCGGCACCTTCGTGATTGAAGCGGCGGAAATTGCAGCGAAGCTCAATCCGGGCCGGGCGCGGCGCTTTGCTTTCGAGAACCTGAAAGATTTCGACACCGGCGGCTGGACGCGTCTGCGCGAGTCATCGCAGGGCATAAGGCCCGCCCTGCACTTCTTCGGCAGCGACCGTGACGCGGGCGCGATCCGGATGAGCCGCGCCAATGCGGAGCGCGCCGGAGTTGCGGACTTCACGGTGTTCCAAAATCATGCGGTCAGCAATGTCACACCGCCCCCCGGGCCGCCCGGCCTGGTCATCGTCAATCCGCCCTATGGCACGCGCATCGGCGGCAAGACGCCGCCTGTTGCCCTCTATGCGGAACTGGGGAAAACGCTTTTGACGCGGTTTTCCGGCTGGCGCGTGGGGCTGATCACGACCGATGCAGCTCTGGCCAGATCAACCGGCTTGCCGTTCAAGCCGCCGGGCCGGCCCGTGTCTCACGGCGGGCTCAACGTGCGGCTGTTCCAGACCGAACGGCTGAGATGATTGGCTTGGATGGCGATTTTAACCCAAGACCACGACGCGGGTTCCGATTTCCACCCGGTCATACAGGTGGATGACGTCGATGTTCAGCATGCCGATGCATCCGGCGGTTTTCTTGCTGCCGATTTCGGATGGCTTGGCGGCGCCATGGATGCGGTTGATCGTATCGACCTCGCCCTGATAGAGATACATGGCCCGCGCGCCCATCGGGTTGTCGAGGCCTCCGGGCATGCCATTGATGTGTTTGGCGAGCGAAGGCATGTGCTCAAGATGATAAGGTGCTGGAACCCATACGGGCCATTTCGCCATGCGCTTGATGACCGCCTCGCCCGTCCACGCCTTGCTCGATTTACCGACGGAGACGCCGTAGCGCAGCGCTTGGCCGCCGCCCAACACATGGTAGAGAAAGCAGCGCCGCGGATCGACGACGATGGTTCCCGCAGGTTCCTGCGTCTTGTAGGCCATCTCGCGCCGCTGGAACTTATAGGCAACCTTCCGCGCCTCGGATTCGGGGACAGGAAAGGGTTCGCCCGAAAGCGCAAGCGCCGGGGAGGCGGGAAGGAACCCGGCTAAGAGCCCGGAGGTCAGCAGCGCGCGGCGGGTGATCGGCATCTCAATCCCTGCTTCCAATTCAAGGCGTTTTTCTAACGCGGCAAGCACGAAGAAGCAAGATCGCGGGCCTTGCTGCACTGCCTCATCGGCGGTTGAAACTTGTGCAGGAATGAGGGTGGGTCCGCCACCTCCAAAGGGGCACGTTGATGTCGATGGGAAGTGCTTATTTTGCTCGATTTTCAGCGTCGGGGCTTTCTTTCTTGCAAGCGCAAATCCAATCCTATACAAGGCGGCGCACATGATGTGCCCAGGTAGCTCAGTTGGTAGAGCAGCGGACTGAAAATCCGCGTGTCGGTGGTTCAATTCCGCCCCTGGGCACCACCACCATACTTGCCCCAGCCTCACAAGCTGGGGTTTTTGTTTGGGCAGTTAAGCGAGCGCCTTGCGTTTCTTCCGCCATCCCATAAAGCCTATCGCACTGAGGCCAGCGGCGAATAAGGGAAGGGCTGCGGGAATAGGGACCAAAGTTCCGACTGCATTTCCGTCAAACACAGCGTTCCCCAAATTGCCGCCAATTGCGGCAACAACCCAAGGCAAGAGATAAGAGGCATTCACAGCTGAGTCGTGAACCAAAAATCCACTCAAAGTAGTCCCGTCAATTAAATTTGAACTAGGCGCAAAACATGTCCCATAGCACCACTCAATCGGGTTATAAGTTGTGTCCACGATCCAACCAGCTGGAGATCCACTTGTACCTCCGGTGGGCAGACCCGAAATGATAATGGCATAGATGTCATTAGTGCCGCCCAAATTGTTTGTCACCGCGAAATTGTACGTCCAATCGCCTGACGAACCCGTTATGGCATAGGATATGCCAACGGGACTGGCTTCAGCACTATTCCAGAACGATGGGAGTCCAAAGACAAGTCCAAATATGAACGTAAATGCGAGTGCTCGTGACTTAAGCATGATATGTCTCCTCATTCTGGGGACTTCTAATTTAGGTGACGCCGTTTGTGACGTTCACTTCAACTGCGCGCCGATGAATGCCTCAACGCGTTGCGCGGCGTCCATTGCGGACGCCTCGTCGTAGGCAAGCTTGTGTCCCGCGAATTCGAAAGGCTTTTCGAACTGCATGTCGAAGGAGTGAGTAGCGCCCGGATATATGACTACCTCATAATTGCGCTTGCTCTTGAGCGCTTCACAGGCAGCCACAGGGCCGGTCCAATCGTCCTTGTCCCCGATAAGAATCAGGGTCGGAACCGATGCTTCGGCCTTGTCATCGCATAACGGAAAGTACGCCACGACGCCGGCAATATCCGTGTCGTATTCCCCCGGTCCCTTCGGATTAGTCGCAGACAGCGTTGCCGTCGCACCATACGAGAAGCCCATCAGAAAGACCTTCTGGGGGTCGATATCGGGCATTGCCTTGATAACTTTTACCGCTGCCACTGCGTCATCGCTGCCTTGCTTAAGTATCTGAAGAACGGCCTCGTTCTTGTTCTGGACGTCTGTCAGCACTGTAAGGAGCTTGTCACAGTTTCCCTGCTGCAGGCCGCGCGGCACGAATGGATCGACGATGAAGGTCGCAATGCCCTTGGATTGCATTCTTTCGATCCAGAGCTTCTCCTGCTGAAGCTCAAGTGGAAAGTTCGGCCCACCACAGGGAGGAATGTAGACGACCACCGGGAATGGTCCCGCCCCCTGAGGCTTCAAAAGCGCCCCCGCAATTTCCTTGACCGCCGGGTCATTGACCGGGATCGGAATGACATTTGCGTAGCCGCCGCCCATCGGCGGTGCTTCAGCCGCCTGCAACAAGTGCGGCGCGACCATCGCGCCGAGCAGCGCCAGCGACATCAGTGAGGTGATATGCTTTGCTTTCATTTTAAACGTCCCTCTTTCTTGGTGGCACGTGATGTCTGCCTTCCGCGACGCGCCTAAAAGCGTCCTTGATGCAGACAGTTTGCCAACACAGACTAGCGGAAGGGCATAAAACGCCCTTCCGCCAAGCCGTAAAAAATGTATAAAAAGCAATCATGATTGACAAAGCCCGCAACGGGACGGTGCACAGGGCCTCATCTGCCCTGCCGGGAGTGGCTACTTCCGGCGCTTTTCACCTTTCCTTGCTTGGTCCCTTCTCGCTGACCGGTCCCAGTGGCGAGGCTATCGAGATCGGCAGCAAGAAGAACCGTGTGCTGCTCGCGATGCTGGCATCCGCTCCAGGCCGCAGCATGAGCCGGGACGCGCTCGCCGACGTTCTCTGGGCAGAGCACAGCGAAGAGCAGGCAAGGAACAGTCTGCGTCAGGCAATTGCCGTGCTGCGGAAGGAACTCAATGGCCATGAAACCAATTTCTTCGCCGAGCCCAGTTCCACGGTTGCCCTGCGGTCGGGCCAAATCAGTTTCGACACCGACACCTTCCTGAGTGACATCAAGCTTGGGACGGCCGAGTCCCTAGAGCGGGCGGTCAGCCTGTGGCGCGGATCATTCTTGGCCGATGTCATTGTGTCCGAGACCGAACTGGAACATTGGCTGACCGAACAGCGCGAACACTACAATAGCCATTACATTTCCGCACTGGATCGGCTGGTGCCGCTCCTCAACAGTCCTGCCCGGATCGACATGGCGCGGAGGCTCGTCCAGGCCGACAATCTGCGTGAGACCTCGCACAGGCATCTGATGGAGGCCTATTACGCCGCCGGCGAGCGGTCGCAGGCACTGCGGCACTACGACAAGGTGCGGAAGCTGTTGCATGAGGAGTTAGGCGTCGAGCCATCACTCGAGATCGAAGACCTTCGCAAGGAAATCGCATCAAACGGACATAATGGCCACAAAGGACGTGGAACGAAGGCTGTCCCGGTGTCTGCGCGCCTTTCCCCCGCGCCTCCCTCGCCGGCCGCCGTACAACCACCGCCGCCGCCCGATGCTGCTCCAATACAGCCAGCCGCTCCCCGCGCGAATTCCCGCAGCAGTCTCGCCTATGCGGGCGCCGTCATTGTGGCACTCGTCACCGTTGCGGCTGCGGGCTGGTTCTTCACCCGCGCGACACCGGAACCGGTGACAGAACCATCGGTCGCGATCTTACCCTTCGAAAGCCTGTCCGGGCGCGTGGAGGACGCGCGCATCGCCACGGGCCTCACCATCGACACGATCACCGACCTGTCGCGCTATTCGGACTTCCGCGTGATGGCCAAGGACACGACGGATGCCTACCAGGGCAAGGCGGTGGACATCCGCGCCTTGGGCAAGGACCTCAAGGTCAGCCACATGCTCAAGGGCACCTTCCAGCGCGACACGGACCACATCCGCATCACTGCGCAGCTCATCGACGCGTCCACCGGTGAGACGCTGTGGTCGGACCGCTACGATCGGCTCATCGGCGAGATCTTCGCGATCCAGAGCGACGTCGCCGACCACATCGCCAACAGCCTCGGCGGCAGGGAAGGCAAGGTCGGCAAGAGTTTGACCGCCGGCGCCCGGCGCAAGCCGCCTGCCGATCTCGGCGTCTACGAGCTCTATCTCCTGGCGCAAGAGACGATGTATTCCGATCTCTCCGCCGAGCATATGAAGGAGGCCCAGAAAATTCTCAACCGGGCGATCGCAAAGGACCCGGCTTTTGCCCGCGCCTATGTGAGATATGCCAATACCTATGCCTGGCTCGCGACATATGAGAGCGGCGCCTCGGATCTGTTTAAGCAGATGCTGATCTATGCCCGCAAGGCAGTCTCCCTCGACCCGATGGATGCCGATGCCCACGCGGCGCTAGGCTATGCCTTGACTTTGACGGGGGATATGCAGCAGGGCGAGGCGCACCTTAACGAGGCGCTGCGCCTCACCCCCAACGCCTTTGACATTTTGATCTTCCATGCCTGCTTGAACCACGCTTACGGCAAGGCGGAAAAGGGGGCAGAGGCGGCGGAGCGCGCCATCGCCATCAATCCCGGCTATCCCAAATGGGCGATCCCCTGCCTGCGGCTTGCCCCGTATTGGTCGGGCGCTATGACGACGCCATCCACATCCAGTTGCGCCAGCCCGAGGACGAATGGAACACCGACGGTTTCGTCATCGTGGCGGGAAGCCTCGCTTCGCTGGGCAAGAAGGAAGAGGCGGCGGCGCTCGCAAAACGCGGTGTCGCCAAGTTCCCAGGCCTCCTGAGCATCGAGCGCTTCGCGCTGAACCGCAGCTGGCCGCCCGAAGCCTCGAAGGTGATGGAGGACCTGATGCGCCGCGCCGGTTTCCCCGCCTGCGCCAACAGCCAAGACCTCGCCGATACGCCGAAGCCGGTGCGCCTGCCGGAGTGTATGGGCTGAGGCGCCGTGTGCCGGGCGTCGTCAAGGCAACGCTTATGCTCCTGCTGTTGGCCGTTTCAACGGCGGTCGGGTCATAGTGGACATAGCCTTTGCTCTTGAACGTGTTGGCCTGGACGTGATTTACGCCGTAGTAGGAGGTTGGCCGCAACATAAATGCAACATGCCATCAAGAACCCTGGAGTATCAAGCAGTGTCGGACTGAAAATCCGCGTGTCGGTGGTTCAATTCCGCCCCTGGGCACCACCCTTTTCAAAAATGCGCTCCCCTTCACAGCGACACGGACAGTCCGCCATCGACTGCCAGCACGTGGCCGTTGACGTAGGAAGCGGCGTCGGAGGCGAGAAACACCACGGCGCCTCCCAGTTCTTCCGGCTTGGCCCAACGTCCCGCCGGGGTGCGCGCTTCAACCCAGGTTGTGAACGCCTTGTCATTGAGGAGAGCGGTGTTGAGTTCGGTGGCGAAATAGCCGGGGGCAAGGGCATTGATGGTAATGCCGTGGCGGCCCAATTCCGCCGCCATGGAGCGGGTCAGCCCGTGCAGCCCGGCCTTGGCGGCCACATAGGCGTGAATGGTGGGCCGGCCAAGAATGGCGGCGACCGATCCGGTATTGATGATGCGCCCGAATTTTTGCGGCAGCATGAGGCGGGCGGCATCGCGCGCCAGGCGAAAGCAGGAGGTGAGGTTGACCGAGATAACCCGGTCGAAATCGTCATCTTCCCATTCCACCAGGGGCTTGCGGTGCTGAATGCCGGCATTGTTGACCAATATATCAAGCCGGCCATGTTCCTTGACAATGCCTTCCAGCGCTTCACGCGCGACAGCGGCATCGCTCACATCGAAAGCCATGGGCTGGGCGCCGATTGATGCTGCGGCCGTTGAGAGTGCCGCCGCATCGCGGGCATTGATGATGACATGGGCGCCATTTTCCTTCAGGGCCCTGGCCATGGCCAGTCCCAGCCCGCGCGAGGCGCCGGTGACCAAGGCGACGCGGTTTTCCAGTGAGAACATTTTTGACATTGCTTCCTCCACTAAAAAGGCGGGGGAGCGCCCCGCCTTTCCAAAGACCTGTGAGAATCTTACTTGGCGATGCAGGTATCAGCGGTTTCCGGCGTGCAAACATCAAGCCCCGTATAGGACGGATCAGCCGGTGCCGGCTTGCCAGCCTTCATGTCGGCAAAAGCCTTCATGGTCATGTAGCCCATTTCAAAGGGGCGCTGGCCCACTTGTCCGAGCGAGAAGCCTTCCTTCATCTGGTCGATCTGAACCGGCAAGGTGTCGGCAACCACCAGGGCCAGCGACTTGTCGGCAATCAGGCTCTTGTACTTCTCGACAGCGGCGCGGTTTGCATCAGGCACAAACTGCGGGAAGCCGCCGGTCGGGATGAAGGCATCCAGCTTGGGGTTCTTGGCCATGATGTCCTCGAACTGCTGGACCGAGAGCGGGAAGTCATCGTTGGTGTACAGCGGACAGCCGGCGATTTCCGTCCAGCCATTCTGGCCGGTCAGAGGGTCGCCAGGCGAGGCAGCCGACTTCGCGCCTGACAGCACGTCGCGGATGCCCTGCATGCGCTCGTTATGGTTGGCCGCCGCAGCGCCGCCCGACTGGATGCAGATAGTGCCGCCCTTTGGCTTGATCTGCATGGCGAGCTTGGCGAGATTGGTGCCAATCTCATAGTTGTGGGTGCCGATATAGGCCAGGCGAAGGTCCTTATTTTCCGGCAGCATGTCGGAGTCCCAGGTCAGAACCGGAATGCCCGCATCCTTTGCCGCCTGAAGCGCTACCGTCATGGCGGCGGCGTTTGCCACGGCAACCGCAATGCCATCGACTTTCTTGGCCACCAGATCCTGCACGATCTGGACCTGTTCGTCGCCACCGCCATGCTCACCCGGCCCGATGTACATGCATTCGAAGGCGCCGTTTGATTCAGCTTCGGCCTTTTTGCAGCCATCGCGGGCCTGGTCGAAGAACGGGTTGTTCATGTTCTTGGGAACCAGCGCGAAGGTGAACTTCGCCTGGGCCCCGACGGCGGCCACGGTGAGCGCCCCAAAGGCAACCGCTGCGGTCAGTAAAAATTTCTTCATGATAGATCCTCCACTTTTGTTTACGAGATGCCGCCGGATTTATTTCCAGCCGGCGGTTTTCTAGCGGTTTCGTTTTGGAACAATCCGGTCAAACATCGCGGCGACGAAAGACTTGCCGCCGGTTTGCTTGCCAAGGAGAACCGCGAGAATGATGAAGGCGCCAACAAAGGCCCCTTGCCAATTCGAGTCAATGCCGGCCATCAGCAGGGCGTTGCGGATGACCTCCAGGAAGGCGGAGCCGACGATGGCGCCGAAGGCCGTTCCGGCGCCACCCATCAGGTTCGCGCCGCCGATAACCGTGGCCGCGATGACCCTGAGCTCGTAGGTTTGCCCCATGGCGTTGATGGCGGAGCCGCTGTAGCCAAGAATGAGCAGCGAGGCAATCGAGGCCGTAAAGGCGGAAAACAGATAGGCCTGGAATTTCACAAGATTTCACGGGAACTCCGGTCAAACGCGCCGCCTCTTCATTGCCGCCGATGGCGAAAAGGTGACGGCCCCACGCCTTGAAAATGAAGACATAGCCGACAACGAATGCCAGCACGACCATGGTCCAGAAATGTGACGAAAATTGCGGGATCCAATCGGGAATTGAATCGCCTGGATGCTGGCGCGGCCATTTCGCCTGGCCGATTGCCTTGACGATGGGCGCATCGGGGCCGAATTTGTAGAGCATCTGGTTGCCTGACAGGACCACGGCGAAGGACCGGGCAATCGACATCATGCCCAAGGTGACCACGAAGGACGAGAGTCCCACATAGGCCACGAAGAAACCGTTGATGGCGCCAAAGGTCAGCCCGGCTGCCAGGCCCATGAAGAAGGCCACATACCAGGGATATTCCCAACTGAGAAAAAGCCCGGTGACGATGGCCACCGCGCCCATGATCGAGCCGATGGAAAGGTCGATGCCGCCGGTGATGATCACCACCGTCATGCCCAGAGCCATAATGCCGAAGGGCGCGAAGTTCCGGGTCATGTTGGCGAAATTGTCGACGGTGCCGAAACTGACCTCGTACATGGCCATGCCGGCATAGAGGACAGCCAGCGCCACCGTCACCCAGAAGGCCTGGCTGGAAAAAACCCGCTGCAGCGGCGTCAGTTCCTTGATTTCCGAAACCTCCGAGAGCATCGCGTGATCCTGGGCGGGTGCTGGCGCTATGGCTTTAGGCGGCACGGATCGCTCCCGTAATCAGCCCGGTAATTTCTTCGGGGCTTGTTTTGACCGTCGCCTTGTCGGCAACCAACGAGCCGCGCCTGAGCACCATGATGCGGTCGCAGACGGCAAAGACATCGGGCATGCGGTGGCTGATCAGCATGATGGCCACCCCTTGCGCCTTGAGGCGGCGGATCAATTCAAGAACCTCGGCCACCTGACGCACCGAGATGGCCGCGGTGGGCTCATCCATCAGCACGAGCTTGGCATTGGAAAGCCTGGTGCGGGCGATGGCCACCGCCTGGCGCTGGCCGCCCGACATTTTCTTGACCAGATCGCGCGGCCGGGTTTCGGACTTGAGCTCGCTGAAGAGTGCGGCGGCGCGCTTGATCATGGCTTCCTTGTCAAGAATTTTGAAGGGCCACACACCCTTGTTGATTTCACGGCCGAGAAAAACATTCTGCGCGGCCGTCAGGTTGTCGGCAAGCGCCAGATCCTGGTAAACGACTTCAATGCCCTTGGCGCGCGCCTCTATCGGCTTGTGGAAGTGGCAAACCTGGCCATCGACGACGACCTCGCCCTGGGTCGGCGGAAAATTTCCGGCGATGAGCTTGACCATGGTGGATTTGCCCGCGCCATTGTCGCCCATGAAGCCCACGACCTCGCCGGCATCAAGCGAAAAACTGACGTCGGTCAACGCATGAATTGCGCCAAAGCTCTTTGATACTGCGTTAACCTGCAGCAACGCCATCAACTGACCTCCCGAACTTGACCCCGCGGCTTCTCTGTCCGTCGAGGGAGAATCGAACCTAGACGCTTCGGTAAAAATTTCAATAGCCGGGCACGCGCAGCAAGCGTCATGTCCGGGCAGTTCCACCCCCGGACGTTCGCTCCAACATTGAGAAAAGCCTTGTGATTGGCGGGCAACTCCCCATTATTTCACTCATGGCGTCGCCTCAAAAATTCGAAACCTGGCTGCGGCCGGAGCCCTCCGGCCTCTACTGCGAGCCGGGCGATTTCTACATCGACCCGCTGTACCCGGTCGAGCGCGCCGTGGTCACCCATGGCCATTCCGACCATGCGAGGCCCGGGCATCAGGCCGTCCTTGCAACACGGGAAACGCTCGACATAATGCAAATCCGCCTGGGCGAAGGTGCAGGAAAAGCGACACAGGCGCTCAAATACCGTGAATCCCTACAGCTCGGAGAGGTGGCGGTGCACCTCGTGCCGGCAGGACACATACTCGGCAGCGCACAGGTGGTCATCGAATACAAAGGCCAGCGCGCGGTCATTTCGGGCGACTACAAGCGCCAAGCGGATCCCACCTGCCAGGCCTTCGAACCCGTCACCTGCGATCTGTTCATCACCGAGGCGACCTTTGGCTTGCCGGTTTTCAAGTTTGACGCGCCCGGCCATGAAATCAAAAAACTGCTCGCCTCGCTGCAGGCCTTCCCCGACCAGACCCACCAGATGGGCGTGTATGGCTTGGGCAAGTGCCAGAGGGTCATCGCCCTGCTGCGCGAGGCCGGATATGAAAGGCCGGTGTGGCTGCATGGGGCATTGAAGGCCACGACCGACTATTATGCGCGGCGCGGATATGATTTTGGTGATGTGCGCCTGGTGGCGGATGCGACGGAAACACTGGGCGGTGAAATCGTGCTGTGCCCGCCTTCCGCCCTTGGCGACCGCTGGTCGCGGCGTTTCACCGAGCCTATTCACGCCCTGGCGTCGGGCTGGATGCGGGTGCGGGCGCGGGCCCGGCAAAGGGGCGCTGAGCTTCCCCTGGTGATTTCCGACCACGCGGATTGGCCCCACCTGCTGGCCACGGTTGCCGAGACGGAAGCCGGCGAGGTGTGGATAACCCACGGGCGGGAAGAAGCACTGGTCCATGAATTGACGCGCCTCGGCCTCAAGGCGAAAGCGCTGTCCATCATCGGGCGGGAAGAAGACCTGGAATGAAGGAATTTGCCATACTTCTCGACGGTCTTTCCAATACGCCTTCGCGCAACGGCAAACTGACGCTGCTCCACAACTATTTTCGGGCTTCGCCCGATCCCGACCGGGGCTTTGCGCTTGCGGCGCTGACCGACGAGATGCCGGTTGCCATTCCACTGCGGCGGATCCTGACCGAACTCTCGGCCTCGCGCTTCGACCCAGTGCTTTTCAAGTTCTCACGCGATTACGTGGGCGACACGGCCGAGACCCTTTCGCTGCTGTGGCCCGATCCTGGGCAGGAAGGCCCGGCACTTCGCCTCAGTGAAATTGTCGAGGTGGTGAAACTAACCTCCGGGCCGCGCATGGCGGGGCAAATTGCCAGCTGGCTCGATGGCATGAATACAAACGAACGCTGGGCTCTCCTCAAGTTCTTGTCCGGGGCGCTGCGCGTCGGCGTCTCGGCACGGCTGGCAAAACTTTCCCTCGCCAAGGCGTTTGGCCACAGTCCGGAAGAGATTGAAGAGCTATGGCATGGGCTGCGGCCACCCTATGTGGAATTGTTCCACTGGCTGGAAGGCAAAGCCCCGCGTCCCCTCAATGCCGATGTGCCGACATTCAAGCCGCTCATGCTTTCCAATCCCCTGGAAGACAAGGATTGGGAGGCGCTGGACCTCAAGGACATGGCGGTTGAGTGGAAATGGGACGGAATCCGCGTGCAGTTCGCGAGCAAGGGAAATGTGGTTTCGCTGTTTTCGCGCAATGGCGACAATATCGGCGCGGCGTTTCCGGAAATCGTGGGCAACCAGAATTTCAAGGGTATTCTGGATGGCGAGCTTCTGGTCAAGCATGGGGAATTGGTTGCTTCCTTCTCCGACCTGCAGCAACGGCTTAATCGCAAGACAGTAACTCCGGCTCTGCTGAAGAAATACCCGGCCCATATCCGCCTCTATGACGCGCTCGAACTTGATGGCGAAGATCTGCGCCCCTTATCCTTCGATGAACGGCGAAAGCGCCTGGAGCTGTGGCATGGCGGAAAGCCACCCCATCACACGGATTTGTCTCCCTTGGTTTTTCCCGCAAGCAAAGAGGATTTGCGGAGAATGTGGGAATCGACGCGCGACGCCGGCATCGAAGGCCTGATGCTCAAATTGCGGCAAAGCCCTTACATCGCCGGCCGTCCGCAGGGCAAATGGTATAAATGGAAGCGAACCCCGCTCACGGCCGACTGCGTGCTGATGTATGCGCAGCGGGGGTCCGGGAAACGCTCGTCGTTTTATTCGGACTATACGTTCGGGGTCTGGAAACAGGAAGAAGATGAGCGCGTTCTGGTGCCGGTGGGCAAGGCCTATAGCGGATTCACCGATGCGGAGCTCTTGCAGATCGACAAGTTCGTCCGCGAGAACACCATTCAACGTTTTGGGCCGGTGCGGTCTGTTTCACCCGACCTCGTGTTTGAAGTTGCCTTCGACGCCATCAATGTCTCGAAGCGCCATAAGGCGGGATTGGCCATGCGGTTTCCCCGAATTTCCCGGATCAGGTGGGATAAGCCGGCAGGGGAGGCCGACGCGTTGACCACCCTCCTCAAGCTGGCCAGTTAGGTGCATTGCAATATCGGCCTTGTGCCCGAAAGCCGGGCACGGCAAATTTCATTTGTATGACGATTGGATTTGACAGGCTGCGGGGATGGCGGCAAGATTTGCAGCGGAGGGTGTTCAGCAGACTCATGCAAGAAATCGAAATTTAAACAGCACGGGACTCGAAAGCACTCCTGCCTAATAAAATTTCACATGGGAGATTCTCAGATGCTTGACGACCTTATCAAAGAAGCAAAAAACCGCCGCGATGTGTTCAAGGCCATCGGGGGTGCCGCACTTGCCGGCGCCCTGCTGGCCGATGCGGGATTTGATCCGGCCATGGCGCAGGCCCTGGCGCCATCCGGCAAACCGATGAAGGCGGCCTTCTCGAACGCTGGTCTTCAGGCCTCCTGGTGCGCCCAGGGCAAGCAGGCGGCGGAAGCCTGGGGCAAGCTGATGAATGTCGAGATCACCTGGTTTGACGGAGAACTCTCGGCCACCAAGCAGCGCGCGGCAATCGACAACATGGCCACCCAGAAGTGGGACTTTGTCGCCATCCAGCCTTTCGGCATCGGCACGCTTGTCGATCCGGTCAACAAGATGATCGAAGGCGGCACGCCGGTCATCGCCATGGACACGCTGATCGCCCCTCCCGGCACCATTCCGATCCACACGCAGATCAATCCGGACAACATCTTCATGGGCTCGGTCGTGACCTCGCAGCTCTTTGCGGCCATTGGCGGCAAGGGCAATGTGGTGATGACCCAGGGCGCGCTTGGCCATTCCGGCGCCCAGGGACGCGCCAAGGGCTTCCAGCAGGTCTTGGCCAACTTCCCCGACGTGAAAGTGCTCAATGAGGAGCCGGCCGACTGGGACGTAACCAAGGTGGCCCGCATCTGGGATTCGATCCTGACGCAGAATCCCGATATCGCCGGAGCCTTCTTCCACAATGACGACATGGCGCTTGCCGCGCATCAGGTGATGAAGCAGAAGGGCCGTGAAGGCATCGTCATCGGCGGGGTGGACGCCATGCCGCCGGCGGTGCAGGCGGTGCTTGACGGCACCATGCTGGCAACGGTGCGCAACCCGTCCTGCCGCATCCACGGCTGGTCGGTGGCCGCCGGTGTAGCCGCGGTCCAGGGTGGCGAGAAAGCCGGCACGGATATTCCAAAGGATATCCTGGCCGACGGACCGGTCATCACCAAGGATACGGCGCTCGGCCATCTCTGGCTGCAGAAGAACTTCCTGATCTGACCGGTTCATGACGGCTCAACCAGATGGCGGGGGCGGCTTGCCGCCCCTGCTCCAGCTTTTCAATGTCTCGAAATCTTTCGGCGGCATCGCGGCGCTGAAGGATGTCGATATGACGCTCCGGGGCGGCGAGATTCATGGCCTGGTCGGCGAAAACGGGGCCGGCAAATCCACCACGATGAAAATCATTGCCGGCGTCTATGCCGACTATGACGGTGAAATGCGCATCGACGGCGCACGGGTGCATTTCCGTTCGGCCCGCGAGGCGTTGGCGGCGGGCATCGGCATGGTGCATCAGGAGCTGTCGACCATTCCGGACCTGACGGTCGCCGAGAACGTCTTTCTGGGCCACCAGCCATTGACCAAGATGGGCACGGTGGACTGGACGCGGATCAACAAGGAGGCGGCACGGCTCATTGCCAGCCTCGGCCTTGATATCGATCCCAAAATCCGGATGGGTTCGCTGCCCGTCGGCCTGCAGCAGCTGGTGGAACTGTCGCGCGTGCTGTTTTCCGGGGCCCGCATCATCATCCTGGATGAGCCCACCTCGGCGCTGTCGCCGCCCGAGGTGAAGCGGCTGTTTGATGTGCTGCGCAAGATCAAGGCGGATGGCCGCGGCATTATTTTCATTTCACACTTCCTCGACGATGTGCTGGAGATTTCCGATACGGTGACGGTGTTCCGCAACGGCAAGAAAGTTATCACCGAAGCCGCCAGCACCCTCAGCAAGGACGCGGTGATCTCCCACATGATCGGGCGCGGCTCCATTGACATGCACATGGGGGAAAGTGCTGATCTCACCGGCGATGATGCCAAGCCCGTGGTGCTGGCCGCCGAAGCCATCGGGGACGGCAAGCAGCTCCGCGATGTCTCGCTCAAGCTGCGCGCCGGGGAAATCACCGGGGTCTACGGGTTCATGGGCTGCGGCCAGATCGAGCTGGCCCGCGCCCTGTTCGGCAAGATCAGGCTGAAGCAGGGCCGCTTCCTGCTCGACGGCTCACAAAAGTCCTTCAAATCAACCGCCGCGGCGCGGGGGGAAGGCATTGCCTTTGTCCCGGAAAACCGCCGCATGATGCTGTTCCGCACCGAACCGGTTTACAAGAACATCTCGATTGCCATTCTGGACCGCATCCACCGGCTGCTCCTCAAGCCGCAAGCCGAGCGCGCCATTGCCGGCACGCGGGCCAAGGATCTGCAGATCAGGCCGCCCAACCCCAACATGATGCTGGGCTCGCTGTCGGGCGGCAACCAGCAGAAGGTGGCGCTGGCCAAATGGCTGACCCATCTTCCCAAGGTGCTCATTCTCTCGGAGCCAACGCGCGGCATGGATGTGGGCGCCAAGGAAGACGTGATCCGCATCGTCAAGGACCTGCGCGACAGGGGGGTTGCCATCCTGGTGCTTTCAACCGAACCGGAAACGATCCTGACGCTCGCAGACCGGGTGAGCGTGCTGCGCAAGGGGCGGGTTGCAAAAGAATTCAACACAGGCACAATCCACAAGGCCGACCTTCTGGCGGCGGCATAGGGGCAGCGGACATGAGCATGACTGACGCACAAACAACCGGCCGGCTCAAGAGCCTGCTCAAGGACCAGCTGCGCAATATCGCGCCGGTGTTCACGCTGCTGGCGCTGGTGATTTTCTTCTCGGTGGCGAGTTCGTCGTTTTTCAGCGTCGTCAATTTCATGAACATCCTGTCGCAGATTTCGATTACGGCGATCATCGCCGTGGGGCTCACCTATGTGATCCTGACCGCCGAGATTGACTTATCGGTTGCCGCCGTGGCCAATGCGGTTGGCATCACGATCGCCTATTTCACCCTGCAGCCCGACTATGTGAACATCGCCAACCTGCCGCTGCCCGGCATCATCGCCATTGGGCTCACCCTGCTCACGGCGCTCGCCTTTGGCCTCATCACGGCCTTCGGCGTCACCTGGATCGGCATTCCCTCCTTCATCATGACGCTGGCCATCATGCAGATCGCCAATGGCGTGTCGGCGCTGCTGGTGCGCGGGCAGATCGCGTACAGCTATCCGGAGCTGATCACCACGCTTGGCTCCGGCTCGGTGTTCGGCATCCGCTGGACCATCATCGTCGCCATCCTGTTTCTCGGCATCGGCCACCTGGTGCTGACCTATACGCGCTTTGGCCGCTACATCTACATGACCGGCGGCAACCGCGAGGCAGCGGAATATTCCGGCGTCAACGTCAAGTTCATCATCGGCTCGGTCATGGTAATTTCCGCCATGTGCGCCGGCATCGCCGGCATGCTGGCGGTGGCCTATTTCGGCTCGGCCCAGCAGAACCAGTTCGACAGCTACCTGCTCGACGCCATCGCCGCGGTGGTGGTGGGCGGCACAAGCCTGTTCGGCGGGCGCGGCGGCATCGGCAACACGATCATCGGGCTTCTGGTGCTGGGCGTTCTGAACAACGGCCTCGACCACGTGCAGATCGACAGCTTCCTGAAAATCCTGATCCGCGGGCTTATCCTGCTCAGCGCGCTCATCATCAACGTCTATGCCCAGCGGCTGAAGGAATCCGAATAAGACATCTAGACCCTGCCCTCTCCGCCGTCATTCCGGCGGAAGCCGGAATCCCGTTCAGGATGAAAACTGCCGCCAGATTCCGGCTTACGCCGGAATGACGATTGTTTTTTGGATTCAATGTAAATTGACCGGATTCTATTTGCGTTCGGGAAACAGCGCTTTCAGGCCTTCGGCTGAAGCCTTGGCAATGCCGCGTTCGGTGATCAGGCCGGTGATGAGGCGGGCGGGCGTCACATCGAAGGCGGGATTGGCGGCGGGGCTGCCTTCGGGCGAAATGCGTACCCGCACCGTCGTGCCATCGGAGCCACGGCCCTGGACGAAGCTGACTTCTTCGCCGTTGCGCTCCTCGATGGGGATTTCCTTCACCCCGTCATGGACCGTCCAGTCAATGGTGGGCGACGGCAGGGCCACATAGAAGGGCACATTGTTGTCCTTGGCCGCCAGGGCCTTGAGATAGGTGCCGATCTTGTTGCAGACATCGCCATCGGCGGTGGTGCGGTCGGTGCCGACAATCACCATGTCCACCTGACCATGCTGCATGAGGTGGCCGCCGGCATTGTCGACGATCAAAGTGTGCGGCACGCCGTGGTTGTTGAGCTCCCAGGCGGTGAGCTGGGCCCCCTGGTTGCGGGGCCGCGTTTCATCGACATAGACATGAACCGGAATGCCTTCCTCGCTGGCCAGGTAGATCGGCGCCGTCGCGGTGCCGTAATCCACGGTGGCGAGCCAGCCGGCATTGCAATGGGTGAGCACATTGACCGGCTCGCCCGGCTTCTTGCGCGCCGCGATCTGCTTGATGACTGTTAAGCCATGCTGGCCGATGGCGCGGTTGAGCCGCACGTCTTCCTCGGCTATGCCTGCGGCCCGGGCATAGGCCGCATCGCGCCGTTTGGCTTCGGCCACGCCGCGCAGAGCCCCACGCATATCATCCAAGGCCCATTTCAGATTGATGGCGGTGGGGCGGGTCTGGTGCAGGGTTTCCCAAACCTTGTCGAGGGCGGCATTGCTGGCATCGCCCGCCATGGCAATGGCCATGCCATAGGCGGCGGTGACGCCGATCAGGGGTGCGCCCCGCACCCACATGTCGCGGATGGCGGTGGCGACATCATCGACCGTCTTCAAGGTGACAACGCGGAACTCATGGGGCAGCCAGCGCTGGTCGATAATATCGACGGAGCGGCCATCGGGGTTGAGCCAGATGGTGTGGTAATGGCGGGCGCCGACTTTCACGTGACGATGTCCTTCTCAAGCCGTTCGGCCAGTTTATTGACTTCCATTATGCTGTGAATGTGGCTGCGGTTCACCGCGAGGTGGCGCCCCAGTTTCAGGGCCTTGGTTTCGCAGCGGGCGCGGAGTGTCGGGGTCTTCAATGGTTTCGAAATCCGCGTTATGGGCCAGGCCCAGAATGCGGCGGTGCATCTCGACGCCGGCAAAGCCCAGCAGATCAACCCAGATTCCGTGCAGCACCAGATCGAGCGCCTGCTCCGAGGCCAGCCTGTCGCCCTGGTCCTCGAACAGCGCGCGCTGGTAGAGAATGCCGGTGCGTTCGCTGTGCCAGAGCCTGGAAAATTCGTCACGGAAAATGTCCCAGATATCCACCGTCACCTTGAGCAGGTAGCGCCGCATAGAGGCCCGGCTGCCCGCCGTTTCGTGGCCGGTTTGCGAGAAGTAGCTCATCCAGAAATTGGCCAGCAGCATGCCGACATCGAAGGCCATGGGGCCATAGAAGGCGAATTCAGGGTCGATGACGCGGGTTTGCTCGGGCGTCACCATTACCGAGCCGGTGTGGAAATCGCCATGCAGAAGGGTTTCCGGCGTGGCGGCAAAAATATGTTTCAGGCGCTGGGCCGCCACTTTCAAATCGCGGTCGGCGCGCAGTTTCTTCACAATGCTATCGAGTTGCGGCGACGTATGGCGGTTGAGCTTGGCGTCATAATAGGGATCGCTGAAGACCAGGCTTTCGGTGATGTCGCACAGCGCCACGTTATCGGCAAAGAGTGCGAGGTCAGCTTTTCGCAGCTTGGTATCGAGGCAGAGATCGGAGCCGCGGAACAGGGTGCGCGCCAGAAACAGTCCCAGATCCTTGGCAATTTTCGGCAGTTCCTGGCCGGCAATCAGGGCGCGGCGCAAAATGATATGCGGCGAGAGGAATTCCATGACGATGATCGCCTGGCCCGCATCGAAATGGAAAATCTCCGGCACCATTCCGGGATCGCGCTCTGCCTGTCTAGACAGGGCGTGGTATTCAAAGAAGGAGCGCTTCAGCGGCAGCGGCCAGCTATCGCCCACGAGGCGGACATAGGGCAGCGCCTGCTTGACGACAACCGCGCCCTTCGGGCCTTCAACGATGAAGACCAGGTTGAGATTGCCGTCGCCCACTTCGCGCACTTTCCACGCGTTCGCATCAGCGCCGATCCGCTCCTTCACGGCGGCAAGGCCGCCCAGCCGGGCGGGCAGCGTTTCGGGGCTCAAGGCGATAAAATCTTTGTATGAATTCATTTTTTCTGACATCTGGCGGGTGAATGAGGCTAGGTTTTGCACAATGCCCGGGCAAATGTAAATGATGCCGGGCATATCGTTTGCGGGATAGAAATTTCAATGAAAAAACCAGCCGGACTGACGGACAACATGTGGGGCATCCTGCTTCTGGTCGCTTCGGTCACCTGTTTTGGCGTGGTCGACGGCATCAGCAAAATGCTCATCGAAACCCAGTCCTTCGGCCAGGTCGTGCTGGCGCGCTATGTGCTGGCGTTGCCCATCCTGCTGCTGGCCACGGCGCCGGGCGAGTGGAAAAACCTGTTTCATACCAAGCTGGTGTTCCTGCAGATTGTCCGGGGCATCGTTCCGGTGGTCATCGGCGGCTCGATGGTGATCGCCGTGTGGTACCTGCCGCTGGCCGAAGCCACGGTCATTCTTTTTGCCGGGCCGTTCCTGGTGCTGGCGCTTTCGGGCTGGCTGCTCGGCGAAAGAGTGGGCGCCGCGAGCTGGGTGGGCGTTGTGGTGGGCTTTATTGCCGTTTTGATCGTCGCCCGGCCGGGATTTTCCGAATTGTCGCAATACACGATATTTCCATTGATTGCCGCGGTGTTCTACGCGGGATTTCAACTGCTGACGCGCCACCTGGGTGCGGCGGGCGAGCCGCCGACGACAACGCTTGCCTGGACCCTGCTCATCGGAATCATCGTCGGGCTGCCGCTGGCCCTTGCAAGCTGGACGCCGCAAACACTGGAAAGCTGGATTTTGAGTTTTTTCCTCGGCGTCATTTTCGGCCTGGCGCAATTATTGATGGCAAAGGCCTTTTCACTGGCGCCGGCAAACCTGCTGACGCCCTTCACCTATTTCCAGATCCTCTCAGCCCTGGTCTTCGGCTTTCTGGTTTTCGGCGACATCCCGGATGTGTGGACGTTCGTCGGCATCGCCCTGATCGTCGGGGCGGGGCTCTATGTGTTCGGGCGGAATGCGCGCAAAGTTCATTGAATTGCCGCAAGCTTCAAAGCACGTCGGATTCGTCCTGGAGGAGAACCCGGCGGGTGTTGGAGCGGCGCATTTTCTGGGCGAGGTCGCGGCCCAAGAGCTCGTAGATGATGCCGGCAATGCGGCTGTCCCGGTCGGTGACCTTGGCCATGCGCTGTTTCGAGAAGGCGAGAACGCGGCTTGGCTCATCAATGACAACGGTGGCGGTCGCAAGATTGCCGGTGAGATAGGCGATTTCGCCGATGAACGAGCCTTTTTCCAGGTAGGTTTCGAAGGAACCGTTCACTTCGACGCTGGCACGGCCGGAGCAGAGGAAAAACAGCGAGTCCACCGCATGGTCCTGCTTGGTCAGCGTCTCGCCGGGCTGGGCATCGCGCCAGTCGGCGGCCTTGAGCAACCTGGCGATCTGCGCGTCATCAAGGCCCGCAAACGACTGGCGCAGCATCGGGGCATCCTTCTCCGGCAGCGTGAGGCTGGCGCGCTCGCGCACCAGCAGAAAAATCTGGCCAAGGTTGATGGCGATGAAGATGGCGTCCCAGCCGATGCCGACTTTGAGGTCACCGCCGGACAGGCGGAAATAGGCGATCTCGAGAAACAGGCCGATGACGGCGGCAACGCGCAGCCAGAAAATCCTGGTCATCATATAGGACAGCGCAATGATGGCGTAGGACAGCGTGCCGGTCAGATCAGTCAGGGAAAAAAGTTCCAGCATGAGGCGCTCAATTCCAGTTCGGCCGCCAAGTTCGCTTTTTAGCTTGTGGCTTGTCAAGCCAAGAGACAGGGGGCTAGAAGTGTTCAAATTCAAGGGAGACTGCAATGGCGAAAACGCCGAAAGTTAAAAAATCCGTAAAAGAACCCTTAGCGGGGAAAAAAGCCAAAAAAGTGATAGCACTTTTCCCCGAGGCCGCCTTCGGGCCGGCGCTCAATTCTGTCGGCATCGGCCAGGCATTGAAGAAGCTCGGCCACAAGGTGGTGTTCCTGTCGGACCCGGGCTTTCTCGATGTTTACAAGGGCTATGGCTTCGAGGCCCATGCGGTCAATCTTTCCGAACCCATGCCGGCGGAGGAAATGGCCAAGTTCTGGGTGGATTTCATCAACGGCCACATTCCCAATTTCCGCAAGTCGCCTTACGACCAGATCGACAATTATGTGAAGGGCTGCTGGGAAATGATCGTCGAGACGGCGAAATGGGCGGAAAAGGATTTGCCCGGCGTTCTCGCCAAAGTGAAGCCCGATGTCATCTGCGTTGACAATGTCATCCTGTTTCCGGCGATCAAGCGCTATGGCAGAGACAACAAGAAGCCCTGGGTGCGGGTGATCTCATGCTCGGAAAACGAGATCGAGGATCCGGATATTCCGCCGCATCTCTCGGGCTGCGGCGAGACGGACAAAAAGGGCTTTGCCAGGTACCGCAAGCATTTCAACGCCACGATCAAGCCGATCCATGATGCCTTCAATGCTTTCCTCAAGAGCGTGGGCGAAAAGAAGTATCCGCTGGGGCAGTTCTTTGAAGCCAGCCCGCACATGAATATCCTGCTTTATCCGACGGCGGCGAAATTCAAGCGGCGGCACAAGCTTTCGCCCAAGCAGTTCCAATATCTCGAGGGCTGCGTGCGGAAAGACGCGCCCTACAAGGTGCCGCAGTTCCAGGTGAATAATGACAAGCCCCTGCTCTATGTGAGCTACGGCTCGCTGGGTTCGGGCGACACGGAACTGCTGAAGCGGGTGATCAAGGTTCTGGCCAAGATGCCGGTGCGGGCGCTGGTCAATGTCGGCGACTATCTTGATCAGTACACGGATATTCCGCCCAATGTTCTGATCGGCAAGTGGTATCCGCAACCCTCGGTGATCCCGAAGGTCGATGGCGTGATCCATCACGGCGGCAACAATTCGTTCACCGAATGCCTTTATTTCGGCAAGCCAGCCATCATCATGCCCTATGTCTGGGATGGCCATGACAATGCCACGCGGGTTGAGGAAACCGGCCACGGCTTCAAGGTTGACCGCTACACCTGGAGCGACGACGAGCTGGCCGCCAAGATCATGGCCATGCTGACGGACAAGAAGATGAAGGCGAAGCTGAAGAAGACGTCCAAGGCCATGCGGGCCGAGCATGGGCCAACAAAGGCGGCCAAGGTCATTGATGGCCTCACCCGCCGGAAGGTCGCCTGATGCCCACAAAACTGGACAGCTCCGCGCCCCATCTTGAACGGCCTGCTACTTTTGCAGGCCCGCTGAAGGATTGGGGCCATCAGCCCGACCCGATTAGGGGGAACTCAAAGAATGACGGGGTTCTGCTGCACAAGGGGCCGGACGGCCAGCCGGAAGTGGGCCTGTGGCAATGCACGGAAGGTGCCTGGCCGCTGGAGATTCCGCGCGATGAACTGTGTCATTTCGTTTCGGGCCGCGCCACCTACACCCATGAAAGCGGCGACATCATCGAGGTAACCGCCGGGACCATGGTGCTGTTTCCAGCGGGCTGGAAAGGCACCTGCACCGTTCACCAGACCATGCGCAATGTTTACATGTTGAGATAAAATGAACCTGACATCCTCCGCCCCGCATCTGAAAAATCCTGCAAGCTATGAAGGCCCGTTCAAGGATTGGGGGGAGGTCCCCACCATGATCGAAGGGCAATCGCGCACCAGCGGCGTGGTGATCTTCAAGGGCCCCAACGGGCAGAGCGAAAGCGGCATCTGGATTTGCACGCCGGGCTACTGGAACTGCCATGTGACCAGCGACGAGTTCTGCCATTTCCTGCTGGGGCGCTGCACCTACACGCACGAGTCGGGCGAGGTGATCGAAATCGTGCCGGATACCGTCGCGTTTTTCCCGAAGGATTGGCGCGGCACCTGCAAGGTGCATGACACCATCCGCAAGGTTTACATGATCCGCTAGACCTTAGACCTCGATCAATTGCCAGGTCGCCGCGTTCTGGTCATAGGCGTGGAGTTCGCCGAGGCTGACGTCGAACCAGCTGCCATGCAGCGAAAGTTCCTTGCGGGCTTCCTTCGTGCGGATCCACGGAAAGGTGCGCAGGTTTGCCAGCGAATGTTCAATGGAAGCGCGCTCGATCTGGCGTTCGTGCAGGGCTGCATCGTGGGAGTGAGGAACGGCGCGGGCCACGTCCTTGATCGGGCGCATCCAGCTTCCGATGAAATCCGTGTGGCTGAGAGGCCCGGCATCGCCCACGGCGGCGCGGATGCCGCCGCAGCGGCCGTGGCCCATGACCACGAGGTGCTCAACGGCGAGCGAGAGAACCGCGAACTCCAGCGCGGCGCTGGTGGCGTGGTGGCCGCCGTCGGGCGTATAGGGCGGCACGAGATTGGCCACATTGCGCACCACGAACATTTCGCCCGGGCCGGCATCGAAGATGGTTTCAGGAGCGGCACGCGAATCGCAGCAGGCGATCATCATGATCGTCGGTTTCTGCTGGCCCTCGCCGAGCTTGAGATAGCGTTCCGATTCGGACGCATAGCGCCCTTTGCGGAAATTCGCATAGCCATCGAGAAGCCGTTTTGGCAGGGACATTGATCACTCCGGGCTAAAGGCCATGTCTTGGGGGAAGTGGATTTGTGAGTCAATCATCGTTGTGGAGTTGTCGAACGAATGAATGGATTCATGCACTTTGTCCTCGCCCGCAACGCGGGAGAGGAAGGGACCCAATCGCAAAGCGATTGGGGAGGTGAGGGGAACGAGGTGGAAGCGCCCTCATCTCCCCGCTGCATTCGCAACGGGTCCCCTCTTCTCCCGTTTCACGGGAGAAGACGCCAAGTACTAAGCGCCGCTGCCCCAGGGGCCGTGGAAGTCGCCTTCCGCGTCCAGGCGCTTGAAGCCGTGGGCGCCGAAGAAATCGCGCTGGGCCTGGATGAGATTGGCGGTTCCCCGGGCCTGGCGGTAGCTGTCGAAATAGGCCAGCGCCGAGGACAGGGCCGGAAGCGGCAGGCCTTCCTGGGCGCCGCGGGCCACGATATGGCGCAGTGCCGGGGTGGCGCCCTGCATCATGGTGACGAAATCCGGCGCGAGCAGAAGATTGCTGAGGCCCTTGTTCTGCTCGAAGGCCGAGGCGATCGTATCCAGGAATTGCGAACGGATGATGCAGCCGGCGCGCCAGATGCGGGCGATGGTGGCCATGGGCAAATTCCAGGCGAACTCCTTGGAGGCTGCCTCCATCACCGCAAAGCCCTGGGCATAGGCGGCGATTTTTCCGGCGAAGAGGGCAAGCTCCAGCTTGTCGATCAGGGAGTTGGGATCGCCCAAGGAATTCGAGCTGGCCTTGGAAAACACCGTGGACGCATTCAGGCGTTCCTTCTTCATGGCGGAAAGGCTGCGGGCGGCCACGGCCGCTTCAATGGCAGTTGCCGGAACGCCCATCATCTGCGCCTCGATCACGGCCCAGCGGCCGGTACCCTTCTGGCCGGCGGAGTCGAGGATGACGTCGACAATCGGCGCGCCGGATTTGGGATCATCGGCGGCGAGCACAGCGGCGGTGATTTCGATGAGATAGGAATTGAGCCGGCCCTTGTTCCATCTGGCGAAGACTTCGCCGATGGCCTTGGGTTTCATGCCCAGCCCATCGCGCAGCACGCCATAGATTTCGGCGATCATCTGCATGTCGGCGTATTCAATGCCGTTGTGGATGGTTTTCACAAAATGGCCGGCGCCATTGGGGCCGAGCCAGGCGCAGCAGGCCTCGCCCTTGAATTTTGCCGCAATGGCGGTGAGAACCTTTTCAACCCGCGCATAGGACTCGGGCGTGCCGCCAACCATGATCGAGGGACCGTGACGGGCGCCCTCTTCGCCGCCGGACACGCCCATGCCGATAAAAGTCAGGCCGCTGCCTTCGAGCTCCTGGAAGCGGCGCATGGTATCCCTGAAATTGGCGTTGCCCGCGTCGATGATGATGTCATTTTTCGCCATGAGTTTTTTCAGCACGGCAATCTGTTCATCCACGGGTTCGCCGGCCTTCACCATGATGATCACCGGGCGCGGCGGACGGATGCTGGCAATGAACTCTTCCATGGTTTTTGCCGGGATGAGATCGGCTGCCAGTTTTCCGGCGGAAGCCATGAAGGCATCGGTCCTTGCGGCGGTGCGGTTGAACACGGCGATGCGGTTGCCCTTTTCGGCAATGTTGAGCGCAAGGTTGGAGCCCATGACGCCAAGGCCAATGAGGCCGATTTCAGCTTGTGACATGTTCAGGTCCTCAGTCCTTATTAGTGGTCAGATAGGCTTTAGTGCGTCTCACCAACTCGTCAACTGGCAGGATCACGTCGAGATGAAGTGCTGTCTCATCGGGGCCTGGAACTTCAATGGTTGCCAGTTGGCTGTCGAGCAAGGAGGTGGGCATGAAATGGCCCTTGCGGCCGGCCATGCGCGCCGCCAGCAGGTCGCGGCTGCCATATAAATGAATGAAGGCAATCGGCCGTTCCACGGCTTCAGCGAGTTTTTGCCGGTAGACTTTCTTCAAGGCCGAACAGGAGGCGACAACGCCGTGGCCCTTGCCGCATTCGGCTTTCATGGCCTTGCCGATGATCTCCAGCCAGGGCCAGCGGTCAGCATCGGTGAGGGGGGTTCCGGCCGACATTTTTGCAATGTTGGAAGCGGGATGAAGCTTGTCGCCTTCGATAAAGGGACAGTTCAATGCCGCAGCCAGGCCTTCGCCCACGCTGGTTTTGCCGCAACTCGTGACCCCCATGACAATGACCGCGCCCTTGAACATCGACCGCAATAGTTGCCATAACTTTGACAGCGGCGCCATGGGCATGGGGGTGGCGGATCTCCGCCCAGGCCGGCACTTTGACTTCCAAAATTAGTTTGTTATCAATGATGTATAAGAAACAAAAATAAATGGGAGCTGCAGATGTTCTATGGGGCAATCGAGGGTACGGGGTTTGAGGTGCATGATCCGCGTTTCAACGAATGTTTGACCGGCCATGGGCGGGTGGAGCGGCTATGGAGCGGAGCACGCTGGGCCGAAGGGCCGGCCTGGTTTGCGGCGGGGCGCTATCTGCTCTGGTCCGACATTCCGAACAACCGCATGCTGCGCTATGATGAAACCGATGGCTCGGTTTCGGTTTTCCGCAGCCCGTCAAACAATTCCAACGGCAATACGGTGGACCGGGAAGGCCGCCTGGTTTCGTGCGAGCATCTGGCGCGGCGCGTAAGCCGCACGGAGCATAACGGCGCGATCACGGTTATTGCCGACAACTATGAAGGCAATCGCTTCAATTCACCCAATGACGTGGTGGTGAAATCGGATGGCTCAATCTGGTTCACCGATCCGCCCTACGGCCACCTCACGGACTACGAAGGCGAGCAAGGGGTCAGCGAAATCGGCAATGCCAATGTCTACCGGGTTGATCCGATGAGCGGCGAGGTAAGCCCGGTTTGCGTCGACTTCGACAAGCCAAACGGCCTGGCCTTTTCGCCTGATGAAAAATATCTCTACATCGCCGATACCGGGGCCAGCCACACGACAGGCGGCAACAAGCATATCCGCCGCTTTGACGTGAAAGACAGCGGCCAGGCCCTGGGCAAGTCCAAGGTATTTGCCGACTGCACGTCGGGGCTGTTCGACGGTTTCCGCGTGGACCGGGATGGGCGCATCTGGACCAGCGCCGGCGATGGGGTTCACTGCTACCTTCCCGACGGCACGCTGATCGGCAAAATTCTCATTCCCGAGCTGGTGGCCAATGTCTGTTTTGGCGGCGCCAGGCTGAACCGCCTGTTCATCTGCGGCACCACTTCGCTGTACTCGGCCTATCTCGCCATCAATGGCATTTCACCGTGCTAGACAAGCATTGATATACGCCTATCAGGAATTGACAAAATTCCGGCGCGGAGTCCATATGGGCCATGGCTAGAGTTACCATTGAAGACGTCGCCGTCGCGGCCGGCCTCAGTGTTGCAACGGTGGACCGGGTACTGAACGGGCGCGCCGCGGTGCGGCCGCAAACCGCGCTGCGGGTTGAAAAAGCCATCCGCCTTTTGAATTACCAGCCCGACCGGCTGGCGGCGCGATTGGCCAAGGGCCAGGAATACCGCTTCTGCTTTGTGCTGCCGGAAGGCAACAACGGCTTCATGATCGAGCTTGGCGAAGAGGTGCGCGCCAGTGCCTCGCGGCTGGTTTCCGAGCGGGTGCACATTGACCTGCGCCTCACCGATGTTTTTGACGCGGCAACGCTGGCCGCAACACTAGATAGCATCGGCGATATTTACGACGGCGTGGCGGTGGTGGCGCTTGATCATCCGCGGGTGCGCGAAGCCATCAACGGGCTGGTGGAGCGCGGCGTTGCGGTGGTGACACTGGTGTCGGACGTGCCGAGCTCCAAGCGGGTGCATTATGCGGGGATCGACAATTCCAGCGCGGGGCGCACCGCTGCCACCCTGATGGGACGCTTTCTCAGCGGCAAAAAGGGCAAGGTCGGCCTGATTGCCGGGTCGCTTTCGCTGCGCGACCACATCGAACGGCGTTTCGGCTTCGAGCAGGTGCTGGCCCAGGAGTTTCCGCATCTTGCCATCCTGCCGGTTCTGGAATCGCGCGATGACTGGCAGCGGGTTGAAAAAGTCACGGCGGAAATGCTTGCGGCCCATGCTGACCTCATCGGCATCTACAATGTCGGCGCGGGGGCGCGCGGCATCGTCGCCGCGCTGGAAAACACCGGGCGGCAAAAACAGATCACCTATATCGCCCATGAACTCACGGACCATACCCGCCGCGCCCTGGTCGACGGCACCATCGACGCGATCATCAACCAGAATGCCGGGCATGAGGTGCGCAGCGCGGTGCGCGTGCTGATGGCCAAGGCCGACCGGACTCCCCTCATCGAAGCGATGGAGCACATCCGCATCGATATCTTCGTGCGCGATAATCTTCCCTAGAAAGCAGCCTCATGTATCTTGGTCTCGATATCGGAACTTCCTCGGTCAAAGGCGTGTTGGTTGACGACCGCCAGAAGATCGTGGCGTCGGCCACTTCGCCCCTGAAGGTGTCGCGGCTGCATGAGGGCTGGTCCGAACAGGCGCCGCAGGACTGGTGGAAAGCCACGCAGAAGGTTGTTGCCCTTTTGAAGAAAGCCAAGCCAAAGGCGGTGGCCGCGGTTGCGGGCATCGGGCTTTCGGGCCAGCAGCATGGGGCGACCCTGATTGACAAATCCGGCAAGGTTTTACGGCCTGCCATCCTGTGGAACGACGCGCGTTCCTTTGCCGAGTGCGTCGAGATTGAAACGCGAGAGCCGCGGTCGCGGGAAATTTCCGGCAATATCGCCATGGCGGGCTTCACCGCGCCAAAGCTCCTGTGGGTCAAGAAGCACGAGCCAAGGACGTTTGAACAAGTGGCGAAGGTCCTGTTGCCCAAGGATTACGTGCGCCTCTGCATGACCGGCGACTATGCGTCCGACATGTCGGATTCGGCTGGAACCCTCTGGCTCGATGTTGCCAAGCGCCAGTGGTCGGACGCCCTGCTGGCGGCATCCGACATGCGCCACGAGCAGATGCCGGAGCTCTTTGAGGGTTCGCAGGCGACGGGACGGTTGTCGCCTGCCATTGCCAGGGCCTGGGGCATGACAAAGCATCCCGTTGTTGCGGGCGGCGGCGGCGACAATGCGGCGTCGGCCTGCGGCATGGGGGCGGTGAAACCCGGTGCCGCCTTTATCTCGCTTGGCACCTCGGGAGTGCTGTTTGTCTCCAACGAGAAGTTCCGCCCCAACACCAAGGGCGCGGTTCACGCCTTCTGCCATGCGGTGCCCGGCACCTGGCACCAGATGGGGGTTATTCTTTCGGCAACAGCGAGCCTGGAATGGCTGGCAAGCATCCTGAAAACGCCGGCCCCAAAACTCACGCTAAAACTGGGCGGTAAAATCACCGGGCCTTCACCGGCGATATTCCTGCCCTATCTCTCGGGCGAGCGCACGCCGGTGGCGGACGCGCAGGCGCGCGGCATCCTGATGGGGCTTGGCCATGACTCGGATGCCAATGTGCTGACCCATGCGGTGCTGGACGGGGTTGCCTTTGCCTTCCGCGATTGCCTTGAAGCCCTCAAGGCGGCGGATACAAGCATTGACCGCGTCACCGCGGTCGGCGGCGGCTCGCGTTCGGAATTGTGGCTCCGGATCATTGCCACGGTGCTCAACATTCCGGTGGACGTGCCGACGGACGGGGATTTCGGCGGGGCCTTCGGGGCGGCACGGCTTGGCCTCATTGCCGCCACCGGGGCTTCAGTATCGTCGGTCTGCACGGCTCCCAGGACCGCCAGGACAATCGCGCCAAACGCCAAGCTGCGCGCCGCTTACGAAGACACCTATCAGCGCTACGCCAAACTTTATTCCGCGACCAGGGAGATCAACCGCTCATGACGAAATTTTATTCGATCACCGACCCCATCACATATGAAGGGCCGGATTCAAGGAACGGCCTGGCGTATCGCTGGTACAATCCGAAACAGAAAGTGCTGGGCAAGAGCATGGCGGAGCATCTGCGCTTTGCGGTGTGCTACTGGCACACCCTGTGCTGGCCGGGCACCGACCCGTTCGGCGGCGAGACCTTCAACCGCCAGTGGCACCATATGGCAGACCCCATGGCAGCGGCGGCGATGAAGGCCGATGTGATGTTTGAAACGTTGCGGCTGCTCGGCATCGACTTTTTCACCTTCCATGATCTCGACATCGCGCCGGAAGGCAAATCGCTGAAGGAATTCAACGGCAATGTGACGGCAATCGCCAATATCCTCGAAGGCAAGATGGCAAAGTCGGGAAAAAAATTGCTCTGGGGCACGGCCAACATGTTTTCCAACCGGCGCTTCATGGCGGGCGCTGCCACCAATCCTGATCCGGATGTTTTCGCCTATTGCGCGGCGCAGGTGAAGCATTGCCTTGATGTGACCAAGGGACTGGGCGGCGAAAACTATGTGATGTGGGGCGGGCGCGAAGGCTATGAAACGCTGATCAACACCAATATCGGGCAGGAACTGAAACAGGCGGGGCGCTTCCTCTCGCTGGTTGTCGAGTACAAGCACAAGATTGGCTTCAAGGGTCCCATTCTCATCGAGCCCAAGCCCAAGGAGCCGACCAAGCACCAGTATGATTACGACACGGCCTCAATCTATGGCCTGCTCAAGTCCTATGGGCTGGAGAAGGACGTGAAGCTCAATCTCGAGCAGAACCACGCCATCCTGGCGGGGCATACATTCGAGCATGAGATTGCCCTGGCCGCGGCGCTCGGCGTGTTCGGCTCGCTCGACATCAACCGCGGCGATTACCTGCTGGGCTGGGACACGGACCAGTTCGCCATGAATGTTCCCGAGGTGGCACTTACCATGTTTGAAATTCTCAAGGCGGGGGGCTTTACGACCGGGGGCATGAATTTCGATGCCAAGATCAGGCGCCAGTCGATTGACGCGGACGACCTGCTCCACGCCCATGTGACATCGATGGATGCCTGCGCGCGCGGCCTTCTCATCGCGGGACAAATGATGAAAGACGGCAAGATGCAAAAGGCGGTGGCCAAGCGCTACGGCAAATGGGAAGAGCCTGCAAACCAGGCGATGCTTGCGGGCAAGGAAAGTTTGGATAAGATCGCCGCACGGGTGCACACGTCTGGCCTTGATCCACAACCCACATCCGGCCGCCAGGAATATCTCGAAGGCGTATTGAACTCTTACATTTAGGAAAGATGCGACATGGCAACGAACATCAAAGGCCCGGCGATTTTTCTGGCACAGTTTGCCGGCGATGCCGCGCCCTTCAATTCCTTCGACAGCATTACTAAATGGGCGGCTTCGCTGGGCTACAAGGGCGTGCAGATTCCAACCTGGGACGGCAGGCTTTTCGATCTCAAGAAGGCGGCCGAGTCCAAGACCTATTGCGACGAGGTGAAGGGCATCGCCAGGGCGAACGGGGTTGAGATCACCGAGCTCTCAACGCATTTGCAGGGCCAGCTTGTGGCGGTCAATCCGGCCTATGACGAGGCCTTTGACGCCTTCGCGCCGGCGGCGGTGCACGGCAAGCCCAAGGAGCGGCAGAAATGGGCGGTGGAGCAATTAATGCTGGCCGCCAAGGCCTCCAAAAACCTTGGGCTGGGAGCGTCGGTGACATTCTCAGGGGCGCTGGCCTGGCCCTATGCCTATCCCTGGCCGCAGCGCCCGCAGGGCCTGATTGAAACGACCTTCAGCGAATTGGCCAGGCGCTGGAAACCCATTCTCGACGCCTATGACGAGGCCGGCGTGGACATGGGCTATGAAATCCATCCCGGCGAGGACGTGTTTGATGGCGCGACGTTTGAAATGTTCCTCGATGCGCTGAAGGGCCACAGGCGCTGCCAGATCAATTATGATCCCTCGCATTTCGTGCTGATGCATCTCGACTATCTCTCCTTCATCGACATCTATCACGAGCGCATCTGCGCCTTCCATGTCAAGGATGCGGAACTGAACCCCACAGGGCGGCAAGGCGTTTATTCGGGCTATCAGCCATGGATCAACCGGGCCGGACGGTTCCGCTCACTGGGCGACGGGCAGGTTGATTTCGGCGCGATTTTCTCCAAGCTCTCGCAATACGGCTATGCCTCATGGGCGGTGCTGGAATGGGAATGCTGCATCAAGCATCCGGAACAAGGTGCGGCGGAAGGGGCGCCGTTCATCGACAGCCATCTCATCCGCGTCACGGAAAAAGCCTTCGATGATTTTGCCGGCGGCAAGACCGATCAGGCGCAGGTCAACCGGTTGCTGGGACTGTAGGAGGGCGGCATGTCAATCACTGGAACAAGTGAAAAGAAAACGGGCCGCATCAGGCTTGGCATGGTGGGCGGCGGGCAAGGCGCTTTTATCGGCGCGGTGCATCGCCTGGCGGCGCGCATGGATGATCATTATGAATTTGTTGCCGGAGCCCTTTCATCGGATGCAGCGCGTTCAAAAGCCTCCGGCGAGGAATTGGGCCTGGCGCCGGACCGCATCTATGGGGACTTCCGCGAGATGGCGAAGGCCGAGGCCAAGCGGGCCGATGGCATCGAAGCGGTTTCCATCGTCACGCCGAACCACATGCATTTTCCGGCGGCGAAGGCGTTCATCGAAGCGGGCATTCATGTGATCTGCGACAAACCGCTGTCGCTCAATCTGAAAGAGGCGCTGGCGCTGGAAAAACTTCTGGCCAAAAACAAGAACGTCATTTTCGCCCTTACCCATAATTATTCCGGCTATCCGATGATCCGCCAGGCGCGGGCCATGGTGGCGGCCGGCGAGCTCGGCGACATCCGCCTGGTGCAGGGCGAATATCCGCAGGACTGGCTCACCACGGATCTGGAAAAATCCGGGCAGAAACAGGCGGCCTGGCGCACCGATCCCAAAAGGACGGGTGCGGGCGGCTGCGTTGGCGATATCGGCACGCACACCTACCAGCTCGGCTGTTTTGTATCGGGCCTCGCGCTCGATGAGCTTTCCGCCGACCTCACCACCTTCGTGAAGGGCCGCCGGGTGGACGACAACGTGCATGTGATGCTGCGCTACAAGGGCGGGGCCAAGGGCATGATCTGGGCCAGCCAGGTGGCGCCGGGCCACGAGAATGGTTTGAAAATCCGGGTCTATGGCAGCAAGGGCGGGCTGGAATGGGTGCAGGCCGACCCGAACTATCTCTGGTATTCGCCGTTCGGCGAGCCGAAGCGGCTGATCACCCGGGGCGGGGCCGGCTCAAACGCGGCGGCAGCGCGGGTCACGCGCGTTCCGCCCGGGCATCCGGAAGGCTATCTTGAAGGCTTTGCCAATATCTACACGGAGGTGGCGTGCGCCATCAAAGCCAGGCGTGCGGGCAAAAAGCCGGACAAGGACGTGCAGTTTCCGGGCATTGAAGACGGCGTGGCCGGCATGGCCTTCATCGAGGCCTGCGTGAAGTCATCGGCGAAGAATGGGAAATGGACCAAGGTTTGATATTGCGACGCAACATCGCAGGGTGAGCTATTGTGCGTTGCACCATTTTGTGGCATAAGACGCCATCTGCTCAATTTTAGCCCGATGGTGGTGACCATGACACTGATGAATAATGTGATTGCCGGCCGTGACCAGCGCATTGCCGATCTGGCCTACCGCATGTGGGAAGAAGACGGACGCCCCGAGGGCCGGGCCGAAGCCCATTGGCTGCGGGCCGCCGTGCTGGTCGATGAGCTGGCTCCGAAAGCGCCGGCAAAGAAGAAAGCCGCCGCTTCCAAAACTCCCAAGAAGAAATAGTTTTTCCCTCTATTCTCCCGGAAACTTATGGCCGCCCCGCTTATGCGCATGGCGGCTATTTTTTGATGTGCGTACCTCTTCCCCCCGACGATAAATAGCCTATAAGACCCGCGATCCCAATTTCAGGTAACGGAGACAGTAATGGCCAAGGTTCGTGTCGCGGTGAATGGTTTCGGTCGTATCGGGCGCAATATCGTGCGCGCCATTTTTGAATCGGGCCGCAAGGACATCGATGTGGTGGCGATCAACGACCTCGGCCCGGTTGAAACCAACGCCCATCTGCTGCGCTACGATTCGGTGCATGGCCGCTTTCCGCACGAGGTGAAGGTCGCGGGCGACATGATCAACATCGGCACGGAGAAATTCAAGGTCACCGCGGTCAAGGATCCGTCGCAGCTGCCGTGGAAGGACCTGGGCATCGATATCGCGCTGGAATGCACCGGCATTTTCACCGCGAAGGACAAGGCCTCGGCCCATCTCACGGCTGGCGCCAAGCGCGTGCTGATTTCAGCGCCCGGCGAGAACTCCGATCTCACGGTTGTCTATGGGGTGAACCATGACAAGCTGACGAAGGACCACATCATCGTCTCCAATGCGTCGTGCACCACGAACTGCCTGGCGCCGGTCGCCAAGGTTTTGCATGATGCCATCGGCATCGACAAAGGCTTTATGACGACGATCCATGCCTATACGGGCGACCAGCCGACGCTTGATACCATGCACAAGGACCTGTACCGGGCGCGCGCCGCCGCCATGTCGATGATCCCGACTTCGACGGGTGCGGCAAAGGCCATCGGCCTGGTCATTCCGGAGCTCAAGGGCCGTCTCGACGGCACCTCGATCCGGGTGCCGACGCCCAATGTTTCCTGCGTGGATTTCAAGTTCATCGCCAAGCGCGCGACAACGGTTGAGGAAATCAATGCGGCGATCAAGGCGGCCGCCGAAGGCAAGCTCAAGGGCGTCCTGGGCTTCACGCTCGACCCCAATGTTTCCATCGATTTCAACCACAACCCCAATTCCTCGACCTTCCACATGGACCAGACCAAGGTGATCGAAGGAACCCTGGTTCGCATCCTCACCTGGTATGACAATGAATGGGGCTTCTCGAACCGGATGAGCGACGTAGCCGCGGCCATGGGCAAACTGCTCTAAGGATGGCGCGCCCTCTGATCATATCGCCTTCCATCCTGGCGGCGGATTTTTCCAGGCTGGGCGAGGAAGTGCGGGCCATCGACAAGGGCGGGGCCGAATGGGTGCATGTCGATGTGATGGACGGGCATTTCGTGCCCAACATCAGCTTCGGCGCGCCGGTCATGGCGAGCATCCGGCCGGTGACCAAGCGCTTGTTCGACGTGCATCTGATGATCGCGCCGGCGGATCCCTATCTCGAGCAATTCGCCACGGCGGGGGCCGATATCATCACAGTTCACGCGGAAGCAGGCCCGCATCTCGACCGTTCGCTGCAAGCTATCCGGGCGCTGGGAAAACGCGCTGGCGTGGCGCTCAATCCGGCAACCCCTGCTTCAGCCATCGCCCATGTCCTCGACCGGCTTGATCTGGTTTTGGTGATGACGGTGAACCCGGGCTTCGGCGGGCAGGCTTTCATCAAGGCGATGCTGGCCAAGATTTCCGAGGTCCGTGAAATGACGCGCGGCCGCGATATCGACATCGAAGTGGATGGCGGGATCACGGCGGAAACCGCGCCGCTGGTGGTCAAGGCCGGGGCCAATGTGCTGGTGGCGGGTTCAGCCATCTTCAAGGGCGCGGACCACGCCGCCAACATCAAGGCGCTGCGCGGGGCTGCCTCGAGCCTTGTGGCTTAAGGCTTCTTCTCCACCCAATCGGCGAAAGCCTTGAGCCATTTTTGCAGGCGCTGGGCCGTATCATCATCGGTGAGTTTGCCTGCCGCATCGAATTTCTTGCCGGCGTTGCCCACAAAGATTTCCGGCCTTGGCATGATGATTGCCTCATGGGCTTGCAGGGTCTGGCGCAGGTGATACTGGGACCGCGCCGTGCCGATGGGGCCATCGGAGGCCCCCATGACGCCCGTCCGTTTCCATTTGAGCGGTGAACTGCCGCGGGAAATCCAGTCCAAGGCGTTTTTCAGGCCGCCGGGAATGGAGAAATTATATTCCGGCGTGACAATGATCACGCCGTCGGCGGCGCGGATTTTCCCGTCAAGCTCCAGAATGGCGGCGGGCTTGCCGGTGGCCTTCTCGTCATCGCCGTCATAGACGGGAATGCCATTCAGCCGGATGGGTTCAATTTCCATGCCTTGGGGCTGCAAAGATATGAGGGTGCGCAGCAGGGAGGTATTGTAGGAGGCCTTGCGCAATGAGCCGCTGATCCCGATAATTTTCATTATTATCCCTATTTCTGCAATAATTTCTAATTTTCTTCTTTATTTTTGCTAAATTTGCAACAATAAAGCCATATGGAACAGTTTTCGGCGCTTCGGCTGTTTATTTCTGTCGTCGATACGGGCAGTTTTTCGGCAGCGGCGGAGCTGCTGGGCATTTCCACCTCGGTTGTCAGCCGCCAAATTGCGGCCCTTGAGGCGGAGCTTGGCATCCGCCTCCTCAAGCGGTCAACCCGGCGCATCGAGCTGACGGAGGCGGGTTCGCTCTATCTCACACGGGTGCGCAGCCTTCTCATGGAGCTTGAGACCGCCAACCGGAGCCTCAAGCAGCCCAACACGCCCGCGGCGGGAAGGTTCCGGATTGCGGCGCCAACAGCACTTGGCCTTTGCCTCATTGCGCCGGCTATTGCGGATTTCATGGCCGGGCAGCCCAACGTCGTGATCGAGCTTGACCTCCTGGACCGGGCCATCGACCTCCTCGAAGAGAATTATGATATGGCCGTGCGGGTTGAAGAAACCTTCGAATCCGCGCCCTATTTGCGCAGCCTGGGACAGATGGAGGTGGGACTGTTCAGTTCGCCTGCCTATCTCGCGCACCACGGCAGGCCGCGCGGGCCCGCCGACCTCGGAACGCACCGGGCCCTTTACCTGGCAAGCCAGCAAAGCTGGAATCTGCGCGGCGGCCTCCGTGAAAAGCCCAAACTTCAGTTTTGCACGAACCGGCTGGAGGCTTTGAAAACCCTGTGCCTCGCCGGACAAGGCATTGCCTTGCTGCCCCTCTTCCTGGTTCGCAGCGAAACCGAGCGCAATGAACTGGTGCACCTGCTTGATGGTTTTGAACCGCGGCCATCACATCTCGTTCTGGCCATGCCTCCGCAACGATCCGAAATCAATTCGTCGCGGCTTTTCCAGCAGTTTCTGGAGTCGCGCTTCAAGCGCCTGCGGTTTTAAGCTGCTTCAAGGCGGCCAAGGCCCGGTTACGGGCAAAACCATGGTCAATCAGCGGCGCAGGATAATTGCCCCGGAGGTCCGCCTGCGCCTCCCAGGGACGGTGGATCAGGTTCGATGGCAGATTGCGGAGCTCGGGCAGCCATTTCCTCACATAAGCACCGTCGGGATCAAATTTTTCGCCCTGCAGGACCGGATTGAAGATGCGGAAATAGGGCGCCGCGTCGGCGCCGCAGCCCGCCACCCATTGCCAGCTCGCCGAGTTGCTGGCGAGATCGGCATCAACCAGGGTGTCCCAGAACCATTTTGCCCCTTCCGTCCAGGATATGAGCAAATCCTTGGTCAGGAACGAGGCGGCAATCATGCGAACCCGGTTATGCATGGCCCCGGTGGCCCAAAGCTCCCGCATGCCGGCATCGACAATGGGATAGCCGGTCTGGCCCCGCTGCCATTTCTTCAAGTCATCCGGATCGTTGCGCCACGGGAAAGCGGAAAATTCCTCACGAAACGGCGCTTCCGGCAAGGCGGGCCAATGATGCAGGATATGGCAGGAAAATTCCCGCCAGAGAATTTCCTTCAGGAATTTTTGCCCGGCCCCATCGAGCTTGCCTTCTGCCTTTGCCATGGCGCCGCGCACGGCGCTCCAGCATTGGGCAGGGCTTATTTCGCCCCAGTGAAGATGGGGTGAAAGGCGCGAGGTGACGGAAAGGCCGGGGCGGTCGCGGCCTTCGGCGTATTGCGCAAGGCTGTCGGCGATGAATCTGGAAAGGGCGTTTCGTGCGCCCTCCTCGCCGGGCTGCCGGCCGGTTTCAAAACTCTTGGCCCAATCGGGATCGCCGGGCAGCAAATTCCAGTCCGACAAATTTTCGCCTGCAACATTGCCTTGCCACATCACCGGCTTGGCGGCGGCAGCGGGCAAGCGCGGTTCACCGGCTGCAAAACAGGCACGGGAAAACGGCGTATAGACCCTGTAGGGCTCGCCGCTGCCATTGCGAATGGCTTCCGGCTCATGCAGCAGATAGCCGCCGAAGCGGTGGCAGGTGGCCCCGGCAGCTTCACAGACATCTTTCACCCGGCGTTCCAGGGCTGGCGACCACGGCGCGTAGTCACGGGTGAAATAGACAGCACTTGCGCCGCTTTGCCGGATCAGATCGGCGATGACCGCATCGGCCTGGCCCCGGCGGAATACCATCTTCAGATCGTTGGAGAGCCGGGAAAGGCTGTGATGCAGCCACCAGCGGCTGGCGCCGCCCCAGCGCCATTCTCCCGGCGTTTCGTCATCAAGAATGTAAAGGCAGATCACTTCACCCGCCGCCGCGGCGGCATTCAGCGCGGCATTGTCACGTATCCGCAAATCCTGCCTGAACCACATGATTACAGGCCGGTTCATGGCTGCGGATCAGGCGCTGACTTTGGCCTTCTTTGAACGCCTTTCCAGAAGGCCGGTGAGCCAATCCGGATCCATTTCAGGCACGGAGGACAGGAGCAATTCCGTATAGGCGGGGAACGGCGGTGACAGAACCTTGGACTTCGGCCCCTGCTGGACCACCTTGCCCTGGTGCATGACAACGATTTCATCGGAAATGGCCCGCACGGTGGCGATGTCGTGGGTGATGAACAGGTAGGATACGTTGGTTTTTTTCTGCAGGCGCATGAGCAGCGAAAGGATTTCTTCCTGCACGATCTGGTCCAAGGCGGAGGTGACTTCGTCGCAAATGATGATTTCCGGTTCCGCCGCCAAGGCGCGGGCGATGGAAATGCGCTGTTTCTGCCCACCGGACATTTCGCTGGGAAGCCTATCGATATAGCTTTCGTTGAGCTCGATGGACTCGAGCAGTTCGACCACTTTCCGGTCACGATCCGCGCCCTTAAGGCCGAGATAGAATTCAAGCGGCCGGCCAATGATGTCGCGCACCTTCTGGCGCGGGTTAAGGGCCGTGTCGGCTGACTGGTAAATCATCTGGATGCGGCGCAGCGTATCCTTGTCACGATCCTTAAGCTCACGTGGCAGTGGCTTGCCGTTGAAATATATTTCGCCCCGCGACGGCGGCAGGAGCCCGGTGATGGCGCGGGCCAGGGTGGATTTTCCCGAGCCTGATTCCCCCACGACGGCCACGGTGCGGCCGCGCGGAACCTGAACCGTGACATTGTCCAATACCTTGACCGCGCCGCTATAGCTTGCATCGACATTGTGGATGCGGAGCGCGATGTCGTCGCTGATCGATTCCGGCTTCTGCAATTTGCGCACGGCCCAGAGCGAGCGGGTGTATTCCTGGGTCGGGGACTTCAGCATGGCGCGTGTGGTGGCCTCTTCAACCAGATTGCCGTAGCGCAAAACCATGATGCGGTGGGCCATCTGGGCCACAACGGCCAGGTCATGGGTGATGTAAATTGCCGCCGTATTAAACTGCTCGACGATATCGCGCATGGCGGCCAAAACTTCCACCTGGGTGGTCACGTCAAGGGCGGTGGTGGGCTCGTCAAATATGATCAGGTCGGGGCGGCAGGACATGGCCATGGCGGTCATGGCGCGCTGCAACTGGCCGCCTGACACCTGATGGGGAAACCGGTCGCCGATGGTGTCAGGCTTGGGCAATTGCAGGCGCTTGTAGAGATCGCGGGCATCGGCCTCGGCCTTTTCGCGCGACATGATGTTGTGGGCCACGGCCGTTTCAACGGTCTGGTCAATGATATGATGCGCCGGATTAAAGGAAGCGGCGGCACTTTGCGCGACATAGGCGATGCGCGAACCCCACAGGGCGCGGCGCTGTTCCTCCGAAGCCGCAATCAAATCCATGCCGTCAAAGAGGATGGAGCCGCCGCTGATGCGGCAGCCGGGCCGGGCGAAGCCCATGGCGGCAAGCCCCAAGGTAGATTTGCCCGCCCCGGATTCGCCAATGAGGCCCAAAACCTCGCCGCGCTTCAAGGTCAGGTCAACACCCTTGACGATGGGGTTCCAGACGTCGTCGCTATAGCCATCGATCTTGAGGCCTTTGATATCGAGGAGGGTTTCGCCCTTGACGCGTTTCTTATCAGTGACCATCGCGAAGCCCACTTGTTTTATGGAGGAACCAATCAACTACGAAATTCACGGCAACGGTGAGCAGCGCAATGGCCCCGGCAGGATACAAAGGCGCCGGGTTGCCAAAGGTGATGAGTGTCTTGTTTTCGGAAACCATGGAACCCCAGTCAGCGGTTGGCGGCTGAATCCCCACGCCAAGGAACGACAGGGCGGAGATGGTAAGAAATACGAAGCAGAAGCGCAGGCCGAATTCGGTAATCAGCGGCGGCAGGATGTTGGGGACGATTTCCCTGAAAACGATCCAGCGCATGCCTTCGCCCCGGAGCTTCGCGGATTCAACATAATCCATGACAACGGAGTTCAAGGCCACGGCGCGGGCCAGGCGGAAGACACGGGTGGCGTCAAGCAGCGCCAGAATGAGGATGAGGTTCAGCGGGAAAGTCCCGAAAACTTCGGGCCAGGGATTGCTCTTTCCAAGCACCGCCAACATCATCAACGCGAAGATCAGCACCGGAATGGCAAGAAACGCGTCCACAACCCGCGAAATGCTCTGGTCCAGAAAGCCGCGCCGCAAGGCGGCAAGCACGCCCAAAGTGCCCCCCACCATAAACGAAATGAGGGTGGTCAGGAGGGCAATGCCAATTGTGTTCCGGGCGCCGTATATCAGGCGCGACAGCAGGTCCCTCCCGATTTGGTCGGTTCCGAGCCAATTCTGCGCCGACGACATCTGATAGGCCTTGCCGACAACCTCCGCTTCGCCATAGGGGGCCAGCACGGGGGCAAAGATCGCAAAAATCGCATAGATCAGAATGACGACCATCCCGAACCAGGCGCTGATCGGGGCGGTTTTCAGGGTGCGCACAACGTTCTGATACGCCGTGCGGCGCGCCTTGATATTGCGGAGTGGGGCTGAGGCTGTGTTCATTTGGGGTGCAACAATCTTGGATTTGTGACGATCGAAACAATATCCGCCAATAGATTGAGCAGGATATAGGTGGCCGCGAAAATCAGCGCGCAGGCCTGTACAACTGGCATGTCGCGGCTGGAAACCGCATCAACCATCATCTGGCCGATGCCGGGATAAACGAAGACAACCTCAACCACGACGACGCCGACAATGAGATAAGCCATGTTGAAGGCAATAACCGTCGCAATGGGCGCCCAGGCATTGGGAAGGGCGTGGTGCCTGATGACATTGGACTTTGAAACGCCCTTGAGCTGGGCCATTTCAATGTAGGGGCTTGCCAGCAGGTTAATGATTGCGGCCCGGGTCATGCGCATCATGTGGGCGATGATCACCAGAGTCATGGTCAGGGCGGGCAATGCGGCGCGGGTCAGATGTTCCAGAAACGGCGTGTCGATGCTTACGGTCGAGAGCGGGGAAAACCATCTGAACTTGATGGCCAGGAAGAACATCAGGACATAGGCAATGAAAAACTCCGGCAGGGCAATTGTGGTAAGGGTCACCGAATTGACGATGCGGTCAAACCATGAATTGCGGTAAAGGGCCGCCATGGCCCCCAGAAGGAGCGAGAGCGGAACCGCGATTGCGGCCGCCATGGCCGCCAGAAAGAAGGTATTGTAAAGGCGCGGCGCGATGGTGGCGGACACGTCGCGCTTCATGCTGCCGCTCAGGCCGGAATAGGATGTGCCGAAATCGCCCTGCACGGCTTTGCCGATCCACTCGAAATAGCGGACGGTGGCGGGGCGGTCGAGGCCGAGGTCGCGCTTAAAGGCCGCCACAGTTTCCGGCGTGGCGCTCTGCCCCAGGACATTTTCGGCATAGCCGCCCGGCAGCATCTCAAGCGACGCGAAAATAATCACCGAGACAGCGAGCAGCGTAATTATGCCCAGGCCCAAACGTTGCAGAACAGTTCTCAGAACTGGATGCATTCATCCCCCTTTTTGGGCTTCTTTTTTGGCCCCGTTTTTTTAACCCTAGCAGAACGGTAAAACACCGCCACAAAAAAACCGGATGGCGTCCTGCGACTCATTGCGACAGTTGAGCGACGAAAACAAAAGGCCCCGCCGGATTTCCGGCGGGGCCCCGCGATCAATGCAGCGGCTTGCGGATTACGCCATCCACCAACGTTCAACCATGTAGCCGCCATCGCTATCCTGGTCCGGGTTCAACTCGCCGTGGGCCACAGCGGTGTTCAGGGCGCCGACGAAGTTGTAGAACATCAGCACAACCTGGCCGCCGTCATCATGAACAATCTGCTGGCACTCGGCATACATGGCCGTACGCTTTGCTTCGTCCAACTCGCTGCGGGCCTGAACCAGAAGCTCATTGAAGCGCGCGTTCTTGAAATGCGTGTCGTTCCAAGGCGCATCGGCTGCAAGCGAGATGGACAGCATCGTGTCCACCGTAGGACGGCCGCCCCAGTAGCACATGCTCCATGGCTTCTTGAGCCAGACGTTGGACCAGTAGCCATCGTCCGGTTCGCGGATCACATTGATGTCGATGCCTGCCGCCTTGGCGCTTTCCTGCATCAGCAGGGCTGCATCCAATGCGCCGGGATAGGCGGCGTTTGGCGGAACCGAGAAATCGACCTTGAGATTCTCAATGCCGGCTTCCTTCAGGATCGCCTTGGCCTTCTCCGGATCGTAGGTATGCTGCGGCTGCGGATCGATGGCATATTTCATTGACGAGCCGATTGGATTGTCATTGCCTACCTTGCCGTAGCCATACAGCACCTTGTCCACCAGTTCCTGGCGGTTGATGGCGTATTTGATGGCCTTGCGCACGGCGGGATTGTCGAACGGAGGCGCATCGCAAAGCATCGGCGCGGTATAGGGCGTCGGGCCGCTCTGGTTGTAGATTTCCGTATTCGGCGCGTTCTTCAACATGTCGATGGTCTTGAGATCGGCACGGTCGATGAAGTGCACTTCGCCGGAGAGATAGGCGTTGGTGCGGGCCGCGGTATCGGAAATGGTGAGCATTTCGATGGCGTCGAACCAGGTATCGGTGAAGTAGTTCGGATTGCGTTCGCCAACCAGCTTCACGCCGGGCTCGTAGGACTTGAGAACATAAGGTCCTGCGCCGATGCCCTTTTCCCATTCGATTTTGCCATCCGTGGCTGGGTAGATCGACAGGTGGTAATCGGTGAAGCCGTAGGGAAGATCAACGTTGCCGGAAGAGAGATCAATAACGACCGTATCGGGACCATCAGCCTTCACGCTCGTCACGCCCGGGAGATATTCCTTGGCCGGCGATTTCGAGTCCGGGCCAATGTGGTAGTTGATGGTGGCCACCACGTCGTCGGCGGTGAGCGCCTTGCCGTTGTGGAAGGTAATGCCCTTGCGGATCTTGATAACCCACTTCTTGCCGCCATCCGACGGTTCGAACGACTCGGCGACATGCATGGTCACTTCGCCCTTGGGGTTGAGCTGCGTCAGCGGGGCGCCCATGACCGATTTGCCGAACTGGAAGTTAAATCCGTTGGTCCAGGTGGCCGGATCCAGCGAGTCGGTGGTGGAGCCGTGGCCGTGGCCGGACTTGAAGGTGCCGCCCTTCTTGGGTTCGGCGCGGGCGGCGGTTGCGAACATGGTGTTGGCGGCTGCGGCGGTGATGCCGATGGACATGGCATAGCTCATAAAGTCGCGGCGGGACAGCTTGCCCCGGCTCACGGCCTGGGTAACCTGCTTCAATTTCATCTCAAATTCGGTCATGCGTTTTCTCCTTGGTGACCAGATAGCTCTTGAGCGGAGAAGAAGGAAAGCTGGACTTTAGCAGCCTTGCGGCGAACCCTGTGCCGCACATTAACTTAGCCGTTTCCCCGTCTTCTTGTTATTCACTAGGGATTTTTGATTGTCCCTTTAGAATTCCTAACCTCTCACGCAAATACAATTCCGTCAATGGCTTGCGGGCGCATCAACAGGTGAATTGATTGAACCAAGGGCGCTTCCGGCAACGTGCAAAAGCGACCAAAAACCCCGGGAGAGCGCCCTGCCCTTTGCCTCTTCACAGTTTCTTCCATCGGATTTAAGGTCCGGACCCGGATAGACTGGGGAGGCTGGAAGCCGTGGATCAGGAAACCGCCGTTCACGTAAACGAGGGGATTCTTGGCAACCTTATTGTCAGGATCGGCAAACGCCTGTTGCCCAAGACCCTCAAGGGTTCCCTTCAGCTTACCCTGCCATCGGGAAAGCAGGTCCTGCTGGGAGCCCCCGGGGAAGGCTTTGCCGCCGACCTGACGCTGCGCAATTTCAAGGTCATCTGGGCCAGCGTCAGGCGGGCCCAGCTCGGCTTTTTCGAGAGCTACATGGCCGGCGACATCGAGAGCAAGGATCCGACAAAATTCTTCCAGTTCTATCTGAACAACCGGGCGGCGCTGGACCGGGCGGCCAGCGGGATTTTTTCCGCAAGCTGGTTTGACAAGCTGTGGCACCGGGCAAGGGACAACAATGCCCAGGGGTCGAAGGAAAACATCTCGGCCCACTACGATCTCGGAAACAATTTCTACAGGCTCTGGCTGGACGAGACCATGACTTACTCGTCGGCGGTTTTTGACCGGACGGGAAACAGCCTGGAAGCCGCCCAGCGGCGCAAATACGCCAAGGTCATGGAGGCCCTGGAACTCAAGAAAGGCGATCACATTCTTGAAATCGGTTCGGGCTGGGGCGGGTTTGCGGAAGAGGCCGCCAGGAAGAAAGCCACGGTCAAGGGCATAACGCTGTCACGCGAACAGTTGGCCTATGCCGAGGAACGTATCGCCAAGGCCGGGCTTGCGGCCCACGCCAGTTTCCATTTCGAGGACTACCGTGACACCAAGGGCAGCTTTAACGGCATTGCCTCAATTGAAATGATCGAGGCGGTGGGCGAGCCGCACTGGCCGGTTTATTTCCGCACCCTGTATGACCGGCTGAAGCCCGGCGGCATTGCCGCCATCCAGGGCATCACCATTTCGGAAGCCAATTACGAGGCCTACCGCTCGGGGGTGGATTTCATCCAGCGCTATATTTTTCCGGGCGGCATGCTGCTCACCAAAACCATTGTGAAGGAGCAGGCGGCGCGGGCCGGCCTGGTGCTGGAGCGGGCTGAAACCTTTGGGCAGAGCTACGCCACCACGCTGCGCCTGTGGCATGAGCGCTTTGAAGCGGTGTGGCCGGACGTGGCCAAGCTTGGCTTCGATGAAAAATTCCGGCGGCTGTGGAAGCTTTACCTGGCCTATTGCGAAGCGGGCTTTGCCGAGTCGGTGGTCGATGTCGGGATCTACAAGCTGCGGAAGCCGGCGTAAAAATATTTCTCTCCCTTCTCATCATGGCCGTGCTTGACACGGCCATCTTCTTTGTCGGCAACAGAAGATGCCCGCATCAAGTGCGGGCAAGATGAGAATGGAGGAGATTCCGGCTTTCGCCGGAATGACGAAATGGTGGGGCGTAACTAGATTTTCAGAAACGGCTGCAGCAGGCGGCCGAGAAGCGTCTTGTAATGCGAGGGCGCTTCCGTTGCATAAAGACAAATGCAGGTTTCGCCTTTTTCAATGACCGGGCAATGCTCGGTGTCTTCATCAAGATCGGCGATGTCGCCGCGGGCGAACCGGCCGACCTTATCGGTAAACGCCCCCTGCAACACCAGGGTGAGCTCTTCACCGCCATGGCCGTGCTCCAGCATGGTCATGCCGGAGGCAATGGAGAGCAGCTTCAAGGAACCCCTGGCGCCTTTGGAGAGGGGCAGCTCATAAACGGAAACACCCGGCGCCTTCTTGCGCCAGCGCAATTGGGCAAAGCCCTGGCCTTGCAGAAGACGCCGGAGAGGGGCCGGCATATCACTTTTCACCACAACCGGTTTGGCGGCGGACGCGTCGGCCAGGCTGGCAAGGGTCAAGGCGCGGCGCCCCTCGGATATTGCGGTGAGGTCCAGATCGTCCAGAATTTCCCCGCCCAGCGCTTCGGCGTTGCGAACCGCGGTCCGGCATTCGGAACACATGCTGATGTGGCAAGCCGCCGCCACACTCAAGGCTTCGCCCAGGGTTCCCGCCGCATAGCTGAGGACGGTGGCTTCGTCCAAATGGTGAATAATGGTCAATTCACCGCCTCCAAAAGCTTGCGCATGCGCCGGTAGGCCAGGCGCATGCGGGACTTCACGGTGCCCAGGGGCAGCTTCAATTGTTCGGCAATCATACTCTGTGGTACGTCATCCACGTAGGAAAGGATCAGTAGCTCGCGCTGTTCCGGCGGAATTTGCGCCAAGGCCTTCGCCACCTGGCTGTCTTCCTGGCGCCGGTTCACCGCCTCGTCGCCGGGCACGTCGCCGGAGGGGGCATCAAAATCCTCGAGATCGGTGAAGTGCGCCGATGATTCACGGCGCAAACGGTCAATGCGCAGGTTACGCGCTATGGTAAACACCCAGGTCGAGGCCGCACCCCTTTCGGGGGCGTAGAGGGCGGCCTTGGTCCAGACCGCGATCATGGTTTCCTGCACCAGGTCTTCGGCCACCTCGGCAGAAGCGCCCTTGCGCATCATGAAGCTTTTGACCCGCGGGGCAAAGTGATCGAAAATTGCCGCAAAGGCGGCCCGGTCGCGGGCATTTGCCACGCGAAACAGCAAAGCAGCAAAATCATCCTGCCTGGCAGATGGGAGAGGAATGTGGGTCTTCTCAGCCATTCGCAGCAACGCGGCAATCATACAGGGAGTCCAAGAGACTTACCGCCCGATATACGCAGGCCGGCGGCTCTCGGATCACTGCAGCTTCCGCTCAATTTGCTCGTTCCATTCCTTGGTAAACACTTTCTTCCTGCCTTCGAAGGCATCGATTTTTCCCCAGACCAGCCAATGGGTTTTGGTGGCGGTAAGCCTGCCATAGGTTTCGGTGCGGGCATGCCATTTGCCGCGTTTCAGTTCCTCGGTCCAATGGGTTTCCATTTTGGCCGACAGCGGATCATCGGGAAGGATGGAATAGTTTTCCCGGCCCACTCCATAGGTGACAAGCTTGTGGGGTTGAATTTCGCTCGAACCGAAGTCATCGACAATTGCCAGGCGCCATTCCCCGGTTTTGGGATCAACCGTGGCGTCGCGCTTGTGCCAGGGTTTTTTGAGCTCCTTCAGCCTGGCAGGCGCGGCGGCTTCCGCGCGCTTCCACACGACGGGCGTTTCCTTCTCGACCGCCTTGCGCACCGGGACATGCAGCGCCGACTTGCCGGCATAGACGGTGAGCGTCACCGGTTCCGGGGCCGGCCACATCATCGGGAAATAGCTGGTTGAAATCGCAACCCTGAGCTTGTGGCCTTTGGGCACGCGCCAGGCAATGTCATCAAGCTTGATTTTCATCGTGTAGCGCTTGCCGGGAACAAGGGCGGTGGGGGTTTCGCGGCTGTCGCGCATGCAGAGGTTCTGCAGGTGATAGGTGATGCGGGACACTTCGCCCGAGGGCCACACATCATTCAAGCGAACCGCCACGGAGGCGACAGGCCTATCAACTGAGAACTCAATCTCAACCTGGGGCTGGCCCACGATATCCATGGCTGTCTGGAGCGCGGGAGAATCGAACGTGATGGATTGCGCATCGTCATTGTTCTGGTCGCCGGGAAATTCCGGGCCGAGCCAGATGATGCAGTATTCGCCGCCATCCCCGCCGGTTGTTTGCCGCGATGAAACCGTCAGGGCTTTTTCCGTGCCGGGCGCTCCTGAAATGCCTTTCTCGGTCAAAAACCATTTCTTCGTCTCGGTATTGCCGAAGCCCCAATAGGAATCGCCAATCCAGCGGCCGGGCAAGCGGGCCTTGGAGGTGCCGGGCTTGTCGGCATCGATGACATAGACGCGGTAGTCGGGATCGCGCGAAACGCCGGTTTCCTTGTTCTTCAGCCACTGGTCCCACCAGCGCAGCATTTCCTGCAAAAAGCCAATGCGGGGTTCAGGCACGGCGAAATGCGGATATTTATGGGACCACGGCCCAATGATGGCCTTGCGCGTGGTGCGCAGGCCCTTCATCAGGCGGGGAATTGCATTGGAGTAGGCATCGTTCCAGCCGCCGACGATCAAGGCGGGCGTGTCGATGGCCGAGAAGTTCTCGCACACCGAACCGTGCTTCCAGTAGGCATCGCGGTGCGGGTGCTGCAGCCATGGAATGAGCAGGAAGGGCTCGGCCTTCAAGCGTTCGAGCCACATCTTGCGCCACTTCGTTCCAACGATCTTGGGATCGGGCGGGCGCGAAGAATAGGCCAGCATGGTTGCGGCCCAGCCCAGGTTTTCGTTGAGCAGGCAACCGCCCTTATAGTGAATGTCATCCTCGTAGCGGTCATCGGTGGAGCACAGGGTGACGATGGCTTTCAGCGCCGGAGGTTTCCGGGCGGCAACCTGAAGGGCGTTGAAGCCGCCCCAGGAAATTCCGAACATGCCGACTTTCCCGGTAGACCATTTTTGCCGGGCGATCCAGGCGATCACCTCGAGCGCATCGTCCTGTTCCTGCCGGGCATATTCATCGAGCATGACGCCGTCACTGTCGCCATTGCCGCGCATGTCGACACGGATCGCGGCGTAGCCGTGGCCGGCGAGATAGGGGTGGGTGAGGGCATCGCGCACGATGGTGCCGTCGCGCTTGCGGTAGGGGAGATATTCAAGCACGGCGGGCACGGGCTTCTTTTCGGCATCGAGCGGAATCCACATGCGGGCCGCGAGTTTCACGCCATCGGAGAGGGGAATCCAGAAATTCTCCACTTCCTTAATTTTTCGCGGAAATTTCTTAACGGTTTTGATGGTCATGGAGTCCTCGGGGGGTGGGCAATTCTGGGGGTTTTTCCCTAAAATGCTTGATTTTATAAGAGTTTGGCATGGAGCGGCAGACTAGCTTCCCATTCACCGTCTGCAAAGCCCTCAAAATGAACGGCAGCTAAATGCCGCGCTCAGGATGAGTTCAGGCGGCTTCCCGTAAACAGTCATCATCAACTGATTTCGAGGGGAAGCCCAAATGACCAACCTGATCGCAAAAATCGCCGCCGCCGCCGTATTCGCCGGTTTGCTGGCCACCTCGGCCCAGGCCCAGTCAAAGAAGCCTTTTGAGGGCGTTGTCCTGGTTGCCGCCGTTCCCATGGATGAAATCCAGCCAAAGGCCTTGCGCGAATTCGCCAAGCCGAAATTCAAGCGCGGCCAGATCGTCAAGTATTCGACCGCCATGGCGCCCGGCTCGATCGTCGTTCACAGCAAGCAGAATGTGCTGTTCTACGTTCTCGGCAACGGCAAGGCCGTCAAGTACCGGGTCGCCACGGCCCGCAAGGGTTTTGAATGGTCCGGCACCAACAAGGTGAGCTTCAAGACGGAATGGCCGGATTGGCGCCCGCCGACGGAAATGCGCGCCCGCCACCCGGAACTGCCGGCCTTCATGGAAGGCGGCATCAAGAATCCCCTCGGCGCGCGCGCCATCTATCTCGGCTCGTCGATCTACCGCATTCACGGCACCAACGAGCCTTCATCGATCGGCAAGTCGGCTTCTTCGGGCTGCATCCGCATGCTGAACGAAGATGTGTCGGAGCTCTATCAGTTCGTAAAGCACGGCGCCACGGTTACCGTCCTCTGATTTGACCCACCGATCCCCCGCACAGAAGGGCCCTTGAACGGGGCCCTTTTTTCATGTGCTAAATCTGCGGACAGGGTTAGATTGAAACAACACCCGGGAGGTAGCGATGCCTGAAGCAGCCGCACTGGCATGGCCAGTCAAGACGCGCGAAATGCATAATTCGCACATGAATTCGACAGCATGGAATGATTTCAAGTTCCGCGATGACGATGTGGTGATTACAACCTATGCCAAATCAGGCACCACCTGGATGCAGCAGATCGTCGCCCAGTTGATCTTCGGCGGCGCCGAAGGGATCGACGTGCATCAGCTGTCGCCCTGGGTCGAATTGCGCATTCTGCCGCCGGAGGCTCTCGCCGGACTGGAGGCTCAAACTCACCGCCGTTTCATGAAATCCCACTTGCCCGTTGATGCGCTCGTCTTCTCGCCCAAGGCCAAATACATCTACATCGGCAGGGATGGCCGGGACACGGCGTGGAGTTTTTTCAATCACCACTTCAATGCCAACGATGATTACTTCAAAAGATACAATGCCGGCTTCGGTGGCCCGCTATTCGAACGGGGCACCGGCGATGTGCATGAATTCTATGCCGGCTGGATGGGCGGCAACGGCTTTCCCTATTGGCCCTTTTGGGAAAATGTCCGCTCCTGGTGGGGCATTCGCCATCTGCCCAATGTGATGCTGATCCATTTCAACGACATGAAGGCCGATCTGGCCGGGTCGATCCGCCGTATCGCAGAATTTCTCGAAATTCCAGCCGATCCGGCGGTTTTTCCGAACATCGTCGAGCACTGCTCCTTCGGCTACATGAAGGCCAACGCCGAACGGGTATCCCCCCGTGGCGGCACAAGCTGGAACGGCGGGGCCCAGACCTTTATCAACAAAGGCACCAACGGCCGCTGGCGCGATGTGCTCACCGCCGATGAAATCGCTCTCTACAACTCCAGGGCAGAGGCCGAACTGGGGCTCGATTGCGCGAGGTGGCTGGCGAACGGTCAGGCCCACCCGTAATAGCGCGCTACCCCGGCAAGACTTCGCGGTGGCCCAGGCTTCGCAAGGCGTCAACGATCCCGGTGAAGCCTTTTTTCGCCGGTTCGCTCACATGCCTGGCGCGCATGAAGGAATGAGCCAGGGCCGGCTCTTCTTTCAAAATGGCGGGAACCCCGGCGGCGCGCAGCTTTTCATAAAAAATCACCCCGTCATCATACAAGGGGTCATGGGCGGCCACGGAAATATAGGCGGGCGGCAGGCCTTTGGCTTCATAGGCCAGGTTGGGAATGGCCCGCGGATCAAACCAGTTGGGATTGCCCTTCGGCCCCAGGAAGCAATCGAGATAAAATACCATCTCCGGCTTGGTAAGGCATGGGGCATAAGCGTTGCGGATATAGGAGGGCGTGTTCACGTCGGCCCCCAAAACCGGATAAATCAAAACCTGCCCCCGGAGCTGCGGCGCGCCGTGATCGCGCAGCACCAGCGCCAAGCCAACGGTCATTTGCCCCCCGGCACTGTCGCCGGCGCCCACAATACGGTCAGGATCGATGCCGAAGGCCCGGCCGGCGCTGCGCATCCAGAGCAAAACCTTCAGGGAATCTTCCAGCTGGGCGGGGTGGGGATGTTCGGGCGCCAGGCGGTAATCAACGAGCACCACCACGCAATCGGCCTGATCTGCCATTTCGGCGCACATGTCGTCATGGGTTTCGCAGGAGCCCAAAACCCAGCCGCCGCCGTGAAAATAAATTACCGCCGGCTTGGGCGCTTCGCCCGGCGGGCGGAAGACGCGGACGTGAACCCCGTCCACATCAAGATCCTCGACGAGCAGGCGTTGCGGACGCGGCGCACGAAACAGGCGGCAGACGTCATCCCAGGCCTGGCGCTGCTCGGGCAAGGGCCAATCAGCACTTTCCGGCGGGGAATGTTTGGACAGCTCCTTATAAAAGGTGAGCATGCCTTCATCGATAGCCTGGGTCGTCATGGTTGCAATGCCGTGATTATTTTCGGACAGACTTGCATGAATGACCCCAAGAAGTCTATTTGCAACTATGGAATGGCCATGGACCAGAAAAAACCCTGAGCTTACCGCAGCGCCGGAACAAAAAACCGAGATGGCCGATTCTGTCGATCATCTGGTTGCAGCCCTTCCCGACCCCATCCTGATCCTCGACAGCAACAGCATTGTCATCAAGGCGAATGCCAATGCGGAGGAGATGCTGGAGATGATGCCGGTGGGCCTGCACCTCAGCCAGGCCATTCGCGCTCCTGCGGTACTCGAGGCCGTAACGCGCGCCATATCGCAGGGCAGCAGTGCCAGCGTCGACTACGAGGTGCGCGGCCCGCTGGCGCGGAATTTTGAAGTTTATGTCTCGCCGATTATGCCGGCCCAGTCGGACAGCCCGGCCGTTCTCCTGGTTCTCAAGGACCTGACGCGCGAGCAGCAGATCGAGCGCATGCGCTCGGATTTTGTCGCCAATGCCAGCCATGAGCTGCGCACGCCGCTCGCCTCGCTTTCCGGGTTCATTGAAACGCTGCAAGGGGCGGCCCGCAATGACGAGGAGGCGCGCGAGAAATTCCTGAACCTCATGCGCAGCCAGGCCGAACGCATGAAGCGCCTCATCGATGACCTGCTTTCGCTGTCGCGCATCGAGATGAACGTTCACCTGCGCCCTTCGGCGAAAGTGGACCTGGCGCAAGTCGCCCGCCATGTGTGCGATCTCCTCTCCAGCATGGCGCAGGAAGAAAAAGTCGCCCTGCAGATCAATGTGGATTCCAAACTCGAGGTCGCCGGCGAGTGGGACGAACTGGTGCAGGTGGTGGTCAATCTGGTGGAGAATGCGATCAAATATTCGGAGCCCGGCAAAACCGTGAAAATTGAAGGCGAGGCCACCGCCGGTTTCGCCACCCTGTCGGTGATCGACCAGGGGCGCGGCATCGCCGAAGAGCATATCCCGCGCCTCACGGAGCGCTTCTACCGCATCAGCGTGCAGGAGAGCCGGTCGCGCGGCGGAACCGGGCTTGGCCTGGCGATCGTCAAACACATCCTCAACCGGCATCGCGGCCGCCTGCTGGTGAGCTCCCGGCTGGGCCACGGCAGCCACTTCACCATCCGTCTCCCATCCTTGTAAAAATCCTTATATAACAACATGTTATATTGTCATAAAAGTGTGATGTGACCGTCGCATAAGCATCATCAATGGTTTCTAGGTTCCGCCCTGTTCTATTCACAAGGAGACCTCAGTGATGAAAAAAGTTCTATTGGCCGTGAGTGCGCTTGCCCTCTTCGCTGGCCCCGCATTGGCCCGCGATCAAATCCGTATCGTTGGTTCTTCGACGGTATATCCCTTTACGACCACGGTCGCCGAGAATTTCGGCAAGACCTCCGGCATGAAGACGCCGGTGGTTGAATCAACCGGAACCGGCGGCGGCATGAAGCTGTTCTGCTCGGGTGCGGGCGAAGATACGCCGGACATGACCAACGCCTCGCGCCGCATCAAGAAAAGCGAATTCGAGGACTGCGCCAAGAACGGCGTGACGGAGATCGTTGAAATCAAGGTTGGCTTCGACGGACTGTCGATTGCCGCCTCGAAGGACGCAGCGCCGATGAAGCTGACGAAGGAACAGATTTTCCTGGCGCTTGCCAAGCAGATCCCCGACAAGGACGGCAAGCTCGTGGACAATCCCAACAAGCTGTGGAGCGACATTGACGCTTCGCTGCCCAAGGAAAAGATTGAAGTTCTTGGACCTCCTCCCACATCGGGCACGCGCGATTCATTTGCCGAACTGGCCATGGAACCAGGTGCAGCAAAGATCAAGTCGCTTGCAGACCTCAAGAAGGCAGACGTAAAGGCCTATGACGCGGTATGGAAGTCCATGCGCGAAGACGGCGCCTTTGTTGAAGCCGGCGAAAACGACAATCTCATCGTGCAGAAGCTGCAAGCCAATCCGGCTGCTGTCGGCATCTTTGGTTTCTCATTCCTCGAGGAAAACTCCAGCACCATCAAGGATGTTGAAATTGACGGCGTTGCGGCAACCTACGAAACGATTGCCAGCGGCGACTACAAGATGTCCCGCCCGCTGTACATCTATGTCAAGAAGCAGCATGTTGGCGTGGTTCCCGGCATCGCTGAATTCGTGGCCGAGTATGTTTCGGAAAAGGCCTTGGGTGCCGAAGGCTATCTCGGCGCCAAGGGCCTTATCACGCTGCCGGGCGCTGATGCCGAAAAGTCGCGTGCCGATGCAACCGCCATGGCGGTTCTCACGATTGACGGTCTTAAGTAATTAGGACCTGATTAGGCGAATGGGGTGGTCCTTGCGGATGTACCAAGCCGCCCCATTCGATCATAATTCGCGCAGCAGACGCGATTGAAGAAAGCAAGACAGGGATCCCAGAGATCATGACCGCCTGGACGTTGTTGATCATTGCCGCGCTGACGGCCAGCGGTTTCTTTGTCGGCCGGGCGCGGGCGCAAGGCTTGCGCAATGCCGGCCCCGGCAGCCTCCATTCGCTGCCCGCCTACCACGGGCTTCTCATGGCCTCCATGGCGCTTGCCGCGGCGGGCCTCGCCACGCTTGCCGTTGCCCTTGTTGCCGGTTCGCATTCGATGATCATGCCGGCGGCGGCGGCGCTTTTGGGCACGGCTGCGATTGCCGCCTCGCACCGGCTCATCACCCGGGATTTCAGGGCCCGCAACCGCTTCGAATTCTTTGTCATGCTGGTGCTCATCGCCTGTTCGGCGGTTGCGGTTCTCACCACGGTGGGCATTGTTTTTTCAGTCCTGTTTGAAACGCTGGCGTTCTTCCGCGAAATTTCGCCCATTGAATTCCTCTTCGGCACCCACTGGGCCCCCACCTCCACGCCTCCGTCATTTGGCCTCATTCCGCTCCTGGTCGGAACGCTGCTGATTACCCTTATCGCCATCGTGGTTGCCGGGCCCCTGGGGCTTTTGTCGGCGATCTACATGGCCGAATATTCCAGCCGGAAAATGCGCGGCGTGCTGAAGCCCATGCTTGAAATCCTGGCCGGCGTGCCAACCGTGGTGCTCGGCTTTTTTGCGGCGCTGACCGTCGCGCCGCTCATCCGCACGACGGGAGAGAGCCTGGGATTGTCAGTGGCCTCGGAATCGGCCCTGGCGGCGGGTCTCGTCATGGGCATGATGATCGTGCCGCTCATCTCCTCGCTGTCCGACGACATCATCAACGCGGTTCCGCAAGCGCTGCGTGACGGCTCCTACGCCATGGGCGCCACCAAATCCGAAACCATCAAGCGGGTGGTCCTGCCGGCAGCCCTTCCCGGCATCGTTTCAGCCTTCATGCTGGCGATTTCACGGGCGATCGGCGAGACCATGATTGTGGTGATGGCCGCAGGCCTTGCCGCGAACCTGAGCTTCAATCCGCTCGCGGCCGTCACCACAATCACCGTGCAGATTGCCACCCTGCTGGTCGGCGACCAGGAGTTTGATTCCGCCAAAACGCTCTCGGCCTTTGCCCTGGGCTTCGTGCTGTTCTGCTTCACCCTGGTTTTGAACTTCATCGCACTTCGCATCGTGCAGAGATACCGTGAGCAGTATGACTGATACATTTGACAAGGGTAATGCCGCCTTTATTGCCAGGCGCTATGGAAGTGAACGGCGTTTCAAGGCCTATGGCGCCGTGGCGCTGGCGAGTTTCGGTCCTGTTTCTGGTTTATCTGATCGTCGATATCGGCATCAAGGCGTGGCCGAGTTTCTTCGAGCATCGCGCCGTTCTCGAGGTCAATCTCGATGCCGGCAAAATCCCCGCCACCGAGGTGCTGAAAGGTGATTTCGAGGGCCTGGTGAAGAGCGGTTTGCGGAGCCAGTTTCCCGGCTTGACGGCGCGGGCCGACGTCAGGAGCCTGACTTCCCTCCTGTCAGCGGGGGCCGGCGATGATCTCCGCCGGCAAACCGCGGCAAACCCGGCCTTGATCGGCACCACCGTCAGGGCCGGCGCATTGCTTGGCGATGACGCGGACCTCTATCTCAAGGGGATGCTTACAACGACGCTCCGGACGGCAGGAACAACCACTCTGCAACTGGCGCAGAGCGGCGACGCGTTCATTTTCACGGGCGATCTCTCGCAACTGGCGGTGGGGCAGATCGTGCGGGCCAATGGCGGGGCGCTGCGCATCGCGGGCCTTGAAGCCGGCCTTGCCAAGGCGGAGGCCATCATGGCGCCGGCAACCCTCAATACCCTGACCTCCGGCGCCTGGGACATTCTGTCGTTTTCCCATGCGGAAGCCGACCGGCGCATCGACGACCGGCAAGTGGTGCTGCTCGAAACCTTGCGCGACAAGGGAGTCATCGAAAAGCATTTCGCCTGGCGCTTTTTCACCTCGGGAGATTCGCGCGAACCGGAGCTTGCCGGGCTTCGCGGCGCTATCGTCGGCTCACTGCTCACCCTCATGATGACCCTGTCGCTCAGCGTGCCGCTGGGCATTGCCGCTGCGGTTTATCTGGAAGAGTTCGCGGCCAAGAATAAATGGACGGAAGTGATTGAAGTCAACATCAACAATCTGGCCGCCGTTCCCTCGATTATCTTCGGCCTCCTCGGCCTTGCGGTGTTCATCAATTTCTTCGGCCTGCCGCGTTCGGCGCCGCTGGTGGGCGGGCTGGTGCTGGCGCTTCTGGTTCTGCCAACCATCATTATCGCCTCGCGGGCCGCCCTGAAAGCCGTGCCGCCCTCCATCAAGGAAGCGGCCCTCGGGGTCGGCGCCTCGCACCAGCAGGCGGTGTTCCACCATGTGCTTCCCCTGGCGGTGCCCGGCATTCTCACCGGCACGATCCTTGGCGTGGCCCGGGCTCTCGGCGAGACAGCGCCGCTGCTGATGATCGGCATGGTGGCCTTCATCGTGGACGTTCCCAAGGGCTTTACGGAGGCCGCAACCGTATTGCCGGTGCAAATCTTCCTGTGGTCGGACCTGCCCGAAGTTGCCTTCCAATCGCGCACGGCGGCGGCCATCATCGTCCTTCTCGCCATTCTCTTTTGCCTCAATGCCGTCGCCATCTACATGCGCAAGCGCTTCGAGCGGCGCTGGTAGGATACAAGGAACAGATCATGGATGCCTCGCCGCAAAGACCGGTCCTTTCAAGCAACCCCCGCATTCTCAACGAACGCGAAACCAAAATCGTGGCCAGCGACGTGAATGTCTATTATGGCGAGAAGCAGGCCATCAAGCACCTTTCCATCGACATTCCGGACCGCGCGGTTTCAGCCTTCATCGGCCCTTCGGGCTGCGGCAAGTCCACCTTCCTGCGCACCATCAACCGGATGAATGACACGATTGACGGCTGCCGGGTGACCGGCGACATCCTGGTTGACGGCAAGAACATCTATGACCGCGACCTCGACGTGGTGCAGCTGCGGGCCCGCGTCGGCATGGTGTTCCAGAAGCCCAACCCCTTTCCCAAATCGATTTTCGAGAATGTGGCCTATGGCCCGCGCATTCACGGCCTTGCCAAATCGAAGACCGACCTGGAAGAAATCGTCGTGGGAAGCCTGAAGAAGGCCAGCCTGTTTGAAGAGGTGAAGGACCGGCTTGACCATTCCGGCACCAGTCTTTCCGGCGGCCAGCAGCAGCGCCTGTGCATTGCGCGGGCCATCGCGGTAAATCCCGAGATCATTCTGATGGACGAGCCCTGCTCGGCCCTTGACCCCATTGCGTCGGCGCGCATTGAAGAGCTTATTGACGAGATCCGGCAGAACTACTGCATCATCATCGTGACGCATTCCATGCAGCAGGCGGCGCGTGTCTCGCAGCTCACGGCGTTTTTCCACCTGGGCGACCTGGTTGAGTTCGGCGATACGGACGACATGTTCACCACGCCAAAAGACAAGCGCACGCAGGACTACATCACCGGCCGCTTCGGCTGACCCATAACGGAGACCTTCATGTCCGACCACACGGTTAAATCCTACGACGACGATCTGGCCAGCCTCAAGCAGATGCTGGCGCAGATGGGCGGGCTGGCGGAAGAACAGCTTGCCAACGCCATCGACGCCGTTGCCAAGCGCGACACCAAGCTGGCGGACCGGGTGATCGCCGGGGATGAAAAGATCGATGCCCTCGAGCAGCAAATCGAGGAGAAATCCATTCTCACCATTGCCAAGCGCCAGCCCATGGCGCAGGACCTCCGGCAGATCATCGTCGCCATCCGCATTTCGTCGGACCTTGAGCGCATCGGCGACCTGGCCAAGAACACGGCCAAGCGCACGCATGCCATCTCCGAGCAAATGCCGCGCAAGCTGGTGTCGGGGCTCACCCGCATGGGCAACCTCGCCCAGGAGCAGCTCAAGAACATCCTCGACGCCTATGCCCAGAACGACGCCGAGAAGGCCATTCTGGTCTGGCGCTCGGATGAAGACATCGACGCGCTTTACAATTCCATTTTCCGCGAGCTCCTGACCTACATGATGGAAGACCCGCGGATGATCGGCCCTTGCACCCACCTGCTATTCGGCACCAAGAACATGGAGCGGATCGGCGACCACACCACCAACATCGCCGAGAACATCTATTTCCTCGTGCACGGCAAGGCCATCAGCGAGGAACGGCCGAAGAAGGATTCGACCAGCACCACCAACTACAACCTGGCCACGTGAGAGACAAGCAATGTCTGCTTCGCTCCTGATAGTTGAAGACGAAGAACCGATCCAGATTCTTCTCAGCTATAATTTTGAAGCCGAGGGGTATAGGGTCCGCGCCACGGCACAGGGCGAGGACGTGGCCCGCCTGGTGAATGAGGAGCGGCCCGACCTCATCGTGCTGGACTGGATGCTGCCCGGCATTTCCGGCATCGAGGTTTGCCGGCTGCTGCGGACACGGCCAGAAACCCGCGACATTCCCATCATCATGCTGACGGCGCGCGGCGAGGAAAATGAGCGGGTGCGGGGCTTGGCCACGGGTGCCGATGATTATCTGGTGAAGCCGTTCTCGGTGCCGGAGCTTCTGGCCCGGGTACGCACCATCCTGCGGCGCGCCAATCCCGATGCGGTCGCCGAGATTTTGAAGGCGGGCGACATTGCGCTCGACCGGCGGGCAAGGCGGGTGACGCGGTCGAAACGCGATATTGAGCTGTCGCCCACGGAATTCCGCCTGCTCGAGCACCTGATGCAGAATCCGGGCCGGGTCTATTCGCGCGCGCAGCTGCTTGATGCCGTGTGGGGCCGCGACATCTATGTCGATGAACGCACCGTTGACGTGCATGTCGGCCGCTTGCGGAAATCCCTGCAGCGCGGCCGCGAAAGCGATCCCATCCGCACGGTGCGCAGCATGGGCTACGCTTTCGACGAAAGATTTGGCGCGGCGTAAATTGGCCACAGACCTCCCGAAGCATTCTAAATTCTCTCCATGGTCGGGCTTGAACCGGCCACCCAGACTTAGCAACATGACCCATGCCTCAAGGTCATGTTTACATTCTCGCTAGCAAGAGAAATGGAACGCTGTACATTGGCGTGACAACTGATCTATCAGCCCGAGTCCATGCCCATCGCAACGGAAGCGGTTCGGCCTTCACCAAGAAATATGGTGTCAAACATCTCGTTTGGTATGAGACTTATGATTTGGTGGCGGATGCAATTCAGCGAGAAACGACACTCAAGCATTGGCTACGAAAATGGAAGCTCGAATTGATTGAGAAATCGAATCCAAACCGGGACGATCTCTACGAGACGTTCTAGAAGCCTGGGTGGTCGGGTCAAGCCCGACCATGGAGAGAATTTAAAGTTTCCCAGGTATTCTCGCAACTACGATATCAGATAAAGTCCTTACCCAAACTTCCGGTGCCGGCGGTCCTGCATGGGCTGATAGGCGGCGCGCGCGTGGTATTCGCAGTAGGGCGACTTATCGCGCGGGGAGTGGCCGCAGAAGCAGAAGTCCTCCGAGCCCGGATCGCCGATGGGCCATTTGCAGGTCTTGTCGGAGAGATGAAGGATGGTGACGCGGCCGCCCTTGGGCAGATCCACCAGCCGCAGCGGCTGCGGTTCCGGCAGGGCGATCTGGCGCTGAATGGGTTCAACCCGCACAAATGCCTTGAGCGCCGTGTTTCCGGTGCCCGGCATGGAGGGCGAACCCACCGGCCTGCCGGGGTGGCTGGGCTCGCGGGTCTTGCGCGGGGCGCGCGGCTCGGTGGAGCGCGGCTGGGTGACGCGGCCCGAAAGATTCAGGCGGTGCACCTTGCCGATAACGGCGTTGCGCGTCACTCCCATGCCAAGGCGGGCGGCAATCTGGCTGGCGCTGTGGCCCTCGGTCCAGAGCTTCTTGAGCGTCTCGACGCGCTCGTCGGTCCAGGGCATTTTTTCGTTGGCGATAACTTGTGTTGGCATCTCGTTCAATTTTGAATCCCCCATCTAGCGCAGAAATGACCTCTCGGCGCGTTGACGCTATAAGTGACTTTGGAACGCTACATATCGTAGCTCTAATGACCGAACACTACTATACGCGGTGACTCGACTTCAAGAATCCGGCAACGTGTTTTAATTGTTTTCCCCAGCTAATCACGCGCCGCCGCTTGGTTAACAAGACCTTACTGCCATCGGGAATCAGAGGTCCATGCGCTGTTTTGACTCATGTTGCCGAGTGCACCGCACGCGATGCGATTGACCGTGCGCAATCATGCACTTATAGTCATAAAAAATAACTTGCGCCGTTCCCAGAGCGGCGCATTTTGCTTTGCACCGAGGGCAAGCCCGATGATCGCAGCCGTCCTTCCCACCTATAACCGCGCCAAAATCAGTTTTGAGCGGGGCGAAGGGATGCGCGTTTTCACCCCCGAAGGCGAAGCCTATCTGGATTTCGGCGGCGGCGTTGCGGTGACAAGCTGCGGCCACGCGCATCCGCATCTGGTCAAGGCGCTCACCGAGCAGGCGCAGAAGATCTGGCACACGTCGAACATCTACCAGATGCCGGGGCAGGAGAAACTGGCGCGGCGGCTCATCGATGCGACTTTCGCCGACACGGTGTTCTTCACCAACTCCGGCGCCGAGGCGCTGGAATGCTCAATCAAGATGGCGCGGAAATATCATGCGGCGACGGGACATCCGGAACGCTACCGCCTCATCACCTTTGAAGGGGCGTTTCATGGGCGCACGCTGGCAACCATTGCGGCAGGCGGCCAGGCGAAATACCTGGAAGGCTTCGGGCCCAAGGTTGAGGGCTTCGATCAAATTGCCTTCGGCGATTTTGAGGCGTTGAAGGCGGCGATCGGGCCCGAGACGGCGGGCATCCTGATCGAGCCCATTCAAGGCGAAGGCGGGGTCCGCCCGGTGCCGCCGGAATCCCTGCGGGCCATGCGGGCGCTCTGCGATGAACGCGGCATTCTGCTGGTTCTCGATGAAGTGCAATGCGGCGTTGGCCGCACCGGGAAACTGTTTGCCCATGAATGGGCCGGCATCACGCCGGACATCATGGCGGCGGCCAAGGGCATTGGCGGCGGCTTTCCGCTGGGGGCCTGTTTGGCAACCGAAAACGCGGCGCAGGGCATGACGGCCGGGACCCATGGCTCCACCTATGGCGGCAATCCGCTGGCCACGGCGGTGGGCAATGCGGTGCTTGATGTGGTTCTGGAAAAGGGATTCCTGGACAATGTGCTGCAGCGCTCGCTGGGCCTGAAGCAAAAACTGGCGCGGCTCAAGGACGAGCATCCCGGCGTCATTGAAGATATCCGGGGAAGCGGCCTGATGATGGGGATCAAGTGCAAGGTTCCCAATACGGAGTTCCAGGGCATGGCCATGGAGCACCGGCTTCTCACCATTGCGGCGGGCGACAATGTCATCCGCCTTCTGCCGCCGCTGATTGTCACCGACGATGATATTACCGAAGCCGTCAACAAGCTTGAAATGACCTGCCGCAGCCTTGAAGCGAAGGTCAAATGAGCAACGCGCCACGACATTTTCTTGACCTCTCGGATTTCGTGGGCGCTGATTTGCGCGCCATTCTCGAAGACGCGAAGGAATTGAAAGAGGCGCGCGTCGGCCTGAGCAAGGGGACGCATGAGATTACCGCGCCGCTCGCGGGGAAAATTGTGGCCTTGATCTTTCAGCAGCCCTCGACCCGCACCCGGGTTTCATTCGAGGTTGGCATCCGGCAGCTTGGCGGCGAATCCCTGCTGATTTCGGCGGGCGACATGCAGCTGGGCCGGGGCGAAACCATCGCCGATACGGCGAAGGTCCTGTCGCGCTTCGTGGATGCCATCATGATCCGGGCCAAGAACCATGATGACCTTACGGAGCTGGCGAGACACGCGACGGTTCCGGTGATCAACGGCCTCACCAACAAGTCGCATCCCTGCCAGATCATGGCGGACATCCTCACCCTGGAAGAACATGTGGGGCCATTGGCGGAACAGACCATTGCCTGGGTTGGCGATGGCAACAATGTGGCCGCTTCCCTGGTTCACGCGGTGGCGCGGCTGGGCGGCAAACTGCGGGTGGCCACGCCGAGCCCGCTTTCGCTGAGCCCTGACCTGTTGAAATGGGCCCGGACCAATGGCGCCGACATTACCGTTACAACGTCGGCCGATGTGGCCGTGGCAGGGGCCACCTGCGTGGTGACCGATGCCTGGGTTTCGATGCATGACGCGGACGCCGCCAACCGCCACAATCTCCTGAAGCCCTACCAGGTCAATGCGGCCCTGATGAAGAAGGCGGCGGAGAATGCGATTTTCATGCATTGCCTGCCGGCGCACCGCGGCGAGGAAGTGACGTCCGACGTCATGGACGGGCCGCAGTCGGTGGTGTTCGACGAAGCCGAGAACCGCCTGCATGCGCAGAAAGCCATTCTGCTCCATTGTTTCGGCCTGACATGACACGCGCGCAGGATACGGTCATGCCCTTCGAGATCAAGCCTCTTGGGGTGCGCGGGCGCGTTGTCAGGCTTGGCGCGGTGATCGACGACATTGTGCAGCGCCATGATTATCCGCCGGTGGTTTCGGCGCTTCTCGCCGAGGCCATCGCACTCACCGCCATGCTCGGCGCCACGCTGAAATTCGAGGGCAAGTTTATCCTGCAGACGAAGACCGACGGCCCGGTCGACATGATCGTGGCGGATTTCATGTGGCCCGACGGGGTGCGCGGCTATGCGCGCTTCAACAGGAAGAAACTGGAGGGGCTCGCGGCCCCGTCCCAGCAGGACCTGCTGGGCAAGGGCTATCTGGCGATGACGGTTGACCAGGGTCCCGACATGGAGCGCTACCAGGGCATCGTGCCGCTCGATGGCACCACGCTTGCCGCGGCGGCGGATACCTATTTCAAGCAATCGGAGCAGATTCCCACGCGGCTCCGCCTGGTGTCCGGGCCGCTGCTGGCGCGGGGCGAAAAAACCACCCATTGGCGGGCCGGGGCCATCATGGTGCAGCACCTGCCGGCCGAGGGCGGCATCAGCCCCATTCCGTTTTCATCGGGCGACAATCCGGAAGGCGAGGAGCAGGTGCCGGAAGACGACAACTGGGTGAAGGCCAAGCTGCTGCTCGATACGGTCGAAGACCACGAACTGCTGGATCCTACGCTGACGACGGAAGAACTGCTGTACCGGCTGTACCACGAGGACGGGGTGACGGTTTATCCCGCGAGCGCCATCATCCGGCACTGCACCTGCTCGCCGGAGGCGGTGCAGAAGATGCTGAAAGGCTTTTCCGACGGCGACCGCAAGGACATGATCGAGAACGGCGAGATCAAGGTCATCTGCGAATTCTGCTCGACAGCCTACCGCTTTGATCCGGAGACGTTGGAGCCGTTATCTCCTCTCTCTCATCATGGCCGTGCTTGACACGGCCATCTTCTGTTCACGAAGAAGATGCCCGGATCAAGTCCGGGCATGATGAGAAGAAACTTGTAATTAGCGGCAATGCTCCAACAGCCGCTTCATAAACACCTCGCATTTCTGCATTTCCGAAATGTCGATGTATTCGTCGGGCTTGTGGGCCTGTTCGATGGAGCCGGGGCCGCAGATGATGGCGGGAATGCCGATCTGCTGGAAGAGACCCGCTTCGGTGCAGTAGGACACCGCATGGGTGCCGTTGGCGCCGGCGAGATGGAGCGCCAGATGCTCGGCGGGGGAATTGTCCTCGGGGGCGAGGCCCGGCACGATATTGGTCTGCTGGTTGCTGATCCCGGCATCACCGGAGATCTTCTTCATCGCGGGCTCCAGGCTTGCGGCATATTTTTCAAAGCGCGCCGGAACTTCCGCGGGGTCAGCCAGCGGCAGCAAGCGGGTTTCCCACTGGAAGGAACATTTGCGCGGGATGATGTTCTTGGCGGTGCCGCCTTCGATGACGCCCACATGGATGGTTGAATAGGGCGGATTGAAGCGCTGCGAGGGATCGCCGCGTTCGGTCAAATCTTCGCGGATGCGGCTGATCTCGCCCAGCAGTTCGCCTGCGACCATGATGGCGTTCACGCCCTGGTCGGTGAGGCTCGAATGGGCCTCATGGCCCATCACTTCAGTTGAAAAGGTCAGTGCAGACTTATGGGCATTTACCACCTGCATGGAGGTGGGTTCACCCACAATCACCGCCCGCGGCTTTTTCATGTGGTCGCGGATATGGGCCACCAGCGGGCGAACGCCCTTGCAGCCCACTTCCTCATCGCAGGACAGCGCCAGGTGAATCGGCGTTTTGAGATTGGCAGCCTTGAATTGCGGCACCAGGGAAAGAGCCACGGCGATAAAGCCCTTCATGTCACAGGTGCCGCGGCCATAGAGCCTGCCGTCGCGCTCGCTGAGTTCAAAGGGATTGCTCGCCCATGCCTGGCCGTCCACCGGCACCACATCGGTATGGCCCGACAGCACGATGCCGCCGGCTATATCAGGGCCGATGGTGGCGAAGAGATTGGTTTTCTTTCCCGCCTCATAGTCCACGCGGAAATGCGGAATGTCCCAGCTATCGAGGTAGCTCTCGACAAATTCGATCAGGGGAATGTTGCCGTCGCGGCTGGTGGTGTCAAAGCGCACGAGCTCCGCCAGCATGGCGTGGGCCGAATAATTTTTTTTCATTGCGGTTAATTCACGCTGTGTTCGCCATAGGGGCTGTCGAGGGAGAAGGCCGGCACCTCGACGTCAAAGGTTTCGCCGTGCTGGTTTTTCATGTGGTAGCTGCCCACCATGAAGCCGTTGGGGGTGGAAAGCGGGCAGCCCGAGGTGTACTGGAAATTCTCGCCGGGCTTGAGGGTCGGCTGCTCGCCCACCACGCCGTCGCCGCGCACTTCCTGAATGCGCCCGAAGGCATCGGTGATTTTCCAATAGCGCGAAAGAAGCGTTACGACCTCCGCCCCCTGGTTTTCAACAGTGATGGTATAGGCCCAGACGAATTTTGCTTCGTCGGGCTGCGACTGGCCTTCGAGAAATTGCGGCTGCACGTGAATGCGGATATTGCGGGTCGTGCGGTTGTACATGGATTACAATGTAGCTTACTGGGCGCGGTTTTCCACTATATGAGTTACCCCCTTGCGAAATATGATGGAAATCCGCCAATAGACCCATGACACGCACCTTGACCACCCCGCAAGGCATCCTGCCTGCCCGCCTCATCGCCGAATATTGCAGCAAGGGCCTGATCGATCCGGGCCGGCCCCTTGATCGCGACCAGATTCAGCCGGCCAGCCTCGACCTCCGGCTTGGCGAATGGGCCTACCGGGTGCGGGCCTCGTTCCTGCCTGGCCCCAACTCAACGGTGGAGCAGCGGCTCAAGTCGCTTGTCCTGCACCGTATCAATCTGAGCGAAGGGGCGGTGCTGGAAACGGGCTGCGTTTATATCGTGCCCCTGCTTGAATCGCTGAAGCTGCCCAAGGGGGTTTCGGCGGCGGCCAATCCCAAGAGCTCCACGGGCCGGCTTGATATTTTCACCCGGGTGATTGCCGATTATGCCCAGGAATTCGACAAGGTGCCGGAAGCCTATGAAGGGCCGCTCTATGCGGAAATTTCCCCCCGTACCTTTTCCATTCTGGCGCGCACGGGGTCCAGGCTTTCGCAAATCCGCTTTCGCGCCGGGGCTTCGCTGGCGTCGGACGACATCATCCGGGCGCTGCATGCCAATGAGGGCCTGATCTCGCAGGGCCAGGTCAATATCGACAATGGCCTGGCGCTCACCATTGATCTTTCGGGGGCCGATGCGGACAATCCGGTGGGCTTCCGGGCCAAGCGCCACTCGGGCCTTGTCGATGTGGACAAGAAGGCGGGGCTTGAAGCGTCCGATTTCTGGGAGCCCATCTGGCTCCGCGGTTCGCTGGTGCTGGACCCCGACCAGTTTTATATCCTCGCCTCCAAGGAAGCGGTGCGGGTGCCGCCGACGCATGCGGCGGAAATGGTTCCGTTCAATCCGCTGGTGGGCGAATTCCGCGTGCACTACGCCGGATTTTTCGATCCGGGCTTCGGCCACAGCTCCGGCCATGGCGAAGGGGCGCGTGCCGTTCTCGAAGTGCGCTCGCACGAGGTGCCGTTCATTCTGGAAGACGGGCAGATCATCGGGCGGCTGGTGTATGAGCCGCTGACTGAGGTGCCATCACAGGTCTACGGCCAGGGCATTGGCTCCAATTACCAGCGGCAGGGGCTGAAACTGTCGAAACATTTCAGGCCCTATGATCCGAGCAAACGGTAGCCGACCTAACGACAACACTCCTATCTTTGTCATCGCCGGATTTATTCCGGCGACCCATAATTCAATATGGTGGCGCAGTACAAATCCCCCCTAGAGCAACTTGGAATAAAGGTCCTGCCAGTGGCGGTTGTCGCGCTCAATAAGATTGATCTTCCATTGGCGTGGCCATTTTTTCATGGTCTTTTCACGTTGAATGGCGATTCCAATGTCACCGAAGTACTCAAACCAAACGAGCGTGTGAACCTTGTAAGCCTGTGTAAAAGCGGAAACTTCTCCTGCCTTGTGTTGGGTGATGCGGGAAATCAAATCACCGGTCACCCCGATATAGAGTGTTCCATATGGTTTGCTTGCCAGAATATAGACGGCATAAACGCGCTCTTCATATGGCAGGCGGTGGACCATGCTGTTATGTTGACATAGGGGTAATTATTCCCGCAACCAATTTCCATAGCCAAATTGCATACCCCCCTCTTGTCATCCCCGCACTTGTTGCGGGGACCCATTTTTTCACAAATTCATGCAGCGTGTAACTTGCGCCATGGGTCGCCGGAATAAATCCGGCGATGACAAAAATGGGGGCCCTAGACGCGCGACATGCCTGCGGCTAGCATCGTTTCAACGCGGGCGTAGTTCAGTGGCAGAACGGTAGCTTCCCAAGCTGCATGTCGTGGGTTCGATTCCCATCGCCCGCTCCAATACTCACCATGATGGACTTTGAGCGACCCTTTCGTGATCGACAGGGGCGCGATCATTAATAAAAAATGTGAATAAATACCACTTGACACTACATTCCTATTATGCCATTTATGTTCCTGTCCATCCCGGAAGGGGTCTCGGTCGCGACGGTGATCAGTGATGGGGTGGATGTGGCGCCTGCGGGTTTGGTGAAACGTTCATCAGGCACCCGGGAGCCGGAGGGAGGGCCCTTGGGCATTACGACCCAATGCGTCTTAAATGGCTAAACAACCCTAGCGGAAAACTTCAGACACCGTGCGATCTAGGGCTCTGCAAGATCTTCCCCGAGGCAAAAACCGCCGCAAAAGCGTGGGCGCGAGTTTGCGTCAACCGCCGGACTACACGACCGGCATTTTCGCGTAGTGTTGCGCTCCACGCAACCCTTCGCTTCTTTCTCGCCTGTCCCGGAAACGGCATAACCGTTTTCACCCCCGGCGAAGCCGTGCCTGATGCTCATTGAAACGTGAATTATGCCTTCATCCCATCCAGGAAAAGCGAGATGGCGCTATCCACCACGGCCTCATAGCCGATTTTGTCGGCCATGCTTTCGATGCCGAACAGGCAGGGCTTGGTCACGCCGGATTGCACGAGATCGACGAACTGCATGGCGGTGAGGCGCGGGTCGCGGCGCTTCAGGGTGCCATCAGCCATTTTACGTTCGAAATAGGCGGCGATCTTTTCATTGGCGTAGGCGGGACCGGCCTCATAGAAGCTGCGGCCGATTTCCGGAAACCTGGCCGAGGCGGCGATGACCATCCGGAAATAGGCCAGCGACTCCGGCGTTTTGATCAGGCTCACCAGGCGCAGCGCGATTTCGCGCAGCACCTCGGCCACCGGACGGGTTTCGTCGCCGAGCACCATGGTGCGCTCGATATGGCGGCGCTTGTCCTCAAAGACCATGGCGGCGAAGAGCTTTTCCTTGGAGGGGAAATAGGCATAGACCGTGCCCTTGGATACCCCGGCCGAAACGACAATGTCGTTCATGCTGGCGCCATCGAAGCCCTGGGCCAGAAAACAGCGGCGCGCGCCGTCCAAAATCTGCTGGCGCTTGGCGGTGTCATTTTCACTGACGGGGATGGAAAGGGCAATTTCAGACACTTCAGGCCTCCGAGACATGTGGTAGCAGCAAGGCTGTACCGAACGGTTTAGTCTTGACATAATCCAGATCCGCGCTAAATACAAGTAGGACCGAACGGTTCAGTTCAATTTAAAGCAGGTTTTGTAGGAAGATGTCAAATTCAGCCCAGTCCGCCGCTGCCCTCCCCTTTGAAGCGGTTCAGCGCCCCACGGCGAAACTCACCCTGGCGCCCACGGCCGAGGCCCCCCAGCCGGCGGCGCCGGTCGACACCAAAGCAAATCGCCTGCCGCTCCTGCGGCGCGCCATTCTGGGGGCGGTCATTCTGGCTGCCCTGTCGGGGGCCGCCTATTATGGCCACCACTGGTATGTGCTGGGCCGCTTTCAGGTGTCCACCAATGACGCCTATGTGAAAACCGACATGGCGCAGCTCGGCGCCAAGGTTGCGGGCTATGTCACGGAAATTCCGGCGGCGGAAAATGCCGCGGTCAAGGCCGGCGATGTCATCCTCAAGCTCGATGACGGCGACTACAAGCTGGCGGTTGATGCCGCCAAGGCCCGCATCGAAACGCAAAAAGCGGTGATCGATGGTTTTGCCAGCCAGACCGAAGCCCAGAAGGCCCAGATCGCGGCGGCTCAAGCGAAACTCGCCAGTGCGCAAGCCGAGGAAGGCAACGCCTTGGCCAGCCTCAACCGCGCCACGGCGCTGATCAAGGCAAAGGTTGTCAGCCAGCAGACTTTGGACGACTCAACCCTGAAGCATGATTCGTCAGAAGCGTCGGTCAATGAGGCGCAGGCCAATATTCTCGCGGCAAAAGCGCAAATAGACGTGATCGCCGCAAACCGGGTCGAGGCGGAGCGGACGCTCACCGAACTCAACACAACGCTGGCCAAAGCGGAACGTGATCTCTCCTTCACCAGCGTTCGCGCGCCCTTCGACGGCACGGTGGCTAACCGCGCGGTGGAGCCCGGCCAGTTCGTGCAGGGCGGCACGCGCCTGATGGCGCTGGTGCCGGTTGACGGGGCCTATATCGAAGCCAATTTCAAGGAAACCCAGCTGGCCGACCTGCATGCGGGGCAAAAGGCTGAAATCAGCATCGATGCTTTTGGCGGCGACGTGTTCGAAGGCCGCGTGATGAGCCTGGCGCCTGCCTCAGGCTCGGAATTTTCCCTGCTGCCGCCGGAAAACGCCACGGGCAATTTCACCAAGATCACGCAGCGCGTGCCGGTGAAGGTGTCGGTTCCTCCGGAACTTGCGGCACAACTGCGGCCCGGGCTGTCAGTGACGGTCACCGTCGATACGCGGGGCGCCGCACAGTAACATCATGGCCGCCGCCGCCACCATATCCGGCGCTTTGCAGCCCCCGGCAAGAACCGCCTTCAACAGGCGCCATCTCGCGGCGTTCCTGTTCATGGTGTTCGGCATGTTCATGGCGATCCTCGACATCCAGATCGTCTCGTCGTCGCTCGCTGAAATCCAGGCCGGCATTTCCGCCAGCGCCGATGAAATCTCCTGGGTGCAGACAAGCTATCTCATCGCCGAAGTGGTGATGATCCCGCTGTCGGGCATGCTGGCGCGCATTCTGTCCACCCGCATCCTGTTCACCGCGTCCGCCGTCGGCTTCACCGCCATGAGCTTCATGTGCGCCATGTCGGGCTCGATCAACGAGATGATCGTCTGGCGGGCGCTGCAGGGCTTTGTCGGCGGAGCGATGATCCCCACGGTGTTTGCCGTCACCTTCACGGTGTTTCCGGCGGACAAGCGGGTGATCATCACGCCGGTCATCGGCCTCATCGCCACGCTGGCGCCCACCATCGGGCCCACCGTCGGCGGCTATCTCACCGATCTCTTCTCGTGGCACTGGCTATTCCTGATCAATGTCATTCCAGGCATCGCGGTCGCCATCGGCGCCTGGCTTCTCATTGACTTCGACAAGCCGGATTTCAAGCTGGCAAAAACTTTTGACTGGGCGGCGCTGGCGCTCCTCGCCGTGTTTCTCGGCACCCTGGAATATGCGCTGGAAGAAGGGCCCTCGGAAAACTGGTTTGAGAGCCGCCTGATCCTTTCATTGGTGCTGATCTGCGTGACTTCAGGCATGGCCTTCTTCTGGCGGGTTCTCACCTCGGAGCATCCGCTGGTGGATTTCACCGCGCTCAAGAACCGCAACTTTGTTTCCGGCTCGATCTTTTCCTTCACCATGGGCATCGGGCTTTATGGCCTCACCTATCTTTATCCCGTCTATCTGGCGCGGGTGCACAACTATTCCGCCCTGCAAATCGGTGAAACGCTGTTCGTCACCGGCGTTGCAATGTTCCTCACGGCACCCATCGCGGGGCGGCTTTCAGCCAAGCTTGACCCGCGCCTGATGATTGGCCTTGGCTTTGTAGGCTTCGGCATCGGCACCTGGATGGCATCCGCCATCACCGTGGACTGGAGCTATTCGGAATTGCTCATCCCGCAAATCCTGCGCGGGGTTTCGCTGATGCTGACCATGGTGACGATCACCAATGTTTCGCTCGGCACCCTGTCGCCGGCGCAGATGCGCGGGGCCTCCGGCCTGTTCAACCTCACCCGCAATCTGGGCGGCGCCGTCGGCCTTGCGCTCATCAACACGGTGATGAACGACCGCATGGACCTTCATCTGGCACGGCTGCGCGAGGCGGTTTCCTGGGGAAAGCCGGTTGCCGAAAGCACCCTCAGCAACATGACGGCAGCACTTGCGCCTTTGGGCTCGGATGCGGGCGCTGCTGCCCTTTCACGGCTTGCCGGCATGGTCCGCCGCCAGGCCATGACCATGGCCATTGCCGATGTTTTCCTGCTGCTCACCATGCTGTTCTTCGGCATCATCCTGCTGCTTCCGCTGATGCGCAGGCCTTCAGCCGGCACGGGCGGCGGCGGCCACTAAGCCTGAAGCTTCGATAACCCGTGCTCGGTCTTGTTCCACTTGAAAGGGGCGAAAACCAGCTGCCACAATGCCATCCAGGCGGCGACGGAGATGAGAAGCCAATAGAACGGCATTGTCGCAATGGTGAACCACCAGCGCTTGAGGCCGCGCTGGCGCAGCGCCTTGGCTCCTGCCAGCATGGCCGCACCATAGCCAAACACGAAAACTTCCAGGTTCAGCACGGTGGTTATTGAAACAAGAAACGGATCTGCAACTAAAAACCAGATGGTAAAAGCCGTGAGAAAGGGATGGAACAGGGCCGAAATAAAGATGCCGGCGGTCAGGGCCTGCAGGGTCCAGAATCCAGTGGGGCCCAGCTCGCGCGCCATCCGTACCGGATTGCGCATGTGCACCAGCCAGGTCTGCATGAAGCCTTTGATCCAGCGGGCCCGCTGGCCCAGCCAATTGCCGAGCCGGGTGCTGGCCTCCTCATACGTGAGGCTTTCCACCACGCCGGTGCGAAAGCCAAGCCGGGCGAGGCGCAGGCCCAGATCCGCATCCTCGGTCACATTGTGGGCATCCCAGCCGCCGATTCTCCGCAGGATATGGGTGCGAAAATGATTTGAGGTTCCGCCCAGGGTGAGCGGCAGGCGGTGCGCCGCAAGGGCCGGCAACAGCAGGCCGAAGAGCGTGGCGTATTCGGTGGTGAACTGGCGGGTCAGCCAGTTTTCATTGGGGTTGTAGGACGTGAGCTGGGCCTGCAGGCAGGCCAGGGATTCATCGGCGTTCAAAAATTCGCGCGCGGCATTGCGCAATTGACTGGGTTCGGGCACATCCTCGGCATCGTAAATCGTGAGCAGGCGGCCGCGGCAGAATTGCAGCGCGTAATTGAGCGCCCGGGGCTTTGTCTGCGGCGCGCCTTGCGGCACGACAATAATTTCAATGTGGGGCGGCAAGTCAAATTTCTCCAGCGCCCGCCGCAAGGTCAAATCGAACGCCTCGACGATGATCTTGATTTCGAGTTTTTCCCGGGGATAATTCAGGCAGGACAAGCCGCGCAGAAGCTGGCTGAGTACCGAGGTTTCCCTGAAGACCGGCACAAGTACGGAATAGGTTGGCAGGTCCGCATCATCCGGATGACCCGGCCTTGCGGGTTTCGCGGGCGGATCCGAAAACAGACACCACAGACGCAAGGCAATGACGGAGAGAAAAAATATGCCGAGCCCGGCGCTGGCTGCGACCCAAAGGGCGCTCGCGGGCACAAAGACAGCACTCAAGGCAAGCAAGGCGGCAAGCGTCAGAAAGGCCGTCCCTTGGGCCGCAGTCACCCGCTTGCGCGCCGAGAAGTGCGGGCGGGTTGCAGCCAGACCGTGGCTTGCCTTGGCCAGGATTTTCCGCCCCCAGACGCGGCGCACGCCGCGGTGAAAATCGGAGACGGCGATGCGGGCAACAACCGGCAGGCCATGGCGCCAGGCGTAGCTGTCCCCCTTCGGCCCGCAGATGGCATAGTGCACTTGATCCGGCTGCCAGGCGATTGGCACAACGCCATGGCGCAAAACCCTTCGCATGGCCTGGGGCGGTAGCCGCCGCAGGGTATTTTCAAGATCATGGCGTGATAAAAGAGGCAAGACATCGGGCGCGTCTGAAGCTAGTTTGGAATCCGCTGTTGCACCGCCACTGGCTGGCGATGTAGCAGCGCTACGCCACTCTGTCTGTTGACCCCGCACCGAACGCCCCTGGATGGAAAATGACCTCTCCAACACTTCTAATAAAGCGAGTTACGCGACAAATTGCAACCCATCCCCGGATGCTTTTTATTTTTCTCGCTTTGGCCCTCGTTGCCGCAGGCCGCGTTGCCGCCCAGGACGCTGCCGCACCGCAATTTCCGCTTTTCCGTCACCTCGACAGCGTTGCAAAACCTCCCGTTGGCTTCGCCCAGCGCAACATCCGCCTGCTGACCGACCGGGATTTTCCGCCCTTCAGCTACGAAACGCCGGAAGGCAAGACGGCGGGTGTCTCGGTTGACCTGGCTCTTGCGGCTTGCGCGGAGCTGAAGGCCACTTGCACGTTCACCGCCAAGCCTTTCAGCCAGCTTCTTCCGGCGCTTCTCAACAATGAAGGCGATGTCATTGTCTCGGGCCTGCGGATCAACGCGACGGTGTTGAAAAAGGCGGCGATGACACGGCCCTATTTCTGGTCGCTCGGGCGTTTCGCGGTACGCGTCGGCAGCCAGTTGCGCGGCAGCGACATCCGCAGCCTGGCGGGACGGCGCATCGGCTATGTCGCCAACTCGAGCCATGGGGCATGGCTGGAAAAATACTATTCGCGCTCGGCCCTCACGGCTTTCCCGGGCGAAGCCGAAATGAACGAGGCCTTGCGCACCGGGGCGATCGATGTCTCCTTCGGCGACGGCCTGCGCCTGATCTACTGGCTTGCCGGCAGTTCCTCGCGCGGCTGCTGCAAGCCGCTGGACGGGGCCTTCGTGGACCGGCAGTTTTTCAGCAGCAATCTTTCTTTCCTGACGCGGCGCGACGACCGGGAAACCGTGATGGCTTTTGACTACGCCCTGGACCGGCTCCAGGAAAAGAAAACCTCGGCGGAAATTTTCGCGCGTTACCTGCCGAGCGGGCTGTGGTGAGCAATTTCTTCTGCTGAACTCCCTACGGCATCGCCCAGTGTTGCAAAATTTTTCCCGGCAAGTTTGTGCGACAGGCCGGAGAGGATTTCCTGCACCAGCTCCGGGCCTTGAAAAACCAGGGCGGAATAAAGCTGCAGGAGCGAGGCACCGGCACAAATCTTGCGCCAGGCTTGATCCGCATGTGAGATGCCGCCGACGCCCACCAGCGGGATTTTTCCTTCCGTGAGAAGGTAGAACCGCGCCAGCTGCCGGGTGGAAAGGTCAAACAACGGAGCGCCGGAAAGCCCGCCTGTTTCCGGCGCGTGGCGCGAATGCAGGGCGGGTCGCGAAAGCGAGGTGTTGGAGATGATAACGCCATCAACCGCGGAATTCAGGCAGCATGCGGCGATTACCTTCATTTCCTCCGCTTCAAGGTCGGGTGCGATTTTGAGCAGCATGGGCACCTGCCGCGCTTCTACGCGGCGTGCTTCATTCAGGCGCTTCAGCAGGGCGGGCAATTCCGTGGCGGACTGCAAATTGCGCAGGCCCGGCGTATTGGGCGAGGAAATGTTGATGGTGAAGTAACTCGCAACAGCGGAGAAGGCGCCAATCCCTGCGACATAGTCGGAAACGCGATCAGCCGAATCCTTGTTGGCGCCGATGTTGACGCCCACAATTCCTGACTTATGCTTGCGGCGGCGCAATCTTTCCAGAACAGCGGAATGGCCGTCATTGTTGAAGCCCAGGCGATTGATCACGGCCTGGTCTTGGCTCAGGCGAAACAGGCGGGGCCGGGGATTTCCTTCCTGCGGGCGCGGCGTCACGGTTCCCACTTCGGCAAAACCAAAGCCCAGGGCCAGCATGGCGTCCGGCACCTCGGCGTTTTTGTCGAAACCGGCGGCAAGGCCCAGCGGATTTTCAAACTCGAGCCCGAAACATGAGGTGCCCAGGTTAGCGGGAGAATTGATTTTTGCGCTCCCGCCAAGACCTGTCTTCAAGGCCTTGATGGTCAGGCCATGGGCTGTTTCGGCATCCATGCAGTGAAGCAGCGGCCGCGTCGCCTTGAAGCCGAAATTGATCAGGCTCATGGCGGAATCCCTTCGGGAAACTTGTGGACGCCCTTCACGAGCGGCAGCGGAATGACTTCATGGATGGCATTGAGCGGCAAGGATCCATAGATATGAGGAAACAGATCGCCGCCGCGCGAGACCTCCCATTTCAGGCTTTGGCCGAGAGCCTCTTGCCTGACGGAAACCAGCAGCAAATCGGCCTGTCCGGAAAAATGCTTTTGCGCCGTGGCGCGAACCTGGTGGCTGGCCGAGAGATGGATGAAGCCATCGCGCCGGTCCACCTCGGAACCCCCATAAACTCCCCGCGCCTGTGCCGTTTCCCAGTCCTGCCGCGCCATGATTTTGTAGAGAACAGGCACCTTCGACCCCGCTGATTTGCGCCGCACCATAGCCATGCAATTGGCTCTGGACAATCAAACCCGCTTAAGGTATTAGTTCCTAGATTGAAGGATTAAATATCAGGTACGGGATATGGCAAAAATGTTCAGCCACAAGCAAGTTTGGGCGGCGATTGACACGATCGCAGAGCGGTACGGTTTTTCGGCGTCAGGGTTGGCCAAGAAATCGGGCCTTGACCCCACCTCGTTCAATCCCTCCAAGCGCAACGGGCCCGACGGCAGGCCGCGCTGGCCGACCACCGAAAGCATCGCCAATCTGCTGGAGGCGGCGGGAGCCTCGGTAGAGGAATTCTCCGATCTTCTCTCGGGCCGCAAGGGCCAGCCGCCAAAGCGCAAGCAAATTCCGCTGCTCGGGTTGGCGCGGGCCGGCAAGGGCGGCTATTTTGACGATTCGGGTTTTCCCGTCGGCAATGGCTGGGATGAAATCGACGTTCCAGGGGTAACCGACAATACGGCCTATGCCCTCGAAATCACCGGCGACTCCATGCTGCCGGTTTACCGCGAGGGCGACACCATCATCGTTTCGCCCGGCGCCACGGTGCGCAAGGGCGACCGGGTGGTGGTGAGAACCGCCGACGGCCAGGTCATGGCCAAGATCATGCAGCGGCAGACCGCCAAAAACGTAGAACTCGCCTCGTTCAACGCGGCCCATGACACCAAGACGCTGGACTTGAAGGACGTGGACTGGATGGCGCGGATTATCTGGGCAAGCCAGTAAGCTCACCCGTCAGGGCCTTGCCGATGAGCGCCCGGGTATTCTCCACCCCATACAATGCCGCGAAAGACCCGAAGCGGGGCCCACGCTCTTCGCCGAGCAAGACCTGATAGAGCATGTTGAACCAGGTTTGCGCCACGCCGACAGAGCCATCCTTCTGAATGGTGGTGTAGGGTTCGCGCCGGCCGATGTCATAGACCTTCTGCTGAATGGCTTCGGGCGTGGAGCCTTCCGGCAATTGCGCCAGGGCGGCTGACAAATCCTCCAGCGCCTTGCGCTCTTCATCGGTGGCCGCGCGATATTTCTTGTTGGGTTTCACGAAATCGGTGAAGTAGCGGATGGCGTAACCCACCAGGCTGTCAAGGCGCGGATGGGTTTCTTGCGAAACCTGCGGGGCGTAGCGCTTGAGGAAAGCCCAGAGCACGGACTTGTCCTCCGTGTTGGCCACGGCCACGAGGTTCAGCAATAATGAAAACGAGACGGACCCCTCCTCGGGCGGCGGCGGTTTTCCGCCATGAATATGCCAGAGCGGATTCATCAGGCGGTCCTTGATCTCCTGCTTGCCATAGGCATTCTGGAACTGGGCATATTCATCGACGGCGCGGGGGATGACATCGAAGTAAAGCTTCTTGGCCTCGCGCGGGCGGTTATACATGTAGAGCGACAGCGACTCCGTGTCGGCATAGGTGAGCCATTCATCGATGGTGAGGCCGTTGCCCTTGGACTTGGAAATCTTCTGCCCCTTGTCGTCGAGGAACAGTTCATAGACGTAGTGCTCCGGCGGAAGGCCGCCGAGAATTTCGCAAATTTTGTCATAGACGATGGCGTTGGTCTGGTGGTCCTTGCCGAACATCTCGAAATCAACGCCAAGGGCGGCCCAGCGCATGCCGAAATCCGGCTTCCATTGCAGCTTCACATGGCCGCCGGTGACCGGCAGTGTCGTATCGCGCCCGTCTTCATCGGCAAAGGTGATGGTGCCATTTTTGGCATCCACTTCCTTCATGGGCACATAGAGAACGCGGCCCGTGGTGGGCGAGATGGGCAGGAACGGGCTGTAAGTGGCCTGGCGTTCTTCGCCAAGGGTCGGCAGCATGACGGCCATGATGGCGTCATAGCGCTCAGCGGCGCGGCGCAGCATGGCATCGAACCTGCCCGCCTTGTAATATTCCGTGGCGCTGGCGAATTCATAATCGAAGCCAAAGGTATCGAGGAAACGCCGCAGCATGGTGTTGTTGTGGTCGCCAAAGCTTTGATAATTGCCGCCAAAGGGATTGGGCACGGTAGTGAGCGGCTTGTGGAGATGCGGCTCCAGAAAGCTCCGGTCCGGAACATTGTCGGGAATCTTGCGCATGCCGTCCATGTCATCGGAAAAGCAGAGAAGCCGGGTTGGAATATCCGACATGGTTGCAAAGGCGCGGCGCACCATGGTGGTACGGGCCACCTCGCCGAAGGTGCCGATGTGGGGCAGGCCCGAGGGGCCGTAGCCGGTTTCGAAGAGGATTTCCGTTTTCGGCGTCTTGCTTTTCTTGATCCGCGCCAGAAGTTTCCGTGCTTCCTCGAAAGGCCAGGCGCGGCTTTCAAGGGCGGCAGCGGAAAGGACGGGGTCGGTCATGGAGTCACTCGAAGCTGTTGAGGCGAAGGCCCGGCGTTGTTAGGCATGTCGCAAGGCTTCGTCAATCTTTGCGGGTGGGATAAGGCGCTTTCAGGCACGCTGGATGAGGAGGACGCCCAAGGCCATGAACCCGATGCCTGAGGCCCGCATGAGACTCATGGGCCGGACTATCGCACCAAACAGGCCGAAATGATCGATGACCGAGGCCGCCAGCATTTGACCCAGCAGAACGCAGAAGACCGCGTTGCCCACGCCGAAACGCGGCGCTATCCAGGTGACTGACAGCACGTAGAACGCCACGAGGAAGCCTCCCAGCAACAGGTATTTCGGCTGGGCGGAGACATTGGCCAGCGCTGCAGCCCCAGTGGTCAAAAGCAGGGTTGCTGCTGTGGCGCAAAGCGCGACGATGAAGAGGACGGTGGCAGCAGCGGCAGGCGAGCCAATGCGGTTGCCAAGCTGGGCATTGAGGGCGGCAAGAACCGGGATGCCGATGCCCGCGGCCAGCATGACCGTCGCGTAACGAAAGGTTTCCGGAGTCATGTCCAACCTCTTTTGCCGGCGCGCACACGTCAGGCGCGCCAGCGTTGTTAGGCATGTCTCAAGGCTTCGTCAATCAAACCGATGGCACGCGCCGTCAGGCGACATGTTTCTTCAGAAATTCCACCGTTCTGCTCCAGGCCAGCTCGGCGACGTCCTTATTGTAGCGCGCCGCGTTAGTGTCGTTGTTGAAAGCGTGATTGGCGCCCTCATAGACATAAAGCTCGTAGACCTTGTTGTTGGCCTTGAGGGCCGCTTCAAAGGCGGGGATGCCAGCATTGATGCGCTCATCAAGACCGCCGTATTGCAGGAGCAGCGGCGCGGTTATCTTCGGCACATCAGCAGCGGCGGGCTGGCGGCCATAATAAACCACCCCGGCACTGAGGCCCGGATCGGCAACCGCCAAGGCCCCGACAGTGCCGCCGCCCCAGCAAAAGCCCATCGCCCCTGATTTTCCATTGGAGGCCGGATTGGCTTTTACCGCGGCAAGGGCCGCCACGGACGTGGCGTTGACGCCCTCCGGCGTTAACGTGCCGATCATGTCGCGGGCCTTGTCGGCATCTTCCGGGGTGCCGCCCAAGCCATGCAGATAGTCAACCGCCAGGGCGGCAAAGCCTTCCGCCGCCATGCGCCGGGCCACGTCCTTGATATGCGGATTGAGGCCGCGATTTTCATGGATGACGAGGACGCCGGGATACTTGCCTTCGGCGCTGGGCTTCACGAAATAACCGGCGCCGCCGGTGAACTCCAGGGTCTGGCTGACAATGCGCGGATCGCCTTCCGGCAAAATATCGGCGCGGGCATAATTATTCTCGAGAAGCGGCAGCAAGGCGCTGGCAGCGGCGGAGCTGCCCGCAAGCAGGGTCAGCTTTTCCATGAAGTCGCGGCGGTTCATGCCGCCGTGGGTGAAGCGATCAAAAAGGGTGATGTATTTCTGGTCCATGACGCGGCTCCTTTTCCCTGCTTAAAGAGTAGGGATGAACGACGATTCCCATAATCAAAATCATGTGATCGACGGCACGCAGCGGGCCGTGCTTGTGGGCGTTGAACTGGCGACGCCCACGGGGCGATTGGCGGCCGCCGACGGGCTCACCCGGCTGGGGCAAAGACCGCACCTGATTTGCCATGCCACATTCCTGATTGACCGGCTGGCCTTCGCGGCAGGGGTAGCCAAAACCGCGGCACGGGCCGCCAGGGAGCAAAAGCATTTGGACGTGGCGGAGCTTTTCGCTTTCGTCTGCCCGGCGCGCATGGCCACGCCGACGCCCGCCGGCTTTGCCCGTTCGCTTGCGCTTGATCCCCTGCCCGACGAACTTGAGACCTTGCAACTCGTGGCCGATGAGCTTTTGCTGCGCCTGAGCAACCGCCATTATCCGGCGCCGCGCGAAGCGGCGGAAATTGCCGCGTATCTGGCGCGGAGCAATTGGCCGTGGGCGAAGCCGGTGATGGCGGCCCTGCTCAAGGCCAATCCCAAGCTCGATGTCGGCACCTTTGCCACGGGCCTCAATGTGTGGGACCGCATTGAGGAATGGGAAGATGACGGGATGCGGCCACCGGGGCGGCATGAAGGGGTGACACCGGAGGAGGCCACGCTATTTCTGGACGAGGTGCTGGGGAAATTTTCCGAGCCGCGGCCCCAGCAAAAGACTTACGCGGCGGCGGCTACCCATGCCTTTGAACCGCGGCAGAAGAAAAGCGAGAACAACATTCTGCTGGCGGAGGCCGGAACCGGCCTTGGCAAGACGCTGGGCTATCTCGCGCCTGCCTGGCTGTGGGCGCGCAAGAACAACGCGCCGGTATGGATTTCGACCTACACAAAAAACCTGCAGCGCCAGCTCGATCAGGAAACGGCGCGCCTGGTGGGCGATCCGGAAGAGCGGCGCAGCCGCATTGTGATCCGCAAGGGGCGCGAAAACTATCTCTGCCTGCTCAACATGCAGGAAACCTTCGGGCGGCTGGGCGCCAGCAATGCCCGCGGCGCGCTGCTCGGCGCCCTCATCGCGCGCTGGACCAGGTTCACCCGTGACGGCGACATGGTAGGCGGCGATTTTCCGTCGTGGCTGCTCTCGCTGTTTTCCGATGTGGCGCTGGACTATGAGGCACGGGCGCTTTCGCCCTCCTCGCTTGGTCTCACCGACCGGCGCGGCGAATGCATCTACTCGGCCTGCCCGCATTTCAAGAAGTGCTTCATCGAGCGCAGCGCGCGGGCCGCCCGCAAGGCGGACATCGTGATTGCCAATCATGCGCTGGTCCTGAACCAGGCGGCGGTCGATTACGCCCTGGGCGTGGCTGAAACGGAAGAAGAGGAGGCCGCGCCGGGAGGCTTGCGGCGGATCGTGTTCGACGAGGGCCATCATCTTTTCGATGCGGCGGACTCGGCCTTTTCCGGCCATCTCACGGCGCTGGAAACGGCGGAGCTCCGGCGCTGGCTGCGCGGGCCTGAAACGGAACGCAGGCGCGGGCGGGGATTGGTGGACCGCATCGGCGATCTGGTGGCGGACAATGAAACGGCGGAAACGCTGGTGCAAAAGGTTCTGCAGGCGGCCTATTCCCTGCCCGGGCCGGGCTGGACGCGGCGGGTGCAGGCGGGAACGCCGGAGGGTGTGGCCGAGCATTTTCTTTCGGTGGTGCGGCAGCAGGTATTGGCGCGGGCCGAACAGAATGCCGGCAATTCCATTGAAACGGATTGCGTGCCGCTCGTTGACGGGCTGGCGGAAGCTGCTGAGGAACTGGCCACGGCGCTGCATGATCTCAAGCGCCCAATGACCAAATTGGCGGAGGCGCTCGCCAAGAAGCTTGATGACGAAGCGCAGGAGCTTTCAACCTACGACCGGGGCCGCATTGAGGCGGTGTCACGCTCGCTCAAGAAGCGCGGCGCCTTGATGGTGGGCGGCTGGATCGACATGCTGGGGCGGCTGCTGGAAACCAAGAACCCGCTGTTCGTCGAGTGGTTTGCCATTGACCAGATCCATGGCCGCGAGGCCGATGTGGGGCTGCATTCGCACTGGGTTGATCCCACAGAGCCTCTGGCTCTCGCTGTGCTGAAGAATGCCGATGGCGTCATCATTACTTCTGCGACGCTCAAGGACCGCCCGCCCGATGTGCCCGATGATTGGGCCAACGCAGAAATGCGCACCGGCGCGGTGCACCTGCCCTATCCGGTGAAGCGCGTGAGCTATGACTCGCCCTTTGATTACGCAGCCAAATGCCGGCTGCTAGTGGTGAATGATGTGAACCGCGAGGACATGGACCAGGTGGCCGCCGCCTACCGCGAATTGTTCATGGCCAGCTGCGGCGGGGCGCTGGGGCTGTTCACGGCGATTTCGCGGCTGCGCGCCGTGCACAAGCGGCTGAGCGTGGCGCTGGCGCAAAAGGGCCTGGCGCTTTACGCCCAGCATGTGGACCCCATGGATACGGGAACGCTGGTGGACATGTTCAGGGCCGAGCGTGACGCCTGTCTGCTGGGCACCGATGCGGTGCGCGACGGGGTTGATGTGCCCGGCGATTCGCTGCGGCTGATCGTGCTGGACCGGGTGCCGTGGGGAACGCCCACCATCCTCGAGCGGGCGCGGCGGGAAACCTTCGGCGGCAATGCCTATACGGATATGGTGGTGCGGCTGCGCCTGCGCCAGGCCTTCGGCCGCCTGATCCGCAGCGAAAATGACCGGGGCTGCTTTGTCATCCTCGATCCGCGGCTGGCTACGCGCTTTACCACGGCGTTTCCACCGGGGGTGGCGGTGGAGCGGGTCGGCCTGGTCGAGGCGATTGAGCGGGTGAAGGAGTTTACCGCAGTTTCACTCGACAAAAGCCCCACCAACCGCTAGCCAGCGTCCAACATTTGGAGAATTGCATGCCCGGCACGATCAGTACGGAACAGGCGCTCATCTACGTCATGGTCACCATGTCGGGCGTCGAAGGAAAGATCAACGCGACGGAATTGAAGGAAATCGGCCGGGTGGTGACAAGCCTGCCGATCTTCAAGAATTTTGACAGCGCGCGGTTGACCACTGTTGCCCAGGAATGCGGCGAGATGCTGCAGGAACCGGAAGGCCTCACGACCGTACTCGGCCTGGCGCGCGACCAGCTTTCGCCGAAGCTGCGCGAGACAGCCTATGCGCTTGCGGCTGAAGTGGCGGCGGCGGATCTGGCGGTAGGCAAAGAAGAGCTGCGCTTCCTGGCCATCCTGCGGGATACACTGGGCCTCGACAAACTGGTTACAGCGGCACTTGAGCGTTCAGTCATCGCGCGATACCAGACGCTCTGAGATGCGGGAATTCTATCCGGAATTGCAGCCCTACAGCCGCGGCCGGCTTCGCGTCTCGGAGCTTCATGAAATCTATTACGAGGAATGCGGCAACCCGAAGGGCAAGCCGGTGGTCGTCCTGCATGGCGGACCGGGCGGCGGCATTACGCCGTTCCTGCGCCGCCTGCATGATCCCAAGCTTTACCGCATCATCCTCTTTGATCAGCGGGGCTGCGGGCAATCCACACCGCATGCGGAGCTGGGCGAGAATACCACCTGGCATTTAGTGGCCGACATGGAGGCGCTACGCGTCCATCTTGCCATTGAGACGTGGCAAGTGCTCGGCGGTTCGTGGGGCTCGACGCTGGCGCTGGCCTATGCGCAAAAACATCCAGAGCGGGTGACGGAGCTCATCCTGCGTGGCATTTTTACCATCCGCAAGCGCGAGATTGACTGGTTCTATCAGGAAGGAGCCAGCATGCTGTTTCCCGATATATGGGAAACCTACCTGGCGCCAATCCCCGTTGAGGAACGGGGCGACATGGTGGGCGCCTATTACCGGCGACTGACCGGGGCTGACGAGGTGCAGAAAATGGCCTGCGCCAAGGCCTGGAGCCGTTGGGAGGCCAGCACGATTTCGCTTCTTCCGAACGCAGATCTGGTGAACGCTTTTAGTACCGATGCCTTTGCCCTGGCTTTTGCGCGCATCGAATGCCACTATTTCGTCAACCAGGGCTTCTTCGACAGGGACGACCAGTTGCTGGCTGGCGCTCCCAGGCTCCGCAATATTCCCGGCATTATCATTCAAGGCCGCTATGACGTGGTGACGCCCATGGAAACCGCCTGGGCCCTGCACCGCGCTTGGCCCGAAGCGGATTTCGAGATCATTCCCGCTGCGGGCCATACGGCCACGGAACCGGGAATCACCGACGCGCTGATTCGGGCCACAGATCGATTCGCCATGCGGGCCGCACATAGCTGAGGCTCGCGCAGGCACGCTTGAATCTCTATATTTCATTCATATTTCAATGGCATAGCGTATTGAATCAGTAATCTATTCGTTAAGGAGGTCTTAATGACCGGCGTATTCAAGGAACTCGTATTCGGACTCGGCCGCGGATTTGGAATTTATTTTTCCCAACGCAACGAATTTATCGATCAGGTCATGACGCCCGGCCGTCCGTTGAGGAAGCGCCGCTAAGCGGTTGTTCTGGATTGTTATTGTTTCTGCTTGAGACCTTCCGGCAGTGATCTCACCTTGATCCCGCCGCAATGTTGCCCGCGCATTGCCTAGTTCTGCCCGTTATCAAGCCATGATCGAAAGCCACTCTCACAGTCAATCCAGCGGGGATTAGCCAGCCAAAAGAGCTGGTTCTTGAGAGGGAAAAGTTTCGGGAACCTAATACGCTACCCCCTGTTTGTGAGCGAGTTGACCTGTGCGGCTCCTGTCGCCGTCCCGAGTTGTGCGGGTCAAGGGCCCGTCCATGCTTTGTTGAGTGTGGACGGGCCACGCTTCTTTTGGCGAATCGCGCTAGAAGAGTTTCATGCAACTCGACCAAATCATTCTTCAAATCGGTGCCCAGGCCTTCACCCTGCTTGATGTTCTGCTGGCGGGAGCGAGCCTCGCCCTGGTTCTTATCCTGGCCACCCTGATCGTCACGTGGCGGGCCCAGCGCAACCGGAAAAGCGAAACCCTGGAAACCATGCGCCGCGCCTCGGAGCTGGAATACCGGCTGGCCGAGATGGCGGGGTCGCTGCGCAATTTTGCCGAACAGTCGCAAGGGGCGCAGGCCCATCTCACACGCACTCTCGATGAACGGCTGGACCATGTGGGGCAGCGCATCGGCCTTGGCCTGAACGACCAGGCGGAGCGCACGACGCAGTCCCTTACCCATCTCTACGAGCGGCTGGCGGTCATTGACGCGGCCCAGAAGAACCTCACTTCGCTTTCAACCGAGATGATTTCGCTCAAGGACATCCTCGCCAACAAGCAGGCGCGCGGCGCCTACGGCCAGGGGCGCATGGAGGCCATCGTGCGCGACGGGCTGCATGCCCGGGCCTATGCCTTCCAGCCCACGCTCAGCAACGGCATGCGGCCGGATTGCCTGATCAGCCTGCCGGATTCGGAGCTCAGGCTGGTGATCGACGCCAAGTTTCCGCTGGAGGCCTTCAACGCCTTGCGCGAAGCCAAGGGCGACGGCGACTTGCGCGCCGCCGAGGCGCGGCTGCGCAGCGACGTTAGCAAGCACGTCAAGGACATCGCGGAAAAATACCTGATCACCGGCGAGACCCACGAGACGGCCATCATGTTCGTGCCGTCCGAATCGATCTATGCGGACCTTCACGAAAAATTCGAGGACGTCATCCAGAAGGCCCACCGGGCGCGCGTCATCATCGCCTCGCCCAACGTGCTGATGCTGCTGATCCAGACCATGCAGGCGATTTTCAAGGACTCGGCCATGCGCGAGCAGGCGCATGTGATCAAGATCGAGGTGATGCGGCTGCTGGAAGACGTGGGGCGGCTCAAGGAGCGCGTCGGCGACCTGCAGAAGCATTTCGGCAATGCCAATTCGGACCTGGAAAAGCTTTCGCTCTCGGCGGAAAAAATCGTCAAGCGCGGGCTGCGCATCGAAAGCCTTGAGGTGGAAGAGCCGGTCAAGCTGGCGGAGGCAAAGCCGAAACTGGTCAGCAGCAACGACTAGCCTCTACTTGTTGGCGGCAAGGGCCATCTGGATATCGCGGTCGCGCCTTTTCTCGCTGCGGTACATGAGATAGCCGGCCAGTCCGACACCGATGCTGACCACAAGGACAATCAGGGTTGCCAGCGCGTTGATATCGGGGGTGACGCCCAGCTTCACCTTGCCCCAGATCAGGATCGGCAATGTCGTGGCCCCCGGCCCGGTGGTGAAGTTGGTGATGACCACGTCGTCGAGCGAAATGGTGAAAGCCAGCAGCCAGCCGGAAATCATGGCGGGTGCGATGATCGGCAGGGTCACGTCAAACAGCACCTGCCAGGGCTTCGAGCCCAGATCCATGGCGGCTTCTTCCAAAGACTGGTCCATCGACAACAGCCGCGATTGAATGATCACCGCCACATAGGAGAGCGCAAAGGTGGTGTGGGCGATGGTGACGGTGGTGAAGCCGCGCTTGCCCGGCCAGCCGAAATAGCGCTCCATGAACACGAACAGCAGCAGCAGGGAAACGCCGGTGATGACCTCCGGCATGATAAGCGGCGCCGAGACCAAACCTGAAAAGAGCGTCCGGCCGCGGAACCTGGAAAACCGCGCCAAAGCCATGCCCGCCATGGTGCCCAGGATTGTCGCGAAGGTGGCGCTGATAACGGCGATCTCGAGCGACAGGGTTGCCGCCTTGATGATCTGGGCATTCTTGAAAAGCTTGAAGTACCATTCAACCGAGAAGCCGCCCCAGACCGTCGCAAGCCGCGACTTGTTGAAGGAGAAGACGATCATCGAGATGATCGGTATGTAGAAAAAGGCAAAGCCGAAACACAGGGCGGAAAACAGGAAGGTGGAGCGCTGGCGCATTACTTCACTCCCTCGGCGGCTTTCTCCTGCATCCGGTTATAGAGCATGATGGGCACGACCAGGAGCATAAGCAGGGCGACGGCAATGGCGGAGGCCATGGGCCAGTGGCGGTTAAGCGAGAACTCGTCATTGATCACCCGGCCAATCATCGGGTCGGCGGCATTGCCCACCAGGCTTGGAATGACCAGTTCGCCCGTCGCCGGAATGAAAACCAGAAGGCAGCCGGCGACAATGCCCGGCATGGAAAGAGGCAAGGTCACGTCGCGGAAAACCTGCATGGGCCTGGAGCCCAGATCCATCGCCGCCTCGTTCAGGGTGTAATCCAGTTTTTCCAGATTGGCGAAAAGCGGCAGGATCATGAAGGGCAGGTAGGAATAGACCACGACAAGGATGACTGCGAAGTTGGAATTCATCATCGGCACCGAATTGATTTCCAGGGCCTTCGGCAGGAACACATTGATGAATGAGGTGAGCCCGCGGTTGAACCAGCTGTTGCTGCCCATCATGCCAATCCAGGCATAGACGCGCAGCAGGAACGAGGTCCAGAACGGCAGGATGACGAGGAGCAGCAGGATATTGCGCCAGACACCCGTGGCGCGGGCTATTCCCAGGGCCATGGGGTAGCCCAAAAGCAGGCAGAGCGCCGTGGCGATCAGCGCATTGCGGAGCGAGGTGAGATAGCCGCGGAGATAAACATAATCGGAAAAAAGCCGGGCAAAGTTTTCAAAAGTGACATAGGGCCAGGTTTCGTAAAACCTGAAAGGCGGCTGGGCGATCACCGACTGCGCCAGGCTCATGGCAATGATGATGAAGAAGGGCACTACGAAAAACAAAAGGAGCCAGATGTAGGGCACGGCGATGATGATGTCGCGCCAGGCATGGCGGTCAAGCCAGTTGCGGAAGCCGCTCTTGCCGCCGGGCAGTTCAAGTTCCTGCGGCACGGGCCCGGATTTCTGCGGCGCAACAGCGGCCATCGGCTAATCCTTCAACAGAATTGCGGCTGACGGCTCGAAGGAAAGCCAGACCTTGTCCTCCCACTGGGCGACGCGCTCGGTTTCGCGGCCGCGCTGGTCATTCACCCGGCTGACGCGGACCAGCGCCGATGAGGGAAGCTTCACGCGGTAGAGCGAATCCTTGCCGAAGTAGCCCAGATCGATAACCTTGCCTTCCGCCGCATTGAGGCCCTTGGCCGGAGCCTTCCGGTTGATCGCAATTTTTTCCGGGCGGACGGCCACGGAAACATTTTGGCCCACCTCAACCGAAGCATCGCGATTTACCTCTATGTCGCCTCCCCATTCGGCGCAGGCGATGGCCGCCTTCTCCCTGGTCACCGACTTGACGGTGCCGGCAAACTGGTTGATCGAGCCAATGAAGTCGGCGACGAACTTGGTCTTGGGAAATTCATAGATTTCGGTGGGCGTGCCGGTCTGGCGGATGACGCCCTTGTCCATGACGGCGATGCGGGTGGAGAGCGTCATCGCCTCTTCCTGGTCGTGGGTGACGACGACAAAGGTGATGCCGGTCTTCTCCTGGATGTTCATGATTTCAAACTGCGTATGCTCGCGCAGCTTCTTGTCGAGGGCGCCGAGCGGCTCGTCCAGCAGCAGCACCTTGGGCTGCTTGGCAGAGCGCGCGGGCCAGCGCCACGCGCTGGCGCTGGCCGCCGGACAGTTGATGGGGCTTGCGCCCGGCAAACTGCGAGAGCTGGACGAGGTCAAGCATCTGCTTCACGCGGTCCTTGCGCTGGGCGTCGGTCATGCTTCTCGTGCTTGAGGCCGTAGCCGACATTCTGCTCCACCGTCATGTGGGGGAACAGGGCATAGGACTGGAACATCATGTTCACCGGCCGCTCATAGGGTGGAACACTGGTCATGTCCTGGCCGTCGATCCAGACGCGGCCTTCGGTTGGCGATTCAAAGCCGGAAAGCATGCGCAGCAGGGTGGTCTTGCCGCAGCCGGAACCGCCGAGCAGGGCGAATAATTCGCCCTTATAGATGTCGAGGCTCACATTGTTGACGGCGATGAAATCACTGAATTTCTTGGTGACGTTTTCGATCCGGATGAACGGCGCGGCGGTCAGGGTTTCCCAGGCTTTGCCGGTATTTTCGATGGCCATTATGCGTCCCCAAAAATTCAGCCCGGCAGGGTGCCGGGCTTCTCTGGCGTCAGGATGGTGAGCCTGTCTTGATGGTACTCCAGGCCCTTGTGCGGGCCCGCTCAAGGTCGGAGCTCATTGACTTCTGGGTCCACAGGCGCTTTTTCAGCTCTTCATCGGGATAAACCGCGGGGTCGGCGAGAATGGCCGGATCGACAAACTTGTTGGCCGCGAGATTCACGTTGGCGTAGTTGGTGTAATTCGTGCACTTTGCGATGACCTCAGGCTCCATCATGTAGTTGATGAACTTGTGGGCGTTGTCGACGTGCTTGGCATCGGCTGGAATGCACCAGATGTCGAACCATGCGGGCGAGCCGGATTTGGGCACCGTGTAGGCAAGATTGAGGGCAATGCCGGCTTCCTTGGCACGGGCATTGGCGGTTGCGTAGTCGCCCGACCAGTTGTTGATCATGCACAATTCCTTGTTGGGTATGGCATTCAGATAGTTGGAGGCGTCAAAGGCGCGGATATACTGGCGGATGGGGGCAAAAGCCTTGACCACCGCGTCAAAATCCTTGGGGTTCGTGGTGTTGGGATCAAGTCCCAAATAGGCCAGCGCCATGGGAATCACATCGCCCGGGCTTTCCAGAATCGAAATGCCGCAATCGGCAAGCTTGGCGGCATTTTCCGGCTTGAAGAGAATGTCGAGGGTAGTGAGATCCGCATCGGGGAGGCGTTCCTTGACCATGTCCACATTGAACGTCAGGCCCACGGTGCCCCACATATAGGGAACGCCATAAACATTGCCGGGGTCCCAGCCTTCAACGGTTTTCAGGCTGACGGGATCAAGGTTGCCCCAGTTGGTCAATTTCGAGCGGTCCAGCGGCTGATAGACTTTTGCTTCGGTGAAGCGTTCGAGGGTGGAGCCGGCCTGGATCACGACGTCGAAACCGGAGCTGCCGGCCAGCATCTTGGCTTCCATGGCCTCGGTTGAGTCATAGAGATCGTAGGTGACCTGAATGCCGCTGGCCGATTGAAAGTCCTCAATGGTCGTCTCGCCGATATAGTCGGTCCAGTTGAAGACATTGAGGACGGCTTCTTCCTGGGCGTGAGCCCGGCTTACATAGGGCATGGCGAGAGCGGCCCCCGCCATCAGGCTTAACGACGATCTGCGTGTTAGTTTCATTTTCTGCTCCCTCGTTGGCTCTTGCTGGCCTCGATACTGAATATTGGTTCAAATCCTAGTTGTTTCCGGCGGTGGCCTCAAGCCCTCTTTTCAAAAGTGAACGGGCGATGATGAGCCGCTGGATTTCCGAAGTTCCTTCCCAAATGCGGTCCACCCGGATTTCCCGCAGGAAGCGCTCAGCGACGTTTTCACGCATATAGCCGCGGCCGCCGAAAATCTGCACGGCCCGGTCGGCGACGCGGAAGGCCGCTTCCGAAGCGAAGAGCTTGGCCATGGAGCAACGGGCATGGAGCGCCTTCAGGTCATCGCCCCGGTCATGGGCGGCGGCGGCCTCATAGGTCATCAGCCGGGCCGCCTGCAGATCGACCACGCTGTCGGCGAGCATGGCCTGGATGAGCTGATAATTGGCTATGGCCTCGCCGGAGACAACGCGGGTCTTGGCAAATTCCGATGCTTCCCCGATCAGCCGGGCCATGGCGCCGCAGCAGCGCGCCGCGATCATCAGGCGCTCGCGGCGGAACCAGGCGTGGGTGAAATCCATGCCGGCCCCTTCCTCCCCGATGCGGTCGGCCACGGGAATCCGCACATCGGTGAACGCGACGATGGGATGATGGTGGTCATAGGTATGGGCATAGAGGGGCGTGCGCACAAGGCGCACGCCGGGCGCCGTGACGGGGCAGAAAAACAGGCAGTGCGCGCCGCCCTGCAGCTTGGCCTGCACCACCATGGTGCTGGCCAGATTGTAGCTGGTGACATGCCACTTCTCGCCGGTGACGAGATAGTGATCGCCGTGGCGGGTGGCGGTGGTCTTGATGGCGGCGGGATCGGAACCTGCGTCTTCCTCGGTGATGGCGTAGCACAGGTGAACTTCACCGCGCGCCGTCGGCAAGATATAACGCTGCACCTGATCGGCGGTGCAGGCTTCAAACATCCAGCTCTGGACTTCGCCGTAGCACCAGCCCAGCGCATTGGTCACCCGGCCGAACTGTTCGACAATGGCCACCTGGGTAAGCAGCGGCAGCGCCAGCCCGCCGAGGGAAAGGGGCGTATCCATGAGCGTGATGCCGGCATCGATGGCGAATTTTTCATGGCGCTGGCGCATCTCCGCCGGGATGCGCCCCTCATTCATTTCCGCCTGCAGTTCCAGCGGCTGCAGTTCGCTATCGACAAAATCCCGCACTTTCCGGCGCCATTGCAGCGCTTCGGCCGGCAAATCAAAACTCATGACGGGAAATGCTTTGGAAAGAAGGAGACGAGCATGGCTTGCAGCGCCATGCGTGCCTGGCTGGCGGTGATGGTGAATTTTGCCTGGGAATTTCCCGCCGCAACACCCAGCCACAGGCCGTCACCCAGGGATTCAAGGGCCCGCATCACCGTGCTTGGCACCAGCTTGTAGCCGCCGTCCTTGATGATTTTTTCGCACAGGCCGCCCACGGCCTTGGCGCGCTCCTCGTCGTAGGCCGAACATATTTCCACATAGATGGGCCTGCCCTGGGTTTCCCCCCAGAAGGCTATCCAGGCGGCGAGCTTGTCAGGGGTAAAAATCTTGTCGTTGAAATCGCCAAGGATGATGAGCTGCAGCGTCTCGGCCACGCTGGCGCCCGGCACGGCAAGGGCCCCATGCCAGTTGCGGTAATATTCCTCGGCCAAATGCGTCAGGCAGGCGGCAAGAAGTTTCTCCTTGCTCTCAAAATGGAAATTGATGATGCCGACGGAAAGCCCCGCCGTTTTGGCCACGTCCGCCACGGTCAAGGCGGAATAGCCCTTGCGCGCCAGAACCGCGACGGTGGCGTCAATCAACTGCTGCTGCCGGACCGGCCTTGAGGCCTTGCGGCTTGCTAGCGGTGGTTTCGTATCAGTGATTGCCGTCACTCTCGCCTCACATTGAATTCAGCTTCAGCAAAGCTAGCGGGAATACAGCCTGCGTCAATCCCTCTCACGGCGATTGCGCCGCATTGACCGCCCAGGAAGCGGCCCATAACACTGGGAAATAATGCAGGATCACGAGTTTCGCCATATCCTTAATGATGAAATCCATGGGCGGCCGGGGCTTACGGTCTTGGCCCCTGCCCGCATCACGCATCTGGCCTACACCCTTACAAAGGAGGATCGCGACCCGATTTTGCAGGTGACAAAACTCTGCGACGCCTTCGGGGTGAAGCCGCCGGCTGACGGGGCCCGCCACCACAGCGCCGCGCTCGCCTCGGGGCTGTTCAAGTATGAACGGCACGGGGAATTTTACCGGATCAGCGTCACGGCGCAGAATTCCCGGAAAAAACAGGAAGCCATTTCGCTTCTGCCGCTGGGCTGGATTGATGAGCTGCCGGGCAGGCGGCTGGTTGCCATCCACACGGAAGTCATGTCCGGCGACATGAAGCCGCCCACTGCGGCGTTTCTCAAAAAATACTTCGGCCACGAGGACCTGGCGGGATCGCGGGTGAGCCATGGCCGCGCCACGGTCTGGACGGATTTCAAGATCGGCGATGACGGCTACACGCGCATGCTGATTCTGGACCAGGGCCTGACGCCCCTGTCGCTCGGCCGCGTCTCGCGCCGCATCCATGAAATTGAAACCTACCGGATGATGGCGCTGCTGGCCTTTCCCCTGGCGCTGGACCTGCAACGCCGGCTCGGGCCTTTGGAAAAATCGCTGGCGGAAACCATTGAGGGCATGCTGTCAACGCAGGGCATCGAAGAGGACGCCCGGCTGCTCGCCAGACTCAGCACCACGGCGCGGGACGTGGAGGAGATGTCCAACCGCAGCAGCTTCCGCTTTGCCGCGGCGCGGGCCTACAGCGCGCTGGTCACAAAACGCGTGGCCGAGCTCGGTGAAGAGCGCGCCATCAACTACCAGCGCATCGGGGTGTTTCTCGACCGCCGCTTCAGCCCCGCGATGACCACCTGCTTTGCGGTAGCCGAGCGCATTGCCGATCTGGCGCGGCGCAGCGAGCGGGCCAGCAACCTGCTCCGCACCCGCGTTGACATCGCGCTGGAAGGGCAGAACCAGCAGTTGCTGCGCTCCATGGAGGCGCGCACGCGCCAGCAATTGATGCTGCAGGAAACGGTTGAGGGCATTTCCGTCGTCGCCATCAGTTATTATCTGTTCAACATTATCGCCATCTTTGCAAATGGCGCTACGGAACATTTCCTCGGCGAAGGCGCGGCCTTCCCCGACTGGGCCCTGGTGCCCGTCATACTGCTGTGTGTCTGGTGGGGCATCCGGCGGCTCAAGCGGCGCATCCGGAAATCCCATCCGGAGGCTCAGACCAGCGCCAGGACATCACCGAAGGTGGTGATCGCCGCTTCGCCTTTGGCCGAGAGGAAATAGATGCCGCGCGCTTCCTTGACGAACCAACCATAGGCATCGCGCCTGAGGATTGACGCGGCGCGCTCGACCTTGGTTTGCGCGGCGATGTCGCAAACCCTTGAGGCCCCGGTGGTCTTGAGAAATTTCACGCAGCGCAGGGCGTCCTGGCGGTAGGCGGTGACCAGAGGGCGCCTGCTGCTGCCGCCGGAATTGGGATCGCCCACCCGGCGCTGGAATTCCCGCAGCAGCAGGGTTTTGCGGTGCCGGGCCTGGCGCGGCTGATAAGGGGCGGGATCGAGGTAGGCCTCAACCCATTGGCCATTCACCACCAGCAGACCGAGGCCGAGGCGCTTGCACAGCCGCAAGATGTCATTGGGGAGGGCGCGCTTCGGTTGCGGAATGGCAAGATAGACCGTGTCGGTCACGCACTGGCGGTCAATGCCCTGCAGCAGGAGCTGGAGATTGAACGAGGTTTTCAATTCGACGATGACCGGCGGCTCGTCGCCCCTCACGGCCAGCACGTCGCACTCGCCGATCTCGGCTTTGACGTCATAGCCCTGCGCCTCGAGAAAGCGCTTCACGGGCAGATAGAGTTCGGTTTCAAGCAAAATTATAGGTCCCGGAAATGAAGCCGGAACCTACAATGATTCGTTTACAAAAGATTTATTTGCTGACGAAGACCTGGGCGGTGATGAGGGTCTTGATGGTTTCGAAAGCCCCCGCTACCGCCGCCGCGTTCGTGGCAACGAAGAAATTCTTGTCCGGATTGGAGGCACAGTTCTTCAACCGGTTGGTGGTGGCATTGTCGTCAAGGTCATAGGCAATGGTGATCATGGTGATGCCCGCGTCCTTGGCGTTGGTGCAAAGGGTTTCGAGATTCGCCTCGCCCTGGGGCACGGTCCTGACGCCGCCCGGCCCGAAGGCAGGCTCGGTCTGGGCGCCGTCGGTGAGAACCACCATGAATTTTTGGGTTTCCTCGTCGTCATAGCTCACGCCGCCGGGGAACACGTCACTGTCCGATAGCATCTGGAGGCCGAATTCGACACCCACGGCAATATGGGTCCAGGCATAGGTGGTCATCATGTCGAGGCGTGATCTCAAATAGGTGAAATCATCGGTCAACGGCACCATGCGGAGGTTGTTGCTTGCGTAGCCGCCGCAACCGGAAGAGATATGGACCGGCGCCTGCGCCTGGCCCCACTTGGAGTTATTGTCGGCGGTCGGCTCAGCATCACTCAGGTTGAAGGGATATTTGCGGTCCTGGGTGCAGCCCGTCCAGGTTCCGCCGCCCGATTGCCCGAGAATGTCGGACTTGCGAAAGGTGCCGTAAACGTGATGCGAAAAAGGCACGAGGGCAAATTTCACCTTCGTGGGATTTGCCGCTTCAAGATCGCTGATCAGGTCCTTGGCGGCGTTTTTCATGGCCACGTATTTCACGCCACCGGCAATGGACTCGCTCATGGAGCCGGAATAATCCAGAACCAGGGCGACCTCGGCCTTCTTATCGTTGGGAACCGAGATTTCCGTGCCGACCGAGAGCTTCATGGAATTGATGTTGGCAAACTGCATTAACGATGTTGCCATGTCCATGTCGGCGGCGGCAACCACGGTCTCGTCTTGAATATCAAAGCTGCGGGCAATCGCGGAGCCCGCAAGGTCGCCGCCTTCCAGATTCCTGACAAAGGTCGCCTCGGCCAGGGCCAGGCGCTGGGCGTCAGTTGCTTCCGGAGTGGCGGCCGCCGCGAGGGCGGCGGAATCCAGGGCCGCCTGCAATTCGGTCACGTTGGCGAGATAGCGGATGTAGTCGACGGCAGAACCGGCGGCCACGAAAATGGGAATGGCCGAAACGGCATACATGACCGCAATGGAGCCCCTCTGGCAGGCGCCGAAGTTCTTTACAAACCGTTGCAATTTTGAACAGACCTGCATCTTTTCCGCTCCTTTGTCTCAATCCGGAACGATGTTCCGGGAGTATGGAAGCAAAGGAGCAAGCCATGGTCCAGACGGAGGCTTGGTGAAGAAGCAATGTTAAAACAGGGTTTACAGTTTCTTAATTAAAACGGCCGACGGGCCCGCATGGCAGCCGTCAGCGTGCCTTCGTCGAGATAATCGAGCTCGCCGCCCACCGGCACGCCATGGGCCAGGCGCGAGGTGCTGAGACCCAAGCCCCTTCAGGCGCTCGGTGATGTAGTGGGCGGTGGTCTGGCCCTCCACCGTGGCGTTGGTGGCCAGCACGACTTCGCGCATGCCAGATGCGGCGGCGCGCTCGACCAGGTGGTTAATGGCAAGGTCTTCCGGGCGCACCCCTTCCATGGCGGAGAGGGTGCCGCCGAGAACATGATAAAGGCCGGTCCAGGCGCCGGCGCGCTCGAGGGCCCACAGGTCGCCCACCTCCTCCACCACGCAGAGAATGGTGCGGTCGCGGCGCGGGTCGCTGCAAATGGTGCAGGGGTCGATCGTGTCGACATTGCCGCAGGTGCTGCATACCGTCACCTTGTCCTGGGCGTCCGCCATGGCATGCGCCAGGGGCGAGAGAAGCTTTTCGCGGTTCTTGATGAGGTAGAGGGCGGCACGGCGGGCCGAGCGGGGGCCGAGCCCCGGCAATTTTGCCAGCAACTGGATGAGCCGCTCGATTTCAACGCCCGCGGTCCGCTTCATGTCAGAAGGGCAGCTTCATGCCGGGCGGAAGCGCCAGGCCGCCGGTCACCGATTTCATTTCCTCGGCCATCAGCGCTTCGCTCTTGGCCTTGGCATCGGCGTGGGCCGCCACGATGAGGTCTTCGAGAATTTCCTTCTCGTCTTCCTTTAACAGGGAAGCGTCGACGTGAAGGGCCGACATGGTTCCCTTGCCGGTGAGCGTCACTGTTACCAAACCGCCGCCGGACTGGCCGGTCACGGTTGCGGTTTCCAGCTTGGCCTGCAGGTCAGCCATTTTGGACTGCATGGCCTGGACCTGCTTCATCATGTCACCGAGATTCTTCATCACTCTCTTCCACTGGTTTCAAGGTTTCGGGATCGCGCACATCGGTCACCGTGCTGCCGGGAAAGCGCTTGAGAATGGCCTGCACGGCAGGCTCCTCGCGGGCTTCGCGGAAGGCTGACTCTTTTGCATCTTTTTTCTGCAGGGCAAGCGGCTTGTCGCCGCCCTCCTTGGCCACCAGCACCATCCAGCGGCGGCCGGTCCAGGCTTCAAGCTTGCGCGACAGCTCGCCGGGAAGTCCGGGAGAAGCGCCCTGCTCCATGGCCAATTCAATTTGGCCCGGCGCCACGCGAATGGGCCGGACAAAGCGCTCAAGGTCGCCCTTCAGTTTCACGTCGCGCTTTTCCACGACGAGGGCGATGATATCGGCGAAGTTTGAAAAGGCGCGGGTTTCGGCCGGGGCCTGCGGAGCCGCTGCTTCCGGCTGCAGCGCCAAGGAGCCCACGGATTCGGCCGTGGGAAGCTCGCGTTTTGCGGGTTGGGCCATGACAATGGGGGCGGATTTTTCGGCGGGCGGGGCCTGCTTTACCAATTTCAGCAGATCCTCGCCGGAGGGCAGGTCCGCCGCATGGGCCAGGCGAATGAGCACCATTTCCGCGGCAAGCAGCGGCTGGCCCGCATAGCTCACCTCGGTGATGCCTTTCAGCAGCATCTGCCAGGCGCGGGTTAAATGCGCCATGCCAAGGCGCGCCGCGTAGTCGCTGCCCCGCGATTTTTCCGCCTCGGTGCGCGACGGATCGGTGAGGGCGGACTCCCTCACCACTTTCAGCCGCGTCACCCAATGGACGAAATCGGCGAGGTCACCCAGGATGGTTTCCGGATCGCCGCCGCCTTCATGCTGGGCTTCAATCTCGTGAATGGCCTTTGCCGTATCGCCGGTCATCACCGCGTCAAACAGATCGATGATGCGCGAGCGGTCTATGAGGCCCATCATGCCGGCAACGTCGGCGGCCTTCACCTTTCCTTCGCCATAGGCAATGGCCTGATCGAGCAGGGACAGGCCGTCACGCACCGAGCCCTCGGAAGCCCGGGCAATCATGCGGAGCGATTCCTCGTCGATGGTGACATTCTCGAGGGCGGCGATGCGGGCGTAGTGCTGCATGAGCAGGGCCGCATCAAGGCGCTTCAAATCAAAGCGCTGGCAGCGCGACAGGATGGTGACGGGGACTTTGCGGATTTCGGTGGTGGCGAAGATGAACTTGATGTGCGGCGGCGGCTCTTCCAAGGTTTTGAGCAGCGCATTGAAGGCACTCTTGGAGAGCATGTGGACTTCGTCGATGATGTAAATCTTGTAGCGCAGCGAGACGGGCGCATAGCGCACGCTGTCGATGATCTCGCGCATGTTGTCGACGCCGGTGTTGGACGCCGCATCCATTTCGATCACGTCCATATGGCGCGATTCCAGAATAGCTTCGCACTGGGGGGTGAGCTCCGGCATATCGATGGAGGGAGCGCCCGGATAATTGAGGGCGCGGGCAATGAGGCGGGCGGTGGTGGTCTTGCCGATGCCGCGCACGCCGGTCAGCATATAGGCCTGGGCGATGCGCCCGGTGGCCACCGCATTGGTAAGGGTGCGCACCATGGCTTCCTGGCCGATCAGGTCAGCGAAATTCTGCGGACGGTATTTGCGGGCGAGGACGCGGTAGCCTTGAGCGCTCATGGTGTCTGGTGTTTCCGTCATGATGGCTCAGAATACTAGAGGTGGGAGGCTGGACGGGCAACCCGTTCCGATCTCGTTGGGGCTGCTTCCTTCCGGACCTGACCCGGTTGGCGAGCGGTACGTCCGCCGCCAACCTCCCGGTGGCTATATCGGAGTTTTGGGCTGAAAAGGCAAGGGTGGGATTCACCCACCTTTGCCGCTGCTGTCACAACCCGCCAATGATCTTGCGGTAGGCGTCTTCAGGGAATGCTTTCAGGGTTGTGGTGCGCACATTGCCGCCCATGGCCAGCGTCAGGTTGAATTTCGCCAGCGTGGCATCGTCGGGAGCCTCGATGATCGACACCATGTCATTGACCCCGGCGGTCAAATAGAATTCCCGGATTTCGCAGCCCATTTTCTTGGCAAGCGCCTTGGCGCCGTCGAGGCGCGCCGGGCTTTCCCGGACATTTTTGACGCCCTGATCGGTCCAGTTCATAAGCAGAATGTATCTGGCCATGTGGTCCTCCCATTTGCATTTCGCACAAGGGGGCGATTATCCGCCTCTCCGGCGAAAGTGGTTAAGAATAGCAGGTTTTCCCTGCTTTGGCGATGCGCCGGGCCTGCCCTGATTGACCTGTAAGGCCCGCTCGCTTATCTGAGGGCCATGAGCCTGCGCGACATCATCACCCTGCCCGATCCGCTTTTGCGGCAAAGCTCCAAGCCCGTCCCGGGCGTGGACAAGGCGACGCGCAAACTGTTCGATGACATGCTGGAAACCATGTATGACGCGCCGGGCATAGGCCTTGCCGCCATCCAGATCGGGGTGCCGCAAAGGCTGGTGGTGATCGACCTTTCGAAAGACGGCGAGGAACGCCAGCCGCTGTTCATGGCGAATCCGGAAATCATGTCGGCCAGCGAGGCGTTGAGCGATTACGAGGAAGGCTGCCTGTCCATTCCGGAATTCTATGAAATGGTTTCCCGGCCCTCGGAGGTGAAGGTGCGCTACCTCGACCGGCAGGGCGAGGCGCAGGAGATTTTGGCAAACGGGGTTCTGGCCACCTGCGTGCAGCATGAAATCGATCACCTGAACGGGGTTCTGTTCATCGACTATATTTCCAAGCTGAAGCGCGACCGGGTGGTAAAAAAATTCGTGAAGGCGCAGAAGCTGGGAAAGCTTTGAGCCGATGAAGCTCGTGTTCATGGGCACGCCCGATTTTGCGGTGGTCACGCTGAAGGCTTTAATCGCGGCGGGGCATGAGATTGTCGCCGTCTATTCGCAGCCGCCACGGCCGGCCGGGCGGGGACAGGCTTTGCGGCCATCGCCCGTGCAGGATCATGCGGCGGCGCAGGGCATCGAAGTCAGAACGCCGCTGTCATTGAAATCCGCCGATGAGCAGAAGTCCTTTCTTGATCTAAAAGCCGATGCGGCGGTGGTGGTTGCCTATGGTCTTCTCCTGCCGCAGGCGGTTTTGGATGCGCCACGGTTAGGCTGTTTCAACGTTCATGCCTCCTTGCTGCCGCGCTGGCGGGGTGCCGCGCCCATTCAACGCGCCATCATGGCGGGCGATGCGCAGTCAGGTGTGACCATCATGCGGATGGAACTCGGGCTGGATACGGGGCCGATGCTGAAAGCGGGCCGAATTCCCATCACCGCCTGAAACCACGGCTTCGTCCTTGCATGATCAATTGGCGGGGCTAGGGGCGGAGTTGATGATCGAGGTCTTGAAGCATCCTGAAAACGCCGGAACGCCGCAACCGGCGGAAGGCATCACTTACGCCAGGAAGATCGACAAGGCCGAAACGAAAATCGATTTTACAAAAGCGGCCGCAGAGGTGCGCAATCATATCCATGGGCTGTCGCCGTTTCCCGGGGCCTGGTGCCGCCTCGCCGGGGCGCGCGTGAAAATTCTCAAGGCGCAAGCCGTCGATCAGGCCGCGGATAATGCGCTGACATTTGCCTGCGGCAGCGGCGCGATAAAATTTCTCCTGCTGCAACGGGAAGGGAAAGGCGTAATGGATGCAGCGACATTCCTGCGCGGATTTCCCCTCGCGCCAGAGACGAAGCCCGCCTGATGCCGCGCTACAAGCTTATCCTCGAATATAACGGCGCTGAATTCTACGGCTGGCAGATTCAGCTCAATGACAAAACCGTGCAAGGCGTGCTGACGGCGGCCATCGCGCAGATCAATGGTGAGCCCGCCATGGTGCAGGGGGCGGGCCGCACCGATGCGGGAGTCCATGCGCTGGGGCAAGTGGCGCATGTGGACCTCTCACGCGAATGGGATCCCTTTGTCCTGCGCAATGCGATCAACGCGGGGGTGAGGCCGCACAAGGTTTGCGTGCTTGAGGCGGAGCTTGTGCCGGATACGTTCAACGCCCGCTTTTCCGGCACCAAGCGGCATTACCTCTACCGCATTCTCAACCGCCGGGCGCCGCCAACCCTTGATCTCGGCCAGGTGTGGTTTGTGCCGGTTGAGCTTGATGCGGGCGCCATGCATGAGGCGGCGCAGGCGCTGGTGGGCCACCATGATTTTTCAACTTTCCGCGACAGCCAGTGCCAGGCGCAATCGCCGGTCCGCACCCTGGACCGTCTCGACGTCGCCCGCTTCGGCGAATTCATCGAAATCCGCGCGGAGTCGCGCTCGTTCCTGCATTCCCAGGTGCGCTCCATGGTGGGCTCGCTGAAGCTGGTGGGCGACGGCAGATGGAAAGTTGCGGATATGAAGGCAGCCCTCGAGGCCAAGGACCGCACGGCCTGCGGCGCGGTCGCCCCGCCGGAAGGGCTTTATCTCATCAAGGTTGATTATTGAAATAGGCGGCGATGACCCGGCCATAGATCACTTGCGTGGCGCGCAGTTCTTCAACCGATATGTGCTCATCGACCTTGTGGGAGGTTGCATTGGTGGGGCCGAATTCCAGCACCGGGCAGTAGTTCTTGATGAAGCGGGCGTCCGATGTGCCGCCGGAGGTCGAAAGCCTGGGCACCAGCCCGGTTTCCTGCTCCACCGCATCCTGGACAAGGCCGACAAAGGCGCCGGGCTCGGTGATGAAGGCTTCCGCGCCTTCGTTGGAGGTGACGCTCCAGGCTCCGCCAAGTTCTTCCCTGACGCTTGCCACCTGGGCGTCGACCCATTGGCGCAGCGACTCGTAATCATGCTCGGTGCTGTAGCGGATATTGAATTTGGCCGTGGCGCGGGCCGGCACGACATTTCCCGCCGGGTTGCCGACATCGACGGTGGTCACCGCCAAACTTGACGGATCGAAGTGATCGTTGCCGTCGTCGATTTTGGCAAAAGAAATCCGGTCGAGCAGGCGCGACAGTTTCGGGATGGGATTGTCGGTATTCTGCGGATAAGCTACATGGCCCTGGATTCCGGCGACGCTTACCGCAAAACTCAGGGAGCCGCGGCGCCCGATCTTGATGGTGTCGCCGAGCTTGGCCACACAGGTGGGTTCGCCCACCAGGCAATGGTCCGGAATGTGGCCATTGGCCTTCATCCATTCCAAGACCTTTATGGTGCCGTTGATGGCGGGGCCTTCCTCGTCGCCGGTTATGAGGAATGAAATGGAACCGGCGGGCTTGCCGCTGTGCTTCAGGTAATCGATGGCGGCGGCGGCGAAGGCGGCAACCGAACCCTTCATGTCGGTGGCGCCCCGGCCATAGAGCGTGCCGTCCTTGATTTCAGCGGCGAAGGGCTCGTGCTTCCAGTTGACCTCGTCGCCCACCGGCACCACGTCGGTGTGGCCGGCAAAACACAAATGCGGCTGGGCCGTGCCGATGCGGGCGAAAAGGTTTTCGACGTCGGGCGTGTCCTGGTCCTTGAAGATCAGGCGCTGGCAGACAAAGCCGCGGGCGCTCAAGAGGTTTTCAAGCACGGTAAGCGCCCCTCCCTCGTGGGGGGTGACGGAGCGGCAGCGGATCAGGTCTTGGAGAATTGCAACGGAATCGGTGGGGGTATTTTTCATGGCGGCCAGCATAGCGTTAAAAAATAGGTCCGGCCAGATTGGCGGCGCGCGTTGTTAACGATGTTTAAAAACTCAAGCCAGCGGGTCTTGGCCGTACTGGTTTGGCCCTTCGCTGCCGCGCAGGAAGCCGCACTCAACCAGCATCCAGATCGCGCCAATGATGGGCACAAAAATGATAAGCGACCACCAACCCGACTTGCCGTGGTCATGCCAACGTTTGGCGAGAATCGCATAAGCTGGCCAGATGCATAGGAGATTGAAGATGCCCAACGGCAGGTTGACCGCGGAAAACGCGGCATTGATCGCATCCGGATTGGTCGGATCAACGTTGAATATGCCGGCCATTCCTATGATGATTAGGGTAACTGAAAAATAGATAACACCAAAGGCAATGTTTGCAAGCCAGTAGGGTTTGCGGTTAATGCGGCCCTCGTAGCTCAGAAACAAATTTCCCCAGTCCATGCTGTCCTCCGGGCGTGGCGCCATTGAGGCCCGCGAAAGTTTTATCCCCGAGAATCACCCGAACTGGAAGGGGAAGTTTTAGTCCCTCAGCAGTTCATTGATGGAGGTCTTGGACCTGGTCTTTTCGTCCACGCGCTTGACGATCACGGCGCAGTAGAGCGAGGGGCTGGGCGCGCCGTCGGCATAGGGTTTCTGCGGCAGGGAGCCCGACACCACGACGGAATAGGGCGGCACGCGGCCCATGAAGACTTCACCGGTGGCGCGGTCAATGATCTTGGTGGACTGGCCGATGAACACGCCCATGGAAATGACCGAGCCTTCGCCGACGACAACGCCTTCGACAACTTCCGAGCGCGCCCCGATGAAGCAATTGTCCTCGATGATGGTGGGGCCTGCCTGCATGGGTTCCAGCACGCCGCCGATGCCGACGCCGCCGGAGAGATGGACGTTCTTGCCGATCTGGGCGCAGGAACCGACTGTCACCCAAGTATCAACCATGGTGCCCTTGTCGACATAGGCGCCCAAATTGACGAAGGAGGGCATGAGAATGGCGCCCGGCGCGATATAGGCGGAATGGCGCACGATGCAGTTCGGCACGGCGCGGAAACCTCCGGCGCGGAAATCCCTGGCGGTCCAGCCCTCGAATTTTGACGGCACCTTGTCCCACCATTTGGATTTGCCGGGGCCGCCGCCGGTAAGCTCCATGTCGTTCAGGCGGAAGGAAAGGAGCACCGCCTTCTTGAGCCACTGGTTGGTCACCCATTGCGTCTCATTGGCGCCCGCCACCTTTTCGGCCACGCGGGCTTCGCCGGAATCGAGCAGGTTCAGCGCGGCCGCCACGGCGTTGCGGACCGGCCCCTTGGTTTTCAGGGTAATCTTGTCGCGCGCCTCCCAGGCCTGCTCAATGACGGCTTGAAGATTTTTCATGGGATGCTCCCTGCTGATGCTGCGGCAGTTTTGCCGACACGGATTTCAAGAATTCGGCGAGATCGCTGGTCACGTGGTGGACATAGTCGGCCCGGCCAATGCCATTGAGGATATTGGCGTCGGCATTGTCATCGGAGGTGACCAGAACCGTCGTCATGCCCATGTCGTGGGGCGCCTCGAGGTTGCGCGCGATGTCCTCGAACATGGCGGAGGTCTCGGGCTTGATATTGGTTTGCCGGATGAATTTTTCGTAGGGCCCGCGCTCGGGCTTTGGGATGTAATCGGAATGCACGATGTCAAAAATATCGTTGAAATGGCGGGTTATCCCCAAGCGCTGCAATACGCTTTCGGCATGGGACACGGTGCCGTTGGTGAAAATCAGCTTGCGCCCGGGCAGCGCGTGGAGCGCTTCGTCCAGGGGGATGTTCTGGGGAACGGGGGCATAATCAATGTCATGGGCATGGCGCAGGAAATAGCCGGGATCAACCTCATGTTCCACCATGAGGCCGCGCAGCGTCGTGCCATACTTGTGAAACAGGCCCTTCTGGATGGTACGGGCTTCCGCCGGCGCGATTTTCAGGATCTCGGAAACAAGCCCGGTCATCTTCCGGTCGATCTGGTCGAAGAGGCGGCACGAGGCGGGGTAGAGCGTATTGTCGAGATCAAACACCCAGGTATCGATATGGTCGAAACCCCTCATACACCGGTCCGCGACACGCGGGTGCCGACGCCGTGCGGCGTGAGCAGTTCGAGCAGCACCGAATGGGGCACGCGGCCATCGAGAATGATCACGCCTTCGACGCCCGATTCGACCACGGCCACGGCGCTTTCGATTTTCGGAATCATCCCGGCGGTGATCGTGCCATCGGCGATGAGGCCCGGAACATCGCCGATCTTCAATTCGCTGATGAGTTCCTTGTTCTTGTCCAGAACACCGGCCACGTCGGTCAGCATGAGAAGGCGCTTGGCCTGAGTGGCGGTGGCGATGGCGCCCGCCGCCGTATCGGCGTTCACGTTATAGGTGTCGCCATCCCAGCCCACGCCGATGGGAGCGATCACCGGTATGGCGTCGCTCTTCATGATGGTCTCGAGAATTTCAATGTTGATGCGTGCCGGTTCGCCGACAAAGCCAAAGTCGATGTTTTCCACCTTGCCGGTTTTCGGGTCGGTCTTCTGTTTCACATAGCGCTCGGCGATCATCAGGCTGCCATCCTTGCCGGAAATGCCGACAGCGCGGCCGCCGGCCTGCTGGATGGAGGCGACGATGGATTTGTTGATGGAGCCGGCCAGCACCATTTCCACCACATTCATGGTTTCCTGGTCGGTAACGCGCAAGCCCTCGCGGAACTCGGCTTTCACGGCGAGCTTGTCGAGCATGCTGTTGATCTGGGGACCGCCGCCATGGACCACGATGGGGTTCAGCCCGCAGACCTTCAGCATGACCATGTCGCGGGCAAATTGCTGGGAGAGCTTGCGGTCGACCATGGCGTGGCCGCCATATTTCACTACGATGACCTGGTCGTCATAACGCTGCAGAAAGGGCAGGGCTTCCGAGAGGATGCGGGCCGTTTCGGGAACAGGAATGTCGGTCATGGCAAGGATTTCCCAGCGTTCATTTGGCATGGCCTTATAGGGCAATTGCCGAGCTTGCCAAGATTGAAGTTTGCCCGGGTTAAAGAAGCCCGGCGATCTCGGCGCGAAGCTCTTCCAGGCCGGTAAATTTCTCGCTCGAGGTGGCGTGGATGAGGGGAAAGGCGGCGGAGCGCTGCTTCGCGGCGGCCTCGGTTTCGGCACGGATTTTTTCAACCTCGGCGGGCTTCAGCTTGTCGATCTTGGTGAGAACCAGTTGATAGGCCACAGCCGATTCATCAAGGAGGTCAAACATCTCCTCGTCGGCGGCCAGCACGCCGTGGCGGGCGTCAATCAGCACGAAGGCCCGGGTCAATCCCGGCCGCCCGCGCAAATAGCCGCGCAGCATGGATTGCCATTTCTTCACTTCCTTCTTCGGCGCCTTGGCGTAGCCGTAACCCGGCATGTCGATAAGGGTGAGGGCATCGGCGATGTTGAAGAAATTGAGCTCGCGGGTGCGCCCCGGCGTGTTCGAGGCCCTGGCCAATTCCCTGACTCCGGTGAGCGCATTGATGAGCGACGACTTCCCCACATTGGAACGGCCGGCAAAGGCGATTTCAATGCCCTTCTCCGGCGGCAGCTGGTCAAGGGCGGCCACCCCCATGATGAACGCCGAGGGGGCCGAAAACAGCCTGCGGCCCGCCAACAGCTGGTCGCTGGTGAAGCGCGCGGTCAAGTGGTGGCCGCGGGTTTCTTTTTCAGGAAGGGCAGGCTGTCGCGGATATTGCCGAGGAGATTGAGCTCAACCCCGTGCCGCTTCATGATGTAGGACTGCTGGAGGATCGACAGGAAATTGCTCCAGGCCCAGTAGATCACCAGCCCCGCCGGAAAGCTTCCGAGCATGAAGGTGAACATCACCGGCATCCAGTTGAACAGGCTGGCCTGCACCGGATCGGGCGGCGTGGGGTTGAGGCGCATCTGCACCCACATGGTCACGCCCATGAGGATCGGCCAGACGCCGAGGATCAGGAAATGGGGCGGCGACCAGGGAATGAGGCCAAACAAATTGAAGAGATTGGTCGGATCGGCGGCGGAGAGGTCATGCACCCAGCCAAAGAACGGCGCGTGGCGCAATTCGATGGAGGTGAGGATCACCTTGTAGAGCGAAAAGAACACCGGAATCTGCACCACCACCGGCAGGCAGCCGGAAATGGGCGAGACTTTTTCCCGCTTGTAGAGCTCCATCATGCCCTGCTGCTGCTTCATCCGGTCGTCGGGATAGAGCTCCTTGAGCTTGGCCATCTCGGGCTGCAGCTTCTTCATCTTGCTCATCGAGGCATAGGACTTGTTGGCCAGCGGGAACACCGCGAGCTTGACGAGAACGGTTGCGATGAGGATGGCGATGCCGAAATTGCCGACGATGCTATTCAGGAAATCGAGCAGATAGAACATCGGCTTGGTGATGAACTCAAACCAGCCCCAGTCGATCATAAGGTCGAATTTGGCGATCTTGTATTTGTCGCCGATGGCCTGGATGGTTTCGACAACCTTGGCGCCGGCAAAGAGCTGGTCCTGATAGAGGCCGGTGCCGCCTGGCTGAATGATGATGGCGTCCTTGGCCAGATAATCCGTCTGGTAGACGTCACGGCCATTCTGGATCTGGTGCTGGAAGGTTGTGGTGATGGCCCGCGATTGATCCGGAATCATGACGGCCGCCCAGTATTTGTCGGTGAAGCCAAGCCAGCCGCCTTGCGATTCAACACGCATTGGCTCTTTCACACCCAAAACATCGCTGTAATGGATTTCCTGGAGCTTGTCCCCGAGGACTCCGAGCATGCCTTCAAAAAACACCCACCATCCGGCAATCACCGGCGTATCTTGGCGCTGGACGCGGCCATAAGGGATGAGTGCCACGGGCGCAGCGGAGTTGTTCTGAACCCCCTGGGTCAGGGAAAACACAAAGTGGTCGTCGATGGAAATCTGCCGGGTGAAGACCAGGCCCGCGCCATTATCCCAGGTGAGCGTCACTGGCTTGCCGACGCCGAGCACCGCGCCAGCGGGCGCCTGCCACGGGGTTTTTGAGTCAGGCAGCCTGGCTACGGTTCCGGTGGCGCCGACAAAACCCTGCTCGGCAAAAAACGCATTGGGGGTTCCGGCGGGCGAGAGCAACACAATGGCCGGGCTCTTGGGGTCGATGGTTTCGCGGTATTGGGTGAGATGAAGGTCATCAAGCTGGGCGCCCGTCAGGTTGATCGAGCCCTGCAGTTCCGGCGTCTCAATCTTGAGGCGGGGCGAAGTGCTCAAGGCCTGGTCGCGGGCCACCGGTGCTACCGCCGCGGCCGCGCCCGGCACCTGGGCGGTGGTTGTTGGTGTCGTGGTGGTGTTTGGCTGCGCGGTTGTGGTTTCCTGCCGTGCCTGCTCGGCAAGGGGGATCGCATAAAAATACTGCCAACCGAAAATGATCGCCATGGACAGCACAATGGCCAGGATGAAGTTCTTGTTGTTATGGTCGATCATCTTTTACCCTTGTCAGCCACCTCATTTGGCGTGGCGTGCAGCCGCTTCAAGGCCGCCGTTAGATCTTTCTGCAAATCAGCGAAATTTCTTTCGGCTGTCGCCATACGCCCAATCAGCACATAATCAAAACCGTTTTGGGCGGTCACGGGCAGAACCAGCCGTGCGGCTTCGCGCAGGCGGCGCTTGGCGCGGTTGCGGATCACCGCATTGCCGATTTTCTTGCTGCAGGTAAGGCCGAGGCGGGGAGCGGCCTCATCCCGGCGGTTCAAGGCCTGCACGACCATTCCGGGGGTGGCCGCCGATGGGGCTCTCGCGGCGGCAACAAAGTCCTGCCGGCGCCTGAGATGTTCCATCGTCGCGGGGTTAGGCCGAGAGCCGCTTGCGGCCCTTGGCGCGGCGGCGGGTAATCACATTGCGCCCACCAACAGTCGCCATGCGGCTGCGAAAGCCATGCCGGCGCTTGCGAACGAGTTTGGACGGTTGGTAGGTGCGCTTCACGAGAGGTCTCCGTATCTGCTGGCCACAACTCAAAACACCTGTATTTTCAAATACATATCACGCCATATTAGGAAGCGGGAACGGTGCCTTCGAGGAGGGATTGTCTCACTGTCAGGAATTGCGCCGGGTTATAGGGGGAAAGCCCCGGGAAAGTCAACGCCACGTGGGCTCCTCGGGGCCCTACACGGCGCCTGACTTGTTCTCAACTGGCTGTGAGGAGGGCTTTCCAGGGGAAAGCCAATGCGGCATGACATGCCACATGGCCAGTCCTGCCCGTTTCATCACCGCCAAACGCTGGCTTCCCGTGGCCGTGATCATCTGCCTCATGGCAGCTGCCTTCGGCCTTGGCGTCCATGAGCGGATCAGCCTGCAAAGCATTGCCGCCAACCGTGCGGAACTGCGCAATTTCATCGCCGATAACTGGCTTCTGGCATTGGTCATGTATGTGCTGGTTTATGCCTGCGCCATCGCGCTTTCCATTCCGGGGGCCACGATTCTCACAATTGTGGGCGGGCTTTTGTTCGGCTGGCTCACGGGCGCCATTGCCGCTATCATGGCGGCAACAGCGGGAGCCACCCTTATCTTTCTGGCAGCCAGGACATCACTTGAAGAGGCATTGACGCGCAGGGGCGGCAGCCTTGTCAACAAGATACAGGAAGGCTTCGCCAGGGATGCCTTCAACTATCTGCTCTTTTTGCGGCTCACGCCGGTGTTTCCGTTCTGGCTCGTCAACATTGCCGCGGCCCTTGCCCAGGTCCGGCTCAAGACCTTTGTCACGGCAACGATCCTCGGAATCATTCCGGCGGGCTTTGCCTTGAGCTTTGTGGGCTCGGGCCTCGACAGCCTGATCGATGCCCAGATGCTCGCCTATGAGGCCTGCCTGGCGCGAAATCCTGCCACGCCCTGCAGCTTCGATCTAACGGTATCGCGCGTCATCACGCCGCAAATCCTTCTGGCCCTTGCGGCCCTTGGGGTTGCGGCGCTGATTCCGGTGCTGGCGAAGCGCTTGCGGACCAAAACATGATCTATGACCTGGCGGTTATCGGGGCAGGCTCCGGCGGGCTTTCAGTCGCGGCGGCGGCGGCGCAATTCGGCCAAAAAGTCATCCTGTTCGAAAAGGGCAGGATGGGCGGGGATTGCCTGAACTATGGCTGCGTTCCATCGAAGGCGCTCATTGCCGCGGCAAAACAGGCCCATGCCTTCCGCACTTCCGGCCCCTACGGAATTTCAGCGGCGGAGCCGAAGGTGGATTTCAAGAAGGTTCAGGCCCATATCAGAAAAGTGATTGCCGCCATCGAACCCAATGATTCCGCCGCGCGTTTTGAAAAACTCGGGGTCACGGTTGTGCCGAGCGCGGCCAGGTTCCGTGATGCAAAAACGCTTGAAGCCGGGGGCAGAATATTTTCAGCCCGGCGCTTTGTGATTGCCACCGGTTCGCGCCCCGCCATTCCTGCAATATCCGGGCTTGAAACGGTTCCCTATTTCACCAACGAAACCATTTTTGAAAACACGGTGCTGCCCAAGCACCTCATCATTGTTGGCGGCGGGGCCATCGGCCTGGAATTGGCGCAGGCGCACCGGCGTTTGGGTTCCCAGGTTACGGTCATCGAAGCTTTCGAACCCCTGGCCAAGGACGATCCGGAACTGACGGCAATTGTTCTCGACAGCCTGCAAAGTGATGGAGTCAAAATTCTCGCGCGCACCACCATCAAAAAAATATCGAAAGCAAAATCAGGCGTCGTCATCGAAACGGCAGAGCGGGGAAAGATTGCCGGCAGCCATCTGCTGGTCGCCACGGGGCGTGCGGCCAATGTCGAGGGGCTGGGCCTGGAAGCTGCGGGTGTTGTCTATACAGCCAAGGGCGTGACCGTCGACAAGGGCCTGAGATCATCGCAGAAACATATTTATGCAGTCGGCGACGTGGCTGGCGGATTGCAGTTTACCCATGTGGCCAACTATCACGCAGGACTGGTGATCCGGAACGCCCTGTTCCGCTTGCCGGTCACGAACCGCAGCGACATCATTGCGCATGTCACCTTCACCGACCCGGAACTGGCCCAGGTGGGCCTCACGGAGGCGGAAGCGAAGGAATTCGGGGCATCCGCCACGGTTGTCCGCTGGCCTTTCCAGGACAATGACCGGGCCCAGGCCGAAGGGAAAACGGCAGGCCTGATCAAGGCCGTTATCGGCAGAAGGGGCAGGATTCTGGGGGTCGGCATCGTCGGTGCAAACGCCGGCGAGCTCATCCAGCCCTGGATTCTGGCTTTAACCGAGGGCCTCAAAATCCGCGCAATTGCCGGTATGGTTGCGCCCTATCCCACCCTTGGCGAAAGCAACCGCCGCGCCGCGGTAAATTATTTCGCAGGACTTGCATCCAAACCTTGGGTGCGGCGCGTAATAAGACTATTGAGCTAGGGACGGAATGCAGGAGCAGCAACCAATTCGATCGAAACAGCCTGGGGCCCTGCGCGGCCTTTCCGGCAAGGTCCTGCTGTTAACCATCATCTTCGTCATGCTTGGCGAAGTTTTGATCTTCCTGCCCTCCATCGCAAACTTCCGCATCCAGTGGCTGAAGGGGCGCATCGCCCAGGCGGAAATCGCAGCACTCGCCGCCGAAGCCGCCCCTGACCAGATCCTCTCCAGCGATCTGCGCAGCGAGATACTGATGGGGGCCGGCGTGCTGGTCGTCTCCCTGGAAAAGGGCGAAAGCCGCAAACTGGCGCTGCGCAGCGACGGCGACTTCATGATCGACGCCAGCTTCGATCTCCGCAGCACCAGGTGGTACGAGGCCATCACCGATGCCTTCGGCGCCATGCTGGCCGGCGAGGCGCGCGTGATCGGGGTGATGGACACGCCGCCCAACATGTCCGGCGACCTCATTGAAATCGCGCTTTACGAAGAGCCCCTGCGGGCCGCCATGTTCCGCTACGGCATCAACATCCTCCTGCTCTCCATCTTCCTCTCCCTGCTGGTCGCGGGGATGATTTTCGCGGCGCTCAACTGGGTGCTGGTGAAGCCCATGCAGCGGCTCACCCGCAACATGGTGGAGTTCGGGCAGCATCCGGAAGATTTTTCGCGCATCATCAAGCCGGGGGCGCGGCGCGATGAAATCGGCATCGCCGAGCATGAACTGCACGACATGCAAACCGAGCTTGCCACCATGCTGCAGCAGAAAAACCATCTCGCGGCGGTGGGCCTGGCGGTAAGCAAGGTGAGCCACGACCTGAGGAACATGCTCACCTCGGCCCAACTCATTTCCGACCGCCTTTCCAATGTGGAAGACCCGACGGTCAAACGCTTTGCGCCCAAGCTCATCAGTTCATTGGACCGCGCCATCGAATTCCTCAGCCAGACGCTGAAGTTCGGGCGGGCCCAGGAACTGCCGCCGAAACGCGAGAGGCTGGAATTGCGCGAGCTGGCCGACGAGGTGATCGAAGCGGCAGTGATCAAGGCTTCCAGCCGCATCCGGATTTTCAACAAGGTGACGCCCGGCGTCGTGGTGGACGCCGACCGCGAGCATTTAATCCGTGTGCTGACAAATCTGAAGCGCAACTCCATCCAGGCCCTGGAATTCCTTCAGGCCGAACGCAGCGACGCGCCCGACGGCGCCATCACGCTGGAGGCCCGGCGCGAAGGCAGCGTCACCGTGATCGAGGTGCGTGACAACGGCCCCGGCATTCCCGGTCAGGTCCGCGAACGGCTGTTCCAGGCCTTTCAGAGCGCTGCCCGGCAGGGCGGCACAGGCCTGGGCCTGGCAATCGCCGCCGAACTGGTGCGGGCCCATGGCGGCGACATCATCCTGCAAAGCTCGAGCGATGCCGGCACCTGCTTTGTCATCACCATTCCCGACCAGGTCACGCAATTGCGTGCCGGTCGGGTGGCTGACCGCAAGGTCTCCAGCAAGGCCTAGCCCGGCGGGGTAAGGCTTGCGTTGACCGCAGGGGCGTATTAAGGAAGCCCCAATTCCCGCTATATCGCGCGCCCGTAGCTCAGCTGGATAGAGCACCAGACTACGAATCTGGGGGTCAGGAGTTCGAATCTCTTCGGGCGCGCCAATTCGGTATAGAACGGCGAACGCCGGGAACGGCTCCGCCGGCGAACTGCCGGCAAGGCGGCACGTGCGATGTGCCAGGAGATTTTGCGGCATGGCGAAGCTCGTGTTCGGAATGAACCAGTCCCTCGACGGCTACGTCGACCATATGGCGTTTGCGCCAAGCCCCACGCTCTTCCGCCACTTCATCGCGGAGGCACAGCGGCAGGCGGGCAGCATATACGGCCGCCACATGTATGAGGTGATGCGTTACTGGGACGACGATCATCCTGAATGGGATGCAGAGCGGCGCGACTTCGCGGCGGCGTGGCGGAAGCAGCCGAAATGGGTCGTCTCGCGCTCGCTGAAGTCGGTTGGCCCCAACGCCAGTCTGGTTGAGGACGATCTTGAGGACGCGATCCGCGCGCTGAAAGCCGGGCGCGACGGGGAGATTGAAGTTGCCGGCCCGGGCCTGGCGCAAAGCCTGACCGAACTCGGCCTGATCGATGAGTATCGAATCTACCTGCACCCCGTCGTGCTTGGAAAGGGCAAGCCGTATTTCGCCGGACCCCGGCCGCCGCTCCGCCTCATGGCGAATGAGCCGATTGGCGAGGATGTGATCAGATTGACCTACGTTCCTGCCTGATCCCGCGGCTGGCGGCGGAACTCAGGCTGTCAGGCGGGCCTGTTTTATGGTCAGGAATTTTTGAGAAACTGCATGAGCTTTGACTCCGCCGAGCTCAGGCCGCGCTTTCTTGGGGCGTCGTCGGCATTTTCAAGTTCGCCCTTTTCAAAGCTCTCGACGATCGTGGGATGAATATAGCTTTTCTTGGTCACCGCGGGGGTGTTGGCAAGCTCCGCACTGATCTTGCGAGCGGCGGCCGCAACGGCACGTCTTGCAACGGCAAGGGTGGGCGGGGGCCCAAAATTCTGCAGGTCATTCAGGGCAAATGATGACGCAAACAAGGTGCGAAAGTCCTTTGCCGTAATGGGCTTGCCGGAGCTTTGAGCAAGGTACTGATTGAGGTCTCCCGCGGTCATTGGCCGGAAACCGTCGCTTGTCTTGAGTTTAAAGAGCCGCGCGCCCGGATAGGCGCGGAGCTCCTTCAAAGCAGCGATAAGCAATGGATCGTCACAGCTTTTCTCGATGTGTTTCCCGCCCTTGCCGCGGAATGCCAAATGAAAACCTTCCGCGTCCATTTTCAGGTGGCGCTTCAGCAAGGTCGAGACCCCTCTTCCTCCTTCATCGCCCGCATAGGCTTCGTGGCCCGCGCGCAAATGCAAAATATCCACGATACGGGCTGCGGCAGCCAAAGGCATATTGGCTGTCCCTTCGCTCAAATCCCGCCGTATGCAAACGCGCAACCGGCCCAACACACTGCCTATTTGGAAAAGCCGGAAAGCCTTCGCGGCGGCCCGCACCTCAACCCATTCCGGGTGGTAAATGTATTGCAAACGTCCCGCCGCATCTCTTCCCACGGCCTGGAGATGCGCGTCTTTCTCGGTGGCAATTCGGACATCGGACCACGCCGGCGGAATGACAAGATCGGCAATTCTTTTCAAATTGGTCCGTGAAATGCTGCGCTTGGCATCGTCGACATAGGAGAAGCTTGTGCCTTTCTTTGAGCGCCTGATGCCGAGCTCGTCTGCCGTAATGCGGCGGATTCCCAGGAACTCAATCGCATTTTCCTCGACCGTTCCGGATTCATCCAAACTTGCCAAAATTACCCCCTCTGGGCTGAGCCAATAACTCGCCCTCTCCGACAAGGTAGAAAGAAGTCATAAAAGAAAGGTTCCCGTTAACGGGAACTTCTCAGATTGCCGGTCATTTCTGTAGCGCGATTAATGCAACGTTAATGAACCGCAATTGCCGGCGGGGCTGCGACGCATGAAATCAATTAAGGGTCTTTATGAATCTGTGACTGACAAAAGCGCGGTTGAAATAAAAGCAAAACGCAAGGGCATGTTTCTCAGCCCGTGGGTGAATAATGACCCAACCGTTCCGGACAAGGCGACTTATTGGCTGGTCAATGAGACGACGGATTTGCCGGTCATTGTCGATCCGGTGCCTCTGCAACAGATTGATGAGATGCTCAACCGCCTGCCGGATGCCGCGGTCTAACCGCTATCGCGCCAGAATCCCCGAGAGCTGTTCCCGCTTTTCCGTGCGAGGAAAATAATTAAACCAGACGGTTGACAATTGACCCGAAACGGTTATATTGAACCACATGGTTGAACATTCAGCACATCTCGACGCGGTATTCCATGCCCTTTCTGATCCGACACGGCGGGCCATGCTTGGCCATCTGGCGGAACGGGACTGCACCATCGGGGAGCTGGCGACGCCCTTCAGCATGAGCTTTGCCGGCGCATCGAAACATGTGCGGGTGCTGGAGCGCGCCGGACTGCTGAGCCGCAGGATCCGCGGACGCATCCACCAGTGCCGCCTGCAGGCCGAGCGCCTCGCCGAGGCGCAAGAGTGGATGAAGCGTTACGAGCACTTCTGGAACGATAAACTCGACGCGCTGGAAGCCCTCCTGCGCGCCGAAGACAAGTCGAAAGCGAAAAAAGAGAAGGATTAGAACGATGAACATGGCAGCAAAACCCAATGCACGAACCGCGACCAAAATCACCGCCCCGGAGGCCTATGGCGTACTGACCGAGCCCACCACGCTGAAGATCCAGCGGCTTCTGCCGGGCCCCGTCGAGCGTGTCTGGGCCTATCTCACGGAGAGCGGGCTGCGCCGCCAGTGGCTGGCGGCAGGCGAGATGGAAATGAGGGTCGGCGCGCCCTTCACCTTCACGTGGCGCAACGATGAACTCAACACGCCGCCCAGCAAGCGCCCGGAGAGCTTCCCCGAAGAACACAGTCTGGAGAGCCGGATTACCGAGCTCGATCCCCCGCGCAAGCTCGCCATCGCCTGGGGAAGCAGCGGCGGGGTTTCCTTCGAACTGGAGCCAAAGGGCAACGAGGTGCTGCTCACCCTGATCCATCGCCGCCTGCCCGACCGCCCGACCCTGCTGATGGTCAGCGCCGGCTGGCACATGCATCTCGATATCCTCGCCGCCCGCGCAACAGGCAAGGAACCAGCGCCCTTCTGGGATGGCTGGAGCCGCCTGAAGGAGGAATACGACCGGCGTTTGCCAGCTTGATGGCGGCCGCCTAGATTTGATCCATAATGGAGGCACTAATGACCACGTCCGCCTATCGCTGGGTGATTGTCGCTGCCGGCGGCCTGCTGGGCTGCATGGCGATAGGCGCCATGTTTTCACTGCCGGTTTTTCTTCTGCCCATCTCGCGCGATACGGGCTGGTCGGTCACCGGCGTGTCGAGCGCCATGACCATCGGATTTCTCGCCATGGCATTCGCAAGCATCGCCTGGGGCAGCCTGTCGGACCGTTTGGGGGCGCGGATAATCGCGTTAATCGGGTCCGTGATTTTGGCTGCGAGCTTGTTTCTGGCCAGCCAGGCCACATCGCTACTCGCATTCCAGCTCATCTTCGGCCTGGCTGTCGGCGGGGCGGTGGCGGCCATCTTCGCGCCGCTGATGGCCTGCGTCACAGGCTGGTTCGACACGCATCGCAGCCTGGCCGTCTCTCTCGTCTCCGCCGGCATGGGCATGGCGCCGCTCACCATGTCGCCCTTGGCGGCGTGGCTTGTCTCCATCTATGATTGGCGGACCTCGCTGCAGATCATCGCCGCCCTTGTCGCCGTCGTGATGATCCCGGCGGCGCTGCTGGTGCGCCCGCCGCCGGCCCTGGCCGCCGGGAATGCAGCGTCTATCGATGAAGAACCGCAATCGGGCATGACCTTGCAGCAGGTCATCCGGTCGCCGCAGTTCATCATCCTGATGCTGACGAATTTCTTTTGCTGCGCCACGCACTCGGGCCCGATTTTTCATACGGTGAGCTACGCCATAAGCTGCGGCATCCCGTTGATTGCCGCGGTTTCGATCTACAGCGTGGAAGGGCTGGCCGGCATGGGCGGCCGTGTGGCCTTCGGCATCCTCGGCGACCGGTTCGGCGCCAAGCATGTCCTGGTCGGAGGGCTGCTGCTCCAGGCTTTCGGGGCGCTGGCCTATTTCTTTGTGCGCGACCTCGGGGCGTTTTACGCGGTGGCGGCGCTGTTTGGCTTTATCTATGCCGGCGTTATGCCGCTTTACGCCGTATTGGCGCGGGAGAATTTCCCGCTGCGGCTGATGGGAACCGTCATCGGCGGAACGGCCATGGCCGGCGGCTTGGGCATGGCAACCGGCCCCGTGACTGGAGGATTGATCTTCGACACCTTCGCCAGCTACGGCTGGCTCTTCATCGGCTCGTTCGGCATTGGCATCGGCGCTTTCCTGATCGCCATGACGTTCAAGCCTTTCCCTAAACCTCAGCGCGTCATCCACGGAACAACTGGACAGGTTGGCGCTTAAGCTAATGCGCCTGCGGTGAACAAGGGAAGGATTGGCCGATGTACCGTTCATGGATCAACGTGATGATGCTCGCGGCGGAATCCCAGCAGGTGATCTGGCTGCGGACTATGCGGCTTGCGGCGGGCGGGGCCGGGGCCAAGCGCGAAGCCCGCCGGATGGTGCAGGAAAAAGTCATGGCAGCGGGCCTGGAAAGCGGCCGCATGGCTTTGGGCGCATCGCATGACAGCGTGGTCAAACGCTTCCGGAAAAAGGTGCGGGCCAACGCGCGCCGCCTTTCACGCTAGGGGCCAAGCCGGGTTAGCGCAGCCATCCTCGTTTCGTGCCGTCGTACCAAAGTGCCAGGGCATATTGCTCTTGCGTCACCTTGTTGAGGTTGCTCTTGCGCTTCACCAGCCCGGCCCCGACAGCTTGCGCAAAATCCGCACAGACCTTGGTTTTATTGCCCGCATGCTTCTTGAACAACGCGCGCATGTGGAGTCGCTGCCCCAATTTGGATTTTGCCTTTGCATGGCGCTTTCTTCCGGGAAAGAAACTGGGCAGGGGCGTTGCGCAGGCATGGTCAAGGGCGAGAGACAGCACGGATCAACCTCGGTTTCTGGGACGTTTGGGAATGGATTGCGGTTCGCCGGCCACCCAGAAAGGCGGCCTTGTAAGCGCCGCCTGACTGGTGAGTTTTGTGAATTACTTGCTGACGTAGATCGACTTGTTGAGCACGTCCTGGCCGATGTGGTTGAAGAAGGCGCTCAGGTCGGCGCTCGAGCTGGCGTGCTGGTAGTTGTCCAGGTCGGTCGCACAGTTCTGCAAGCGGGTGCGGGTCGCAGTGGACACGCCGGAACCGAAGGAGGTCACATAGAGCTCGATGCCTTGCGCCTTAACCTTGGCGCAAGCCGCAGCCATGGCATTGTCGAGCTCTGTTTCCTTGTTCGAGCTGGTGGTTGAGCCAAAGCGGTTTACGGCAAGCGTTTCCGTGCCGCGGCCGTAGGCGGAATAGACCGTGCCGTTCAGCGTATCAACGCCGGGGCTCAGGTCATTGTCACCGTCGGTCATGAGAACCATGACTTTCATCCAGCGGGGATGGTGATAGGTGGAAATGGTGTCAGCCGGAAACGAAGCCGAGGCTTCGACCTTGGTGAAGGGTTCGGTCGGCGAGATGGCGCGCCAGCCCCACATGATGCCCTCGGCGATCAGCGTCGGGCCCGCGGCGGCCATGGCATTTATGCCCGCTTCAATGTTTGCCCGCTTGTAGGTCATCGGTACGATGGCGGATTTGGCACAGCCCTGCCACGGACCAGCAGGAGTTGCCGAGGTCAGCGACTCCGCTCCAATGTTCCTGCCGACGTATTTGTTTTGGTTTTCCTGGCGGGCAATGAAACCTACGCTGTCGGTCATGTTTGTGGCGAGGCTGGATGGAGAAAGACCGGTAATTTCGTTCGGATTAGTTGTGTCCTCAGGGATATAGGTGCCGCTCCAGTTGTCGCCACGCCAGGAACTTGGGTAGGTGTTCACATCCCTGATCGAAGGCGTATCGGGAGCAAAATAGGCAGGAAACCGCGTGACGGCACTTGTGGGTGCGACGTCATTGACGTTGTAGTCGGTGTTGGCGGCAGCGGTGCCGCGCATGCGGGTTTCAACGCAGCCATTCCATGTATGAAATGCCGAGCTGGTACGCTTCAACTGGCCCCATGCCATGTAATTGTGCCAGGTGGTACTTGTGAAATTGAGCTTTGACAGCGGGTTGGCGCCGGTGGTGTCGATCCAGTTCAAGTTGAAGTCATTGCTGGCGGGGTTGAGCCGAACGGCAGCGGCAAAAGGCACGAGCGCCACGCGCAGGTATTCGCTTTCCGGAACCGACGCGGCCGATCCGCCATAAACCGTGCTCAACAGATTTCGGGCGGCAGTCTTGGCGCCGCCGATTTTGTCGTCGGTGGCCATCGACCCGGTCGTATCCATGACCATGACCAATTCAATGGGCCGCATGGCCTTCATGATCTGGGAATGGGCGGACAAATTGATCTCGGTGATTCCCGTCAGGCTCATGATCGTGGTCGGAAAGGTATGGCTCGCCGTCAGGTCAATGGCCGCACCCGTAATGTCGATGTCCACGGCCATTTCCTGGCTGCTGCCATATTGCGGTGTATAATTCGCGGCCATGTATTTCCGGGCAAAAGCCTCAAGCTCGGCGATGCGGGCGGTCGTTTGAGCGGCGTTCAGGCCGGCCAGGCTGGCGCGGTCATCGGCAGCCACGGCCAGGGCGGCGGAATCCACTGCGGCGTCAAAAGCCACCTGCTCGCGGCTAATGCGAACCGTATCAATGGCCGCACCGGCGCACAAAAACATGGGCACGGCCGCAGCCGCGGCGAACGTGGTAATCGAGCCGCGATGATCCTTGCGAAGGGCCTTAAACCTTTCGCGGGCCGACATCAAAATATTGGCAAAACGTCCCACTGAGAACTCTCCTGAATTATGATCCGCAGGAGGTTTAAGCCACAACCTTAGACAGAGGGATTTCGTTAATATGTAAAATTTTATCGGTTATTTGGAATTCGGGGAAAAAGGGTTTTATGGCTAATTCCAGCTTAAGGTGCTTTGCCTCCCACCACTTTCGCGGTTGCCGGCGGGTGCAATCCTGGGAGATCACTTGATGCGGCCAACCACGACAATCTTCCCGGTCGTTGCCCGCACCTTCAGATTCACCGGATATTTGGCGCCTGGCTTCCGGGCCGTGAACTGATGAAACTTGCCGCCGCATTTTACCGTCCGGATGTTGCGGTAGCCTTCATACCGAATGACACGGCGGGCATCGCCGCAGGCCAGCGTGCCGCTGTGGCGGCGGTTCGGCTGGCCTGGCAAAAGCAGGATTGGCGATGGGTCGCCTGACCGGTCATTCAGGTCGCGCGGCAAAATCAATTTGGGGGCTGGCTTGCCTAACGGATTATTTCTGATGCTTGGTTCCGGCGGCCTCGCAAATAATTGCCGGGGCCGGCAATTGGGATCATACAAATCGCAGCGGTTCGTCGCGGGGTTTGACCTCCGCCCGATGTCCAACAACGACCCCGCAAGGCCCGGCGTCATTGAAAGCAGGATCGCGAACGCCGCCACCGCAGAATGTTTGAACACCTGTCAACGCTCCAAGGGCCGCCGCTGGTTAGCGGGAACCAGCGCGACTTTTACCGTTTTTCGCGGTGCGGTCAGGCAATTTCTTGATCGCTTTCTTGGCGCCCTGATTGCGGTGCAGCACGCCTTCACGCAAAACCTTGGTGGCGGCATCCTGCTTCAACTTTGGATCGGTGGGGATTGCCGCGGTTTCTTTGGTGGCTGAAACGCCTTCGCGCACCGGCTGGCCGTCATCATGGCGGGCAACTTCAGCAAATTTGGCGAGTGCTTCCGGCCTTGAACCTTTGGGGCCAATCTTGGTCATGGGCAGTGTCCTTTGAGCAGATGAACTCAAGGACTAACGCCGGTCCATGGTGAAAGGTTCCGCGCTCAGGCCCTGGGCGCCTGGTAATCCAGGCCTATGGTGTTCATCAGCACGCCGGCGTCCGCAACCTTTTGAGCCAGTTTCTTGTTCATAATGGAGCTGAGCGCCGTATCGAGCGCGGGGCTCGCCCTCAGCAGGCGGTGCAGGGGTGGCGCATCCCAGACAAAATACACAGTGCCCGTCTCCAGCGTCACGGTTGCGGTGGCCGGGCGCGCCAGAAGAAAGGCGATTTCGCCGATGAAGGTTTGCGATTCGGAAGGCCAGCGCTGGCCGCCCTTTTCGATCGTCATCTTCCCTTCAAGAATGAAGTAGAGCTTTTCAAGACCCTGGCCTTCGCGGGTGATGACCGCGGCGGCCTCTGCCCGCTCTTGCCTGCCTGCGCGCAGGAGCTGGCGGAATTCGCCGGGGGTCAGATTCTCGAGCAGGCCAAACAGCTTTTTCTCGTTTGCCGTGAGGTTGAAATGCATGGTGTCGGCCACAATCAGGGCGATCATGGCGAGATTTACCACGGTGAACATGACGCTCCAGAATATGCCGCCCCAGAGCGGCACGTCAGGCGCGAAATAGAAATAAAGGATATAGACAAAGTCGCCGGCAATGATGAGGCCGCGCAAGATCAGCTGGTTGCGAAACAGGAAGCCCGCCAGATAGAGCAGGGCTCCGGCGTGCACGATGTTTTCGCTGGCGAAGAGGCCTTCAATCATTGGGAAAACGCCGCATGCAATCCAACCCCCAGGTGCGAAGGGCAAAGTGGATGGCGCGGCTTAGTTTGTCCAGAGGGTGGTTTACTTGGCCGTGGCAAACTTGGTTCGGCAGGCCGGGAAATTCACGTCCCGGCCCGCAGGAATTTTCGTGCAAGGCCCGCCTCTTTCAGGGCGGTCAATGTGAGCGGCCCACATGGCGGCGGCGATAGGCCCGTTCCTCGAGAGCCAGGGCGGCGTTCACCGTCAATGGCAGGCCGGCGGCCCATTGCACTTCATCGCGGGTAATGCCGATATCGCGCAGCATGTAGTCGTCGAAGTCGGCAAGCGCTGCAATCCGACGCTTGGCGTCCCAGTTCCGCTTGACGCGGCGCAGGAAGGAAACGATTCCATATTCACCTTGGGACAGGGCTTGGTTCAAAACATAGTCTCTCATGGCACACTCCTCCGGACCCCCAGAAAAGTCATTTTTTCTGGGCAAAGCCACCCGAAAGCGGCTTAAAATCACGTCTTTGATGGTCTCAAGATAAAGATTTCTATTGATTAGTCTAACGAATGTATCTTATATTATCCATCAGCAACGTTGATGATATGAGATAAGCCATGATCCCCAATCTTGATGTCGATTTGTTGAAGACCTTCCTGGCCATTGCCGATAACGGCAGCTTCACCAAGGCCGCCGACGAGGTTCATAAAACCCAGTCGGCGGTGTCCATGCAGATGAAGCGGCTGGAGGATCTGGTGGGCAGCCCGCTGTTTGCGCGGGACGGCCGGATGAGCCGCTTCACCGGGGATGGCGAGCGGCTGGTGGATTATGCCCGGCGCATTGTGGCGATCAATGACGAGGCGATCTACGCCTTTGCCAAGCCTGATCTCACGGGCACCATAAAGTTCGGGACGCCCGATGATTATGCCGAACGGTTCCTGCCGGAAATCCTGGCGCGTTTTGCCCGCACCCATCCGCTGGTGACGGTGGATGTCGAATGCCACGGCAGCGCCGAATTGTTCGAGCGCTGCAAGCGCGGCGAAATGGACCTGTCGCTTGTCACCCATGGCTGCGACATTCTCACCGAAGAGCCGGTGCGGCGCGAAAAACTGGTGTGGGTCACCTCGACGCGCCACTGCGCCCATATGGCCGAGGTGCTGCCGCTTGCGGTTTCGCATGCGGGCTGCGGCTGGCGCAGCATGGTTCTCCGGGCCCTCGACGCGCAGCAGAGAAAATTCCGCGTGGCCTATTCAACTCCCAATTCGAACGCGGTGAACGCGGCGGTGCTGCAAGGCCTGGCGGTGGGCGCCATTCCGGAACTGTGCCTGCGCCCCGGCATGCGCATTCTCACCGAGAAGGATGGCTTTCCCTCGCTCGGCACCTTTGACATCGGCCTGGTGCGCAAGCCCGGCAAGCCCAACAAGGCGATTGAGGCCCTGGCGCGCCATGTCAGGGAAAGCCTGTCGACCCTGCAAGGGCAATTGATCGCGGCCGAATAAGATAATGGCTTGGGCTTTCGGAAGTTAGTTATGCGGTCACGTATTTTTTCACTGGCCATGCTATGCACAGCTCTTGCCCCGCCCGCAACGTTCGCCTCTGACTACTGCATAATTGACATCTCACCACAAGCGTATAGCGCTTTTATTCCCAAGCATATATCGCAATCGCCAAACAATGAACTGCTGACAAAGGCTTTGCCCGGCCTTTCAACGACAGCCTATTTAGATCGAAGACAGCTATCTTTTGTGAATGCGGCCGGCCAAACCTATCCTGTTGCAAAACTGAACTCCGGCGATGATTACAATGGCTGGAATGCGATCCATGAATTAGAGAATCACTGGCTGTATATCGCCGGCGCGCAATACAATCATGCCCTGCACTTGCGGCTGAACGGAGCGCAGCAATGGGAAGCGGACCAGATCATTCGCATTAGAGAGGATGAAGGCGTCCTTGAATACTTGGTGGGCTTGTTTCTCGACATGGACGCCGCGCAAATGAAGCGCGACAGCCTCACATCGATTGTGAACGTGAGAGGACATGGCGTTTACAGTGAGGCGCTGCAACGCTTGTTTTTCCCTGCCGCGATGCAAGAGTTCAAGGACGGCGATTTCGCAACTTTTGGACAAGCGAGCGCCCAAACTTACGTCGGCGACATTCCGAGATTGAAGATTGCCCTTTTTAAGGCAAACGACGGCCAACTATACAGTTACGATGGCTCGCAGCTTAAGCCTGTCGCAAACGGCAAAGTAGAACCCTATTTTGTTGGCGGGGAACGTTTGGAAAAAGGGCTGCTGCATGACGCGCCAACCATTGGGAGGTCATTTTATGCGGTTCGCGCCGGCGCATACGAGCTTGTTCAAAATCCAGAACATTACGAGCTGAAGAAAATTCTCGAGCCCACCAGCGGGGGAGATTTTTTGCTCTTCACCCACTTCATTCCCACGCCTGACGGCAAAGACGTGGCTATCCTCACCCGGGAGAATATCTTTTTACTCAGCAGCTTGAGAGGTATTTACCCCCGGTCCGGGCCGCAACTCATCAACACGACAGGTAGCGATGAACTGCCCGCACTCATTCCGGCGTTGCAAGGAATTATGTTTACCACGGGCAGGAACGAAACCGAATATTATCATCTGTTGAAAAAATGCGCTGAATAAGACAGGGCCCTCTTACTTACGGCCCGCCGGTTAGATCGTCGCTTCTATGGGTTCCGAAAGCTTGGGGTTTGAGCGCGCCGCAAGCAAGCAACCGGCGATGATCAGTCCGGCGCCAACCAGGGTGGTCCAGACGACGCCTTCGTCAAAGAATATCCAGCCAAACAGAATCGCCCAAACGAAGGCGGAATACTCGGTGGGGATCAGATACTGTGCTTCGGCGCGGGCGTAGGACCAGCTCATGAGGAACTGGCCGCTGAGCGACAAGGCGGTCACGCCTACCAGTAAAAGCCAGTGCTCCTGCGCCAGGCTGACAGCCAGCCACGGCGCGGGCAAGAGGAAAATTACGGCAAGGAACGTGCTTTGAAAGAACATGATCTCGGTGGGCTTTGCGAGCTGGGCCTGCTTTCGGCCGAGGATCAAGTTGAAGGCATAGAACAAGGTAGAGAGAAGAACTGCTACCGTGCCCTGCATGATCTCCTGGGAATACTCTACAAGCTCGAACTGGCCGCCCATGATGAGGGCAACGCCCGCCAAGCCTGCCAGAGATGCCCAGATGGCCGGGCGCCCTATGCGCTCGCCCAGGAAAACCGCCGCAAGAAAGAGTGCGAGCAAGGGTGCGATAAAACTCAGGCCGATGGCATCGGCGAGCGGCAGCCGGGCAAGGCCCCAGAAGAATGTCAGCAATACCGCAGCAACTGTGGCGGAGCGCAGAACATGGAGCTTGAGCACGGAAGCTTGCGGCCAGGACCGCGGCCCCGACAACCACACGGAGCCTGAGACGACCGTGGCCAGCATGCTTCGCCACAGCACGACATTGTATACGCCTATGGCGATGACCAGCGTCTTCATGGCCGCATCCATCCCCGAGAGGATGAATATTGCGAAAGAGCAAACCATGACAGGGGCTGCCGGAGTGCGGGCATTCAGCAAGGGGAAAACTTCCGTTTACATCGTTCAGATTCTAAAAACCCCGCCGGATGCGGGAAGTTCATGGTGCTGCCGGAATTGCTGGTGGAGCGAAGGGGGATCGAACCCCTGACCTCGGCATTGCGAACGCCGCGCTCTCCCAACTGAGCTACCGCCCCGGCCGGGAGCTGTTCTAGAGACAGGGCGAAACCCCGTCAAGGCGACTGCTTGCGCTTCGGGCCCTTCCGCCTTACATCTGGCGCGGCTCGCAAACAACCACGAAGGCTCCATGGAACATCCGGTCATCTGGCTTATTCTTAATATCCTCGAGATCTATTTCTGGATCATCCTGGCGATGGTGATCATGAGCTGGCTTATCGGCTTCAATGTCATCAACGGGTCCAACCCCTATGTGCGGCAGATCAGTTATGCATTGCACCGGCTGACCGAGCCGCTGCTGGGACCCATCCGGCGGGTCCTGCCCGATCTCGGCGGGATTGATATTTCGCCCATCGTGCTGCTGCTCGCCCTGCAATTCCTGCGCTATCTCATCGTTTATTACGCCGCGCCCCTATTCCTGTGAGCGGACCATGTCGCTCCGCGTCAACGTAACGGCGGCACCCGGCAAGGGCCAGGCCAGTGCCGCGGTTATCAAGGCCATGGCCAAGCCATGACGGTTTCGCCGCGCTCGCAGAAACAGGACATCAAGATGGCAAAGATCATTGACGGCAAGGCCTATGCGGAAGGGTTGCGCGGGCGCATGGCGAAAACCGTGGCCGAGCTTAAATCCAAGCATGGGCTGACGCCGGGGCTTGCGGTGGTGCTGGTGGGCGAAGATCCGGCCAGCAAGGTCTATGTGGCCAACAAGGCCAAGCAGACCGTCGAGGTGGGGATGAACAGCTGGGAGCACAAGCTTGATGCGGCAACGCCCGAGGCCACGCTGCTGGCGCTGGTTGAAAAGCTGAACACGGACCCGGCCTGCCACGGCATTCTGGTGCAATTGCCGCTGCCCAAGCATATTGATTCCGACAAGGTTCTGGGGGCCATCAATCCGGACAAGGATGTGGACGGCTTCCACGTGGTGAATGTGGGGCGGCTTTCGACGGGGCAGGACTCGCTGGTGCCCTGCACGCCGGTGGGTTCGGTGATGCTGGCGAAGGACGCGCTGGGTTCGCTGGCGGGGCTCGAGGCGGTGGTCATCGGGCGCTCCAACATCGTGGGAAAGCCGGTGGCGCAATTGCTGCTGGCGGAAAACTGCACGGTCACCATCGCGCATTCCAAAACCAAGGACCTGCCCGCGGTGGTGCGCCGCGCCGATCTGGTCATTGCCGCGGTTGGCCGGGCCGAAATGGTGAAGGGCGAGTGGCTGAAGCCCGGCGCCTGCGTCATTGATGTCGGCATCAACCGCATCGAGCGCGACGGCAAGGGCAAGCTGGTTGGCGATTGCGATTTCGCCAGTTGCGAAAAAGTGGCGGGTTCGATCACCCCGGTGCCGGGCGGCGTCGGCCCCATGACCATCGCCTGCCTGCTGCGCAACACGGTGCGCGCCGCCTGCGCGCAAAAAGGCATCGCCATCCCGGAGATGTGACGGCCGCTATTTCGCGATAATGGCGCGGAGCATCCAGACCGCCTTTTCGTGGAATTTCATGCAATCCACCAGCATGTCGGTGGTCACGATGTCCTCGGCCTTTTCGCTTTCAGAGGCCACTTCACGGGCATGGGCGGCGGCTTTCTCATTCAGCTTGGCAAGCTGTTCCACCATGTGCGGGATGTCGCCGCCGGTTACTTTCGCCTGCAGGGCAAACTCCTTGTTGACGCCGTCGACCGGCACTTCCGAGCCCAGGGCCCGCATCCGCTCGGCAATGATGTCAAGGCTTTTGAACAACTCGTTGTAGTGCTCGTCGGTCAGCTTATGGACCGAGAAAAAAGTCTCGCCCTTGACGTTCCAATGCACCAGCTGGGTGGTGAGCAGGAGTTCATAGGTTGACGTCAACACGCCGCCCAGGAGCCCTGCGATCTTGCGGCGGTCCTTGGCATCAATATCGGTATTGCGGGTTTCAAGAATTTTGGACACGGACATGATGAACTCCTCGGTGGGGTTAAATCAGCCAGGAGAAAACGCTTCAGGCCGGTAAAAGTTCCGCTCCGGGGGTGCCCAGGAATGCATAAAAATTGACTTCCCCGGGGCTCAGCCTACAAACGGATGCCGTCGTCTCATTCAATTCTACGACGCAAAAACAATAGTGGAGGAACACATGTACGCATTTACAACCCGGCGCCTGGCGCTGGTTTCAGGCCTGGCCCTGGCCCTTGGCTTCATGGGCGCTGGCGCTGCCCAGGCCGACGAACTCGACGACATCACCAAGGCAGGCGTGCTCAAGGTCGGCATTTTCGAGGACTTTCCGCCCTTCTCCTCGGCCGGCACCGATCTCAAGTCGCAGGGCTATGACATCGACGTGATCAACGCCCTGGCGAAAGCCCTCAACGTCACGCCGGAACTGACCGGCATCACCGGGCAGAACCGCATCCCCTCGCTCACCGAACACAAGCTCAACCTGCTGGTGAGCGTGGGGGTGAGCGACGAGCGCAAGAAGGTGGTGGCCTTCACCGCGCCCTACGCGCCCTATTCGATTGACGTGATGGGTCCCAAGGCGCTTGCCGTAAAAGGGCCGGCCGATCTGGCGGGCAAGTCGGTGGCGGTCAACCGCGGCACGCTGGAAGACACCTCGGTCACCGAAGTGGCGCCGGCAGGCACCGACATCCAGCGCTTCAACGACTACAATGGGGTGATCTCGGCCTTTCTGTCGGGACAGGTGCAACTGATGGTGGTCGGCAATGACGTGGGTGCGGCGGTTCTGGCCAAGCAGCCCTACGATCGAACCGGAATCGAAATTCCAGCTTCTCAATTCACCCTCGGCCATGGCCATCAACAAGGGCGAAGACCGCCTGCTGGCCAAGATCGACGAGGCGCTGGCAGGGATGAAGAAGGACGGAACGCTCGACGCCATTTCGAAGAAGTGGCTGTTCATTCCGCTGCCCCCGGAACTCTGAGTCCATCATGGGCTATGAGCTCGATTTTGGAGCCCTGCTCCAATATCTGGGTTTGTTTCTCGAAGGCACGGCGGTCACGCTTGGCTTGACCGCCGTTGCCTCGCTCTTTGGAATTGCGCTCGGCATTGCCGGGGCCTGCGCCTTCCGGAGCAGGCACCTGTGGCTCCGGCGGCTGATTGCCGGCTATGTCGAACTGATCCGCAACACGCCCTTTATCGTGCAGATGTTCTTCCTGTTCTTCGGCTTGCCGAGCATCGGGCTTCGCCTCAGCGCGCTGCAGGCGGCGGCCCTGGCGATGACCATCAACCTCACCGCCTATGCCATAGAAATCCTGCGCGCCGGCCTCGAGGCAGTGCCGCCCGGGCAAAGCGAGGCGGGCCGCAGCATGGGGCTGCGCCCGCTGCTGGTTTTCGGCTTCATTGTCCTGCCGCAGGCGCTGGCCAATGTCTACCCGGCGCTGGTGGGCCAGATCACCATCACCATGCTTGAATCCGCCGTGGTGTCGCAGATCGCCGTGGTCGATCTCACCCATGTGGCCGACTACATCCAGTCGCGCAATTTCCGCTCCTTCGAAACCTATCTGGTGATCACCCTGATTTATCTGGTGCTGGCGGTTCTCATGCGCCGCATGCTGGCGCTGACCGGGCGGCAGCTTTTCGCAGGCCGCGTGCGATGACCGATTTCACCCTGTGGGACCTGGTGCGAAACCTGCTGCTGGCGGCGCGCTGGACCTTGCTGCTGTCAGCCATCGCCTTTGTCGGCGGCGGCATCGTCGGCCTAGCCCTGCTGCTGGTCCGCATTGGCCGCAACAAATGGGGGCGCACCGCGGTGATGCTCTATGTCGAGCTCTTCCAGAGCACGCCGCTGCTCATGCAATTGTTCCTGGTCTACTTCGGGCTTCCGAAGCTGGGGATTGATGTTTCGGCCTGGCTTGCCGCCGCGGTCTGCCTGACACTTTATTCCAGCGCCTTTCTCACCGACATCTGGCGCGGCAGCGTCGAGGCCATCCCGCGCGGCCAGTGGGACGGCAGCGCCAGCCTGGGGCTGCATTATCTCTCGCAACTGCGCCTGGTGATCCTGCCGCAGGCGACGCGCATGGCCATTCCGCCCACCGTCGGCTTTCTCGTGCAACTGGTGAAAAGCACGGCACTTGCCTCGATCGTCGGCTACCACGAACTGACCAAGACGGCGCAGATCCTGACCAACGCCACCTTCCAGCCCTTTGTGATCTACGGGCTCGTGGCGCTCATCTATTTTGCCATCTGCTTTCCGCTGACCAAGTGGTCGCGCGGGCTGGAACGGCGCCTGGCCGTCAGCACCCACTGATCGTTGACAGGCTTACTCCGCCGCCAGGCGGAAGCGCAGGAGATTGGCCTGCACCGTATGGAGGTGGCGGTCCATCGCGGCAGTTGCGGCCATCAGGTCGCGGTCGGCGATGGCGTCGACCAGCGCATCATGCTCGCGAAAGCTATGGTGATCGGCCGGCGGACGGTCGACATTGTTGCGCAGGCGGCCCCATACCACGGCGCGCCGCACCGCGTTGAGCGTGTCGAAGAGGGCGATAAGAAGGGAGTTGTGGGAAGCTTCCGCCACCAGGCGGTGCAAGCGGTTGTCGCAATTTTCGTATTGCCGCCAGGTGGTCGCCTCGCGTGAGGCCTTGAGGCACTGGCGCATCTCGGCGATGTCGGCGGCGGTGGCGTTGAGCGCCGCCTCTCGCGCCAGCATGGGTTCAACAACCAAGCGGGCATGCATGACTTCCCTGGGGTTGCTGGCGGCGGCGATTTCCGCCACCCCGGTGATTTCCTCGAACGGGCGGGTGCCCACGAAGGTGCCCTTGCCGACATGGCGCCAGAGCTCGCCGTTCTCCTCCAGCACCGCCAGCGCCTTGCGCAGCTCGCCGCGCGAAACGCCAAGCACCTCGCAGAACTCCCGTTCCGGCGGCAATTGCGCGTTGGCGTGCAGATCCTGCTGCGCCAGATAGGCGCGCAGTTGGGTGAGCGCGCCCTGTGCCTCGTCCATTTTTTCAACTCCCCTCATCCGAAGCCTGCCTCGGGAAACTCATAGCGGGCCGCGCAAATCCGGTCAATTGGCTTGACCATTAGGCCATAATTGCCTAATCAATCAGGAATTGGTTAAAGACCAATCGAGGCAGGAAGACGCGAAAGGCGCAGCAAAACCTCCAAGATCATAAAGAATAAATGGGAGAAGCAGAGATGAAACCAATTTCCTTACTGTTGAAAGGCGTTGCATCAGCCGGCATGCTGTTTGCCTTCACCTTGGCCGCCGATGCGGCCGAAAAAGTGCGCGTAGCGCTCGGCGACGTCGTATCGGTCGAAACCCTGGCTTTCGCGATTGCCATGGAGCGCGCCAAGGACCGGGGAGTCGATTATGAGATCACCTCCTTCGCCAAGGAGGAGCTGTCGATCCAATCGATGATCAACGGGCAATCGGATATCGGCGTCGGCACGCCCTACTCGGTGATCCAGAAATCGAAGCTGCCGCTCAAGAACATCTACCAGATGTCGCGCCTGGTGTTTTTCCCGGTGGTCTCGAAGGAGTACAAGACCTGGAAGGACATGAACGGGCAGCCCATCGCCTTCCATGCGCGCGGCACCGGCACCGAAGCGATCGGCAACATCATCGCCAAGCGTGAGGGCATCGAGTTCGGCGACCGCAGCTATGTGCCGGGGTCGGAAAACCGCATCATCGCGATGATGAACGGACAGATCAAGGCGACCGTGGTTGATCTCGCCAACAAGAACCTCCTCCTGTCCAAGGCGGGCGACCGGTTCCATGTGCTGCCCTCGCTCGATGAAGCGGCAAGCGATGAAGTCGTCTTCGCCAGCGAAGGCTGGCTCAAGGACAACCGCGAACAGGCCAATATCATCGTCGAGGAGCTTCACAAGCTGTGGCGCGAGATGAAAGCCGATCCGGGGGTGATCGAGGCGGAGCGCGCCAAGCGCAACCTGCTTTCCGACCAGCCGAAGGAAGTGCTTGACGAAGTCGGCCCGTTCTACGCCGAAGCGGTCAAGGAAGGCGTGTTTGCGCCGCTCGAAGATCCTGCCGCCGTGGCCAAGGTCGACTTTTCGTTCTACACGGAAGCCGGCCAGTTGGAGGGTCCGGCCGAGAACCTGAAAGTTGAAGACTTCTGGGATCTCGGACCGCTTGAAGCGGCCAAGAAGGCCCTTGGTGGTTGAACGCTCGTTGCCGTTGCGGCCGGGCATGCCGGAAGGCGTGCCCGGACACCCGCGCCGGGCAAGCCCATGACCCTCATCACCGATACAGCCCCGGCAGCACGGCAGGCGAACTTCGCGGCAAGCCCCTTCGCCCACCCCGCCATGCTGTGGCTCATTTCGGCGGTGATCGTCTGCGGGGCCTGGGAGATCGCCGGCCGCTATCCGATCAGCCCGGCCTTTCCGCCCTTCTCGGATACGATGGCAGCTCTTTTCGCCATGATCCTTGACGGCTCATTACCGCGAGCCCTGCTGATCACCCTGAAGCCCTTGTCCATCGGGCTCATTGTTTCAATTGCGCTTGGCGTCGGCCTCGGCGTGCTGATGGGCTTGAACCGTTTTGCCGAATGGCTGGGATCGCCGCTTTTCATCATCGCGCAATCGGCGCCGCTTGCGGCCCTGATCCCGATCCTCACCTTCGCCTATGGCATCGGCCTCACCTCGAAGATTCTCACCGTCTGCATCATGGCCATGCCGGTGATCGTTCTGAACGCGCTGACGGCGGTGCGCCACACGCCCGCGTCGCTTGTCGAAATGGGGCAATCATTCCTCGGCACGCGCTGGCAGCTCATCCTCAAGATCATCCTGCCGGCGGCAAGCCCGGTCATCTTCGCCGGCCTCCGGCTGGGCTGTGCGGCGGGCTTCATCGGCGTCATTCTCGCCGAGCTGCTGATCACGCCCACCGGCATCGGCGACATCATCACCTACAACCAGTCGATCGCGGAATACGAGAACATGTATGCGGCGATCTTCGCCATCATCGTCTTTTCGGTGGTTTTCATCATGCTGCTTGAGCGCCTCGAGGCGGTGATGTTCCAGCCAGAGAAAAGAGCCGCCGCATGACCGCCGCCGCTGCCGAAAAAAGCGCTGCGCCACGTTCGATGGTGGAAGTCCGCCACGTCTCGAAGACCTATGCCGGCGGCGTCGAGGCCCTCAATGACCTCTCGATCGACTTCGCCGAAGGCCAGCTCACCTCGCTTCTCGGGCCTTCGGGCTGCGGCAAGACCACCCTGCTCAAGATCATTGCCGGGCTCATTCCGGCAACGGGCGGCGAGGTCAAGGTCGACGGCCGCGTAGTGACCGGGCCGGGGCCGGAACGGGCTTTCGTATTCCAGGACTTCGCGCTGATGCCGTGGGCGAACGTGCTGCGCAATGTGGCCTTCGGCCTCGAATTGAAAGGCATGGCGCGTTCGCAACGCGAAGCGGTGGCGGAAAAGTATATCGCCAGCGTCGGCCTCAAGGGTTTCGAGAAGGCCTATCCGCACGAACTGTCGGGCGGCATGCGCCAGCGCGCCGGGCTGGCCCGGGCGCTCGCCGTCAATGCCAAGGTGCTGCTGATGGACGAGCCCTTCTCGGCGGTTGACGAGCAGACGCGGCGCAAGTTCCAGGAAGACCTGCTTGACCTCATCGCACGGGAGCAAAAGACCTTCCTGTTCGTCACCCATTCGATCGAGGAAGCGGTCTATGTCTCGGACCGGATCATCATCCTGTCGAACCGGCCAAGCCGGGTTTCCTCCGTCGTCGAGCCGGCAATCGTGCGCGGCGGCGGTCCCGACCAGATCCGGCGCGACCCGGCCTATCTCGATACGGTCGAGTCGATCTGGCAAAGCCTCAAGCGCTATCTGGACTGAGGGGGATCATGTATATCGGAAAATTCCGCCTCCCCATCATGTCGTCGCTGCTGATCTGGGCCATGCGTCTGGGAAATCGCCGGGCGCACGGGCGCAAGCTTCATCATCCCGCCGCTGTCGCGCATCTTTGCCCGGATCATCGAAATCGTGCCCACGCCTGCCTTCGGCGATGCCCTGTGGCTCACCGGCAAGGCCTTCATCCTGGGCAATCTCATCGCCATCGGCATCGGCGTTCCGCTCGGCGTTCTGATGGGCCGCTCGGTCATCGCCGACCGCATTTTCCTGCCCTGGGTCAACATGTTCCTGTCAGCGCCGCTGTCGGCGCTGGTCCCCGTCATCATGGTGGTGTTCGGGGCCGGGCAGACCACCATCGTGCTCACTGTCGTGCTTTTCGCCATCTGGATCGTGGTGCTCGACGCCAGGGCGGGGGTGAGGAACATCACGCCGTCGCTGGTTGAAATGGCGCGGAGCTTCGGGGCCAACCGCTTCCAGGCCTTCAGCAAGATCTTCATCTGGGCGGCGCTGCCGGAAATTCTCGCAGGCATCCGCCTCGGCATGATCCGGGCCGTCAAGGGCGTGGTCATCGGGCAATTGCTGGTTTCCATCGTCGGCTTCGGGCGCCTGTTCGAAATCTACTCCTCGCGCTTCCTGATGGAGCACTTCTGGGCCCTGCTCTTCGTGCTCTTCGCGTTCGCCTTTGCCATCAACGAAGCCCTCGCCTGGCTGGAGCGGCGCTTCGAATATTTCGCCGCCTCCCGCAACTGACCCATCATCATCCCAAGGAGAATCTTGCAAATGGATTTCGTGATTGCCCAACCGGCCCAGGCTTTTGTTCCCGTGAAAGGCTCCAAGGCGGCGTTCCCCGTGCACCGCATTTACTGCGTGGGGCGGAACTATGCCGCCCACACGGTCGAGATGGGGGGCGACCCGGACCGCGATCCGCCGTTTTTCTTCCAGAAGAATCCCGGCAATATCGTTCTCGACGGCGCGTTTCCCTATCCGACCGCCTCGCAGGACGTTCATCACGAAATCGAAATGATTGTTGCGCTGAAAAGCGGCGGCGACGACATTCCGCTGGAAAAGGCCCTGGACTGCGTTTACGGCTACGGCGTCGCCCTGGACATGACGCGCCGCGACCTGCAGGGCAAGGCCAAGGATCTGGGCCGGCCCTGGGAAGTGGGCAAGGCCTTTGAAGCCTCCGCACCCTGCACCGCCCTGGTGCCCGCCAGCGCGATCGGCCACCCCTCCCAGGGGGCAATCTGGCTCGATGTGAATGGGGTGCGCAAGCAGTCCGGCGATCTCAACCAGATGATCTGGAAAGTGCCGGAAATGATCAGCTATCTTTCCGGCCTCTTCACGCTAAGGCCGGGCGATCTCATTCTGTCGGGAACGCCCTCCGGCGTGGGGGCAGTGAACCGCGGCGACTTGCTGCACGGGCATATCGACGGCATCGGCGATCTTGAAGTGCGCGTCGTCTGAGCGGCGCACTGCTAGCCCGCGGGTCAGCCTTCGTTTTGCAGCGTCATCAGGGCTTGCGGATATTTGCTGCTGTTTTTGCCCATCGGAAAATGCTTCAGGTGATCCTGAATGTCGGCGATTTTGACCAGCCGCCCAATCCTGTTGCGCGTTGCGCGCGTGACGAGATCCTCGAACTTCTCGCCGGGGGTTTGGGTCAAGGCTTCAACCGCCTCGAGAACCTCCGCGCTGAATCCCTCCAGGCGCAGGCGCTCCAGGGGCCAGTCATCGGACTTCTCAACGACATCGTGAAGAAGCGCGGCAATCCGCGCGTCCGGCGCGTTGAGAGCAAGCATCATGCGCAGGGGATGCAGAACGTAAGGGTCTCCGGCCGGGTCAAATTGCCCGGCGTGGGCCCGCGCCGCGATTTCGATTGCTCTCTCCAGGGTGCCCATCGCCGCAGCGGCTAATCGATGCGCACGAAGTTGTTGCTCTTGCACAAGATGCCGGCCACGCAGCCCTTGACCTTCATCCTGTCGCCGTCGAGCTTGATGCTGGCGCTGTAGGTATTTCCATCGTCGGGATTGTAGATGGCGCCCTGCCATCTGCCGTCGCCCGTTGGCTTCATGCCGATGAGAACGCCCAGGCCGATGAGCGGGCGCTTGCGCTTGGAGACGTCGGGGTTCTCACGGTCAACCTTCGGCTTGCCGTCGATCTTGCTGATCGGCTCCTTGAGGGCGACAATGGTGCCGCAGAGCCTGCCGCCGCACTCACTCACCCGTATCGTGACCTTGCCCATCGACCAGGTTCCATAGGGCTCGCCCGCCTTGGCCAAGGCCTGCCCAAGCGGCACGGCCGCCACCAGCGCTGCCGCCAAAAAACCCAGTCGCATCATCTTCAGCATGAGATCTCCATGAATTAAAAAATTGAGGCATTCCCGTAACGCAGGAATGCCGCCCTTGGTTCCGCGAAATAGCATTCCAGGGCCTTGCCCGCCAGCGTCTTCTTGCGCCGCGCCAAGGCGCGGCACATTCCCCTTGACTCGGTCGGTCGACCGAATTATAAATGATTCGGTTTTGCCCGCAGCAAAAGGAGATTTTCCATGGGCCGTTTCATCGCGCTACTCTACGGGTTGGCCGCCTACGCCATATTTTTCGTGACTTTTCTCTACGCCATCGGCTTCGTCACGGGGCTCGCGGTGCCAAAGACAATCGACACCGGAGCCATTGTCCCGATGACCGAAGCAATCATTGTCAACCTGCTGCTGATGTCGGCCTTCGCCATCCAGCACAGCGTCATGGCGCGCCAGCCGTTCAAAAAATGGTTCACGCAATATGTGCCCAAGCCGGTTGAACGCAGCACCTATGTGCTGTTTGCCAGCCTGCTGCTGGTTCTGCTGTTCTGGCAATGGCGGCCGCTGCCTGCCGTGGTCTGGCATATCGGCCAGCCGCAGATCGCCATGGCGGTGATGGGCCTGTCATTCGTGGGCTGGCTCACCGTGCTGTCGAGCACCTTCCTGATCAACCACTTCGAGCTGTTCGGGCTGCATCAGGTCGCCAACAATCTCACCGGCAGGCCGATGCCCGTCCAGCGCTTCCGCACGCCGCTGTTTTACAAATTCGTGCGCCACCCCATCTATCTCGGCTTCATCATCGCCTTCTGGGCCGCAGCCACAATGACCGCCGGGCACCTGCTGTTCGCCGCCGTCACCACGGCCTACATCTTCGTCGGCATATTCCTTGAGGAGCGCGACCTGATCGGCTTCTTCGGCGATGAATACCGCCGTTACAAAAGCCGCGTGGCGATGATAATTCCCTGGCGCAAGTCGGCGTGATACAGATGGCCGCGATGGCAAAAAAAATCGATACCAGCGCCACGCTTCTCGCGGCGGCCAAGAAGGTTCTGCGCAAGGGCGGCTATTCGGCCCTGTCGACGCGCGATGTGGCGACGGCAGCCGGCGTGCCGCTCAGCCAGATCCATTACCATTTCGGCTCCAAGGACGGGATGATGCTGGCGCTGTTCGAATACCTGAACGACGAGTTGCTGCACCGCCAGCAGGCGATGTTCGGCAATCCGGGGCTCAGGCTTTCCGAGCAATGGGACCTGGCCTGCACCTATCTTGATGAGGATCTCGCGTCGGGTTACGTGCGGGTGCTGCAGGAGCTTTGGGCGGCAGGCTATTCCAATCCGCAGATTGCCAAGGTGGTGCGGGCGGGAATCCTGCGCTGGCAGGATTTGCTCACGATCACCGCCCGCAACGCCGAAGAACGCTTTGGCAGTTTTGCCGGCCTGGCGCCTGAAGATGTGGCGGCCCTGGTGGGGGCTGCCTTCATCGGCGGCGAGGCCTTCATTCTGCTCGGGGCGGAGACGCGCGAATTGCCCGTCCGCAAGGCGTTGCGCGGGGTTGGCGAACTCATCCGCCGGCTTGAAGCGGGCCAGTCCAAGGGGTGAGGTGATGCGCGCGAAGCTGCCCGACACGGAAGGTTTCATTGAGCGCGGCGGCGTCAAGCTCTTCTACGAAATTTATGGCGACGGGCCGGAAACCATGTTCTTTCCGCCGACCTGGGCCATCGTCCACTCGCGCGTCTACAAGGCGCAGCTGCCGTATTTCAGCGAGCGCTTCCGCTGCATCACCTTTGATGGCCGCGGCAACGGCAAGTCGGACCGGCCGGCCGATGTTTCGGCCTACTCCCTCGATAATTACGTCGATGACGTGCTGGCGGTCATGGACGCCACCAATGCGGGAAAGTGCATTCTGGTGGGCCTTTCCTTTGCCGGCACGCTTGCCTGCATCGTCGCGGCGCATCACCCGGAACGGGTCAAGGCCGCCATCCTTGCCGGCACCAGCGCCACCATCGGGCCGGTCTACCCCTATCAGACATCGAAACACTTCTATGCCGAGCAAAAAAGCTTCGAGGGCTGGAACAAGTACAACCGCCAGTACTGGCAGGCGAACTATCCGGATTTCGCGGCGCATTTTGTCCGCAACATTTTCTCGGAGCCGCATTCCACCAAGCAGATCGAGGACGGCATCGGCTGGGCCAGCGAAACGACGGGCCCGGTGCTGGCGATGACGGTGGAAGAACGCCTTGCCACGCCGGATCTCGATGTGAGCGAGGCGATGTACCGCAAGATCGCCTGCCCGCTGCTGATCATCCATGGCGACAATGACCAGATCGTTCCCTATGCGCGCGCCCAACTCGTGGCGGAGATCACCGGGGCCGAGCTGGTGACCATTCCGGGCGGCGGCCACAATCCGCTCGGGCGCTATCCCGCCAAGGCCAACGACCTGATCAATGATTTTCTCGACCGCAGGCTCGGCATCGCGGCGCCGGGACGGCAGAGGCCGCGCGCCGGCAAAGCCAGGAAGGCGCTCTATCTCTCCTCGCCCATCGGCCTCGGGCATGGGCGGCGCGACATCGCCATCACGCGGGAATTGCGCAAGCTGCATCCCGGGCTTGAAGTCGACTGGCTGGCGCAGGATCCGGTGACGCGGCTGCTGGAGGCCAGCGGCGAGCGCGTCCATCCGCTGAGCGCAAGGCTGGCCAGCGAGACGCGGCACATCGAACTGGAATCGGGCGAGCACGAGCTGCACTGTTTCCAGGCCATCCGCCGCATGGACGAGGTGCTGATCAAAAACTTCATGATCTTCCAGGACGCGGTCGATGCGGGCGGTTACGATCTGGTGATCGCCGACGAGGCCTGGGACATCGACCACTACTGGCACGAGCATCCGGAGCTGAAGCGCGCCGGGCTCGCCTGGCTCACCGATTTCGTGGGCTACGTGCCCATGCCTTCGGGCGGCGCGCATGAAGCCAGCCTCACCAGCGATTACAACGCCGAGATGATCGGCCACATCGAGCGGCATCCCTCGGTGCGCGACCGCGCCATCTTCGTTGGCAACCCGGAAGACATTGTTCCGCTGTCCTTCGGCAAGGACCTGCCGGAGATGCGCGACTGGGTGCCCAGGCATTTCGATTTCGCCGGCTATATCATCGGCGAGCATCCCCACAGTTTCGGCAGCCGCGCCGAGCTTCGCCAAAGCCTCGGCTACACGCCGGACGCGCGCGTCTGCATCGTCACGGTGGGCGGATCGGGCGTCGGGGCGCACCTGATCCGGCGCATCATCCAGAGCTATCCCCTGGCGCGGGCCAGATTGCCGGAACTGCGGATGATTGTGGTGGCGGGGCCACGGATCGATCCCGCCTCGCTCAATGTGCCAGCGGGCGTCGAGGTCAAGGCCTTCGTTCCCAATCTCGACCGGCATCTCGCCGCCTGCGATCTCGCCCTCGTGCAGGGCGGCCTCACCACCTGCATGGAGCTCACCGCGGCGGGCACGCCGTTCATTTATTTCCCGCTCAAGAATCATTTCGAGCAGAACTTCCATGTGGCCCACCGGCTTGCGCGTTACGGCGCCGGGAAGCGCATGGAGTTCGCATCGTCGACGCCCGAGATGATTGCCGAAGCAATGGTCGACGCCGTGAAAGCGCCCACGCATTTCAAGCCGGTCGAATCTGATGGCGCGGGGCGCGCGGCCCGCATGCTGGCCGATTTAATCTGAGCAAAGCGGCGAAAACGCTTTGTTCATGGTTAACAAATTTTGCTGGCTTTTTATTAAATTGTAAGCATCCCGCTTAAGCGGTCCGCAAGCCGGCTGGGACGAGTCTCCTCCGCGTCATTACGACGAAAGGGGAATTTGTCATGAATGGTAAGATCCTTGCTTTGTTGTTGAGCATTGCGCTGACCAGCGCAGCGGGCGCCGCCCAGGCCCGCAATGATTCCAATTTTAGAGCGTCGGCAGATGCGGTGGCAGAGGCCCAAAATAATCGGGCCCTGCCACCCACCGCCGCCCGCAGCGATGTCGCCACCAGGCTCGCGGCCTGGACGCATACGTTCAAAACCATGTTCGACCCGCGCACCGTGGCCAAGAGCTGTCTCGCCCGGGCCGTCTATTTCGAGGCCCGCTCGGAATCGCAGCTGGGGCAGCTGGCGGTGGCGACGGTCATTCTCAACCGGGCCAAGGCGGAGAATTATCCCTCCTCCATCTGCGGCGTGGTCTACCAGGGTGCAAGCCGCCGCAACGCCTGCCAGTTTTCATTCGCCTGCGATGGCCAGTCCGACCTGCCGCAATATGGCCGCGCCTGGGAGGCAGCGCTGGCGGTGACCGCCCTTGCGCTTGCCGAGGACCAGCCGGTCCAGAGCGTTGCCGCGGCGACTTTTTACCATGCGGATTATGTGAAGCCGGTGTGGTCCAAGTCGATGCGCCGCCTGACCAAGATCGGGCGCCACATCTTTTATGCGCAGGGTTAACGCAACCCGCGCGGGGTTGCTTCGCGCCAGACAAGCGGTTACGCTCCGCTCTCACTGAAGAGCGGAGCCGACCATGACGAACCTCCTGGCGTTGACTGCCTCACGGCCAACCCGCACCCTTGCCGACGATGAGGTGCTTCTCGTCCAGGGCGAGGGCGGCGGCGATCTTTTCATTCTTTTGAGCGGCAAGCTCGTGGTGGTGCGCGACGGCGTCAACATCGCCACCATCTCCCAGCCGGGCACGCTGGTGGGGGAAATGTCGGTGCTGCTCGGCATCCGCAACAGCGCCACGGTCCGCGCCGAGCGGGAAACCAAGGTGCGGGTGATCCGCGATGCCAACACGCTCCTGGAAAGTGAAGCGGGCCTGGCGCGCCGGGTCGCCGCCATGGTGGCCGGACGTCTGGACGCCACCTCGGCCCTGCTGGTTGAACTTGCCAAGCAGAACAAGGGCAAGAATGAACAGGGCCTGCTCACGCGCATCCTTTCAACCTTGTATTCGCCCGCACCCGGCGAAGCGGAGAAATAGCCGCCCATAGCGGCAATGGGGGTCCTGCCATGGATGATTCACGGTTTGGAAAAGAAGATTCCCGCGGGTTCTGGACGCCGAAAGAACCGGTGAGCTACGGCCCGGCCTTTGACTGGCCGCCGCGCCCCAGGGCCCTTTTCAAATGGTTTTTCGGCTTTCCCGGCTATCTCTGGCCGTGGAATGTCTTGTATGCCGCCGCCGCGGTGCTGATCTGGATGTACCTGACGCCGCCGCTCGAGACACTGCGGACCTTTTCACCGGGCTGGGTGGCCCTGATCCTGCTCCGCAACATTGTCCTCGCCCTCCTGGTCTACGGGGCCTGGCACCTGTGGCTCTATGTCTGGCGCAAGCAGGGCACCAGCTTCAAATACAACCGGCAATGGCCGAAGCAGTCCCAGGCCTTCCTGTTCAACAACCAGACCTATGACAACATGTTCTACACGCTGGCGAGCGGCGTGCCGATCTGGACCGCCTATGAGGTGCTGCTGCTCTGGGCCTATGCCAACAACGTGGCACCGATGATCAGCTACGCGGAACATCCCATTGGCTTCGTCGCGCTGTTCTTCCTGGTGCCCTTTATCCACGAAGTGGGATTTTACTGCGCCCACCGGTTTCTGCACTGGCCGCCGCTCTATGAGGTGGCGCACAAGCTGCACCACCGCAACACCAATCCGGGGCCGTGGTCGGGCCTGTCCATGCATCCCGTCGAGCATGTCATCTATTTCTCCACCATCGCCCTGTTCTTCCTCATCCCGGCGCATCCCATCCACATGATCAACCTTGCCTCGCGGCTGGGGCTGGCTCCGGCGCAGGGCCATACGGGCTTCGACCGGGTGGTGGTTGGCGAGGAAACGAGCATGGAGGCGTCCTACTTTGCCCACTACCTGCATCACAAATATTTCGAGGTGAATTATTCCGACGGCATGGTGCCGCTCGACAAGTGGTTCGGCTCGTTCCACGACGGCACGCCGGAAGCCAACGAGGCGATGAAGGCAAGGCGGCTGCGGCGCGGGGTTTGAGGGGCGGGCGGGGTCAAATTCCCATGGTTCGCAAGCGGAGCATCTCGCCTAGAGGCGTGTTCAATATGCCGGTCGGGACCATGCCCATGTCCGATTGAACCTGTTCAATCGCCCTGGTCAGCACGCGCTGGTCTATGACACCGTAAGGACCCGCGTCGTAACCCAGGCGCAACAGCAGGCTTTGGGCGTAAATATCCCACGTTGCCCGGTCAATCTGTTCGATGAGGGGTACCGAAAAAGGTATCGCGCCGTTGGTGCATTGCAGGTTCCATGGTTCGTGCACGATATCTTTGGACGCGCCGCAGCTCAGAGATGAGCCCGCATGAAAACCCGAAATCATTCCGACAACCCTGTTTGTCCCCCGCATGATAATGGGGGCACCGGAATCGCCAGGCAAAGCCGGGCAGTCATTCAGCATGGTTGCAGCAGCGCCGCTGCCGCCGCCCACTCGTATCGAACAGTTTGAGTCAACCATTTGGCGGCCCGCCGAATAACCCACCGCCGTAAAGCCGCCTCGGTTGGGAATGTCGCGGTTCAATGCTGCATCGTAGGGCAGCAGATAGCCATGCCGGACTCCCAAGCATTTTTCCAGGACCAGCAACACCCAATCGTTGGCAGGCGTGCGAAACTGCCGGGCAGGACCCATATAGTCTCCCCAGATAACCGGGATTGCCCCCGTCGAGGGATGCTCGCCATTCTCCAAAGTTACTTGCGTGAGGGTAAAGATCCCTCTGCCTGCACTGGAGGGCGGGTGAAGAGCGGTCACATACCACGGCCCAAAGGCCACATGGAAATTGGTGATTACTGTGCACTCGCCGATGAGGAAGGCCGTGCCGATAGACCGGCCTTCAGGGAGGCTGAATTCAATGACGCCCACCGAAGAGAAATTGGCCGCTTTGCGCAAATCAGGGCTGAACACCCAGGCCGAAGCAAGATTCCACAAGCTGGGCAGAAACAACACGGCGATAAGACCAGTGAGCAAGATGCGCAAGGCGACGGCCATTTCCGGACCTCCTGCCAATAGTGCAAAGCAGAACCGAAAGACGGTCCCGTAATTTCGGAGCTTATCTCAGGAATGTGGATCTGACAACGCCTGGCGGTCCGCTACACAGATGCGGTGACCCGAGATATCATGAGCCCTATGACCCTCGACCAAGCCCTCCCCTTCCTCATCTTCTCGCTGGTTGCGGCGATCACGCCGGGGCCGAGCAATGTGATGATTACGGCCACCGGATCGGCGGCGGGAATTGCGCGGGGCTTGCCGTGCGTATTCGGTTCTGCGACTGGCATGGCATCGCTGATGTTCACCGCGGCGCTGGGTCTTGGCCAGCTTGTTCTCGGCCATCCGGAAATCCTGCGCGTGATAAACTGGTGCGGTGCGGCTTTCCTGCTGTGGCTCGCCTGGAAGATTGCCAATGCGGGGGGCGCGGGCGGTGAGGGCGCGGCAAAGCCCGTGGGATTTATCGGCGCGGCGTTTTTCCAGTGGGTGAATCCCAAGGGCTGGCTGGTGTCAATCGGCGCGGCGGGAACCTATCTCCAGCCGGATGCGGGCAGCCAACTGTTGCAGGCCCTGGTGTTTGCCGGGCTATTCTTCAGCACGGCGCTTCCCAGCGGCTTTGTCTGGCTGGTGCTCGGCGCTTCCATGCAGGGCCTGCTGCGCCATGAGCGGCCAGCGCGGATATTCAACACGGTCATGGCGCTGGCGCTGGCCTTATCGGTTGTGATGATCTTCTGGTAGAGGCGAGCGCCGCGGCTTGAACATCACCTAATTGTTATCAGCCGCCGCGTTGCGATTATCTTCCGGATTCACTATCAAGCGCCATAACACCAGAGGAAGATCACATGAAGAGAAAAATCGCTTTGCTGCTTGCAGCGGGATTCATCGCGGCGTCATTTTCCACGCTTCATGCCAAGGCCGGCGTGAGCGGCATTTCTCAATTCACGGGCATGTCCGATGAAGCGTCGAAGCGCCGCAAACGCGTCAAAGGCGGCAGCGGCTGCGATAGCGCCCATGATATAGCCGAACATCCCGAGTGCCGCTGACAGCCGGAAAGAACACGCGCCTGATCAGGGCGTCTCGCAGAACAGCATTGGCCCCGGGGCACGACGCCCCAAGGTCAGTCGGCCGCTGCCTGGGTATTGGCGCGCACGAAGGCAAAGTTCGAAGTGCTGCGCTTTTTTCCTTCAACCGTGTCGTTGACCGTCTGGGCGAAGGAATTTGGCCCGGTGCGCTGGAGAATCATCTGGGCCGTCCGGTCGCCATTCACCAGCCCGCCCCATTTTATGGTCATCACCAGGCGGTCGCCCTGCAGGGTTCCCTCAAGCCTGGCAGGTCCGGTTTTTGAACCGGTATAGGTGCCCACATATTTGTTGCCGCCGGCATTCTTGATGGAAAGGCCCAGCGCCTGGCGGAACACCAGCATGCCGCAACTGCCTTTCATGGCCACCTGGGTTTCGGCGCCGCTGATCGCAACCCGGCAATTGGCTGAGATGTCGCCATACTTGGTGACATAGGCCCGGCCCGAGCCCGACCAGCTTCCCGAAAGATTGTCGAAAAATTTGTTCGGGGCCGCGTGGGCCGTGGACAACAAGAGGGCGCTGAGTGCGGTGGCAAGAAATATGCTTTTCATGAATGATACTTTCATCGGTAGGTCGAGGTTTAACGGCTTCGCCGGGCATTTGTTCCGCCGCAATACGGCCCGGCTCCTAGGGATGCATCATGGCAGTTTGTTGGCAAATGTTTGATTGCCCTACCCGCTAAAAATAAGGTCAAAATAGACGGGAGTGTCACGAAACCTCTTGACATTATATTCCTACTATGGCATTTGTGTTCCTGTTTTGTTCTACAGGCAGGGATAAGAAACCGTCATGGACTGGACGATGGACTGGGACGCGGCCATCAAGCGCCACAGCGAAGCGCTTAACCGGATAGTTGCCGCCCTGTTCGCCCTGCTGGGGCTGGAAGGCGAGGCCGAGCTGGGGAGGATTCCGAACCCTCTCTACCGCTCCGTCTTGCTCGTGCTGCGGCCCGCCGAATCCGCCGTCCGCCGCCTCATTGTCATCGCGGCCAAGGGCTTGGTGGTGAAGCTGGCGCCTTCGCGTCCCATGCCCAAGGGGACAATCATCGGAAAGGGTGACGGAAGCAGGCTTCCTTCCTTCCAGCTCTACGATACCCGGAAATACTTCCCGGAGCTAAGCCAGCGCCGGGTCAAATACGCCAAGAATCCGCCACGCGTCCATTTCTTCGACCTGACCGAGTTACACCTGAGGCCGATACCCCAGCCCGTGGCCGCTCCCGCACCACCTTCCCCTGACGGCCTGGTCAATGCCTCCCGCCTCGGCCGCAGGCTCCAGGTCCTCAAGCTGGCGCTCGACGACCTTCCCCGCCAGGCCCGGCGCATGGCCCGCTGGCGGATGAGGCGGGAAGCCATGAAAGCTCCCAAGTTCAAATCACCGCTCCGCCCCGGCCCGCCGCCCGGCCGCCGCAAGCGGCGCATTCACGAAATCGATGAGGTCCTCGCCGAGTGCCATGGGCTCGCCTGCTGGGCCATGGAGCCCGACACCAGCTGAGCCTAAATCATCCGTCTACGGATTAATACACTCACTGCCGTCCCGGCTTGCGCCGGGGGTGACAGAAATTATGAGCGCTTTCGCCGGAATGAAAAATGGCTCTACTTCTTCGCCGCTTTAGCGCGCTCCATCCCGTCGCGGATCATTTCCTCGGCTTCCCCGGCATTGCCCCAGCCCAGCACCTTCACCCATTTGTTGGGTTCAAGGTCCTTGTAATGGGTGAAGAAATGCTCGATCTGCTGCACGGTGATTTCCGGCAAATCCAGATAGTTGAAAACATTCTCATAGCGCCGCGTCAGCCGGGGCACCGGCACGGCAATGATCTTTTCATCGCCGCCCGCCTCGTCCTGCATTTTCAATACGCCTACCGGGCGGCAGGCCACGACGGCGCCGGGAATGATGCCGCGCTGGTTGGCGATCAGCACGTCAACCGGATCGCCATCGCCCGACAGGGTATGCGGAATGAAGCCGTAATTTCCGGGATAGCGCATCGACGTATAAAGAAAGCGGTCCACCACTAGGGTTCCGGCCTCCTTGTCCATTTCATACTTGATGGGCTCACCGCCCACCGGCACCTCGACGATCACGTTGACTTCCTTGGGCGGGTTCTTACCGGTGGCAATGGCATCGATACGCATGGGGCTTTCCTTTGGGCAATTTCCCGTAGCATACTACGGGCCATGGGAAAATCCGCAGCGCTAATTGTCTTAGGCCTTTCCGCCGCGCCCGCTCTGGCCGGCGAGATCACCAGCCTCTATTCGGATCTGGACCTCAAGTCCTGCACGGCCCTCGAGCTCTACAACGGCCAGGACAACGGCGAAGGCGGGGTCTGGGAATGCAAGGGCATTGAAGGATTTGACGTGTTGTATCTGGAAGGAGATTTGCGCGGCTATGTGGCGTTCGGCCCGGAAGCGCGCAGCCAGTGCAGCTCGGCGCAGACCTTCGGAGCTTTCAATTCGCCCGGTCCCAAAATTGAATGGCGCATGGAGAACGGCAAGCCCATTGCCACCATTCTCCGCTGGTTCACCGACAACGGCTCGGGCGAGGCCAATGCCAAGCAGAACTGGCTGGCGGTCACGAAGCTCAACGGGAAAGACGCCTGCCGCGTGGCGCTGATCGACACGAAATATCCGGATGCCAATACGCTGGCGCGGGCCAAGGCCGATGGCAAGGCCCATACCTTCAATTGCGAAAAGGATGTGCCGGACGTGGTTTCCCAGCGCGCCATCGCCGCCAGCGAAATCATGTCGGGTGCTCCCTGTCCGGGCGGGCCCTACCGCGAGGAATAATCAGGCGACGTCGGCTGCTTCCTTGGCGCGGCTCATGCGCTTCCTCTCGTTGGCATCGAGATAGGTTTTGCGCAGGCGGATGGATTTGGGGGTGATTTCCACCAGCTCATCATCGCCCACATAGGCCAGGGCCTTTTCCAGCGACATCCGGACCGGGGGCGTCAGCACCACCGCCTCATCCTTGCCGGAGGCGCGCACGTTGGTGAGCTTCTTGCCCTTGATGACATTGAGCTCAAGGTCATTGCCGCGGGTGTGCTCGCCAATGATCATGCCGGCATAAACCTTGGTGCCGTGCTCGATGAACATGGGGCCCCGGTCCTGAAGGTTGAAAATGGCATAGGCCACGGCCTCGCCATCGCCGTTGGAGAGGAGGGCGCCGGTGTGGCGGCCCGGAATGTCGCCGACATAGGGGGCATAAGAATGAAACAGGCGGTTCATAATCGCGGTGCCGCGCGTGTCCGACAGGAGTTCGCCCTGGTAGCCGATTAGGCCGCGGGTCGGCGCATGAAACACAAGGCGCTGGCGGCCGGCGCCCGAGGGCCGCATGTCGCGCATTTCAGCGCGGCGCTCGGAGAGCTTCTGCACCACGATGCCGGAATAGGCCTCGTCAACGTCGACAATCACTTCCTCGATGGGTTCCAGCCTTTGGCCGTGCTCGTCGGTGCGGAACACGACGCGGGGGCGGCCCACGGTGAGCTCGAAGCCTTCGCGGCGCATGGTCTCGATGAGAATGCCCAATTGCAATTCGCCGCGGCCCGCCACTTCAAAGGCGTCGGTTTCGTTTTCCGATGGGCGTGACTTTCAGGGCCACATTGCCTTCGGCTTCGCGCAGCAGGCGCTCGCGGATGACGCGGCTCTGCACCTTGTCGCCTTCCTTGCCGGCCAGCGGGCCGTCATTGATGCGGAAGGTCATGGTGAGGGTCGGCGGATCAATGGGCTGGGCCTTGATCGGCTCATTCACTGATGCTTCGCAAATCGTATCGGCCACCGTCGAGGTCGTAAGTCCGGAGATGGCGACGATGTCGCCGGCAAAGCATTCGTCCACCGGCACACGCTCAAGGCCACGGAAGGCCAGCACTTTTGAAATGCGGCCCTGCTCCACTACCTTGCCATCCTGCGAAAGGGCCCGCACCTGCTGATTGGCCTTCACCGAGCCGGAGCGCACCCGCCCGGTGAGAACCCGGCCCAAAAAGGGGTTGGCTTCAATGGTGGTCACCAGCATGCGGAAAGGGCCTTCCTCGATCACCGGCGGATTGAAGTGCGAGACGATGAGATCAAACAGCGGCGCCATGGTGTCTTCGGTCTGGGCGGGCGTCTTGGACATCCAGCCATGTTTGGCCGAACCGTAGATAATCGGGAAATCGAGCTGCTCTTCGCTGGCTTCGAGGGCGGCGAAGAGATCGAAGACTTCGTTCACCACTTCGTTGTGGCGCTCGTCCGGGCGGTCAATCTTGTTGATGCAGACGATGGGCTTGAGGCCGATCTTCAGGGCTTTCTGCAGGACGAATTTAGTCTGCGGCATGGGGCCTTCGGCGGCGTCCACCAGCAGAACAGCGCCATCCACCATGTTGAGAATGCGCTCAACCTCGCCGCCGAAATCGGCGTGGCCCGGGGTGTCCACGATATTGATGCGCACATCCTTCCAGACCAGCGACGTCACCTTGGCCAGAATGGTGATGCCGCGCTCGCGTTCGAGGTCGTTGGAATCCATGGCGCGCTCGGCCACCTTCTGGTTCTCGCGGAAGGATCCGGATTGGGACAGGAGTCGGTCGATCATGGTGGTCTTGCCATGGTCAACGTGGGCAATAATCGCGATGTTGCGCAAATTCATGGGGCGCCGGGACTTTCTCTATTTGTCAGGAGTTGGGCGGGCCATAGCATGGCTCATTGGCAAAGGCAATTCGCCGACATGCCTGATAAATGCGGGCGATTGGGGCCTTATGCCTCTTCCGCCACAAAGACATCGAAGGCGGCCAGGAACTGCTGGCGGATTTCATCCTTTTCCAGGAGAATCTCGTGCAGCGCCTCACGGATGGTGATGATCGAGACGCCCGCCACGCGCTCGGAAAACCGCCGTATGGCATCGTTGTCCACCACGCTGTCGAGGCCAGCGGCCACGATCAGGACCGGGCACTTCAGGCCTTTGGCGCTCTTCATGCCGCGCACGGTGGCAATGGAGTTCAAGGCGGCGGACAGCCAGCCGTAGGTTGGCCCGCCGGAGCCCAGCTGCGGGGCTTTTTCCAGCACGGCGCTATCGCGATTCCAGCGCCGCTGATCCTGGGTCAAGGGATTGCCGGCAAAGTCCTTTCGCCCCAGGGGCGCCTGCCTTTTGCCCGGTAAATAAACCCAGCCCAACCTCAGGGTCATTGCAACGGAGGTCAGGAGGCGCACCACCGGCACCGGCCAGGCCCCGTAATTCAGGTCAATGAGCGGGGCAATAAGCACGCATTTCTTGAACCAGTTGCGGGTGCGGATGAGGCGCAGGATAATGTTTCCGCCGGTCGAATGGGCCAGCACATAATAGGGCGGCGGGCAATCGGGCAGAACCACCTGGGTCATAAAGGCCCGGATGTCCTCGTCATACTCCTCAAAGCTGCCGACATGGCCGCGCAAGCGCTTTTCGGTGAGCCGCTGGGAACCGCCTTGGCCGCGCAAATCAACCGAGGCCACGCAATAGCCTTTCGCCATCAGGTCGCGCGCGGTTTCGAAATAACGCTCCATGAAATCAGCGCGGCCGCCCAGGATAACCACGGTTCCCCTGGCGTTGCTGACGCGCACCGACATGGCGCGCAGGTGATAGCCGTCGCTGGTCACCACACGGGTGCAATCGGCGCCGCGCGGCACGGGATTCTCAGGTGTTGAAATTAATTCCATGAACCCCTGCTCTAAAGCAGAGGTTCATTCTGGGCAAGAACAAGACTTACTGAACCTTCTTGACCTCGGTCAGTTCGCCGCTGGCGGAACTGAGCTTGATCACATAGGCCTTGCCGCTGCGCGTGGCGTTGAAAGCGAAAACCTGGCCGGTGCAGGTGGCGGGCTTGACGCTGGTAAAGCCGTAGCCCGAGACAATCTTTCCCGCCTTGTCGCATGACATGCCGGGGCCCGCACTGGCGGTTTTCTTTTCAGCCGGGATCACCGCGTTCTTTTCGACCGAAGCCACAGATGCGGTCACCGCCTTCTTTTTTTCGGTTGAAGCCACGGACTTCTTGATCGCGGGCTTGGCAGTGGGGACAGCCTTGACGGTCTTTTTCTGCTTCTTCTTCGGGGCTATGTAGACGGGCTCTTCGCCCTCGTAATAGCGGGGCTCATAGTATTCATCATCGCGATCATAATAGGCCCGCGGCCGTTCATCCTCATAGTATTCGTCGTCGCCAAAATCTTCCGCGTAAAAATCACGCGGCGGCGGATCGTAGAAATAATAATCGGGGTGCAGAAAGCGCCAGCGGGAGCCCGCTTCGGCGGCAGTCGGCAACAGGAAGGTGCTGGCTATTAATGCGAAGGTTGCTGCACTGAGAATACGCGGTAGCATGGAACTCTCCTTCTCACATTCTCTCACGTAAAGCTTGCCGCCACAATTGGTTCCCGAGCTTATCGGACGAGATCGTGGCAGAATCTTGCTGAACAAATGCCAATAGCCCCGTTCATCTGCCGTTCAACTTCGTGGCAGAAACAAGGCAAGAAGGCCGGAACGCCTTTCGGCGTTCCGGTAAACCGTATGGACTAGAAAAGCTTCTTAACGCCGAAGATGTTGCCGTTCATGCCAACCTTGACGCGGTACTTGTGGCCGTTTTTCCAGGCGTGATACTGGTAAACCGGCTTGCTGCAGTCGATGGCATTCACGTTGTGAAATCCGGACCAATCGACGATCTTGCGGCCCTTGTGGCAGCTGATGCCGTCATAATAGGGCTCGTATACCGGATAGTAGCCGCCACCGTAACCACCGCCATAGCCGTAGCCGGGATAAAAGCCACCGACGCCAACGCCGATATCGACGTGAATTTTTGCTTGAGCCTGCTGAACAGGAGCAAGAGCGGTAAGGGAAGCCGCAACAGCGGCTGCGGCGATGAGGGACTTGGTAATCATTTGGGTTCTCCAGGGTTTAGGTTTCGATTTCTTGTGACGACCACCTTGGCCATCCATGACAGCGAAACTAGGCCCCTGAACTTGAACCCAATCAGAACCCGCCATTCATTTTCAGTTCATTTTTTAGGCCGTGACCCCTTGTAATCGGGGAAACAAAAATTACCTCTCCGGTAGCGGATGCCAATTGTGGGTCCGCTTCAAATGCATTGCTTCAGGAGAATGTAAATGTTTGATTTTACCCCGCTTTACCGTTCCAGCATCGGTTTTGACCACCTTGCCCGCATGCTTGATGATGCCGCCAGTTTCGAGACGCCGGCCTATCCGCCCTATAACATTGAGCGTGTCGGCGAAGACGAATACCGCATCACCATTGCCATTGCCGGCTTTGGCGCCTCCGACATTAACCTTGAGGTGAAGGGCAGCGCCCTTACGGTTACCGGCAAAAAGGCTGAAAAATCCGCCGAAAAGACCGAGTATCTGCATCAGGGTATTGCGGCCCGCAATTTTGAGCGCCGCTTCCAGCTTGCCGATCATGTGGAAGTGACCGGTGCCGACTTGAACCACGGCCTGCTGCATATTTCGCTGAAGCGCGAAATTCCGGAAGCCTTGAAGCCGCGCACGATCGCCATTCGCAGCGCGAATGAGCCGAAAGTGCTCGAGGCCAAAAAGGCCGCCTAATCTTGAACGCGGGGGCGCTTCCAACAAGCGCCCCTTTTTCATTCAGCCGTCAGACATGCTGTTGCTTGATCAGGTCCAGGAATTTCCTGACATCGGTTTCGGGGGTGGCGTAGGACAGGACGAAGCGGACAAAAATCTCGTCGTCGGCAATGGCCTTGCCGAGGCTGTCAGGCATCCAATCATAAAATTTTGCGCCGGAAGCTAAAAGCTTGTCGTTCAGGGCCCGCGGCATGACGGCGAACACTTCATTGGCCTGCACGGGATTCGGAATGCGGATTTTTTTGAAATTGCCGAGTCCCTCGGCAAGCTGCGCGGCAAGGCCATTGGCCAGCCTGGCGTTTTCCAGCCACAGGCCATCCTTGAGGTAAGCCAGCATTTGCGCGCCCAAATAACGGCCCTTTGAAACGAGCTGGCCGCCCCGCATGCGGCGATAGATAAAATCATCGGCCAATTTCGGATCAAAGAAAATTACGGCTTCCAGCATCATGGCGCCGTTCTTGGTGGCGCCGAATGACAGTGCATCAACGCCGGATTTCCAGGTGAGCTCGGCGGGACTGACGTTCAATCCGGCGACGGCATTGGCAAAGCGGGCGCCATCCATATGCAGTTTCATCCCGCGCGGCCTGATCAGGCCTGAGATCGCCTTTACATCGTCCGGAGAATAAGTGGTGCCCAGTTCGGTGGCGTTGGTCAGCGAAACTGCGGCGGGCTTCGGATCGTGCTCGCCGCGAATGAAACTCTTAAGGGTTTTTTCAATCATGGCCGGGGTGATTTTTCCGGCCGGCCCATGAAGGCCCAGTATTTTTGCCCCGCCGGTAAACATTTCAGGGGAATTGCATTCATCAACGCTGATATGGGCCTCGCCATGGCAGATCACCGCGCCGTAGGGCGGTGTGAGGGCTGAAAGGGCCAGCCCATTCGCGGCGGTACCGGTGGTCACCAGGAAGGAACGCACCTCTTTTTCAAAGACCTTGCAAAGCTGCTCTTCGGCTTTTTTGGTCCAGTCATCGCCGCCATAGGCCGGCGCCGAACCGGCGTTCGCCTGCCCCAGGCTTTCGAGAATGCGGGGATGAACGCCATAGTGATTGTCAGAGGCAAAATTCATGGAAAAAGCTCCTTGGGCGGGGCCCTGTCTAGGGCCTCGCCGTGAGCTAGTCGAGGGAGATTTTGCGGAGGCCCAAGCCTTTTCCTTCCTATTCCAAAGCGCTTTTATTGCGCAATGCCTCTGTCAGTTCATCGCGCGCAACGTCCCTGATATGCGTGGCGACCGACCAGTGATGCCCGAACGGATCTTCAAGCGTGCCGTAGCGGTCACCCCAGAACATGTCGGCCACCGGCATGGTAATTTTGGCGCCGGCCTTCTCGGCCTTGGCGACGAATGCATCGACGTCCGTGACATAGAGATGGATGGTAACGGGCGAACCCTTGAGCGACGCGGGACTGAGCGCCCCCCATTCCGGATCCTCATCGACAAGCATTACCTCAGAATCGCCGATGCGGATTGAGGCATGCATGATCTTGCCGTTGTCATCGGGCAGCCGTGCGGTTTCGACGGCCCCAAAAGCCTTTTTGTAAAAGTCGATGGCATCTGCGGCGCCGGCGCAGGTCAATTGCGGCGTAACGGTGTGCATGCCATGCGGAATCGGGTCTATTTTCACGTGCTTTGTCATAGCCAATTTCCTTTGCTTCAAACATCTCCCCAGGTTTCAAACGACCCCGGCGGCCAGGGGTTCCAACTTAGATCGCCGCATTCACGTTGCCGTGAGAGAGGAACCGCCACCGCGCTCCGGCGTTAATATCCAAATGAGCACTCAAGGAGGAACGCCCATGAAACAGGTCAGCGTTATGGTATGTTCAATCGCAATTTTGGCCGCGACCGGAGTGTTGGCGGCTGATTTCCCGCTGAAGAAGGGCAAGGCCGCGTTTGGCAGCTGGCAGGACGACAAGCCAGGCGTGACGCGCTTGATCTTGCCTGAAGATTTGCCACCAGCCGACGAATCAAATTCGGCGGAAAATTCCGCCAAGCCGGTCAAAATGCCGGAGGGTGCAAAACCGTTATTGCCCAAAGGCTTCTCAGCAGAACTGGTGGCCTCCGGCATTAAAAGTCCGCGCATCATCCGGGTGGCGCCCAATGGCGACATCTTCGTGGCAGACAGCAAGGCCAACCAGATTCGCGTTTACCGCCTGGAAGACGGCAGCGCCAAGGTTGAGGCGGACGGAATTTTCGCAAGCGGGCTTCACCAGCCCTACGGCATCGCCTTCTATCCGCCCGGCCCCAATCCGGAATGGATTTATGTCGGCAACAGCCACAGCGTGGTCCGGTTCCCCTACAAGAACGGCGACATAAAAGCCTCCGGCGAGCCTGAATTGATTATCGATCACATTCCGGAAGCCCATCACTGGACCCGCGACATTGTTTTCTCGGCCGATGGCTCAAAGCTCTATCTGGCGGTTGGTTCCGGATCAAACATCGCGCTGGACATGTCTCCCGCACCTTGGACCGAAGGCGGGCTTGAGGCGTGGAAGAAGGAAAAACCCCTTGGCGCAACGTGGGATACGGAGGAGCGCCGCGCCGACGTCATTTCCTTTGATCCGGATGGCAAGAATGAAAAGATCTATGCCACGGGCCTGCGCAACTGTTCCGGCATGGCCATCCAGCCGGGCAACGGCGCCTTGTGGTGCGCGGTGAATGAGCGCGACGGCTTGGGCGACAATGTGCCGTTCGAATATGTCACGACAGTCAAGGAAGGCGGCTTCTATGGCTGGCCATGGTATTACATCGGCGGCCATGAGGAGCCGAGGCGCCAGGGCGAACGTCCCGACCTGGCTTCCGAAGTTACGGTTCCCGATGTGCTTATCCAGGCGCATTCCGCCCCGCTCGGCATGACCTTCTATGACGATGACGCCTTCCCGGCTGAATACCGGGGGAATGCCTTTGTCGCCCTGCACGGATCCTGGAACCGCAGCGGGCGGACCGGATACAAGGTCGTCATGCTGCCCTTCAAGGACGGCAAGCCCACCGGCGAATACAAGGACTTCATGACCGGGTTCGTGCTGTCCGACAACGACGTCTGGGGCCGGCCCGTGGGCGTTGCGGTAGCCAAGGATGGTTCGCTGCTGGTCAGCGAGGACGGCAATGGCACGATCTGGCGGGTTAGCTACAAAGCTGAAACCGTCGGCCAGCTGCAATAAAACTGCAGAAATACCCGCCTATCCCAAAATAGGCGGTCTTTGATTGCGTAATTTTATTGCGTATTTTTCCTCCAAACGATTCCTTCCTTGCGCAAAACTTCAGATCGTGTATTTTGAAGAAAGGACAGTATGGCTGTCCTTTATAAATGGCAGTTTTGGACTTGTGAGCCCGGATGAACCGGAATACGACCTCAACACATCTGAAAGCGACGGCAAATACAGCCGCCGATGCCGTTTGCATGGCCCGCGCCCAGACCACTAAACGCACCTAAGGGTCGGCTCGGGCGGATAGACGCTCTCAGAGTTTGATCCCCGAGATGAGGCTCCGGTGGCTAAAAAACCCCCTCCTCAAAAGATCAAACCCAGAGACAAGAAATCAATAACGGTCCCTTGGGACCGAAGGGGAATGTTGGAAGGGGACGATAGCCATGAGCCAGTCACTTCAGATGCTGCCGGAGGGGATGCGCGCACCCCACGGGCTGTACCATCCCCGCAACGAGCATGATGCCTGCGGCATTGGCCTTATTGCCAATATCAACAACATCAAAAGCCACCGCACCATTGATGACGGCTTGAGCATTCTGAAGAATCTCGAGCACCGCGGCGCGGTGGGCGCCGATCCCAAGGCCGGCGACGGAGCCGGCATCATGATCCAGATTCCGCACGGGTTTTTTTCCGAAGAGGCCAAGCGCCTGGGCTTCGATCTGCCGGCGCCGCACACCTATGGCGTGGCCTATCTCTTCATGCCGCGCGAAACGGTTTACCGGCAGGACATCGAGCGCATCTGGTGGGAAACCTCGCGCGAAGAAGGCCTGAAGGTTCTGGGCTGGCGCGACGTGCCGGTTGATTCCTCAGTGCTCGGCTATTCGGTGAAGGGCACGGAGCCTTTCCACCGGCAGGTGTTCATCGGGCGCGGGCCCACCATCAGGGATGAGGCGCATTTTGAACGCAAGCTTTTTGTCTGCCGCAAGGTGGTTTCGAACCGGGTGCTGGAAGTTCTCGGCGCCAAGGCCCGGACCTATTATCCCGTGTCGGTTTCCAGCCGCACCATCGTTTACAAGGGCCTCGTGCTCGGCAAGGACCTGGGCGCCTACTACAAGGACCTGACGGACCCGCGCATTGAATCGGCACTCGCGCTCGTGCATCAGCGCTTTTCCACCAACACTTTCCCGAGCTGGCCGCTGGCGCATCCCTACCGCTTTGTCTGCCACAATGGCGAGATCAACACGGTGCGCGGCAATTACAACTGGATGGCGGCGCGCCAGGCCAACATGAAGTCCACCGTGCTTGGCGAGGACCTGTCGAAGCTCTGGCCCATTTCCTACGAAGGGCAATCGGACACGGCGTGCTTTGACAACGCGCTCGAATTCCTCACCATGGGCGGCTATTCGCTGCCGCACGCCATGATGATGCTGATTCCCGAAGCCTGGGCCGGCAATCCGCTGATGGATGACGACCGGCGGGCATTCTACGAGCACCATGCGGCCATGATGGAACCATGGGACGGCCCCGCTGCCATGACCTTCACTGACGGCCGCCTGATCGGCGCCACGCTTGACCGCAATGGCTTGCGCCCCGCCCGCTATCTCACCACCGATGACGGCTTTGTGCTGCTCGCCTCCGAAATGGGCTGCCTGCAATTTGCCGAAGAGCATGTCACCCACAAGTGGCGTCTGCAGCCCGGCAAGATGCTGCTCATCGACCTTGAGCAGAAGCGCATCATTTCCGATGAGGAGTTGAAAAAGACACTGTCCACCGCGCATCCCTACAAGGAATGGCTGAAGCGCACCCAGGTGGTGCTGCGTGATCTGCCCAAGGCCAAGACCAAGCGGCCGAAGATCCTGGTGCCGCTGCTCGACCGGCAGCAAGCCTTTGGCTATTCGCAGGAGGACCTGAAAATCCTGATGGCGCCCATGGCGCAGACGGGCCAGGAGGCGGTGGGCTCCATGGGCAATGACGCGCCCATTTCGGTGCTCTCGGACCGGGCCAAGATGCTCGATACCTATTTCAAGCAGAACTTCGCGCAGGTGACCAATCCGCCGATCGATCCCATCCGTGAAGAGCTGGTGATGTCGCTGGTCTCCTTCATCGGCCCGCGGCCAAATCTTCTGGACCTTGCGGGCACCTCGACGCATATGCGGCTGGAAGTTTCGCAGCCCATCCTGACCAATGAGGACCTCGAGCGCATCCGCACCATTGGCAAGGTCAGCGAGAACCCCTTCCGCACCGCCACCATCGACATCACCTATGACGTGGCCAACGGGCCGGAATACATGGAAGCGGCGCTCGACAGCGTCTGCCGGCTTGCCGAACGGGCCGTCAGGGATGGCTACAACATCATCATCCTGTCGGACCGCGCCGTGTCGGGCGAGCGCGTGCCGTTGCCGGCGCTTTTGGCGACATCGGCCACGCATCACTATCTCATCCGCCGGGGGCTTCGCACCTCGGTGGGTCTGGTGGTCGAATCGGGCGAGCCCCGCGAAGTGCACCAGTTCTGCACCCTGGCGGGCTATGGGGCGGAGGCGATCAACCCCTATCTGGCGTTTGAAACGCTGGAGAGTATGGTTTCCGAACTGGAAGAAGAGGTCACCCCTTACGAAGCGGTGAAGCGCTACATCAAGGCGGTGGACAAGGGCATTATGAAGGTCATGTCCAAGATGGGCATCTCGACCTACCAGTCCTATTGCGGGGCGCAGATTTTTGACGCCATCGGGCTTTCAACGGAATTCGTCGACAAGTATTTCACCGGCACGGCCACGCAGATTGAAGGCGTGGGGCTGGCGGAAATCGCCGAAGAGGCTTTCCGCCGGCATGAGGATGCCTTCGGCATCAATCCGGTGCTGAAGACCTCGCTTGATGTGGGCGGCGATTACGCCATGCGCATCAGGGGCGAGGCGCATGTCTGGACGGCGGATACGGTTTCAAACCTGCAGCATGCGGTGCGCGGCAATTCGGTCGAGAAGTACCGGGCCTTCGCCAAGCATATCAACCAGCAGTCCGAGCGGCTCAAGACGATGCGCGGGCTGTTCAAGATCAAGACGGCGGAAGACATGGGCCGTAAGCCCGTCGACATCGACGAGGTGGAACCCGCCAAGACAATCGTCAAGCGCTTCTCGACGGGGGCCATGTCCTTCGGCTCGATCAGCCGCGAGGCGCATACGACGCTGGCCATCGCTATGAACCGCATCGGCGGCAAGTCCAACACGGGCGAGGGCGGCGAAGAGGCGGACCGTTTCGTGCCGCTGCCCAATGGCGATTCCATGCGCTCGGCGATCAAGCAGGTGGCGTCGGGGCGCTTTGGCGTGACGGCGGAATATCTCGTCAACTCCGACATGATGCAGATCAAGATGGCGCAGGGCGCCAAGCCAGGCGAAGGCGGGCAGTTGCCCGGCCACAAGGTGGACAGCGTGATTGCCCGGGTGCGCCATTCAACACCCGGCGTGGGGCTTATCTCGCCGCCGCCGCACCATGACATTTATTCCATCGAAGATCTGGCCCAATTGATTTTCGATTTGAAGAATGTGAATCCGGCGGGGCTTGTTTCGGTGAAGCTGGTGTCCGAAGTGGGTGTGGGAACCGTTGCCGCTGGTGTTTCCAAGGCCCATGCGGATCATGTGACGATCTCCGGCTATGAGGGCGGCACGGGCGCATCGCCGCTTACCTCCATCAAGCATGCGGGCTCGCCCTGGGAAATCGGCCTTGCTGAAACCCAGCAAACACTGGTGGCCAATGATTTGCGCGGCCGCATTGCGGTGCAGGCCGACGGCGGCATCCGCACCGGGCGCGACGTGCTGATCGCGGCTTTGCTCGGGGCCGATGAAATCGGCTTTGCCACGGCGCCGCTCATTGCGGCGGGCTGCATCATGATGCGCAAGTGCCATCTCAATACCTGTCCCGTCGGCGTTGCCACGCAGGATCCGGAACTGCGCAAGCGCTTCAAGGGCCAGCCGGAACATGTGATCAACTATTTCTTCTTCGTTGCCGAAGAGCTGCGCGAGCTCATGGCTGCCATGGGCATCAAGACCTTCAGCGAACTGATCGGGGCCACGGAATGGCTGGACAGCCACGAGGCGATCAGCCACTGGAAGGCCAAGGGCCTCGATTTCACGAAGGTGTTTGCCAAGGCCGATGTGCAGGGGCCGGTTGCGACGAAGAAGGTCTCGGCGCAGAATCACGGCATCGAGCATATTCTGGACCGCACGCTCATCGCGCAGGCCATGCCCGCCCTGGAAAAGGGAACGCCGGTCGAAATCGTCTCGAAGATCAGGAACGCCGACCGCACGGCGGGCGCCATGCTCTCCGGCGAAGTGGCCAAGCGTTATGGCCATGCGGGATTGCCGGAAGACACGGTCACGGTGAAGCTCAACGGCGTGGCGGGGCAAAGCTTCGGAGCCTGGGCGGCGCATGGCGTCACGCTTGAACTCACAGGTGAAGCCAATGACTATGTCGGCAAGGGTCTGTCCGGCGGCAAGCTCATCGTGAAGCCGCAGGAGAAGATCGGCTTCGTTCCGGAAAAATCCATTATCGTCGGCAATACGGTTCTCTACGGCGCGATTACCGGCGAATGCTATTTCCGCGGCGTGGCGGGCGAGCGCTTCGCGGTGCGCAATTCCGGCGCGGTGGCGGTCGTCGAAGGGGTCGGCGACCACGGCTGCGAGTACATGACCGGCGGCTGCGTGCTGGTGATCGGCGACACGGGGCGGAACTTTGCCGCCGGGATGTCCGGCGGCGTGGCTTACGTCCTCGATGAGGTGGGTGACTTCGCCCAGCGCTGCAATCTTGCGATGGTCGATCTCGCCCCCATTCCTTCCGAGGACGCGACGATCGAGCGCCTGCACCATCACGGCGGCGATCTGGAGCATCACGGCCTGGTCGATGTGACCGCCGCCATGGACAAGCATGATGGCGAGCGCATCTGGGAGCTTCTTTCGCGCCACTACAAGTACACACAGTCGTCACGGGCCAAGGCCATTATCGACAATTGGGCGCAGTACCTGCCGAAATTCGTGAAGATCATGCCGGTTGAATATGCCCGGGCCCTTTCGGAACTGGAAAAGGCCCAGGAAACAAGCGACGGCATGACCATCGGCGTCAAGAGGAGCGCGTAATGGGGAAGGTCACGGGATTTCTCGAGATCGACCGGCAGGAGCGGAAATACGCGCCGGCCGCCGACCGGGTGCGCCACTACAATGAATTCATCATTCCCTTGTCCGACGAGGGCACGCGCAACCAGGCGGCGCGCTGCATGGATTGCGGCATTCCCTATTGCCACAATGGCTGCCCGGTGAACAACCAGATTCCGGACTGGAATGACCTCGTCTACAACAACCGCTGGGAAGAGGCTTCGCGCAATCTGCATTCGACCAACAACTTCCCGGAATTCACCGGGCGCATCTGCCCGGCGCCCTGCGAGGCGTCGTGCACGCTGAACATCGACGACAATCCGGTCACCATCAAATCCATTGAATGCGCCATTGTGGACCGGGCCTGGAGCGAGGGCTGGCTGAAACCGGAAATTCCCACGGAGAAAACCGGCAAGAAAGTGGCCATCGTCGGCGGCGGTCCCTCAGGTTTGGCGGCGGCGCAGCAATTGGCGCGGGCCGGGCATACTGTCCATCTCTTTGAGAAGAACCGCAAGGTTGGCGGCCTCATGCGCTACGGCATTCCCGATTTCAAAATGGAAAAGCACCATATCGACCGACGGGTGACGCAGATGGAGGCGGAAGGGGTGACCTTCCATTACGGCACACATATCGGCGTTACCCAGGATGCCCAGCAACTGGTTGACAGCTTTGACGCGGTGCTGCTGACGGGCGGGGCGGAAAAGCCCCGCGACCTGCCGATCCCAGGCCGCGAACTTGCCGGCATTCATCCCGCCATGGATTTTCTGCCGCAGCAGAACCGCCGCGTCGCAAAGGAATCGCCGCTCGATAACAAACCCATTCTGGCCGGCGGCAAGCATGTGATCGTCATCGGCGGCGGCGACACGGGTTCGGACTGCATCGGCACGTCGCACCGCCAGGGGGCCCTGTCGGTGACCCAGCTTGAAATCATGCCGCGGCCACCGGAGAAGGAAAACAAGGCGCTGGTCTGGCCCGACTGGCCGCTGAAGTTCCGCACCTCCTCCAGCCAGCAGGAAGGGGCCGAGCGGGACTTCTCGGTGGTCACCAAATCCTTCTCCGGCGAGAACGGCGAAGTGAAGAAGCTGCATTGCGTGAAAGTTGATGGCAAGATGCAGCCAATTCCAGGGACCGAGTTCGAACTCAAGGCGGATCTCGTGCTGCTTGCCATGGGCTTTCTCGGCCCGGTGCAGGAGGGCATGCTGGCCTCGCTCGCCGTCAAGCTCGATGGGCGCGGCAATGTGGAGGCCAATGTGGTGAACTATAAATCCAGCGCGGCCAAGGTATTTTCAGCGGGCGACATGCGGCGCGGGCAATCGCTTGTGGTGTGGGCGATCCGCGAGGGCCGCCAGGCAGCGCGCGCCGTGGATGAATTCCTCATGGGCGAGACGACGCTTCCGCGCTAGTTACGGGGTTGGCTTGACGTAGCTGAAATCATCAAAACGGCCGGCGGGTGCCGGCTGGGCCTGGCCGAGGATGAAAAGTTTTTCCGCTTCGCTGCCGGGCACGATGTCGGAACGCGAGATTGCCTTGACGATGATGTTACCGGCCACAACCCTGGCCAATTCGGCGATGAGTTTTTCATCGGGCTGGAAGGCCACGAAGGACCCGTCGCCATTGTCCTGGCCGAACAGGGGCACGACGGCAATTTCAGGCGATGGCAGGTCCACTTTTGGCGTGACCGTCGGCGTGGTTTCAATCCCGCCGGTGCCGATCACCCGCTTGATTTCAGCCAGCAGAAGCTGGCCGAACCGATTGTTGCCCTGCTTGAAAAACGCCACACCATCGCGTGAGCGCAGCTTCCGCACCTCGCCCGTGTCGTCGGGGCCCTTGTCGGTATATTCACCGTCAGGCGTCAGAAAAGCCGGGCGCAAATCCACATAGACCTGGCCCTTGCCCAACACTTCCTGCTTTTGCAGGGCCGCCACGATCTTCATATCGGCTTCATATTTCGCGTCGCCCATGGGCGGAATGGCGACCCAGAATACCTTCATCCCGGCGGCATTCAGGACATCGAGGAGTTCATCAATCCTGGCTTCATAGGCCGCTTTCCATTCCGGCGTGTTGAACAGCAGCCTGAAATCACCTTCGCGGATGGCCTGGCGGTCATTGGCGCCGAGAAGCACGACAACCGCGTTAAACTCCTTGCCCTCCATGATCTTGGGTAGGCTCGCGGCCCAGTCATAGACTTCCGGGCGGGCGATGCCCGAGATTTCCTGAAAACGGTTGACGATTTCAAAGCGGGATTCGGGTTCGGCCATGCGGCTGAGGCCCGCACCCAAGCCCCCCGCCAAAGCGTCGCCGATGACGAGGATGCGATAGGTGTCGTCAACGGGCTGGGCCACCACCTCTTCGGTGGATTGCGATCCCATGATGGGGGCATTTTCAACTGCCTGGGCCTGCGCCAAGGCGCTGGCGAGACACAAGCCCAATGAAGCGATAGCAAGGCGCAGCAACATGGCTCATCCTAGCCTGCGTTTTGCAGGCGCTCAAGCAGCTTGGCGCTGGGCTTGCCATCGAGCGGCAGGCCAACGCTTTTCTGATAGGCGATGATGGCCTCATAGGTTCGGGCGCCGAAACGGCCATCGCTGCCGCCGGTTTCAAAGCCCAGGCGCGACAGGCGCCTTTGCAGGTCCACGCGCTGGTCAAAGCTCAAGTCAAAATTGAGGTCGGGCCAGGTGCCGACAATGGGCCCGCCGCCGCGGATGCGGTCGCCCAAATGGCCCACCGCCAGGGCATAGGAGTGGGAAAAATTGTAAGCCATGAGCGCCAGGAAATTCCGGGTGACCAGGAAGGCGGGACCATCGATGCCTTGCGGAATCATCACGAAGGCATCGGCCTGCGGCGCACTGAATTTGCCGCCGCCTGCCGGTGTCACGCCAAGCTTAATCCATTCGGAAACGGGCCGCCATTTGCTGCGGCCGATCAGGGCCTTGTTGAATTTTGCCGGCAGAGAAACCTCCCAGCCCCAGGGGCGATCGGATTTCCAGCCGGCCTTGTCCAGATAGTTTGCAGTGGAGGCCAGCGCGTCTTCCTTGGAACCCCAGATATCCTTCTTGCCGTCGCCGGTCCAATCCACCGCATAGGACAGATAAGAGGTCGGGATAAACTGTGTGTGGCCCATGGCGGCGGCCCAGGAGCCGGTAAAATTCCCCGGCTGCCTGCTGCCATTCTTCAAAATCTTGAAGGCGGCGATGAGCTGCTCCCGCGCATATTGTTTTTTCCGCCCGGCATAGATGAGGGTCGCAAGGGAGCGCATGACGCCCATCGATCCCTTGTCCTTGCCGAAGTTCGACTCCATGCCCCAGATGCCCAAAAGAATGTGGCGGTCGACGCCGTATTTCTTTTCGATGGCCGACAGCAGGGCGGCATCGCTGCCCTTCATCTGCTGGCCGGTTTCAATGCGGATGGGGGTCACCGCCTTGGCGAGATAGGCGGAGGTCGTCGAGGTAAATTCCGGCTGGGTCGCGGCCAGCTTCAGAACGGCGGGGTCCGGATCGGTCACGCCGGCAAAGGCCGCATCAAAAAGCGAGCGGGAAATGCCGGCCGCCTTCACCCGCGGCCAGAGCGTCTGGATGAAGCTTTCAAATTTTGCATCCGCCTCAGCCATTGTGGTGAACAATGGCGTGGCAATGAGCAGTGTTGCGATAAGTCTTTTCAGCATCTGAACCGTCCCTGATCCAACCTGGCGATTCGCCGCCAGCCCCGCGTTTATTAGCAGGGCGAGAGAAAAGCTGCCAAATGCGGCGTGATTCAGGCTGCGTTGCGCCGCAAAAGATGATTTTCCCAGGCCAGCGCTGAAGCAACAATGGCATCAAGGTCGTTGTACCTGGGTTTCCAGCCCAAAACGGCCTTCACCCGGTCAGCGCCCGCAATGATGGCGGCGGGATCGCCCGCGCGCCTTGCCACCCGATTGGCCTTGACCGGGCCGCCATGGGCCTTTTCAACGGCTTTTATCACTTCGAGAACCGAATAACCCTTGCCATAGCCGCAGTTGAAAACGCCGCTTTCACCGCCGCTGCGGAGATGGGAGAGCGCATCCATGTGGGCGGCAATCAGGTCGCTCACATGAATATAATCGCGCAGGCAGGTGCCGTCGGGGGTGTCGTAATCGGTCCCATAAACATCCATGGAGGGACGCTGGCCAAGGGCGGTTTGACAGGCCACCTTGATCAGGTGGGTGGCGCGCGGCGTTGACTGGCCGGAGCGGCCCTTGGGATCGGCGCCCGCCACATTGAAATAGCGCAGGGCCACATAATTCAAATCATGGGCGGCATGGGTGTCGCGCAGCATCCATTCGGTCATCAGTTTTGACGTTCCGTAAGGCGAGATTGGCTGGGGCGCCACGCTCTCGAACACGGGCTGGGCCGAGGTATTGCCGTAGACGGCGGCGGTCGAGGAGAAAATGAAGCGCGGGATGCGCGCCTTCACGGCGCTCGCCATCAAGGTCCGCGATTTCACCGTATTGTTGAGATAATAACCCAAGGGATCGCTGACGGAATCCGGCACAACAATCGATCCGGCAAAATGAACGACGGCATCGAATTTGTGGTCGGCCATCAGGCGGTCGAGAAACTCCGCATCGCCAATATCGCCTTCAACCAGTTTCGCCTGGGGCGCCACGGCCCACCAGAAACCGGTCGTGAGATTGTCGACCACCACAACTTCTTCAGCGGCATCAGCGAGCGCCAAAACCATATGGCTGCCGATATAACCCGCGCCGCCCGTCACCAAAACTGTCACGATCAAATATCCCTTTACTTGTCACATCCTATGCTAGATTGAATTTTACGAAAACTGTACTGCCGCACGCCTCCCGTTCAATTTTTGGTTAAGAGTTCGTTAACATGCAACGCCCGATCAAAAAGGCAATTTTCCCCGTCGCCGGACTGGGCACGCGGTTCCTGCCCGCCACCAAGGCCATGCCCAAGGAAATGCTGACCGTGGTTGACCGGCCGCTCATCCAGATCGCCGTCGATGAGGCCCGGGAAGCGGGCATCGAGCATTTCATCTTTGTCACGGGCCGCAACAAGAGCGTGATCGAGGACCATTTCGACAAGCAGTATGAGCTGGAATCAACGCTGCGCAAACGCGGCAAGTCGATTGAGCTGGATATCCTCGAACAGGATTTGCCGGCGGCAGGGCAAACCAGCTTCACCCGCCAGCAGGAGCCGCTGGGTCTGGGCCACGCCATCTGGTGCGCGCGCAACATGGTGGGCGATGAGCCCTTCGCGGTTCTGCTGCCGGACATGGTGATGCATGCCAGGCCGGGGTGCCTCAGCCAGATGATTGCCACCTACGATGAGCGCGGCGGCGGCAATGTCATCGCCGTTGAAAAGGTGGGCCTCGACCAGGTGCACCGCTACGGGGTGGTGGGCGCCAAGGACTGGCGCGGCAATGGCTTCACCATCGACAAAATGGTGGAAAAACCAAGAGCCGAGGATGCCCCCTCAAACCTGATCATTTCCGGGCGCTACATCCTGCAGCCCGAGGTCTTTGATGAAATTTCAGCCCAAACCCCTGGGGCCGGCGGCGAGATTCAGATTACCGACGCCATGATCCGGCTGATGGCGCGGCAGCCCTTCCATGGCCTTGCCTATGAAGGCACCTCTTATGACTGCGGCGACAAGCTGGGCTTTCTCGGCGCCAATGTCGCTTATGGCCTGGAGCGGGAAGACCTGGGTCCGGGATTTCGTCAGGTCCTGCAAAAAATCATCGCCGATCACGGCGGCCGCGTGACCTGGAAAGAGACGTGACGCCGTTAGCGGCGCAGCACAAATCCGGTCATGAGGCGCTGCTCATTGTAGCTCCCGCCTGAGCCAGCCGCTTCAAACCAGGTGCCGTCATAGCCTGCAGTCCACGCCAGATTGGGATTGAGCTGCCATTCGATGCCCAGGCTTGGAGACAGGGTCGTATCGGTGCCGCCGGAGAACTTTTCAAATTCCACGCCGAAGCCGCCGCGCAAAGTCAGGTTGTCGCGCAGTTCATGGGCGACATCAATGCGGCCCGACCAGGTTTTGGTTCCCGAAGAGGTGGCCGAAGACGATTCATCCAAGGTTGTTTCAAGCGTCATCACCACGGAGGTCAAATCCGTCGGACTCCAGGTGAGATTGCCGTTGATGCCGACAGCATCGATGGTGTCCAAGGCGGAATCCTCATAGTCGCGCATGACATAGACAAGCGCCAATTCGCCCTGCCACAAGGGACCCTGGTCCAAGGTTACGCCCACGGCTGCCGCTATCCCTTGCGAGTCGCGGCGCAGGCCGCTGCGATCAAATTTTTCATCATGGAAGCGCGGCGCATAGGCAAGCTCGACAAAAGGCTTGAGCGCCGGCGGATCCGTATAGGAAAGCCGCAGGGAAAGCGAGGGCGTGTAATTGTTGCGGTCGGAATTGTCTTCGGTGCCGCCGCCGGACAGGTCCACGTCTTCAAATATCTGCCGTTCGAGGCCCAGCTTCGCGCGGCCTTCAAGCCCGCCAAAATCATGGATGATGGCGGCATTTGCCGCCAGGGTGTGATCGGTGCGATTGCCAATGGCGTCATCTGGCACCTCGCTGTCGGCAGAACTTTCCTGGCCTAGCACATAGCTCGCATCGAATTCGGCGCGAGTGGTATGGCGGATGTCAAGACGGAACGCGCTGCCGGCGTCAATTTCCATGGAATCGTAGTCCTCGTTTTCCAGGTAGGCCAGGAAATCACCGGCGGCCTGGCCGGTCCAGGAATGGCGCACCCAGTCACTTTCGAAACGCAGGGACGGCCTCAGCGACAGGCCGAAATCCGATTTGGCATCGGCGGTGGAGCTTGCAACATTGCTGGTGTAAACTGGCCCCATTCCAAGCGAGGGATAAAGAATGATTCCGCCTAGATCCATGCCGAGGGCGGCATAGGGATCGATTATGGGCCGGATCGTTTTGAGCGGCGCCTGCGCTTCTTCAGGCGCTATGGTGAGTGACGGGACGATTGCCGGCTCTTCCGCCAGTTCAATCTCTGTCTCGTCTTCGGCAATCATCGGGAGGAGCAATCCCGCGGTTTCGCTGTGTGCGGGAGCGGCTGCGCAATAAAAGCCTGTCACAACGCAAATATACACCAGCCGCAGACCCAAAGCCACGTCCCCATTCTCCTCAGCCTGGCGAAGGTAGCGAAGTTCTGTTAATAGGGAGTTGACGGGGCCTAGGCTTCGCTCACCCGCAGTTTCATGCCCTCGATGGCCGTCACCTTCACCGTTGCGCCCCTGGCAAGGTCCGGTCCCAGCACGTCCCAGCGGGTGCCCTCGATGTCGAGCTTGCCCTGGCCGTTGACGATGGGTTCGGCGAGGACAAAGGACTTTCCGACAAAGGCATAGATGCGCTGGTTGAGATTGGGCTGATCGCTGTTCTGCAGCTTGCCTTTTGCGTACCAGGGCCTTGCAAGAAAAACATAGACAAGGGCAAAGGCGGCAAAGGCCAGCAGCTCAAGCTGCCAGGACAGGTCGAGGACGTAATCGACAATGCCAACGGACGCGGCGGCAAAGGCCAGCCACATGAGGAAAACGCCCGGCGCCAGAAGTTCAAGAAATAACAGGACACCGGCGGCAATCCACCAGAACCAAACACCGACCACCGGAAACAGTTCTTGCATGGCTTGGTGTCCTCTATGGTTTTTGCGTCACGGCCGGAACAGGCGAGGCGGTCTTGCGCTTTGGCGTCTCGGTTGAAGCGCCGCCAAAGGCTTCCCGGGCGATTTCGGCGATGCCGCCAATGGAGCCAAGGATCGACGTTGCGTCCAATGGCATCATCAAAATTTTCTGGTTCGGCGATTGCGCGATGGCTTCCAGCGCCTTCACATAATTGTTGGCGACAAAATAATTGATGGCCTGAACATTTCCGTTGGCGATGGCGGTGCTGACCAACTCCGTGGCCTTGGCCTCAGCCTCGGCCGAGCGTTCGCGGGCCTCCGCATCCCGGAAGGCTGCTTCGCGGCGTCCCTCCGCCTGCAGGACAACCGCTTGCTTTTCGCCTTCGGCCTTGAGAATGGCGGCCTGGCGCAGGCCTTCCGCTTCAAGAATTGAGGCGCGCTTTTCGCGTTCGGCCTTCATCTGGCGACCCATGGAATCAACCAGATCACGCGGCGGGTTGATGTCCTTGATCTCGATGCGGGTCATCTTCACGCCCCACGGATTGGTGGCCTGGTCGACAACACCGAGGAGCTTGTGATTGATGTCGTCGCGCTGCGACAGAAGGCTGTCGAGCTCCATGGAGCCCATGACGGTGCGGATATTGGTCATCACCATGTTGATGATGGCATTTTCAAGCTCGACCACTTCATAGGTGGCCTTTGGGGCATCCATCACCTGGTAAAAGGCCACACCGTCCACCGTCACCATGGCGTTGTCCTTGGTGATCACTTCCTGGGAAGGAACCTGAATGACGCGCTCCATCATGTTCATCTTGGCGCCGATGCGGTCAATGAAGGGAACAATCAGGCCAAGGCCGGGGCCGAGGGTGCGGACATAGCGGCCAAACCGTTCAACGGTGTAATTATAGCCCTGCGGCACCATGCGGATGGCCCGCAGGAGGTAGAACACAACGACGGCAAGGATTACCAAAACAAATATGCCGGGGCCTTCAAACATCGTCGGTCTCCTTCAGGTTCAAGCGACTATACCTAGATAGGAATTCATTCTGTAACTTGCAAGGTTTTATTGCCCTCAATAGGCAAAATCGCGGAAAACCCGCTCAATATTGCCTTTCCACGCGCCATGGTAAAGATCGAGCAGATTTTCGGCGGCGGTCTTGCCGGTTGCCGCGGTTTCGTCCAGCACATCAAGGAACGAGGCCTCAGTCTTGCCCTTGCAGCCCTGCTGGTTGCGCCGCTCAAGCCCGGCGCGGGAGAGCTTCAACATGTCCCTGGCGATGTCCTGAACCGTCCGCCCACGGATCACTGCCTTCAAGCCTTCACGGGGAACCGCATCGCGCAGGGCCTGGCGCTCGGCGGCGGTCCAGTCCTTCACCATGTCCCAGGCCGCATCGAGCGGGCCATCCTCATAGAGCACGCCCGTCCACAGGGCCGGCAGGGCGCAAAGCCTGCGCCACGGGCCGGAATCGGAGCCGCGCATTTCCATGTACTGCTTCAGGCGGACTTCCGGGAAAATCGTGGTGAGGTGGTCGGCCCAGTCTTTCGCCACGGGCTTTTCGCCGGGCAGTTGCGGCAATTTCCCCGCGAGGAAGTTGCGGAAGCTTTCCCCCGCGGTATTGATATATTTTCCCTCACGCATGACAAAATACATGGGCACGTCGAGGGCGTAGTCCACATAGCGTTCAAAACTCATGCCCGGCTCGAAGGCAAAGGGCAGCATGCCGGAACGGGCCCTGTCCGTGTCGGTCCAAACTTCCGAGCGGAAGGACAGGAAACCATTGGGCTTGCCTTCAAGAAAGGGCGAGTTGGCAAAGAGCGCCGTGGCCACGGGTTGCAGGGCCAGGGAAACGCGGAGCTTCTTCACCATGTCGGCTTCCCCGCCGAAATCCAGGTTGACCTGCACGGTGCAGGTCCTGAACATCATGTCGCGGCCGTAACGGCCAACCTTGTCCATGTAAGGCGCCATGATCTCGTAGCGGCCCTTGGGCATCACCGGTATTTCGGCCCGCGTCCAAGTGGGCGAGGCGCCAAGGCCCAGAAATCCAATGCCCAGCGCATCGCCGATTTCCCTGACCTGGACCAAATGCTCATTCACTTCTTCGCAAGTGTCATGGACGGTTTTGAGGGGTGCGCCGGACAATTCAAACTGGCCGCCGGGTTCGAGCGAGACATTGCCCATGCCATGGGGATCGCTCAAGGCGATGATGTTGCCGTTCTCATAAACACCCTGCCAGCCAAAGCGGTCACGCAGGCCTTCGAGCAGGGCACGGATGGAACGGGGGCCGTCGTAAGGCACGGGTTTCAAGGTATCGGTGAGGAAAGGGAATTTTTCGTGCTCGGTGCCGATGCGCCAGTTTTCCTTTGGCTTGGAGCCCCTGCTCAAGGCCCCGATAAGCTGGGCCTTGTTTTCAATAGGCGCACGCGCTTCCTGGGTATCCGGGCTTGGTCCGCTCACTGTATCTATCCTTGTTGCCGTTTTGCCTAGGATTTAGGCGGTGCGACATGCGGGAGCAAGTCAAAGATTAAACGCCATCCATCAGGAATTATCATGGTTTCCCCAATCGCCGGCCCAGGCCTGCACAAGGGTCAGGGCTGCGACAGCTGCCGTATCGGCCCGCATGATGCGCGGACCCAGGGAGACGGGAATAACGAAAGTTTGGGATTTCAGCAGGGCTTTTTCCTCGTCGGTGAAGCCGCCTTCCGGGCCGACCAGAACGGCCGCCGGCGCCCGCAAGGATTTAAGGCTTTCCAGGGGATTGAAGTCGATCATGGTTTCATCGCAGTAGACCAGCGACCTGGCGTTCTCCCAGGCGGCGAGAACATTTTCCAGCTTTTCCGGTTCCAGCACTTCAGGAAGATGAACCAGATTGCATTGCTCGGCGGCTTCAACCACGTTGGCGCGCATGCGCTCAAGATTGACCCGCCCGGCCACGGTGCGGCTGGTCATGACGGGGCGCAAACGGCGCACCCCAAGCTCGGTGGCCTTCTGCACGACGTAATCCAGGCGCGCATGTTTGAGCGGCGCGAAGACATAGTCGATGTCGGGCGGCAATTTCGCTTCGGCGACGCGCCGCTCGCAGCGGAGCGACACGGCTTTCCTGCTGACGGTCGCCAGATAGGCGAGCCATTCGCCATCCCGGCCATTGAAGGCGCGCACCGCATCGCCCGAAGACAGCCGCAGCACGCCGGTCAGATAGTGGCCCTGTTCGCGGCTGAGGATGATTTCGCCTCCGGCCGAGAGGGGTGCTTCAAGGTGAAGGCGGGGTGTGGTTTTCATGTTCCGCCTGATGTAACACGGGCCCCATGACGGAGACCAGCCATCACATTGCCGATGCGGGCCGCGACAACTGGGTGGAGCGCCTGTTGCCTTCGGCCACGCAGCCCTATGCCCAGCTGATGCGGCTGGACCGGCCCATCGGCTGGTGGCTTTTGCTGCTGCCGTGCTGGTGGGGATTGTTCCTGGCGCAGGTTTCGCAAGGCGGCGGCTTGCCAAGCCTGTGGTTCGCTTTCCTGTTTCTGGTAGGGGCCATCGTCATGCGCGGCGCTGGCTGCACGCTCAACGACATTGTTGACCGGAATTATGACGGGCGCGTTGCCCGCACAAAAAGCCGGCCCATTCCATCGGGCCGGGTAAGCGTGAAACAGGCTTTCATCTTTCTCGCAGCGCAGTCGCTGCTTGGCCTTGCAGTTCTGTCGCAATTCAATTTCCATACGATCGTGCTGGCCATGGCGTCACTGCTCATCGTTGCAATCTATCCCTTCATGAAGCGCATCACCAACTGGCCGCAACTGGTTCTGGGCCTGGCCTTCAACTGGGGGGCGCTGGCGGGCTGGAGCGCGATTCAGGGTTCGCTCTCCTGGCCGCCGGTCCTGATCTATCTCGGCGGGATTTTCTGGACGCTGGCCTATGACACGATCTACGCGCATCAGGACCGGGAAGACGACGTGCTGATCGGGGTGAAATCGACGGCGGTGCGTTTCGGCGAAAATACCAGGGGCTGGCTTGGCGGCTTCTTCAGCCTCGCCCTCGTTTCAATTGCCGCCGCATTTTGGCTTGCGGGCGCGTCCTTCATTGCCCATATGGGCGTGGTGCTTGCCGCCCTTCATGCCGGGTGGCAAATCCAACGATTTGAAACGGACAATTCCACCCTGTGCCTTCGCCTGTTCAAATCCAACCGCGATTTTGGGCTGATCATTGCCACTTTTCTTTTTCTGGATTGCCTTATCCCATGACTGACGACCTTCTCACTCTCGCCCACGATGTTTTATCGCGCGCCCGGAAACTTGGCGCCGATGAGGGCGATGCCCTTGCCATTGATGCGCAGGGCACCGACATTGAAATGCGCCAGGGCGAAATTGAAAAACTTGAACGCACGGAATCGCGCGGGGTGGGCTTGCGGGTTTTTGTCGGCCAGTCTTCGGCGCTGATTTCGGGCAGTGTCTTTACCCCGGAGTCGCTTAACCGCCTGGCGGAAACGGCGGTTGCCATGGCACGCGCCACGCCGCCTGATCCGCTTGCCGGTCTTGCCGCTCCCGAACTCCTGGCGCGAAACCTGCCGCAGCTTGACTTGCTTTCCTCTTATTTGCCGGACTCCGAAGAACTCAAAATCCTCGCGGTGGCGGTTGAAGGCGCTGCACTGCAGGTGCCGGGCGTGAGCAAGTCGGGAGGAGCCAGTGCTTCCGCCGCAAACCGGAAAATTGCCCTGGTGACGAGTGCGGGTTTCGCGCAGGCCTATCAGCGCACCGGCGTATCGCTCAGCGTGTCCGCCATTGCCGGAGAAGGCACGGCGATGGAGCGCGACTATGATTATTCCGCCGCCTGCCATTTCGCGGATTTGAAAACGCCGCAGGAGGTGGGGAAAAGTGCCGGCGAACGGGCGGTGAAACGGCTACAGGCGCGGAAGATCGCCTCGCAGGCAGTTACCGTGATCTATGACAGCCGCGTTGCCGCAAGCCTGCTGGGGCATTTGGCTTCGGCCATCAATGGCGCGGCCATCGCCCGGGGCACGAGCTTTTTGAAGAGCAAGATGGGCCAGCAGATTTTCGCAAAGGGCATTTCGGTCATTGACGATCCCCTGCGCTTGCGCGGACTGGCTTCACGGCCCTTCGATGGGGAAGGTCTTCCCAGCGGCAAAAGAGAATTGATTGCGGACGGCACGCTCACGGGCTGGGTGCTCGACCTGCGTTCGGCCCGGCAGCTTGGACTTCCGCCCACGGGCAACGGCTCGCGGGGGCTTGGCGGCCCGCCCGGCCCTTCCACGTCCAACCTTCATCTGGAGCCGGGGCAGCTCAGCCCGGAGCAGATGATCGGCTCGCTCAGCCAGGGGCTCTACATTACCGAGCTTATCGGCAACAGCGTCAACATGGTGACCGGCGATTACAGCCGCGGCGCATCGGGCTTCTGGATCGAAAACGGGCAGCTCGCTTTTCCGGTCAGTGAAATCACCATCGCCGGAAATTTGGGCGACATGTTCATGGCGCTCGAGCCGGCCAATGATCTCATTTTCAAATCCTCGACAAACGCGCCAACCTGCCGGGTTGAAGGATTGACCATTGCCGGCACCTGAGCTAGGAGCGAAAGCATGAAAAGCCCCGGGAAAAAGTCCGCGCCTGCAAAACAACTGGTCCATCTGGTCTTTGGCGGTGAGCTCCATGACGTCAAGAAGGTTGATTTCAAGGATCTCTCAAAGCTCGATGTAGTCGGATTTTTTCCGAACTACGCGGAAGCGCACAAGGCGTGGCTGGGCAAGGCGCGCGAAACCATCGACAACGCCCAGATGCGCTACTTCATCGTGCACCTGCACCGCCTGCTTGATCCGGCAACGGAAAAGGCCACGGGCAAGAAAGCTTAAATTTTTCCGTCTTCCTGTGCTCGCCCAAGCGGATAGGCGGTGCAGGGATTATCACGCGACAGGATTTGCAGGCGGGCCTTCGCCTGGATGCAGTCCAGCTTCATCTGCCGGACCAGATCCTCCACCGAATTGAATTTCTGGTCGGGGCGGATGAGATCGATGAATTCCACCAGCAGGGTCCGCGCGTAAAGATCCTCATCCATGTCGAAGAGGTGGACCTCAAGAAAGGTCCGGTTTGTTTCGAAGGTCGGGCGATTGCCGAAATACCCGGCACCGCCCCAGGCCGTTGAATTTTTCTTAGCACCGTCGCGCACCCGCACCGCATAGATGCCGCGGATGGGTTCGGCCCCTTCCTCCAGCGTGAGGTTTGCCGTCGGGAAGCCGATGGCGCGGCCGCGCTGGTCGCCGCGCACAACCTCGCCCATCACCGTCCAGTAGTAGCCGAGCTCGCGGGCGGCGGCCGCCATGTGGCCACGGCGCAGGGCGGAACGGATTGAGCTTGATGAAAACGGCGAGTGGCTGTCGCCCTCGTCCGCCACCTGGTCCACAACGGTGACGTCAAATCCAAACTGCTGGCCGAACTCCCTGAGAATGGAGGGATTGCCCTTGCGGCCACGGCCAAAATGAAAATCATAGCCGGTGACAACATGGGCGGCTTTTATTTTTTCAATCACGTATTGCCGGATGAAGTCCTGCGGCTCCAGCAGGGAAAGCGCCTTGTCAAAATTCAGGCTGAGGACAAAGGAAGCGCCGAGGGCTGCGGCGAGGCGGGCCTTCAGGGGAAGCGGCGTCAGACGGAACACCGGTTCGTCGGGCTTGAAAAAACTTCGGGGGTGCGGCTCGAAGGTTACGATGCCCCAGGATTTGCCCAAGCTTTCGGCCTGCGCCTTCGCAATGAGCAGCAGTTCCTGGTGGCCGCGATGCAGGCCATCAAAGTTTCCGATCGCCACCACGGCATGATGAAATTCCAGGGGAACGGGCTCATGGGCCCCAAGCAAACGCATTCATTCTCACTTCAGCCACGCGACGGCACAAATACCGTTGCTTCGCCTTCAACCACAATCTTGCCGTTCACTTCGCAATGGCAGGCAAACTGGGCGCGGCGCTTAGCCATATCAAGACTTGCCACGCGGGCCAAGGCCTTCACCGTGTCGCCGATGCGGACGGGCGCGAGGAAGCGCAGGTTTTGCGACAGATAGATGCAGCCGGGGCCGGGAAGCCGGGTGCCGAGAACGGTTGAGATGAAACTGGCGGTCAGCATGCCGTGGGCAATGCGGGATTTGAAAAACGTGCCGGAGGCATATTCTTCATCCATGTGGACCGGATTGTAGTCGCCGGAGACATCGGCAAAGCTCTTGATGTCGCGCTCGGACACGGTTTTCTCATGGCTGGCTTCCATGCCAAGCTCGAGATCTTCAATGAAATAGGATGACATGGTTGCTTGCTTACAGTTGTTGCGTTGCAACATGGTAGATTATGTGGCGCTGCAACACAAATGCAACTTAAGGCCTATTGCCATGCCAGATGGTGCAGGATTTTAACGATTTTGGCCTGGGGAACCTTGGCTTGGACCCGGGCCAGCGTGGCCTCCAGCCCATCAGAGGCGTCAGTCACCCCATCGGCGATCAGGATGGCCTTGATGCCAAAGTCGGCGGCGCCCTTGATGTCGGTTTCCGGGCCGTCACCGATGGCCAGGACCTTGGATTTTTCAATCTGCCGTCCGGCAATGGTGGCTGCGATCTGCAACGCCAAGGCATAAATCGGTTCATAGGGCTTGCCCGCCATCAGGACAGTGCCGCCCATATCAGAATATTTTTCAGCGAGCGATCCGGCGCAATAGAGAAGGCGGTCACCTTTGCGCACGATCTTGTCGGGGTTGGCGCAGATCATCGGAAGCTTCAATTGCTTCATGTGCGACAGCAAGTCGCCGTAGTCGTCAGGGGTTTCCACATCATCATTCACAAGGCCCGTGCACAGCACGGCGTGGGCTTCAACGAGGGGAACCTCTTTCACCATCTGGCCTTCGAACAGGGAAAGATCACGGGCCGGGCCGAGGTAATAGGCCTTGCCCCTGGCGTGCGCCCTGAGCAGCGTCTGGGTGACATCGCCGGAGGTCACGACCCGGTCATAGCTTTGCGGCGGAATCCGGAGTTTGTTCAGGTGCCGGACCACATCCTGCGAGGTGCGCGGGGCGTTGGTGACCAGAATGACAATGCCGCCCTGTTTCCGGTGCTGCGACAACGCGTGGGCCGCGGCCTCGTAGCCCTTGAGGCCATTGTGAACCACGCCCCAAATATCGCAGAGCCAGACCGGATAGTCGGCAGACAGGCTTTTCATCAGGCTTATGCGGCCACGCTGAGATCATTGGCGGCGTTCATGCCGGCATTTATTTTAACCCGGCGCGGCGGGGCAAAGAAATGGCCGGCCACGAGGCGCGCGATCTGCGAGGCAGTGGCGGCCTGGGCGGAATTTTCCACGTTCGTCATGAGCAACTGGAACTGCATGCCACGGGCCACTTGCACGAAATCAAGCCAGGCTTGCGTGGTGCCGAAGCCCGGTTCGATAGCGCGCGCCTCAACGCCGATGAACTTCACGCCGAGATGGCGCAGCGCCGGCAGATCAAGACCGGCAAGTGAGGCATCGGTCAAGGCGAGGGTCGCTCCCATCCGGGCAATGGCGGCAAGGCCGGAAATGCCGGCTTCATTCAGGCCGGCCAGGGATTCATGGGTGAGTTCGAAGACCACGCCTTGCGCCACATTGTCGGCTTCCGACAGCATTTGCGTGACCATGGCAATGGTGTGTCCGCTCACCAGGGTTGCGGCTCCCATGGGAATGAACATGCGCATGGCGGGGTGCTTGGCGCGCAGGCGGCGGAGCAGGGGAATGGCCTGATTGATGACGTGGACGTCGAGGGTCGGACGCAGTTCGCCGCGGTCGGCATTGACAGTCAGTTTTGAATAATCGATTTCGATGCCGTTGGCGGCAGTGATGCTGAAGCGGACGCGGTAATGGGCGGTGCGGTTGGTTGTCAGGTCGATGATGGGTTCAAGCAGAAAATTGAAATGCTCGCGCACCGGCGCGCCCTGCAGGGTGATGGGGAATTCAGCCGGGCCCGGCGGTTGCTGCATCTGTTGCATCTGCTGCTGCATGCGGGCGTTGGCAACATCTGCCGCATAGCGTTCCGCCAGTTCGTTGAACTGGGCCCGCATGGCCGCCATTTCGTCCTGGATTTCCTTTTCGGAAAGCCCCATGCGGCGCTTCAGGTCGGCGATCTCGTTTTCAAAGAGCTTGGCGGTGACAAATGACTTGCTGTATTTTTCATCGGCGGCACGGCGCTCGCGCGCAAGGCTGCGAATGGCATCCTGAAGGGTAAGGCCCCGGGCCCAGCCCATGCCAATGACGAAGAGCTGGCCGATGGCGAGGAGAAATATGGCCGCGACAACGGCCTGGGCCTGCTGGGTTTTGGCCACCAAAACAAAAATCCCGCATGCCACCGCAAAGCAGGAAAACACTGCAAGAACCAGAACACTTGGCCAACCACGCACTTGCTTATTACCGCGCATTATCCCCATTAACCTGAATCCATAGGGCCAAAAACGAAATGAGTCTATGGCCCCAGGATTCTCGAAATGGCAACGTGGTTAATCAGGCAACGGATTTCAGGACCTTCGGCATCTTGTCGCTGAAAATTTCATCAATCTGGTTTTCCGTGATCATCAGCGGCGGCGACAGCGCAATGGTGTCGGCGGTGATGCGGATCAGGAAGCCAAAATCATGGAAAGCGTTTTCCATGGCCTTGTAGGCGCGAAGCCCCGGCGAGCCCTCAAACGCCTTGAGGTCAAAAGCGGCCACGAGGCCAAGGGTCCGGATATCCTCGATCAGCGGATTGCCCTTGAGGGACATGGCCGCATCGGCCCAGACGCCTTCAAGCTTCTTGGCATTCTCAAAAAGCTTTTCATCGCGGTAGAGGTCCATGGTGGCCACCCCGGCCGCCGCCGCAATCGGATGGCCCGAATAGGTGTAGCCATGGAACAGTTCAATGGCGTGGTCCGGCCCGGTCATAAAGGCATCATAGATGCCCTGGCGCACCATGACGCCGCCCATCGGCACGGTGCCGGAGGTCACACCCTTGGCAAAGGTGATCATGTCGGGAATGACGCCGAAGCGTTCAGCGGCAAAGGCATAGCCCAGGCGGCCAAAGCCGGTGATCACTTCATCGAATATGAGCAGGATGCCGTGCTTGTCGCAGATTTCGCGCAGGCGCTTGAGATAGCCCTTGGGCGGCGGCAGCACGCCGGTTGAGCCCGCCATGGGCTCAACAATAACAGCGGCGATGGTCGAGGCGTCGTGCAGGGCCACGAGGCGTTCGAGCTCGTCGGCATAGTGCATGCCGTAATCAGGCTCGCCCTTGGTGAAGGCCTGTTCCTTGCGGTTGTAGGTATGGGGAATGTGGTCAACGCCGGCCAGCATGGTGCCGAACATCTTGCGGTTGCCCACCATGCCGCCCACGGAAATGCCGCCGAAATTCACCCCATGATAGCCGCGCTCGCGGCCGATCAGGCGGGTGCGGCTGGCCTGGCCCTTGACGCGCTGATAGGCCAGGGCAATTTTCAGGGCGGAGTCGGCAGCTTCCGAACCGGAGTTGCAGAAGAAAGCGTAGTTCAAATCGCCCGGCGCCATGGTGGCGAGGCGCGAGGCAAGCTCGAACACCTTGGGATGGCCGTACTGGAAGGTGGGCGCGAAATCGAGTTCGGCCGCTGATTTCTGGATTGCCGCCACGATCGGATCCCTGCAGTGGCCGGCATTGGAGCACCACAGTCCGGCGCTGCCATCGAGAATGGCGCGGCCCGCCATGTCATAATAATGCATGTCCTTGGCCCTGGCGATCATCCGCGGACGCTGCTTGAAGGCCCGGTTGGGGGTGAAGCCCATCCAGAAGGGTTCGAGGTTGTTGGGCGAGGCTTCCCAGGTTTTGGCGTCACTATGAATCTGCGGCTTGTTCATTTGAAAAGACTCCGGCTGATATTTTCAGCCAAACTAGCAGAACTTCCCCCTTGAGGGAAACAACCAGACTCAATCATTGCCCCACACCAGATTTGACAAAAAAGCACCACAATGGACGTCCAGCGTGAAAGCAGAGGGGCGACACTCAGGGAATTTTCATGTCATCAGTTTCGAATATCATCGCCGGAGGGCTGATCGGCCTCGGCGTGGCCTGCGGCGGCTTTCTTGCCGGTGAATCGCTGGTCAAAAGCCGGCTGGGGTTTCGCACCGTCACGGTCAAGGGCCTGTCGGAGCGCGAAGTAAAGGCCAATCTCGGCTTCTGGCCGGTGCGCTTTGTGGCCACGGGCGCCACGCTTGAAGAGGCGCGCTCCTCGCTTGAAGTTTCACAGGCGGCGGTCAAGGCCTTCCTCATGTCGCATGGCTTCACCGAGCAGGACATGCAGGTGCAGAACATCCAGGTTGAAGACCGGCTGGCCGGTTACAACAACCAGGGGGTAACACCTGAAATCCGCTTCGTTCTCACCGAGGATATCCTGGTGAAATCATCGGAAGTGCAAAAGCTCGCCGATGCCTCGCGGATGATCGGCGACCTCTTGAAATCCGGCGTGGTATTTTCCTCGGACGCCTATAACGCGGGACCCTCGTTCATTTTCACCGACGTGAACGAGCTCAAGGGCGACATGCTCACGGAGGCCACCAAGCGGGCGCGCGAAGCGGCGGACAAGTTTGCCCAGGAGTCGGGCGCCAAGGTCGGCGATATCCAGAACGCCAATCAGGGCATCATTGAAATCAACCCGGCGGTGGCCATTCCCAATGACCGGCCGGAGCGGCAGATCGACAAGAAGGTGCGGGTTGTCACGACGATCACCTATTTCCTGTCGGACTGAGCTTCGCATCAACATGCCCTCTTCTCATCATGCCCGTCCCAGGACTTGGTGAGATGCATGGAGTGACATGGATTCTTCGCTTGTAATCCAATAGTGCGATTCACATTTCAATGAGCTTTGGGCACAGCTTCGCCGGTGGTGAAAACGGTTATGCCGTTTCCGGGGCAGGTGAAAGAAGCGAAGGGTTGCGTGGACGCAAGCTCTCGCAAGAATGCCGGTCGTGATAGTCCGGCTGTGACGCGAAATCCGCGTCCACGCTTTTGCGGCGGTTTTTGCCTCGGGGAAGATCTTGCAGAGCCCTAGATCGCACGGTGTCTGAGGTTTTCCGCTAGGGTTGTTTAGCCATTTAAGACGCATTGGGTCGTAATGCCCAAGGGCCCTCCCTCCGGCTCCCGGGTGCCTGATGAACGTTTCACCAGACCCGCAGGCGCCACATCCACCCCATCTATGATCACCGTCATGACCGAGACCCCTTCCGGGATGGACAGGAACATACATAGCATAGTAGGAATATACATGTCAAGGGATAAATTCATATTTTATTTGGACCCTCCCCACAGGGGGAGGGAAATAGCTAAATGAGCGGTGCGACATGGGCCGACATGATGAAGAGTTGAATTTGCAGGATAAGTGCCGGCTCAGGTGCGCTCCAGTTTCTGATGTGACGCCACCAAACGCAGCCGCTCGGCTTCCCAAATGGGGTCAACCGAGAGCGGCAGGCCGGAAAGGCGGCGCAACTGGCCGCGGGTCAGGCCAATATCCTTCAACTGGTAATCGTCGAGTCCATGCAGTTTGAGGAGTTGTTTCCGGCAGCGCCAATTGCGGACGAGCTGGCGCAGGGTTGAAAAGCTGAAAGTGCTTAACCGGGACCGGGCTTCGTGGGCTACATATTCGCGCATGGCAATCTCCTCGTAAATCCTCTCTAAATTGTATCTATTGTACCTATTTTGTCGTGATTTTCCTCGAAAAATCACTTGATGTATAGATACAATAAGATTATTGTACCTGTCAAAGAGGATATTGTATCCATGACAATTTGGACGCCGCAGCTTACCCAAGGCAAACCTATCTACCTCGCAATCGCCGACGCACTGGCGGGCGACATCATGTCGGGAAAGTTGAACGTCGGGGATAAATTGCCGCCGCACCGGGATCTGGCCTGGCGGCTCAAGGTGACGGTCGGCACGGTGACGCGGGCCTATCGCGAAGCGGAAATCCGCGGACTGCTTTCGGGCGAGGTGGGCCGGGGAAGCTATGTGCGCGAGATCAGCGGCTCCACGGCCTTGCCGGAACGCCTCGACATTGCTTCGCAAACGTCCGATCTCAGCCAGGCAGCGCCGCCGCCGGTCTATTCGGCGGACGAATTCGATGCGGCGCTGGCCCATGTGATGCGCGAGCCTTCGCGCCTGGCGCTGCTTGACTACATGCCGCCGGAAGGCCACACGCATTACCGCGCCATGGGAGCCAAATGGCTGGCGCGCAGCGGCATCGACATTTCGGAGGCCAATGTCATCGTCACCGCGGGAGCCCATCTCGGCGTCATGGCCTGCCTTTCCGTATTGGCGCAGCCCGGCGATGCGGTGATGGCGGAAAACCTCAACTACGCTTCGCTTGGCTCCTTGATCTTCGGCCTCAACCTGAAGCCCGTTCCGCTTGCGATGAATGAGACCGGGATTGATCTTGAAGACCTTGAGCGCGCCTGCAAGACCGGCGAATCAAAAATACTCTATCTGGTTCCCACACTGCAGAACCCCACGACGCTCACCATGCCGCGCGAGCGCCGGGACGCGATTGTCGGCCTTGCGCGGCGCTATAATCTCACCATTGTCGAGGACGACATTTTCCGCCTGCTGGATGACCGGGTGCAGCCACCGACATTTTACAGCCTGGCGCCGGAACGCACCTATCACGTCACCAGCCTGTCCAAGACGCTGGCGCCGGGCCTGCGCATCGGTTTCGTGGCAACGCCGCCGGGGCGGGCGCAATTCCTGCGCCTGCGGCAACGCGCTGCCGGAGCCCGTGTCACCGGGCTCACCGCCGAGGTTGCGCGCTATTGGCTGGAGACGGATATCGCCGAGCACCTGATGGGACGGGTGATTGCGGAGATGGCAATCCGGCGCAAGGTTTTCTGTGAAGTCTTTGCCCAACACAAGTATAGTTGCGAGCCGGGCGCGCCCTACGGCTGGCTGAACCTTCCCGAGCATTGGAGCCCGCTGCGCTTTGCGTCAGCGGCGCTCACGCATAATATCAAGCTTACACCCGGACCTGCCTTTTCTTTCGGGCCACAGGCGAAAGATCATGCGGTGCGTATCTCCTTTGGCCAGCCGGCAACGGCTCTGGAGCTGAAAAATACCTTGCTGAAAATCCGCGATCTGATGGAGCAGGATCCGCAAGATGACTTCACGCCTGTCGCCTAATAAAGCTCGCCGCCCAGCATTTTTGAAATTTCCTCGCGGATATCCATGAGGATGGCGTCGGCCATGGCGGCCTGGCCTTCGGCATTGGGATGCATGGCCCCGGTGGTTTCGGAAAAGATCTGGCTCGAAGCCTTTTCGTCAACCTTGCCCGATTTCTCCATCACCTTCTGGTTCACCGCCATGTAGGCGTCATTGAAGGTGCGGACCCAGCGCTGGCGCAGGGCATAGGGATAGTTCTGGGTGAGCGGGTTGTAGGGCCGCCATTCCCTGGCCTTGCCGGACCAGGAGGACTGGCAGGTCTGGGTGGGCCTGTCGGCCTTGCCCCAGCACGGGATCATCAGCACTTCAGCCGGATCATTGGCGAATTTGGTGCGCTGGGCGCAAAAGCCATGGCCTTGGAACACCCGGTCGTTGTAAACCCTGCCGGCATAGGTCCAGCCATGGTCGCCGCTCAAATCCTTCATGCGCCGGTCAAGCTCCGCCAGTTGTTCATGGACGGCTTTCAGCCGTCCGCTGGTTGTGGCAAGCCAGGAGGAAAACGCGTCGAGCGACTGGTTGGCGGGGTAGCGGTCTTCCTCATCTTCTTCTTTGCCGCCGGCCGGGCAGACCTCGCCGGTTTCATCGACAAGCATGTCGGGATAGGCCGAAAGAATAACGCGGGAGGCATCGAAGACCCGCTCTTCGGAATAGAGCGGCACGGCGCGCTCGATTGCCTTTGCGAGGCGGGCATAGGCGCCGGGAAGCGTGTCCTTCATGTTGCCGGCAAAGTCTTTTGCCGAAACGGTTGCGCCAAGGAATTTGGCCAGGGTGGCGGAGGTTCCGCTGCGCAGGGTCGCCCAGGCGACGACGTTCCGGAAGCCAATGTCATTGCCGCCGACGGAGAGAAACAGATAGTCGACGGGCCTGCGAAACTGGTTGTCGGGGCAGACCCACAAGCCATCATCCTCTTTCGGCTTCACCGCGCAGAGTTCGCGCAACAGCCAGCGGATCTGGGCATCCCTGGAATCACCGGAAAGAAAGCGCGTCGATGGCGCGCCTGCAGCGTCGGATGACGCGGCACTGGTTGTGCTGACGCTCTCGACATATTCCTGGGGGCCGAGGATGCCTGCTTCGATGCCGGCGCCGGAACAGGCATAACCCAGAAACGTCACCGCCGACTGGGGATTTTCAACGGCGATTTGCAGGGCGGCGCGCAATTGGTGGCCGTAGAGCGAGCGGTGGCAAAGCTCGTCGGTCCATTGGGCGGAGCCGCTCGCATCGTTGTTCTTGCGCCGGGGATAAAGATTTTTGTAGCGCTGGGCTTCGCTGAATTCGGCGGGCATGTCGGGATTGCCTTCGCCGGAGGCAAAGCTGTCGCCCATGCCGACGATCAGCAGGTCGCGCACCTTTGCCTTCAGGGTGATGGGCTGTTCGCCCGCCACGGCAACGGAAATGTCGGCGCCATTGGGATAGGGCAACACAGCCGTGACGCTGCCGTCGCAGGGGGCGGTCTGGACGGCTGCGCCGCCGACGCGCCATTCACAATTATACTCGCTGATCAGGGCATTTTTCTTGAGGGAGCGGAGGCTGATTTCAATCTCATGGGCCTTCGGATTGACATAGCCATCGACATCGCCGCAGCGATCATGCTGCCGGGATTTCGGATTCCAGCACAGCCTGCCCTGGCCCTGGGCGGCCCAGCCGCGCCAATCAAATTTGGAGCGTTCCAGGCGCGAAAAGGCGATGTAGCGGTCGTTCAGCACATGCTCGCTGCCGAGCACCGAGGCACTGTCGATGAGCAGGGACTTTTGCCCGTCGGGGACCGGCTGCTCCTTCACGTGAATGAGGTATTGCCGCCAGGCGTTTTCGTGAAGCTTGAAGAAATCCGCGTCATTGAAAAGCCGGAAGCGGTTAGTGACCTTCCATTGGATCTGGAAATCTGTGGTGTTGAGCGTCTGGGCCTTCAGAGGTGAAGCCAAAAACAGGCAAAGGAATGCCGTTAGAAAATGTAAGAGCCGCAATTGCACCAAATCACCCGTCCGTTAACGCAATCGGCTTTTGGCAAGGCAAGACTGCCGAATTGTGGCGGTGGATCAGCATTGGCTCTTGACTGGGGACCGCAGCGGACCTATGTGGAGCCCAGCTGTTAGCACTCCTATTGCATGACTGCTAACAGAGGTCGAGATGGGTTCCTGTTTTGGCTTTAAATGCAAACAAAATCAATATGTTATGAGGAGTTACCGCATGAAATTCCGTCCTTTGCACGACCGGGTCGTGGTGAAGCGGGTTGATGAAGACACCAAGACCAAGGGTGGCATCATCATTCCTGAAACGGCGCAGGAGAAGCCGATGCAGGGCAAAATCATCGCTGTCGGCCCAGGGGCCCGCGATGAAAGCGGCAAGCTGGTTCCGCTTGACGTGAAGAAGGGCGACACCGTCCTGTTCGGCAAATGGTCCGGCACCGAAGTCAAGATCGACGGCGACGAGCTGCTGATCATGAAAGAATCCGACATCATGGGCGTGCTCGACAAGTAAGTTCGGCCCACAACCAAATTCAGTTATCAAAGGAATATTCACATGGCTGCAAAAGAAGTCCGCTTCGGCGGCGAAGCCCGCGAGCGAATGCTCCGCGGCGTTGACATTCTCGCTAACGCGGTGAAGGTCACCCTCGGCCCCAAGGGCCGCAACGTTGTCATCGACAAGTCGTTCGGTGCGCCACGCACCACCAAGGACGGCGTTACCGTTGCCAAGGAAATCGAACTCGAAGACAAGTTCGAAAACATGGGCGCCCAGATGGTGCGCGAAGTTGCCTCGAAGACCAATGACATCGCAGGCGACGGCACGACGACAGCCACGGTCCTGGCCCAGGCCATCGTGCGCGAAGGCGCCAAGAACGTCGCCGCCGGCATGAACCCGATGGATCTCCGCCGCGGCATCGACATGGCGGTCATCGCCGTGGTCGAGGACCTGAAGAAGCGCTCCAAGAAGATCAAGTCATCGGAAGAAGTGGGCCAGGTCGGCACGATTTCGGCCAATGGCGAAAAGTCCATCGGCGACATGATCGCCAAGGCGATGCAGAAGGTCGGCAACGAGGGCGTGATCACGGTGGAAGAAGCCAAGACCGCCGAGACCGAGCTTGAAGTGGTTGAAGGCATGCAGTTCGACCGCGGCTATCTCTCGCCTTACTTCATCACCAATGCCGACAAAATGCTGGCTGAACTGGAAGACGTCTACATTCTCCTCCACGAGAAGAAGCTTTCGTCGCTCCAGGCCATGCTGCCGATCTTGGAAGCCGTGGTTCAGTCCTCCAAGCCCCTGCTCATCATCGCCGAAGATATCGAAGGCGAAGCCCTGGCAACGCTTGTGGTGAACAAGCTGCGCGGCGGCCTCAAGGTCGCGGCCGTCAAGGCTCCGGGCTTCGGCGACCGCCGCAAGGCCATGCTGGAAGACATCGCGACGCTCTCGGGCGGCCAGGTCATTTCCGAAGACCTCGGCATCAAGCTTGAGAATGTCGGCCTCGACATGCTGGGCCGCGCCAAGCGGGTCCGCATCGACAAGGAAAACACCACGATCATCGACGGCGCCGGCAAGAAGTCCGACATCGCGGGGCGGGTTGCCCAGATCAAGGCGCAGATCGAAGACACCACTTCCGACTATGACCGTGAAAAGCTGCAGGAACGCCTGGCAAAGCTCGCCGGCGGTGTTGCGGTCATCCGGGTTGGCGGCTCCACCGAAATCGAAGTGAAGGAACGCAAGGACCGGGTTGACGACGCCTTGAACGCCACGCGCGCTGCCGTTGAAGAAGGCATCGTTCCGGGCGGCGGTGTTGCACTGCTCCGCGCCAAGAAGGCGCTTGATGCGGTGACCTCGAAGAACCCGGACGTGCAGGCCGGCATCAACATCGTGTCGAAGGCGCTGGAAGCGCCGATCCGCCAGATCGTTGAGAATGCCGGCGTCGAAGGCTCGATCGTGGTCGGCAAGCTGCTTGAGAAATCCGGCAACTACGGCTTTGACGCGCAGAACGAAGAGTACTGCGACATGGTTGCCGCAGGCATCATCGACCCGACCAAGGTGGTGCGCGTGGCGCTTCAGGATGCGGCCTCGGTTGCCTCCATCCTGATCACCACGGAAGCCATGATCGCCGAGAAGCCCAAGGACAAGTCGGGCGGCGGCATGCCCGGCGGCATGGGCGGCGGCGGCATGGGCGGGATGGGCGGCGGCATGGACTTCTAAGTCCGGCGCAGCTCAGACGAAATGCGAAACCCCGGTGGAAACACCGGGGTTTTTTCATAAACAAGGATCCGCCCCCGAAATTCTTTGGTAACCATTGGGTAATAGGTTGCGGCGGTGATCTGGCCCCTGCAAAGCTTACGTTTTGTTGCAGCCCTCATGGTCGTCTATGTCCATGCGGCGCAGCTGGCTGCCGAACAGAGCGGTTCCTACGGCCTACTCCCGCGCGAACTTCCGCTGGCGGGGCAGGCCGGCGTTGACATCTTTTTCGTCATTTCAGGCGTCATCATCGCCAGAACCGCGGTCGGGCTGTCGTGGCAGGAATTCGCCTGGAAACGCTTCCGCCGCATTATTCCCTTCTACTTTCTCGTCTGCGCCTTCTCGCTGCTGATCATTGCCCGCTCCGGCGCAGCCATCACAGGCCGCGACCTGCTGGCCACGTTCTTTCTGTGGCCCGCGACGGATGTGATGACGCTGCCTCTCGTGCCGGTGGCCTGGACGCTTTGCTACGAAGCGCTGTTTTATGGGGCGGCCACATTGGTCCTTGCCGACCGGCGCTGGCTGTATCCAGCGCTTGGCCTTTTCATTGCCGCAATGGCGCTCAGGCAGCATGGCGCCGTGTTCCAGTTTCTCGGCAATCCCCTGATCCTTGAATTCCTGTTTGGTGTTGCCATCGCCTACGCGCCCGCCTTTCGGCCCGCCAAGTGGGGCGTTCCGCTGGGCGCGGCATTGCTCATCGGGGCCGGATTCCTCGACCTCGCGCCTTTTGGCAATTCGCTTGAATATTTGCGCGGCGAAGAGGCGTTCCAGCGCGTGGCGGTTTTTGGCCTGCCTGCGGCCCTGATCGTCTGGGGCGCCATGCAGTTCAAGGGCCGCAGAAACTTCTGGACCGGCCAGGGCGATGCCTCCTATGCGCTTTACCTCACGCACGCGCTTTTCATGCCGGTGTTCTTTTTGATCTGGAAATGGATCCCCCTGCCGACCGATCTGATGATCTTGACCAGCATGGCGGCGAGCGCCTTTTTCGGCTGGCGCATCCATCTGGCAATTGAAGTGCCGGTGCTCAATGCTTTCAAGCGACACCGGATTTCCGGCGCCGGGCCGCATCCCATTGCATCACCGGAATAGTGTGTTAGCCTCTCCCATCGGGAGGAGCTGCCAATGTACACAAAGCAAGCCCTGCATGAACTGGGAATCACCCCTGCTGCCATTACCGACGCGCAGAAACGCCAGCTCGACGAGCAAGGTTTTTTCATTGTCGAGAACGCGCTGTCGAAAGGCGACGTCAAAACTCTGCGCGAGGAATTCGAGCGCATCCATGCCGCCGAGGCCGAAAAGGGCGGGCATGAGGTTCACGTGGAGCCGGGGGCGCGGCGCATTTCCAACATTTTCAACAAGACCACGGCTTACGACGTTTGCCTGAACCTGCCGCCGGTGCTTGCCGCGGCGCATTACCTGCTGGGCGAGGTCAAGGTCCACGGCGCCAACCTGCGCGATCCCAACCAGGGCTATGGCCACCAGGCGCTGCATGTCGATGTGCCGAAACGCTTTGTGGATGACTGGTGGGTATTGAATGCCATGCTCATGTTCGACGACATGACGCTGGAGAACGGCCCGACCCGCGTCGTGCCCACCTCGCAGTGGTGGGCCCCCATCAATGTTCCCTACGTCAACCAGGCCGACTGGGAGCCGGAAGCCATTTCCGCCGAGGACCAAAAGCGCATTCCCGCCGATCTCGACGCGCCCTATCCCGGCGAAGTTCATGTGACGGCCCCGGCGGGCTCGGCCATCATCTGCAACTCATCGATGTGGCACAGCGGGACCTTGAAAAAGAGCTCCGCCCACCGGCGCATGCTGCATCTCACCTATACGCGGCGCGACTTGCCGCAGCAGCTGGTGCAGCTCGATCACCTGACGCAGGGGCTCTATGACCGCATGAGCCCGGTGCACCGCTATCTGATGGAGATCGAGCCGCCGGGCGAAGGCGGCGTGCTGCGCCAGCCGAAGCGCGGCCACAAGGGCTGGTGGAACTAAAACGCCCAAGCATTCAGCTTGGCTTCGCCAGAATGGCGCTGGCTGCATCTTCGCCGGCCACGACCGCGCCTTCAAACCAGCCGGTGCTTTCCCGCGCCGTATCGGATGTGGCAAAGGCAATGCGGGCTTCGGCCTGCCAGTTGCCGTGGCCAAGCCCCGCTTCGAACCCCACGGGCGCCGCCACCCAGGTGCCGCGCGCATAGGGATCATTCACCCAGTCATGCCAATCGGAAGCGATGACTTCCGCGTTGGGAAACAGCCTGGACATTTCATCTTTCACCCACAGCGGATCGCCGGGCCGTGAAGCGCCATTATCGAGGCCAAAGCCTACGATCAAGGTGGCGCCATTTCCGCCTTGGCGCTCGGCGAAGGCAAATTCAATGCCCGCGCCATCGCCGGTGACCAGGGTGCCTACGGGCACGCCCCTTGCCATGACCCATAGTTTGAAGGCGCGCCCATCATGGCCGCGGGTGACTGCCGCCTGCTTTGACGGGCTGAGCGGCGGTGCAAACGCCACCGCCTTCAACTGATTGAGGCCCAGCGCCACAACGCAATAGGCAGCTTCAAATGCCCGGCCGGTTGTCGCCGCCACGCTTACGCTATTGTTTGTTTGCGCAATGCCGGCGGCCGGCGTTTCGAGATGAAGTTCGGCCCCTGACCGTTCAATCATCCGTTCGGCCAACACGGCCATGCCCGGACTGACCGTGTCGGCCCAGCATTCGATCATGGCCTCGGCCAAGCCATCGCCATAGCCGCAGCTGTGCAGAAATTCGCCGGCCGTCACCGAGCCGTGATCACCATTTCCCGACACGGTCCACCAGGCCGAGAACAGGTCACGGGTGGCCTTGGGCGCGTCGAGGCGAGCCAGATAGGCCGCGAAGCTGAGGCCCCTGAGAGGGTTTCCCTTTTCATCCGCGTCCCGTCCCAACTTGAGGAGAATGGCATCAGCGGCGACGCGTGCCACAGCGCGCTCATGGGCGCCCTGCTGGTGACGCGCCACCGGTCCATCGCCATGCCGCCCGCCATCACGCAGCCAATACCTGGCGGTCACCGGGTGGCGCGGCCGCAAGGCAAGGCCGCATTCGTCAACAAGGGCGCGGATGCGGGCATGCCAGGGGGTAATCCAGCTGCCGCCATATTCGAGTTGCGCCGCCGGCGTTGCAGGTCCGGCAAATGCTTTCACATAGGCCCGGCCGCCGACGCGCGGGCGGGCTTCAAGGATGGCGACGCGCAATCCCGCTTTGGCCAGCTTCAGGGCGGCGGCGGCGCCTGCCAGGCCCGCTCCCACAACAATAACATCCGGCTGCGGCATTCCTGTCTCCCTGGCCAAGCGCCGCATACTCACCAATTCTCGCCAAAAGGTGAAGGGGTGTGTAAAGACAGTTCACCTCAGGTCCGTTAGGAGAGCCGCATGACACCTCTCACCGACAGGCAGGGCCGGTTTTCGCCGCTCAAGGCGGCAACGCTGGCGCTGGCGCTGCTGCCGGCCGCGGTCATCGCCTATTGGTTCTTCAGCCATCAGCTCGGGCCATTGCCGATCAAGGCGGCGTTGCGCCTCATTGGCGACTGGACCATCCGCCTGCTGGTGATCACCCTGGCGCTTACGCCCCTGCAGCGGGTGTTGAACTGGCCGAAAATTTCGCTCATCCGGCGCATGCTGGGGGTCACCACCTTTGCCTATGCGCTCACGCATTTTGCTCTCTACATCGTGCAGTCAAAATTCGACCTGGGTTTTGTCGTGTCGGAAATCGTCCTGCGCATCTATCTCACCATCGGTTTTGTGGCGCTGCTCGGGCTCAGTTTGCTGGCCGCTACGTCTTTTGATTCCGCCATCCGCAAATTGGGCAAGAAATGGAAAATGATTCACCGACTTGTCTATGGCATCGCGGTGCTGGGTCTTTTGCATTATTTCATTCAGTCGAAAATCGACGTGAGCCCAGCCACGCTGATGGCCGGTTTCTTCATTCTCCTGATGATCCACCGGATCCTCATCAGCCGACGGATGGCCCTCACACCTCTCGCATTGGCGATGAGCGCCGGGCTTGCCGGGCTGCTCACCGCCGTCACGGAATTTGCCTGGTATGGGCTGGCCACGGGGGTTGATCCCTGGCGCATTGCCCAGGCCAACCTGATGGTTTCGTCCGGCCTGCGGCCCGCCGTCATCGTGGCGCTTGTGGGCCTCATTCCTTGCGGATTTGTAATAGGACGGAGCTGGCAGGGCGCGCTAAAGCGGCAGGTGGTTAACGCCGGAAATTAGGACCTTAACCGTCTTGGTCCTATATTGGCCTAAACCGCCAGAACGTGCGAGCCCATGAATATCCAGAATTTACCGGACCAGCAGGAAATAGAAAACATCCTCGGCCTTGGCCGGGGGGCGCGGGCGAAGCGCGGGCTCCGGCGCTTGCTTTGGCTTGCCCTTGCGGCCGCAATCATTCTTGCCGGCGGCTGGTGGTATCAAGGCTCGCGCGATGCCGCCAATGCCGTCGCCTACGAAACGGTGAAGCCCAGCCGCTCCAATCTCACGGTCAGCGTGACGGCGACGGGGACCATCCAGCCCACCACGCAAACCGATATTTCCAGCGAAATGTCGGGCGTGGTGCGCAGCGTGAAGGTTGACAACAACGACCTGATCAAAAAAGGCGACGTTCTGGCCGAGCTGGATTCGGAACGATTCCAGGCGCAACTGCAAAGCCTGCAGGCCAGCGTGGCAGGCGCCAAGGCCCGGCTTGCCGATGCGCAGGCCACCCTGCAGGCCAGCGATCTCACCCTTGCCCGGCAAGTGGCGCTGCAGAAGAAAGGCCTGGTCATTACCCAGGATCTGGAAGCGGCCCGGGCGGCGCAGGCGCGCGCCGCGGCGGCCATCGCGGTGGCGGATGCCGACATCCAGATCGCCGATGCCAATCTTGAGCTCAAGCAACTCGACATCGACAAATCGAAAATTCTCTCGCCGGTCGACGGCATCGTGCTGAAGCGCGCGGTTGAACCGGGCCAGACCGTTGCTTCCTCGCTGCAGGCCCCGGTTCTCTTCACCCTGGCCGAAGACCTCAAACACATGCAGCTTGAAGCCAATATCGACGAGGCCGACATCGGCACCGTCGCGGCGGGCCAGACGGCGACCTTCACGGTCGATGCGTTTTCGGGCCGCAGTTTTCCGGCGCGCATTGAAACAATCGAATTCTCGCCGCTCACCACCGACGGGGTTGTCACCTACAAGGCGGTGCTGAGCGTCGACAATTCCGATCTGGCGCTGCGGCCCGGCATGACGGCAACGGCGCAAATAACCGTGCAGGAAATTTCCGATGCCCTGCTGGTTCCCAACGCGGCGCTGCGCTATTCGCCGCCGGTTCAGGCCCGGCAGGAAAGTTTCAGCCTGTCGCGGCTGTTCATGCCGCGCATGCCGCGGGGCGGCGGAAGGCCTGCGCCGAAAGAGCCCGTTGCGGGAGAGCGGACCGTGTGGGCCCTGAAGAACAATGAGCCCGTATCGCTCGGCATCAAGACCGGCGCCTCGGATGGCAAGCTGACCGTGGTGACGGAGGGCGAACTTGATACGGATACGGCGCTGATCACGGCGTCAAAAAAAGGCCGGGACTGAACATGGGGGCGCTTCTGGTTTTTGACCGGGTGAGCAAAACCTACGGCGAAGGCGGCGGTTTGGTGCGGGCGCTGCATCAGGTTGACCTCAGCATTGAACGCGGCGAGTTTGTCGCCATCATGGGGCCTTCGGGCTCGGGAAAATCCACCGCCATGAACATTCTGGGCTGCCTTGATTCACCCAGCCAGGGGAAATTCCTGTTCAATAAGGTTGACGTGACCACGCTGCCGCGGGATGGCCGCGCCCTGCTGCGGCGGCATTTCCTCGGCTTCGTGTTTCAGGGCTATAATCTTTTGAACCGCACCACGGCCATTGAAAATGTTGAACTGCCGCTGATCTATCGCGGCACCGCAAAGGCCGAGCGCCGCGAGAGGGCGGTGGCGGCCCTGCAGCTCGTCGGGCTGAAAGGCCGCGAACACCACACGCCCTCGGAGCTTTCCGGCGGGCAGCAGCAGCGCGTGGCCATCGCCAGGGCCATCGTCACGGATCCTTTGGTGCTGCTGGCGGACGAGCCCACGGGCAATCTTGATACGGCGCGGGCCCAGGAAATCATGGAGCTTCTTGCAGGCCTGAACCAAACGCGGGGCCTTACCGTGATCATGGTCACCCATGAGGCTGACATGGCGGAATTCGCCAACCGCACGCTTCATTTTGTCGACGGCAAGATCAAATCCGAAACCCTGCGGGATGCGGCCTGATGCTGTGGGAAGCCATCAAGCTTGCCAACCAGTCAGTGCGCCGCAACGTGCTGCGTTCGATCCTTACGCTTCTCGGCATCGTGATCGGGGTAAGCGCGGTGATTGCCATGGTGACAATCGGCAACGGCACCACGCAAAAGGTCACCGAAGACCTCACCAAGCTCGGCAGCAACATGCTCGTGGCCCGTCCGGGACGGGAGACGTTCGGCGCCGGCAGCGGCGCCGAGGTGCGCAGCTTTACCGAGCGCAATGTGGCGACGCTGCGGAGCGAGCTTGCCGACGTGCGCGGCATTGCGCCAGCGGCCACGCGGGCGGCACGGGTGGTCTATGGAGCGGAAAACTACGACACCACGGTGACAGGCACGGAATCGGATTTCTTCGTGGTGCAGGACTGGAGTTTTGAAAGCGGGCGGCCCTTCACGGATGGCGACATCCGTTCGGCAAGCTCCGTCTGCGTGATCGGGCAAACCGTCAAGACGGTGCTGTTCGGCCAGGCTGATCCGCTGGGACTTCGCCTGCGGCTCGGCGGCCTGTCCTGCGAGGTCATCGGCGTCCTCAACGGCAAGGGGCAATCGGCCTTCGGCTCGGACCAGGACAACACGGTGGTCATGCCGCTGCGCACCTTTCAACGGCGCGTCGCGGGGAACCAGCGCATCTCAACAATCTACATTGCAGCCGCGTCCACCGATTCCATCCCCACCGTCCAGGCGGCAGCCGAAGACATCCTGCGTGAGCAGCGCCGGGTGGCGCCGGACGCGGAAAATGATTTTTCGGTGCGCGACATGACGCAGATGGTGAGCACGCTCACCTCAACCACCACCATGATGACCAGCCTGCTGAGCGCCGTGGCGGCGGTGAGTTTGCTGGTGGGCGGAATCGGCATCATGAACATCATGCTGGTGTCGGTCACCGAGCGGACGCGCGAGATCGGCATCAGGCTGGCCATCGGCGCCTTGGAGCAACAGGTGCTCACGCAATTCCTCGTTGAAGCCATTGTCCTTGCGGTGTTCGGCGGCCTGGTGGGAATTCTTCTGGGCCTCGCCATTGCCGGCTGGGCCACCTATGTGATGGTGGTGCCCTTCACGGTGAACCCCAGCATCGTCGCCCTGGCCTTTGTGTTCTCCGGCCTGATCGGCGTGGTTTTCGGCTATTTCCCGGCGCGGCGCGCGGCCCGCCTCGATCCCATCGAAGCGCTCCGCCACGAGTAGGAGCAGGCCCTCAAAGCTGCGAGAGAAGTTCCATGGTCGGGTAGGAATCGGCGGGCATTCCCAGCTCGATCTGCATCGCCTTGACGGCGGCGCGGGTTCCGGCGCCAATCTTGCCGTCCAGCTTGCCCACGTCGTGGCCCCTTGCCGCCAGCTTTTTCTGAAGCGCCACGATTTGCGGATAGGTGAGGTGCGTCACCTCGGCATTTCCGCGGCTGACCTTTGGCGCCCCGGCAATGCGGGTCGCGAGATAGGAGGCAGTGGTGGAATAGACCAGCGACTCATTCCACTTGAGATAGGCGGTGGTAAAATTTTCATAGACAAGAAACGCCGGCCCATCCTTGCCCATGGGCAATAGCAGCGAAGCGGGAAAGGCATCGGCCTTGACAGCTTTTCCGTTGGCCATTTTCACGCCCCACTTGGCCCATTGCGAGCGGGGATGCTGAATGGCGATGTCGGCTTCCTCCCATGGCATGTCGCGGGGCACGCGCACTTCCTGCATCCAGGGCTGGCCGGGCTGCCAGCCATGCTTGCGCAAAAGATTGGCGGATGAAGCCAGGACATCGGGAATGCTGCCGCGCAGGTCGCGCCGGCCGTCGCCATCGAAATCGACGGCACTTTCATTGTAGTCGTAGGGCAGGAATTGCGTCTGGCCGATTTCGCCGGCCCAGGCGCCGCGCATTTCATCGGGGTGCAAATCGCCACGATCAATGAGTTGAAGCGCCGCCAGCAACTGCGGGCGGAACTTTTCCGGCCGCCGGCAGTCCCAGGCCAGCGTGGCCAGCGACCGCACGGTCGGCAGGTCGCCGATATTGGCGCCGAAATCGGTCTCGAGGGCCCAGAAAGCGACAATCACCGGGGCCGGCACGCCATATTGCTTTTCGACGCGCGCAAAGGTGGCCTTGTGTTTCTGGACCAGTTCCGCCCCGTGCTTGATGCGGTAATCGGTGATCATGCGGGCCTGGAATTCAAGAAAGCTCTGGGAGAAGATGTTCTGGGCCCGGTCTTTCTTGACGATGCCGGGATCGTAGGTCAGGCCGTCAAGAACCGAAAGCGCCTCGCCGCCAATGCCTTGGGCGGCGGCTTCCGTGTGAAAGGCCTTGATGAATCCGGAAAAACCAGAGCCGCTGTTTCCGCAGTCCGCGGCCCGGGCCTGATGCCCTGCCACGAGGAACACCGCGCCGGCACAGGCCGCCGCGCGCAAAAGCTTCGATTTCAACATTCCGGGACTCCCTGGTTTTTTGCCTGATTATTCATCGCTTGAGTCAAAATCAAGGCCCTGTTTTATGGCCGCGATGCAGCTTTCGACCGACTGCCCATATCGCACGCCCGGCTTCTTGATGCCATTGCGAATAAGCTCGCGGCGGACGTGGAGCGATGCCCCGGTGAAATAGACCGGCACGCCCTGTTTGGCCACCTTGTTCAGGAAGCCATGCAGGGCATGGGCGGCCGAGGAATCCACGAATGACACCTGGGCAAAATCCAGAATGAAGGCCTTGGGCACTTCATTGATGCGCTCAAGGGTCGCCGCCACGGCGCTTGCCGCGCCAAAGAAAAACGCGCCGGAGATGCGGTGGATGATAGTGCCGGGTTCGGATTTATATTCGGCATCCTGTTCTTCACCCGCATGGTGGTGGGTCTCGACGGCAATAGCTTCGGCCATGCGGTGCATGAACATAAGACAGCCCAGAACCACGCCCACCACGATCCCGGTTGGCAGGTCGACAAAGATCACCAGCAGGAAAGTTGTGAGGAGAACGACGGCATCGGCCTTGGAATTCATGAGCAGGAGTTTGAACTCGGCCCGTTCCGACATGTTCCAGGCCACGACAACCAGAATGGCCGCAAGGGCGCTTAATGGAATGTAACCCGCAAGGGGTGCGGCCACGAGCATGAAGAGCAGGATAAAGCCCGCATGCAGCATGCCGGCAACGGGACCATGAGCCCCGGCGCGCACATTGGTTGCGGTTCGGGCAATGGTACCGGTGGCGGTGATGCCGCCAAAAACGCTTGAGGCTATGTTGGCCAGGCCCTGGGCCACCAGTTCCATGTTGGAGCGGTGCCTGCGGCCCGACATGGAATCAGCCACTACCGCCGAGAGGAGGGATTCAATGCCGCCAAGCAGGGCAACAGCCAGCGCATCGGGCAGGAGCAGAATTATTTTGTCGAAGCTGATGGTTGGCAAGGCGGGGAATGGCAGGGTACGGGGGATTCCGCCAAAGCGCGTGGTGATGGTTTCAACATTGAGCTGCAGGGCGAAGGCGAGAAGGCTTGCGAGCGCCACCGCTATCAAAAATCCTGGCCAGTGGGGCCGGAATTTTCTCAAGGTGAGAATGACACCGACACTCAGGATGGCGATGACCGTTGCGCCGCTGTTCAAACTGGGAAGGGATTGCCAGAGGGACTGCATTTTTGGCACAAGCTCGGCCGGTTCGGCGCCCGGCAGTTGCAGGCCCAAAAGTTCCTTGATCTGGCTGGCAAAAATAATGACGGCAATGCCGGCGGTGAATCCTACGGTGACCGGATGAGGGACATATTTAATGTAGGTGCCGAGGCGAAGCAGGCCCACGCCCAAGAGTATGAAGCCGGCCATCAGGGTCACCAGCAGCAGGCCATCAAAGCCATGGCGGTCGATGATGGAGGCCAGCAGAACGATGAAAGCCCCGGCCGGGCCGCCGATCTGGAAGCGGCTGCCGCCAAAGGCCGAGACGATGAAGCCGGCAACGATGGCGGTGTAAAGGCCTTTTTCGGGGCTGGCATGGGAGGCGATGGCAATGGCCATGGAGAGGGGAAGGGCAACAATGGCGACAGTGAGACCTGCTATGGCGTCGCGGCGGAGGCCATCAAGAGTGTAACCTTCGCGCAGTGCGGTCACGAGTTTTGGGGTGAACTCATCCCTTGAAGGCTTTATCGGTTGCAAGGTTTCCGACACGGCGTGTCCCCAAAAGAAGAAAATCAGGTGCGGCAGATTGCCCCAAAATCACGAGGGGCCGTACCGGAGTACGACCCCTCGCTCAGGTTAAGGGCCATGATCCCGAACACACACTCAGTCACGAAAATCTGAACCGGGGGCGATACCAGACTCTCGCACGCATGGATTTCAGGCGCGTGGCCCCGCCCTAGCCCTGAATGGCGCGCAATATAGCCAGTTTCAAACTGAATTGAACGGCTACTTGAACAAATATTTCGCAGGGCACCGTTGCAAATTAGGGCCCACTCCGGGGTGCAAAAAGCCGTTATTCTGATTTTGTGAGGCTGGCTTGCAACAGCGCGGCGCGGGGGTCGTTCAAACCGGCAGGGCTTGCCGCCAAAACCGCCGACGAGCGCAGGATTATGCCGTCATCGAGAACTTTCAGATGATTGGCGGCAAGGGTCGAGCCGGTGGTGGTGATGTCAGCGATGACTTCCGCCGTTCCGGCCGCCGGGGCGCCCTCGGTGGCACCCAGGCTTTCGACGATGCGGTACCCGGTCACACCCTTTTCGGCGAAGAACCGCCGGGTGAGATTAGGATATTTGGTGGCTATCCTGAGCCTCCGGCCATGGCGCACATAGAAGCTTTCGGAGACTTCATCGAGATCGGCCATGGAGGCCACATCGAGCCAGCATTCCGGCACGGCCACCACAACGTTGGCAAAGCCGAAATCAAACGGCGCCAGAACCGAGACAAGGTTTTCTTCAGCTGCGGATTTCTCCCAGAGCAGGTCGGCGCCGGTGATGCCGAATTCAATTTTTCCCTCGCGCAAGTTCTGGGCGATTTCCGCCGCCGAAAGGAACGCGACTTCAATGCCGTCAATGCCCTTGAGCTGGCCGCGATAGCCACGTTCCGTTCCTGAGCGTTCAATGTTCAAGCCCGCAGCTTCCAGAACTTTCGCAGTCTGTTCCATCAAGCGGCCCTTGGAAGGAATGGCGAGGGTTAGGATATTCATGCCAGCACCGCCTTGAGGCGCTCAGTGTGAATGGCGCAGCCCACGGCGGACACGGGAACGGGCGAGCCCATGTCGGTGAGGAGATTGTCGTAGCGCCCGCCGCCGGCCACGGCGACGAAGCCATCCGCTGTTTCAACGTCAATCTGGAAGACAAAGCCGGTGTAGTATTCAAGCTCGCGGCCGAAGGTGGCCTTGAATTCAAAGCGTTTAGGACTAAGGCCAAGCTCTTCCATTTCCGCGAGGCGCTTTTGGAAATATTTCCGCGCCTCGTTGAAGTTGCGGCCCGGCTCGGTGCGGTTCAGGACGCCCTCGAGATTATCGGCGCGCTCAACGATGTCGAGATAGCCGGTGATGGCTTCGGCCTTCACCTGATCCAGCGCTGCCTCCGAGCGGTCGGCGGATTTATCGGCGAGGCGGGCGGCGATTTCATCAAGCGAGCGGCCCCCTACGAGCGGAAGATTCCTGCTTTCGATTTCCCGCGCCACAACGTCCGCAACCGGTTCCGTCGCCAGCCGGTCAATGAGGGCCGAAATGCTGCTGCGTTTTGCGCCGCGGTTTGTGGTGAAGCTTTCCAGCACATCGCGAAAGGCGTGGGGCCGCCAGAAATGATGCTTCAGGCGGTTGCGCCAGCGCGTGGGCATCGGCGTGTCTTCGAGCAGCGCCGAGAAGAGGCCGAGATCGCCCAGGGTCACGCGGAATTTGGTAAGCCCTGCGGCTTCCAGGGCGCTGATCGCCAGTTTCAAAACGCGGGCTTCGGCTGCCGCCGCATCGGGTGCGGCAAACCATTCAAGCCCGGCCTGGAGGAATTCCTGCGGGCTCAAATGCTCGTTGGGAAAACGGAAGGCCGGGCCGAGATAGCAATATTTTGCTTCTTCGTCGGGCTTTTCCGCATGGCTCAGGTGGTAGCGGCAGGCGGGCACCGTGAGATCAGGGCGCAGGCACATTTCAGCGCCGGCGGGATCGGTGAACACAAAGGTCCGGGCGCGGATATCCTCGCCGGAGCGCTCGAGGAAAATATCGGCGGGCTGGATGATGTCGGGGGCGATGTAATCAAATCCGGCGCGCTCGAACACCGCTATGATGGCGGCATTCTGGCGTTCCAGCGCCTCGCGCTCGGCTTTCGATTTACCGGCCATCATTCCCCTCCCCCTTGTGGGGAGGGGTAAGGGGTGGGGGTCGCTCCGACACCACCAGACCCCCACCCGAAATTCGCTCGTGCGCGCGAATTCCGACCTCCCCACAAGGGGGAGGTGGAAAGGAGGGCGGGTCGGAAAAATTGAATCATTTGCGATTCAGCATTTTCTTCACGGCGGAAACAAGATCAGCTTCGGGAACCGAAACCTGCGCCAGGCGCTGGCTGGCATATTCCTCGCGGGATTCAACGCCGCTGGCGAGTTGGGCACCGAGGGCCAAATCCTTCAGCGTCACTTCGCCCCTGGCTTTTTCATCGCCGCCCTGAATGACAACGAGCGGACTGCCGCGCTTGTCGGCATATTTCATCTGGGCCTTCATGCCGGAGGTGCCGACATACATTTCAGCGCGGATACCGCTGCCACGCAACTGCTGCACCATTTTCTGGTAATCGCCGAGGGCGTTCTTATCCATGACGAGCACGACCACGGGAGCGGTTGTTTCCTTGTCATCGGTTTGTCCCAAAAGCTTCAGCGCCGAATAAAGCCGAGAAACTCCCATGGAAAATCCGGTTGCCGGAACCGATTGCCCGGTAAAGCGCGCCACCAGATCATCATAGCGTCCGCCGCCCCCGACGGAACCGAAGCGTACAGGCTTTCCGTCTTCATCCTTCGTTTCCATGAGCAGTTCACATTCAAAGACAGGCCCCGTGTAGTATTCGAGACCCCGCACTACCGATGCATCGAAGCGAATGCGATCTGATCCATAGCCAGAAGATTTGAAGAGGCTTTCCATGGCCTCAAGATCACGAGCCCCCTCTTCACCGATTCTGCTTCCCTCAACGAGTTTCAAACTGGGTACGAGTGAAGTTGAGAATGCCAAACTGGCTTCAATCTGCTTGTCGCTCAGGCCCGCGCCTTTCGTGAAGTCGCCGGATTCATCTTTACGACCTTTTCCCAGAAGCAACGCCACGCCATCCTTGCCAAGGCGATCCAACTTGTCGAGCGCGCGAAGCCAGGTGAGTTTCACATCAGCACCGATTCCTTGCGCTTCCTGAAAACCATCAAGCATCTTGCGGCTATTCGTTTTCAAAACATACTGCCCACGCGGAATGCCCAGCGCTTCCATCGTGTCCGCTGCCATCATGCAGACTTCGGCGTCGGCTGCCGGTGAAGCACTGCCTACGGTATCCGCATCGAACTGCATGAACTGGCGGTAGCGGCCGGGGCCTGGCTTTTCGTTGCGGAAGACCCAGCCCTGGCGGTAGCTGCGAAACGGGGTCGGCAGGAACTGCTGGTTTTCGGCGACATAGCGGGCGAGCGGTGCGGTCAGGTCATAGCGCAGGCTCAGCCACTGCTCGTCATCATCCTGAAAGGAAAACACGCCCTCGTTCGGGCGGTCCTGATCGGGGAGGAACTTTCCCAGCGCCTCGGTATATTCAATGAAGGGCTGTTCCACGGGTTCGAAGCCGTAGTTTTCATACACCCCCTCAATGATGCGCAGCATGCGTTTGAGGCCGCGAATTTCATTCGCGTCCACATCGCGGAAACCCTTGGCGAGGCGTGCCTTGGGGCGGTTTTGCTTGTCACTGGAAGCCATGGTCCCAACCCGTTTGTTGAGGGCTTCTAGCGCCCTTACTTATCGCGCACAACCTTCTGGTTCTGCTCGCCGAGGCCGTCAATGCCGATGCGCATTTTATCGCCGGGCTTGAGGTATTGCGGCGGCTTCATGCCCATGCCGACGCCGGGGGGCGTTCCCGTCGTGATGATGTCGCCCGGCATCAGGGTGAAGAATTCCGAGAGATAGGCCACGATATGGGCCACGCCGTAAACCATGGTGGCGGTGCTGCCGTCCTGCACGCGCTTGCCGTTAAGCTCCAGCCAGAGGTGGAGATTCTGCGGGTCTTTCACCTCGTCGGCGGTCACCAGCCAGGGGCCGATGGGGCCGAAGGTGTCGTAGGATTTGCCCTTGGTCCATTGGCCGGAGCGTTCCACCTGGAATTCACGCTCGGAGAGATCGTTAATGGTGCAATAGCCCGCCACGTGCTTCATGGCATCAGCCTTCGTGATGTTCTTGGCGCGGGTGCCGATGATCACGCCGAGTTCCACTTCCCAGTCGGACTTCTTGGATTTGGGCGGAATGGTCACATCGTCATCGGGGCCGGCAATGCAGCTCACATGCTTGGTGAAAACCACGGGCTCGGGGGGAACCTGGAGACCCGATTCAGCCGCATGGTCGGAATAGTTGAGGCCGATGGCCACGAATTTCTGCGAATTTGCCACGCAGGCGCCGATGCGCGGGGCGCCGCGCACCAGCGGCAGGGATTCAAGCTTGAGCTTCTTCAGCTTGGCCAGGCCCTTGGGGGAAATGGTGTCGCCGGTAATGTCCGGGATCACTTTCGACAGGTCCCGGATCTTGCCGGCCTTGTCCAGAATGCCGGGCTTTTCCCTGCCCTTTGGCCCGTAACGCAGCAGTTTCATGCCTGTTCCCCTGTGGTGGCTGACGGATGCCAGCGCGGTTGATAGCCTTTTGCCAGAATGGCGGTGATGAGCGGCGGTGTCAAAAGCCTGGCCTTCATAAGCGATGCCCGGGGAATTGCCAGCCCATATTGGGAATGAGACCATTGCAGGAGGTGCTGGCCTTTGACCGCGAAGGCTAAGCCCTCGTGCCCGATCATGGCGCCATCGGGCAAATCCCTGACCTCGGCCTCATGCCTTGCCAGGCGCTGGGCGTGGAGTTCGCGGTCAAAGTCCGGAACCTTGCGGCCGCCGATAAAGCTTTTGGCGTCGGCCCTGCGGCAGAAGAAACAGGGCCTGTGGCCCGCCGCCAGGGCTGTCACCTCATCCATGAAGAACAACGAGGTGTAGCCCTTCCCCATCGCCTCGTGCTGCATGTTCTTGTAGTGCATGTCGCAGCAAATCCAGTGCCGGCTGGCCCAGCGGCGCTTGCCCAAGGTCCTGTCATCGCGGTGAAACTTGCCGCCGCGGTTGCCCATCAGGAGCCCACGGGCCGGATTGGCCTCAATCTGTCCCCACGGGTTCACGCGGTTCTGCAGGGTCATGGCTAATCGACGCGGTGATAGAGGCCGGGATAGTTCTGCACGAGGCCGTAATCGTCGAATTCGATTTCGCGGGTAAAGCCGCCATCGGTGGCTTCGAAAAGAAAACGCCGGCCCGGTTCGAGGCAGGTGTATCTCTGGCCATCCGCCACGGGGGCCGGCCTGTCGAAGTAGACATAGAGCATCCGGAACGTCCGGGCCTGGCCCTTGTCAAAGCTCATGCGCCGCACCGGCAGGGTATTGGTGAAACAGGTGAAGGTAAAATCGACGTCGATGCAGCCCTCCAGTTCCTTGAGACGGTTGCCTTGCGTGTCGTGCCAAATTCCGGGAGATGGCGAGGTGCAGGCCAGGGTTTGGCCGTCGATCGAGTCAATCGTGAACGATAAAACCCGCCAATCCCGATCAGTCTGGATTTCGTATGCAAAGGCGTAGCGCGTTGCTTCATCCTCGCCGACGACCTGGCTTTTGACGAGATAGCCGCCAGCCTTCGCCTGAAGCACCAGATGTTCGAGTCCAGCCCCTGCTGCGGGCTTCCAGCGTGCGGTTATCCGGTCAACAGGCTTCCACACGGCGATAGGGTTATCGTTTGGCTGAACGCGGCTTTGCGGGGGCGCGCGCAGGAGCCGGAATGGCGAAAGGAGGTGTCGGCAGCATGAGGTTGTGGCGGCCAACCCTGGTTATGTCCTTCTCGCCGCAGAGGCCCATGGTGATGTCCAGTTCGCTTTTCAGGATTTCAAGCGCCCGGGTGACGCCTGCTTCGCCGCCGGCGCCGAGGCCATAGATGTAGGCCCGGCCCACCATGGTGCCCTTGGCGCCCATGGCCATGGCCTTCAGGATGTCGATGCCGGTCCGGATGCCGGAATCAAAATGCACTTCGATCTTGTCGCCCACCGCATCGACAATGGCGCCCAGCATGTCGATGGTTGCGGGCGCGCCGTCAAGCTGGCGGCCGCCATGGTTCGAAACGATGATGGCATCGGCCCCGGTCTGAACGGCGAGCAGGGCATCATCGACATCATTGATGCCCTTGAGGATGAGCTTGCCGTGCCATTGCTTGCGGATGAATTCCACCGAGGTCCAGTCCAGCGTCGGGTCAAACTGATGATGGGTCCATTCCGCCAACGTGCCCATGTCTTCCACGCCTTTGACATGGCCCACGATGTTTCCAAAGGTGCGGTTCCTGGTGCCGAGCATGCCGGCGCACCAGCCTGGCTTGGTCATCATGTTGAGGATATTGGGGATGGTCAGCTTGGGCGGCGCGGACAAGCCGTTCCTGATGTCCTTGTGGCGCTGGCCGAGAAGCTGGAGATCAAGGGTGAGCACCAGGGCCGAACACTTGGCCGCCCTGGCGCGGGCCACGAGATCCGAGGCGAAGCCGCGGTCACGCATCACATAGAGCTGGAACCAGAAGGGCTTTTCGTTGTGCCGGGCCACTTCCTCAATGGAGCAGATGCTCATGGTGGTCAGCGTGTATGGCACGCCAAATTTCTGCGCGGCGCGGCAGGCCTTGATTTCACCGTCGGCATGCTGCATGCCGCCAAGGCCGATGGGGGCGAGCGCCACCGGCATGGACACGTCCTGACCCACCATTTTGGTTTTCAGCGAGCGGTTGTCGATGTTGCGGGCCACACGCTGGCGGAGCTTGTATTTGTCGAAGGCCTTGGTGTTATCGGCATAGGTGCCGGTGGTATAGGAGCCGGTGTCGCAATAGTCGTAAAACATGCGGGGCACGCGTCTTTCATAGATCTGGCGCAGGTCTTCAATACAGGTGACTTTGGCGGGGTTCATCTCGGGAGGTTTCTCAAAGTTGGCGGCAGACCCCCCTTTTGCCCGCCTTGGCGGTTCACTGCAAGATCGTTTCTCTTGTTAAATCATCCCATTGCAGGGTAGTTTCGCGCCATGCTGAAAATGCCCGAAGCAGACCTACAGACAGTCAAGAAGCGCGCCTCGATTGCAGCCGCGCTGCGCCGCATTGTGCCGGGCGAAGGGGTGATTGAAACCACCACCGAAATGAGCGTCTACGAGTCCGACGGGCTCACCGCCTACCGGCAGATGCCGCTTGTGGTGGTGCTGCCCAAAACCACGGCGGAGGTGGCAAAAGTTCTGCACTACGCCTTTCAAAACAAGATCAAGGTCGTGCCGCGCGGGGCCGGCACCTCGCTGTCCGGCGGGGCCTTGCCGCTGGCGGACGGCATCGTGCTGGGGCTTTCGAAATTCAACCAGATACTGGAAATCGACTATGACAACCGCTGCGCCCGGGTGCAGCCGGGGGTGACCAACCTGGCCATAACCCAGGCGGTGCAGCACAAGGGCTTTTATTACGCGCCGGATCCTTCCTCGCAGATCGCCTGCACCATCGGCGGCAATGTGGCGGAAAATTCCGGCGGGGTGCATTGCCTGAAATACGGCCTCACCGCCAACAACATCCTTGGCCTTGAAATGGTGCTGATCAGCGGCGAGGTCATCCGGCTTGGCGGCAAACACCTGGACAGCGACGGGCTGGATTTGCTTGGCGTGATCACCGGCTCCGAAGGCCTGCTGGGCGTGATCACCGAGGTCACGGTGCGGCTCCTGCAAAAGCCGGAAACGGCCCGCGTCATCCTGGTGGGCTTTCCTTCCAGCGAAGATGCGGGAAACTGCGTGGCCGACATCATTTCGGCCGGCATCATTCCCGGCGGCATGGAAATGATGGACAAGCCAGCCATTCATGCGGTGGAGGAATTTGTCCATGCGGACTATCCGCTGGACGCGGAAGCGCTGCTCATCATCGAGCTGGACGGGCCGGCCATCGAGGTGGACCACCTGATTGAAGAGGTCTCGGCGATCGCCCGGAAAAACAAGTGCAGCACGTCACGCGTTTCAACTTCGGAAGCGGAGCGCCTGCTGTTCTGGGCCGGGCGCAAGGCGGCCTTCCCGGCAGTGGGGCGCATCTCGCCGGATTATTTCTGCATGGACGGCACCATTCCCCGCAAGCGCATCTCGGAAGTTCTCGCGGGCATGGCCGAGCTTTCAAAGAAGCATGGGCTGCGGGTCGCCAATGTTTTCCATGCGGGTGACGGCAACCTGCATCCGCTCATCCTCTATGATGCAAACGTGGCGGACGAACTGGCGCGGGCCGAGGAATTTGGCGCCGACATCCTGCGGCTCTGCGTCAAAGTCGGCGGCGTGCTCACGGGCGAACATGGCGTCGGCATAGAGAAGCGCGATCTCATGCCGGTGATGTTCACCGAGGCCGACCTGGCGCAGCAGCAGCGCCTGAAATGCGCCTTCGATGACCGGGGCCTGCTCAATCCGGGGAAGGTATTTCCGACGCTCCATGCCTGCGCCGAGCTGGGCCGCATGCATGTGAAAGCGGGCAAGCTGCCGTTCCCGGAGATTCCGAGATTCTGATGACGCCCACCTTCAAACCGCAGTCGGTGCCGGAGCTTGCGGACTATGTGGCACGCGGCGGCAAGCTTGAGATCGTGGGAAGCGGCACAAAGCGCGGGCTGGGCCGGCCCTTGCAGGCGGAAACGGCCATAGACATGTCGGGCTTCAGCGGCATTTCGCTTTATGAGCCCGAGGAACTGGTGCTTGAGGCGGGGGCGGGCACGCCGCTCAGCGAGATTGAGAAGGCGCTGGCCAAAAACCACCAGCAGCTGGCCTTCGAGCCGCCGGACTATTCGAAATTGCTGGGCGGAAAACACCGGGGTACGCTCGGCGGACTCATGGCCTGCGGGCTTTCGGGGCCGCGGCGCATCAAGGCAGGCGCGGCGCGTGACCATATCCTGGGCCTTGCCGGGGTTTCCGGGCGCGGTGAAATTTTCAAGGCGGGCGGACGGGTGGTCAAAAACGTCACGGGCTTTGATGTGGCCAAGCTGATGGTGGGCTCCTACGGCACGCTTGCGGCGCTCGACCAGCATCACGGTCAAGGTATTGCCTGCCGCCGCTACCCAGGAAACCCTGGTTTTCAACGGCCTCAGCGATGCCAAGGCCATTCAGGCCATGAGCCTTGCGATGCAATCCGCCTGCGAGGTTTCAGGGGCCGCGCATCTCCCTGGAACGCCGTCGCAGACCCTGTTCCGCCTGGAAGGCATTCAGCCTTCGGTGGTTTACCGCCGCCAGAAGCTTGCCAGCCATCTGAAAATTTTCGGAGCCGGCGACCATCTCGATGAGAAGGACTCGCTCTCCGAGTGGAAAGCCATCCGCGACGTTGAGCGGCTCAGCGCCGACGATGCGCGCTTTGTCTGGAAGCTGTCGCTGACGCCCTCGAAGGCTGCCGAAACCGTGGCGCGGATCTCCAAGCAGCTTGATATCCAGTATTTCTATGATTGGGCGGGGGGCCTCGTCTGGCTTGGGGTGCCGCGCAGCAACCAGGCCTATGCCTATATCATCCGCAACTGCGTTCACGACGGCCATGCCACGCTTTTCCGGGCCGAGGATGACGTGCGCGAACGCATTGAGGTATTCCAGCCGCAACCCACGGCGCTTTCGGCGCTCACCAGGCGGGTCAAGTCTTCTTTTGATCCCCATGGTGTTCTCAATCATGGCCGCATGTATAAAGGCATCTGAGCCATGCAAACAAATTTCACCGCAGCGCAATTGAAAGACCCGCACACGGCCGAGGCCAACAGGATCCTGCGGTCTTGCGTGCATTGCGGTTTCTGCACGGCCACCTGCCCCACCTATGTGCTGCTGGGCGACGAGCTCGACAGCCCGCGCGGGCGCATCTACCTCATCAAGAACATGCTGGAGAAGAATGAGCCGGCCACGACGGAAACGGTCAAGCACATCGACCGCTGCCTGTCGTGCCTGTCCTGCATGACCACCTGCCCCTCAGGCGTCAATTACATGCATCTCATCGACCAGGCCCGGGTGCATGTGGAAAAGACTTATCGACGGCCGTGGCCTGAAAAAATGCTGCGCGCCGTATTGGGCTATGCCATGCCGCGGCCCCGTGTGTTCCGGCTGGCGCTGGGGCTGGCGAAGCTCGCCCGGCCATTTTCAAGAGTAATTTCCGGCATTGGCTCGAAGCGGGTCGCGGCGATGCTGGCGCTTGTTCCAGGCGCGCCAGTTGCCGCGGAAAGCCTGGGGGCGCCCGGCACCTATCCGGCAGAAGGTAAAAAACGCGGGCGCGTGGCGCTGCTCATGGGTTGCGTCCAGAGCGTGATCGAGCCCTCCATCAATGCCGCCACCATCCGCCTCTTGACGCGGCTTGGCTATGAAGTGGTGGTTACCGGCGGGGAAACCTGCTGCGGCTCGCTCACCCACCACATGGGCAAGGAGGCCGACGCCATCTGGCGGGCGCGGCGCAATGTGCATCACTGGGCCAATGCCAGGGTCGATGCGGTCATCGTCACCACGTCGGGCTGCGGCACGACGATCAAGGATTATGGCTTCATGCTGCGCCTTGACCCGGTCTATGCGGCAAGGGCGGCAGTCGTCAGCGCCAAGGCCAGGGACATTGTTGAATTCCTCTCCGGCATCGAGCTGCCGGCGGCTTCGCAGGCCTTGCGCGTCACCTATCATTCGGCCTGTTCCATGCAGCACGGCCAGCAGATGGGGAGCAAGGCCCAAACGCTTTTGCGCAATGCGGGCTTCACGGTCCAGGATATTCCGGAAGGCCATCTCTGCTGCGGCTCGGCCGGCACCTACAACATCATGCAGCCCGAAATCGCCACACAGCTCCGGGACCGGAAAATAAAAAACATCAAGCCAACCAATCCGCAGGTGATCGCCACGGGCAATATCGGCTGCATCACGCAGCTTGCAACAGGCCTGGAAACGCCGGTCCTGCATACGGTCGAGCTTCTCGATTGGGCCTATGGGGGGCCGAAGCCCGACAAACTGAAACATCTCACTGGAGGGGCTTAAGATATGGCCAGAATGCCAGCCGGCGTCACGCTTCGCGGAAAAATGCTGGCGGAATACCGCTCCATTCTCACGCCCGAGGCCCTTGGCTTCGTTGCGGAGCTGCACCGCAGGTTTGACGGCGAACGGCTGAGGCTGCTGGGCCTTCGCGCCGCAAGGGCCAAACGGTTCAGCAAGGGAGAGCTGCCGGATTTTCTGCCGGAGACCCGCGCCATCCGCGAGGGCTCATGGCGGGTGGCCCCGATCCCCGCTGACTTGCAGGACCGCCGGGTTGAAATTACCGGGCCCACGGACCGCAAGATGGTGATCAATGCGCTCAATTCCGGCGCCAAGGTCTTCATGACGGATTTCGAGGATTCAAATTCTCCGACCTGGGACAACCTCGTCCGCGGCCAGATCAATCTGCGCGACCGCTGGAGCGGCGCCATGGATCACCGCGATCCGGATTCCGGCAAGCATTACGTTCTCGGCAAGCGGCCCGCGGTGCTCATGGTGCGGCCGCGCGGCTGGCACCTGCCGGAAAACCATGTGCGCATCGACGGCCAGATCATGTCCGGCGCGCTTCTTGATTTCGGCCTGTATTTTTTCCACAACGCCAAGGCGGCGCTGCGCCATAACTCAGGCCCCTATTTCTACCTGCCCAAGATGGAAAGCCATCTGGAGGCGCGGCTGTGGAACAGTGTTTTCATCTTTGCGCAAAGCGCGCTTGGACTGCCGCTCGGCACCATCAAGGCCACGGTCCTGATCGAAACGCTTCCCGCCGCCTTCGAGATGGACGAAATCCTCTTTGAACTGCGCGAGCATATGGCGGGGCTCAATTGCGGGCGCTGGGATTACATCTTCTCGTTCATCAAGACGCTGGCCACAAACAGGAAATATGTCTTGCCCGACCGCTCGCAGGTGGTGATGTCCAAGGCTTTCCTTGCGGCCTATTCGGCGCTGCTGATCAGGACCTGCCACAACCGCGCCGCCTTCGCCATGGGCGGCATGGCGGCGCAGATTCCGAACCGCAAGGATCCGGAAGCCAATGAGCTGGCTTTTGCCAAGGTGAGAGATGACAAGGAGCGTGAGGCGCGCAACGGCCATGACGGCACCTGGGTGGCGCATCCCGATTTGGTGCCCGTGGCCATGGAGGTGTTCAACGCCCTGATGCCCACGCCGAACCAGCTTTACGTCAAGCGCGATGACGTCAAGATCGGCCAGAAGGAACTTCTGGAGGTTCACAAGGGAGCCAAGACCGAAGCCGGTTTCCGCGAGAATATCCGGGTGGGCATTCTCTATATTGAGGCCTGGCTCGGGGGGCGCGGCGCCGTGCCGATCTATAATTGATGGAGGATGCGGCCACCGCCGAAATCTCGCGGTCGCAAATCTGGCAATGGCTGAAATTCGGGGCAACGCTCGATACGGGTGCCAAGGTCACGCGGACGTTCTTCGACAGGTGCCTGCGCGAAGAGATGAAGCGGGTGAAGGAAGAGGTGGGGGCGGACGCTTACCGGGAAGGCCGCTTCAGGGAAGCCATCGGCATTTTCAAAACCATGTCCACCTCGAAGAACTTCGAATCGTTCCTGACGCTGCCCGCTTACAAGAAGATCATTTAAATCAGAGACCCGGTCACTGTTTTCTCATCGTGACCGGACGTGATCCGGTCATCGCCACGCACGAACTCTTTGTCCTCGCCCGCGAAGCGGGAGAGGAAGGAACCCATTGCGGAACGCAATGGGGAGGTGAGGGGAACAAGGTCGAAGTGCCCTCATCTATCCCATGTCACTTCGTGACATAGGCCCCTTTCTTCTCCCGCTTCGCAGGAGAAGACGTAGTGCAAATCGGGGGTGCAATGCTTTTCCCTAATCCTCGTCGAACCGGGATTCCACCAGTGCGGCAAGGGCGGCAAGGGCGGCATCGGCCTCGGGGCCGGAGGCTTCAACGCTGATGGACGTTCCCATGGCGGCGGCCAGCATCATCAGGCCCATGATCGAGGTTGCCGGAACCGAATGACCGTCGCGGCTCACCGTGATGTTGGCGTCGAAGCCTTCGGCGCATTTGACGAACTTTGCCGAGGCGCGGGCGTGCAAGCCGCGTTCATTGACGATTTCCAGCTCGCGGACCAATGCCGTCATCAATCCCCCAGTATCTGGCTGGCTATGTTGATGTACTTGCGGCCGGCATCCTGGGCGGCGGCGGCGCATTTGTGAAGGTTGGAGTCCTTTCGCACCCGCACCAGCTTCACCAGCATGGGCAGGTTCAATCCCGCCACGACTTCAACGCGGCCCTCCTCGAGAAGGGAAATTGCCAGGTTCGACGGGGTGCCGCCAAACATGTCGGTCAGGATGATCACGCCCTCGCCGGTGTCGACGGATTTCACCGCCGCCGCAATATCGGCGCGGCGAACCTCCATTTTGTCCTCGGGGCCGATGGCTACGGCTGCCACCATGTCCTGGTGGCCGACAATGTGCTCCAGGGCATAGACAAATTCATCGGCAAGACGCCCGTGGGTTACCAGAACGAGGCCAATCATTTGAGGTCTACGAAATCACACATCGGCGGATCTTGTCTCTGTTACGGTTTTGAGCGGCGCACATTGCCCTTATCCACGCCGCTGCGCAACAGGTTCACGGGCCTCAGCGGATTGCTTCAGCCAGTTCAGCGCGGCGCGCAGCCGGGCCGGGGCGGAAGGTAAATTTCCATCCATTTCAACCAGCGGAAGGGTGAGACCGAGAACGTCGAAGGTGGCAGGGCCGGGGAGGCGTTCGATGGCCGCATGGTGCTTTAGTTTTACCACGAGCGCCAGGGCCACTGATGCCGGGGTTGCCAGCGTGACAATCCCCAGGCCCCGGATTTCGAGTTTCCCGCGCAGCGTTGCCGGCGCCGAGGCCATGAGCCTGCGGTGATCGCGGGTGACGATGACCTGATCGTCAGCCACAAGCTCACTGCGCAGAAGCAAGCCGGAAATTCCATGGCCCGGTTCGTCGATCAGCCGTAGCGCCAAAGTGGATTTTCCGCTTCCCGGCTCGCCCAGTATGAGCACGCCTGCGCCGCCGACGCTGAGACAGGTTCCGTGCAAAAAGATTTGCGACTGATTCATCTCTTTGCCCCGGGCGGTGTCCAGTCATCGGCAACGGCGGGCAGGCGCACCACGAACCTTGCGCCCAGCACCGGTTTTTCCACGCCCTCCGGGGCCCGGCCATAGCGGTTCTCGGCCCAGATGCGGCCCTTGTGGGCCTCGACGATCTGCTTGGAGATGGACAGGCCAAGGCCGGAATTCTTGCCGAAAGAGCCTTCCGGACGGTCGGTATAAAAGCGTTCGAAGATGCGGTCGAGATTGTCTGGCCTGATGCCGGGACCATAATCGTCTACGCGGATTTCCACATCGCGGCCGGAGCGGCGGACGCGCACATAAATCCTGGTATTTTCCGCGGTAAAGGAACGGGCGTTGTCGAGGAGATTGCGGAAGATCTGGCTCAGCCGTGATTCATGGCCGAGAACAACAAAGGCCAGAAACGGGTCAAAGCCGTTGCCGGCGGGGAGGACCTGCAGGACAATTTCCGCCTGGTGTTCCTTCCTGGTTTCATTGGCAAGGGTAGTGATCGCGCCCAAGAGCCGCGCCACGTCGACCGGATTTGTTTCGGCCCGGGCCAGTTCGGCATCGAGGCGCGAGGCATCGGCGATATCGGTGATGAGGCGGTCAAGGCGGCGCACGTCATGCTTGACGATCTCGACGAGCCGGGCGCGCTGCTCATCGGTTTTCACCATGGCGAGGGTTTCAACGGCGCTGCGCAATGAGGTCAGCGGGTTCTTGAGCTCATGGCTCACGTCGGCGGCGAAAGCCTCGATGGCATCGATGCGGTTGTAGAGGGCGCCGGTCATGTCGCGCAGCGCGCCCGAGAGATGGCCAATCTCGTCGCGCCGGGCGGTGAAGTCCGGAATCTCGACGCGCTTGTTGATGCCGCGGCGCACCCGCTCGGCGGCGGCAGAAAGGCGGCGGATGGGTTCGGCGATGGCGCCGGCCAAAAACACCGAGAGGAGGATGGTCACCAGCGCCACGAAGCCGAAGGTGAGGAGCACGACGCGGCGCTCGGCGCGCAGGACATTGTCGATTTCGCCGCCCGACGTCGAGAGCACCAGAGCGCCAAGCACCGCCCGGAAGCGCTGCACCGGAACCGAGACCAGGACGATGATGTCGTGCTTTTCATCGAGGCGCACCACGCTGACAACAGCTCCATTGAGGGCTGCGGCCACTTCCGGAAAATCCTTGCCGTTGTCGAGGCTGTATTCCTTCTGCAGCGGATAATCATAGGCAAAGAACCAGTCATAGGCCGCATTCCACCAACGGACGAGGAAGTTGGGCGCGCCGGCATTGCGCGGCGGAAGGTCCGACTGGATGATGTCGCCGCCGCCGTAGAGGAACCTGCTGTCGACGACGAGATTGCCATCGGGGTCGATAATCCGCCCACGGATGGTTGAGTTGGCAAGCAGGCGGCGCAGCACCGGGCCGGTGGTTTCGGGATTGATCGGAAAATCAAGGCTGCCGAGCTGGTCGGCGTCAGGGGCGTAGGGATCGGAATTGTCTTCGAGCGAATCCGGGTTGATGACGATGGAGCCCGTATCGGCGGTGGCCGACCCCGCAATGGCCGCGGCAATGATCTGGGCCTGGGTGGTGAGGCTCTGCACGCGGGCGTCAATCAGGCCCTGGCGGAACTGGTTGAAGTAGAGAATTCCGCTGACGAGAATAACGAGGCCCAAAAGATTCAGAAGAACGATGCGGCTGACCAGCCGTTGCGGGGCAAAGCGGTGCAAAAGGCCGCGGCGGCCTTCGACCGGCAGGTCGAAATTCTCAACCTCCTGGACCTCGTCGCCTTCGCTGCGCTCAAGGACCTCGGGTGCTGCAGTCTTGTCAAGCATTCCGCACCCTCGCGCGAGGGCAAATTCTATTGTTCCTTGAAACGATAACCAACACCATAGAGGGTTTCAATACCATCAAAGGCCTCATCGACCTGATTGAACTTCTTGCGCAGGCGCTTGATATGGCTGTCGATGGTGCGGTCATCCACATAGACCTGGTCATCATAGGCCGCATCCATCAACGCGTCGCGGCTTTTCACGATGCCCGGCCTTTGGGCGAGCGATTGCAGGATGAGGAATTCGGTGACGGTGAGGGTGACCGGCCTTGCATCCCAGGTGCAGGAATGGCGGTCGGGGTCCATGGAGAGCTTGCCGCGCTCAATGACCTTGGCCGCATCGACGACGGGGACCGTGCCATCCCGGGCCCCGGCGCGGCGCAGGACGGCCTTTACGCGCTCCACCAGCAGGCGCTGGGAAAAGGGCTTCTTGATAAAGTCATCGGCCCCCATCTTGAGGCCGAAGAGTTCGTCGATCTCGTCATCCTTGGAGGTGAGGAAGATCACCGGCAGATCGGTTTTCTGGCGGATGCGGCGGAGCAGCTCCATGCCGTCCATGCGCGGCATCTTGATATCGAAGATGGCCATGTCGGGCGGCTGGTCCTGCAGGCCCTGAAGGGCTGCGGCCCCGTCGTTGTATTTTTGCACGGCGTAGCCCTCGGCTTCCAGCGCCATGCCTACGGAGGTTAGAATATTGCGATCATCGTCAACCAATGCAATCATTGCCATTTTCTTATTCATCCGTTGTTGTTCCTGCCGGCCGCCTCTATGGATGAAACTAGAACAAATTGTGGCAAACCGCAAAGAAACGCCGCATGACAAATGAGTAATGTTTATTAAATGATTGAAAAACAAGGTTTTTCCGGAACGGCCATGCGCCAGGTGCTGAGGCGGGCGCGAACCTGTTCGCTTTCAACCCTGGCGCGCGGCGAGGGCACGCCCTATGGCTCGCTGGCCAACCTCGCCACCGATGTTTCGGGCTGGCCGCTGGTCCTGATCTCACGGCTGGCCTGGCATACGCAAAATCTTTTGGCGGATGCCCGGGCCAGCGTGCTGGCGGGCGAGGTGCCGGCCACCGGTGACGCGCTGGTGGGGCCGCGCGTGACCGTGCTGGGGCGCTTTGAACCGGTCGACGATGCGGACCTTCGCCGGCGTTATCTGGCGCGGCATCCGCAGGCCGGGCGCTATGCGGATTTTCCGGATTTCTCGTTTTGGCGGCTGAGGCCTTCGGGCATTCACGGGGTTGCCGGCTTCGGGCGCATCGAAACCCTAACGCCCGAGGAAGTGTTTCCGCCCGCCGAGGAAATGGCAGCCCTGGAGAATTCGGCGATCGCGCACATGAACCATGACCATGGGGAAGCCATCCACCTCTATGCCACGAAGATTTTGCGGGCGCAGCCCGGCCCCTGGCGGGTTCTGGCGATTGATCCCGATGGCGCGGACCTGGGCCTGCATGAGCAGAGCCTTCGGATGGAATTTCACACGCCGGTTTATACCGCCGAGGCGCTGCGCAAGAAATTTGCCGAACTGGCCTATGAAGCCCGCGCCCTATGACGCCGAAAGAAGTTCCTTGGGCGGGGCCTTGGCCCCGGTCATGAAGGCCACCGCATCGGACATGGTGTATTTCTTGGGATCGATGACGCAAAGGCGCCGGCCCAGGCGGTGAATGTGAATGCGGTCGGCAACTTCGAAGACCTGCGGCATGTTGTGGGAGATCAGCACAATGGGCAGGCCGCGGCGCTTCACGTCGAGAATCAGTTCCAGCACGCGGCGCGATTCCTTCACGCCCAGGGCGGCGGTGGGTTCGTCCATGATGATGACCTTTGAACCAAAGGCCGCGGCGCGGGCCACAGCCACGCCCTGACGCTGGCCGCCGGACAGGGTTTCGACCGCCTGGCTGATGTTCTGGATGGTCAGAAGGCCGAGTTCCGTCAGCTTGTCACGAGAACGCTTTTCCATGGTGGAGCGGTCAAGCATGCGGAAAATGCTTCCAAGGACGCCGGGTTTGCGGACTTCACGGCCAAGGAACATGTTGTCGGCAATGGAGAGCGCCGGCGAGAGAGCCAGGTTCTGGTAAACGGTTTCAATGCCGGCATCGCGGGCTTCCATTGGAGACTTGAATTGCACCGTCTTGCCATCGATCTTGATTTCACCCTCGTCGGGCATGACGGCGCCGCAGATGGCCTTGATGAGCGAAGATTTTCCGGCACCGTTGTCACCGATCACCGCAAGGATCTCGCCGGGGTAGAGATCAAAATCGGCGCTGTCCAAAGCGGTCACGCGGCCATAGCGCTTGACCAGGCCGCGGGCGGTGAGAAGTGGAACGGGTCCGTCTGTTTTTGCTTTCTTGCCCATGAGCTTAACCCGAAACCTTTCTGATCCACTGGTCGATCGCCACAGCGCCAATGATGAGAACGCCGATGAGCAAGTAGGTCCATTGCGCATCGGTTCCGTAAAGCCGAAGCCCGAGGGAAAAAACACCGACGATGAGGCCGCCGAAAATCATGCCCAAAATGGAGCCGCGCCCGCCGAAGAGCGAGATGCCGCCGATCACCACGGCGGTGATGGACTCGATATTGGCAAATTCACCCGCCGTCGGCGATATGGAGCCAATCCGGCCAATGAGCACCCAGCCTGCGAAGCCGCAAATAAGGCCTGCGATCGTGTAAACGGCGATGAGCATGCGATCGACGCGGATGCCGGAGAGCTGGGCTGCTTCAGGGTCATCGCCCACCGCATAGAGCCTCCTGCCCCAAGCCGTGTAGTTGAGGATGTACCAGAGGAACACCACCAGCAAAACCATGAAGATAACACCGATGGTAATTACCGCGCCGCCAAATTTGATTTGGATGCCGAAGAGTTGCAGCAGCGGGGCCTGGGCTTCCACATCCTGGCCCCGGATTGTTTCGTTGGCCGTGTAGAGATATTTGGTGGCGCTGTATATCTGCCAGGTGCCGAGCGTGACGATGAAGGGCGGCAATTTCATTCTGGCCACCAGCCAACCGTTGATGAATCCGCAGGCTGCGCCACAGAGCAACCCACAGACAATCGCGAGCGGGACGGGAAGAGGGGGTAAAATGCGCATGCCAAAAAAAACTAATCCGTTGAATGCGAAATGCCCCATGACAACGGACGAGAGCACCATGATGGCGCCGACCGACAGGTCGATGCCGGCGGTGAGAATAATGAGCGTCTGGGCCGCGCCGACGATGCCGACGATGGCGACCTGCTGCAGGATGAGGGTCAGCGAAAACGGATTGAAGAATTTGCCGCCGACGAGCACGCCGAATACGGCAATCGAGAGAATGAGCACGATGAGCGGCACGGCTGCCTGGTTTGAATGGAGAAAATGCTGGGCTTTCTCAAGCGGGGACTTTATGTGCGACTCGAAAGACACTGCCGACGTGTCGCTGTGTTCGAGAACTTTTTCAAATTCCTGCGCTTTCGACATTCGCAACTCCCTGCCCCGCGTTTTTTAACGCCTCTGCTTAGCACAAAAAAGGCGGCCACGAGGGCCGCCCTTCCGTGTTTCAGTCATCATTCACTGAAACTTGTCAGAGATCAACCCCAGCACTTGGCGAGGCCTTCCTTCGTGTCGATTGAAGGAACGCCTTCAACCGGCGCATCGGTGATCAATGCGACGCCGGTGTCGAAGAAAGCCTTGCCTTCGGTTGCGGCAGGCTTTTCGCCCGAGTCGGCAAACTTCTTGATGGCTTCAACGCCCAGAGCCGCCATCAGCAGCGGATACTGCTGCGAGGTTCCGCCGATCACGCCTTCAGCGACGTTCTTCACGCCCGGGCAGCCGCCATCAACCGACATGATCAGAACATCCTTCTCCTTGCCAACTGCCTTCAGCGCTTCGTAGGCACCGGCGGCGGCTGGCTCGTTGATGGTGTGGATCACGTTGATATTCGGATTGATCTGGAGAAGGTTTTCCATGGCCTTGCGGCCGCCCTCCGGATCTCCGTTAGTATAGTCGTGGCCAACAATACGTGGATCATCCTCGTCGCCGATCACGTTTACATCCTTCACGTCGATGCCGAAGCCCTTCATGAAGCCCTGGTCGCGCTGCACGTCGACGCTGACCTGTTTGGGGTTAATGTCCAGGAAGCCGATGACGGCGTCCTTGGCCTTGTCACCGAGCTTGGCCTTGGCATAGGAGCCGATCAGAAACCCAGCCTGGAAATTGTCGGTGGCAAAGGTTTGGTCGGCGCCATCGGGCGGATCGAGCTGCGTGTCGAGGGCAATCACCAGGATGCCGGCGTCACGGGCCTGCTTGAGGACCGGAACCATGGCCCTTGAATCGGACGGGGTGACCAAGATACCCTTAGCCCCGTCAGCGATGCAGGTTTCAACGGCAGCCACCTGGCCTTCGTGGTCGCCATCATTTTTGCCGGCGTAAGCTTTAAGATCGATGCCGAGCTCTGCTGCTTTGGCGGTGGCACCTTCCTTCATCTTAACGAAAAAGGGGTTGGTATCGGTTTTGGTGATGAGGCAAGCGCCAATGCCGGCGGCCTGCGCGGGGGCAATGCTGGCGAAGCTGAGCAAAACAGCGGCTGCGGCAGCAGATTTCAGAATTGTCTTCACAGTGATTCTCCCATGGAACACGCCCATTTTGGGCTTAGTTAAGTAAACTTACATACATAAGTCTTATTACTTATGTAAAATTTAATCTAACTCTGTCGGCCATTCAAGTCTAGCTACTTCTTATAGAGACCAAGATTCATTGCGATGAATCTTGATCGCTTTATGGAATTGAGCCAATTCCCTTCCAAGAGTCAATAAATAAATCCGCATGATTTATTGATTGACAAGCCATTGGCCCTACGGGAAAGTCAAAATTTGAGCACCCCAGCGGGCAATTTGCATAAATTCCACACAGGCGGACCGGCGTGACGATGGATTGGGCGATTGGCGGGCAGGTTATGGGCAAGGGCCCGACGCTGGCGCGGGGCACAACCCAAAACGGGGTGCGCCTCTACAATGAGCGCTTGGCCCTTTCCCTGATCCGCCGCCACGGCAGCCTGCCCAAGGCCGAAATCGCCAAGCTCACGGGGCTTTCGGCGCAGACCGTTTCGGTGATTGTCCGGCAGCTTGAAAATGACCGTCTGCTGGTCAAGGAAACACCGCAGCGCGGCAAGGTTGGCCAGCCGCTGGTTCCTTTTTCGCTCAATCCGGACGGGGCGTTTTCGATTGGCCTGAAAATCGGGCGTCGTTCCGGCGATCTTATCCTGCTTGACCTCACCGGCAAGGTGCGGCGCAAGGTGCATCAGCCCTATGTTTTTCCCACCCCGCAAAAGATCATGGATTTTGTGGCGGTTGAACTCGAAGGCCTGCTGTCGGGCCTGTCGCCTGAACAGAAAAGCCGGATCAGCGGCCTGGGCATTGCCACGCCTTTCGAACTTTGGAACTGGGAAGAAGAGGTGGGCGCCTCGCACGAGGTTCTGGAGGCCTGGCGCGACTTCGACATCGCCGGCGAGATCGCCAAGCTGGGCGACTGGCCGGTGCATTTCAGCAATGACGCCACGGCGGCCTGCGCGGCGGAGCTGCTGTTCGGCACGGGCAACCGCTTCAACAGCTATGCCTATTTCTTCGTCGGTTATTTTGTCGGCGGCGGCATTGTCATCAACGGCCATATCTTTCCGGGGAAAGCCGGCTATGCGGGCGCCTTCGGTTCGTTTCCGATCATGACGTCCGACGGCAGCCCGCAACAACTCACTCACAATGCCAGTCTCTATGTTTTGGAGAACAGCTTGAAGGCGGACGGGCGGGACCCGATGCTGCTTGCGCGTTCGCCCGAGGATTGGGGAGAAATTGGCGCAGCCCTTGATGCCTGGCTTGAGCAAACCGCCAGAAGCCTTGCCTTTGCCGCCGTTGCAACCATGGCCATCATCGATTTTGACGCCATCATCATCGATGGCGCCATGCCGGCCCATGTGCGGACCGACCTGGTGCAGAAAACCCGCGCAGCGCTTGCGCGCCAGGATTTGCGGGGCCTGCCGAAATTCAGCATTGAAGAGGGCAGCATCGGCGCGGACGCGCGCGCCATGGGAGCCGCCAGCCTTTCGCTCTTTGCCAACTACATCATCGACCGCGACGTTCTCTTCAAGGAGGCCTTCTAGATGCTCAAGGGTATCGATCCCGTTTTGGGGCCCGACCTTCTGGCGATATTGCGCGGCATGGGGCACGGCGACGAAATCGCCGTGGTGGATGGCAATTATCCGGCGGAAACAGATGCCAAAAGATTGGTGCGCCTGGATGGCCATGATGCACCGCGCCTTGTCGAGGCGATCTTATCGGTGATGCCGGTGGATGAATTCGTGCCCGACGCCGTCTTCAGGCCCGCCGCGGGAGGCGATGCCAAGCGGATGGAACCGGTGTTTGCGGACTTTGAAAAGGCCCTTGGAAAATACGAGCCCAAGCGGAAGATCACGGTGCTGGCGGGGTCCGATTTCTACACCCGGGTCAAGGCCTGCTATGCCATCGTGGCCTCGGGCGAGCGGAGGCTTTACGGCAACCTGATCCTGCGCAAGGGCGTTATTCATCCCTGATCACTTGTCCTCGCCCGCAAAGCGGGAGAGGAAGGGACCCAGTCGCAAAGCGATTGGGGAGGTGAGGGGAACGAGGTCGAAAGTGCCCTCATCTATCCCATTTCACTTCGTGAAACGGGCCCCTTTCTTCTCCCGCTTCGCAGGAGAAGACGTGATCGATGTTATTCATTACCGGCATGTGAACTTGCATCTTTTCACCATTGCGGCTTATCAAGCAGCATAATGCTTATTCTTGCTCTGGACACTTCAATGGCGGCCTGCTCGGTCTGCGTTTATGACGCGGGGCCGGGGCGTGTGCTGGCCTCGCGCCATGCATTCATGGAGCGGGGGCAGGCGGAAGCCTTGGCGCCCATGGTGCAGGAAACCATGGCATCGGCGGGGGTTGCATTCAAAGATCTGGCGCGCATTGCTGTGACCACGGGTCCGGGCACATTCACCGGGGTCCGCATCGGGCTTGCCATGGCGCGGGGCCTGGGCGTTGCGCTCAACATTCCCATCACCGGCATCAATTCGCTGGCAGCCATCGCCTGCAACGAAACGGCAGGAGATCTTCCCATCGTGGTTGCGGTCGATGCGCGGGCCAACGAAATTTATTTCGCTGCCTTTGATCAATCCGGAAAAGAAATCACAGCACCAACCATTGCGACCTTGGCCAACGGATACAGGTTCATGCCAAGTGGTCCGGCCAGAATTATGGGAACCGCGGCGGGCTTGTTGTTGCATCAACTGGATGGCCAGCCGTATCTGCACAGTGATGTCGGTGATCTGCCGGTTGCGCAAAATTTTGTGAAACTCGCTGCCAGCATTCCGGCATCGACCGTGCCGCCGGAACCGCTTTACCTGCGGCCACCCGATGTAAAGCCGCAGGCTGCAAAAATTTCCTTCAGCGCGGTGGGGCCAGCGGCGGCAAAACTGCTGGCGGAACTTCATGGCGAAAGTTTCGAGACGCGGTGGAGTGAAGCGGATTTCAGCGGAATGCTAGCCATTCCCGGCACGCAGGCAATCCTGGTTTCGAGCCAGAACAACCCGATGGGACTTGTGCTGTTTCGCCGGGCTGCGGATGAAGCTGAAATTCTCACGATCTGCACCCGCCCGGCCTTCCGCCAGAAAGGCCATGGCAAGCTGCTGGTGCGACATCTTGAAAGTGTTCTCAAGAATGAAGGTGTGAAATTCCTTTTTATTGAAGTCGCCGTTTCAAATCACGCGGCACTTGCGCTTTATGAGTCCAGTGGATTTCATAAGGCCGGAGAGCGAAAGAATTATTACAGGCGCGGCGACGGCAGCCAAGAGGATGGCCTGGTCATGCGCAAGCGTCTGAGCCGGTGAGCCGGCTCCGCGCCACGCTGGTGCTGCTGACCTTTGCCGGCGTCACGCTTCCGCTCATGCCGGTGCAGCAGCTTTTTGTCTGGCTCTGGCCGCGCATGGCACGCGTGTTCCCCATGTATTACCACCGTCTCGTGCTGCGCATCATCGGAGTCCGGGTGAGCATTGAGGGCGAGGCGCTGAAACAGGGGCCGGCGATCTTTGCGGCAAACCATGTGTCATGGCTCGATATCGTGATCCTGAGTTCGCTGGCGCCGGTTTCCTTCATCGCCAAAAGAGATGTGAATGCCTGGCCTTTCTTCGGCGCCCTGGCGCGGCTGCAGCGCACCATCTTCGTGGACCGTGCACGGCGCCTTACAACAGGGACTTCCCGCGATGAAATGCGCGAGCGCCTGGCGGCGGGCGACATGCTGGTGCTGTTTGCGGAAGGCACTTCGGGCGACGGAATGCGGGTCCTTCCGTTCAAGTCCACTTTCTTTGCCGCCGCGGAAAATTCCAGTGTGGCGATTCAGCCCTTGAGCGTTGTCTATACAGGCCACCGCAACGCGCCGATGCCGCGGCACCTGCGCCCGCTCTATGCCTGGTATGGCGATATGGAGATGCCGCCGCATCTCTGGGCGGCCATGGCTCATGGGCCGATTGAAGTGAAAATCATCTGCCATGCGGCGCTCTCCATGGCCGATCATGGAAGCCGGAAAATCCTGGCGAAGAAGGCGGAAGAGGCAGTCAGGCGCGGGCTGGTGGAGACGCTTCACGGCCGCGCCAAAATGAGCTAGCACACGGGCCATGACCACCGCCTCCAAGTCGGTTTACGTAAAAACCTATGGCTGCCAGATGAATGTCTATGACAGCGAGCGCATGCGCGACACGCTGAAGGCCATGGGCTATGCGGAAACGCCGGTTCCCGAGCAGGCCGACCTGGTGATTTTCAATACCTGCCATATCCGCGAGCACGCGGCTGAAAAAGTCTATTCGGAGCTTGGCCGGATGAAGCGCCTGAAGCGCGAAAAGCAGGAGGCAGGCGGCGAGATGCTGGTGGCGGTGGCGGGCTGCGTGGCCCAGGCCGAGGGGGCGGAAATCATCCGCCGGGCGAAAACCGTTGACCTCGTCTTTGGCCCGCAGACCTATCACCGCCTGCCGGAGCTCATCGCGCGGCGGCTCAAAACCGGTGAGGCGGTTGTCGAAACGGAATTTCCGGCGGACGACAAGTTCGAAGCGCTGGAACAGCAGAACGGCCGGCGCGTTCTCAAGCGGAATGTCTCGGCTTTTCTCACGGTGCAAGAGGGCTGCGACAAGTTCTGCAGCTTCTGCGTGGTGCCCTATACGCGGGGCGCCGAGTTTTCCCGCCCGCCGTCGCAGATCGAGCGGGAAGCCCAACGGCTTGCCGAGGCGGGGGTGCGCGAGATCACGCTTTTGGGGCAGAACGTCAATGCCTATCACGGCGAAGGCACTGTCGCTGGCGGGGCTCATCGCAAAGCTGTCACAGATCTCTGGCATCAAGCGCCTGCGTTACACCACAAGCCACCCGAGGGATATGGACGACGCGTTGATCGAGGCCCATGCCAGCAACCCGAAGCTTATGCCCTTCCTGCATCTGCCGGTTCAAAGCGGCAGCGACCGTGTCCTGAAAGCGATGAACCGGGGCCACGGGATTGATTACTATCTGAAGACGGTTGCAAAAGTGCGGGGCGCCCGGCCGGACATGGCGCTGTCGGGTGATTTCATCGTGGGCTTTCCCGGTGAAACGGAGGCGGATTTTGACAGACACCTTGAATCTCATTGAAGCGGTGGGTTACGCCGGCGCCTATTCCTTCAAATATTCGCCGCGGCCTGGAACTCCTGCGGCCGAAAACCCATATCAGGTGGCAGACGAAGCGGTAAGCGAGCGGCTGGCCCGGATTCAGGCCCTGATCCACGCCCAGCAAACCGCCTTCAACCGGTCCTTTCTGGGCAAGACCCTGCCGGTCCTGCTGGAAAAAGCAGGGCGGGAACAAAGCCAGTTAATGGGGCGTTCACCCTATCTGCAACCGGTGCACGTCAACGGCCAAAAGGCCCAAATTGGGACGATTTTGGAGGTTAAAATAGATGGTGTTGGCACAAACAGCCTTTCGGGCCATAGTGCGTTAGTCGAAGCATGATTCTGAGGTCTGAGGCAACAACAGGAGAAAGTCACAGTTGAATTCGCAAGCCAGCGCAGCCCAGCTCGCAACCGTTAAGTCCAGCCCCAGTGCGGACGACCATGACACACTCACCCTCGCTTTTGACGACAACCGCCTGCTCTCACTTTTATTCGGCGAACATGACGAACACATCGCCCTGATCGAGCACCGCATGGGCGTGGCCATCACGCCGCGCGGCAACCGCGTCTCCATCCGCGGCATGGGCCCGGCGCGCGACGGCGCCAAGAACGTGCTATCGCAACTCTATCAGCGGGCGCGCCGCGGCCTTGAAATCAACCGCGGCGAAGTCGAAGGGGCAATCCGCATGAATCAATCGGTTCATGACAAGGAGGTCAAGGAAGGCACGGTGCGCACCCGGCGCAAGCTGGTGATGCCGCGCACCCCCATGCAAAAAAATTACGTGGAAGCCATCCGCAGACACGAACTGGTGTTCGGTATTGGCCCGGCGGGCACGGGCAAGACCTACCTGGCGGTGGCGTGTGCCGCCGAAGCCCTGATGAACGGCGAAGTGGACCGGATCATCCTGTCGCGTCCTGCCGTTGAAGCAGGCGAGCGCCTGGGCTTCCTGCCGGGCGACATGAAGGACAAGGTCGATCCCTATCTGCGCCCGCTCTATGACGCGCTCTACGACATGATGCCGGCAGCCCTGGTGACCAAGGGCCTGGCCGAAAACCAGATCGAGATCGCGCCGCTTGCCTTCATGCGCGGGCGCACCCTGGCTTCCGCCTTCATCATTCTCGACGAAGCGCAGAACACCTCGCCGCAGCAGATGAAAATGTTCCTGACGCGGCTTGGCGAAGGCAGCCGCATGGTGATCACCGGCGATCCCAGCCAGGTTGACTTGCCGTCGGGCGCCAGCTCCGGCCTCGATGACGCGTTGCGGGTTTTGAAAGGGGTTCAGGGCACGGAGCAAATCAAGTTCTCCACCAGCGATATCGTCAGGCATGCGCTGGTCGGCCGGATTGTCGCCGCTTATGACAAGCTGGGAGCCAAGGTCAAAAGTCTCTCCCAGCAGCGATGAAGCTTGACATCAGTATTGACGACAGGGAATGGCGCGTGGTTCCCAATCTCCGCAAGCTTGCCCGGACCGCCGTCCTGGCCGTGCTGCCCGACGACGATGTGGCGATCGGCCTGCTGTTTACCTCGGATGCCAGAATAGCGGAGATCAACGGCCAGTGGCGCGGCAAGGCCGGACCCACGAATGTCCTGTCATTTCCGGTTTCCGCCGCCACGCCGGTGCCCGAGGGCGAACCCCGGCCCTTGGGCGATATCGCGCTCGCTTACGGCGTCATTTCCCGGGAGGCGCTGGCGCAGAAAAAGCCGGTCAGTCACCATGTCTCGCATTTGATCGTGCACGGGGTGCTGCATCTGCTAGGATACGACCATGAAAACGATGACGAAGCCGGAGCCATGGAGGCCCGTGAAATTATGATACTGGCAGGACTGGGAATGGAAAATCCCTACGCACCATGAGCAACGAAACGACACCGCCGGTCCCGGTTGGAGAGGGATTCCTCCGGAAATTCCTGAACAAGTTTTCGGTCTCCCGGGACAAGGGCCTGCGCGACCTGGAAAACGTCATCGAAACCCACCAGGCACAGAATCCGCAGGACGATCTCGGCCAGGAAACCCGGTCGATGATGCGCAACCTGATCAAGTTCTCGGATCTGCGCGTGGATGACGCGATGGTGCCGCGGGCCGACATCATCGCCATCGAGGACAGCGCCACGATGCGCGAGCTGCTCGCCAAGTTCAATGAGGCCAACCACTCGCGGCTTCCGGTTTACCGAGAAACCCTTGATGACGTCGCCGGCATGATCCATGTCAAGGATTTCATGCGCTGGATGTCGGTCAAGGGCGGGAAACCGAAAACCAAGGCAAAGAACCCGGGCATCACCATATCGGCAAAGGATCTGGCGCTGCCGGTCAAGCAGTCGGGGATCTACCGCGAAGTGCTTTTTGTGCCCCCTTCCATGCCGGCCGCCGACCTGCTGCTCAAGATGCAGGCCACGCACATCCACATGGCCATCGTCATTGACGAGTATGGCGGCAGCGACGGCCTCATTTCGATCGAAGACCTGGTTGAGGAAATCGTCGGCGACATTTCCGATGAGCACGACACCGACGACGAGCAGCTGATCAAGCGCCAGGACGACAACATCTATGTGGCTGACGCGCGGGTGCATATTTCCGCCGTCGACAAGCTGCTCGGCGTCGACCTCCTGTCGGACGAGGAAGAGGACGAGGCGGACACGCTGGGCGGGCTGATTTTCGAGATGGCGGGCCGGGTTCCGACGCGCGGCGAAATCATCAAGCACGGCAGCGGCGTGGAATTTGAAATCCTGCAATCGGACGCAAGGCGGGTCAAGCGCATCCGCATTCACGTCAGGAAAAAGCCGAACGCCGAAGACACGGCCGAAGAGGCGGGCGGTTAGAGCAGGCCTGCCTCTTTTGCATAATCCCCGAGATTAACTTCGGGCCGCGCACCCACATGGGAAATGATTTCGGCGGCGGCAAGGCTGCCCAGTTGCGCCGAGCGCGCATTGCCAAAGCCTTGCGTGTAGCCGAAGAGAAAGCCCGCGGCGTAGAGGTCGCCGGCGCCCGTCACATCAACGACTTGGGAAACGGCGATTGCGGGTGCGACTATAACGTCATCGCCATGGGCCACGACGCTGCCCAGGGCCGAGCGGGTGACCACGGCGATTTCGCAATCCTGGCGCAGCGCCTGCAGGGCGCCGTCGAAATTCTGCGTCAGGTAGAGCGACTTGATTTCAGTTTCATTGGCAAAGACGATATCAATGTCGTTGCGGATGAGGTCGAGAAAGCTTTCACGGTGGCGCTCGACGCAAAAAGAATCCGAGAGCGTGATTGAGGTGAGCCTCCCCGCTTTCCGCGCGATTCTGGCGGCCAGCTTGAAGGCCTCCTTGGCTTCAGGCCTGTCCCAGAGATAGCCTTCCATGTAGGTGACCTTGGCGGCGGAGACGATTTTCTCGTCGACATCGGCCACGGTCAAATGCACGCAGGCACCGAGATAAGTATTCATGGTGCGTTCGCCCTCGGGCGTCACCAGAATGAAGGAGCGCGCCGTGGCGGGGCCATCGGTTGCAGGCTTGGATTCAAACAGCACGCCCTGGGCGCGCATGTCGTGAGCGTAGATTTTTCCCAGCTGATCGGCCTTCACCTTGCCGAAATAGGCGGCCTTGCCGCCGAAGGAGGCAACGCCCGCCGCGGTATTTCCCGCCGAGCCGCCGGAGATTTCAATGGCCGGCCCCATGCTGGCGTAAAGCGCTTCGGCGCGCGCCTCATCGATGAGGTTCATCGAGCCTTTGACCAGGCCGTTTTCCTGCACGAATGCGTCATCCACCTTGGCAATCACATCGACGATGGCGTTGCCAATTGTCAGAACATCAATCCCGGCCTGCGCCATTCGAACTCTCCAAAATGCAGGCATGCCCCTAGCCGAAGCCACTTGCGGAGGCAAGCCCGAAGCCTTACCTACGCGGCCATGATATCAGCTGCTTTCAAAGCCCTGGGCGATCTCCTGTCACGGGACTTCCGCTCCGTCCTGTTCAGGGCCATTGGCCTGACGCTCGGCCTTTTCGTGGCCATCCTGATTGGCGTTGAAGTTTTGCTGTCTTACCTGATCGTCCTGTCCTGGCCCTGGGCTGAGACATTGGCGGCGATCGGCGCGGGGCTGGTTTTGCTGGTGGCGTTCTTTTTCATGATGGCGCCGGTGACCGCCATTTTCGCCGGCCTCTATCTCGATGACATCGCCGGGCGGGTGGAAGCGCGGCACTACGCGCACGATCCCGCCGGCACGCCGCTTACCGGATTTGGCGCGGTGCAGACGTCCCTGCAGTTTGCCCTGCTCATTCTTGTGGTGAACATCGCGGTGCTGCCGCTTGTGTTCACCGGCATCGGCGCTTTGGCGCTGATCGTGGCCAACGCCTATCTCCTCAGCCGCGAGTATTTCGAGATGATTGCCATGCGCCATATGGCCGTCGACGAGGCGCGCCTGCTGCGCCGGGAAAATACGCCCAAGGTTTTCGCGGCGGGATTTGTGCCCGCCATCCTGTCCGTCATCCCCGTGGTGAACCTGGTGGTGCCGCTGTTTGCCACGTCCTACTTCACCCACATCTTCAAGCAGGTGCGGGCGTCTTCTCCCTGAACTGGCAGAGGTCGGCGATATGGCAGCGCCAGCATTCGGGCCTGCGCGCCTTGCAGATGTAGCGGCCATGGAGAATCAGCCAGTGATGGGCATGGCGCAGATATTGTTTGGGAATGACTTTCACCAAAGTTTTCTCCACTTCGTAGGGCGTTTTCCCCGGCGCCAGCCCCGTGCGGTTTCCCACGCGGAAGAGATGGGTATCCACCGCGATGGTAGGTTCGCCAAAAATAATATTCAAAACCACATTGGCGGTTTTGCGCCCCACGCCGGGAAGCGCCTCCAAAGCTTCGCGTTCGCCGGGAACTTGACTGGCGTGCTTCTCCAGCAGGATTTTTGAAAGGGCGATCACGTTCTTGGCCTTGGCGCGGTAGAGGCCGATGGACTTGATATATTCGCGCAGGCCCTCCTCGCCCAGCGCCAGCATTTTTCCCGGCGTGTCTGCAGTTTTGAAAAGCTGGGAGGTGGCGCGGTTGACGCCGCTATCCGTGGCTTGCGCCGAGAGCACCACGGCCACCAGAAAGGTAAAGTCGTTGACGGATTTGAGCTCGCCCTTCGGCTCCGGTTCGATGTCGTGGAAGCGCCGGAACATCTCCGCGATTTCCGGGGGCTTCAAACGCCTTGCCTTTGCCATGAATTCCCTGCTCAATAAATCAAGTTACTTAAGGTGATAGCATGGACGACACCAAGCCGAAAACCTGGCGGGCCACGCTTACGCCGCACCGCTCGCTTTCGCCCAGGGGTTTTGTGATCCTGATGTCGGTGATTGCGGGATTCAACTTCATCGCCGGCCTGTTTTTTTATGCGATCGGGGCCTGGCCGGTGGTGGGGTTCATGGGGCTCGATGTGGCGCTCATCTGGTGGGCCTTCCGCGCCAATTTTGCCGACGCCCGGCGGGCCGAGCATATTGAGATCACGTCCGACGAACTGGTCTTCCGGCGCCTTGCCGAAGACCGGCCTGCCCAGGAGCAGCGGTTCACCCGGCGCTGGGTGCGGGTGGAACTGGTAGAGGACCGGGAGCGGGAGCTTGTCGGCCCGCTTTACTTGCGTTTCGGCGCAAACCGCACGGAAATCGCCAGTTTCCTAGGGGCCCAGGAGCGGCTGTCCTTCGCCAACGCCCTGAAGGCGGCGCTGGTAAATCCGCTGTTCTGAGCAAGAATCGGGTGGTTCCGGGGGCCCCTAGGCATTAAGTTTGGGGCATGGAAAAGCAAACACATGATTATGACCTGGTCAAACACACGCTGGCTTTCATTTCCGAAAACTGGCGCGACCAGCCCTCGCTTGATACCCTGGCGGACCAGGCAGGGCTCAGCCCCACGCACTTGCAGCGCCTGTTCACGCGCTGGGCGGGCCTGAGCCCCAAGGCCTTCCTGCAGGCGGTCACCCTTGACCATGCCCGCGGGCTGCTCAGGGATTCGGCCTCCATACTGGACGCCTCCTATGAGCTCGGGCTTTCGGGACCGGGGCGCCTGCATGATCTCTTTGTGACCCATGAGGGCATGTCGCCCGGCATTTACAAGGCCCATGGCCGCGGGCTCAACATTCAGTATGGTTTCCATGACTGCCCCTTCGGCCGGGCCCTGATCCTGATCACCAGCGAAGGCCTGGCGGGCCTTGCCTTTGCCGACCATGGCAAGGAAAAATCGGCGCTGGCCGACATGACGGCGCGCTGGCCGGAGGCAACTTACGTGGAAAATCAGCAGGCCACCGCCTTCTATGCCAAGCGCATTTTTGAATCGGAGCGCTGGAAGCCGGACCAGCCCTTAAAGATTGTCTTCATCGGCTCGGATTTCGAGATCCGGGTATGGGAAACAATCCTCCGCATTCCCTTCGGCAAGGCGTCGACCTATTCGGATATCGCCTGCCACATCGGCAAGCCCAAGGCGGCACGAGCCGTCGGAACGGCGGTGGGCAAGAATCCCATTTCCTTTGTGGTGCCGTGCCACCGGGTTCTTGAAAAATCCGGCGGGCTCGGCGGCTATCACTGGGGCCTCACCCGCAAGCGCGCCATCCTCGGCTGGGAAGCCGGCGCCATGGCGGCGTGAGTTTCATCCCAGGGAATCGAGCGGCAGCGCCGTAGTCTCCTTGATCTTCTCCATGACAAAGCTGGACGAGACATCGGTGAGCGGAATCTTCGCGATGAGCCGCTTGTAAAGGCGGTCGTAGCCCGCGATATCGGAAACCACGGCCTGCAGCAGATAGTCCGTGTCGCCGGTGGTGCGGTAGACACCGATGATTTCCGGAAAGCTCTGCACGGCGGCGGCGAATTTCTCCAGCCACTTAGGATCGTGCTGGGCTGTCTTCACGGCGATGAAAGCGGTGAGGCCGAGACTGAGCTTGGCGGCATCAAGCAACACCACGCGAGCCCGAATGACGCCCTCGTCTTCCAGGGCTTTTACCCGGCGCCAGCAGGCATTGCGCGAGAGATGCACCTTGTCGGAAAGCACTTCGATCGATTGCCCGGCATCGCGCTGCAGTTCACGGAGTATCCCGCGGTCCTTGAGGTCGATCATTGCATCCTTCTCTACAATTGGGAAAATATCCCAATATCATGGCATGTTCATAGCATATTTGGGAGAAATTTTTGGCAATGACGATACATATTTACTCGATCAACCGGGGACGTACCAAACCATGTCAACACTGTCCAAGCTCTTCATCAGCCATCCCGCCGCCGTCGGCGAAAGTTATTTCGAGCATATGAGGTTCGCCTTCAGCTTTTCCGGGCGGCTGTTCCGGGCGGGTTTTGCGGCTTTCGCCCATGGCTTTGTGCCGGGGGTGTGCGAGACCACCGCGTCGAAAGCCATCCTGGCGATGAATGATGAAATCCGCGCCCGCCGCAAACTGATGGCGGAGTAATTACAGCTCTTTGTAAAACAGGGCGGTGCCGTCCAGCTTGCCCTTGGCATAGGCGTAATTCGGAATGTAGCCGGCGCAGGTGAAACCCAGTTGCCGGTAAAAGGCTTCGGCGGGGCTTTGGGCCACCGTATCAAAAGTGATCAGCGTAAATCCCGAAGCCCTCGCCTTTGCTTCCAGCGCCTGCATGAGCAAGGTGGCAAGCCCCCGCCTACGGAAGTCACGGTGCACCAGGAGCTTGGCCACTTCACAGCGGTGCGGCTGGTTGGGCGGCCAGACCTTTTGCAGCATGACGGTCCCTCCGAGCACGCCGTTTTCGTCGGCAACGAAGAGCGTGATCTGGCCGGTAGCCACGTCCGTCTTCTGTTTCATCCAGTAGGCTTCCGCCACATCCTGGGCCAAGGGATGCATGAAGGTGACCCCGGCGCCGGAATCCACCGCATCAACCAGAATTGCGGCCAGCCTCGGCACACACGAATCATATTCCGAAACCGTCAGTTCACGGATGATCATGCAGAGAGCGTCTCGACGGAGAGGGGCCGCGAGTCAGCGCCGATCCTGTAGCAAACCGGAACGCCGGTTTCCAATTCGCGCTTGAGGATTTGCTCCGGCGTCAGGCCTTCGATCGCCATGATGAGGGCGCGGAGCGAATTGCCATGGGCGGAGACAAGGACGCGCTTGCCGGAGAGCACTAAGGGCTGGATGTGAATCATGTAATAGGGCAGCGCCCGGGCCAGCGTATCCTTCAGGCTTTCGCCTCCCGGTGGCGGCACGTCATAGGACCTGCGCCAGATCAGCACCTGCTCCTCGCCCCATTTCTTGCGGGCATCATCCTTGTTGAGGCCGGTGAGCTCACCGTAGTCGCGTTCATTCAAGCGCCTGGTCGCGGGTTTCCGGCAGGCCCGCCTGGCCCAGTTCCTCGAGCATGATTTTCAGGGTGTGCTGGGCCCGGGTGAGCACGCTGGTGAAACACACATCGAAGGCATATCCCTTGGCCTTCAGGCGTTTTCCCGCCGCGTGGGCCTCTTTCACGCCCTGCTCCGAGAGATCGGGGTCCTTCCAGCCGGTGAACCAGTTCTTCAAGTTCCATTCGCTTTGGCCGTGACGCACCAGCACGAGGGTTCCGCTCATCATTGCAATCCCAAGACATCGGCCATTGAATAGAGGCCGGGCTTCTGGCCCTTCGCCCAAAGGGCCGCTTTCACCGCGCCATGGGCAAAAATATCGCGGCTCTCGGCCCGGTGGGAAAATTCGATGCGCTCGGAGGCGCCGGCGAAAATCACCGTGTGCTCACCCACGACGGAGCCGCCGCGCAGCGTTGCAAAGCCGATGTCGCCGGCGGGCCTTGCGCCCGTATGGCCATCGCGCGAGCGCACGGACCTTTTGCCCAAATCGATTCTGCGGCCCTCGGCCGCGGCCTTGCCCAGCAGCAGGGCGGTGCCGGACGGCGCGTCGATCTTGTGGCGGTGATGCATTTCCAGCACCTCGATGTCGAAGTCCTCGCCAAGCGCTTGGGCCGCCTTGCGCACGAGGGAGGCAAGAATGTTCACTCCGAGGCTCATGTTGCCCGACTTGACGATGCGCGCCGACTTTCCGGCGATGCGGATTTTTTCATCGCCGGCCGCGTCGATGCCGGTGGTGCCGATGACATGGACGATGCCGGCCTTCGCCGAAAACTCCGCCAGTGAGAGCGTGGCCGCCGGCACGGTGAAATCAATAATGCCGTCGATGTTTTTGAACAGCGCCGCGGGATCATCGGAAATTTTAATCCCCGCCGAATCCATGGTTGAGCCCACTAGGGCCGAGCCCCTGGGTTCAAGCCCGCCCGCCAGCGTGCAGCCCGGTGTTTCCGCGATGATGCGGGCCAGCACCCGCCCCATGCGCCCGCCAGCGCCCGCTATTGCCAGTTTCATGGTCATGGGACCGTTCTTAGCAACGGTCATGCGGCGAGAACAAGTGCCTCAATTGCGCCATGGGGATTTGCAGATTTGTCGGGGTGCGGCGCTTTTTCAGAGTCCTGATCTGGTTTGTCATGCTGACGATGGTTATTCCATCGGCTTTGGGCGCAGCGATTGGCTATGCCAAGGGCTGGCCCGCCACCTGGCGCCAAGCCAATTGGGCCTCGTCGGGGGCCTTGCCTGACGCTGCCACCACAAAGGCCGCAAGGGTCATGGTCCTGTCCAGCCGGACGGGGCAGTGGAAGGGCATTTTCGCCGAGCATATGTCGATCGTCTTTAAGCGCGCGGGCGAAACTTCCTGGACGCGGTTTGATGTGGTGGGCTGGGGCATGCCGGTGCGCGAGAACGCCTATCCGGCGGACGCCTTTTGGTACGGCAATAGCCCGCGTGTGATCTATGAGCTTGAAGGCGAGGCGGCGGAGCAGCTCATCCCGGCCATCAAAGCCACCATTCAGAACTATCCCTACAGTGCGTCTGGCAGCTACCTCATCTGGCCCGGGCCGAACTCGAATACATTCGTGTCGTGGATCGTGCGCCACACGGATGGATTTGCGGCGGAGCTTTCGCCGGTGGCGGTGGGCAAGGATTATCTCGGCCCCGGATTACAGTTTGCCCGGGCGCCGAGCGATACAGGATACACGGTTTCGGTGAACGGATATTTCGGCGCGACGCTGGCACTTGCCGAGGGATTGGAAATCCATGTCGCCGGCAGCACCATCGGCGTTGACCCCGATGACCTTGCGATCAAGCTGCCGGCTTTTGGAAAACTCAGGCTGTGGGACTTGGTTGGAGCGTCTAAAACTAACCCCATTTCATCATGACCGGACTTGATCCGGTCATCTTCTCCGCCTCTGCAAAAGAAGATGCCCGCGTCGAGCGCGGGCATGGTGAGTAGAGGTTGAAGTGCTAAACGCCTTCAACGATCACGATGTCGGCTTCGCCTGCGCCCGCACGCTTGGCTTTTGCGGCCTGGTATTCGGCGGAGTTGTAGCAATCGCGGGCGGCTTGCAGCGAGGGAAATTCGACCACCACATTCCTTGGGCGGCCCTTGCCTTCCATCTGCTCGGATGCGCCGCCGCGGGCCAGGAAGGTGGCGCCGTATTTCTTGAAGGCAACGGGCGCATCGCCGGCATAGTGCTTGTACTGGTCCGGGTCGGTCACGGTCACATGGGCGATCCAATAGGCCTTGCTCACGTTCTGCATCTCCCTGATTTCCGGTTGCCATAAAAGCATTATCGGCCATGTTTTGCCATGCGCAAGTTGCCTGGGTCAGCTCCTGCGCGAAGCCTCGTCACGATAGGCCTTGGGCGTGAGTCCCACATATTTCTTGAATTGCCGGGCAAAGGCGGCCTGATCGGCGTAACCGCAATCGAGCGCCACGCGGCTGATGGCCGTGCTCGTCTGGCGCAGGCGGTTGCAGGCAAGTTCAATGCGGGCCCGGGCGATATATTGCCCAGCGGTGAGGCCAAACATCCCGCGGATGCGCTGGTCGAACTGATAGGTGGAGAGTGCCGCACGCTTGGCCAGATCGGCCAGCAGCAGGGGACGGTCAAGGTTGCGGCGGATATGGTCGAGGACGTTCGACAGGGCCTTCATGTCGGGCTGCGGGCCGGGAAGGCTCTTGAGATCGCGCGACAGGCCGGAGAGACCGACAATCCTGCCATCCCCGGCGCGCAGCGGCTCTTTCCAGGTCAGGCACCAATCCTGATGGCCGTCGGGATAAAGATGCAACTCAAGCTCGCCCTGGATGGAGAGGCCTTCGCCGATCACGGCCTGGTCCTGCGCCGTGATGCGGGCGGCGAGGGAAGGCGGGAAAAGCGCTGCGGCGGTCTGCCCAATCACGCCGTGTTTTCCTGGCTGGCCGAGGCGCTGCACCAGGGTCCGATTGACCGAGACGTAGCGTCCAGCAGCGTCCTTGGTGAAAAAAACCGTATCGGACAGCCGGTCAAACAGCGCCTCCAGGGCGCTGGAGCGTTCCACTTCGCTGGCATGGCCCAAAGCTGCCGGAGGATTTCGTTTCATTCCGGCAATTTGTGCCAAAATTTCAGCCCCGGCCAGAGTTTTTCACAATATCGCAGGCTTCCGCCGGCCTATCTTCCGCGCCACGGATGACCTGCGAGAGGAACTCAAATGACCGCCCAATCCATTTTCACCGGCTGCATCCCGGCCCTGATGACACCGTGCAATCCGGACCGTTCGCCGGATTTCGCCAGCCTGGTGCGCAAGGCAAAAGAGCTCATCGCCCAGGGCATGTCGGCGGTGGTTTACTGCGGTTCCATGGGAGACTGGCCGCTGCTCACCGATGCGCAGCGCCAGGAGGGCGTTGCCCAACTGGTCCGGGCCGGCATTCCGGTCATCGTCGGAACCGGGGCGCAAAACACCGCCCTTGCCGCCTCGCATGCGGCCCATGCCAAGCAGCGTGGGCGCCAAGGGCCTGATGGTGATCCCGCGGGTTCTGTCACGCGGCTCGTCGCCTGCCGCCCAGCGGGCCCATTTTGCCGCGGTGCTCGAAGCTGCGGTCGATCTTCCCAGCGTCATTTACAACAGCCCCTATTATGGCTTTGAAACCAAGGCGGAGCTGTTCTTCGACCTGCAAAAGCAGTTTCCGCATCTGGCGGGCTTCAAGGAATTCGGCGGGGCGGCGGCGCTGCGCTACGCGGCGGAAAACATCACCAACCGCGATCCGGCGCTCACTCTCATGGTGGGGGTCGACACGCAGGTCTTCCATGGCTTTGTCAATTGCGGGGCGGCAGGCGCCATCACCGGCATCGGCAATGTGCTGCCCAAGGAAATCCTGCAGCTTGTCTCGCTTTGCGAAGCCGCGGCAACGGGCGACAGCAAGGCCCGGCGCCTGGCGCTCGAACTTGAGCAGGCGCTGTCCGTGCTTTCCTCGTTTGACGAGGGGGCCGATCTGGTTCTCTACTACAAGCATCTGATGGTGCTTGAAGGCAGCCCCGAATATGCCCTGCACTTCAATGAAACGGACGCACTCTCGGCAAGCCAGAAAACCTATGCGACGCGCCAGCTGGCGCTGTTCAAAAGCTGGCACCGGGAATGGCAGGCGGCCATTTAACGGGGATGCAGGTCATCGATTCCCATACGGAAGGCGAGCCCACGCGCCTGATCCTCGGCGGCGGCCCGGATCTCGGCAGCGGCTCTTTGGCCCAACGGTGCAAGATTTTTGCCAGGGACCATGACCGCTTCCGCACGGCGTCAATTTGTGAGCCCCGGGGTTCCGATGCCATGGTGGGAGCCCTGCTCTGCGAGCCAACGGATGCCACCTGCGCGGCGGGACTGATTTTCTTCAACAACGCTGGCTACCTCGGCATGTGCGGCCATGCCAGCATCGGCGCGGCAGTCAGCCTGCATCATCTCGGGCGCATCGGCCTCGGCCTGCACCGGTTTGAAACGCCGGTTGGCATTGTCTCGGTCATGCTCTCCGATCGCCATACGGCGACCATTGAAAATGTCGCGAGCTACCGCCTGCATGAAGGCATCAGTGTCGCGGTGCCGGGGCTGGGACTGGTCACGGGCGACGTGGCCTGGGGCGGCAATTGGTTTTTTCTGAGCGCTGACGTGCCCTGCGCGCTGGAGGCACGCAACATTCCGGCGTTGAGCAGCGCGGCCTCGGCCATCAAGGACGGGCTCGCGGCGCAAGGCATTACCGGCAGCGCGGGGGAAGCCATCGACCATATCGAATTTTTCGGGCCGGCCGCATCGGGTGACGCGCATGGGCGGAATTTCGTCCTCTGCCCCGGCGGGGCCTATGACCGCTCGCCCTGCGGCACGGGCACCAGCGCCAAGCTCGCCTGCCTCGCGGCGGCGGGCGATTTGCAGCCGGGCGATGTCTGGATTCAGGAAAGCATCATCGGCAGCCGGTTCAGCGCGCACTACAAGCGCGGCGAAAACGGTGAGGTGATCCCGAGCATCACCGGGCGCGCCTTTGTCTGCGGCCAATCCACCTTATATTTTGATCCCGGCGATCCCTTTGTGGACGGCATTCCTTCGGCGCCGGCCCAGGCCTAGCTGCCGAAACCGTCCCAGAAGGCCTTGGCCTTGGCGAAGAAGCCTTCCGACTCGGGCGAATTGTTGCGCGCCTCCTCGCTGAATTCCTTCAGCAGCTCGCGCTGGCGGCGCGAGAGGTTGACCGGGGTTTCGACATTCACCTGGATATACATGTCGCCGGCCTGGGCCGAGCGCAGCACCGGCATGCCCTTGCTCTTCAGGCGGAACTGCTTGCCGGTCTGGGCCCCTTCCTGGATGGTGACGCGGGCTTTCTTGCCGTCGATGGTCGGCACCTCGATTTCGCCGCCGAGGCTTGCCACCGCCATGGAAATCGGCACCTTGCAGAAAAGATCGGCGCCATCCCTTTGGAAAAATTCATGGGGGCGGACGGTGAGGAAAATATAAAGATCGCCGGTGGGGCCGCCGCGCAAACCGGCCTCGCCCTCATTGGCGAGCCTTATGCGGGTGCCGTCTTCCACGCCTTGCGGAATATTGACCGAGAGATTGCGTTCCTTGGTGACGCGGCCCTGGCCGCCGCAGCTGCCGCAAGGGTCGGAGATAACTTGCCCACGGCCCTGGCAGGTGGGGCAGGCGCGCTCCACCGTGAAGAAGCCGGATTGCGAACGGACCGCGCCAGCGCCCTTGCAGGTGGTGCAGGTCTTAGGCGCGGTGCCGGGCTTGGCGCCGGACCCTTTACAGGTTTCGCAGGAGACCGAGGTGGGCACGCGGATTTGCGCTGTCTTGCCGGAGTAGGCTTCGGTCAGGGAAATTTCCATGTTGTAGCGGAGATCGGCGCCGCGCGCCGCACCGCCGCCGCCGCGGCCGCGCTGGCCGGCGCGCTGGCCGCCGCCGCCCATGAAATCGCCGAACAGGTCTTCGAATATATCCGACATGGAGGAATTGAATTCGGGGCCGAAGCCGGCGCCGCCGGGCCCGCGCCCGCCGCCCGCGCCGTTTTCAAAGGCCTGGTGGCCGAAGCGGTCATAGGCGGCTTTCTTCTGCGGGTCTTTCAGAATGTCATAGGCCTCGCTGATTTCCTTGAACTTGGCTTCAGCGGCCTTGTCGCCCGGATTGGCGTCGGGATGGAATTTCTTGGCGTGATTGCGGTAGGCGGACTTGAGCGCCTTTTCGTCGGCTCCCCGTTGAAGCCCCAGAACCTCGTAAAAATCACGTTTGGCCATCTATGTCCACGCCCTCGAATCGGAAGGCCCCCCAGCTTAACTCAGCCGGGGGGCTTATCACTAGTTAGGACGTTTTCTTGTCGTCGTCACCGACTTCCGTGAAGTCAGCATCAACGATGTCGTCGTCGGCATCGTCTTTTTCCATGTTCGGCACTTCGCCGTCGGTGGACGCGCCGCCGCCTGACTGCTTGTACAGGGCCTCGCCCAATTTCATGGCGGCCTGAGCCAGGACATTGGTCTTTTCCTTGATCGCCTCGGCGTCCTCGCCTTCAAGGGCCGACTTGAGGTCGGCAACGGCTGCTTCCACAGCTTCCTTGTCGGCCGGCGAAATCTTGTCGCCAAGCTCAACCACGGATTTCTGCGTCGAGTGCATGAGGCTTTCGGCGTGGTTCTTGGCTTCCACCACATCCTTGCGCTTCTTGTCCTCGGTGGCGTTGGCTTCCGCCTCCTTCACCATCTTCTCGATCTCCTTGTCGGAGAGGCCGCCGGAGGCCTGGATGCGGATCTGCTGCTCCTTGTTGGTGGCCTTGTCCTTGGCCGAGACATTCACGATGCCGTTGGCGTCGATGTCGAAGGTCACTTCCACCTGGGGCACGCCGCGCGGCGCCGGGGGCAGGCCCATCAAATCGAACTGGCCCAGCATCTTGTTGTCGCCCGCCATTTCACGCTCGCCCTGGAAAACCCGGATGGTCACCGCCGTCTGATTGTCATCAGCGGTCGAGAACACCTGGCTCTTCTTGGTGGGGATCGTGGTGTTGCGGTCGATGAGGCGGGTAAACACGCCGCCCAGGGTTTCGATGCCAAGCGACAGGGGCGTTACGTCGAGAAGGAGAACATCCTTCACCTCGCCCTGCAGAACGCCCGCCTGAATGGCGGCGCCGATGGCCACCACCTCGTCGGGGTTCACGCCCTTGTGGGGCTCCTTGCCGAAGAACTGCTTTACGACTTCGATGACCTTGGGCATGCGCGTCATGCCGCCCACCAGGACCACTTCCTTGATCTGGCCGGCGGTGACGCCCGCATCCTTCAAGGCCATGCGGCAGGGCTCGACCGTCTTCTGGATGAGATCATCCACCAGGGCCTCGAGCTTGGAGCGCGTCAGCTTCAGGGTGAGATGCTTCGGGCCGCTCGCATCCGCCGTGATGAAGGGCAGGTTGATTTCGGTCTGGGTCGCCGAGGACAATTCGATCTTGGCCTTTTCAGCCGCTTCGCGCAGGCGCTGGAGGGCCAGCTTGTCCTTGCGCAGGTCGATCGCCTGCTCCTTCTTGAATTCATCGGCGAGGTAATCGACAATGCGCATGTCGAAGTCTTCACCGCCCAAGAAGGTGTCGCCGTTGGTGGACTTCACTTCGAAAACGCCGTCACCGATTTCGAGAACCGAGACGTCGAAGGTGCCGCCGCCCAAATCGTAAACCGCGATGAGGCCGGCTTCCGCCTTGTCGAGGCCATAGGCCAATGCCGCAGCGGTAGGCTCGTTGATGATGCGCAGCACTTCAAGGCCGGCGATCTTGCCGGCATCCTTGGTGGCCTGGCGCTGGCTGTCGTTGAAGTAGGCGGGAACGGTGATAACCGCCTGGGTGACGGGTTCGCCGAGATAGCGTTCCGCCGTCTCTTTCATTTTTGTGAGGGTAAAGGCCGAGATCTGCGAGGGCGCATATTTTGTCCCGCGGGATTCCACCCAGGCATCGCCATTGTCAGCCTTGACGATGTTGTAGGGCACAAGCTTCTTGTCCTTGGCCACCATGGGGTCTTCCATGCGGCGGCCGATGAGGCGCTTGATTGCAAAGAATGTATTTTCCGGGTTGGTCACGCCCTGCCGCTTGGCGGGCTGGCCGACGAGGGTTTCGCCTTCGGCGTTGAAAGCGACGATCGACGGGGTGGTGCGGGCCCCTTCCGCATTTTCGATAACCTTGGGGGTCTTGCCTTCCATGACGGCGACGCAAGAGTTTGTCGTTCCAAGGTCAATACCAATAACTTTAGCCATGTTTTTCTCCTCTAGGCCGGCAGCATGCGAAAAGCCCCATCAGGCGCTTACAGTCCCGCTGCCTCCTCTGTCACCCGCATATGGTTCGTCTTTTCCCTGATTCCAAGGGAAAAATCGTTCGGGCGGTATATAGGGGGATGTTTCTTTGGCAGCAAGAGAATAGGCGGGTAAAATCACCCCATGCGATACCTTCCGGAATTTCTCGACCGCGGCGCCCAGGAGCAGGTTTTGCGGGATTTACGCGAGGCGGTTGCGCGGGCCCCATTGTTTACCCCGGTGATGCCGCGAACTGGCAAGCCGTTCTCGGTGCGGATGACAAATATGGGGGACTTGGGCTGGGTTTCCGACAAGGCGGGCTACCGCTATCAGGCCAGCCACCCGGAGCTTTCAACCCCGTGGCCCGCCATACCCCAAGGCATTCTTTCGGTATGGAACCGGGTTTCAAATTATCCTCATCCGCCGGAAGCCTGCCTCATCAATTTCTATGGGAGCGACGCCAAAATGGGGCTGCATCAGGACCGGGATGAAGAGGATTTCGAGGCCCCGGTGGTGTCCATTTCGCTGGGCGACACGGCCCTCTTCCGCCTGGGCGGCATCACGCGCGGCGGCAAGACGCAATCACTGAAACTGGCGTCGGGCGATGTGCTGGTTCTGGAAGGCCCCACGCGGCTTGCCTTCCACGGCATCGACCGGGTGATCGGCGGCAGCTCAACGCTTCTCAAAGACGGCGGCAGGATCAATCTCACGCTGCGGAGGGTGACAAAGCCTTAAACCCAAACTTCCATTTCTGTCATCCCGGCGTTCGCCGGGATGACAGAACTTGGTGGAAGTTGAACTTTGGAATTCAGCCCTCGGCCTTCGCCACGCCTACCAGAGATGGCCTGAGGCAGCGCTCGCCCACGGCGTAGCCGGATTGCAGTTCCTGCATCACGGTGCCCGGCGGTTTTTCATTGGTGGGCACTTCGAACATGGCCTGGTGGAAATTGGGATCGAACTTCTGGCCCACCGCTTCAATGCGGCGGATGCCGTGGCGCTGGAACACGTTGAGCAGTTCGCGCTCGGTGACTTCCACGCCGGCAATCAGGTTCTTTTCAATTTCGCCGGCACTGTCGCGCTCGTCGGAGGGAAGGGCCTGCAGGGCCCGGCTCAAATTATCGGCCACGCTCAAAAGATCGCGGGCGAAATTCGAGGCGGCATAAAGGGTGGCTTCGGCCTTCTCGCGCTCGGTGCGCTTCCGCAGATTTTCCATCTCGGCCGCCAGGCGCAAAAGGCGGTCCTTGAGGCTCGCGGCTTCCTCCTTGAGAACGATGATTTCCGCATCGCGCTCATCAAAGGGGGCCTCCGCAATGGGCGATTCCATTTCGACGCCTTCCAGGCTTGGCTCTGACAGTGGTGTTTCGTCGTTCATGGCATACTCAATTCATGTGCGGGATAACGGGCATATCGGCCCGAACGTTCCAAAAATCAAGTGAGGAGACGGCTCACGACCTTTGCGGTGTAATCCACCATGGGAATGATCCGGGCATAATTCATCCGGGTGGGCCCGATAATGCCCAAAACGCCCACAATTTTCTCATCGCTGTTCTTGTAAGGCGCCACGATCAGGGAGGAGCCGGACATGGAAAACAGCTTGTTTTCCGAGCCGATGAAGATGCGGACCCCTTCGCCGCCCTCGGCAGCGCCCAGGAGCTGGACCAATTCCTTTTTGTTTTCAATGTCTTCGAAGAGTTTCCGGATTTTCTCCAGTTCGTCAAAGGCCTTGGTGTTTTCCAGCAGGTTGGCCTGGCCCTTGACGATCAGGGTTTTCGAATCGGCGTCGCTTTCGCCGGACCAGACGGCAATGCCGGTTTCGACGATCTTGGCGGAGACCTCATCAAGCTCTCGCCGCAGGGTGTCCATTTCCAGCTTCATGAAAAGCTGGACCTCGGCAATGGTCTTGCCCTGGAAACGGGTGGAGAGATAGTTCGACGCCCGGGTGAAGGTGGACGGCGGCAGGCCCGGCGGCACGTCGATGATGCGGTTTTCAACGGCCCCGTCCTCGCCCACCAGAATGACCAGGGCGCGGCCCGGGGCCAGGTTCACGAACTCGATATGCTTGAGCCTGGCATTCATTTTGGGCGACATCACCACCCCGGCGCAGTGCGAGAGCCCTGAGAGAAGGGTCGAGGCCTCGCCCAGCACATCTTCCAGGCGGCGCGGGCGGTTGGAGGCGGCAATCTCCGCATCAATGCGGGCCCGCTCATCGGGAGTGACGGCGCCCACTTCCATCAGGGCATCGACAAAAAAGCGGAGGCCCGCCTCGGTGGGCACCCGGCCGGCGCTGGTATGGGGCGAATAGATGAGGCCCGAATCCTCGAGGTCCATCATCACATTGCGCACCGAGGCCGAGGACAGGCTCGCCGGCAAAATGCGCGAGATGGTGCGCGAGCCCACGGGTTCGCCGGTCTCCAGATAGGTGTCGACCAGGCGCCTGAAGATGTTGCGCGAGCGCTGGTCAAGATCGGCAAGGCCGGAGGGCCTGTCGTCAAACAGGGGGCGGGGCGGAATGATGCTCATGGGGATAATGTAGGGGGTGACGGGGCGGTTGTCATGGGCGGAATTGCGGCGGAGCTTTTGCTTTCCGGCTCAGAGCTGACACGATTAAAATTTTCATGCTATGAATTTGGCGGGAGATTGCGAGCGGGGGAGTATCACGATGGACGACATTGTGCTGGATCGTGAATTGTCCAAAGCGGGGATGGACGGCCTGATCGTCGACAGAGGCCACGCCGCGTATGACAAATACCGCAGGATATGGAACGGGCTGGCAGATCGAAGGCCCGCTGCCATTGTCCGGGCCAGCACCGTTGATGATGTCAGAAAAACTGTCCGAATTGCCGCTGATCAAGGCGCTTTGCTTGCGGTACGCTGCGGCGGACACAGCCTTCCCGGGTTTTCCACTTGCGATCATGGAATTGTACTCGACCTGTCGCTTATCAATAACGTTGTGGTGGATGGCGCGGCGGGCGTTGCAGAGGTTGGCGGCGGGGCGTTGCTCAACGATCTCGACAGGGCGGGCGGGCGCGCCGGGCTTGTGACCCCGGCGGGCGTGGTCTCGCACACCGGGGTTGCCGGGCTCACCCTGGGCGGCGGCATGGGGTGGCTGAGCCGGAAGCATGGCCTGACCATCGACAATCTTCTTGGCGCCGAAGTGGTCACCGCCGATGGGCGGCTGCTCTGGGCAAGCGCCGAGTCCGAGCCGGAGCTGTTTTGGGGGCTGCGCGGTGGTGGCGGAAATTTCGGCGTGGTGACCAGATTCAAGTTCCGCATGCATCCGCTGGGGCCGCTTGTCGTAGGTACATGGACCTATTCGGCCGAAGATTGCGATGCAGTATTCCAGGGCTTGGAAAGGCTATGCGCAGGGGCGCCGCGCGAGCTGACGAGTACTTTCAACTTTACGTCAAGCGAAGTTTCGGTCACGGCTTGCTGGTCAGGAGCCCTGAAAGATGGGGAATCGGCTGTCGCGCCCTTTGGAAAATTTGCAGCGCCACTTTCCGGTTCATTTGGAGCGATGGCCCACCTCGATCTCCAGATGCGGTACGATGAAGAGATGGCCTGGGGCAAGCGCTATTATTCCAAGGGCGGCTTTCTGGGAAAGATCGATGCCGCAGCCATTGCCTGCATAAAGCGGGAAATCACTACGGTCCCGTTGCCAGGGTCGGATATCTACATGCTGCGGCTCGGCGGCGCCGTCAGCGACATTGACGAGAATGCAACCGCCTATTCCGGACGGGCCGCCAGCTATTACTGGATGACAAATTCCGTGTGGAGTGAGCCCTCCGACGATGCCCGCTACATGGACTGGGGGAGGAAAGCGGCAAGGAGCCTCGCTGCAATTTCGATGCAAGGCAACTATGTCAACGAACAGGGGGACGCCGGAAGGGATGTCGCGTTAAACGCCTATGGAGCGGAAAAATACTCGCGGCTTGCCAAGCTCAAAGCGCGATTTGATCCGGCCAATCTTTTCCGCCTGAACCAGAACATCGAGCCGGCGCCATAGGTGCATCACTTCTGAGCGGCTCTGCATTTGCGGGCTGTTGGAGAGCACGGCGAGGACATCGCCCGCCATGATGCGGGGCACCCCAGGACTGGCCGCCGGAACGACTTCATCAAGAATGATCTTGGCCCGGCGCATCGCTCCTCCCCTTCTTCATGGACTGTGACATTCCATGAACGGGCAGACAAGGGTCAGGCAATGGCCCGCCGGTTTGCAGTGCCCTGGAGCAGCAGCGCGCCGCTGATCCGGTCCGCCGGAATGGCGGGGCTGAACAGAAACCCCTGCCCGTGCTGGCAGCCCAGCGAGCGCAGGATAGCAAGCTGTTCCTTGGTCTCGATGCCTTCGGCAAGCGTCATAAGCCCCAGGCTGTGGCCCATGTTGATCGCGGCGCGGACCAGTTCCCTTGACCTTGGCTCAACTCCCAGATCCTTGATGAAGGACCGGTCGATCTTGATCTTGTCGATGGGAAAGCTGTTGAGATAACCCAGCCCCGAGTAGCCGGTGCCAAAATCATCCAGGGCAATCACCACGCCAAGTTCTTTCAGGCTCTTCAAGACACCGAGGGTTTCAGAAGATTTTTCCAGCAGGAGCGACTCGGTGATCTCGAGCTCAAGCCGGTGGGCGGCAAGCCCGTACTTGATAAGCGCGGCGGAGACAACCTCAACCAGCTTGCCGGACTTGAACTGGGCTGGAGATATGTTGACCGCGATTGCGAGATTCTTCTGCAAGGTGGCGGCCAGCCTGCAGGACTGTTCGAGCACCCAGTTTCCCATGGGCACGATCATCCCGCTGGATTCCGCAATCGGAATGAAGGCGGCCGGCGAAATCATGCCCCTTTGCGGGTGGTTCCAGCGCAGCAGGGCCTCGAAGCCAACCTCGACGCCGCGCTCAAGCTCCATCAGCGGCTGATAATGAACCACGAGCTGATCCTTGGCCAGGGCCTGGCGAAGATCAAGCTCCACCTCGCGGCGCATCATGATCTGCAGCGACATGTGCGGTTCATAAACCCTGCACAGGCCGCGGCCGTCGGTTTTCGCCTTATACAGGGCCAGGTCGGCATTCCTCAGCAGAGTCGAGGAATCAAGGGAATCATCGAGACTGAAGCTCACCCCGGCGCTGACGCCCGCCAGAAGGTCGTAATCGCCGACCCGGAGAGGGGTGCTGAAGGCATTCACCAATTCAGTCGCGGCAGCTTCGGCGGCCCCCAGTTCGGCAAGCATCGGGAGCAGGATGGCGAATTCGTCGCCGCCCAGGCGGGCAACAATGCCCCGGTCTCCAATGCATTCCTCCAGCCGGTTGGCCACCGCGACGATGAGTTCGTCGCCCACCTGATGCCCCAGGCTGTCGTTGACGCTCTTGAAGTCGTCAATATCGATGAGGACAATCGAGGTGAAGGCGTGGCCCTGCGCTTTCTTGGAAAGCTGGCCGGCGAGCAGGTCAAGGAAAAGTCTGCGGTTGGGCAGGCCCGTCAGCCCGTCATGTTCCGCCAGGTATTGAATGCGCGCGGCCTGCTTGCGGCGCTCGGTGACATCGATGACCGAAACGATTCCCGCCTCCCGGCTGCCGTAACTGATCGGCCTGGCATAGCTGCTGACGAGGATCTCGGTTCCATCGGCCTTGAGATGCACCCAATCCTTTTCGCCGCTGTCGAAACGAAAGTCGGTCTTGGCGTCGTTCAAGGCCCTTTCATATTCGCTCGGCGGACGTATCTCGAGCGAAGTCATCTTGAGGAACTGCTCGCGCGTGTAGCCATAGAGTTCAATAGCGGCGGCGTTGATGTCGATGAACTTCAGGCTTGATTTTTCAACCACCCACATGGGAACCGGGTTGTTCTCGAAGAGCAGCCGGAAAGAGTCGGCGGCATTCTTGTCGCCCGTGACATCGGTTCGCACGCAAATCTTTTTCCCGTCGGGGGTCTGGTGCTGGTCATAGCGGACCCAGCGGCCGTCGCTCAAATTCAGGTCGGTCGCCACGTCAAGCTGGGCGTGGAGACGCAGCCTGTTCTCGAGCATCTCCTCCTCATTGCCAAGGCCCATCACGTCATCGCGGTGGCCGCCTTGAATGGCATTGCGCAGTATTGCCTCGTAACTGATCCCGGGCCTGATGATCTCGGCCGTATCGGGGAACATCCGGACATAGTTGTCGTTCCAGAGCAGGATGTTGTTCTCCTGGTCCATCAGCACAATGGCTTCCGGCAGGCAATCGATCACCTGGCGGAGTTCAGCGCTGTCGGACACCGCATCTTGCCGGGCTGCTTCGGACGCCGCAACCGTCTCACGGAGCTCAATCTGGGTCCTTCTCAATTCCATGCGGTCAAGGGCTATGCTTGCCAGCCTTTCGAGCGACTCCTTCTGCTGCCCGGTGATCCCGCGCGGCATGGTGTCGGCAACGGCCAGCGTTCCCAGGGCAAAGCCGTCGGCATCGCGGAGCGTAATGCCGGCATAGAAACGGATATGATGGGGGCCCGTCACCATCGGGCTGGCGGCGAATTTTTTATCGCGCGTTGCATCGGATACAACCATCACGCCCTCATGCTTCAGGGTATGGTCGCAAAAACTGATGGAACGGGGAACTTCGTCCAGGTCAAGTCCAATGCTGGACTTGAACCAGTGGCAATCCGCTTCGGTCGTGCAAAGATAGGCTATGGGCGCGTTGAGCAGGTCCGCCAGCAATCTGGTGATGTCGTCAAAGGCCGCTTCCGGCGGGGTCCGCGACAGCCTGTATCGCGCCAGGCGGCGGAGCCTCTCTTCCTCGGCGGGATCTGTATGCATGGGTTTTCTCCGTCCCTGGCAAAAACCTTCTGTGAGCCAGCTCCCTTGCGCCCGAGTCTGGCGAAGAAAATTTTATGACTCATTAACGGTAAGCTCCAAATGGCCGAGTTCAACCGGTTGGTTAATCAGGAGTGAAATCCAGCGGAACCTGCCGCCCGCCCAACGCACTTTGGGGCGAGATGAAGATGTGCATTTCCCCTTTCAAACAATCCGCGCTAGAAGCCTCCCGAATTCATGAAAGGAACATCCATGCGCCCCTCCGGCCGTAAGCCCGACCAACTCCGTGCCGTCAGTTTCGAGCGGAAATACATCAAGCATGCGGAGGGCTCCTGCCTGGTGCGCTTTGGCGATACCCATGTGCTGTGCACCGCCAGCCTCGAGGAGCGGGTGCCGCCGTGGATGAAGGGGCTGGGCAAGGGCTGGGTCACGGCCGAATACGGCATGCTGCCGCGCTCGACCGGCGACCGGATGCGGCGCGAGGCCTCGGCCGGAAAGCAATCCGGGCCGCACCCAGGAAATCCAGCGTCTGGTGGGGCGCTCACTCCGCGCCGTGGTTGACCTTGCGGCGCTCGGCGAAAAGCAGATCACGCTGGATTGCGATGTGATCCAGGCCGACGGCGGCACGCGCACCGCGGCCATCACCGGAAGCTGGATCGCGCTGCACGACTGCCTCAAATGGATGGAGGCGCGCGCCATGTTCAAGACCTGGCCGCTGAAGGACCATGTGGCGGCGATTTCCTGCGGCATCCATGACGGCGGCGTGGTGCTTGACCTCGACTACGAAGAGGATTCGAACGCCGCCACCGATGCAAATTTCGTGATGACGGGCTCCGGCGGCATAGTGGAAGTGCAAGGCACGGCGGAAGGCGAGCCGTTTTCGCAAGCGCGCTTTCTCGAACTGATGGCGCTGGCCCGCAAGGGCATTGACGACCTGGTCGGCCTGCAGAAGGCAGCGCTTGCGTGATTGCGGCCCGGCATATCCTTGAAACGGTTCTCTATGCGGAGGACTTGTCCGCGGCGCGGCGCTTCTACGGCGGGGTGCTGGGGCTTCCCGTCTATCAGGAGGTGGAAGGGCGGCTGGTTTTCTTCCGTTGCGCGGCACAGATGCTGCTGCTGTTCAACCCGAGCCTGTCGAGCAGCCAAAGCTCCGACAAGGGCCCGCCGGCCCATGGCACAAAAGGCAATGGCCATGTCTGTTTTCGCGCTACCTCCGAAGACCTGAAAATGTGGCAAAAACATTTCGAGGCGCAAGGCATAGCCATCGAGCGGACCGTCGATTGGCCGGATGGCGGACGTTCGCTTTATATCCGCGATCCCGCCGGAAACTCGGTTGAGTTCGCCGAAAGCCGCATCTGGCACTTGCCCGAATTGAAGACTCTAAAAGGCCAAAAAATTGTCGTCGCCACCCATAATCAGGGCAAGCTGCGCGAGATCAACGAGCTGCTCTCGCCCCATGGCGTAACCGCCGTTTCCGCCGGATCGCTTGGCTTTGACGAGCCGGAGGAAACCGAAGCCACCTTCACCGGAAATGCCAGGCTGAAAGCCGTCTATGCGGCGGAGCGTGCGGGGCTTGTGGCGCTGGCCGATGATTCCGGCCTGTGCGTGGATGGGCTGAACGGCGATCCCGGGGTTTACACGGCAAATTGGGCGGGGCCGGAGCGGGACTGGGCCATGGCGATGCGCCTGGTCGAGGAAAAGCTGCAGGCGCTAGGTGCTGCCACGCCGGAGAAACGCCGCGCCAATTTCAATTGCACATTGTGCGTGGCCTGGCCCCATGGCGAAGTGCAATTTTTTGAAGGCCGGGTTTATGGCCATCTCACCTGGCCGCCGCGGGGCACGCGCGGCTTCGGCTATGATCCCATGTTCGTGCCCGACGGCGAAGCGCAGAGCTTCGGTGAAATGGACCCGGCCAAGAAAACCCTGCTGTCGCATCGCGGCCGCGCCTTTGGAAAGCTGGTCGATGCCCTCCTCTAGCGAAGCCTTCGGCATCTATGTGCACTGGCCGTTCTGCAAGGCCAAGTGCCCCTATTGCGATTTCAACTCGCATGTGCGCCACCATGAGGTCGATACAATGTCGTTCGCCAGGGCGCTCACGGCCGAATTGCGCTGGTTTGCCGGAATCACGCCGGGCCGCACGGTAAGCAGCATTTTCTTCGGCGGCGGCACGCCGTCGCTGATGCCGCCCGCCGCGGTGGCCGAAGTCATCGACCAGATCGCCCAGCTCTGGCCGGTTGCCGGCACGGTGGAGATCACCCTTGAGGCCAATCCCACCAGCGTGGAGGCGGAAAATTTCCGGGGTTACCGCACGGCGGGGGTGAACCGCGTTTCGGTCGGCGTGCAGGCGCTCAATGAAAACGACCTGAAGGCGCTGGGCCGCCAGCATACGCCCGATGAAGCGCTCAAGGCCTTCCGCCTTGCGGTGAAAGTTTTTCCGCGCGTCTCCTTCGATCTGATCTATGCGCGGCCGCAGCAGACAACGGCGCAGTGGAAAGACGAGCTGACCCGGGCCCTTGGCGAACAGGAGGGCCACATGTCGCTCTACCAGCTCACCATCGAGCCCGGCACCGCCTATTTCGATCTGCAGGCCAAGGGCGCGCTCATCGTTCCCGATGAGGACCGCGCCACGGACCTGTTCGAGATCACGCAAACGCTCACCGAGAAGCATGGCCTTTCGGCCTACGAGGTTTCAAACCATGCAAGCGAAGGCCAGGAGTCGCGCCACAACCTGCTCTACTGGCGCTACGGCGAATATGCAGGCGTCGGACCGGGCGCGCATGCGCGTATTGCCGAGGGCGAGAACCGCCGCGCCATCGTCATGGAAAAATATCCGGAGACCTGGCGCAAGCTGGTCAACGAAAAAGGCCACGGCATCGCGGAAGACAGTCTGGTGCTGCCGGTGGACCAGGCGTCGGAATACCTCATCATGGGGCTTCGCGTCAGCGACGGCATTGACCTGGCGCGTTATGAAAAACTGCGCGGGCAAGCCATGGACCCCAACAAAATCGCCGGCTTGAAATCCCTGGGCCTGGTCAGGCGCGAAGGCCCCCGCCTGATGGCCACGACGCAGGGCCGCCGGTTGCTTAACGCCTTGATCACTGAGCTTGCGAACTGAAACTTGTCGGCGCCTGCTGGATCACGTCGGGGCCGCCGGGACCCATTTGCAGGATGGCAAGGCCGCGCTCGATCAGGCCGTTGTCGCGGAAGCGGAACAGGCCGTTTGAACCCTGGAAGCCGGTGGGGCTGGCAATGCCCACTTCCGAGACATCGCCGGCTTTTTGCAGATTGACGGCAAAGGCCACCGCGTCATAGGCAAGGCTGGCGATGCGCGGCGGCTTGGCGCCGTAGCTTGCCACATATTTCTGCTCGAAGGCCTGCACGAGCTGCGGGGCAACGCCCGCATACCAGCCGCCCTGGGCAATGGGGGTGGAGCGGGTGAGCCCGTCATCCCACAGGCCGGTGCCGAGAATTTTCGTGCTGCGCGGATTGATCCCGTTTCCCTCAAGCGCCCCGCTGACGGTGCGCAGCATCTGGCCGCCCTCGGGCAGGAGAAGGGCCGAGCCCTGCCCCGAAAGCGAGGCGGCGATGCTGGCGGCGGGCTGGGTCACGGCGGCGGCTTCGCGGGCATAGCTCTTTGCCGCAACAACCGTGCTGCCTTCGCTCAGCGCCGCGCGCGATAGGGCCTTCTCGATGGCGGCGCCATATTGCGAGGCGGGATAGAGCAGCGCGATGTTGCGGTAGCCCTTGGCCGCCGCGTAGCGCACCACGTTGGCGACCTCCTCGTCGGGCAGGAAGCTCATCAGGAAAGTGCCCTGGCTTGCCACCGAGCTTACCGACGAAAAAGCGATGACGTTGACATTGCGCTGGCGCGCCACGGGGGATACGGCCTGCACTTCGGTGGAGAGCAGCGGGCCCAGAATGATGCCGGCGCCCTCGTTCAAGGCAGCTTCCGCCGCGCCGCGGGCCATATCAGCCGTGCCGCCCGTGTCTTTTATGATCAAGGTGCCGCCGCCCACATCCTTGACGGCCATTTCGGCCGCCTGCTGCAGGGCGCGGGCAATGTTCTGGGTTTCGCCGGGGGCCGAAAGGGGCAGCAACAATGCTATGCTGGTGTTCTTGAGCGGCGGTGCCGTCTGGCTGGGGGCTGGATCATCGCTGAACAGGTCGCCCACTTTCGACATGCCGCCGCAGCCCGCGAGCAGGAGCACGCAGAAAGCGGCAAGCAGATTTCTGCACTGCCGCGCCCACACGGTTTGCGCTACACTCAGTTTACTCACCTCGCCACCCCAACGGTATCCCATGAAGCCACAGACTTTAACCCACCCCCGTCGCTATAGCATAGGTGCGGGCCAATTCGAGGCGGAAAAATTACCTGGCGGGCTTTACATTACGGCCACGCCCATTGGGCATTTGGGCGATGTCACGCTGCGGGCATTAACCACGATGGCCGCCGTTGATGTTCTCCTGTGCGAGGACACCCGCACCACGGCGAAGCTTTTGGAGCGCTACGGCATCCGTACGCGGCTCATGGCCTACCACGAGCACAATGCTTCGAAAGTGCGGCCCGCCATCCTGCGTTCCCTGGGTGAAGGGCAGGCCATTGCACTGGTCAGCGATGCGGGCATGCCTCTCGTGTCTGATCCCGGGTACCGGCTGGTGGCGGAGTGCGTGGCCAATGCCATTCCTGTGACCGCGATTCCCGGGGCCTCGGCGGTTCTCACGGCGCTGGCGCTTTCGGGCCTGCCCACGGACCGCTTTGCCTTCCTCGGCTTTCTTCCCGCCAAATCCGGCGAGCGCAAAAAACTGTTCGCGGAATTCATGGGGGTGAAGGCGACGCTGATCGCCTTTGAAAGCCCGCACCGGATTGTCGATGCGCTGGGTGATATGGCGAGCGTGCTGAACTAACCGCCGGGTTGCCGTGGCGCGCGAGCTGACCAAACTGCATGAGGAAGTGCTGCGCGGAACAGCCACCGAGGTTCAGGAAATTCTCGGCGCACGGCCTTCGGTGAAAGGCGAAATCACGCTGGTCATTTCGCCACCGGAACAAGGCACTTCGCAGGCCAGCGAGGCAGATATTGAAGCGGCCATCGATGCCGCCCTTGCAACGATGCCGGCCGCCAAGGCGGCAGCCGATGTTGCCAGGCGCTTCGATCTCGCCAAGAAAGACATCTATGCCCGCATCCTGGCGCGCCGGAGATGAGCAGGTCGCGCGTCAAGGCCGAGAAGCACGGCCATTTCGCCGAACTGGTGGCGCTCACCTATCTGCGCCTGAAGGGATACCGCTTGCTGGCGCAGCGCTTCAAGACGCCGCAGGGCGAAGTGGACCTCATCATGCGGCGGCGCGACGTCACCGCCTTCGTCGAGGTGAAGGCGCGCGGCAGCCATGATCGCGGGGTTGAAGCGGTCACCACAAGCCAGTCCCGGCGGATAACGGCGGCGGCGCGTTTCTGGATGGCGCGCGACAGGATCGCCAACCAGAACTTCTGCCGTTTTGACATCGTGGTTGTGAGCCCCTACCTTTTGCCGCAGCATATCGAGAATGCCTTTCCGGGAGACGGGTGAACCATGTCGCTCAATGTCGCCGTCCAGATGGACCCTATCCAGAGCATCACCATCAAGGGCGACTCGACCTTTGCCATGATGCTGGAGGCGCAGCAGCGCGGCCACACTCTGTTCTACTACCAGACGAAAACCCTGGCGCTGGCCTCGGGCATTCTCTCGGCCACCGGCCATGCGATAAGGCTGCGCGACGAGCTGCCGAATTATTTCACCCTCGGCGAGGAGGAACGCGTCAGCCTCAGCGAGTTTGACGTGGTGCTGATGCGCCAGGATCCGCCCTTCGACATGGGCTACATCACCGCCACCCACATGCTGGACCACATCCATCCCCGCACGCTGGTGGTGAACGACCCCACCGAGGTGCGCAACGCGCCGGAGAAGCTTTTCGTCCTGAAGTACAAGGAATTCATGCCGCCGACGCTGGTGACGCGCGATCCTTCCGAGCTTGCGGCCTTCCGCATGGAGCATGAGGACATCATCATCAAGCCGCTCTACGGCAACGGCGGGGCGGGCGTCTTCCGCATCAGGGGCAGCGACCAGAATTTTTCGTCGCTGCTCGAGCTTTTCGGCCTCACCTACCCGCACCAGCCCTACATGGCGCAGAAATACCTGCCGGATGTGCGCAAGGGCGACAAGCGCATCATCCTGGTGGACGGAAAATTCGCCGGCGCCATCAACCGGGTGCCCGCCGCCCATGAAAGCCGCTCCAACATGCATGTGGGTGGACGCCCGGAGCCCGCGACGATCACCAAGCGCGAACGCGAGATCTGCGAGGCCATGGGGCCGGAGCTGAAAAAACGCGGCTTCATTTTCGTCGGCATCGACGTGATCGGCGACTATGTCACCGAAATCAACGTCACTTCGCCCACCGGCATCCGCGAAGTGAAGCGCTTCGGCGGGGCCGACATCGCGGCGCTGCTGTGGGAGGCGATCGAGGAGCGGATGCTAGGGTGAGATCAGCGCCGGTTTGAAGGTTCCGTTTCTCATGCGGCGGATAACGAAGAAACTGAAGATCGCCAGCGCGGCGATCATGACCACGCCGCTTTCGCCACCCACATATTCGAGCACGAGAGGGGATTTGGTCCGGGTCATTTCGCTCATGAGTTCCCAGGCCATGTTGACCGCCGCGTGGGCTACGGCCACGGGCCAGACGCTTCCGGTCCACAGCCTGAGGAAACCAAAGAACACCCCGGCAAGGGTGAGCGTCACCAGAAACAGCGGCACGACAAGCAGCGGATTTCCGCTGTTGTGGTAGTAATCGGTGGTGAGCATGAGCGGCAGGTGCCAGACGCCGTGCAGGAAACCCACCAGCAGCATGGCCGGCACAACGCCGCGGCCGAGCAGCCGCGGCAGCAGATAGCCGCGCCAGCCGATTTCCTCGCCCAGCGCGAAGAAGGTGCCGACGAGAAGGCCGGTGGATATTTTGAAAATCGCAAAGCCCGCCGAGCCGGTGACCTGCGGCGCGGCAAAGAAGGCAAGCCCGGTGATTGAGAGAACAAGAAAGCTCACGAGATGGATGGCTACCGGGCCGCCGATGGCGAGCGGCCAGCCCTTAAATCCGGCGCGGTCAAGGCCGAGCAGCGAGAGAGTCTTGCGGAATCCGCCTTCCGGCGCAATCCATGTCAGCATGATCACAGTTGCAATGGTCGGCGTGAGCATGGTTACCACGGTGCTTGCCTGGCCGATCCACGGCACCAAAAAGATCACTGCCACCGCAAGCGCCAGCGTGATCCCGTAAAAGACCAAGGCTTTGCGTGAATTATCCATGGCCGACCTCCGGAGTTTCCGGCCTGCCCCGCGCAAGGTTCGGCCCTGCGGCGAGGACCACGACAACTGCGGCAATCACCCACAAGGCACACCATATCCACCACAGGCGGAGCTGATCGCCGCCTTCGAACATGCGCCAGACAAAGGCAATGGTGTTGTTCGAAGCGTGCATGAGCATCGGCATCAAGAGGCTGCCGCCGGTGTGCAGGTAGATCCAGCACACCACGATCGAATAGCAGACAACGCTGATGCCCCAGGGCCAGACATTGGCGGCGTCATACTCAACGCCGTAAAGCGGCGCATGCCAGGCGAGGTGAATGAGTCCAAGGATCACCGCGGCGGCAAGGGCACTGCGGCCCACGAGAAGCCGCGGCAGGGCAAAGCCGCGCCAGCCCGGCTCCTCGCCCAGGCCAATCCACAGGAAGATGAAGACAAAGCGGAAGGCCATCTGGCCTGGATCGGGAACCGCGAAGCCCGCCACGGGCCGGGCGCCAAGGAGAAGGTTGATGGCGAAGGCGGAAAGGGTGAGCGCCACGGGCAGCAGAAGCACCACCGCATACCACTTCCAGCCAACCCGCCAGTGAACAATCTTGCACAGCAAACCTTTGATCGCGGGCCAGCCGCCGACCACCGCCAGCACAATCAGCGCCGCCAGGAGCGGGCCAATGGGCAGGATGGGCGCGTCGACATTTCCGGGGTCAAGGCGGTACCAGACCCACGCCCACCAGGACAGGGCGTAGGCAAGGACGACAAATGCGGCGAGCTGGTTTTGCCGGACGAACTGGATCAGCCCGCCCGGCGCTTCGGTGTCTTTGGGCGGCATGCTAGTTGAAGGCCAGCACAGCGAAAAGCACGGCAAGCACGGCCGAAACGCCGGCCATCGGGCCCAGCTTGGGAAGCTTCGCGGCAGCGGCAGGGTTGCCCTTGCGGATTTCCGCATAAGTCAGGTTGATGAGGCCCACCACGACGGTGAGCGACGCGATGAAGACGGCCTTGATCCAGAACAGTTGCGGCAGGCTTTCAAGGCCGCCCCACTTGCTCCACACCATGATGAGTCCGGTGGCCCAGAGGACCGCCACGCCGGCGGCGGACACTTTCGCAAGCGTCGGCCCAAGCCCGCGCAGCACCTTGGCCTCTTCGGCGGGAAGCGTAAGCGCCCGGCGCATGACGATGGCGCTGGCAAAGCCGCCGGCGGCGCCGAGCATCAGGCCGAAGAAATGCAGAAACAGAAGCGCTTCGTTCATTTCAAATCCCCTTGCCGATGTTTTCCCCGAAAGATTCAATACATGAAGTCCGCCGCGGTGGAAAGGCGGCGGAGCCACATTATTCCCCTTCGAAAGGAATGCGCTTGTAAAGCCCCCAGGACTTGGTCCAGCCTTCAGTTTTCCAGCGGAAGAAGAAATGCAGTCCGATTCCTGCGAGAAAAAGCACAAGGAACAAGAGCCCCGTGGCAGCCAAACCCTTCCAAACATACATGCCAACCGCCACGACGAGCAGCACGCTGTATTTGACAATGCGAAACCGGCGCGACTGCGCATGCAGGGCGATGTATTTTTCCTTCCTGTAGAATTCCTTGAGGGTCATAGTCTTGCTGTCTTTTGCCTCACGCCGCGTCTGCTGGATGAGGGCGCTTCTTGATCTCGGCACCATGTTTTCGTTCCACGATGGCCATGTCGTGCTGGCTTGGCAGGTCGAGCCAGAATTGCGCAGGCTTGCCGAAGTAGAGCGCCAGCCGAAGCGTGGTATCCGCGGTGAATGACCGGCGGCTGTTGCGAATGTTGGCAACGCGCTCCGATGGCTCTCCGAGGTCGAACGCAAGCCGGTTGGCGCTGAGTTTGCGCGCTTCCGTTTCGCGGCGCAGAAGACGACTGGGATGTATTGCTGGTGCCACGATCTGTCGGACCTTCTTCATCCGTCTTTAAGTCAATCAAATTCCATTTCCAGCGCAACTATTGAATCTCAATCACACGCTCGCCGCCTTCGATGGCTTCAATGATCTGTGGCAGAGCCGTTGATATCCTGTCGAGCAGTTCACCGCGATTCACATTGCCCAAACGCAGCCAAACGATCTGGGGACCGGAAACGCTCTGGCCAATCTGGGTAAAATCTTCGTCCTTTGTAATGATAACGGCGCCCGTTTCCACCGCCTTGCTCCAAATGGAATGATCTGATGCCGTGTGCATGCCGATGTCGTATACATGCTCTGCCATGTGACCGATTTCTGTGAGCCGTCGCGCCAATGCTGGTGGCAATTGGGCATCGACCAAAAACCTCACGGCTATTCTGCCGCAATCACGCGATGAGAAGAAGCGGCAGAAGCGAATTCCAGCGCCGCGGTAATATCCTCATCTTCGAGATAGGGATAATCTGCGAGGATGCCGGCCCGCGTCTCGCCTGCAGCCAGCAAATCAAGGATATCGGAGACGCGGATGCGCATATGGCGAATGCAGGGGCGTCCACCGCAGATATCAGGGTCTGTCGTTATGCGCGAAATCAGGCTGGCCATGAGTTTTTCCTTGCACCGATTTTGTAACATATTTCTTAACGCAAGTCGCCTGAAACCGATTGGGATTTATTTTCCTATATCCTTGACTTGTTCCTACTATAGGATTACAACCCTTTTGAGAAGTTCCAACGAAGGGGACGATGTCGACAGCGTCTCGAAATTGCGGAACAGTTGCAGCGCCCGCGGCTTAGGATCTCACGCGCCAGAAGTCCCGGCAGTTTCCGGCAAGCCCGGCGGGCACTATGACCCGCGCGCCGCAAGGCAGTTAGGCAGTCCGCTTAGGACGGGGCCGAAGTGCGAACCGGAAGTTAAAACCGCAGCGTCCGCGAGCCGAGGCTCCGCGCAGAAAACTACCCTACCCCGGCGTGGAGCCAGGCTCCGGACTTCCCCTCCATTTCCTTCCCTTCCCCAACCCCCGCCAAATTCTGGAGATGTCACATGACAGACAGTTACGCCCGCGTGAAACCACTCGGCACATGCCCGCATGCCTCCTGCGCCCGCGGCGACAAGACCTTCCAAAGGCTGGCAGCCGGAAATGCCTGACTGAAAGCCCACTTCGCCACGCACCGCGACTGGGAGGCATTCATGGCCGCGCGCTTCAACGATTTGGACCGGTTCGCCGCCGCTCTTGGAAAGCTCAGCGAAGAAGAGATGTGGAATGAAGATGCAATGTTTCACGCTCTTTGCCGGCGCATTGACGAAGGGCGCATCAAAGAGCCGGATGTTCACTAAATGTTCTTGCGCCGGAAAATAGTTTGGGCTAGCGTCCTGTTTCTGCTGGGCAGGATCAGGGCGATGACATCACGGGTGGCAACGGTGGCGTTTCAGGGCATTGAGGCCGTGGCGGTCGATGTGCAGGCGCAATTCCTCTCGGGCCAGGTGCAATTTCATATCGTGGGATTGCCCGACAAGGCGGTGGCCGAAAGCCGCGAGCGGGTGCGCGCCGCCCTCTATGCCATCGGCCTCGGCCTGCCGGGCAAGCGCCTGGCGATCAATCTCTCGCCCGCCGACCTGCCCAAGGAAGGCAGCCATTTCGATCTGCCCATAGCGCTCGCGGTGCTCTCGGCGCTCGGCGTCATTCCGCCGGATTTTTTGAACCGTTATGTGGTGCTGGGCGAGCTCGCCCTTGATGGCGCGCTGATGGCGGTGGCGGGGGCGCTGCCGGCGGCGATTGCCGCGAACGGCCGGGAGATGGGGCTGATCTGTCCCAAGGCCTCAGGCGCGGAAGCGGCCTGGGCCGGCGAGGACATCGACATCCTGGCGCCCGACAATCTCGTCCAGCTCATCAATCATGTGAAAGGCACGCAGGTGCTCTCGGCGCCCAAGCCGGGGCTGGCGCCCGAGCTTGGCTTGCTGCCTGATCTCCGTGACATCAAGGGACAGGAGTCGGGCAAGCGGGCGCTGGAGGTGGCGGCCGCCGGCGGGCATCACCTCTTGATGGTGGGGCCGCCGGGAGCGGGCAAGTCAATGCTGGCGCAGCGCCTGCCCTCGATCCTGCCGCCGATGGATCCGCGCGAAATGCTCGACGTCAGCATGGTGGCCTCGCTCGGCGGTGAATTGAAAGATGGAAGGCTCTCGCGGCGAAGGCCGTTCCGCAGCCCGCATCATTCGGCGTCGATGCCCGCCCTTGTCGGCGGCGGGCTTCGCGCCAAGCCCGGTGAAATGGCGCTGGCCCATCACGGCGTTTTGTTTCTCGACGAGCTTCCGGAATTCCAGCCGCGTGTTTTGGAAAGTTTGCGGCAGCCGCTTGAGACGGGCGAGACCGTTGTTGCCCGTGCAAATTATCACGTCACTTATCCGGCGCAATTCCAGCTCGTGGCGGCGATGAACCCGTGCAAGTGCGGCATGGCGGGCGAGCCGGGGCACACGTGCAAGAAAGGCCCGCGCTGTGCGGCGGATTATCAGGGGCGCATTTCCGGGCCGCTGCTCGACCGGATGGACATCCAGATTGAATTGCCGGCGGTGCGCATTGCCGATCTCACCTTGCCGCCGCCCAAGGAAACCAGCGCCCATGTCGCGGCCCGGGTTGCCGCGGCGCGCCTCAGGCAGAAGCAGCGCTTTGAAAAACTCGGCATGGCGCATTTGCGCCTCAATGCGCAGGCCGATGGGGCGCTGCTTGAAGAAATCGCCCAGCCGGATGCCGCCGGGCTTAAACTGATGCGCGATGCCGCCGATGCCATGGGCCTGTCAGCGCGGGGCTATCACCGGGTGCTTGCGCGTGGCCCGCACCCTTGCCGATCTCGATGGGCGCGAGCAGATCGCGCGGCTGCATATCGCCGAAGCCCTGAGCTACCGCCAGAAACTGGCGGCGTTCCAGGCGGCCGCCTGATCAGGCCGCGTCGGCGTATTCGGTTCCAGTCTTGGCGCCGGTGATGTAGGCCACCACGTCCTGGCCGCTGGTTTCACTCTTGTTGAGGTTCGCCACGATCCGCCCGCGGCGGAACACCACGATCCGGTCGGCCAGGTCGAACACCTGGCGCATGTTGTGGGAGATGATGATCAGCGGCTCGCCGTTGGCCTTCAGGGTGCGGATGATATTCTCGACCTGCGTTGTCTCCTGGACGCCAAGGGCCGCGGTGGGCTCGTCCATGATAATGAGCTTCGAGGCGAAGGTCGCGGTGCGGGCAATCGCCACGCACTGGCGCTGGCCGCCCGACATTTTGCGGATGGAGTTGCTGAGGTTCGGAATCTTGACGGCGGTGCGCAGCAGGGCCTTTTCGGTCGCGGCGCGCATGCCCTTGAAATCGAGAATCGAGAACGGGCCGAGATTGAGCCAGATCTTCTCGCGGCCCAAGAACAGGTTCGAGGGAACATCGAGATCGTCGGCCAGCGCCAGGTTCTGGAACACCGTCTCTATCCCCGCCTGGCGGGCATCGAGCGGGCCCTTGAAGTGCACCTCCTGCCCGCCGAAGATGATCTTTCCGCTGGTGCGCTGCTCGACGCCGGTGATCTGCCGGACAAAGGTTGACTTGCCCGCGCCATTGTCGCCCATGATGGCGACATGCTCGCCCAGGCGGAGCTCGAAGTTGGCGTTCTCCAGGGCATGGACGCCGCCATAATGCTTGGTCAGCCCTTCGGTGCGCAGGATGACGTCTTCCATGGCTCAGCCCCCTATTGCCTGGCGGCGCTGCCGCCATTGATCCAGCACCACGGCGCCGACGATGATCACGCCCTTCACCATTTCCTGGTAATAGGCATCGAGCTTCAGGAAGGTGAAGCCCGAGATGATCACGCCGAAAATCAGGGCGCCGATGACCGTGCCGAAGATCGAGCCGCGGCCGCCGGAAAGCGACACGCCGCCGATCACCGTCATGGCAATGGCGTCGAGCTCGTACATCACGCCCATGCCGGCCTGGGCCGTCAGATTCTTGGAACTCAGCACCAAGGCGGCAATCGAAGCCAATACGCTGGCAATCACATAGACCAGAACCTTGTGATGCTCGACCTTGATGCCGGAGATGCGCGCAGCCTCCTCGTTGGAGCCTATGGCATAGCAGTGCCTGCCATATTTCGTGTAGCTCAGGATGAGCTGGAACAGAATGGCGAGCGTTATGAAAATGACAACGGGCATCAGGCCCTTGCCGATTGCGGCGAAGCTCTCGGTCGGAAAGGAAATGGGATTGCCGGTTGACCACCAGCGCGACAGGCCGCGGGCTGTGACCATCATGCCAAGCGTGGCGATGAAGGGCGGTATGCGGGTGTAGGCGATGAGTGAACCATTGATCAGCCCGGCAATGAGCCCGCAGCCCATGCCCACGAGTATCGGCACGATGACCGGCAGGTCGAGCCAGCCCAGCTCCGGAAAAATCGCTTTCGGATTGGGATTGCCGTTGACGACGGCAACCTGCGCAAAAGACATGGCAATCATGGCGGTGGCGCCGACAACGGAGCCGGAGGACAGGTCTATGCCGCCGGTGATGATCACCTGGGTGACGCCGATGGCGATGATGCCGACGATAGAGACCTGGAGGATGATGACTTCCAGCCGCTGCTGGTTGAAAAGCCCCACGACATTTTCGCGGGTATTGAACAGGAAGCTGTCGCCGATGATGAGGCGGCCCAGGATTTCGAAGGCCGCGACGATGAGCAGCAGCGCCACAAACACGTTGAGCTCCGGCGGCCGCGCCCGTTTCGAAGCATCATACTTCAGACCGCCAACGCCATGGGTTGCTTGTGCCACCTTCACCCTCCACCGATGGACGCGCTTTGCGCCCCTCTCCCGGCTCCAGCTTACACCAGAGCAGAATGCCGCACTATGAAAAGGAGCGGCGCCGTTGCGCCGCTCCCGCGTGCCGTGTTGCAATGCGTCTCAATTCTTTTTCAGGAAGTCGCCGATGTTGGCCGGCGTCACCAGCTTGAAGGGTATGTAGACCTTCTGCTCCACCGCCTCGCCTTTGGCCAGCTTGAGCGCCGCATCAAGCGCGCCGGCACCCTGGCCCGCCGCATCCTGGAACACGGTCGCATCGAGATCGCCCGCCTGCATGGCGGCCAGCGCGTCCTGCGTGGCATCCACGCCGCCGACGACAACCGACTTCATGTCGACGTTGGCCGCCTTCATGGCCTGGATGGCGCCAATGGCGCTTTCGTCATTGTTGGCGATCACGCCATCAAACGCCGTGCCGGTCGAAAGCCAGTTGGTCATCAGGTTCTGGGCCTCGTCGCGGCGCCAGTTCGATGTCTGCTTGTCGATGATCTTGATGAAGCTGCATTCCGGCGTGGCGATCACATCGTCGATGTCCTTGGTGCGCATCACGGCGGCCTGGTTCGAGAGCTCGCCCATGATCACGTAAACCTTGGCCTCGGTCTTGCCCGCTTCCTTGAACAGGCGGCAGACTTCCTGGGTTTCGAGCGTGCCCGAATCCTTTTCGTTGGAAGCCACGAACGCCTGGTTGTCCGGCAGCGTGTCGACGTTCACCGGTTCGCGGTTCACATAGACCAGCGGAACCTTGGCGGCGGCGGCGGCGTCAGACATTGCCTGGGTGGCCGAGGTATCGACCGGGTTCACGATGATCGCATCAACGCCCGAGGCGATGAAGTTCTTGATCTGGTCCAATTGCTTGGCCACGTCGTTCTGCGCATCCTCAACCTGCAGGCTGACGCCTTCCATGCCTTTTGCCTGTTCGACCATGCCGTTCCTCAGCACGGTCAGGAAGTTGTCATCGAAAAGGGCCATGGATACGCCGATGTTTGCGGCTAGCGCGGTGCCGGACATGAGCGCTGTCATGGCGGCCGCGAGAATAAACTTCTTCATGTTCGTAACTCCTCCGTGAGAGCGTCCGGCGGCGCTCTTTTTGATTGCCGGAAAGGCCCCAAGGCGGGGCAAGCGTAATAAAGTCACGGTCGGACAAAATGTGAAAAACATTCAAATCCTCCCTTGCCAGCTGCGCCTTATGATTGGTGCATTCTGGAATGCTGGAACCAAGATGGAATATTTGGAACATCTTGGCTCTTATTTGGATAGAATATTCCATTTCCCAAGAGAGTCAAATACTCCTCTTGCGGTGGTAAGCGAACCTATCAAATTCTATCATTCGCCTGGCGCCGGGCTTTCGAGGGAGGATCAGATATTTTCACTGACAAATATGTCGGCCGGAAGCTGGATCAGCACTCCGCCTTCCTGACGGCCGGACGTTACGGCCTGGGCCATGGCCGCAACGGCATGGGAGGCCAGCGCCGCAACCGGGGTTGCCAGCACCAGGTCAATGGTTCCATCGATCAGGGCGCTGCGGGTGACCGGAATCAGTTCGTTGCAGACGGCAATGATGCGGTCGCCGGCTTTTTCATCACGAAGCGCCCGCACCAGCCCTGCCATGCCGCCGCCCGACATATAAATTCCAACGAGATCGGCATTGCTTGCAATCATGTCTTCGACGGCCTCATAGGCGATGCGCTGGTCATCCAGGTTTACCAGGGGCTCCAGCACCTGGAACTGGAGGGCATTCTCGCGCATGTAACTTCTGAAACTGATCTCGGCGGTTTCCTGGCTGAGATAGCGGTGGCTGCCCAGGAGGATGCCGATTTTGCCCGGCTTGCGGGCCAGGCGGGATATGGTCCAGGCGGCCGTGCGGCCAGCTTTTCTTGCATCCACGGCAATATAGCCGGCGCGCGCCGGCGTGGTGAGATCGCTCAGCAGCGTGAACACGGGTTTGCCCTTGGCAACAATTTCCTCCACGGCTTCGCTCACCAGCGGGTGGTCGACGGCAACCACCGCCAGCACGTCAACCCGCGCGCCAAGGTCACGAATTCGTGCGGCAATAAAAGAGGGAACGAGTTCTTCCATGAACTCGATGACGGCTTTGCCACGAATGAAAGCGGTTGCCTTGGTGGCCTTCAGAAGCTCGTTGGCAAGCGCCTGGTAGAAATCATCGCCGCGCTTCTGCAGCAGGAAGCCCATGGTGCAGGGCCTGACCTCGGTCAAGCGCTGCTTGAGAAGGCCCGTGGCGTGATAACCGATGGCCTCGGCAGCGGCCACGACGCGCAGGGCCGTATCCTCGCGCACCGGCAAGCGCCGGTTCAGGACACGGTCCACGGTGGCAACGCTCACCCCCGCCTTCCGCGCCAGATCGGTAATCGTCGCCCGCTTGCCCATCCTCGGTCCCTCTCAGAAACCATCCCTACTGCATGAAAGTTTTTGATGCAATTTGATAGAATATATCAGAATCTGTTGCCGCTTGGCGAATCCTCTACTATGGGAACCTGCACGTTTCGGAGAAGCCCATGAATGTGATTGCCGGCCCACGCGACTATGGCCTTCTCGGCCGTGACGCAAAGCTTGCCGAGGAAATGGGCCTGGCGTCGGCGCAATGGTATCAATGCCCGCTGCCGCGCAAGCGGCTCAAAGAGCTGATGCAACGCCGGGACGGGCCGGCCATCCGCGACAGCCTCATCTGGTTTGCGTCATTCCTGGCGAGCGGCGGCCTTGCCTTTTATTTCTGGCCCACCTGGGCGGCCCTGCCGTTTTTCCTCATCTACGGCGTGCTCTACGGCTCGTCGTCGGATTCGCGCTGGCATGAATGCGGTCACGGCACCGCCTTCAAGACCCGCTGGATGAATGACGCCATTTATCACATCGCGTGTTTCATGATCATGCGCGAGCCCACGGTCTGGCGCTGGAGCCATACGCGCCATCACACGGACACCATCATCGTGGGGCGCGACCCGGAAATCGCCGTCATGCGCCCGGTGATGATCCTCAAAATCTTCGCCGCGTTCCTTGCCATCCCGCAAGTCTGGGGATCAATCAAAAGCCTGGTCCGCCACGCCTTTGGAAAGACCGGGGACGAGGAAGCAACGTTCATTCCGGACATGGAACGCAGCAGGATGTATATGGTGGCCCGCATCTGGCTCCTGATCCACGCCGCGGTCATCGCCAGTGCGTTTTATTCCGGATCCATTCTGCCAATGCTGCTGGTGGGGCCGCTGCCAACCATGTACGGGGCCTGGGTCCATGTCTTCACCGGCCTCACCCAGCATGGCGGGCTGGCGGAGAACGTGCTTGACCACCGCCTCAACAGCCGCACGGTTCAGATGAATCCGGTGTTGCGGTTCATTTACTGGAACATGAATTACCACATCGAGCATCACATGTTCCCCATGGTGCCCTATCATGCGCTTCCGGAACTGCACAAGGACCTGCGACCCTACATGCCGCGGCCCAGTTCCGGCATCATCGATGCCTACCGTGAAATCATTCCGGCCCTGTGGCGGCAGCGCAAGGAGCCGGACTGGCACATCGAACCCAAATTGCCAGCGGGTGTTTCCCCTGTTACAGCTGCGGTGGAGTGAAGGACAGCCATGGGCCAATGGATTGAAGTGTGCGCGACGGGAGACATCGAGGCGGAAGACGTCAGGCGCTTTGACCACGGGGGACGAACCTTTGCCGTCTACCGCTCACCCGACGACAGGTTCTATGCCACCGATGGCCTGTGCAGCCATGAAAAAGTGCATCTTGCCGACGGGCTGGTGATGGACAACATCATTGAATGCCCCAAGCACAACGGCCGGTTTGACTATCGCAATGGCGCCGCAAAGGGAGCCCCGGCCTGCGTCAATCTCAAAACCTATCCGGTCAAGATCGAAGCTGGCAAAGTCCTGATCGACACGGGCGCATAGAATGTCTGACGCCGGCATGGTGATCGTGGGCGGCGGCAAGGCGGGGGCGCGCGCCGCCGTCGCCTTCCGGGAAAATGCCTGGAAAGGCCCGGTCACCCTCATCAGCGATGAAGCGCTTGCGCCCTACGACAGGCCGCCGCTTTCCAAGGCCGCCATCATGGACGAGGCCGAGCCGCAACCCACCTATTTGCTCGATGACGACATGATGGCCTCGCTTGAGGTCAATTTTCTGCGGGGCAGTGCGGCAACGGCGATTGACCGGACCGCAAAAACCGTGGCGCTCGCCGACGGTAAAAAAATTCCCTACGACCGCCTGCTTGTTGCAACGGGGGCCGAGCCCCGGCGGCTTTCGCAAGCGGGCGCCGAGCGCGCCCTGCTGCTGCGCGATCTCGGCGATTGCGCCGGAATACGCCGTGAATTCATCGGCGGGAAAAGCGTTGCCATCATCGGCGGCGGATTTATCGGGCTGGAGCTTGCCGCAAGCGCGGCCAAGCGCGGCTGCCGCGTCACCGTCATCGAGGCGCAACCGCGCATCCTCATGCGGGGTGTTCCGCCGGATATTGCAGGGCGCATTGCGGCGCGCCATGCGGAAGCCGGCGTTGCAATCCTGACAGGTGCGAGCAGCGCGGAAATTGGCCCCGACAGGATTCTACTGGCAGATGGACGCGAGGTTCCTGCAGACATTGTAATTGCCGGCATCGGGGCGGCACCGCGCATCAAGCTGGCCGAACAGGCGGGCCTTGCCCTGGACAACGGCATCGCCTGCAATACTTACCTGCAAACATCGGATCCCCATATTTTCGCGGTTGGCGATTGCTGCTCCTTTCCCCATCCGGTGTTCGGCAATGAGCGGTTGCGCCTTGAGGCGTGGCGAAATGCCAGCGACCAGGCCATTGTCGCGGTTGAAAACATGCTTGGCGGGCAACGGCCCTATGAAGCGGTGCCGTGGTTCTGGACCGATCAATACGAACTTACCCTGCAGATCGCCGGGCTGCCGCAGCGGGGCGTTTCAATTGTCCAGCGCGTGCCGAAGGAAGGGGCCCTGATCCTCTGCCATCTGGACGGCGAAGGCCGCCTGGTGGGGGCCAGCGGCATCGGCCAGGGCAATTCCATTGCCCGCGACATCCGCCTGCTTGAAATGCTGATTGGAAAGAAGGCCACGCCCGATCCGGCCGCGCTTGCCGATCCGGCATTCCAGTTGAAATCCCTGCTCAAACCCTGAGGATACCGCGATGCCCCGCAAAAGACCCACCGTAGCCGATGTCCGCGCCATGAAAGGCAAGTATCAATACACGATGCTGCGGGTTGAAAGCATGGAGGAGGCGGAAGCCGCGGAGCAGGCCGGCATCGACATGGCTTCGGTTTCTCCGGAGCTGATGTGCAATCCGCAGTTCCGCGACGCGGCGCCGGGGCTGTTTGCGGTTCCGGGCCTCGATTATTTCGAGGTGGGCACCGCCGATGATTTCGTCCGCTGGGCCTTTCGCATGGTCAAGGCCAGCGCCGATGCGATTTACTGCAGCGCCAGCCTGGAGACCGTGCAGCGCCTGAGCGCGGAGGCCGTTCCGGTGATTGGCCATGTGGGGCTTATTCCCTCCAAGCGCACCTGGACCGGCGGCTTCAAGGCCGTGGGCAAGACCGCCGGCAGCGCCATGCAGGTTTTCACCGCGGTCAAGGCTTATGAAAGCGCTGGCGCTTTCGGCGCGGAGATTGAGGTTGTGCCCAGCGACGTTGCAGCCGAGATCTCAAAGCGCACGACGCTGTTCATGGTTTCCATGGGGGCGGGAACCGGCTGCGATGCGCAGTATCTTTTTGCCGAGGACGTGCTGGGCAGCCATACGGGCCATTACCCCCGGCATGCCAAGCGCTACCGGGATTTTGCGGCGGAGAATGCCCGCCTGCAACGGGAACGGGTTGCGGCGTTTGCGGAATTTTCCCGGGACGTGGAGAGCGGGGCCTATCCGGAGCCCCGCCATGAAGTGGCCATGGCACCGGGCGAGATGCAAAGCTTCAGGAAAATGCTGTCAGCGGCGCGCTCCTGACATTTAAAATTTTAGCTAATGTTTTTGCATCGCGTTTACCGTATCTGCGCGACGTAATTAATTTGAAAGACGGCGCTGTCATGTTCAGGCAATAAGCCACCACATGAAGACAGGCAGTGCAGATGAGTGACCGCGACCGCGATGCGATGGACCAGCGTGAGAAGGGCGTGCTTGAGGAAATCAGCCGCCTGGCGCGTCCTTCATTGCCCCATACGGCGCAGAATATCCTGTGGGCCGCGGGCCTCGCCGGGCTTTTCCTGTCGGTTTCCATTCTTGCCCGCGAGCAGGATTTCAGGCTCCGGGAAATCCTGGGCTATCTTGCCATCGCGGCATTTGCCCTCACGCTCGGCACCCTGTTTGTCACGGCGGCAAGGCGGCGAACGACGGACCGCAGGATCATGGCGCTTACGACAACAATCGCCGCCCTGCAGCAGGCCCGGGCCCAGGCGGAAACGTCAAACCGCGCCAAGTCACGTTTCCTCGCGACAATGAGCCATGAAATACGCACCCCGATGAACGGCATTCTCGGCATGATCGGGCTCCTGCGGGAAACCGAGCTGACATCCGAGCAGGAAAGCTACGCACAGGCCGCCGACGCTTCGGGCCGGACGCTCATGTCGATCATCGATGAAATTCTCGATACGTCAAAAATTGAATCGGGCCGGCTTGACCTTGAGCGCAGCCCTTTTGACCTTTCCACGCTCGCCGAAAGCGTGACCGAACTTCTGGCGCCGCGGGCCCACGCCAAGGGAATTGAAATCTCGTGCCGCGTCACCAGCAAAGTTCCGGCCATCATCATCGGCGACGAAACCCGGACCCGGCAAATCCTGTTCAACATCTGCGGCAACGCAATCAAGTTCACCGAGCAGGGCGGGGTGGCGCTGTTCATTGACTATGACCGCAAGGCCAAGGCGCTGACGCTCGACATTTCCGACACCGGCATTGGACTTTCGCCAGGCGAAATCAGCCATATCTTTGACGAGTATGCGCAGGCCAACAGCAACACGACGCGGCTTTTCGGCGGAACGGGCCTGGGGCTTTCGATCAGCAGGAAACTCGTCGAGGGAATGGGCGGCAAGATTTCCGTAGCGAGCAAGGCGGGGCGCGGTTCAAAATTCTCCATTACCCTTCCCTATGCCAAGGACAACGACGGTGAATTGCAGGCAAAGCCGCTTCTCGCCAGGACCTACGAACTTGCCGCACCTCCCGGCCCCATCCGGCAGCATCTTGAGGCCCTCCTGGTGGAGCTCGGGGCGACGGTGCGCATCATCTCAGGGGCCCAGGAGGTCCGGGAGGCGCTTTCGGCCAGGGGCGGCGACCGGTCGGCAATTCTGATCTGCGACTCGTCCTTTGCCACCGAACTGCGCAAGTGGGCGCAGCAAAACCGGAAGCCTGGCGGTTCCAAGCAGGTCTGGGTGCTGATGCAGGCCGAGCAACGCCGCGCCTTGCGCGAGTTTCTGGTGCAGCCTTTCGCCGGATACCTGCTGAAACCGTTCCGGAAAATCACCGTTGCGCGGCAACTGATATCGCGTGACGCCCAGATGATCAGCGGTGCCGTCAAGGAACTCCGCCACCTCGTCAGGAGGTCCAAGCCGGAAAGGCCCCTCAACGTCATTCTGGCGGAAGATAATCCGGTAAACGCCCTGCTGGCCAAGACCATGCTGGAAAAAGCCGGCCACGCGGTCCACCATGTCACCTCCGGCTTGCAGCTGCTTTCGCTGCTCGGCGGCAAGAAAAAATTCGACCTGGCGGTCATGGACGTCGAGATGCCCGAACTGGACGGGCTGGAGACAACCCGGCGGGTGCGCGCCATGGAACGCAAATCAGGCGCGGCCTCGCATCTGCCAATTCTGGCGCTTACCGCCAACGCGCGCCCGGAAAACTACCTTGAATGCATGGCGGCAGGCATGGACGGGCACCTCTCCAAGCCCTTTGACCGGCAGGACATGGAAGAAGCAATCGCCAAGATACTGGGCCGGAAGTCGGCTGCCTGACCCTGTCAGCAAACTTTCATAATACGCGTGATTATGGCAGTTTGCCGCAATGATACCGGAGCCGCCATTGGACCGCCTTTCGCCCGCGCACGACTTGCTTGGAACACGCAACGGCCTGTGCGTCCGCCTGGCGCGCAGCGGGCGGGAAGTCGCGACAGCGCAGGAATTGCGGTTCAGCGTTTTCTATGAGGAACTCAAGGCCAATCCGGACGCCGCGGCGCTGCAGTCACGCCGGGACGCGGACCGTTTCGACGCCTTCTGCGACCACCTGATTGTGGTTCGCAAGCTGGCAAAAAATGAGGTTGCGAAGTTCCGTGTCGAAGATGGCGAAATGGTCGGGACCTACCGCCTGCTGCGGCAATCGGCGGCTGAACAAAATGGCGGATTTTACACCCAAAGCGAATTCGACATCGCGCCGCTTGCTTGCGGCAAAACCCGGATTGAAGTTTCTCGAGCTCGGAAGATCCTGCGTCCTGAAACAATACCGGACCAAGCCGGTGGTTGAGCTCCTTTGGCAGGGCATCTGGAACTATGTGAGGCAGCACGGAGTGGATGTCATGCTGGGCTGCGCCAGCCTTGAGGGGATTGACCACAGGGCGCACGCGCCGACCCTCAACTTCCTTGCCCGCAACTGTGCCGCACCGCCGGAATGGCGGGTGCGTGCCGTGCCCGAGCGCTATATCGAAATGAGATCAGATGCCGAGGACTTCGCCGATGCCAAGGCGGCGCTGAAGGCTTTGCCGCCCCTGATCAAGGGATATCTGCGCCTGGGCTGCTACATCGGCGACGGGGCGGTGATCGACCGGCAGTTCAATACCACCGACGTGCTCATCATCCTGCCCGTTGCAAGCATCAATCCGCGTTACTTCGCGCATTTCGGCCAGCCCGGCGAAGCCATTACCTATTGATATCAAACGCGGCGATTGCCGCCAGGTTGACGATATCGGTTGCGGTTGCCGACATGGAAGCGATCTGCACCGGCTTGGCGAGTCCGGTGAGCAAAGGCCCCACAACCGTGATGCCGCCAAGCTGCTGGAGCATCTTGGTTGAAATCGAGGCCGAGTGGGCCGCCGGCATCACCAGGACATTGGCCGGCGCCGTCAGGCGGCAAAACGGATAGAGCGCCATGGCATCGCGCGACAGCGCCACGTCGGCCGCCATCTCGCCGTCATACTCAAAATCGACATTGCGCTTGTCCAGGACCGCAACGGCGTTTCTCACATATTCGGCGCGCTCGCCGCGGGGATAGCCAAAGGTGGAATAGGACAGGAAGGCGACACGCGGCTCATAGCCGAAGCGCCGGGCGACGCCGGCGGCCTCCTGCGCGATATCGGCCAGCTCCTCGGCGACCGGCAATTCATGGATCGAGGTATCGGCGATGAATACCGTCCGTCCACGGACGAGCGCCATCGACACGCCGATGGGGCGGTGGCCGGGGCGGTTGTCAATGGCGCGGCGCACGTTGTCGAGGGCCACGGAGAAATTCCGCGTAAGGCCGGTGACGAGGGCGTCGGCATCGCCGAGCGCCACCATGCAGGAGGCAAATATGTTGCGGTCCTGGTTCACCAGGCGCTGGCAATCGCGAAACAGGAAGCCGTTGCGCTGCAGGCGCTCGTAGAGGAAATTGGCGTAATCGACGTTCCTCTCGGTTACCCTGGCGTTGAGAATTTTTACATCTTCGTGCAGCTCGAGGCCGCTTGCGACCAGGGTTTTTTCAACTTCGGTCTCGCGGGCAATGAGAATGGCGGTTCCCAGCCCCGCCGTTGCATAGCTGTTGGCGGCGCGGATCATCCGGTCTTCCTCGCCTTCGGCAAACACAACGCGCTTGGGCTTGGATCTGACCTGGTCAAACACGGTCTGAAGGGTGCCGGCGATGGGATCAAGCCTGGCCGACAGTTCCGCGGTATATTCCTCAATGTCGGCGAGGTGCTTGCGCGCCACGCCCGAGTCCATGGCAGCCTTGGCCACGGCCACGGGAATTCTTGAAATAAGCCTCGGATCAAAGGGAACCGGAATCAGGTATTGCGGGCCAAAGGCAAGGCGTGAGCCATGATAGGCGGCGGCCACCTCGTCGGGCACATCCTCGCGCGCCAGGCTTGCGAGAGCCTGGGCGGCGGCAATCTTCATTTCCTCATTGATGGTGCGGGCCCGCACATCGAGGGCGCCGCGGAATATATAGGGGAAGCCCAGGACATTGTTCACCTGGTTGGGATAGTCGGAACGGCCGGTCGCCATGATGGCGTCCGTCCTGATCTTGGCCACCTCTTCGGGAAGAATTTCCGGATCGGGATTTGCCATGGCGAAGATGATGGGATTTTTCGCCATGCTCTTGACCATCGCCGGGGTCAGGGCGCCGGCCACCGAGAGGCCGAAGAAAACATCGGCCCCGTCCATGGCATCGGCCAGGCTGCGGGCCTTGGTGACCGTTGCATGGGCGGATTTCCACTGGTTCATGCCCTCGGTGCGGCCCTGGTAAACCACGCCCTTTGAATCTGCCAGGATGACATTCCCCGCCGGAACGCCCATGGACTTTATCAGCTCGACGCAGGCGATGGCCGCGGCGCCCGCGCCATTGCAGACGAGCTTGAAGTTCTTCATGTCGCGCTTGGTGATATGGAGCGCGTTGATCAGCGCCGCCGTGGCAATGATGGCGGTTCCGTGCTGGTCGTCGTGAAAGACCGGAATATCCATGATCTCGCGCAGGCGCTGCTCGATCATGAAACATTCAGGAGCCTTGATGTCTTCCAGGTTTATGCCGCCAAAGGAGGGGCCGAGGTAGCGCACGGCGCCGATAAATTCGTCGACATCCTTGGTGTCAACCTCGAGATCAATGGAATCGACATCGGCAAAGCGCTTGAAGAGGACGGCCTTGCCTTCCATGACGGGTTTCGAAGCGAGCGCCCCCAGGTCGCCAAGGCCCAGAATGGCGGTGCCGTTGGTGATGACGGCCACGAGATTGCCCTTGGCCGTATAATCATAGGCGGCATCGGGATTTTCAGCGATGGCGCGGACCGGCACGGCCACGCCCGGACTATAGGCCAGCGACAAATCGCGCTGGGTGGCCATGGGTTTTGTCGGATTGATTTCGAGCTTTCCGGGCTTTCCCATGCGATGGAATTCAAGGGCTTCTTCATCGGTAATGGACGGCTTCCGGCTGGCTTTTTTATCGCTGCTCATTGATACTCATTTCATGCATACCCTGCTGCGGGGCGAGACTAGAGGGAGTGCCTGCAATCCTCAAGCCTCTAAATTTCAGCAAATATAGGGGTGACAGGCTTGCCCCGGTATCTGTTATAAAACCGCCATGAACGAGATGGCGACGATGACAGGAACAGCCGGTTTGCCGGACCCACCAACGCCGATGATGGCCCAGTTCCTTGAAATCAAGGCCGCCCATCCCGGCTTCCTGCTGTTTTACCGCATGGGCGATTTTTATGAGATGTTCTTCGATGACGCGGAAACGGCATCGCGGGCCCTGGGGATTGCGCTCACCAGGCGCGGCAAGCATCTGGGCGCAGACATTCCGATGTGCGGCGTGCCGGTCCATGCGGCGGAGCAATATCTGCAGAAGCTCATACGCCTTGAACACCGGGTGGCCGTCTGCGAGCAGATGGAAGACCCCCAGGAGGCAAAACGGCGCGGCGGCAAATCAGTTGTCCGCAGAAGCGTCATAAGGCTTGTCACTCCGGGAACCCTTACGGAAGATACGCTGCTTGAATCGCGCGCCAGCAATTACCTTGCAGCCATCGCAGTCACCCGGGGCACGCAGGAGATGGCGCTTTCCTGGGCCGAGATTTCCTCCGGCGAATTTTCCGTTTTGCTTACCGATGACAAGCGCCTGGCGGCGGAACTGGCGCGGCTGGAACCGCGCGAGATCGTTTTCAGCGACAGCCTTCAAAGCGACAAAGCCATTGCGGGAATTTTGCAGGCAAGCGGCATTCCCCTGAGCCCGCAGCCCGCCTCGCGCTTTGACAGCACTTCAGCGGAAAAGCGCCTGAAAGAACATTTCGGCGTGCTGGCTTTTGACGGCTTCGGGGCTTTTTCACGCGCCGAGATCGCCAGTCTCGGAGGCCTTCTCGATTATATCCTGCTGACACAGGTCGGGAAAGTTCCGCATTTGCGCATTCCCCGCAAGCAAGAGGGACAGGCGGGCCTGCAAATCGACGCGGCAACGCGGACCAATCTGGAACTCACCCGCACTCTTTCGGGCGAAAAAGACGGAAGCCTTCTTTCGGTCATCGACCTCACGGTGACGGCGGCAGGAGCGCGTTTGCTGGCAAACCGGCTCGGGCAGCCTCTCAGCGACGTTGCCGCTATCGAGGCGCGCCTTGATGAGGTCGGCCACTTGGAAGCCATGCCTGAGCTCAAGGACAATTTGCGGCGCAGGCTTCAAGCGATGCCGGATCTTGAGCGCGGCCTTGGCCGCCTGACCCTTGGCCGCGGCGGCCCGCGCGACCTGGCCGCCATCCGCGACGGCCTGAAATGCGCCGAAGCCATCGGCGACCTTCTGGACATCAACAACCCGCTGAACCAGCTTCCGGCAAATCTTGCGGCGGCAAGAAGCATCATCAAGAATCTGCCGCATCATCTGGTGCAACGCCTGGAAGACGGGCTTTCCGATACGCTGCCCATGCTGGCGCGCGACGGCAATTTCGTCAGGCGGGGCTTTAGCGCAGACCTCGACAGTGCCCGCACCTTGCGCGACGATACGCGGCAGGTCATCGCCGACCTGCAGCTGCGTTACGCCGAGACCGCCGGCATCAAGAACCTGAAGATCCGCCACAACAACATGATCGGCTATTTCATCGAAGTGGCCACGCCGAACGCGGCAGCCCTGAGCGATGAAAAATTCGAAGCGCAATTCATCCACCGCCAGACGATTGCCAATACCACCCGGTTCACCACCCTTGAGCTTTCACAGCTCGAACAGCGCATTGCCTCGGCGGCCGAACGGGCTCTCGCCATTGAGCTTGAAGCGTTCAACGGCTTTGCCGAAAGGGTCGGAGCCGAGAGGGAAAATATTTCAAGCATCGCCGCGGCCCTTGCAGCGCTCGATGTGGCCTCAGCCCTGTGCGAGCTGGCGCAGGGCAGCCGCTTTGTGCGCCCCATTGTCGATCACTCGCGGAGCTTCAAGATCGAGGGCGGCCGGCATCCGGTGGTGGAGCGGGTGCTGCAGAAGCGCGGCGAAAGCGCCTTCATCGCCAATGACTGCGACCTGTCGGCCCAGAACCACCGGCTGTGGCTGCTGACCGGCCCCAATATGGCCGGCAAATCCACGTTCCTCCGGCAAAATGCGCTTATTGCGATTCTGGCCCAGATGGGTTCCTTCGTGCCTGCCAGAAGTGCCCATATCGGCGTTGTCGACCGCCTTTTCAGCCGCGTGGGTGCTGCCGATGACCTGGCGCGCGGGCGCTCGACCTTCATGGTTGAAATGGTGGAAACCGCGGCAATCCTCAATCAGGCAACGGAGCACTCCCTGGTGATCCTGGACGAAATTGGCCGCGGAACCTCGACCTTTGACGGGTTGTCGATTGCCTGGGCCACGGTTGAGCATCTGCATGAGAGCAACCGCTGCCGGGCCCTGTTTGCCACGCACTACCACGAACTCACCACCCTTGCGGCACGCCTTGATGGCCTTCATAACGCGACCGTCAAGGTGCGCGAATGGAAGGGCGATGTGATATTCCTGCATGAGGTTACAAGCGGGGTGGCTGACCGCTCCTACGGCATTCAGGTGGCAAAGCTGGCAGGGCTGCCGCACGCCGTCACGGAACGCGCCGCAATCATCCTGTCGCAGCTTGAAAAAAGCGAACAGGCCTTCAAGCGCAAGACGCTTGTCGATGACTTGCCGCTGTTTTCCGCCTTGCAAACATCCTTGAGCGCATCTTCACAACCCAGGAACGACGAAATCCGCGAGATGCTGGCGTCCGCCAGGCCGGACGAGCTGAGCCCGCGCGAGGCCTTGGCGTTCCTCTATGCCCTCAAGGCGAAAGCAGCCGAAGCGCAATGAAATCCAAACCCATTCATCATCCGGAGCGGCTGATTGACGTGGCGGCGCTGCGCCATGCGCTGAACGGGCTGGTTGCCGGGCGCGCCTTCGACATCGTAAAAATCCGCCCGGCGATTGTTGAGGTCCTCAAGTCCGTCATGAAATCGGCGAGGACGGAGGCGGAGAACCGGCTGTGCAATGACGGCAAAGGCACGCAGTGCGCCAAAAGCCTTGCCTATGTCCAGGATGAAATCATCCGCACGCTCTATGAACTTGCCCGGGAAAAAATTTATCCCCGGGCGAAAGCCAGCGAATTGCAGGAAGTGGCCATCATCGCCACGGGCGGTTATGGGCGCGGGACGCTGGCTCCCGGCTCCGATATCGACCTCCTGTTCCTGCTGCCCGGGAAGCAGGATGAAATCACGGGGCGGCTGATCGAATTCATTCTCTACACGCTGTGGGACATGCGCCTGAAGGTCGGCCACGCGACACGCAGCACGGACGAATGCATCCGGCTGGCCAAGACCGACAATACAATCCTCACCTCCATTCTCGAGGCGCGGTTCATTTGCGGAAACGAGCGGCTGAGCAAGAGCATGCAGTTTCATTTCCGCCGCGACATCGTGCGGACCGCGGCGCGGAAATTCGTGGCCGACAAGCTCGCTGAACGCGACGTCCGCCTGGCCAAGAGCGGCGAAAGCAGATACCTGGTCGAACCCGACCTGAAGGACGGCAAGGGAGGCCTGCGCGACCTCCATACGCTGTTCTGGATCGCGAAATTTCTTTACGACACAAATTCTCCCGAGGAACTTGCCGACAAGGGCGCGTTTACCCACGAGGAGCTGTCACGCTTCCAGAAATGCGAGGATTTTCTCTGGGCGGTTCGCTGCCACCTGCATTTCATCGCGGGGCGCGGCGAGGACCGCCTGAGTTTTGACCGCCAGCCGGAGCTGGCAAGCCGTCTCGGCTATCAGTCGCACGCAGGGCTGAAAAATGTCGAGCGCTTCATGAAGCATTATTTCCTGATCGCCAAGGAAGTGGGCGATCTCACGCGCATTTTCTGCGCCAGCCTGGAGGCAAAACAGGTGAAGGACATTCCGGTCCTAAGCCGCCTCATGGGGCGGTTCAGATCCAATCCCGCCGTCAAAATTCCGGAAAACAAGAATTTCCAGATCGAAAGCGGACGCCTCACGCTGGTCAAAGCTACGGTGTTCCGCGATGATCCGGTTAATCTGCTGCGCCTGTTTTCGGTGGCCAGCACCTATAGCGCCGAAATCCATCCCGATGCCCTCAAGACCGTGCGGAAGTCGCTTTCCCTGATCGACAAGGAGCTTTGCAACAACCCGGAAGCCAACGCGCTGTTCCTCGACATGCTGATCAACAGCGATTCGTCGGAAACGCTGCTGCGCATGATGAACGAGGCGGGGGTGCTGGGCCGCTTCATTCCGGAATTCGGCAAGGTCGTGGCGATGACGCAGTTCAACATGTATCACCACTATACGGTGGACGAGCATCTCATCCGCGCCGTCGGCATACTGGCGGCGCTCGAGAAGGGGCAATTGTCGGAGGACCATCCGCTTTCGGCGGTGCTTTTTCCGACCCTCAAGAGCCGGCGCTCGCTCTATGTGGCAACCCTCCTGCACGACATCGCAAAAGGGCGCGAGGAGGATCACTCCATCGCCGGGGAGCGCATCGCGCGCGCCCTTGGCCCGCGCTTTGGCCTTACGCCTGAAGAAACGGAAACGGCGGCCTGGCTTGTGCGCCAGCACCTGCTGATGAGCGAAACGGCGCAGATGCGCGATCTCAACGATTTCAAGACCATCCTGGATTTCACCGCGATCGTGCAAAGCCCGGAAAGACTGAAGCTTCTGCTGATCCTGACGGTGGTTGACATCCGCGCCGTCGGGCCCGGCGTATGGAACGGCTGGAAGGGCCAGTTGCTGCGCACGCTCTATGCGGAAGCGGAGCCGGTGCTCACCGGGGGACATACGGGGAGTTCCCGCGAGGTCCGGGTCAAAGAAGCGCAAGCAGCCTTTCTGGCGCATTTTCCGCGGTGGACGGAAAGCCAGATCAAGGCTGCCGCTTCACGCCACTATGATGCCTATTGGCTGAATGTCGGGCTGGAGAAACAGATCACCCACCAGGCGCTGATCGACCGGTCATCGCCCCGGGACATCGTGACCGAAGTTCACACCGATGCCTTCACCGCCATCACCGAGCTCACCATCTACGCGCCGGACCATCCGCGCCTGCTGGCGCTCATTACCGGCGCCTGCGCGGCGGCAAACGCCAACATCATGGGAGCGCAGATTTTCACCACGACCGACGGGATGGCGCTGGATACAATCCTCATCCAGAGGGAGTTTTCCAGCGAAGATGACGAAAAACGCCGGGCCGAACGGGTCACCGAAATCATTCGCAGGGCCTTGCATGGAAAGCTGCGGCTACGGGATGCGGTTGCCGGCGCCACGCAGCAGCGGTCGCGGCTCAAAGCCTTCTCGGTTGCACCCCGCGTCATCGTCGACAACCAATCGTCAAACCGCTTCACGGTGATCGAGATCAACGGGCTTGACCGGATCGGCCTGCTTTACAACCTTACCGAGGCGCTGTTTCATTTGAGCCTGAACATCGCCTCGGCCCATATCACCACCTTTGGCGAAAAGGCCATTGACGTTTTCTATGTCACGGACCTCACCGGCGACAAAATCCTCAATCCGGCGCGGCATGCGCAAATCGAACGGGAGCTGATGAAGGTTCTGGCTCCCCTGCCGGAAAAACTTGCAAACTCCGCATGAATCGGTGGAAGGAGAAGCCTGAACTTGGGAACTGAGACATGTCGCTCCTGAAATCGGCAGCAACGGTGGGCGGGCTTACCCTGGTAAGCCGGCTGCTCGGGTTTCTGCGCGACCAGCTTATCGCCTTCACGCTGGGAACGGGGCCGGTGGCGGAAGCGTTTTTCGTGGCCCAGAGGTTTCCCAACCTGTTTCGCGCGCTTTTTGCGGAAGGGGCTTTCAACTCGGCCTTCGTGCCGCAATTTGCCCGGCGCATCGAGGGCGAGGGGCAAAGTGCCGCCCACACGTTTGCGACGGACATTTTTTCCGCGCTGCTGGCCTGGCTTCTGGCGTTCACCGCCCTTTCGATGATTGCCATGCCCTGGCTGATCTATGTGATCGCACCGGGGTTTTCGGAAGAAGCGCAAAAGCTCCAGCTGACCATTGACCTCACCCGGATCTGTTTTCCCTATCTGCTGTTCATGTCACTCACGGCCCTGCAGTCGGGAGTCCTCAACAGCCTCAACCGGTTTACAGCGGCAGCGGCCGCACCCATTCTTCTCAATATCGTGATGATCGGCTCGAACGTCCTTGCCTGGGCCCTGGGCACCGGCAACAGCGCGGCGACGGGCTATATCTTTGCTTGGGGCGTTTCACTGGCGGGCGTTGGGCAATTCCTGCTTCTGGCGGTTGCCTGCAGGCGCGCCGGGATGCCGCTTTTTCCCAAGTGGCCGACATTCTCGCCGGATGTCAAAAAGGTGCTTGCGCTTTCCGTTCCCGGAATCATCTCCGGCGGAATCATGCAGATCAACCTGCTGATTGCCACGGTGATTGCCACCAGCCTGGACCGGGCGGTGGCCTATCTCTATTACGCGGACCGGCTCTATCAGTTGCCGCTGGGCGTCATTGGGGTTGCGATCGGGGTCGTGCTGCTGCCCGATCTTTCGCGGAAACTTCGCGCCGGCGACAACCAGGCGGCGCTGAACAGCCAGAACCGGGCGCTTGAGCTTTCGCTGTTTCTCACAATTCCAGCGGCCATCGCGCTGATGGCAATCCCGGTTCCCATCCTGCATACGGTTTTTGAGCATGGGGCCTTCACGGCGGCGGATACTCTTGCGGTGGCGCCCGCGGTGCTGGCCTTTGCCGCGGGCCTTCCCGCCTTTGCCATGACCAAGGTTTTCCAGCCCGGCTTCTATGCCCGGGAAGACACCAGGACGCCGATGCGCTTTGCCATCATTTCGGTGGCGATAAATATCGCGGCGAGCCTCCTGCTGTCGCGCTGGTACGGCCATGTCGGCATTGCCATGGCAACCTCGCTTGCGGCCTGGGCCAATGCCATATTGCTCGCCATTTCGCTGACGCGGCGCGGGCACTACCGGATGGATGGCCGGTTGAAGGCAAGGCTGCCGCGCATCCTTGTGTCCGGCCTGCTGATGGGGCTCATGCTGCTTCTCGGCCTCTGGCTTCTGGCGGAAAATTTCAGCGCCGGCGCGCACTTTATCAGCTCGGTTTGGGGGCTGGCCATTCTCGTAGCTGGCGGCGTCGCCGGCTACTTTGCCCTGGCGCATGTTTCGCGGGCGATGACCCTGGCCGAGATGCGCGCCGCCTTCCGACGCTAACTCTTTTCAAGCCGCGCAATTGCGGGCATAAGGCGGCCTGACCAGTCCACAGGATTTCCTTGATGAGCACTTTCACCCCACGGGTTTTCTCCGGCATGCAGCCTACGGGCAATTTGCACCTCGGCAATTACTTGGGCGCCATGCTGAACTGGGTGAAGATGCAGGAAACCCATGAGTGCATCTATTGCGTGGTGGACATGCATGCCATCACCCTGTGGCAGGAGCCAAAGGAGCTGCACAAGGCCATTCTGGACGTGACGGCGGCTTATCTGGCCTGCGGGCTGGACCCGAAACGCTCGATCATCTTCAACCAGAGCCAGGTGCAGGAGCACGCGGAACTGGCCTGGATCTTCAACTGCGTGGCGCGCATGGGCTGGCTCAACCGGATGACCCAGTTCAAGGAAAAGGCCGGCAAGGACAAGGAGCAGGCTTCCGTGGGCCTTTATGTTTATCCCAACCTCATGGCGGCGGATATCCTGGCCTACAAGGCAACCCATGTGCCGGTGGGCGAAGACCAGAAGCAGCATCTGGAACTGGCGCGCGACATCGCCGGCAAGTTCAACCTGGATTTCGGCGACGCCATCCGCGCTGCCGGCTACAATGGTGATTTCTTCCCGCAGCCCGAACCCTTCATCGTCGGGCCGGCCACCCGCGTCATGTCGCTGCGCGATGGGGCGAAGAAGATGTCGAAGTCCGACCCTTCGGATCTGTCACGCATCAATCTGTCCGATGATGCCGAAACGATTGCGCGCAAAATCCGCAAGGCCAAGACCGATACGGACGGCCTGCCTTCGGAAGCGGCGGGGCTCAAGGGGCGGCCGGAGGCCGACAATCTGACCGGGATATATGCGGCGCTTTCGGGAAGCACGGTCGACCAGGTTCTGGGGCAATTCGGCGGCGGACCGTTTTCCCGCCTGAAGGAGGCCTTGGCTGAACTGGCGGTTGCCAAGCTCGGCCCCATTGGCCGGGAAACCCGGCGGCTGCAGGCGGATTCCGGCCATGTCGAGGGCATTTTGGCCGACGGTTCGGCCCGGGCCCGGGCGATTGCGGCGCCAATCTTAAGGGAAGTGCGTAAAATTGTCGGTTTTGTCGTCTCCTGAGACGAAGCAACAGTTTGAAATGATTCCAAACTAGCCTATATAGAGGGCCAGAGGACACAGCATGTTTATTCAGACCGAAGCCACCCCAAACCCCGCCACCCTGAAATTCATCCCGGGCAAGCCGGTGCTGCCCGGCTCCACCCGCGAATACCGCGCGGCGGACGAGGCGGAGGATTGCGCCCTGGCCCAGCAGCTGTTCACGGTGCCCGGCGTTTCCGGGGTTTTCCTGGGCCAGGACTTCATCACGGTCAGCAAGAGCGGAGGCGAATGGCAGCACCTGAAGCCCGCCATCCTTGGCCACATCATGGACCACTACCTGTCGAATTCACCCATGCTGGCGGGCGAGAAGCCTGTAACCGTGACCGACAGCGGCGAATTTTTTGAGGAGTCGGACAAGGCCATTGTCGGCACCATCAAGGAGCTGCTGGAAACCCGGGTGCGGCCGGCGGTGGCGCAGGATGGCGGCGACATCACCTTTCATGGCTTCAAGGAAGGCGTTGTCTTTCTCAACATGAAGGGTTCATGCGCGGGATGCCCAAGTTCGACGGCGACGCTCAAGCACGGCATTGAAAACCTGTTGCGGCACTTCGTTCCGGAAGTCACCGAGGTCCGCCCGGTCTAAGCCTAGCGGTTTTTGAAAACTGGCTTGCGCTTGTCAACAAAGGCGGCCATGCCCTCTTTTTGATCCTCCAATGCAAACATTGAATGGATGAGGCGGCGTTCAAAACGCAAGCCTTCGGCGAGACTGGTTTCAAAGGCGCGGTTCACCGCCTCTTTCGCCATCATGGCTATGGGCTGGGAGAAGGCCGCAATTTTTGCAGCCGCCGCCACGGCCTCGTCCAGAAGTTTTTCCGGCGCAACGATGCGCGCCACCAACCCGCAGCGCTCCGCTTCGGCCGCTTCCATCAGGCGGCCCGTGAGAATCATGTCCATTGCCTTGGCCTTGCCGATAAATCTTGCAAGCCGTTGCGTGCCGCCGGCACCGGGAATAACGCCCAGGGTAATTTCCGGCTGCCCGAACTTCGCCGTGTCGGCGGCGATGATGAAATCGCACATGAGGGCCAGCTCACAGCCGCCGCCCAGGCAATAGCCCGAAACGGCAGCGATCAGGGGCTTGCGGAATTCCGAAACCCTGTCCCAGGCCGAGAGGAAATTGCCGAGATAGACGTCGGTAAAACTCTTGTCCTTCATCTCGCGGATATCAGCGCCGGCGGCAAAGGCCTTGTCGCCGCCCGTGATAATCACACAGCCAATGGCGGCATCTTCCTGAAATCCCGACAGAGCCCGGTTGAGCTCCTCTATGAGCTGGGCGTTCAAGGCATTCAGCGCCTTGGGCCGGTTGAGGGTGATGATCCCCACCGCATCCCTGGTCTCGCTGATGATGTTTTCATAGGCCATTGGCATTTCCTATTTCTGGCAGGACGGGCAGTAAAAGGTTGAGCGCCCCGACTGCACTATACGACGGATGGTGCCACGGCAACCCGGGGTTTGGCATTTTTCGCCGGCCCGGTCATAAACCGCAAAGCGCTGCTGGAACGCGCCCTCGCTGCCGTCGGTTGCGGAAAAATCCCGCAAGGTGGAGCCGCCCGCCGCGATGGCCTCGTTCAGGATATCGCGGACATGGCGGACAACTTCATGGAGGCGGGCATCATGGGTGCTTTTGCGAACCAGGGTTCCCGCCTTGCGCCGGGGCGAGAGACGGCTTCGATGCAGAACCTCGCTCACATAAATATTGCCGAGCCCCGCGATGATCCGCTGGTCAAGCAGGGCGGCTTTCAGGGGGGCGGATTTTTTCCTGAACCTGCCGGCCAGAAAGTCGGCGCTGAATTCATTGCCGAGGGGCTCCACGCCGATATCTCTCAGAAGCCGGTGGCTTGCCATTTCGTTTTCATGGAGCAGGTCCATGACGCCGAAACGGCGGTGGTCGGTGTAGACAATCTGCACGCCATTATCGAGGCGGAAGACCACATGGTCATGGGGACCGGAACCGGCGCCGCCGGCCCCCGGTTCATAGTAGAATTCCCCCAGGTTGTTTGGCCGGGCATTTTCATCCAGAACCGTAAAGCGCCCGGTCATGCCGAGATGCACCAAAAGGCAGTGGCCGTCGTCAAGGTTAACCAGAATATACTTGGCCCGGCGCTGCAGGCCCACGACATGCCTGCCCTTCAGCCTGGCGGCGAAGCCGGGGGGAAAGGGAAAGCGAAGGCCGGCGCGGCGAAGCTCCACACCGGCAATGGAACGGCCGGTAAGGACGGGACTAAGCCCCCGCATGACAGTTTCGACTTCGGGAAGTTCCGGCATGATCATTAAGCAATAAGCGTTAAGCCGCCACACTGGCAATAGAACTCGTGAACCCTTTGGTTTATGATGGCGCCATGGTTGAACCGGTTGAAAATGACGTGGACTTCGGCTTTCGCCGGGTGGGCGAAGACGAAAAGCAAGGCCTGGTAAACGAGGTCTTTTCCAAGGCCGCCGAACGCTATGACCAGATGAACGACCTGATGTCGGGGGGCCTGCACCGGCTGTGGAAAGACGATCTGGTCAGCCTGCTCAACCCGCCGCGAAAAGGCGCTGCCTTCAAGGTGCTTGATGTGGCAGGCGGCACAGGCGACATCGCCTTCCGCGTTGCCCGGGCCGGGGGTGCCGGCACCCATGTGACGGTTGCCGATATTTCGCCCGAAATGGTGCGGGAGGGCAAGACGCGGGCCGGGCGCGAAGGCCTGCTCGACCGTTGCGACTTCACCGTTGGCAATGCCGAAAGCCTGGCCTTCCCCGACCGGAGCTTCGATGCCTATACAATCGCCTTTGGCATCCGCAATGTCACGCACATCGACCGGGCCCTGGCGGAAGCGCACCGGGTGCTGAAGCCCGGCGGGCATTTTCTCTGCCTGGAATTTTCCCATGTCGACATGGCGCTGCTTGAGAAGGCCTATGACGCGTTTTCGTTCACGGTCATTCCGGCGGTCGGCAAGGTTGTGACCGGGCGATGGCCAGCCCTATCGCTACCTGGTCGAAAGCATCCGCAAATTTCCCAAGCAGGATGATTTCAAGGCCATGCTGGATGCGGCGGGCTTTGCCCGCACCAGCTACCGCAATCTTTCCGGCGGGATTGTCGCCATTCACGCGGGCTGGCGGATTTGATGATTTCAGCGGTGAAAAACATCTGGCGGCTGGGCCGCGCCGGACGGACCATGGCGCGCTATGATTTTTTCCTGCAGCCGGAACAGGTCTCCGACCTGCCATGGTTTGCAAGGGCGCTTCTGCGCATTGCCAAATTTGGTGCTGCCGCACCAACGGTTGATTCCGCCAGCCGGGTGACGGCGGCGCTTTCGTCGCTGGGACCGAGCTACATCAAGCTCGGGCAATTCCTGTCCACCCGCCCCGACGTGATCGGCGCCAAGCGGGCCTTTGAACTGAAATCCCTGCAGGACCGCCTGCCGCCGTTCAGCATGGCGGAAGCGCGCAGCGCCATCCGCTTCAATCTCGGCCAGAGCGTCGAAGAGCTCTTCAAGGAGTTCGGCGGGCCGGTTGCCGCCGCATCGATTGCGCAGGTTCACAAGGCAACGACAAGGGACGGAGAATTGGTTGCCGTTAAAATTTTGCGCCCCGGGGTCGAGAAACGCTTTGCCGATGACCTCGCGAGCTTCTTTTTCGCAGCGCGGATGATGGAGCGGTTCTCACGCGAGGCACAACGCTTGCGTCCCGTGGCGGCGGTTGAAATGCTCGAGCACTCGATGAAGCTGGAGCTTGACCTGCGCATGGAGGCCTCGGCCATTGCGGAAATGGCCAAGGCCACCGCCGATGATCCGAACTTCCGCCTGCCAAGCGTCAACTGGCCGCTCACCGCCCGCCAGGTTCTGACAACCGAATGGATCGAGGGCACGCCCATCGCGGATATCGCGACCCTGAAGGCCAAGGGCTTCGATCTCAAGGCGCTGGGCGACACCATCATCCAGAGCTTCCTGCGCCATGCCATCCGCGACGGCTTCTTCCATGCGGACATGCACCAGGGAAATCTTTTCGTCGACGCCAACGGCCATCTGGTGGTGGTCGACTTCGGCATCATGGGCAGGCTGAGCGAAGGCGACCGCCTGTTCCTCGCGGAAATTCTTTTTGGCTTCATCACGCGCGACTACGCCCGGGTTTCGCAGGTTCATTTCGATGCGGGCTATGTGCCGCGCGACCAGGATGTGGCCGATTTTGCCCAGGCGCTGCGGGCCATCGGCGAACCCATCATGGGCCTTGCGGCACATGAAATATCGATGGCGCGGCTTTTGACCCAGCTTTTTGAAGTGACGGCGCAGTTCAACATGGTGGCCCAGCCGCAACTGTTGCTCTTGCAGAAAACCATGGTCGTGGTCGAGGGCGTTGCCCGCAGCCTTAATCCGGAGCTCAACATGTGGGCCACCGCCGAACCGGTGGTGCGGAGCTGGATTGAGCGGAAGCTGGGGCCTATCGGCAAGCTGGAAGGCGCCGTGCAAGGTGCGGCTTCGCTTGGCCGCCTGGCCTCCATGCTGCCCGGTGTGGTGACTGAAATCGTCCAATCCGGCAGCATCAAGCTCGACACCGACACGACAAACCGCATCGCCATCGCCCACTACCGCGCCAACCGCTTCCAGCGCTATGCGCTGATGGCAGGGGCGGCTGCGCTGGTGGCGATCGCCCTCAAACTCGTCCTTTAAGAAAGAGCGTTTAATCGCTACATTGGCACCATGACCGCTGTCTCCGGAAAAACCATACTTCTCATCATTGGGGGCGGAATTGCCGCCTATAAATCCCTTGAATTGGTCCGCCTTTTGACGGGCAAGGGGGTGGGGGTCCGCACCATCATGACCAAGGCGGCGGAGGAATTCGTGACCCCCCTGTCGGTTGCCAGCCTCACCAGGCAAAAGGTCCACACGGCTTTGTTCAATCTCACCGACGAAATTGAAATGGGCCATATTGAATTGTCACGGGCGGCGGACCTGCTGGTCGTGGCGCCCGCCACGGCGGACCTGATGGCCAAGATGGCACATGGCAACGCCAACGACCTTGCGTCGACGACGCTGCTGGCCACCGACAAGCCGGTGCTGATCGCGCCCGCCATGAATGTGCGGATGTGGCACCATGCGGCGACCCAGCGCAATCTTCAGCAGTTGAAGCGCGACGGCATTCTCGTGGTCGGCCCCAATGAAGGCGACATGGCCTGCGGTGAATATGGGCTGGGGCGCATGGCGGAACCGGCCGAAATTGTTGCCGCCATCGAAGTGGCCTTGGCTCCTAAAGCTCAACCTCTCAAGGGCAAGAAGGTTCTGATCACCGCGGGGCCCACGCGCGAGGCCATAGATCCGGTGCGCTACATTTCCAACTATTCTTCCGGCAAGCAGGGCTATGCCATTGCGGCTGCCGCCGTGGCGCTTGGGGCCGAAACGGTTCTGGTGTCGGGGCCTGTCGATCTTCCCATTCCTCCCGGCGTGCAGATGATTCCGGTGACAAGCGCAACCGAAATGCTGGCGGCCAGTGAGCGCGAGCTTCCCTGTGACATCGCCATCTTCACCGCCGCGGTTGCCGACTGGCGCGTGGCGGAGGAGAAGAACCAGAAGATCAAGAAAGACAAGAACGGCATTCCCGACCTCAAGTTTGTGGAAAATCCCGACATCCTGCAAAGCATCGCCAAACGCGGGTCGAAGCGGCCAAAGCTGGTTATCGGCTTTGCGGCGGAAACCGAGAACCTGGTTGAGAATGCCCGCGAGAAGCTCAAGAAAAAAGGCTGCGACCTCATTGTCGCCAATGACGTGAGCAAGGCGCGCGGGGTTTTCGGCGGCGAGCAAAATACTGTGCAGCTTGTTTCGGCTTCCGGGGTCGAAAGCTGGGGGCTTCTGTCGAAGCAGGAGGTGGCGCAGCGTTTGATGGCGCAACTCGCGGCCCAGCTATCAACAGGCAAGGCATGACGCCGTTGCGGATCATGCGGCTGGCCAATGGCGAAAACCTGCCGCTGCCCGCCTATGAATCGCCGGGGGCGGCCGGCCTCGATCTTCGTGCCGCTGAAGATGCGGTGTTGAAGCCGGGCGCGCGTTTCCTGATGCCCACGGGTTTTGCCATCGCCCTTCCCCACACCCACGAAGCACAGGTGCGGCCGCGCTCCGGGCTCGCGGTCCAGCACGGCGTCACGGTTCTGAATGCGCCGGGCACGATCGACAGCGACTACCGCGGCGAAATTAAAGTGCCATTGATCAATCACGGCACGGCAGATTTTGTCATCAAGCGCGGCGACCGCATTGCCCAGATGATCGTGGCCGCCGTGGCGCGCGCCACCTTGCAAGAGGTCGCGGCTCTCGATGATACCATGCGGGGCAACAACGGTTTTGGCTCGTCGGGAGTCCGCTGATGGCATTGTCGCCGGAAGAACTTGAACGCTATGCCCGGCACATTGTGGTGCCCGAGGTGGGCGGGCCGGGGCAGGCCAAGCTCATCAACGCGAAGGTTCTGGTCATCGGGGCCGGCGGTCTCGGGGCGCCGGCATTGCTTTATCTCGCGGCGGCAGGGATCGGCACCATCGGCATCTGCGACAACGACACGGTGAGCCTTTCAAACCTCCAGCGGCAGGTTGTCCATACAACTGCGGCAGTCGGAGAATTTAAAACCAAAAGCGCCAGGGCGACTTTGCAAGCGATCAATCCGCATCCCAAAATTATCGAGCATCGCCTGCGCCTTGATGCGTCCAATGCGCTCGAGATCATCGGGCAGTATGACATCGTCGCCGATGGCTGCGATAATTTCCCGACCCGCTTTCTGGTCAGTGACGCCTGTTACTTTGCCCGGAAACCTTTGGTCTCTGCCGCCGTGGGCCAGTTCGACGGGCAGATCTCAACCTTCAAGCCTTACGAAAAAGCACCCTCGGGCGAGCCGTGGCCGACGTATCGCTGCTTCATCGGCGAGCTTCCGGAGCGCGGGCTCTTTCCGGCCTGCGAAGAGGCGGGCATTCTGGGGGCGCTCCCCGGCATCGTGGGTTCCATGCAGGCCATGGAAGTGATCAAGGAAATCCTCGGGATCGGCGACAGCCTGGCGGGCCGCCTGGTGATGTATGACGCCCTGGCCACGCGGTTTTATGAAACCAGGCTGTCATGGAACCCGGAAAATCCCCTTACCGGTCGCACGCCCACGATCACCGCGCTGCAATCGCAGGCCTACGTTTGAGAATATAAAGAAATCTTTATGTCCTTATTGCAAGCCTGCGCAACGCCTGCTATAGGCACGGCTTCAATCGTTAATTTCCCAGTTTTGGAGCACACCCCATGGCCGCTTTCACTGACTACCATGTTGCCGACATCAAGCTTGCCGACTGGGGGCGCAAGGAGCTCGACATGGCCGAGGTGGAAATGCCGGGCCTGATGTCCACCCGGGAAGAATATGCCAAGGCCCAGCCGCTGAAGGGGGCGCGCATTTCCGGCTCGCTCCACATGACGATCCAGACCGCGGTTCTGATCGAAACCCTGAAAGCCCTCGGCGCCGACATCCGCTGGGCCTCCTGCAACATCTTTTCAACCCAGGACCATGCGGCCGCGGCGATTGCCGCGGCGGGCATTCCGGTTTTTGCCTTCAAGGGCGAGACGCTCAAGGAATACTGGCAGTACACCGCAAAGATTTTCGACTGGGCCGATGGCCAGACGACCAACATGATCCTTGATGATGGCGGCGATGCCACCCTTTACATCCTGCTCGGCGCCAAGGCCGAAACGGATCCGAAGCTCATTGCCTACCCGAAGAGCGAGGAAGAGGAATGCCTCTATGCGGAGATCGCCAAGCGCCTGAAGGCCAGCCCCGGCTGGTTCAGCAAGGTGCGCGCCGCGATCATCGGCGTGTCCGAGGAAACAACCACCGGGGTTCACCGGCTCTATGAACTGCAGAAGAAGGGCGAGCTTCCCTTCCCCGCCATCAACGTGAACGACAGCGTCACCAAGTCGAAGTTCGACAACAAATACGGCTGCCGGGAGTCGCTGGTGGACGCCATAAGGCGCGGCACGGACGTGATGATGGCCGGCAAGGTGGCGGTTGTCCTGGGCTATGGCGACGTGGGCAAGGGCTCAGCGCTTTCGCTTCGCGGCGCGGGGGCGCGCGTGGTGGTGACCGAGGTCGATCCGATCTGCGCGCTGCAAGCGGCGATGGACGGCTACTCCGTGCAAACCCTGTCGGACGTGGTGGCAAGTGCCGATATATTTGTGACCGCGACGGGCAATAAAGACGTCATCACGGTGGATGACATGAGGCAGATGAAGGACATGGCGATCGTCTGCAACATCGGGCATTTCGACAATGAAATCCAGGTCGCCGAACTGAAGAATTTCCAGTGGACCAACATCAAGCCGCAGGTTGACCTGGTGCATTTCCCCAAGGGCAACCGGATCGTGCTTCTCTCGCAGGGCCGCCTGGTCAACCTTGGCAATGCCACGGGCCATCCGAGCTTTGTCATGTCGGCCTCGTTCACCAACCAGACGCTGGCGCAAATCGAGCTCTTCAGCAATGCCAAGACGGGCAAGTACAAGAACGAGGTTTACGTGCTGCCGAAGCATCTCGATGAAAAGGTGGCAAGCCTCCATCTGGAAAAGCTCGGCGTCAAGCTCACCAAGCTTCGCGACGAGCAGGCGGCTTATATCGGGGTTGCCCCAAAAGGCCCGTTCAAGCCGGATTACTACCGCTACTAGCAGGCCACAGCGAGTTGCGCGTCTCCCATGAAGTAGTTCCGACAGGCTATTTTTGAGTCTATATCTCCGGATGGGACAGATGCGGCCTGATTCGGGCCCGCATCTCGCAGGCGGCCGGAGAAAAAATGCGGGAAGGCAACAGCACAATGAACGCGTTCATGCGTCATATCGCGGTTGCCGGGTTCGCATTTCTGCAGTGCGGCAGCGCCCGGGCGGCGCCCTTCCAAGTTCCCGACATTGACCCGCTGCTGAGCTTCCTGACGCTGGCCGCAATGGCCGTGTTCATCTGGGCCTTTCACGTCGTCAGGAAGCTGAGCCGGGGCGAGAACCGGGCGCGCCAGCGCGTCAATGAACTGGAGATCAGGCTGAACGAGGCAGAGGCGGCCTTTGCCGCGGAAGCCCATGTCATGGTCGTCTGGCGCGGAAAAGAGGAGGTCCCCAGCCGCATCATCGGCAGCATGTATGGCAGCGCCAAGGTTCCGGCGGCGGCCGCCGATATGCTGAATTTCCCCGCCTGGCTGGAAGCTGACTCCAGCAATGTCATCGAAGACTGCATCCGGACCCTGCGGGAGGTCGGGAAACCCTTCAACATTGGCGTCAAGACCCTCAACAATGAATTGCTCGAAGCCGACGGGCGCGCCGCGGGCGGCATGGCAACATTGCGGTTCCGCCCCCTTTCCGGCGAGCGGCAGCAGATCACCGAGTTGAACTACGATGTGCGGAAACTGGGAATGCAGGTCGAGCGGCTCAGCGCGGTGCTTGATTCAGCTCCCCTGCCGATCTGGCTTCGCGACCAGGATGGCCGGCTGAGCTGGGTCAACCGGGCCTATGTCAAGGCGGTGGAGCTGCCCGACAGCGCCGCCGTTCTGCGGTCGCTGATCGAGGTGGCCGCGCCGGAGCGCATCGACATGACAAAAGCCGACCCCAAGGTGGGATTGCTGGGAAGAACCCATGCGGTTTTTGCCGGGGCCATGCGGGCTCTCAATATCCATGAAGTGGCCCTGCCGGAGGGGCGGGCCGGTTTTGCGGTGGATGTTTCGGAGCTGGAGGACATCGAAAAGGAGCTCGACCGGCATATCAAGGCCCATGCCTCGACGCTCAACAAGCTTGACACGGCCATCGCCATCTTCGGGCCGGACCAGCGCCTGCGCTTTCACAACATGGCCTTTGCCCAGCTCTGGCCGCTTGACGGGAAATGGCTCGATATGCACCCCACCGACGGCGAGATTCTCGACCGCCTGCGCACCCAGCGCTGCATTCCGGAACAGGCCAACTACCGGGAATGGCGGGCCAAGCAGCTTTCCTCCTATACGACGCTCGAAATGCGGGAAAGCTGGTGGTACCTGCCGGATGGGCGCTCGCTGCATGTGGTGTGCGAGCAGCATCCGTTTGGCGGCGTCACCTATCTTTATGAAAACGTCACGAAGGAAATCCAGCTCGAGAGCCGCTACAACGAGCTCATCGGGGTGCAGCGCGAAACCCTCGACAATCTCGAAGAGGCCATCGCGCTGTTCGGCTCCGACGGCCGCCTGAAGCTTTTCAATCCGGCCTTTTCAAAATTCTGGAATTTTGACGGCGCCTTTCTCCAGAAGGAGCCCCACGTCGACCAGCTTGCCAGCGATGCGGTGGTGATAAGGGAGGCGGGAGCCGCATGGCAGGAAATCAAATTCGGCGTCACCGGCATGGAGTCGGAGCGCCGGGCGCTGCGCGGCCGCATGACGGCCAGCGACCGCATCCTGCAATACAGTTCGGTTCCCCTGCCCGATGGCAATACGCTTCTAACCTTCTCGGACATTTCCGACCCGGCGAAAATGGAACGGGCGCTGCGCGACCGCACGGAAGCCCTGGAAGCGGCTGACCGCCTCAAGAACGCCTTTCTCAGCAATGTTTCCTATGAAGTGCGGACCCCCCTTACCAGCATTTTAGGCTTTGCCGAAACGCTGGACCTCGGGCTGGTGGGCGAACTTTCGCCAAAGCAGCGGGAATATGTTCTCGACATCAAAAAATCATCGGAGGAATTGAAGGCCATCATTGACGCCATCATCGACCTGTCGGCGATCGATGCGGGCGCCATGGAGCTGAAATTGGCAAAACTGGAAGTTGCCAGCATCCTGCAGACGGTTGCCGAAAAACTGTCGCCGGCCATGATCCGGCGCGACCAGACCCTGAGCCTGGAATTGGCGGAGGACTCGCTCGCATTTGTCGGCGACACGATGCGGGTGGAACAGATCATTGCAAACCTGCTGTCAAATGCCATCGGATTTTCGGCAAGAGGCAGCCAGATCCGCATGGGGGCCCGCCGCTCCGGCGCCAATGTCCAGATCTGGATAGCCGACTCGGGCCGCGGCATTGACCCGGAATTCCAGAAAAAGGCCTTCGAGAGATTTCAGTCCAAGCCCCTGCCGGGCAGCCACCGCGGGCCCGGGCTCGGCCTTGCCATCGTCAAAAGCTTCACGGAACTTCATGGCGGCAATGTTTCGCTTATTTCCAAGCTTGACCGCGGCACAACTGTTGTGTGTAGCTTCCCGGTTGATGGACCCGCCAGACAAAACCCCAAGAGCAACCCGGCTGAACGCCTCAGCCCGCAGCGGGTTGCCTAAGCCCATAACCCATGATCATTGAACGCCGTTCCATGCCACTTGCCGCGATGGAGGCCCTGGCGCGGGAGCTTTCGCTGTGGGCGCGGCCGGGCCTCGCGCTCCATCTCTCGGGCGACCTGGGAGCCGGAAAATCCGCATTCGCCAGGGCTTTTATCCGCGGCCTGGCGCTGGACGACAGGGAGTTCGATATTCCAAGCCCGTCATTTTCCCTGGTTCAATCCTATGATGCCTTGCGGGTGCCGGTGGTGCATGCCGATCTCTACCGGATAGGGTCGCCGGCGGACGTGGCCGAACTGGGGCTCGAGGAGTTTGAGGCCAAGTCCCTGATGATCATCGAATGGCCGGAAAAGCTGCCGGAAAATATTTCTCCCGATCGCCTGAAAATTTCCTTCTCGGGATCAGGCGATACCCGTGACCTGAAGCTCGAGGCGGCGGGAAAGTGGATCGAAATCCTCAAGCGGGACAAAGCAATCAAGGAATTTGTGGCGCAATCGCAAGTGGCCGGCGGGACACGCTCTCATTTCGAGGGCGATGCCTCGGCCCGGCGCTATGAACGCATTGCGGCCGATGCTGCCACCATGCTGCTGATGGACATGCCCAGCAGGCCGGACGGCCCGGTGGTGAAAAACGGCAAGCCCTACAGCGCCATCGCCCATTTGGCCGAAGGCATTGGCGCGGTGGTGGCCATCAATGATTATCTCTTCGACCTCGACTACAGCGTGCCCAGAATTTACGCGGCAGACATCGGGAACGGCCTCGCGCTCATCGAATCGCTTGGCGACAAGGTTTTCGGGCGGATGATGACGCGGGGCGAGGACATGGGCGAGCCCATGCGGGCGGCGGTGGAGGTTCTCGCGGACATGGCGGCAAGGGATTGGCCCGGCAAAGTTCCAGTGCGGGGCGGCACCGAGCATCACATCGCGCCGTACGATCTCGATGCCATGATGATCGAGGTTGATCTGCTGCCGTCGTGGTATTGGCCGTTGCAAAAAAAATCCGCGCCGGGCGGGGAGGTGAAAGCGGAATTCTCAGCGATCTGGCAAACGCTGCTTGCCAGCATCGGCGCGCACAAGCCGGTCTGGACCTTGCGGGACTATCATTCGCCCAACCTGCTTTGGCTGCCGGAGCGCAAGGGGCTTCGCCGCGCCGGACTCATCGACACGCAGGATTGCGTCATGGGGCATCCGGCCTATGACCTTGTCTCCATGCTGCAGGACGCGCGCGTCGATATTGATTTCAAGCATGCCGATGAACTCTATGACTATTATTGCAAGCTGCGCACCGCCACGGGCCCGTTTCACCCCCGCGAGTTTTCCCGCGCCTTTGCAATCCTCGGCGCCCAGCGCGCCACAAAAATACTTGGGATTTTCGCGCGCCTTGCCAAGCGCGACGGCAAGCCGGTCTATCTCAATCACATTCCCCGCGTGTCGCGCTATCTCAAGCGCAATCTGGAGCACCCCGATCTTGCCGTTCTCAAGGCGTGGTATGAGCGGAATTTGGCGCTATGACCGAAACCATCGGCAGCCAAGCGATGATCCTTGCGGCGGGCTTTGGTCTGCGCATGCGCCCCTTGACCAATGACCGCCCAAAGCCCCTCATCGACGTGGCCGGAAGGCCGCTCATCGATTACGGGTTTGACCGGCTGCGCCAAGCGGGCGTGCAAAAGGCGGTGGTCAACGGCCACTACAGGGCCGCGCAGATAGTGCAGTGGTCCACGCAGCAGACAGCGCCCGAGGTGGCATTTTCCGATGAGCAGGCGGAGATTCTTGATACGGGCGGCGGCATCGCCAAGGCCCTTCCGCTGCTTGGCCGCCAGCCTTTCTTCGTGATCAACAGCGACAGTTTCTGGCTTGACGGAAAGGTGCCGGCGCTCAGCCGCCTGCGGGCCGCGTGGAATGACACGGCAATGGATTGCCTGCTGCTGCTGTGCCACGTCGACCGCACCATTGGCTACGATGGCCGCGGCGATTTCCGCCTGGACCGTGACGGACGCCTCACCCGGCAGCAGGGCCAGGGAGCGCTTGCCTATATCGGCGGGTACCTCGTGCATCCTCGCCTTTTTGCGGGGATTGCTGTAGAAAAATTCTCGATGAATGTTTTGTGGGACAAGGCCATTTCCGAGGGCCGCTTGCATGGCATCGCGCACAGCGGAAAATGGCTTCATGTGGGAACCCCTGCCGCCATCGGTTTGGCCGAGGCCGAACTTGCCAAGGCCTAGCGCATGGATGAGCGGGCGCAGCACGTTTACACCATAGCCAGCGACGCGCCTTTCCTGGACATCCTGGCGGGGGCGGTTCTGCGCGGCTTTCCCTATGCGGACGGGCACCCCCATCCCTCGCTTGCCGCTTGGACCATCCTTGTGCCCACCCGGCGCGCGGCGCGCGAACTTCAGGAAAAGCTGCTCATCGCAAGCGGCAAGCCGGCGCTGGTGCTGCCGCAGATAAGGCCCATCGGCGATCTCGATGAAGATATTCTTGAGGTGCTGCGCCCCTCTGCGGGCCTGCCCGATGCGATAAGCGATATCGGCCGTGAATTTGCCCTCATGGCCCTGATTGAAATCTGGGCCGCTGAACACCCGCAGCTTCGCCTTGCCCAGGAACTTGCCGAGGCGCCTCAGCAAACCCAATCCCTGGCGGCGAGTCTCGCCGATCTGATTGATGTCATGGAAACCGAGGAGGTTTCCTTCGAGCGCCTGCCGGACGCCTATCTGATTGATCTCGCGGTGCACCGGGAAGCCATCCTCGGCCTGTTCGATCTGGTGAGCAAAAAACTTCCGGCACTGCTTATGAGTGAGAATCTCATGGGAGCGAGGGAACGGCGCAGCCGCCTCATCCGCCTGGAAGCCAAGAGGCTCACGGAAAATCCTCCCTCTGGCCCCATCATCGCGGCAGGCTCAACCGGCACCATTCCCGCCACCCGGGAATTGCTGAAAGCGATTTCCGCCCTGGAAAATGGCGCGGTCATCCTGCCTGCTCTTGACGAAGGGATGGACACGAAGAGCTGGGAAGCGGTTTCGCCGCAGCATCCGCAATTTGCCATCAAGCAGCTTGTCGAGGCCATTGGCGTGGAGCGCGAAAATATCGTCACGCTTGGGACGGCTTCCGGCGACCGGGCCTGGCTGGCAAGCGAACTCATGCGCCCCTCGGAGGTGTCCGATGACTGGCAGCAGGCGCTGGCGGGCCAGGGCGGCAGGATCAAGCGGGCTCTCGAAAACGTATCGCTGGTTGAAGCGCGCGACAAGAATGACGAGGCCGCGATCATTGCGCTGATGATGCGGCAAGCCTTGGAAAAGCCAGTGGGCGACATCGCGCTGGTCACCCCTGACCGTGGCCTGGCGCGGCGGGTGAAAGCAAATCTTCGGCGCTGGGACATCGGCGTTGATGATTCGGCGGGCGAACCGCTGAGCCGTTTTGGCGCCGCCTCCCTGCTGGTTCTCCTCATGGACGCGGTTGAAGAAAATTTTCCGGCCCCGGCGCTGCAAAGCCTGTTCAGCCATCCGCTTGCGGCATTTGGTTTTGAAAGGGCACAATTCAGCGCCGCGGCACGGCACATTGAAGTGGCCCTGTTCCGCGCCCTGCCGATGATTCACGGGCTGGAAGGCCTGCTGCCGTCGTTCGACCTGGCCCGTAAGGAGGCAAAAGGTGATTCTCACCCTCATCCCGCCGTCGCCCATCTCACGGAAAAAGACTGGCAGGACATGCGCGAATGCCTGGGGCGCGTTGTGGAAATATTGCGGCCGCTCGCGCCGCGCACCGTTACGCCATTCCGCGAACACCTCGACAGCCTGATCTCCGCAGCGGAAAACATTTCCGGTGACGGATTCTGGGAGAGCACGGGAGCGGAGCAGCTTGAAACGCTCGTCGAGAGCTTGCGGGAGGAGTCCGCGCGGCTTCCGGCTTGCAGTTTCGCCCGCGCCAGCGCCGCCATCCGCCGGCATTTGCGAAGCGTTCCGGTCCGGGACATCAGGAATGCCGCCCCACGGCTTTCCATCCTTGGCTTGCTGGAAGCGCGCCTGGTGCATCCGCAAACGGTCATACTCGGCGGATTGAACGAAGGCGCATGGCCGCGGCTGCCGGACCCGGGCCCGTGGCTTAACCGGCCGATGCGCGATGTCTTCGGCATGCAGCAGCCGGAGCTCAGGATTGGCCAGGAGGCCCATGATTTTGTCCAGGCCTTTGGCGCGCCGCGGGTGTTTCTCACCTGGGCGCGGCGCGACGGCATGGACCCGGCCATTCCGTCGCGCTGGATTTTGCGCCTGCAGACAATTTTGAAAGCGGCGGGCCATAAGCCCGGGGACTTGCCGTCCGATCCCTGGCAGGCGTGGGCTGTGCTGCTTGATCAGGCGGACACGGCCCGGCCTGCGCCGCATGGCAAGCCGCAGCCCCGGCCGCCGGCCGAAGCACGGCCAAAACGCATCAGCGTCAGCCGGGTTGAAACGCTTATCCGCGACCCCTACGCGATCTATGCGGAGGCCGTGTTGAAGCTCAGGCCGTTGCCCAATATTGCGGCGGCTCCCGATGCGGCGCTGCGCGGCACGCTTTTCCACAAGGCCATTGGCGACTTTTTCACGCTTTATCCGAAAGCCTTGCCGGCCGATGCGGCGGAACGGTTCATCGCCCTCGGCAAGGAGATATTCCGGCCCTTCCGCAATGATGCGGAAATCATGGGTTTCTGGTGGGCGCGATTCCAGCGGCTCGCCGCGTGGATTGTCGAGAATGAAATTTCCCTGCGCAGCGATGTGGCGGCGGTCATCGCGGAAGTCAGGGGGAGCCTGCCGCTGAAAATCGGCGGCACTGACTTCACGCTCAGCGGGCGCGCCGACCGCATCGACATATTTTCCGACGGCAGGGCGCGCATTGTCGATTTCAAGACAGGGGCCATTCCCAGCACCAAAAAGATTGAGGAAGGGTTCTCACCCCAGCTCACACTTGAAGCCGCCATGCTTGAACACGGTGCGTTCGAGCAGGTGGGCAGCCGTGAAACCAGCGAATTGACTTACATCAGGATAACCGGCGGCATTCCGCCGGGGGAATTGAAGTCGGTCGATCTTGCGCCGATGGGCGTGGCGCGTGAGCATCTTGCCCGGCTTAAAGGGCTTCTGGAAAAATACCGGAATCCCAATCTCGCCTATCTTCCCCGTTACGCCATTGAAAACGTCGAAGCGGTTTGCGACTATGACCATCTCTCGCGCTACCGCGAATGGATCCTGGCGGGTGACAGCTGATGGCCAAGTCCAAGAGCGCCACGCCCGAACAGAAAACCGCCTCCAACCCGGCGGCATCCGCCTGGGTGGGCGCCAATGCGGGTTCCGGCAAAACCCATGTGCTGGTGGACAGGGTGATCCGCCTGATGCTGGCGGGCGTCGATCCCATGTCGATCCTCTGCCTCACCTATACCAAGGCTGCGGCCAAGGAGATGGCCAACCGGCTGCATGAAAGGCTTGGCGCGTGGGTCGGCCTCTCCAACGCCGCGCTTTCCGGGCAGCTCATGCAGATGGGGCATGATGAAGTGAGCCACAAAACGCTGTCGCGGGCGCGGCGGCTGTTCACGGCGGCGCTCGAAACGCCGGGCGGCCTCAAGATTCAAACCATCCACGCCTTCTGCGAGCGAATCCTGCAGCTCTTTCCGGTGGAGGCGGGGCTTGCACCGGGGTTTGAGGTTCTCGAATCCAGCCAATCCAAGCAACTGCTTCGGCAAGCTCGCGACCAGGTTTTGCGAGAGGCGCAGGGCGATGAGGCTTCGCCTTTCGCCAGCGCCTTGGAAATTGTCACCCGCCACACGCATTCCGACGCTTTCGATGCGCTGCTGGAGCGCCTGCTTGCAAAGCGCCAGGTTCTGAAGGATGCGCTCGCTGAGCATGGTTCCGTTGAGAATGTCGGTCAGGCACTCCGGGCCGAATTTTCCATGGACCCGCAGCAGAGCCTTGAAGCTCTCAAAAAAGAACTGCTGAATTTTGACAAGGCGGCGCTTGAAAGCATCGCTCAAGCCCTGTCACTTTCCGACAAGGTTACCAACCGGAATACCGCCAAAAATTTTGCCGCCCTTTGCAAGGAAAATGACAGCTCACAGGCGGAGAGCATCGTCCGGCGTATTTACTATTCATCCGATGGCGACAAGCCAAAGAACATCGCTTCGGTGGTCACGGAAAAATTCCTGAAGGATAATCCGTGGATCCGGGAGTGGCTTTCACAGGAGATGTCGCGCTGCCTCACCTTGACCGAGCAGATCGACAATCTCACGCGCATCGCGGCGACAGGCGCCCTGCTCACCCTCGCCGGCGCGATGATTCTCCAATTCGAGTCGGCGAAAAAACTCCGCGGCGCCTATGACTTCGACGATCTCATCCTGAAAACCCGCGACCTGCTTGTCGACAAGGCATCGGCGCAATGGATTCTGTTCAAGCTTGACCGCGGCATCGAGCACGTGCTTGTCGACGAGGCGCAGGATACCAGCCTGGCGCAATGGCAAATCGTGAGCGCGCTGACGGAGGAGTTTTTTTCCGGAACCGGGAGCCGTGAGGTCCCCGACCGCACATTGTTCGTCGTCGGCGACCGGAAGCAGTCGATCTTCAGTTTCCAGGGCGCCGATCCGGCCGCCTTTGAATATTCGCAGGAAATTTTCAGGGCGAAGATCACCAATGTAGGGCAGCTCTTCGAACCCGTTGACCTGACTGTTTCCTACCGCTCCACCGAGGAAGTGCTGAAGGCCGTCGATATCGTTTTTGCGGAAGGGACGCGGGCCCGCATGGGGCTGGACGGGATTCACCCGCAGAATTTGCATCATGAGTCCAACCGGGGCGGCGAGCACGGGCTGTTTGAACTCTGGCCGCTGATGGAGGCCGATGAAAAGGCCGAACGGGAGCCCTGGCAGGCGCCGGTCGACCAGTATCCGCCGCAGTCAGCCTTGCGCAAACTGGCGCAAAAGCTGGCGGAAACGCTCAAATCCTGGATCGGAAAGCGCCATATCACGGCGCTCAACCGGGCGGTCGAGGCGGGCGACATCCTGATCCTGTTCCGCAGCCGGAGCGCGCTTTTCGATATCCTGATCAGCGAATTGCGCAAGGCGGGAATTCCGGTGGCGGGAGCGGACCGCCTGAAGCTTTCGGAGAACATCGCCATCCTCGACATGATGGCATTGGTGCAATTCGCGCTCCTGCCGGAAGATGATTATTCGCTGGCCTGCGTGCTCAAAAGCCCGCTGGTGCCAACACCTTTGACGGAAGATCACCTTTTCAAGCTGGCCCATGGGCGCGAAGCCATGTCGCTGTGGGCAAGGCTGGGTGCTTCGGATGAGGCAGCTTGCGTGGACGCCCGCAAGGTTTTGAAAGACTGGCTCAAGGCTTCGGAAAGCGCCCGGCCCTATGAATTCCTTTCGATGGTCCTGATCAAAACCCGAAGGGCTTTTCTGGCGCGCCTGGGAAGCGAGGCGGGAGACGCGCTCGATGCGCTGCTTGAGGTTTCCCTGTCCTATGAAGAAAGCCATTCATCCTCGCTGGCGGGATTTGCAACCTGGTTTGCCGCCGAGGACACCGAGATCAAGCGCAACATGGATCAAGGCGGCGGTGAAATCCGCTTGATGACGGTGCATGGCGCGAAGGGGCTTGAATCCAGCATCGTCATCCTGCCCGACACCACGTCGATGCCGCGCAGCAATGCCACAACAGCCCTCATGTTTGTCGAGCCCAGATCGGGCGGGCCGGCCCTGCCGTTCTGGCGGCTGTCGGGGCTGGCGCAATCGCAGGTTCTTGAAAACTGGAAGGACAGGGACAAGCAAACCGAATTGGAGGAGCAGCGGCGGCTGCTTTACGTGGCGATGACGCGGGCCCGCGACGAGCTTTATGTCTGCGGCTATAAAATCCATCGCGACAGTCCGGAAAACAGCTGGTACCGCCTGGTGGACGAAGCGATGCAGAGCCAGGGCACCCTGCGGGCGATCGCATTCCCTGACGGCAGTTCAGGCCGGCGCCATGGGCCGGACCCCACCTGGAACGGAATGGATTCCGTTTTGCCCAAAGCCGCACAAACGGTTCCCGATTGGCTGTTCAAAAATCCGGAGGTCGCAGAGCAAGGGCGGGCTTCTCTGCCGGTTGCACGCCGTGATGCTGGCTCAAGCGCTGCCGTGGCCCGCGGGCGCGCCATCCACAAGATCCTGCAGGACTTGCCCGGCATGGCGCCCGGCGCCGGGCTGAATTTCGCCAGGCGCATTCTCGTCAAGAACGGGCTTGAGGCGGGACTGGCCGAAGACATCATTGGCCTCATCACGCATCCCGATCACAGGGATTTTTTCGGGGCGGACAGCCAGGCGGAGGTCAGCATCGGATCCCTTTTGCCGAACGGCCAGCGCATCACTGAGCGGATCGACCGGCTTGTGCTGCGCGACAATGATATTCTCGTGCTCGACTATAAGACCGACGGGACCGTGCCGGAGCGGCTCGAGGCTGACCATCCCCATGTCCTGCAGCTTGCCCGCTATGCGCGAACCTTGGGCCGCGCCTATGAGGGAAAACCCGTCCGCGCCGCCATTCTCTGGACCAGCCTGCCGCGTTTGGACTGGATTGCCGGCGACACGCTGCGGAAAGCCATTTCCAGCATGGCTGCCATCACCTGAACGTGTGCTGCCCTTGACCCGGCTCCCGGCGATACCTACCTTCCTTGGCAACTCAGGAATAGCGGAGAATCAATCGTGTCCACCCAAAAAGTATCCGACGCCTCATTTGATGCGGACGTCCTCAAATCCGATGCCCCGGTCGTTGTCGACTTCTGGGCGGAATGGTGCGGGCCGTGCAAGATGATCGCTCCGGCGCTCGAAGAAATTGCCCTGGCGCTTGGCCCCAAGGTCAAGATCGTCAAGATCAACATCGATGAAAATCCCCAAACCCCTTCAAAATATGGGGTCCGGGGCATTCCCACCCTGATGATGTTCAAGGGCGGAGCGGTTGCCTCCACCAAGATTGGCGCTGCCCCCAAGGGCCAGTTGCAATCCTGGATTGAACAGTCGCTCTAGCGCCGGGCCGCGCCCGATACGCCCGACATCGTCTGGTTTTCATGGACGCTGAGGACGTGTCCGGCGAGGTAAAGTGAACCGCAAATCAGTATTCTTGGGGCAGGTGTCGTCAGCGACGCCTGCCCCAAGGCGTTTACGAGAGATGCGGCGGTTTCGGCCGGAAGGTTCCGGCTGCGGGCAATTCGGGCGAGCTCGGCGGCAGGAACGGCATTGGGCTCGCCGGGAATGGCAATCGTCACCACCCGCTGCGCCAGGCCTGCAAAGGGTTCAATGAAGCTCGCCGCATCTTTGGTGTTGAGCATGCCCCAGATGAGCACCAGCGGCCGCGAAAAGCGGTCGTTGATGTCAGAGAAAGCCCGGGCAATGACGCGGCCCGCCGACGGGTTGTGGCCGCCATCAAGCCAAAGTTCGGCATCTTGCGGCAGAAGACTGGTGAGGGCGCCCGCCCCCAGCCTTTGCATGCGCGCCGGCCAGACCACCGATCTCAGCCCCTGCTCAATATGCTGTTCAGACACGCGCCTGTCGTCGAGCAGGCGGATGGCGGCGATGGCATTGCCGGCATTGTCGACCTGGTGGCGGCCCTTGAGGTGGGGCAGGCTCAAATCAAGCAGGCCGTTCTCATCCTGAAAAACCAGGCGCCCGTGCTGCTCAAAGGACTGCCAGTCCTGGTTTGCTATGAATACGGGCGCACCGGTCCTTTCCGCAACACGTTCAATTTCGGCCCGCGCCTCGTCGGGCTGGACGCCGATGATTGCCGCAACGCCTTTCTTCAGGATGCCGGCCTTCTCATAGGCAATGGCGGTCAGCGTGTCCCCGAGATATTGCTGGTGATCATAGTCAACGGTGGTGATGACCGAGAGCGCTGGCTTGGCAACGACGTTGGTTGCATCGAGCCTGCCGCCCAGGCCCACTTCAAGAATGAGATAGTCGGCAGGCGTTCGCGCAAAAGCGAGAAACGCCGCCGCCGTGGTGATCTCAAAAAAGGTGATGGGCACATCGCCATTGGCGGCTTCGCATTCCTCCAGCAGCGCCGACAATTTCTCCTCGGCAATGGTTTCGCCGGCCACATAAATGCGCTCGTGGAATTTTACGAGGTGGGGCGAGGTGTAGCAATGAACCTTGAGGCCGGCCTGCTCGAGAATGCACCGGATATAGGCAACGGAGGAGCCCTTGCCGTTGGTGCCGGCCACGTGGATGACCGGGGGCAGCTTTTCTTCCGGATGTCCCAGGCGCGCCAGAATGCGCTCCATGCGCTCAAGGCTGAGGTCAATGATCTTGGGATGCAGGGAGAGCAGCCGGTTCAATATGGCATCACTGCGCGCCACAATATTATTCAACGCTGATCGGAACCAATGCCCCACTGTTGGAGCCGGCCAGCTCCTGTGCCTTCATCAGGATGCGGGCCACCCGGCTGACGGTCTCGCGCATCTGGTGGCGGTGGACCACCAGATCAACCATGCCGTGATCCTGGAGATATTCGGCGCGCTGGAAACCTTCCGGCAATTTCTCGCGGATGGTCTGCTCAATGACGCGGGTGCCGGCAAAACCGATCTGGGCTTTTGGTTCGGCGATGTGGAAATCGCCGAGCATGGCATAGGAGGCGGTGACGCCGCCGGTTGTCGGATTGGTGAGGACGACGATATAGGGCAGTTTGTGGGCGCGCAGTTCCTGCACCATGACGGTGGTGCGCGGCATCTGCATGAGCGACAGGATGCCTTCCTGCATGCGGGCGCCGCCCGAGGCCACAAAAAACACAAAGGGGCATTTCTTGGCAACGGCAAAGCGCATGGCGGTGATGATGGCTTCTCCGGCTGCCGTCCCCAGCGAGCCCGCGATGAAGCCCATGTCCTGGACGGCGATGACGATGGGAAGCTGGTCAAGCGTGCCGAAACCCCCGTGAATGGCGTCCTCGCTGTTGGCTTTCTGGCGCGCCTCTTTCAAGCGGTCGACGTATTTGCGCTCGTCGCGGAATTTCAGGGGATCTGGCGGCACCGCCGGAAATTCCAGCGTTTCATAGACGCCGTCATCGAACATGGATTTCAGCCGCAGGTCCGGGGCCAGGCGGTGGTGATGGTCGGAGCCGGGAAAAACAAACTGGTTGGCTTCAAGGTCGCGGTAGAAAACCATCTGGCCGGAATCCGGATCCTTGATCCACATGTTCTCCGGCACATCGCGCTTGACGCCGAGAATGGAGCGGATTTTCGGGCGGACAAAATTCTTGATCCAGTTCACCTGATCTAGCTCCTCACGCCGCGGGCAATATCGCTCACCAGCGAGTGTACCGCTTTTACGGTTTTGGGTGAAGGCTTTCCGGCCTTTGTCAGGCTGTCCTTGATGGCGCTGACCAGGGCGGATCCCACCACAACGCCATCGGCACTCCTGGCAATGGCGCGGGCCTGCAGCGCGGTCTTTACGCCAAAGCCCACGGCAATGGGCAGGCTGGTGTGCTTGCGCAGGCGGTTCACATTCTTCTCGACGCTTTTGAGATCGGGCGCCTTGGTGCCGGTGATGCCGAGAACCGAGACATAGTAGACAAAACCGCTGGTGTTCCTGAACACGGCAGGAGCGCGCTTGTCATCGGTGGTTGGCGTTGCCAGGCGGATGAAATTGATGTCAGCGGCGATGGCCGGAAGGCAAAGCTCGTCGTCTTCCTCGGGCGGAAGGTCAACGACGATCAGGCCATCGACACCGGCGGCCTTGGCATCGCCAAGAAATTTTTCAACGCCATGGACATAGATGGGATTGTAATAGCCCATCAGCACGACCGGGGTTTCCTTGTCGCCAGCCCTAAATTCCTTCACCAGCCTCAAGGTCTTCTTCAGCGTCTGCCCGCCATGCAGGGCACGCAGGCCCGCCGCCTGGATGGCCGGGCCATCGGCCATGGGATCGGTGAAGGGCATGCCGAATTCAATGATGTCGGCGCCGGCCTTGGGCAGGCCCTTGATGATCTTCAGCGACGTTTCATAGTCGGGATCGCCGGCGGTCACAAATGTCACCAGCGCGGCGCGGCCCTTCTGCTTCAGTTCGGCGAAGCGGCGTTCGATGCGGCCCGTCACAATTTCACTCCGAGGATGTCAGCGACGGTGAAAATGTCCTTGTCGCCGCGGCCGCACATATTCATCACCATCAAATGGTCCTTGGGCTTGGTGGGGGCCACCTTCATCACATGGGCGAGCGCATGGGAAGGTTCAAGGGCCGGAATGATGCCCTCAAGCCTGCAGCAGAGCTGGAAGGCGGCAAGCGCCTCCTTGTCGGTAGCCGCCACATACTGCACGCGCTTCATGTCGTGGAGCCAGGAATGTTCGGGACCGATGCCGGGATAGTCGAGGCCGGCGGAAATGGAATGGCCCTCGGTGATCTGGCCGTCATCATCCATCAACAGGTAGGTGCGGTTGCCGTGGAGAATGCCGGGCCTGCCGCCGGTGATCGAGGCCGCATGTTTCTTGGTGCGCAGGCCGAGGCCCGCCGCCTCGACGCCGATGATCTCCACGTCCTTGTCGTCGAGGAAGGGATGGAACAGGCCCATGGCGTTTGAGCCGCCGCCGATGGCGGCCACGAGTGAATCGGGCAGGCGGCCTTCGCGGGCCAGCATCTGGCGCTTGGTTTCAACACCGATCACCGACTGGAAATCGCGCACCATTTCCGGATAGGGATGGGGGCCTGCCACGGTGCCGATGCAATAGAACGTGTCTTCAACATTGGCGACCCAATCGCGCAGCGCCTCGTTCAGCGCATCCTTCAGGGTGCGCGATCCCGATAGGGCCGGCACTACTTCAGCACCCAGCAGCTTCATGCGGAACACATTGGGCTTCTGCCGTTCGATATCCACCGAGCCCATGTAGACAATGCATTCCAGGCCGAAGCGGGCGCAGGCGGTGGCGGTGGCGACGCCATGCTGGCCGGCGCCGGTCTCGGCGATGATGCGCTTCTTGCCCATGCGCCGGGCGAGCAGGATCTGGCCCATGACATTGTTGATCTTGTGGGCGCCGGTATGATTGAGCTCATCGCGCTTGAAATAGATTTTCGCGCCGCCCAGATGCTCGGTCAGGCGCTCGGCGAAATAGAGCGGGCTCGGCCTGCCCACATAATGCTCAAGAAATGAATCGAGCTCGGCCTGAAAGCCGGGATCGGCCTTGGCGTCCTTGTAGGCCTGCTCGAGCTCGAGGATGAGCGGCATCAATGTTTCGGCCACGAAACGCCCGCCATAAATGCCGAACAGGCCTTTTTCATCGGGGCCGGTGCGGTAGGAATTGAGCTGTGCTGTGGTCATAAAAACTCGCTTTCAAGACGGTTTTAGCGGGCCGCCTTCGCCGCCTCAATGAATTTCCGGATAAGGCTTAAATCCTTGACGCCGGGGGCGGATTCGACACCCGAGGAGACATCGACGATGGGGGCACCCGTCACGCGGATGGCCCTTGCGACGTTTTCCGGAGTGAGCCCGCCGGAGAGAATAAAGCCCTCGGACTGGGAGGCGCTGCCCAGCAGGCTCCAGTCAAAGGCAAGGCCGTTGCCGCCGGGCAGCGCATTGACCAGGGCCTCGGGCGCCTTCGCATCGTAGAGAATGAGGCTGGCCTTGCCGGCGTAGTCGGCGGCGCGGGCGATATCGGCAATGACTCCAACCTTGATGGCCTTGATCACCGGCTTGCCGGTCAGCGCCGCCATTTCCTGCACGCGCTGCGGCGTCTCGCTGCCATGGGCCTGGTATAAATCGGGAGACGCGATGTTATCTATTTCCTGAAGTGCGGCATCACCGGCATCGACGACCAGGGCCACGATTTTGGCGCGGCCGCGCGCGTGATCGGCAAGCTTCCTGGCTTGCGGAAAGGAAACATGGCGCGGGCTCCTGGGATAAAACACCAGGCCGACAAGAGCGGCGCCCGCATCGATTGCCGCGTCCACCGACTCCAGGGTGGAGAGACCGCAAATCTTGACATCAACCATGGCGCAGCCCGTCCAGGACTTTCCGTGCCGCAGCGGCAGGATCAGCAGCAGCGGTGATGGCCCGGCCGATGACGAGAATATCGGCGCCGGCGGCCATGGCCGCTTTCGGCGTGGCAATGCGTTTCTGGTCATGGGAGGCGTCTTCGGCGGGGCGGATGCCGGGCACAACGGTCAGAAATTCCGGGCCGGTTGCAGCGCGGATGCCGGCCAGATCATGGGCGCTGCAGACAACACCATCGAGCCCGGCCGCCTTGGCAAGCTTTGCGAGGGCTGCGGCATGGGCGCCCGTATCCAGTTTCGCGTTGAAGCCGGCGGCCCAGATGTCGTCATTGGAGAGGCTGGTTAGAATGGTCACGGCGATGAGCCTGGCGCGCCCGCCAACCGCCTCTGCCGCCGCCCGCAGCATGGCCGTGCCGCCGCCGGCATGAAGATTTATGATGGCCGGTGCTGGCGAAAGGCGCATCAGGGAGCGCATGCCCTCGGCCACCGTATTGGGAATGTCGTGGAGTTTGAGATCAAGAAAAATCGGCAGACCTTCGGCGGCTACGGCCTCATAGCCCCGGCTGCCGTGGGCATAGAAAAATTCCATGCCGATTTTCAGATAGCCGACATGGGGCTTCAACGCCTTGGCAAGGCCCCGGGCCCGGTCCAAATCCGGCGTATCGAGGGCCACGCAGATGGGGTTCGCTTCGCTCATGGGGCTCTCGTTAGCCGCAAACCCTCAGGAGCGCAAATAGACCATGATGGCAGTGGCAAGGTCCTCAAGGGCGGTGCCGCAGGACTTGAACAGGGTGATTTCCTCAGGGGTTTTCCGCCCCTTCACGGCGCCCCGGCAGAGCTCAAAGAGATCGCCCTGGACCTGGGCGAAATCGAACTTCCCCTCGTCGCGGGCCTGCAGCAGGTCGCCGGCTTCGGATAGCGCGCCCTCCCTGGTGTCGACAAACACCCGGGCCCGGGCCACCACATCGCCATCGGTCTCGCGCATGCTTGGCCTGAAGGCGCCGGCGAGGTCCACATGGGTCCCGGGTGTGAGCCATGCGCCGCTGACGACAGGCTTTGTGGAGGTGGTCACGCAGGAGACGATGTCGGCCTGACGCACCGCGGCTTGCAGGTCGCTGACGGCCGATGCCTCGAAGCCTTCGCTGTTCAATTCGCCGGCAAGGGCTGCGGCTTTTTCCGGCGAGCGATTATGAATGAACACTTTCCTGATCGGGCGCACCGCCGCATGGGCCCTGACAAAATGACGGCCCAAGGCGCCCGCCCCCACCAGCACAAGGGTTGACGCATCGGGCCGCGCCAGATAATCGGCGGCCAAGGCGGAAGCCGCGGCGGTGCGCCTGCGGGTCAGCTCCGTGCCGTCCATGATGGCCACGGTTTCACCCGTGTCATTCCTGACCAACAGATAGCTCGCTTGAACCGTGGGCAGGTTTTTCGCGGCATTGTCGGTCTTGACGACAACGGTTTTCAAGCCGGTCCATTCCCTGGACCAGGCCGGCATCAGCAGCAGGGTGGTGGCGGCAGACGTTTCATGGTGGTGGCGGACGGGGGTTGCAATGTCGGCCTTGAAGCCCTCGCGCAGGGCTTCGACCACGGCGCCATAGGTTGCGATCTTCGCCAGGGCTCCGGCCGATATGACTTTCATAGGAAATTGTGATCAACAGGCGGCGGATCGCGGCGCAATTGGCTGGCTTCGGCCTGGCTCTGCACCAGTTCCCGGCGCGCATCCCTGGCCTCGCGCCGCCATTTGCCCTGGGCGAGCCAGCAGGCAATCCAGCCGGCGATCAAGCCAAAGAAAGCGCCGCAGAAGAACAGGGCCCAGAGCGGCATGTCCATGGCGGCAAAGGGCGCATCGCGCGAGAAGGGATCAAATGAAACGGTAATCCACTGCCGGTTGGCAATGGCGAAAGACACGACAATTATGGCTATGGGCAGGCCTATGGTCCAGCGCAGAATCCGCTGCAGCATCATTCCGTCTTGCCGTTCAGCCGGGCCCGCAATTCCTTGCCGGTCTTGAAGAAGGGGACGCGCTTTGGGGTGACTTCCACGGCCCCGCCGGTGCGCGGATTGCGGCCGGTGCGGGCACTTCTCTGCTTGACTGAAAAGGCGCCGAAGCCGCGGAGCTCGACACGCTCGCCATCCTTCATGGCGCGGATGATCTCATCGAGGATCTTGTTCACGATGCGCTCAACGTCGCGGTGATAAAGATGGGTGTTGCCGTCGGCAATCTTTTGCACGAGTTCGGATTTAATCATGATTCTGGCCCGCCTCCTCTGGAAGTCAGAGCTGAGGGTGCCAAAGCACGAGCAACCCGTCAAGCCTCGCGCTTTCGACCTGCCTCCTCAGGCCTTCAAAGCCTAAAACTTTAAGCACCGTGTTGGCCACCGAGAAGCCCAGGCCGGTGGAGCCGGAAGTGGATTGGATGCGCCAATCAACTGTCGCGATGTCCTTGGGAAGTTTCTTCTGGGTTTGCAGCCAGCCCAGCGCCACCTCCTCGCCGCCCAGCGCATCGATAAGTTTTTCGGCCACCGCCTGGCGCCCGGTATAGACGCGGCCATCGGCCAGAACCTTAACCCGCTCGGCCGAAAGCTTGCGGCGCTCGGCCACGAGGCCGGTGAACCAGGCAAAGGACTCCTGCACCAGCTCATTGGAAACCTGGCGCACCCGGTCGGACATGGGCTTGTAGGGCGTGGGTTCGGCTTTCAGTTCGCCGGACTTGATTTCCTCCATCCTGATTCCCAGCGTCTCGAGAAGCTTGGAGACTTCCGGAAACGAAAAGATCACGCCGATCGAGCCGGTGATGGTGTTGCCGCGCGCCACGATATAATCGGCGGCAATGGCGGTGATGTAGCCGCCGGAGGCCGCCACCGTATCCATCACGGCCACAACCGGCTTGTCCGCCGCTATTTTCCGGATCTTCTCATAGATCGCCTCGGAGCCCGCGGTGGTGCCGCCGGGGCTGTCAATACGGACGATGACGCCCTTGACGCTATTTGACTTCGCCAGGTCATCGAGAAGCGTGAGGGTTGCCTCGTCACCGGTGATCAGGCCGTCGATGTGGATGCGGGCGATATGGTCAAAGTGCTTGTTGAAATCGCCGCCGCTCCAGAAGAGCGCGCCCAAAGCCAGCAGCACGGCAAGAATTGCCAGGATGCGCCAGCGGAACAGGCGCCGCTTCAGCTGCCGGCGGTCAACGATCACTTCAGCCTGGCTTATCGACATCCACATCCTCCACGGCCTGACAGTTCACATATTGAAAAGCGCCGTCCGGACGAACCCGTCCGGACGGAGATAAAATTGCCGCGCGCGTGAAGGCTATTCCTTGCCTTCGGCGTCTTTCTTCTTGAGGGCCGCCACAAGGATGTCGCCAAGGGAGGCGCCTGAATCAGACGAGCCATACTGGGCGACGGCTTCCTTCTCATCGGAGATTTCAAGGGCCTTGATCGAGACATTCATCTTGCGCGCCTTGGCATCATAGACGGTCACCTTGGCGTCGAACTTCTCGCCGACCGCAAAACGCTCGGTGCGCTGCTCGGAACGGTCTCGGGCGAGATCGCCGCGCTTGATGTAGGCGGTCAAATCGGTGCCCGCGACCTTCACTTCAAGGCCGGCGTCCTCCACCTTCACCACTTCGCAGGTCACAGTGTCGCCCTTCTTGACGCCGCCTGATGCGCCGGCGGATGATTTCGGCTGGTCGCCGGAGAGCTGCTTGATGCCGAGGGAGATGCGCTCCTTCTCGCGGTCCACATCGAGGACGATGGCCTTGACCATGTCGCCCTTCTTGTAGTCCTTGATGGCTTCCTCGCCGCTGCGCTTCCAATCGAGATCGGAGAGATGGACCATGCCGTCGACATCGCCATCAAGGCCGATGAACAGGCCGAACTCGGTGATGTTCTTGATCTCGCCCTCAACATGGGTGCCGTTGGGATATTTCGAAGAGAAGGTTTCCCAGGGATTGTCCTGGACCTGCTTGAGGCCCAGCGAAATGCGGCGCTTGGCCGAATCGATTTCCAGGACCTGAACTTCCACTTCTTCCGAGGTTGAAAGGATCTTGCCGGGATGCACGTTCTTCTTGGTCCAGCTCATTTCGGAGACGTGAACCAGGCCTTCAATGCCATCTTCAAGCTCGATGAAGGCGCCGTAGTCGGTGATGTTGGTGACCTTGCCGCGAACCCTGGAGCCGATCGGATACTTGCCGGACACGAGTTCCCACGGATCCTTGTCCAGTTGCTTCATGCCGAGCGAAATGCGCTGGGTTTCCGGATTGATGCGGACGATCTGCACCTTCATGGTCTGGCCAACGGTCAATACATCGCTGGGATGGTTCACGCGCTTCCAGGCAATGTCGGTGACGTGGAGCAGGCCGTCGATGCCGCCCAGGTCAACGAAGGCGCCGTAGTCGGTGATGTTCTTGACCACGCCGTCAACGACCTGGCCTTCGGCCAGGTTTTGCACGAGCTCGGAGCGCTGTTCGGCGCGGGTTTCTTCCATGATGGCGCGGCGCGAGACCACGATGTTGCCGCGGCGGCGGTCCATCTTGAGAATCTGGAAGGGCTGGGAGACATGCATGAGCGGGCCCACGTCGCGGATCGGGCGGATGTCGACCTGGGAGCCGGGCAGGAACGCCACGGCGCCGCCGAGATCAACGGTGAAGCCGCCCTTGACGCGGCCGAAGATCACGCCATCGACGCGCTCATTCTTGGTGCTCATTTCCTCGAGACGGGTCCAGGCCTCTTCGCGGCGCGCCTTGTCGCGCGAGAGAACCGCTTCGCCGAGGGCATTCTCGATGCGCTCGAGATAAACTTCGACCGTGTCACCGGCCTTGATGGCGATGTCCTTGCCGGGCTGGGAGAATTCCTTCAGCGCCACGCGGCCTTCGGTCTTCAAACCGACATCGATGATCACAAAATCATTTTCAACGGCCACGACGCGGCCTTTTACAACCACGCCTTCGGTGGCCGGGTTGTCGAGATAGCTCTCGGTGAGGAGCGCTTCAAAGTCTTCGCGGGTGGGGTTCATGGAAGCGACAGATTTCGCCATGGGTCAGGTAGTCCTAAGGGTTATGCGGCCCGTCCCGGAGGACGCTCCACGTCAAGCCGTTCCAGCGCCAACACCTCAGCTTGGAGGCTTTGCAAGTTGTGCCGATGCTGAAACAATTAAGGGCGCGCACTGTCAGACAGTTTAGCGCCCCGATTATGTCCGCCCGCATGCGAGCAGGCGACCTCCAACGGGGCTGGCTATAGCTCAATCCCCGGACGAGGGCAACCGCTGGATTCAGCCTCGACTTGGACCCCTGCTTCGCCTAAATAAAGGCCATGAAAATCATCGATGAAAGCCATCCTTTCTACAAGCCGCTGTGGCGGCGGGTGGCTCTCGTGGGGGTGCTGGCGGCCTGGACCGCCTTTGAGGTATTTTACACCCAGCAGCCCCTGTGGATGGCGGTGGCAGGCGGGCTTTTTGCCTATGCGACATGGATTTTGCTGATTTCCTGGCGGGACAGTTCAGCGAACTGAGCTTGCCGCCCTGATCGCCGCGGCCATTGCCTCTTCCGCCGTCATTTCCGACGTATCGATGGTGACGGCGTCCGGCGCGGGCATGAGGGGGGCCACTTTCCGGTTCTTGTCGCGTTCGTCGCGTTGCATGATGTCGTGCAAGACCGCCTCGAAGGTGACGTCCGCGCCGCTGTCGCGCAATTCGGCCTGGCGGCGCATGGCCCGCACCTCGGGCGAAGCGGTCACAAACAGTTTCACGTCGGCATTGGGGCAAACCACCGTGCCGATGTCGCGGCCGTCAAGCACGGCGCCGGGCTTCTGTTCGGCAAAGCGCCGCTGAAAGTCGAGGAGTGCGGTGCGCACTTCCGGAATGCTGGCGACCATGGAGGCCGCGGCGCCGACCGCTTCGGTGCGCAACTCATAATCGAGCCAGGCGTAGGAAGGCAGGTTTCGGGCAATGGCGGCCGCCACGGTGGCGTCATGGATGTCGCCGTCGGATTTCAGAAGCTCCAGGCCAACCCGGCGATAGAGGGTTCCGGTATCAAGGTGATGATAGTCGAAATGCCGGGCCAGGGCCCGGGCAATGGTGCCCTTGCCGGCGGCGGCCGGGCCGTCAACGGCGATAATCAATTGGGCGGAAGGGCGGCAATGCGGGCGCCCATGCCATTCATCAGGCCGACAAAATCGGGAAAGCTCGTGGCAATGAAACTGCCGTCGTCAATGCCCACATGGATGCGCGAGGTGAGCCCCATGACGAGAAAGGCCATGGCGATGCGGTGATCCATGTGGGTGATGACCCTGCCGCCGCCGGGCGCGCCGCCGCCCGAGACTTCCAGCCAGTCCGGCCCCGAATGGGTCGCCACGCCATTGACCTGCAGGCCTGCCTCGATCGCCGCAAGGCGGTCGCTTTCCTTCACCCGCAGTTCGTCCAGGCCTTCCATGCGGGTGGTGCCCTCGGCAAAAGCGGCGGCCACCGAAAGGATGGGATACTCGTCAATCATCGACGGAGCGCGGGCGGCGGGCACGCGGACGCCGCGCAGCTTGGAATGCCTGACGTGGAGATCGCCGACCTCCTCGCCGCCGGCGACCTTGCGGTTTTCAATGTCGATGTGGGCGCCCATTTCGAGGAGGGTGGTGAGGAGCCCGGTGCGGGTGGGATTGAGCATGATGTTTTCGATGGTGATATCGGAGCCTTCGCTCAGCAGGGCCGCAACCAAGGGAAAGGCGGCCGAGGAGGGGTCGCCGGGAATATCAATCTGTTGTGCAACAAGCTCGTGCTGGCCTTCGACGGAAATGTGGCGGGCCCCGTCCATGTCGAGGATCGAAAGCTTTGCACCAAAGGCCTTCAGCATGCGCTCCGTGTGATCGCGGGTTGCCATGGGCTCGATGACGGTGGTGCGCCCCGGCGCGTTGAGGCCGGCCAGCAGCACCGCCGATTTCACCTGGGCCGAGGCCACGGGCAAGGTGTAGCTGATGGGCACCGCGTGCTTGGCGCCATAGATTGTCAGCGGCAGCCGGTTTCCTTCGGCTGTTTCAAACCGCACCCCCATGTCCTGCAAGGGCTTGGTCACGCGGCCCATCGGGCGCCTGGAAAGCGAGGCATCGCCTAGGCAGTGGGCAATGAGCGGGGTGGTGGCCATCAGTCCGAGCGCAAGGCGCACGCCGGTTCCGGAATTGCCGAAATCAAGGGGCTGGTCGGGCGACTGGAGGCCGGCAACGCCCACCCCCTGGACATGCCAGAGGCCCGCGTCGTCGCGCGATGTGCCGGCGCCCAGGGCGGTCATGGCCTTGGCGGTATTCACCACGTCCTCGGCTTCGAGAAGGCCCTTGATCCGCGTTTCGCCGATGGCAATGGCGCCCAGCATGAGGGCGCGGTGCGACATGGATTTATCGCCGGGAACCTTGATCCGGCCCTTCAAACCGGCGGCCTTGCGCGAGATCAGAGACTGGATGGGGGGCGGCATGCGGGTCATTTCGCCGAATTCGATACACGGGTTGAAATGGGCTGTCACCCCCTTGGCCTCCCGGGCTTTGACATTCGGCAAAACCCGTGGCATGGGAGCCTCAATTCACCGTCTTATGCGATCTCGAAAGGATCAACCGTGGTCAAAGCTGAACTCGGAACCAAGCGGACATGCCCTTCCTGCGCGTCCCGGTTCTATGACTTGCTAAAGAATCCCATTATCTGCCCGAAGTGCGGCGTCAGCTTCATCGCAGCACCCATCCTGCCTTCCAAGGGCGATTACCCGGGCGCCGCGCCCGCGCCGGTTGCAAAAGTCCGCGAGAAGGAAGAGGTCGAGGAAAGCGAGACCGCCGATGTCGAGCTCATCAGCCTCGAGGATGTCGAGGAGGACGGCAAGGATGATGACGAAACCGCCGGGATCGAAGATGTCGATCTGGGCGAGGACGCCGAGCCCGCCGATGCGGAAGAGGACGACACCTTCCTCGTCGTTGAGGAGGAAGAAGGCGACAATGTCTCCGGCCTCCTGGACAGCGGGCCTTCGGGCGGCAAGGAAGGCGAGGAAGAAGTCTAGAAGTTTTGCTTGATTGTTGAGGGGCGCGGAACTAGGTTCCGCCCGCTTCCCGGACCAGAAAATGCTGGTTCATCTTGAAGACCTGTGGGGTCATAGCTCAGTTGGGAGAGCGCTTGCATGGCATGCAAGAGGTCGTCGGTTCGATTCCGTCTGGCTCCACCACTCTTTCAATAATTTCACTGAACAGGCCTTTTGGCGGGTCCGGCCGGGGAATTCCGCGCCACGGCGCATTGTTTCAATGGGCGCCGCCACCTCTTACCGAATCGCGTAAATTGGCGGAGATTGCCTCCGCACCTTAAGCGGGGAAGAGGGGAGCGGAAATTGGCCAGCATCCATTCACAGACCGGCATGCGGAAACCCGCATTTCTGGCCGGGGTTTTTCTGATCTGCTTTTCGGTCCTGGTATTCCAGATCGTGCAGACACGCATCCTGTCGGTGATCTCGTGGTACTACCTGGCTTTCTTCGCGATCAGCGTGGCAATGCTGGGGATGACCATCGGCGCGGTCTGGGTTTATGTGCGGCGCGGGCGGTTTCATCCCAATCATCTTGCAGGCGACCTGTCATTCTATGCCCTGGCCACGGCGATCAGCATTCCCGCTTCGATGATGGTGCAGTTCAGCCTGATCACCACGCTGGCGCTGAACGCAACCACTCTCGTCTCCTGGTGCCTGCTGCTTGCGGCCATGACGGTGCCTTACGTGTTTGCCGGCGTCGTGGTCAGCCTGGCGCTGACGCGAAGCCCGTTTCCGGTGAACCAGGTCTACGGCGTGGACCTGCTGGGCGCCGCGCTGGGCTGTGCCGCGGTGGTGCTGCTGCTGAACGTGCTGGATGGGCCCACCACGCTGATCGTCACCGGCCTGACCGCGGCGCTGGCCGCGATTTGTTTCGGCATGAGCGCAGGAGGCGAAGAACAGCCGCAGCCAGAGGCGCCCGCCTGGTGGCCAAAACCCTTTTCGGTGATTTTGGTTTTACTGGTCCTTGCCGGGGTCAATGCTTTTAGCCCGGCCGGTTTGCGGCCCATACTGGTCAAGGAAACGCTGGAACGCTCCGGCCTGAATGTCTTTGAACAATGGAATTCCTATTCAAGGATCATTGCGGCCAGGCCTTCCGTTGCTCCCTATGCCCCGCCTTTTCTTTGGGGGCCTTCGCCGAAAATGCCGGCGGATTTGCGCGTCCAGCAGGCAGCGCTGAACATCGATGGTTCGGCCGGCACAATGATGCACCATTATGACGGGACGTTGGGGTCCATCGAATTCCTCCGCTACGACCTGGTCAACCTGGCCTACAACCTCCCGGGCCTCCGCAAAGCCGCGATCATCGGCGTGGGCGGCGGCCGTGACCTGCTCGCCGCCCACCTTTACGGCGTGGCCGACATCACCGGCGTCGAACTCAATCCCATCTTCATCTCGCTGCATACCAGGCACCCCTACTACAAGGCCTATTCCAACATCACGGCCTTGCCGAACCTCAAGCTGCATGTCGATGATGCGCGCAGCTGGTTTGCCAGCACGGATGAGAAGTTCGACCTGGTGCAGATGAGCATGATCGATACGTGGGCGGCGACCGGGGCGGGGTCTTTCAGCCTGAGCGAGAACGGGCTTTACACGCTCGAGGGCTGGCGCGCCTTCATCAACACGCTCAACGGCAATGGCGTCTTTACGGTCAGCCGCTGGTTCAACCCGGACGATGTCAAGGAGACCGGACGGATGATCGGGCTTGCCACCGCCGCCCTGCTGGACATGGGGGTGAGCGATGCGCGGCCGCACCTGTTCGTGGCGCGCGCCGACCGCATCGCAACGCTGGTCCTGTCGAAATCTCCCTTCACCAGCGAACAGCTCGCGGTTCTCAAGAACGAAGTCCAGCGGCTTGGATTCAACGTGCTGCTGGCGCCGGACCAGCCGCCGGACGCGGCCATATTGGCGGGCATGGTTTCGAGCACGGACATCGCCAGCCTGAACGTGGTGGCGTCAAGCGCCCTGCTGGACCTGACGGTGCCGACCGACAACCGGCCGTTTTTCTTCAATCAGTTGCGCTTCACCAACATCCCGGAGGTGGTGATGGATCTGGCCGCCGGCGGCTCAGTCGCCGGAGGATTCAAGGGCAACCTGCTGGCCTCGGCAACCCTGCTCATCATCCTGTTCATTTCGATCGTTGCGGTCGTCTGCACCATACTTCTCCCGCTGCGCAGCGCCGCAAACAACAGCTCCGGGGCCCTGATCGCCGCCGGCAGCGCCTATTTTTCGCTGATCGGCATGGGCTTCATGTTCGCCGAAATTTCGCTGCTCCAGTATTTCAGCGTTTATCTCGGGCACCCCATCTATTCCCTCAGCGTTTGCCTGTTCAGCCTGATCCTGGCGACCGGGCTTGGCAGCCTGGCCTCTGGACGGCTCAACATCGCCGCGCCGCGCGGGATGGTGATCTGGGGGCTGCTGGTCGTCATCTACCTGCTGTGCCTGCAGCAATGGCTGACCGACATATTCCATGCAACGACGGCGCGGGAGCTGCCGGTGCGCATTTTCATCTCGCTGGCCGTGGTCGTGCCCCTGGGCTTTCTCCTGGGATTTGCCTTTCCCACAGGAATGAAACTGGTGGGCGCGGTAGACAAGGAGCCCATGCCCTGGTTCTGGGGAATTAACGGCGCAACCGGCGTGCTGGCATCGGTGCTGGCGGTCATGCTGAGCATAGCCATGGGCATCAACGTCACCATGCTTGTGGCAGCCCTGTGTTACGCGGCACTTATTCCAATCAGCTTCAGCCTCATGCGCCTGGGCGCAGGCGCCGGCGGAACCATCGTGACCGCGCAGTCATGAGCAGAGGCCAGCGGGAGAGGCGCGGCAGGTCATTGACCGGCATGGTATTTGCAGCGGGTCTGGACAGGGGGCGCGGAAGCTTGCTTTAGTTCGAGACAGCAATCTTGAAGGAGAGCGAACGATGGCAGCATAACAACCCCGGATTTCAGCCTTGCGGGGCGCGTGGCCCTGGTCACCGGAGCCTCGCGCGGCATCGGGCGCTCGTGCGCGCTGGCCTGCGCCGGGGCGGGCGCCGATGTCATTGCGGGGGTGCGAAACCTGGATGACGGCGCAAAACTGGCGGATGAAATCAAGGCCATGGGCCGCCGCGCACTGGCGGTGCGGATGGATCTTGCGGACCTGCCGGGGGTCCGCGCCGGCATTGCGCAGGCGCACAAGCATTTCGGCCGTATCGATGTGCTGGTCAACAATGTCGGGCTCGGGCCGGAAAATCTTGCCGAGAACGTGCGCGAGGAAGATTTCGACCTGACGGTCAACATCAACCTGAAAGGCACCTTCTTCACCACGCAGGCGGTGGCGAAACTGATGATGGCGCAGAAATCCGGCCGCATCATCAACATCTCCTCCCAGGCGGGCAGCGTCGTCTTGAAGGGCGAGGCGATCTACTGCATGTCGAAGGCGGCGATCAACCATCTGACGCGCTGCCTCGCCTTCGAATGGGCGCCCCATGGAATTACCGTTAACAGCGTCTCGCCGACTTTCATTTCAACCGACGGCACCGCGCCGGCGCTCGCCGACCCGCAGTTCCGCCAGCAGGTGCTTGCGCATATTCCCCTGGGCCGCATCGGAGAGCCAATCGACGTTGCAGGCACGGTGGTCTTCCTCGCGTCGCCTGCGGCTTGCCTCATTACGGGCGCCAATATCCTGGTCGACGGCGGCTGGTCGGTGGCTTGAGGGGCGGGCTTTCAGCTCCGCAATACGCGGTCCAGCGGCGCAGAAAGAGTCCATCTTATGCCGTCCGGCCCGCCGACAATTTCCGCCGTGCCCTCAACCGCGGCCGGCATCAACCGCTCCAGAACCAGTTTGCCAAATCCCGGCTTGGATTTGGATTTTGGCGCAGGGCCGCCGCGTTCCTGCCAGGATAATTTGAACATGGCGGGCGCGGTCTTGTGAAATTGCCCAGGCCACGTCAACGCGCCCTGTTTCGAGTGAGAAAGCGCCATGCTTCAGGGCGTTGGTCGAAAGCTCATGGAACGCCATCGCAAGGTACTGGGCGGCGTTTGCCGAAACGGCCATGGCAGGGCCGTTCAGGTCAATGCGGCGGGAATCGCCAAAAATTTCCATCTGCGACAAAAGCAAGGCCCTGAGATCGACCTCCTGGCCGCCGCCGCGCAGCAAAAGGTCGTTCGAGCGGGCCAGGCCCAACATGCGGGCCTGGAACGCTTCATTGAAATCCTTGGCCGACTGGGCCTGCTGGTAAGTGTCTTTGGCGATTTTGATAATGACCGCGTACTGATTCTTGATCCGGTGCGCCATTTCATTGAGCACCAGTTCAACCCGCTCCTCGGCGTTTTTCCGCTGGGTAATGTCCTGGGTGATGCCGATAAAGAACTTTTCGTTTGCCGGGTCCGTGGCCCGGTGATTCTCCAGCCAAAGCATTTTTCCATCGGGCCGCAGCAGGCGATACTCATCCCTTTCGGCAGGCTGCAGACCCTCATTCATAAGACGGCGCGCTTCGCGCATCTTCTCGCGGTCCTCGGGGTGAACCAGGTCAAAGAACTGTTCGGCCGGCGGCGCCCGGTCGGAATATTCCAGGCCAATGAGATCATAAAAATTCTTGTTCCAGTAGAGGGGCCGGTCCGGATGGATTTCCCACAGCGCGGCCTTGGCAGCCTTCAGCGCCAGGTCGAGTCTCCGCCGCTCGTGCTGGTAGCGGTCCACGGCTTGGCCAAGAAGTTCCACGACGAAAATAATTAGTCCGCCAACCACAAGGAAAATGATTGTGTTGACCAGTTGCCAGGTTGTCGATTGAACAGGCATTGGCTTGTCAAGGAAATAGAAGCCTATGACGCTACACACCAAAAGCGTGGGCACTGCCCATTTGGCACCTCCTACCCAAGCGCTTAACAGCACTGCCGGCAACAGAATTGTAAGGGTTAGAAAAGTAGGAACGAGTAACTTAATTCCGATTGCAGTAACAACAAGGGCAACGCTTACCACACCTCCAATGAGCGAATTGCGGCGGAAAGCAGGAAGCCTTCCTTCGAACCACATACGGTTTATGGGAATAGGCATCCGGTCAGCTCCCCTGAGGGACGAATATACCGACACGATTCCGGGAATCCATTAGAATTTCAGGATTAGCGCCTTGGTCAGATTGCGTACACAAGGCGGATTGGCTGGCGGCCAGCAAAAATATGAATAAATCCCCTTGACACTATATTCCTACTGTGCTATGTATGTTCCTGTCCATCCCGGAAGGGGTCTCGGTCGCGACGGTGATCATAGATGGGGTGGATGTGGCGCCTGCGGGTTTGGTGAAACGTTCATCAGGCACCCGGGAGCCGGAGGGAGGGCCCTTGGGCATTACGACCCAATGCGTCTTAAATGGCTAAACAACCCTAGCGGAAAACCTCAGACACCGTGCGATCTAGGGCTCTGCAAGATCTTCCCCGAGGCAAAAACCGCCGCAAAAGCGTGGGCGCGGGCAATCGCGCCAACAGCCGGACTACACGACCGGCATTTCTGCGAGAGCTTGCGTCCACGCAACCCTTCGCTTCTTTCTCGCCTGCCCCGGAAACGGCATAACCGTTTCCACCCCCGGCGAAGCTGTGCCCGATGCTCATTGAAACGTGAATCACAGCATTTCGTCTTCTCCCGCTTCGCAGGAGAAGACACAGGATTGATGCCCTCTACTTCGCGCCCCGTTTTGTCGCCGACAGCACCGTCAGCAACTCATTCAAGGTTTGCGGCTCCAGTTTGCCGATGTCATCGGCGAGCCGGTTGGCCAGTTCGGTGGCGAGCGGATTGAGGCCGGAGGTGTCAATGGTAATGCGCGGATGGGAAATCCGCGCCAGGCGCGTCACCTCCTCGGCCTCGTCCCAGATGATGTTGAAATAGGCGATGATGCGCTGGATCAGGTGCCAGCCCGGCCTGCCCCGCTTGCCGTGCTCAAGGGCCGAAAGATAGGCGCTGGAAACGCCGATGGCAGCGGACATCTGTTTCAGCGTGATGGCGCGGTCGGCCCGGAGCTTGCGCATTTTTTCGCCAAAGGGTGTCATGTCAGCCCTCCCTGGTGCGGCGCAGTTTCACATAGAAGGCGCCGCCGCCGCCGTGTTTGGGGTGGGCCTGCTGGAAACCCGAAACATGGATACGGAATTGCGCCTCGTGCAACCATTCGGGCAATTGCCGGCGCAGCCGCCCTTCGCGTTCAGGGGCGTAAAAGTGATCCCTGCCATGCAGCGTATGGCCGGAAAACGGCGAAGCGCCCTTGCCGGTAATGACCAGCACCAGGCGGTGCCCCTGCATGCGGCGGCCGGAAATGAAATCCAAAAGACGGATGCGGGCTTCCTCCAGATTCATGCCGTGCAAATCGAGGCGGCTCTCAATCTCGACATTGCCGCGCGTCAGCTTCTGCTCGGTGCGCCGGTCGAAACCGGTAATCGGTGGCGGCCCCTGGTTGAGCGAAATCTTCGGCGCCGACGCCTTCCGGGGCACAGGTTGAATGGTTTGCTGCGGCAGCGAAACCAATGCGGCGCTCATCTTGAGGGCGCGCTTGCCCAAGGGCCTGATGGAGCGGGTCACCTCATCCCAGAGATTGCGGTCAGGAACCTCGAAGGATTTCTTTTTCATTTTCCCTGCAAAAGCCTGGCGGCCAGTTTCTTCGGCAGCAGAACCAGCATGGCGCCCGGGCTTTTCATCCGGCCGGCAACGCTGGCGGCCTTCTCGCCCCAGCCCCAATAGACATCGCCGCGCGCATGGCCCTTGATGGCCGTGCCCGTATCCTGCGCCACCATCAGGTGACGAAACTCCTGCATCGCGCCGGCGGGGCCGGACGGCACCTTGGCATCAAGCCAGATGGGCGTGCCGAACATCCAGAGGCTGCGGTCAATCGCCAGGCTTCTGAGCGGCGTGAGCGAAACCTGCTGCGCGCCGGGCGCGCCCAGCGCCGGATCATCGACCTTCACTTCGCGGAAGAAAACGAAGGACTTGTTTTCCCACATGAGCTGGCGCGCCTGGCCCGGATTGTCCTTCATCCAGGCGCGCAGGGCCTGCATCGACATGTTGTCGCGGGTGAGCACGCCGCGCTCGACCAGAACGCCGCCGATGCCGGTATAGGGCTGGCCGGATTTGGCGCCATAGGCAAGGCGCAGGGTGCCGCCATCTTCAAGGCGGATGCGGCCTGAGCCCTGGACCTGGATGAAAAACGCATCGACCCAGCTTTTGAGCCAGGCGATCTCAAGGCCCCGGCCCCGCAAAGCGCCTTCCTCGATTTCGCGCCGGGTCAAATATCCGGCGGGCTTTCCCTGCAGCAGGCGGCCATATTTCAGGTTGAGCCGCTTTTCAGTGGCGCCATCGAAACTCACAAGGTCATCGGGCTTGCGGTAGATGGGAACATCATAGCCGTTCCCCGGGGTTCGGCTGCCCTCGGCTTCCGGCTCGTAATAGCCGGTGAACAGGCCTTCGGGGCGGGCGGGATCGGCGACTTTCAGAGCGGTGAATTTTTCCTCGAAAAACCGGCGCGCCGATTTCGCCTGAGCGGCACTCTCGCAAATCTCCAGCCAGTCGGCGCGCTTTCCGCCATAACGGACCTCGCGTTCAAAGCCGCGGCCGCCTGCCAGGATTTCCGCGCATGATCTTTGAAATGCCGCCAGCGCCGCCGCATGGCCGTCGTCGGCCCAGCCTTCAATCTGGGCGAAGGATACGGGGCTGAGAACAGGTTTGGCTTCAGCGGTCATGGCAAGGGAAACGGCGCATAAGCAGGCAAGTCCCAGGCGTCCTATCACGCCTGCGTTTCGGTGGCCACCACCCGCCAGTTCGGGTCCTTTTGCGCCACGTCCCTTTCAAAGGTCCAGATATCGCTGATGTCCCGCACTTCCCTGGGGTTGCCATCGATGAGGACGCCGGCCTTGTCGTGGGTTGCAGAAATCATCTGGCAGGCAAACTTGACAACGACGCTGGCGCGTTTCCCAATCAGTCCCACGGACATGAAGTCAACCTTCTCAAAGCCGACGAACTGGAAATCGAGCTTTTCGCCGGCCTGGCTGCGGCTATCGATGGCCTTCGCGAAGCCGTCGTACACCTCCTTCGACAGAAGGCTCTTGAGGGCCGGCTTGTCGCCCTTGGCAAAGGCCTCGACGATCATCTCATAGGCAAGCTTGGCGCCCTCGAGGAAGTCCTTCGGCGAAAATGCCGGATCGGCCTGAGCCAGTTTTTCAAACTCCGCGGCGAGCGGCGATTTCGCCTTGGCAAAACCCGTCCAGATGGGCGCCTTCGGTTCCAAATCGGCCTCGACCTTTTTCGCTGATTCTTCCTTGCTGGAAGGAAATTCCAGAACCTTGCCGCCGCCGGTTTCAACCGGAGCGCTGCCGTTCGGCCGGCGCGGAGGCGCATAGGGATCAATGGGCGGACGCTCAGTTCCCGTGCGCTGTCCCAGAACCGAGCGCAGGCGCCAAACAACCATCAGCGCAATGGCCGCCAGAACCAGATTCAGGGGATCAAAGATCTCGTTCATTACCAAATTCTCACACTTCTGAGCTTACCCACGCAGCGGCACACATTGTACGCGTCTCATGTTGAGTCCTATATAGGAGACTTTGGGATAGGTCCAAGGACCATTCTATTGGAGTCTCGCTTGCGCCGCCACTTTCCGGTTCTCATTCTCGCCCTGCTGTTTGCCGACCTTGCTTCCCTTATCTGGCTTGGGCGTTTTGCAGGGGTCCTGCCCGTCCTGGCGCTGGTCATCCTGGACATCTTTGCAGGCAGCGCGCTTATCCGGTGGAGCGGCACCACCATATTCTCCATGCTTAATACGCCCGGCCGCGACCGGAAAACCGTTTCAGGCGGGGCCGCCAAAAGCCTGCTTGGGGCCATCGCCGGGCTCCTGCTGATCATTCCGGGGATCGTCAGCGATTTCATTGCCTTGACCCTTTTCCTGCCGTGGGTCCGCAAGCGTGTGGCGGGATTTTTCGAGAGCCATGTTTCGGGGGATTTTACGGGTCACCGGGGTGGTCCCGTCATTGAGGCGGAAGCGGTGGAAATCGACGAAACGCCAAAACTGAAGCCTAATCCCGCACGGGAGGAGTAAAGACCCTGCTTGCGGCACCGCAGCCTTCATGTTAGCCACTCACAACTTGTGATTTGATCAGACTATTCGGCGCATGAGAGGCATTCGAGATGGCAAAAGCAGCAAAACCGGCTCCCCGCAAAATCGCGGCCAAGGCAGCAAATGGCGGCAAGAAACCGGAAGAAAAGGCCCCGAGCATCTCGGAGGGCAAGGCTCCCGCCGCTGTCAATCTGCAGGTTCCGCCGCCCCAGCCCGGCACCCAACCGTCGATGCGCATTCTTGGCCAGTATTTGAAGGACCTGAGCTTTGAAAATCCCAATGCGCCCCAGGCCCTGGCCCCCCAGCAAAGCCAGCCCGACATCAATATCGCGGTGAACGTCAACGCCCGCAACATTGCGCCAACCGATTTCGAGGTTGAGCTGCATCTCGATGCAAAGGCAACCTCCGAAGGCAAGGTGATCTTTGCCTCGGAGCTTCTTTATGCGGGAGTTTTCCGCATGGAAAATTTTCCGGCCAACATGCTCCATGCGGCTGTCCTCATCGAATGCCCGCGGATGCTGTTTCCGTTCGCCCGGCAGATTCTTGCGGATGCAACACGCAATGGCGGATTTCCGCCGCTGATGCTCGACCCCATCGATTTTGCCGGCATGTATCAAAAGCGCATGCAGCAGCAGAAGTCAGCCGCACAAGCCTAGACTTCAGCCGGTTTTCCAAAGCGCTGCAGGGCCGAGGCTCTTAACCAGTGCCTGGTGTCGCGCCAATTCTTCACCGGTGAGACGTTCGGGAAGCGGGTTGCGGCGCTTGGCCGGCACCGGGGCATGGCCGCTTTGCAGATGACGGACATTGCCGGCGCTTGGCAACGTCAGGGCGATTTGGCGGCCGCCGATAAGCTCCAGGTAGACGCCAGCGAGAAGTTCGGAGTCCAGCAGGGCGCCATGCTTGGTGCGTTTTGCAATATCAATCCCATAGCGCTTGCAGAGCGCGTCAAGGCTGTTGGGACCCATGGGGTGGCGCTTCTTGGCGAGCGCCAAGGTATCAATGATCCGCTCATGAAGAATCGGCGGGCGCTTGATAAATCCCAGTTCGGCATTGAGGAACCCAACATCAAAGCCGGCGTTGTGAATGATCAACACGGTGTCCCCGATAAACTCAAGCAGCTCGTCGGCGATCTTTGCGAATACCGGCTTGTCCTTCAAAAAAGCATCGCCCAGTCCGTGAACCGCTTCGGCTTCGCGGGGCATGTCGCGCTGCGGATTGACGTAAGCGTGATAGGTTTTCCCCGTAGGAATGTGGTTGAGCAGTTCAACGGCGCCAATTTCCACGATGCGGTGGCCCTGCAGGGGGTCCAGCCCCGTGGTTTCCGTATCGAGCACGATTTCTCTCATGGCTTGTGATTCCTGGCCAGTTCGCGAAGCTTCCTGCTTAGCGCATCCACTTGGGACCGCAAATGCGCCAGGCTGCCGGAATTTTCAATGACAAAATCGGCGCGGGCGCGTTTCTCCGCATCGGGCATCTGCCTTGCCAGAATACTGGCCAGTTTCTGTTCGGTCATTCCTGGCCGGGCCATTGCCCGCTCCCGTTGAAGGCCTTCATTGGCGGAAACAACAACCACATAATCAAGTTCCCCCTCCTGGCCCGTTTCAAAGAGAAGCGGAATGTCGAGGACAACAAGCGCAGCGCCTTGCTTTTGCCAATGGCTGATGAATCGTTCCCGCTTTTTTCTAACAAGGGGATGGATAAGGGATTCCAGTTTCCGCAGGTCTCCTGGTGAGCGCAGAACCCGTTGCCCCAGGCGCTGGCGGTCGATTTCGCCTTCCACAATCACGTCCGGAAAGATTTTGCCGAGCAGGTCCGTGGCTGTCTTTTCCGCATACAGGGCGTGCACTTCAGCATCGGAATCAAATACCGGAATGCCGGCGGCGGAAAACAGCTTGGCCACCTCACTTTTGCCGGTGGCGATTGAGCCCGTAAGACCAACGGAGATCATCGCTTGCGGGCTTTCTGAATGTCTGCGGCTATCAACTCATAGAGCTCCAGCGTCACGTCCGGCTTCACCCCGAACCACAGTTCGAAACCCCTTACGGCCTGATGCAGCAGCATCCCCAGGCCGCCCAAAACCGGATTTCCCCGCAGTCTTGCTCTCGCAAGGAAAGCCGTTTCCAGAGGCGCATAAACGATGTCGGCAACAAGCGCATCCGGGTTCAGGCTTTGAATTTTCAGGTCCAGCAAGGGCTGGCCTTCCATGCCCTGGGATGTTGTGTTCACCAGAAGCCCGCAGCTTTCCAGTGAAGCGTTGAAGATGGACTCGCTGATTTCAAGGATACCGGCCCCAAATTTCACCTGGAGATCGCGAATGCGCTCCGGCGTGCGGTTGATAATGCCGATTTTCGCCACTCCTTCATCCTGAAGCGCCCCAATGATCGCCTTTGCTGCTCCTCCGGCGCCAATAATTATCGCGCTTTTATCCGTTAAGTTAAACCCCGGATGGGAATGGCGGAGAGAGGCGGTAAATCCTTCACCATCCGTGTTGGTGCCGCAGATCACGCCATTTTTGAAATATACCGTATTTACCGCGCCCAGCCGACCGGCGATCTGATCAACCTCCGCAACCGCCTGAAAGGCCGCTTCCTTGTGAGGGATGGTTACATTGCAGCCGGCGAATTCCGATGCGGCCAGACTTGCAATGAAATGCGCCACGTCCTTTGGCTCAACTGCTTTTTTTTCATAGACCGCGTCAATACCGTATTTCTTCAGCCAGTAGGCGTGGATGAGCGGCGAGCGCGAATGCGCGATGGGCCAGCCGATAACACAGGCCTTTTTCATGATGGAATGATCCCGCGCTGCCTTAGAAAGCCGAGCAGCGGCAGTATCGGCAGGCCAAGAACGGTAAAATAGTCGCCTTCGATTTCTTCAAACAATTGAATGCCGGTTTCCTCCAGCTTGTAGGCGCCGACCGAGGAGAGATAATCCGTTTGGCTGCCGTCCAGGTATGACGATAGAAATTCCGGGGTAAAGTCCCTCATGGTCAATCGCGCCTCGGCGCAATGGTTCCACACTTCGGCCCCGGCCACGGCGCAGGAAACCGCAGAGTATAATATATGCGTTGCGTTCCGCAGCATCGTCAGCTGCATTTCGGCATCGGCGCGGGAAACCGGCTTGTTGAAAATCCGGTTCCCGAATGCAAGCACCTGATCTGCACCGATGGTCATCGCCATGGGATGCTGCCCGGATATTTTCTCTGACTTCAGCCTGGCCAGTTCCAGCGAAATTTTCCGCGGTGAAAGTTCCGTGAATGAGTTTTTCGCCTGCGCTTCGTCAAGTCCGGAGTCGATCACGGAAAATCCTATCCCGGCGGCGCTCAGGATTTTTCCACGAATTTTGCTGGTTGAAGCGAGTATGAGGTCCAAGGGATTCACGCGTTGAAAGCTGTGGAGTTATAACAAGTGGATTGTGGATAATTCGGCGCAGTGCGGAATGGTTAACAACTGGTTAATATTGTGAGATTGTTTTCAACAAGGCAATCCGCGGAACGCAAATGCCCTCCATTGTGGGGATAAGTCCCCGGTGTGCACAGGGATGGATAACCTTTTCATAGTCCAAGGTAAATATTTGAATTTATTCAAGTAATTTCAACCGCTAGTTTTACCAGCAAAGAAGTATTGGTCAAGTGCGTCTGATCCAGCATAAGAACCTGATGGCATTTTGATCCCGCTCTCAGGCTTGCAACATCATATTCAATTCATAGAAAGTAATTATTGGAAGAATGTCTAATTCGAACACACAGCCGCTCATGAACGTATTGAAGGGTCGTGGATCCGAGCGACGCCCGGTCTGGTTCATGCGTCAGGCGGGGCGTTACCTGCCAGAGTACCGCAAGGTGAGAGAACAGGCAGGTTCTTTTTTGGACTTGTGTTATTCGCCGCTCCTTGCGGCAGAGGTGACCTTGCAGCCTTTGCGGCGTTACGACCTTGATGCGGCAATCATCTTTGCTGATATCTTGGTTGTTCCGCATGCCATGGGCAATGGCCTGTCGTTTGTCGAAGGCGAGGGACCAAAGCTCGAAACCGTCAGAAGCAGTTCCGATTTAACGCGATTGAAGTCCGGACTGAAATCGGCGCAGTTTGAAAGCGTCGCTAAATCGGTGAACGGGGTTCGCCGCAAATTGGATTCTTCCATTTCGTTGATAGGGTTTTGCGGAGCGCCCTGGACCGTGGCGAGCTACATGGTCGAAGGAGGAAGCTCAGACCGTGAACTTGCGCGAAGGTTTGCCTATCAGAGGGAAGGCTGGTTCAAGGAGCTGGTCGCCCGCCTGGTTGAAAATTCCATAGAATATCTGTGCATTCAGATCGAAGCCGGGGCGGATGTGGTGCAGATCTTTGACTCCTGGGCCGGGGAATTGCCGGGAGAGTTGCTGGCGGAATATTGCATTGAACCCATAGAGAAGATTGTCGCAGGCGTGAGATCGAGGTTTCCGGCTGTTCCCGTCATTGTTTTTGCTAAAGGTGCCGGGCACCGGCATGGCGATGTTTATGCGAGAACCAAGTGCCGGGCGATTGGGGTTGAGGCCGAGTGCCCGGTGGAATTTCTGCAATCGATTTTGCCGGCGGACGCGGTTATTCAGGGAAACCTGGATCCGCTGTTATTGCTTTGCGATGCGGCTGTGGTGCGCGCGGAAACTTTGAAACTCATCAGCGCAATTCCGAGGGATCGCCATATCTTTAATTTGGGTCATGGGATTAAGCAGCAAACAAATCCGGATATTTTAACAACTGTCATTGAAACAGTCCGGGACCATGACCATGGCTGAGTGGTTTCCATGGCTGAAAGTCATCCATATTGTTTCGGTGGTGGCCTGGATGGCGGGGCTGTTTTATCTGCCACGGCTGTTCGTCTATCACTGCGGCGTGCAGCCGGGCAGCGAAGCCAGCGAGCTGTTCAAAGTGATGGAGCGCCGTTTGATGGCGGCCATCATGCGGCCGGCAGGGGCAGCGAGCCTGCTGTCGGGCGTTTTGCTTTTCATTGCTGGCGGTTTTGAATTCCTGCAAGTTTGGGTTCTCGGGAAATTGGCGGCGGTTCTCCTCCTCTGTGTGTACCATGGCGCGCTCGAGGGCTATCTCCGGCGGTTTACCCGTGACGAGCGGGTGAAGAATGCCCGGTTTTTCCGCATTCTCAATGAAGTTCCAAGCCTGCTGCTGATCGTTATCGTTGTGTTTATTGTAGTTAAACCCTTCCAATAATTTCTGTTGGTTCATGCCCGGAAGTTTGTTATAGAGGCGGCGAACAAAGGGATATTCGTCCCGTTTGCTTTCCCCGCCTCCATTTGCCCGATCTGCCACAGGCGCTTCGTGGTTCATTTCCCACCCCTAATGTACTGATCCCAAAACATGACAAATATAGCCGAATTGAAGGATATTAAGCTTAAGGACCTTAAGCGGAAGACGCCTGCCGAACTCGTCACCTTGGCGGAAGAGCTCGAGGTGGAAAACGCCAGTGCGCTGCGCAAGCAGGAGCTGATGTTCGCCATCCTGAAAAATCTTGCGGTGCGAGATATCGAAATCATCGGCGAAGGGCGTTGTCGAGGTTCTGCAGGACGGCTTCGGCTTCCTGCGCTCATCGGACGCGAATTATCTGGCCGGTCCCGACGATATCTATGTGAGCCCGAGCCAGATCAGGAAATTCACCCTGCGGACCGGCGACACGGTCGAAGGGCAGATCCGCAGCCCCAAGGACGGCGAGCGGTACTTTGCCCTGGTGAAAGTGAACACCATCAATTTTGAGGACCCGGAGAAAACCAAGCACAAGGTCCACTTCGACAATCTCACGCCGCTCTATCCGGACCAGCGCCTGGAAATGGAAATTGCCGATCCGACACGGAAAGACTATTCGGCGCGGGTAATCGACATCGTATCTCCCCTCGGCAAGGGCCAGCGCGGCCTGATCGTGGCGCCGCCGCGGACGGGCAAGACAGTCCTGCTGCAGAACATCGCCCATGCGATTGCAACAAACCATCCCGAATGTTTTCTGATCGTGCTGTTGATCGACGAGCGGCCTGAAGAAGTCACCGACATGCAGCGCTCGGTCAAGGGAGAGGTTGTCAGCTCAACCTTCGATGAGCCTGCGACGCGGCACGTGCAGGTGGCCGAAATGGTCATCGAGAAAGCCAAGCGCCTTGTCGAGCATGGCCGCGACGTCATCATCCTGCTGGATTCGATTACGCGCCTCGGCCGGGCCTACAACACGGTTGTGCCGTCTTCGGGCAAGGTTTTGACCGGCGGTGTGGATGCCAACGCCCTGCAGCGGCCAAAGCGCTTCTTCGGCGCGGCGCGCAATATTGAGGAAGGCGGGTCGCTGACCATCATTGCGACAGCGCTCATCGATACGGGAAGCCGCATGGACGAAGTCATTTTCGAAGAATTCAAGGGAACCGGCAACTCGGAAATCATTCTGGACCGCAAGGTCGCGGACAAGCGGGTGTTCCCGTCGATTGACATCCTGCGCTCGGGAACGCGCAAGGAAGAATTGCTGGTCAAGGCGGATCTTCTCAAGAAGACCTATGTCCTGCGCCGCATCCTCAACCCGATGGGAACGATCGATGCCATCGAATTCCTTTTGGACAAATTGCGCCAGACGAAATCCAACAGCGATTTCTTCGATTCCATGAACGCCTAGGCCCGGTTCGCAATTCCCAATAAACCCAGGGCCGCCAACGCTTCGTCCGCGTTTGCTGCGGGATTGGCGCAAGTCATGCCGCGGCAGATATAGAGCGCGGGCTGGTTGACATTGGTGGTTTTTCCATACGCCGGATGATTTTCCGGCAAGGCCGGATTGGCCCCCGTTACATGAATGGTGGCGTCAAACCCAGCGTGTTTAAGCGCGAGAATCAGCATTTCGCTCTGCGCAGGATTTGCATCATTGGTGAGAACAAGCTGGATTGCATCCTGCAGCAGGAGGGCGTTTTTAAGCAGGCCGGGCGCTGCGAAAGGATTCGATCTTGCCGCTGACGCGAAAACCCCGGTTATTTTTTCCGCTTTGAGCCTGTAACCGTCATTTCCGGTAAGATGATAGAGAGCGACATAATTCTTGATCATCACCGAATTGGCGTTTGGCGTTGCATCATCTTCAATGGTGCGGCTCTTGATGGGCAGCGCCGTATGCTTTCGCGAGGCGTGAAAGAAGCCCCCTTCGGCGGCGTCCCAATGATTGTCTTCCAGCGCCGTTGCGAGCTCTTGCGCGGTGGAGATGTAGGCGGCTTGGCCGGTCAGGGCATGAAGCGCAAGCGCCGCGCCAATGAGGCTTGCATAGTCGTCGGCGGTGGCTTCATGGCGGGTGCTGCCGGCGCGGTGGCTGTGCAGCAGCCTGCCGCCTTTCCAGAACAGTTTCAGGCCTTCGGAGAAGGCCTTCTTTGCGGCATCGGCCCAGGCCCTGTTGTCAAATGCCAACGATGCTTCAGCAAGTGCCGCAATAAAGAGGCCGTTCCAGTCGGCGAGGATCTTGTCGTCGTGCTGCGGCGGGATTCGCTTGCTGCGCGCCGCCCACAATTTTTTCCGGGCGCTCGCCAGGATTTTTTCATTCTCCGGTGTCTCAGACGTCGTGTCATGGGTGCGGTTGAGAATGGTATGGCCCTCCCAGTTTCCTGGCGCAGTGACATCATAAGCCGCCCGGAAGATTTCGAACTCATGGGGTGCCAGCAGTTTTTCTATCTCGGCCTGGCTCCAGACGTAATATTTGCCTTCCTCACCTTCTGAGTCGGCGTCATAGCTTGAGGTGAAGCAGCCGCTTTCACCTGTCATTTCACGCAGGACAAATTCAATGGTGTGCTCGATGCGTGTGGCGTAGAGCGGAGTTCCGGTTTTGAGCCAGGCGCGGGTGAGCAGGCTCACATATTGCGCATTGTCGTAGAGCATTTTTTCGAAATGCGGCGCCAGCCATATGTGGTCGGTGGAATAACGCGCGATGCCACCGGCCAGATGGTCGTAGATTCCGCCATTGCTGATTTGCGTGAGCGTGGTGAGCACGGCGTCCCGGGCCTTCTCATTCCCGCCACGCAGATAGGCTTCCCACAAAAAAGTGAAAATGGGGGCTTGCGGAAATTTCGGCGCGCCCTTGAGGCCGCCATACTGCGGATCGGTGGCGTTGATGATGACATCGGCGGCTTGAAAGATTTCATTGGGAGAAAGCTGGTTCGGGTTTGCCTCGTATCGCGGCTGCTGCAGGGCGGCGGATATCGCTTCGGCGTTATGGGTGACTTTGCTTCGCTCCTGCTGCCAGATGCGCGATATCTCGCTCAGGACGTGGCGGAAGCTTGGCCTCCCGTATTTTGTCTCCGGCGGGAAATAGGTGCCGCCCCAGAAAGGAAGCGCATCGGGGGTCAGAAACATGGTGAGGGGCCAGCCACCCTGCTCCCCCAGGCTGTGGAGGGCTGCCATGTAGATGCGGTCGATATCGGGGCGCTCCTCGCGATCGACCTTTATGTTGATGAAGTTCTGGTTCATAAGACCGGCGGTGACCGGGTCTTCAAAACTCTCGTGGGCCATGACATGGCACCAATGGCAGGCGGCATAGCCGACGGACAGCAGAATGGGCTGATTGCGGTCTTTTGCTTCCTGAAGCGCCTGTTCACTCCACCCCATCCAGTGTACTGGATTATCCTTGTGCTGAAGGAGGTAGGGGCTGGTTTCTAGGCTGAGACGGTTATGTGACATGGTATCGATTCGAATCCGAAATGAATAATTCTGAGACAATTTTTGCGGTTTCCAGCGGCACCGGTATGGCCGGAATTGCCGTCATCCGTATGTCCGGCGGTAAGGCCGGAAGCGTCCTTGCTTCCGTCGCCGGCTCCCTACCCTTACCCCGGCGGGCTAGCATCCGGCAACTGCGCCACCCGCAATCCCAGGAGGTCATCGACCAGGGGCTCGTCCTTTGGATGCCCGGACCCTTGAGTGCCACCGGAGAAAACGTGGCCGAGTTTCATGTGCACGGTAGTGCCGCGGTGATCGAGGCGATGTTTGAAATCTTCCGCTCGGTTGATGGCGTAAGGCTGGCGGAGCCCGGTGAATTTACCCGTAGGGCGTTTGTCAATGACCGGATGGACCTGGTCGAGGCGGAGGGACTTGCCGACCTGCTGCAGGCCCGCACCGAGGCCCAGCGGCGTATGGCCACGCACCACATGCTCGGTCATGCCAGTTCGCAATACGAGGATTGGCGAACGGAGCTGATTTCGCTTCTTGCGCGGCTCGAAGCAGCAATTGATTTCGTTGAAGAGGATGGCGTGGCCGCCGCAGCACTCGCCGATATCAGGCCCAAGACCCTTGACCTGGTAGAGCGTCTCAGTAGGGCTGCGGCGGAAGCAGATCGTGCGGGCGCACTTCGCTCCGGCGTCAAAGTTGTTTTCGCCGGCGCGCCGAATGTCGGCAAATCCACTTTATTAAATTTGGTTGCCGCCCGGGAGGCGGCCATCGTTTCTTCGCGCCCCGGCACTACCCGGGATGTGATTGAGGTCCCCATCGTCCTTGGCGGCATTCCCGTCATCCTGACGGATACCGCAGGCCTCCGCGCCGAGGCCGGCGACGAGATCGAAGTCATCGGCATGCGGCGCGCCAGGTCGGAAGCCCATGCTGCCGATCTCGTTGTCTGGGTGACCTCGGTTGACGTGGCGGAGGACATTGAAAACGCGGTAGTGCCGGCGCTCAAGGTTTTGAACAAGTCGGACCTACCGGGTGATGCCCAGGGAACAGACTTGAAAGTTTCCGCCAAGACCGGCGCAGGCATCGCGGACCTCATTCTCAATCTGGAAAAGCTGGTGGCGGAGCGCTTTAGCGGCATGCAGCACACCCCGGTCATCCGGGCCCGCCACAAGGACGCGGTGGAAGAATCGATTCGGTTCCTCAACGAATCCCTGCAGCCACGATGCGGGGCATATCGAGCTTGCGGCAGAATGTTTGCGTAGGGCCTGTTTCAGCATCGGCCGGGTCACGGGGCGGGTGGATGTCGAGGATTTGCTGGGGAAGATTTTCAGCGAATTCTGCATCGGCAAGTAAGCTGTTTCACGTGAAACTTGTTTCGGCTTTGACCATTGACCGGGCTTGGACTAGAGAACCGCCATGAGCAGGAAGTTTGATGTCATCGTCATTGGCGGCGGCCATGCGGGTGTTGAAGCCGCAGCGGCATCGGCGCGGCTTGGTGCCAACACGGCGCTTGTCACCCACAGGTTTTCGACCATCGGCGAGATGTCGTGCAATCCGGCCATCGGCGGTTTGGGCAAGGGCCATCTAGTGCGCGAGATCGATGCGCTTGACGGCCTGATGGGCCGGGTCGCGGACCGCGCCGGCATTCAGTTCCGTCTGCTCAATCGTTCAAAAGGCCCTGCGGTGCGAGGCCCCCGCGCCCAGGCAGACCGCAAGCTTTACCGCATGGCGATGCAAGAGGAAATTCGCAGCCAGGATAATCTGAATGTTGTTGAAGCGGCGGTTTGTGGATTCGTTTTTGATCAAAATCGCGTTGTTGGAATTGCGACGGAAGCCGGAGAAGAGCTGCTGGCCGGTGCGGTTGTTCTGACAACGGGAACATTTCTGGCCGGGCTCATTCATATCGGCGAGAAAAAGATTCCAGCGGGCCGTGCGGGTGAGCCGCCGGCCCACGGCATTTCGCAACAGCTGCGATCGGCGGGCCTGCAACTGGGGCGCCTGAAAACCGGAACGCCGGCCCGGCTCGACGGCCGCACCATCAATTGGAGCGTGCTTGAAGAGCAAAAGGGCGATGAGGTTCCGTCGCCATTTTCCACGCTCACGCACTCAATTACCACGCCGCAGGTGTCCTGCTTCATCACCCAAACGACGGCCCGGACCCATGAACTGATCGCCAGCAACATTCACCGTTCGCCGCTTTACTCCGGGCAGATCGAGGGAACGGGACCACGCTATTGCCCCTCCATCGAGGACAAGATTCACCGCTTCAGGGACAAGGCATCGCACCAGATATTCCTCGAGCCGGAAGGGCTGGATGATGACACGGTCTATCCCAACGGCATTTCTACCTCGCTGCCGGAGGATGTCCAGGAGCAGTTTATCCGGACGATTCCAGGGCTGGAGAATGTCACGATCCTGCGGCCGGGGTATGCCATTGAGTATGACTTCGTTGACCCACGTGAATTGAGCAGCGGGCTGGAAGTCAAAGCCCTGCCCGGCCTGTTCCTGGCGGGCCAGATCAACGGTACAACCGGGTATGAGGAGGCCGCGGCCCAGGGCCTGATCGCCGGCCTGAATGCGGCGCGAAAAGTGGGTGGCCAGGCGGAGATCAGCTTTGACCGGGCCGAGGGCTATCTCGGCGTAATGGTGGATGATCTGGTGCTTCGCGGCGTGACCGAGCCCTACCGCATGTTCACTTCGCGGGCTGAATACCGCCTTTCGCTGCGGGCCGACAATGCCGACCAAAGGCTCACCCCCAAGGGCATTTCCCTGGGCCTCGTCGGCTCCCGCCGCCAGAAACATTTTGCCGATCGGATGAATGTTCTGAACGCGGCGCGGTCCTTGGCGGAGCATTTGGGTATGACCTCGGCGGCGGCCGCCAAGCTCGGCTTGAAGGTCAACCAGGACGGTCAACGGCGCTCGGCGCTCGATCTGATGGCCATGCCTGAGGTAGGGCTCGAACGGGTCTGCGAGATCTGGCCGGAGATCGCGGCGCTGCCCGATTTTGCCAAGGACGGGCTCTTCGCGGATTCACTTTATGCGGGATACAGCGCCCGCCAGTCGGCGGATATCCTCGCTCTCCGCAAGGAGGACCAGGTCCGCCTGCCCCACGACACCAATTACATGGCCCTGCCAAGCCTCTCGGTTGAGATCCGGCAGAAACTCACGCGGGTCAAGCCCGGCACCCTGGGTCAGGCCTCGCGCATCGAAGGTATGACCCCGGCAGCGCTTGCCTGCCTGCTGGGCCACATCAAGCGCCAGGCCCTGCGCAAGAGCGCCTGATGAATGCCCAGTATATTTCCGATGAGGTGCTGGCGCGGCTCAATGTTTCACGTGAATCACTCCACAAAATTGAAGCCTATGTCGACCTGCTTCTGACCTGGCAGGCGAAAATAAATCTGATCGGGCCATCGACGGTCGAGACCGTCTGGCGGCGTCATGTTCTGGATGCCCTGCAGCTCCTGCCGTTGATGCATGCCAAGACCGAAGCTGTCGCCGATCTGGGTTCAGGGGCGGGCATTCCGGGTCTGATGCTGGCGCTCGGCGGAGGTCTCAGAGCCGACCTCTATGAGAGCAATGGCAAGAAGGCTGCCTTTCTGCGCGAGGCCATACGGCAGACAAAGGCCAATGCGCAGGTTCATCAAATTCGCCTGGAAACACTTGAGGAGCATCTGCCGCAGCGGATACCGGATTACGTAACGGCGCGGGCCCTGGCGCCGCTCGAAAAGCTTTTGGTTTGGGCAGAGCCCTTGCTGAAGCGGGGGGCCATTGGCCTCTTCCACAAGGGACAAGATGTGGACAGCGAGGTGAACAAGGCTACCAAATTCTGGAAAATGGGCGCAATCATCAAGCATGCAAGCATGACCGATTCGGACGGTACTATTCTTGAGGTAAAGGAGATTACCCGTGTTTAATCAGAGCCTGACCCAAAGTCCCCGGATCCTCGCCATCGCCAACCAAAAGGGCGGAGTGGGTAAAACTACCACCGCCATCAATCTTGGAACGGCGCTCGCCGCGGTTGGCGAGAGCGTCCTCATCGTTGACCTTGACCCGCAGGGAAACGCCAGCACCGGACTTGGCATCCTGCGCGGGCCCAAGCAAAAGTCGTCCTACCATGTGCTCATCGGCGAGGCGGAACTGGACCAGGTGATCGTCGATTCAGGCATTCCCCGGCTGCACTGCGTGCCCTCGACCATCGATCTCTTGGGGGCGGAACTCGAGCTGGCGGATTTCGACCGCAAGGCCTACCGGCTGGCCGATGCCATCGCGCGGCTGTCGCGGCAGCAGAACCGGGCGCGGAGCTACAGCTATATCCTGGTGGATTGCCCGCCATCGCTCAATCTGCTGACGATCAATTCGCTCTCGGCGGCGGACGCCATACTGGTGCCCCTGCAGTGCGAATTTTTTGCCCTGGAAGGGCTGAGCCAGCTCCTCAAAACAGTCGAGCGGGTGAAAACCACTCTTAACCCAAAATTAACCATTCAGGGTGTTGTTCTTACGATGTTTGATCGGCGAAACAGCCTTTCCGACCAGGTGGCACAGGACGTTCGCAGTGTGCTTGGCGACAAGGTTTACCAGACAGTCATACCGCGCAATGTCCGTGTCTCCGAGGCTCCTTCCTATGGGAAACCAGTCCTACTTTACGACAATGTCTGTTCCGGCTCCCAGGCCTATATCAAACTCGCCTCGGAGGTCATTCGCCGTGAGCGCGAACTGCGGGCGGCGTGATCGATTCACTTCCGAAACAATCAGCACTACCCTGAGCCAGGGCCGTAGTTCCAGTATTTGAGGGCAAAAAAACCATGATGCAGGCACAAAAACGCAGGTTGGGCCGGGGGCTCGCCGCACTTATCGGCGATGACGTCATCGAGGCCGCCTCGCCCGAGGAATCACGGGGCCTGCGCCATCTTCCCATTGAGCTGCTTCATTCAAACCCCAACAATCCGCGCAAGCAATTCAAGGAAGAAGAGCTTCAGGATCTTGCAAAATCCATCGGGGAAAAAGGCCTGCTGCAGCCGATTGTGGTGCGCCAGCGCGCCGACGGGGAATATGAAATCGTCGCCGGCGAACGGCGGTGGCGGGCCTCGCAGCGCGCGGGCCTGCACGAACTGCCGGTTCTCATCCGCGATCTCAGCGATGGCGAAACACTTGAAATCGCCCTGATCGAGAATATCCAGCGCTCGGACCTAAATCCGCTTGAGGAAGCGCGGGCTTACGGGCAACTGCTCGAGCAATTCTCCTACACGCAGCAGCAACTCGCCGATTCGGTTGGCAAAAGCCGCAGCCACATCGCAAACACCTTGCGCCTGCTCACCCTGCCCGAATCAGTCCGCTCCTATATCGAAGACGGAAAACTGACGGCGGGCCATGCCAGAACGCTGGTTGCGACTGATTCGCCAGCCGACCTCGCCAACAAGATCATCAGTCTTGGCCTTTCGGTCCGCGAAGCGGAGACGCTCACGCGCAGCAATCCGGCGACTTCGACGCGCAAGGCCAAGGCCGCGAAAGGATGCCGATACGCGGGCGCTTGGAAAAACAGTTGGCTGATGCCATGGGCCTTCGCGTTGAAATCAAAGCGCAGGGGCGCGAAGGCGGAACGCTTTTGATCAAGTACAAGACGCTGGATCAGCTTGACGGGATTACGCACCGGCTGATGGGCAAGAAGTAAACTAATTAGTTACTTCGCGCATCCCGCAAGCGGGCGCTGCGGCCCAGGGCCAACAGGGCGCGGCTGACAAGCGCCTCATCAAGATCGGGATGATGGCGTGTCTGCAGGATTGCGGCGCAGATTTTTTCTTCGGCATTCAGAAGAGCCTCGATATCCCAGGTTCTGAGCTGCATGGAAATCGAGGCGCGCCGTTTGAAGAAAATACCGAAACGCGGCGCCTGCACCACACTGTCGATGGTTGAGCCTTGGGTAATTTGCGAAGCCATCCCCTGTAGTTTCACGATGTGCTGGAGCACGGCGCTGAGGGCTCCCCGCCCAGCGCTCGCGGAAGCGCCCACCGACATCACGTAGCGGTCCACATCACTCAGCTTGCCTTCAAAAACCGCATCCAGCAAATCATCCATGGAAGCGTCCGAAGTATCACCGCAGATGGCTTGGACATCCTCAACTGAAATTGTCGTCTGGCCCTGGCAATAGGTGATGAGCTTCTCTGTTTCGCTTTCGGCCACGGCGCGCTCGAACGACATGAATTCCACAAGCCGGAGCATGGCGTCCTCCTCAATTACCAAGCCGGATGATTTGATCAGGCGTTCCAGCCGGAGCCGCAATTCCTGCGGCGACTCTTCATAAAGCGCTACGCTGGCCGCAAGCGCATGGGTTTCAAACAGCTTGCGCAGGCGGGAAGTTTTTGCCAGCGCCTCGGCATCAATCAAAATCAGGTTCCCCCCGGCTTCGTTGGCCAGAATGGGATCAAGTGATTTTGTCAGGCTATCGCCGGCGGCAGAAACCCAAATGACACGGTTTCCGCCGAACATGGAAAAGGACAAAAATTCCTCGAAGAGGCGCCCGGGAGAACCGGTGACCTGGGCTTCCGTCAGACGGGACACATTCAAAGTCTCATCGCCCGATTCAATAATCTTCTTAACGATGCGCTGGCAGAGCTCATACACAGCGCTGCGGTCAGCGCCGTGAACGAGAACAGCGCGTGGCGCTCGCTTTGGGTTTGAAAGGTGGCTGATCAGCTCCGATGCCTTCACGACCGCCATCAGATTTTCTCTATCAGTTTCCGTGGCTCGCCATATAGGCCGCAAGGCGCGTGTGGATATCCGCGGCGACCTCCTTGGCGGCCCGGCTCGTGGCATTCGATTCAGCCTGCAGGTCGGCCACGGGTTCGCGGATGATGTCATAGGAAACGGCCGAGAAGGTTTTTCCGGAATTCACTTCCGCACCGGAGCCCGTCTCAATCAACTGGTAGGTGACAGCGAGGCGCAGCCTTTGGCGCTTGATGCCGGGGATCGACCGGTCAACCAATGTGGACTGGGTCACCTCCGGACTCAAAACAAGTTTGTAGCGGTTATCGCCGGCCGTTCCGGCGGGCCTTATGGATGACAGCAGATTGTTTCTCACCAGCTGGCCGGCCCTGGTGTCAGTCTCCTGAATGGCAATTGAAGACAGCGAAGCGACCACGCCACGGCCATCGCTGCCGGAGGAATAAAGCGGCTTGAAGCCACAGCCCGTGAGGCTGAGCAAAGCGACGAGGCAATAGACGACTTTTTTCACCCGCAAACTCTTATCCGCTTACGACGATATTCACAATACGGTCCGGAACGACAATAAACTTCACCACGGGCTTGCCGTCCAGGGCGCGTATTACGCCCTCAAGCGCCATGACGGCGGCCTCGACCTGATCCTTGGCCATGCCCTTTTGCAGCTTTATTTCATCCCGGCGCTTGCCATTGACCTGCACCGCGATGGTGACCTCATCATCCACAATGAGGGCGGAAATGGGGGTGGGCCAGGGGGTTTCGACAACGGGCTGCGTGTGGCCCATCAGCGCCCAGCATTCTTCGGCCAAATGCGGCATCATGGGCGCGAACATCAGGACCAGCACATTACCGGCTTCACGGATCGCAAAGGCCAAATCGGCGGCGGGATTGGCGATCGCCAAAGCCGTGTTCAGGGCATTGGAAAGCTCGTAAATCCGCGCAATTGCCCGGTTGAAACGGAGCGCGGACAGATCATCGGTAACCGCGGCAAGGGCGCGGTGGGCGATACGGCGCAGCTCCAGGGCTGCCGGGCCAAATTCGCCGGCGAACGGGGTGGCTTCGCGGGAACTTACGTCTCCCAGGATGCGCCAGAGCCTTTGGGTGAACTTCCAGGCCCCTTCGGCGCCGGCTTCGGTCCATTCAATATCGCGCTCGGGGGGCGAATCAGAGAGCATGAACCAGCGCGCCGTATCGGCTCCATAGCTTTCAATGATCGATTCGGGGTCAACCACGTTGCGCTTGGATTTCGACATCTTCTCGATGCCGCCGATGGTGAGTTCTTCGCCCGTCTTAGCGTGGAACCATTTGCCGTCGCGCAAGGTGGCATCCACGGGAAACACCCATTCGCCACCTTCAGTTTTGAAAGTTTCGTGAACGACCATGCCCTGGGTGAACAGGCTGGCGAAGGGCTCATCCCAATCGAGGTGATGGGTCTTGCCCATGGCGCGGGCAAAAAAGCGCGAATAGAGAAGATGTAAAATGGCATGCTCGACGCCGCCGATATACTGGTCCACCGGCATCCAATAGCGCGCCGCACCCGCCTCCACCGGGACGTCGGCGTTGGGTGAACAAAACCGCGCGTAGTACCAGGATGAATCGATGAAGGTATCGAAGGTGTCGGTTTCGCGCGTGGCGCTGCCGCCGCACTTCGGGCACTTCACGTGTTTCCAGGTGGGGTGGTGAACCAAGGGATTGCCCGGTTTGTCGAAAGTCACGTCTTCAGGCAGTGTCACGGGCAGGTCAGACTTGGGCACGGGAACAATCTTGCAGACGGGGCAATGGATGACCGGCACCGGGCAGCCCCAATATCTCTGCCGCGAAACCCCCCAGTCGCGGAGACGGAAATTCACTTTCCTTTCGCCGATCCCTGCGGCTTCAAATCGCCGCGCCACTTCATCCTTGGCTTCGGGCACCGACAGTCCATCGAGGAATTCCGAATTGATCATCCGGCTTTCGGCGCCGTCCTTCTCCAAATAGGCTTCCGTGCCAATCACAACAGAGGCCGGATCAACGCCCACCGGTGCGACCACCGGTATGACCGGCAGGCCATACTTTCGGGCGAAGTCCAGGTCGCGCTGGTCATGGGCGGGACAGCCGAAAATTGCCCCTTCGCCATAGCCCATCAGAACAAAATTGGCGGCATAAACCGGCAGTTTCAGCTTGGGCAGAAAGGGATGGCGGGCATAGATGCCCAGCGTGTAGCCCTGCTTCTCGGCGCGCTCGATGGTTTCCTCGCTGGTGCCGAGGGCGGAAACTTCGCGGCGGAATTCGGCGAGGCCCGGATCCTTAGCAGAATATTTTTTTGCAAGCTCATGGTCGGCGGAAATGGCGCAGAAGCTGGCGCCAAAAATCGTGTCGTGGCGGGTGGTATAGGTCCACAATTTGTCCGGCAGCTCATTGCCCTCGGCGTCTTCAAGCACGAATGAAAAGCGCATGCCTTCCGAGCGGCCGATCCAGTTGCGCTGCATGAGGCGGACTTTCTCGGGCCATTTTTCGAGATGGTCCAGAGCCTGCAAAAGCTCTTCGGAGAAATCGGTGATTTTCAGAAACCACTGGGCCAGTTCGCGCTTTTCCACCATGGCGCCGGAGCGCCAGCCGCGCCCGTCGATGACCTGTTCGTTGGCCAGCACCGTTTGATCAACCGGGTCCCAGTTGACGAGGGAGACCTTGCGTTCCACCAGGCCGGCCTGCATGAAGTCAATGAACATGGCCTGTTCGTGGCGGTAGTAGGAGGGATCGCAGGTGGCGATTTCACGGCTCCAATCAAGCGACAGACCCATGGACTTGAGCTGGCCGCGCATCGCCGCGATATTTTCATAGGTCCAGGATTTGGGATGCACGCCGCGCTCGATGGCGGCGTTTTCCGCCGGCATGCCGAAGGCGTCCCAGCCCATGGGATGCAGCACATTGAAGCCGCAGGCGCGCTTAAAGCGCGCAATCACGTCACCCATCGTGTAATTGCGGACATGGCCCATGTGGATGCGGCCGGAGGGATAAGGAAACATTTCCAGAACATAATATTTGGGCCGGGCCGGGTCTTCCTTTGCTACGAAGCAATGATTGTCGGACCAAAATTTTTGCCAGCGGGGTTCTGCCTCGCGGGAATTATATCTTTCAGATGCCACAGTGCCCGGCCCCTAACAAACGTCACTCATGGGGCAAGGAACTACCAGTCCTTGAAATGGCCTGCAAGCTTGGCCATAAGCACAGCATGAATTTACTCCAGCACCGGGCGCTTCAGGACGTCCGCGCACGGATTGAGGCTGCCGCCCGGTTTGCCGGCCGCAAGGCCAGCGAGATCACGCTGATCGCGGTGAGCAAGACTTTTGGGGCGGAAGCTATCCGGCCCGTCATGCAAGCCGGGCAAACGGCTTTTGGGGAGAACCGGGTGCAGGAAGCGGCGGGCAAGTGGCCCGGCCTCCGACCCTCGGCAACAGGGCTGGAGCTGCATCTGATCGGTCCCCTGCAGAGCAACAAGGCGGCAGACGCGGTCCGCCTCTTTGATGTCATTCATACGATAGACCGGCCCCGTATTGCCCAGGCGGTTGCTGTAGAAATGACAAGGCAGGCGCGGCAGGTGGAACTCTTCATTCAGGTCAATACCGGCGATGAAAAGCAGAAGGCGGGAGTCAGCGTGGGTAGTGCCGACCGTTTTATTGCGGAGTGCCTAAACACGCATGGGTTACAAATTTCCGGCCTTATGTGCATCCCGCCGATCAGCGAAGTGCCAGACAGGCATTTTGAACTTCTGGCGAAAATTGCCCGGCGCAATGACCTCAAGAACCTGAGCATGGGCATGAGCGGAGATTTCGAGACGGCGATCAAATTTGGTGCAAGCCATGTGCGGGTTGGCTCGGCTATTTTCGGAACGCGTGAGGGGCAGCCCCACTAGGCGGCCAGATCACGAGCCGTGTTTTCGCCGAACTATAGCGCAGCACTTTTTGCATATCTTTCAGTGTCACCGCGATGCAGCCGGCGGTTGGGGTAAAATTTTTCCGGGCGAGATGAAAGAAGATGGCGCTGCCTCGGCCCTGGATGCGGGGGCGCTGGTTGTGGCTGGTCTCCACCACAATATCATAGAGACGGTCGGGACGTTTCAGATCCTCGTGGGCTGTGGCATAGGGCAAAACCACCCGGCGATTATAGTTCCGGTCGCCTGGCGTTTCACACCAGCCCCAGCCACCCGTGATCGGTAAAACCGGTATTTTCGAGAGCGGCCGGATGAGCCTGTCATTGCGAAAATAGATCTGGCGCAGGGTCCAGAAGCCAACCGGGCTTGCACCGTCGCCTTCCTTCTTGAGGACATTCCTGCCGGATCGCCCCAGCGCGCACGGCATGGTCAGGTTGCCGCAGATTAGAATGCCGCGGGTTGCCCGCGCGCTGATCGCGCGAATGTGAAGATATGTGACGGTTTTCCTCACGGTCAGTTGTCTTGCTCCCGGGCTATCAAAAGATCATTGAACATCCTAGAATTGTCCCATGCCCTGAATTAATGAAAGAACGGCAATGACCAATACAAAAAAAATCCTCATCGTCGACGACGACGATACCCTGCGCGAGACGCTGAAGGACCAGTTTTCGCTGCATGACGAATACAGCGTGACGGATGTTGCCACCGCAACGGCCGGTGTCAAGGCCGTCAAGGCTGACCATGCGGACATGGTGATCCTCGACGTGAACCTGCCGGACATGGACGGCCGCGAGGCCTGCAAGCTGATGCGGCGCAACGGCTACAAGGGCCCGGTCATCATGCTGACCGGACAGAGCTCGGATTCCGACACGATCCTCGGCCTCGATTCGGGCGCCAACGACTATATCACCAAGCCGTTCCGCTTTGGCGTGCTGCTGGCGCGCATCCGGGCGCATCTGCGGCAGCACGAGCATAGCGAAGACGCCACCTTCAAGGTGGGCCCTTATACGTTCAAGCCCGCATCCAAAATCCTCGTCCGGGACGACAATAAGAAGGTGCGTCTCACCGAGAAGGAAACGGCGATCATCAAGTTCCTCTACCGCTCTGGCGAACAGATCGTCGGCCGCGATGTGCTGCTGCATGATGTCTGGGGCTACAATGCCGGGGTCACGACCCACACGCTTGAAACCCACATCTATCGGCTCCGCCAAAAAATAGAGCGCGATCCGAGCCAGGCGGAAATACTGGTCACCGAGGGCGGCGGCTACAAGCTCGTCCCTTGATCTTAGGGCCTATCCATCGTTGTATGGGGACGGCAATGGGAAATCCAGGGGAATCATGGGCTTTGGGGCGCGCATAGGGCTTGCGGGATGAGTGTCAGGGCAGATGCCGAGACCTTGCGGCAGATACCGATTTTCGCGGAATGCGAACCGGTGCATTTGCAGCTCCTGGCGTTTGCCTCCGAACGCCAGCATTTTGTTTCGGGCGAGGCCATTGTCTCCCAGGGGATAAAAGCGAAATCGGCCTTTCTCCTGCTCAGCGGAAATGCCGACATCCAGCAAACGACAGGCTCAAAAACCCAATCGGTTGCCACGGCGGAACCCGGAGCCTTTATCGGCGAGGTCGCAATGATCGGAAAATCGACCTATGCCATCACCGCCCTGGCCCTGGGATCGGTTTCCACGGCCAGAATCGACCATGGGCTTTTCCTGCGCGTTGCCAATGAATATCCGGATTTCGGCCAAAGCGTATTCAGGGCGCTGGCACGGCGGCTTGAAAATTCAATGCAGGATTTCGACAGCTTGCGCGGAAAATTCTCGCGCATGAAGTCTTTTCTCGATCTATAGATCGAATGTCGCCATCACCGGCACATGATCGGAGGTTTGAGTCCAGCCTCTTGTCTCGCGCAGGATTGTAATGTCCGTGCAGGCCGGCGAAAGTCCCGGCGTTGACCAGATGTGGTCAAGCCTGCGGCCGCGGTTGGCCAGGGCCCAATCCTTGGCCCGGTAACTCCACCAGGTATAAAGTTTTTCGCTCGCCGGGGTATGCTGGCGCATCAGGTCAACCCACTTGCCCGCCTGCATCACCCTAAGGAGGCCTGCCGTTTCAACCGGCGTGTGGCTGACGACCTTGAGCAAATCCTTGTGGGACCAGACATCATGCTCCAGGGGCGCAATATTTAGGTCGCCCACGACGATGCCCTCCTGGCCCTTGGGCACCGAACCGTTCCCAAACCAGCTTTCCAGCTCATCGATGAACTTCAGCTTATGGGCGAATTTTTCATTGACCTCGGGATCAGGCTCGTCACCGCCGGACGGAACATAGAGATTGTGGATGGTGATGGGTTTGGGCGGAGCAAGGCTTATGGAAACATGGCGGCAATCCTCCTTGCCGCAAAAGGCCCTGCTGTTCTGGGCGGTGAACGGCAGGCGTGAAACAATGGCAACGCCGTGGTAGCCCTTCTGGCCAAACTCGGCGATATGGGTGTAGCCCAGGTCCTTTAGGGGGCCGGAGGGAAATTGGCCTTGCGGACATTTCGTCTCCTGCAGGCAAAGCACGTCGGGTTTGAGCTGGTTGAGAACCCGCTCAACCAGGCCGATGCGCAGGCGAACCGAGTTGATGTTCCAGGTGGCAATCTTGAGTGTCATGGCCCGAGAATGAGCATAGGTGGGGGTGAAAAGGCAAGCGCCGCTAGCGGCTTTTTTCCTTGCGCTCGATCTTCACCACAAAAAGCTTGGGATCGATTTTCATGCCCGATTCAAGATTGGCAAGCGACACGGTGGTGCGGCGGCCCTTGCCGTCGACAATAATCCATTGCTGCAACTGATTTTGCGTTTCGTCGAAAATCAGGACGAGCTGGCCGCCAATCGTGCCCTTGCGGTCTTCGAGAACAACCGAGGTAATGCCGTCAGCCTGCTCGAAACCCAGAATATTGGCTTCCTTCAACAGATCAATTTTTGGCGCAACGACCAGGCGCAAGGGCGTGGCGGCGAGCGGGAACTGATCGCCTTTCTCCTTGGCGCGGTTCTTGAGGGTCACCCATTTTCCGTCAGAAACGAGAAGGAAAGGATTGGGGGGAGAATATTCGAAGCGCAGCTTGCCCGGCTTGCTGATGAACATCACGCCCTTCGAGATATTTCCCTTGGGGCTGATCTGGGTGAATTCGCCCTGAAGGGTCTTGAAGCTATTCATATAGTCAGAAATTTTGTTGATTGACTTGGTCTGTTCAGGATTGAGCAGAATTGATTTGGCCGCCGTGGCCATCGGGCCGGTACCGGCAACACCGGCAAAAAAGACCGCGAGAGCCAAGGCTGCAATTTTAAGGGATCGTATCATTTTATGTTCCAAATCTTGGATGTTCAGTGCTTCTATCTATACATCATTTGAGTTGAAAAGCCGACCATTTTGGGGCATCCCGTCACACACGGGCGCTATCGCCGGGGACCAGGATTTCGCGTTTTCCCGTGCCATTTGCCGAGGAAATAAGCCCCTCCTTTTCCATGCGTTCAATCAGGCTTGCGGCCTTGTTATAGCCCACCTGGAGGCGCCGCTGCACATAGCTGGTGGAAACCTTCTTGTCGCGCAGCACAACGGCCACCGCCTGGTCATAGAGCTCATCGCCGGATCCCCCGGCCTCGGCGCCGGCCATGGCGCCGGGATCGCCATAGGTCTCATCCTCGACTTCCTCGGTTACCGCATCGACATATTCGGGAGCGCCTTGCGCCTTCAGGAAGCTTACGATTTTTTCAACCTCGTCATCGGCCACGAAGGGTCCGTGCAGGCGGGAAATGCGTCCGCCACCGGCCATGTAAAGCATGTCGCCCTGGCCGAGGAGCTGCTCAGCCCCCTGCTCTCCCAGAATGGTGCGGCTGTCGATTTTCGAAGTGACCTGGAAGGAAATGCGCGTCGGGAAATTGGCCTTGATGGTGCCGGTGATGACGTCAACCGAAGGTCTTTGGGTCGCCATGACCACATGGATGCCGGCGGCGCGGGCCATCTGCGCCAGGCGCTGCACGGTGCCTTCGATGTCCTTGCCCGCCACCATCATCAGGTCGGCCATTTCGTCGATGATGACGACGATATAGGGCATGGACGTCATGTCCATTTGCTCCTGCTCGAAAATGGGTTCGCCCGATTCGGCGTTGAAGCCGGTCTGCACGGTGCGCGACATCTGTTCGCCCTTGGCCAGGGTCTGCTTGAGCCTGGCGTTGTAGCCATCGATATTGCGCACCCCGAGCTTCGACATCTTGCGGTAGCGGTCCTCCATTTCGCGCACCGCCCATTTCAAGGCGACAACGGCCTTGCGGGGATCGGTCACGACGGGCGACAGGAGGTGCGGAATGCCTTCGTAAACCGATAGCTCAAGCATCTTGGGATCAATCATGATCAGCTTGCAGCGTTCAGGCGACAGCCGGTAGAGCAAAGACAGGATCATGGTGTTGATGCCGACGGATTTGCCCGAGCCTGTGGTACCGGCAATCAGCAGGTGGGGCATGCGGGCAAGATCGGCGAAGATAGGCTCGCCGCCAATGTTCTTGCCAAGCGCGAAGGCCAGGTTCTGGCCGGTTTTTTCAAAGGCTTCGGAGGCCAGCATTTCACGGAGGTAAACCGTCTCGCGCTTGCTGTTGGGGAGCTCGATGCCGATGACGTTGCGGCCCTGCACGACGGCCACGCGGGCCGACACGGCGCTCATCGAGCGGGCAATATCATCGGCAAGGCTGATCACGCGCGAGGATTTGATTCCGGGGGCAGGCTCCAGTTCGTAGAGCGTGACAACCGGGCCCGGCTTCACGTTGATGATCTGGCCGCGCACGCCAAAATCTTCCAGCACGCCTTCGAGCATGCGGGCATTTTGCTCAAGCACCTCGTCGGAAAGATCGATTGACTGCTTGGTGCTGCGCTTCGGTTCGGCCAGCAGGGTCAGCGGCGGAAATTCAAATTCACTGGATTTGGTGAAGCGCAGATTGAGCTGGGAATCCCGCTTGATTTTTTTGCCCAGCTTGATTTCCTTGGCTTCGCGCGTCACCCGCACGGCAGGCGTTTCCATTTCGTCATCTGACTCGTCCTGCCCGTCGCCGGCTTCTTCATCTTCCTCCAGTTCCACGTCCATTTCCGGCAGGGCAAGTCTGGGTTCCTGCGGGCTGTTTCGGCCCAGTGAGGGCTCGATACGCTGCGTTTTGGGAGGCGCCAATCGTGAAATGATATCGCGGGAGGAATTTGCCTCTGCCGCACGGAGCGCCCGGGCGGATTTTTCCTGGGCCCGGTAGGCCCTCCAGTGCATGAAGCCGGCCCGCAGAAAGCGCAGGAATCGAATCAAGAAAACAGCGATTGCACGGCCAATGTTTCCGAGGGTGCCGGTGGTTTCGGTTTTGGTCAGCCCGGTGGCGCGCAGGGCTGCCCAGATGGCTGAGCCGGCGCAGAGCGCGCCCGTAAAGACGTCGGCGAAGGCGCCCTTGAGGGCCAAGGCAAGGATTGAAAGAATGCCGCCGCTGATAATATCCCCGGAATTTCCGCCAAGCCCGGCGGACAGCGACCAGCTTGCCGGAGCGGGCAAGGTTGCGAAGGCGCCGCAGGCAAGGAATGTGGCGGCAAGCCATGCAAACATCGCCATGAAGGGCCGCTCGGGTCTTTCGTGGCTCAACAGGTTCACGACCCAGGCCATGGGAATGCCAATCAGCGGCAGAACGCCCAATCCCAAGAGCTGCATGAGTTCGTCGGCAATGGCAGCGCCGGGATAACCCAGGTAATTTTTGGCGATCTGGTCGGTTGCATGATTGAACGACGGGTCGTCCACCGACCAGGTGGCCAAGGCCACGCCCACGGCCGCAAGCGAAGCCAGGAGTGCCACCCCGGAAATTTCGAAGAGGCGATGGCGTATGAAGCGACGCAACGCCGCCGGAATCGCGCCCTCATCGGTATCATAGGAACGATTGTAAGCCATGGACTTCTCCGCCAGCCCGGAGATCCTCTCACGGGCCCATAACAAATGGTTAATGGCAGTCTGAAGGGTCATAGTTAAAGCAGGGTTAAACCCCGCATGAAAAAGCGCCCCGGGAGGGGCGCCTTTCCGTCGGGTTTTGAAGGGCCGAACCTAGGAGTAGGCCCGCTCGCCATGGGAGCCGATATCAAGGCCCTCACGCTCTTCCTGCTCGGGAACGCGCAGGCCGGTGGTGGCCTTGCAAATCATCAGGGCCACGTAGCTGACAACCCCGGACAGGATGACCGCTGTCAGCACGCTGTAGATCTGCGCCGTCATCTGGCCCGAGAAGGAATATTCCAGCGCCTTTACGGAGGTGTCGGTGGCGAGATAATCGGTTACGCCGACGCCGCCAATTCCCGGATTGACGAAGTAGCCGGTGAGGAGGGCACCGACGATGCCGCCGATGCCGTGGACGCCGAAGACGTCGAGGGCATCATCATAGCCAAGCTTGGCCTTTAGCCAGACCACGGCCCAGAGACAAATGATGCCGGCAAGAATACCAATTATCAAAGAGGCCGTAGGGCTTACCCAGCCGCAGGCAGGTGTAATGGCCACAAGACCTGCAACCGCCCCGGTAAAGGCGCCGAGGAGGCTGGGATGGCCACGGGTCACCCATTCGCCAGCGGTCCATGCCAGAGCCGCCGCCGAAGCTGCCAGAATGGTGTTAAATATCACCTGGGCAGTGAGGCCGTTGGCTTCCATGTTGGAGCCGGCGTTGAAGCCGAACCAGCCAATCCAGAGGAGGCAGGCGCCGATCATGGCGAACGGCAGATTGTGAGGAGCCAGGACCTCTTTGCCGAGGCCAAGGCGCTTGCCGAGGACGATGGCGCAAACCAGGCCTGCAATACCGGCATTGATATGCACAACGGAACCGCCGGCGAAGTCGATGGCGCCCTTGTTGAAGAGCCAGCCATTGGAGGCATTGACCGCCGTGGCGTAGTCGCCGAGGACCACGGCCTTGGCCGCATCATCGGCTGCTGCCGCCAGCTTGGCGAGGAAGTCAGTGGCTGCGGCGTCACCCACCGCGGCCTTGACGGCATCGAGGTTGTCGGCGCTCAAGGTGTAGGCGTCCGGTCCTGCCCACCACCAGACCATGTGGGCCATGGGCAGATAGGCGAAGGTAAACCAAATCGCCAGGAACAGCAGAATGGCCGAGAACTTCATGCGTTCGGCAAAGGCGCCGACGATAAGCGCCGGGGTGATGGCCGCGAAAGTCAACTGGAACACGATATAGCTGAATTCCGGGATGTAGGTTTCCTTGGAAAAGGTTGCGGCAAGCGTATTGTAGTCAACGCCGGCCAGCATGAACTTTGAAAAGCCCCCGATGAAACCGTTGCCGTTGGTGAAAGCCAGTGAATAGCCGTAAATGAACCACAGTACGGAGATCATGCAAAAGCAGATGAACACCTGCATGAGCACCGACAGCATGTTCTTGGAGCGCACCAGGCCGCCGTAGAAAAGGGCAAGGCCCGGAATCGTCATCAGGATCACGAGGATAGCGGCGATCAGCATCCAGGTCGTGTCACCCTTGTTCACGGTCGCGGCGGCCAGCGCCGGCGGGGCGGCGAGAAAAGTTGTCAGCGCAAGGCCGGCCGGCAGGCCGACAAGGAGTTGGCGCAATTTTGGTCGAAATGTCATTTCACTGTCCTTTTTTAAACTGTTAAAGGGCCGCAGAGCCGGTTTCGCCGGTGCGGACGCGAACGGCGGACTCAAGCGGCAAGACGAAAATTTTGCCGTCACCGATCTGGCCGGTCTGGCCCGCCGCCTGGATGGTTTCCACAACCCGGTCAGCCATGGCCATTTCGACGGCAATTTCGATTTTGACTTTGGGGATGAAGCTCACGGCATATTCGGCGCCGCGGTAGAACTCCGTATGGCCCTTCTGACGGCCATGTCCCTTGACTTCGGTAACCGTGATGCCCTGCACCCCGATGGCGCCTAGCGCCTCACGGACTTCGTCGAGCTTGAACGGCTTTATGATCGCTATAATATATTTCATGAATACATTCCCTCCGATAACCGGAAGATGATTCTCAAGAAACGTGCCAATTAGGAACCTACTTTAACCTCTTGTTATTATTTGATTTTTTATTTTTGGCGAAAAGTAGCGCAGACAAATTTGCTGTTTATTTAGGCAAACCGGCTGATCTGCTTAAATCTTTATCGCGAAGATGAATATCTTGACTGCCCTGGGTTATGGGCGTTTTTGATGTTGTCATGACCAAGACCTTTGACGTCATTGTCGTCGGCGCGGCGCTGAATGGCTTGGCCGCCGGCCTGGCCGTCGGCGGGCACCGGGCGAGACGCCCGCTCTCCATTGCCATCATTGATGGCAGGGACCCGCGCGGCGCCCTTTCCGGCGATAATGATGCGCGCGCCTCGGCAATCACCGCCAGCTCCAAACGCATGTTCGAGGCCCTCGGGGTGTGGGAGCAGGTGGCCACGCACATGCAGGAGATGAGCGAGATCATCGTAACCGATGGCCGCGGACCAGAGGCCCGGCCGGTGCTCTTGCAATTCGGCGAAGCGGGCGCAGGGCAGGCCGCGTCGGCCTCGATGGTGGAAAACCGCCATTTGCTGCAAGGCCTTCTGGATGCCGTTGCGAAATCGCCCAACATCACGCTGGTGACAGGCCATGCGGTTGCCCAGCAGAGTTTTGCGCCGGGGCTTGCCAGGCTCACGCTTGCGAACGGCGAGCAACTCTCGTGCAGCCTCGTAATTGCCGCCGACGGCGGAAAGTCTCCGCTCCGCCAAGCGGCAGGGATAGAGCTTGTCGGCTGGTCCTATGAGCAGATGGGCATTGTCGCCTCATTTGATCATGCGCTTCCGCATGGGGGCCGGGCGGAGGAACACTTCACGCCCGCTGGCCCCTTCGCGATTTTGCCCTTGCCGGGAAACCGCTCGTCCATTGTCTGGACCAAGGGCACTGCCGAAGCAAAGAGGCTGTTGGGCTTGTCACCAAAGGATTTTGAAACCGAATTGCAAAACGAGATTGGCCCGCATCTCGGAAAGATCATCTTGCTTGGCAAGCCGCAGGGCTATCCGCTGTCGATGTTTTTTGCGAAGGAATTTCACGCAACGCGCCTGGCTCTGATTGGCGATGCCGCCCATGTCATTCATCCGCTGGCGGGGCTGGGGCTCAATCTGGGTCTTCGTGACGCGGCCGCCTTGGCTGAATGCGTGGCCGATGCCCACGCGCTGGGCCAGGATATCGGCGGCCTTACAGTGCTCGAAAGATATTCCACCTGGCGGCGCTTCGACACGGTGGCGACAGCTGCCTCAATGGACGGGCTCAACCGGCTTTTTTCCAACGACAATTCCTTCCTGCGGATTGTGCGTGACCTGGGTTTGCGCGCCACCAATCAAATGCCGGGGGTGAAGCGGATGTTTGCGCGGGAAGCGGCGGGGCAGACGGGTTCGCTGCCGAGGTTGCTGCGCGGCGAGGCGGTCTAGCCCCGGCCCTGCCCGGCCCTGGCGAGTTTTTCCAGGTAGGCGGGCCAGATCGTCTCACGCTCGCGGCCAAGCTTGGCCAGATAATTCCAGGTGAACAGGCCGGTCGCGTGGCCATCGCTGAAAATGATCCGCACCGCATAGGTGCCGATGGGCTCAAGCCTGGTCATGGCGACGGTGCGCTTGCCGAAGACGAGCTGTTCCTGCCCGGGGCCGTGGCCCTTCACTTCGGCGCTGGGACTTTCGACGCGGAGATATTCCGCCTCGAGATCAAACGACTCGCCCGTATCAAAGCGGATGTTGAGAATCCGGCCCTGCTGTTTTGACAGGAGCTCCAGCGGCCAGGGATCAGCCATCCTTGAGTTCGCGGGCTTCATCGGGAAGCATGATGGGAATGCCGTCGCGGATGGGATAGGCGAGGCCCGCCGCCTTTGAGATCAGCTCCTGATTTTCCGCATCATAGTCGAGACGGGTCTTGGTGACCGGGCAAACCAGGATCTCAAGCAATTTCGGATCCACTTTGCGGGCTTCGGGCATGGCTGTTCCTACTGCAGCTTGTGGCGCTTGCCGGCGAAGGATTTCGACAGCGCCATCTCGGTCAGCGCCACCAGCACGTCGGCGCGGGTTTTCAAATCCGGGGCTTCGAGCAGCGCCTGCTTCTCGCTGGCGGGGTAGGGTGCCAGAAGCGACAGCGTATTGACCAGAACCTCGGTCGAGGCCGCATTGATTTCACTCCAATCGGCACTCATGTTGTTGGCCGTCAGATAATCCTTGAAGGCGGTGAGCAGGGCGGGCCGGTTGACTTCAGCGGCCCCCAAATCCATCACGAGGTCAATGGCGAAGGGCTTGAAGTTGGCCACGACCTGGCGATAGGCGGTGCCGACGGTCAATTCGCTCTTGATGGAAAAACGGCTGACGCCGGTCAGCGTCACCAGCATCCGGCCATCGGCTGTTTCCGCATAGGAGGTGATTCTTCCCGCACAGCCCACCTTCATCAGGCCTGGCCGTTCGGCCGCATCGTTATCGTCCCTCGGCTGAATGATGCCGATAATACGCTCGCCCGACAGCGCATCCGAAACCATCTCGAGATAGCGCGGTTCAAAGATGTTCAGCGGCAGGTCGGCGCGCGGCAAAAGTAGGGCGCCGGGAAGCGGAAACACCGGCAGCTTCTGGGGCAGGTCGGCGGGCCGGTTATAGTCTTTCAAGAATTTCATTCGTCCTCACGAAAAGAGAGTTGCAGACAGTTTGCGGCGGCCCTGCAGGGTGGCTTCATCCTTTGGCCCCCACGCCTCAAAGAACTGGACGAGCTGCTTGCGGGCCGCATCTTCATTCCAGTCGCGCTTCTTGCGAATGACATAAAGCAACTGGTCGGCGGCCTCGGGCCGCTGGCCGGCGCCGTTCAAGGCAACGGCAAGCTCGAGGCGTTTTGCAAAGTCGTCGGGGGCAGACGCGACAGCTTTTTGCAATTGATCGAGAAGGCTTGTGTCAACCGGGTGCAGGGCGAGATCAAGAGCGGCGGCGGCGCTGACAACATCGGGATTTGCCGCCTTGTCAGGGGGAACCTGGGCCAGGGTGGCTGCGGCTCCGTCGAGGTCGCCGAGTTCGATCTGGCATTTGGCGAAATTGGCGAGGGCCGCAACATGGGCGGGATCGACGCCGAGAATTTGCCCCAGAATGTTCTGGGCTTCGTCGAAGGCTTTGCGCTGCATGGCCTCTTCGGCCACCTTCATGGCGGCGGCGATCTCTTCGGCCAGCGAGCCTTTGCTCGACAGCTTGTCAATGAATTGCCTGATCTGCCCCTCGGGAAGGGCTCCCATGAAGCCGTCGATGGGCTGGCCGTTCACAAAGGCAAATACGGCGGGAATGGATTGCACGCGCATCTGGGCGGCAATCTGCTGGTTCTCGTCGACATTTATTTTGACCAGGCGCACTTTTCCGTTGGCCTGCTTCACGACCTTTTCCAGAAGCGGCGTGAGCTGCTTGCAGGGGCCGCACCAGGGGGCCCAGAAATCGACGAGGACCGGAACCTTCTTGGAGACCTCGATGACATCGGCCATGAAGCCCTTGCTGTCGGTGTCCTTTATGAGTTCAGCGGCGGCAACCCCTGAAGCAGCATTTTGTCCTATGATCATATCGTTCATGTTACGCCCATTTGGTGTTTCGCCGGTAAAAATGGCGCTTCCGGCGGCAAATTACAATGCGGGATCGGCCACTGCGACAACCCGTGGTTCATGGCCGCAGGACCTGATGAAGGTTAACAGATCGGCCGCCCGGATCGTGGTTGTCGCGTCATTTTTCAGGGGATGATAGTTCAGGATTTCCTGCTCCATCATGCGGGCGTCGAGAATCACGTTGGTGCGTGCAGTTTTATCATTGATGAGTCCAAAGGGTGTGACCGAGCCGGGCTCAAGGCCCAGAACCTCCATCAGCAGGTCGGGCTTGCCGAAGGAAAGCCGCCGCGAGCCGATCTTTGCCGGTGCCGCCTTCAAATCCACGCGGGAGTCCTCAAGGCAGACAATGAGCCAGAGCATGCCTTTTTCATCCTTGCAAAAGAGGTTTTTGCAATGACCGCCGGGGATATCGGGATGAACCAGCCGGGCCTGTTCCACGGTGAATACGGGCGCATGGTTTTTTGTCGTCGTTCTGATTCCGAGATCGGCAAAGCGCTGGAAAAGCTCGTCGCGGCTGGCGGGCATGATGGCAATCGATCCAAGTTACGGGCAAGGTGAACTTGCTATTGCATTTACGCGAGGCTTGGGCAATAAGACGCGCCACCTCGCCGGTTATTTCCGGCTTCGTTTACGCTCAGCGGGCGTAGCTCAGGGGTAGAGCACGACCTTGCCAAGGTCGGGGTCGAGGGTTCGAATCCCTTCGCCCGCTCCAATTTTCCAGATATCTCCGCCTTATGAAATTTTTGTAATGAATTCATGGAGTTCATTAAATCCGTTCAATTGCTTGAAGCGTGGATGATGGGCGGGCGGCTCGGCGTGTTCGAGGGTCCAGGTCAATTCATGGGGAATGAAAACGCCCCAGCAACCGGCCGCGATTGCCGGCACGATGTCTGATTTAAGGGAATTCCCGACCATCACCGCCCGCTCCGGCCCGTCACCGTGCCGGTCGAAAATGCGCTTGTAGGCCTGCGGGGTCTTGTCGCTGACAATTTCGATACCGTGGAAGAGCTCGCCCAGGCCGGATTGGGCGAGCTTGCGCTCCTGATCGAAGAGATCGCCCTTGCTGATCAAAACAAGCCGGAAGGACTTGCCCAGTTCCTCCAAGGTTTCGCGGACGTGCGGCAGCGGCACAATGGGATGCGCCAGCATTTCGCGCCCGGCGCTCAGAATTTCCTGAATCACCGGGGCCGGAACCTGGCCGTGGGTGACGTCGATGGCGGTTTCGATCATCGACAGGACAAAGCTCTTGGTGCCAAAGCCATAGAACTGCAGATTTCCGATTTCGGCTTGCAGCAGGCGGGCGCTCAGGTCGGTTCCTTCCGCGTATCCCGCCAGAAGCTCGACAAAGCGCGCCTCGGTGAGCTTGAAAAACTGTTCGCTCTGCCAAAGGGTGTCATCGGCATCCAATCCGACTGTTGTGAGCCGTGGTTTGTCTGCTACCATTGGAATATTCTCTAGACAGTTTTGCTGTTCTTGTCAGGCACGGTTTCGGAGCTCTCATGCTTTCCCATGAATTTGGCTATTGGCTGCAGCAATTCCTCAATGCCTGCATGCTTGCCAGCTTCTATGTGCCGCTGGCGGTGGCCTTTGCGCTGATCCAGGGCCTCACCAACAAGATATTCCTGTCGTTCGGCGATTTTGCCATGTATGCGGCCTTTGCCGCGATCTATGCGGGGCTTGCCAGCCTGCTGGCCGGAAACAATACGGCCACCATACTCGCTGTCTCGCTTAGCCTGGCGGTATTGTCGTCCGCTGCGCTCGGGCACTTTGCCGCCACCCATGTCGTCGCTCCCCTCATTGGCCACACAGCGCAAACCTTCATGATCGGCTCTATCGGGGTTTCCATCGCCCTTCAGGAAATCATGCGCCTGCAGAGCGGGGCCCGGGACCTGTGGCTGATGCCGCTGTTCGATGGCGCTCAGGCGCGGATCCTTGGCGGAAGCTTTCCGGTGCAGGTCGGCATCATGCAGCTCATTGCGATGCTCACCGCCATACTGGCGATCGGCCTCGTGTTTTTCATCATGGAGTTCACCGCCGCCGGACGCTACTGGAAGGCGTGTTCGCAATCGGAACGCCTGGCTAAGCTCAGCGGCGTCAATACGCTCACCGTGCTGCGCTGGTCCTGCGTCGGCTCGGCGGCGCTGGCCAGCGTTTCAGGCTGGATCATTGCCGTGTCCTATGGCGGGGTTTCCTTTTCGATGGGACTCATGCTGGGCTTCAAGGCGATGTTTGCCTCGGTCATCGGCGGTTTTGGAACGGTGAGCGGAGCCATCGCCGGCGGCATATTCCTGGCCTTTTTTGAAACCCTGTGGACCGCCGCGTTTCCCCTCGCCTACCGGGATGTGGCGGTGTTCGGTTTCATTATCCTGATACTCATGTTAAAACCGGAAGGGCTTTACAGCTCAACCACGAGGCGGGAAAGCGAGGATTAGATGAGGCTTGCATTTGCCATTTGCTGCTGCCTTGGCCTGGTGCTTTCGGCATGCGGGGAAGAAGCGCCAACGCCGTTCCTGAAAATTGTCGGCGGCAGCTTCCTGTTCAATTACCGGTATTCCAAGATGACCTATGGATTTGTCGCACGCCAGCTCAAGCCGCTGCCCGAGGGAAGCCTGCTGGAAGCAAGTTTTGACTTGCCCGGCACGGACCGCAAATTCGTCATCATAAAACCCGCGAGAGCCGGGCAGCTGCAGTACAGTTTTGAAACCGAGGCACTGCGCGGGGTGCGGAAGAATACGCCCTACAAGGTTAAGCTCAAACTTCTTGAGGCGAAGACAGGCAAGGAACTTCAGCTCATCGAGCAGGCCTTCAAATCAGAAGTTGATCAGGATACCTTGCCGACCAAGGCACCGGTCATCGGGCCTGGGTACCAGATAAATCCGGAAAACTGACTGCAGCTATTCTATCCTGACGGCGGTCCCGGCGGCCGTCACCATCAGCATGCTGCCATTGGTGCCAACGGTTTCATAATCGATGTCGACGCCGATCACCGCATTGGCGCCGAGCTGTTCGGCCTTGTCGGTCATTTCACTCACGGCGGTTTTGCGCGCGTCGTTCAAAACCTTTTCATAGGAGCCGGAGCGGCCGCCGACGATATCGCGGATCGAGGCAAAAAGATCACGGAACAGGTTGGCGCCGAGAATGGCTTCGCCCGCAACCAGCCCCTTGTATTCCAGAATGCGCTTGCCTTCGACATTGTGAGTGGTGGTGACCAGCATGGGGCTCTCCTCCTTGAACATTCAATTTAGTGGCGGAAATGCCGGATGCCAGTGAAAATCATGGCGAGCCCGGCCTCGTCGGCGGCGCGGATGATGTCATCGTCCTTGATCGACCCGCCGGGCTGGATGATGGCGGTTGCGCCCGCCTCGGCGGCCTGCAGCAAGCCATCGGCGAAGGGGAAGAACGCATCGGAGGCCACGACGGAGCCATGCACAAGCGGCACTGCGTGTCCTGCCGCCTTCGCCGCATCCTCGCTTTTGCGGACGGCGATGCGGGCGGCGTCGACGCGTGACATTTGCCCGGCACCGATGCCGACGGTTGCGCCATTCCTGGCATAGATGATCGCATTGGATTTCACATGCTTGGCAATCCGGAAGGCAAACTTCAGATCCTTGAGCTCGGATTTTGTGGGTTCGCGCTTGGTGACGACCCGCAAATTCATTTCATCCACGGAATAGCCATCCCGGGTTTGCACGAGAAGCCCGCCGATGATGGATTTCACCGAAACGGCCGGGGCATTCGAATTGGGAAGTTCACCTAAAAGCAGGAGGCGAAGATTTTTTTTGGCGGCAATGATGGCCAGCGCGCCCTCATCCGCTCCGGGCGCAATAATGACTTCGGTGAAAAGTTTTGAAATTTCAAAGGCGGTTTCTTCGTCCAGGTTTCGATTGATCGCCACAATGCCGCCAAAGGCGCTCACCGGATCGCAGGCCAGAGCCTTGCCATAGGCCTCAAAAAGCGAATGGCCGATGGCCGCGCCGCAGGGGTTGGCGTGCTTGACGATAACGCAGGCGGCCTCCGGCTCGTTGCGGAATTCCGACAGGCAATCGAGGGCCGCATCCGTGTCGTTGATGTTGTTGTAGGAAAGCTCCTTGCCTTGAACCTGTCTGGCACTGGCCACTCCCTTGCGCTGGTCGGGGCTGCCGTAGAGGGCGGCGCTCTGGTGGGGGTTTTCGCCATAGCGCAGCGTTTGCAGGCGCTTGCCGCCAATGGCAAAATAGCCCGGCGCGGGGTCGCCGAGTTCTTTGGAAAACCACTGGGCGATGGCGGCGTCATAGGCAGCGGTGCGGGCGAAGGCCTTGGCCGCCAGCGAACGGCGCGTTGCCTCGGTGGTGTTTCCGCCATGAGATTTTAATTCCGACAGCACGGCTGCGTAATCTTCGTGGCCTACAACGACCGTGACACGGTCGTGATTTTTGGCAGCGGCCCGGATCATCGCGGGGCCGCCCACATCGATATTCTCAATCGCGGTGTTCCAGTCGGCCTGCTTTGCGACGGTCTCTTCAAACGGGTAGAGATTGACCACCAGGAGATCGATGTCAGCGATGGCGTGGGCCTGCTTGGCGCTGTCGTGGGCCGCATCGTTTCGCACGGCCAGCAGCCCGCCATGGACTTTGGGATGCAGGGTCTTGACGCGGCCGTCCATGATTTCGGGAAAACCGGTGACGGACGCCACGTCGATTACCGGAATGCCGGCGGCGTGCAGGCTCTTGGCGGTGCCGCCGGTTGAAATGATTTCGATGTTCAGGGCCGCAAGGGCGCGGGCGAATTCAATCAATCCGGTCTTGTCGGAAACCGAAATGAGGGCGCGGCGGATCGGAAGGGTCATGGGGCGTATCCCGGAACTAAATGCAGATCAGGCACATAGCATGCCGGGCTAATTAGGCCACTAGAAAGGAAGTTGCGGCATTTCCACCCGGTCGTTTGCGGCGGCGGCTGATTTTTCAACGCGACGCAGGGCCCAGTTTACCGGAGAGGGATTTTCGGTCGAACCCCGGATGACAATTTGCTGGGTTTTCCGCGGGCCAAGGGCATCTCCCAGAAAGACGCTGTCCTCGAGCGACATCACCCCTCCGCGGGCATTGAACTGCCAGGCGGTTTTATTGGGCAACATGATGACAATTCGCGTTTCCTTGCGGGTGAGGGTGGCCTTCACGCCGGGATGGAGGTGAAACCTGATGGTATAATCCAAAGGTCCTGAAGGGGTATTTTGCCCTGTTGGTGAAATCCGGTCTTCGCCGCGAAGATCATTGCCGGTCTGGGACAGGAAGATGCTTCGCTGATGGCTGACTTTGCCGGGCCTTCCGGAAATCTCGTTGCTGCCGTTGATCAGGGAGCCTTGCGGCGAGGCTATCACTTCGGCGGCGGGACTGCTTTTTGCGCTGCATTCGAAGGAGGCGATTTCGACCGTATTATGGGCGGCAATATCCGCCGCAGCCCGGCGCCAATCGTCCGTGGCGGAGCCGGGCATGCCGCAATTGCTGAAAATGCGGTGCGGCCCATCGGAAAATTCAATGGCCAGCGGGCTGTTGCACGCACCGGGAGCGCCGGTGTCCATGATCAAAAGGCCGGACCGGTGCGAGAGCCGGCAATAGCCGGAGTGCGGCGCCGCAAGCAGCGGCCGGCCGGCGATCGTGTCATGCTCAAGGATGGTTTTGATGCCGGCCATCTCGGCTGCCCCGGCCCCCTGAAAATTACCAAGGCCCCGGTCGCCATGGCTGAGCATGCGGAGCATGGGGAACATTCTTTCAATGGCGGCACTCAACACCTGCGGAACGGCCTCACGCTTTGCAATCATTGCATCCCTGATGGGGATGACGGCGAGGAGAATTTCAAGCAGGGCCTGGGGATTGCGCGAAACGTGGCCGCCGTCCGGCAAAATGACCTGATTTATGACGGCGCAGAGCCTGGCATTGGCCTGATCACGCAGCGACTCTGAACCGCGAAAAGCGAGACTTGCGTATTGCAGCGCCACGGCCTGCCAAAAATTGTCACCGGGGGTGGATGGCCGCACCGCCAGGACACGATGGGTGAGCTTTTCGACAAGCTCGTAAAACGGTTTTCCAAAGGAAGACGGCAAGGGCCCCAGCAGAAAATGTGCGGCCCCCGCAAGCGAGATGAGGGCCTGAAAATAAACCGTGGGGGTCCGGAAGCTGCTCCGCTGCTCGCCCCATTTGAGAACCAGCGAGCGGGCAACGATGCGGTGGAGTTCGTGGCCGCCCGTCACGAAATGCTGCAGCCAGGACAGATTGTGGAGCGCCAAGGCCCATTGGGGGCCGGGCGGGGTGGCGTTAAACACCTCAATGGGAATTCCGCTGACCGTCGCGCCGGCAAAACTGAATTTTCCCCGCGCCATCTCCTGGGCCATGACAGGATCGCCGGGTTTCAGGGCCAATATCCTGGTTCCAAGGCCGGAAATGCTTATGCGCTGGGGCGATCCGAGGCCAAAGCCATGGGTGGCCCAGTGCTTGAGCGCAGCGCCACGGCCCGACAGCACCTGAAAACAGGTGGGAGCGTCCAATTGCTGCGTAGCCCAGTGGTCGCGCATGATCTGCCGCGTTAAAAGCCGGTTCCGGTGATGGCGTAAAGACCCACACTGGTGCGGAGATGGTTAACGAATTACTAACGCCGCTGCAGGCGCGCGGCGAAGAAGCCGTCGAGGCCGGAACTCTTCCCGATTTTCATAGATGGCAGGCAGCGCATCAGGCCGGCGGGCGTTATGAACTGCGCCTGCCGGGCAAGATCCTCAGGAACGATGGTGGAAAGCGTGAAATCCTCATGGGCCCGCAGAAAATTGAACACCTGGCGCTCGCCCTCAAGGGCGGATAGCGAACAGGTGCAGTAGACCAGCTTCCCGCCCGGCTTTACCAGGCGCGCCGCATGGCTAAGCATTTTCGCTGCAGGCCCACCAGCCCCGCCAGTTGCCGGGGGGATTTCAGATAGACCAGGTCCGGATGGCGCCGGATGGTTCCGGTGGCCGAACAGGGCGCATCGAGCAGGACATTGTCGTAGAGCGTATCGGCTGGCAGGGACAGCACATCCGCAAGCAGTGTCGTGGCCGGCAACTTCAACCGCGCAAGATTCTCGCGCAGCCGATTCATGCGCGTTAAGGAATCGTCAACGGCGGTCACAATTGCTCCGGCGGTGGCGAGTTGCGCGGTTTTTCCGCCGGGCGCGGCACAGAGATCGAGCACAGACTTTCCGGCGATGTCTCCCAGAAGCTTTGCGGGCAAGGCCGACGCGGCGTCCTGCACCCACCATTCGCCTGTGCTGAATCCCGGCAGCTCCTGCAAATTGCTGTCGCCGGATTTCAAACGGATGGTTCCGGTCGGGAGAAGTTCGCCCTTCAGTTGCTCGGCCCAATGCTCAGGCCTGTCTTTGACCGAAATATCGAGCGGCGCCTCATTGAGATGGGAGATTGCAATGTCACGCGCTGCTTCCTCGCCATAGGCGGCGACCCATTGCTCCCAGAGCCAATCCGGCGTGTTGAGCCTTGCCCCGTCGAGATTTTTAAGCGCCGCTTTTCCATCGGTTGCAACCTTGCGCAGCACCGCATTGATCAACCCGGAAAAGTGCTGGGCCTTCTTGTCCTGTTTTGCCAGATCAACCGAGAGGTCAATGGCCGCGTGGGGACTCACCTCCATGAACAGAAGCTGGGCCGCGGCAATGGTGAGAATGTCAACCGCCATGCCGGACGAGCGCGGCAGGGGCTTGGCCAGGAATTTTCCCAGCACCGCTTTGATTTCGCCGCCACGGCGCAGCGACGAGGCCGCGAGGGCGTGGGCAAAGGCGCGGTCGCGGCCCTCCAGCCGACGAAACTCGGCGTTTGTTTCGAGCAGTTGATCCAGCGGCTGCTGATCGAGAGTGACGCCCTGCAGCAGGCTGATGGCGGCGTGCCTGGCCAGCAGGCCGGGCTTCTCAGATTTTGCGGCTGACACTGATCAGCCCCAAGGGCCCCTTGACGCTGGGTTGTGGAAAGTTTCGGGAGTGCCCATCTCTGCCGCCATTTTCTGAAGTTCGGCAACGCGGTTTTCGGTTGCGGGATGCGATGAGAACAGATTGTCCATGCGCTGTCCAGACAAAGGATTGACAATGAAGAGATGGGCCATGGCGGGGTTGGCCTCGGCGGCCTCATTGGGAACGCGCTCGGCAACCCTTGAAATTTTGTGCAGGGCTGACGCCAGCGAAAGCGGCTCGCCGGAGATTTCGGCGCCGCCGCGGTCGGCCTCATATTCACGGGTGCGGCTCACGGCCAATTGCACGATCATGGCGGCCAGCGGCGCCAGGATGATCAGCACGATGCCACCCAGAGGACCCAAGGGGCTGTTGCGGTCACGGCCACCGAAAAGAAAACCAAAATTCGCCAGCATGGAGACGGCGCCGGCGAGGGTCGCCGTCAGGGTCATGACAAGCGTGTCGCGGTTTTTGATATGGGCCAGTTCATGGGCCATGACGCCGGCGATTTCGGAAGGGGACAGGGTTTGCAGAAGCCCGGTTGTGGCGGCCACCGCGGCATTTTCGGGATTGCGGCCGGTGGCAAAGGCATTGGGTTGCGGATTGTCCATGACATAGACCTTGGGCATGGGAAGATTGGCCCGCTGGGCGAGGGTGGCCACGATGTCATAGTATTCGGGCGCCGAGGCCCTATCTACCTCCCGGGCGCCCTGCATCCGCAGAACCATCTTGTCGGCGTTCCAGTAGGCAAACAGGTTCGTGCCGGCGGCAAACAGGAAAGCGAGCAGCATGCCGCTTTGGCCACCCATGAGGTAGCCAATGGCGAGGAAGAGGCCGGTGAGGCCTGCGAGCAGCAGTCCGGTTCGAAAGGTGTTCATGGGTCGAGACTTTTCCTGTGTTCCGGAATAAAATGGTGTGGCACAGGAGTTTCGACAAGATGGAAAAACGCGATTTGCCGCCTGCCGCCGCCCGGGCCCTGGCCGAGGCGGAGCTGCGCCGGGCGGCGGCCCTGGAGGTGGAACGGCCAAAGGAGATCAATGGCCGCAAAGGGCTGGAGCCAACGCGGTACGGCGATTGGGAGAGCAAGGGCATTGCCTCCGACTTCTGACGCCAAAAGATTTCCGGCTTATTGAGACTGACGCGGACATCGCCACAGGAATTGAATTTCTGGTGGCGCGCGAGCCGTGTTTTGCGAAGGATCATTGAAATCCATGGACTGCCATCAGCGCGGCGGGTTGAAAATAGCTTGGCGAGCCTTTTGAAAATTGTGACCGAGCAGTTGATTTCACTCAAGGCGGCGGAGGCCATTTGGCGGCGCATCGAAACCAGGCTGCGTCCCTTTGAGCCCCATGAAATCCTGAAGTTCAGCCTGGAAGATTTGCAGGGCCTGGGGTTAACCCGGGCCAAGGCCCGCAGTTTTCAGGCTATTGCGACGGCCATTCATCGCGGTGAACTGAATTTCGACTCACTGCACGGGGAGGCGGACCAGGACGTGCTTGCAAAATTGCTGGCGCTTCCGGGAATAGGGCCCTGGACGGCGGATATTTATCTGCTGACGGCGCTTGGACGGGCCGATGCCTGCCCATCCGGGGATTTGGCCCTGCAGATGGCGGCGCAGGATTTGTTCGCCATGGACAGTGAGGCCGAACTCCAAGGCGTTTCTCGAAAGGGCCGAGAACTGGAAGCCGTGGCGCTCGATCGCGGCACGGCTGCTGTGGAGCCATTACCGGGGACTCAAGGGCCTTTCGCAACGGGTTAATTGAGCCCTTCACAGGATTGTTGCCGATATATAGTATGCCCTCGACGTCAAACCTCAAGAGGTAAAGGGTGTACAACGAAGCCGCCGCACTGGAAGCCTGCCCTGCGCTGGTCCTCAACGCCGATTACCGGCCGCTGAGTTACTATCCCCTGTCCCTGTGGAGCTGGCAGGATGCGATCAAGGCGGTGTTTCTTGAACGCGTCAATATTGTTTCGGAATATGACCGGATCGTGCGCAGCCCCTCATTCGAGTTCAAGCTTCCGAGCGTTGTCTCGCTCAAGACCTATGTGAAGCCATCGCGGACGCCGGCCTTCACCCGGTTCAATGTTTTCCTGCGCGACCGGTTCACCTGCCAATATTGCGGGGCCCATGAGGACCTCACCTTTGATCATGTCACGCCGCGCTCAAAGGGCGGCCATACGACCTGGGACAATGTCGTGGCGGCCTGTTCGCCGTGCAATCTGGCCAAGGGCGGCTATCTGCCCCATGAGGTCAAAATGTTCCCGGCCCACAAGCCGCACTGCCCGACGGTCAACCAGCTACACAGCAACGGGCGGCATTTTCCGCCCAATTATTTGCACCAGAGCTGGCAGGACTATCTCTACTGGGATACGGAACTCGAACCGTGATGGCGGGCGCCCGCCAGGGCCATTGCCGCCAGCGCCGCTGAAATTATCGCATTCCATCCGGCAAGCGAAATTCCAGCAATGCGGAGTGCGGCTTCGTTGCAAGCAACGACCGGCTTGCTGAGATCGGGAAGCCCGCTTGAGATGTCGCCGCTGCAGGTGGCGGGACCTTCCCACCACTTCCATTCAACGCCGGCGTGATAGGCGCCGAAAATGGCGCTGCCCAGCATGACCAGTGCCAGAAGGTAAAGCCCGCGCCTTGCGCCTTGGGGATTGGCTCCGCCCCTGACCGACAGCAGCAGGGAAAACGGCACCGCAAAATAATAGGCCCAGCGCTGCATCAGGCAGAGGTGGCAGGGATCATAGCCGGCGAGCTGAAAAATCCAGGCGCCTGCGATGGTCGCCGTTGCTACAACCAAGATGACGAGCGAAGCTTTTTGCGGATGCAGATATTCTAGCATGTCGTTCCCAATCCCGATGCGCTGAAATATTTTACGATGACATAAAGGCCAATAAGGAGCGCCGCGGCGGCTGCGGCAATAAGGCCCAGGCGCCTCTCGATAAACATCCGGATGGGTTCGCCATATTTCTTCAAGGCCCAGGCGAGGGCGAAGAACCTGGCGCCGCGGGCCAGGATGCAGGAGGCAACGAAGACAAGGAAGCTTGCATGAACAACGCCGGCCAGAATTGTCACGACCTTGATGGGGGGAAGATGGGCAAGGCCCGAAGTTAGCAGCAACAGGGCAATGGTGTTTTCATCGGTGCAGGCGCGCAGCGACTCGAATGCCGCAAGCTTGCCGTAAAAATCCAGAATGGGCTGCGCAATTGCCTGGTAAGCGAAGTAGCCGAGAAAATATCCGGCGATGCCGCCCAGGGTGGAGGCAATGGTTGCAATGAAAGCCAGGCGATAGGCGCGGTCCGGCCGCGCCAGCGCCATGGGCAGGAAGAGCACATCGGCGGGCACGAGAAAAAACGAGCTTTCAACAAAGGCGATGACCGCAAGCCAGACCTCGGCGCTTTTCCGGGCGGCGAGCGAAATGGTCCAATCGTAAAGTCTGCGAAGCATGGCTGAACTGCCTAATCGAATGACGGCTTGGAACGCCGCAGGTTTTTGGTGGTGGAGCGTTTTGCTTTTGAATCGAGACGCCTGGTCTTTGAAGCCCTGGTGGGCCGGGTTGCAATGCGCCTTTTGGGCCGGACCGAAGCCTTGCGCAGAAGCGCCACAAGTTTTTCAAGGGCGGTGGCGCGGTTGCGCTCCTGGGAGCGGTGTTCCTGGGCGGTCACAATCAGGATCCCATCCTGGGACAGTTGCCGGCCCGCGATGCTCTCCAGGCGCTGCTTCACTTCATAGGGAAGTGCGGCGTTGGCCACGTCATAGCGCAGCTCCACCGCGGTGGAGACCTTGTTCACATTCTGTCCACCAGGGCCGGAAGCGCGGATGAAGGATTCGGAGACATCCCGTTCATCGATGCTCAGGGAATTGGAGATTCGGATCATGATTTTTGCTTTAAGCGCCTTTCGGGTTGACGGCGCAAGCCTCGACGCTTTAGAGGGAAGCCCTGGTTTGCGCCCTTGTGGTGGAATGGTAGACGCGGCGGACTCAAAATCCGCTCTCGAAAGAGGTGGGGGTTCAAGTCCCTCCAAGGGCACCAGGACCTGTGGCCGCACTTTTATCGCATTCCAGGTGTATATGGCTCAAGCAATTCCGGGGCGGTTACGATGGCAATCAGGCGGGGAACATAGTTTGGCGGCGCATTTTCGAAAACCCTTGCTTCTGCTGGGACTGCTTGGCCTCCTGATTGCGCCGGCGGCCAACGCCGGTCCTTCCGTATTGTTTGACGCGGCGACGGGCGAGGTCATTTCCCATGAGCGGGCGGGCGAACCGTGGTATCCGGCTTCGCTTACCAAGCTGATGACCGCCTATATTGTCTTCAAGAAATTAAAGGCCGGCAGCCTGCGCCTGGACCAGAAAATCCTGGTCACTCCGCTGGCCGCCTCGCAGGAGCCCAGCAAGATCGGCATGCGGCCGGGCAGCACCATCTCGGTTGATCTGGCGCTTCAGACCCTGCTGGTCTATTCGGCCAACGACATGGCCTATGTGCTGGCCGAAGGCGCCAATGGCACGGTTTTCAATTTTGTCGCCGAGATGAATGCGACGGCGAAAAAACTGGGATTGAACGCCACGCATTATGTGAATCCCAACGGGCTTTTTGATCCCCGCCAGCTCACCTCGGCGCGCGACATCGGGGTTCTGGCCGCCGTCATCCTTGCGGAATTTCCCGAGCACAGCCGGTATTTTTCCCAACCGCACGTGGCGATCGGCAAGAAAAAGCTGATGAACCGCAACAGCCTGATCCGCAGCATGCCGGAGGCTGACGGCATGAAGACCGGATTTGTCTGCAATTCGGGTTTCAACCTGGTGGCCTCGGCCACGCGCGGCGGGCGCAAACTGATCGCCGTTGTGCTGGGCGCGCCCAATTCGGGAAGCCGTGCGGAAATTGCCCGGACACTCCTGACGGACGGATTTTCAAAAGGAACTCTGCCGAGCCGGCCGCGTCTGGCGCAAATTTCGGACAGTCCGCTCGGCGCCATTGTCCCGGCGGATTTGACAAGTGCGGTGTGCAAGAAGAAACCGCCGGTGACCGCCGTCCGCGCCAAGGAGCTTGCCGGATGGGGCATCTCCTTCGGCACCTATGAAACCCTGCAAAAGGCCGACATGGCGCTTCGCGGGAGGCTGATCAGCCCGGTGGGCATGGATGCGCCGGGCAAGGCCGGGGTTGTCCGCCTGCCCGACAAGCAGGGCTTTGCCGCCATGCTGTGGAACATCGATCAGGCCACGAGCCAGGCGTTATGCACGGATTACCGGGCGCAGAACGCGCCGTGCGATATGATGACGCCGCAAGCCTTTGCCCAGATCGCCGCCCTTTCAAAAGAGGCTGAGCCCAAGGCCAAGGCGCAGGCTCCAGTGGCGCAGGGCTCAGACGGGCAAAAACCTGGCAAGAAGAAAAAGACCAGCAAGAAAACGGCCAACTGAGCTTTGCAAAAATGATCAGCCGGACCAGGCTTGGAGTTGGTTGCGCCCTGGCGGCGGCCAGCATTTATGGCCTGGTTCCAAACTTTGTCCGGGGCGCTTTCGAAAACGGAATTCCTCCCGTCGAATCGACGTTCTTCCGCACCTCCGTCCTTGCGGTTGCATTCGCGCTCATCGCCGTGGCGCAGGGCGAAAGCTTCAGAATTCCCCGCGCCGCAATGGCCGCCTTCAGCGGACAGGCCATCGCCACCCTGGTGATCTCGGTGTCCTACCTGGCGTCGGTCCAGTTCATTCCCATTGGCCTTGCGGTGATTATCTTTTTCACCTTCCCGGTTCTCATCATGCTTGCCTCGCCCGTGGTGGAAGGAAAATTCCCCGGGTTTTGGCGGATCCTCATCGCCTTTTTTGCCTTTGGCGGATTGGTGGTGGCCATAGGCCCGAGCTTCAGTGATCTTGATATTCGCGGCATCGGGCTGGCAACGCTTGCCTCGCTCGGCGGCGTGGTGCAGTTTTTCACCGGGCGCTCCATCTCGCGCTATCTCACGCCCGCGGTGTTCGGCAGCCTGGTGCATCTCGTCATCTGGCCGGCAACCCTGCTGGTGGCGCTTTACGTGAGCGGGGGAACCCTGCAAATGATGCCCGGCGGGACCGGCACCGCAGCGGGGCTGCATTTCCTTCTGGGCGTGGCCGGCGTCTATGTGGTGGCCTATATGCTGCAAATGTCTTCCCTGCGCTTTGCGCCGGCCTCGACCGTTGCGCCCTTTTACAATCTGGAGCCGATTGTGACCACGGCCCTTGCCGGGCTTTTGTTCGGCGAGCGCCTGACCGCCAACCAGTATGCCGGGGGCGGCATTGTTCTTGCCGCTCTTGTCGTATCAAGCCTGCTGGGAAACCGGGAAAACAGGGCATGAACGGCCTTCCCATTCCCGTTGCCATCCTCACCGGCTTTCTCGGCTCGGGCAAAACCTCGCTGCTCAATTCGCTTCTCAAGGACGCGATGCTGTCCAACGCCGCGGTCATCATCAATGAATTCGGCGATGTGTCGCTGGATCATCTGCTGGTTGAAAAATCCGACGAGAACATCATCGAGCTGGCCTCGGGCTGCCTGTGCTGCACCATCCGCGGCGATCTCATCGACACGATGAATGACCTGCTCGGCAGGCGGGAGCGGGGCGAGGTGAAAGCCTTTGACCGCATCGTCATTGAAACGACGGGCCTTGCGGATCCCGCTCCCGTGCTGCATTCGGTGATGAGCGAGCCCACGCTGCTTGAGCGCTGCCGCCTTGAAGGCGTCGTGACCGTGGTCGATGCGTTCAATGGCTGGGCCACGCTTGATGCCCATGCCGAAGCGGTGAAGCAGGTTTCGGTTGCCGACCGCATTGTGCTCACCAAGGTTGATCTTCTCTCGGGCCGCGAGGGCGAGGACATGCTGTTTGCGATCATCGCCCGCCTGCGCAAGCTTAATCCGGCGGCGCGCCTGCTCACCACGCACCGCAATGAAGCCACGGCGCCACGGCTTTTCAACATGGGCCTGTTTGATCCGGAAAAGAAAACCGTCGACGTGCGGAAATGGCTGGCGGCGGAAGCCTATGAGACGGCGGAGAAACGCCACCGGCATCATCACCATGACGTGTCGCGCCACGACGCACATATCCGCTCGTTCAGCTTCAGCGAGAAACAGGCCATCAGCCCGGCCGGACTTGAACTCTTCATGGAGCTTCTGAAATCCTATCACGGGGCCAACATGCTGCGGATGAAGGCCATCGTGAAAATGACCGATGAGCCGGACAGGCCCATCGTTCTGCACGGGGTGCAGCATGTCTTTCATCCCCCGGTGCGCCTGCCCAGCTGGCCCGACGGGGATGACACCACGCGCATGGTGTTCATCGTCAGGGATATCGACAAAGCCATGATCGAAGGCCTGTTCAAGGCCTTCACCGACCAGCTCACCGGCGGGGCGGAGGCTTTCACCGACAAGACACTTTCCCTCAACAGGTGAGTCATGCAGCTGAAGGTTTTTGGACTGAACAAATGCACGACCTGCCAAAAGGCATTGGCTTGGCTTGACGAGAATGATCTCAAGCATGATTTCTCGGATGTAAGGGAATCGCCTCTTAATTCCGCGCAGGTTGCCAAATGGTCCAGCGCGCTGGGCGGCTGGGAGAAGATGGTCAACCGCGCGGGTTATACCTGGCGCGGCCTGTCAGCGGCGGATACGAAAAATCTTACGGAAAAGAAAGCGGCGGCTCTTGTCCTGCGCAACCCTTCGCTGATCCGCCGTCCCTTGATCGAGCATGCGGATGGATCGGTGACGGTGGGATTTTCGGAAAAAGTCCGGGGCCGGCTCAAGCCCTGACAAGCGGCCTGGTCATGCAGGTCGGGCCGCCCTCGCCCTTGCGGCAAATGTCATAGCCCTTGATCACTTCGACATTCACGCCCGCCGCGCGCATGCGCCTTTCGGTTTCGGGATTTCCCTCCACCATCATGGCGTGGCGCGGGCCAAGGGCCAGGACATTGCAGCCCATGGTTTCAAATTCATCGTCGGGCACCTGAATGAAGCCAATGCCGCGCGACTCCAAAAATTCCACCAGGCGCGCCGCCATCAGCGGCAGATAGACGACCGCCAAATCCGCATCAAGCGGACTGAGGCATGACATGAGATGGAAAACATCGGACCTGCCCTTGTAATGGGGCATGTCGAAGGCAAGAATTTCCACATCGGGACCGGCGAGTTTTGAAAGCTGGCGGATGCCTTCCCGGTTGGTGCGGTAGCCAACCCCGGCAAGCAAGGTATTGCGGTCGATCCACACGAGATCGCCGCCCTCCAATTGGCCAGGTGCGGTGATTTCGCCGATGACGGGAATGCCCAGAGATTCGAGATGGGCGCCATTGACCCGGGGCTCAAGACGGCGGGCAGGCTTGCCCATATGCGGGCGCACAAGGCCCCGGGGGGTGACGACCAGCGCGTCATGGGTGTAGAGGGAATCAAGGGTCAGGCCATCGCCGGCGGGCAGCCGGATGACGTCCGCGCCGGTCTTGCCGAGGATGGCTTCAACCGCGATGAATTCCTGCTTTGCCGCGGCGAGGTCGGGCCTTGAATGGTAGTTGAGCTTTTCCCATTCGGCATCGATCCTGGCGTCGCTGTGAAAGGCCACGGCGGGGGTGCGCAGCGCCACCTTTTTGAGGGCGCCCCAATTGTTGAAACTGCCGAAATCATAGGTCATTTGCGCTTGATCCTGAAGGTGAAGACGTCGCCAGTTCTTGAATTTGTAAGAAGGGCATGGCCCTGTTCGGTGCAGAAGTGCGGCATGTCTATGGCGGACACGGGGTCGCTGGCAAGCACCTTCAGCACCTGGCCGGACGGCATGGATTCCAGGCGCTTGCGGGCTTTCAGCACTGGCAGGGGGCAGAGAAGCCCCGTAAGGTCCATGAACTCTTCAAATTCAGCGTAAGACATGGCACTTGTATAAGCCAAAATCAGAGGAATGGGAGCTACCCTTGCCGCAACTCTTGTCAAAAGCGCCATTTGTCGGGCGGACCCGGAAACTGCTTCTGAGCGGCGACCGCGAGGCGGGGCTGGAAAAAGCGGAGGTGGCCCGCCTTGAATTGCTTTTTTCGGGCATCAAGGGCGATATGCATGCGGGCCTGACGCGAAAGTCGGATGTCCGCACCATCAAGCAATATGCAAGAGACACCGACATCCGCAATGTCAGGCAGCTCACCCTTGTTTCCGAGGAGGAGCTTGGCGAAATTGCCGCTCTCATGGGCATCCCGGAAATGAAAGCGGAATGGCTGGGGGCCAATGTGGTGACCTCGGGCATCCCCGACCTGACGCTGCTGCCGCCTTCCACCCGGCTGCAATTTCCCTCGGGCGCCACCATCGTCGTGGACATGGAAAATTTCCCCTGCCGCCAGGTGGCTGATGTGGTGGCGCAGCATCATGCCGCGCCGAAGGCTGGTTTGGTGGCTTCCGCCATGCACAAGCGCGGTGTCACCGCCTGGGTTGAACGGGAGGGCATCATCGCCGGCGGCGACGACATCACCCTTTGGCTGCCGCCGCAGCGGCTTTATGCCCACATGGGACCATGAAAATCATTGGCGCCATCATTGCGGGGGGGCAGTCCAGCCGCATGGGCGGCCGCGAGAAGGCCTTTCTTGAACTGGCGTCCAAGCCGGTCATCCTGCATGTGATCGAGCAGATCGAGCCGCAGGTCGACCAGCTTGTCATCAATGCCAATGGCGAGCCCGCGAGATTTGCGGAGTTTGGCCTGGACGTGGTTCCCGATGCCCTCACGTCATTGACGACTCCGCTGGCGGGTTTGCATGCGGCGCTGCGGTTTGCAAAAGGGGTTGCGGCGGAGGTGCTGGTGACGGTCCCTTCCGACACGCCTTTCCTTCCCTTTAATCTCGTTGCAAAGCTCCTGGAAAAAGCCGTGGTCAGAGGTGCCGCCATTGCCGCTTCCGGCGACCAGGAGCACTACATCATCGGGGCGTGGAAAGCCGACCTTCTGGACGATCTTGAGAGCGCCATAGCCGGGGATAATTTGTTCCGGGTCAAGGACTGGGCCAACCGGGCATCAGCCCAAAGCGTGGCATGGCCGGTTGCGCCATATGATCCTTTTTTCAATGTGAACGCGCCGGAGGATTTGCGGATTGCCGAAGACATTTTTGGTGCGACATGAAACAAAAAATCATCGGGGTTGCCGGATTCAAGAACGCCGGCAAAACCACTCTGGTGGAAAAACTGGTGATCGATCTCACGGGCCGCGGGCTTAGAATTTCGACGGTGAAGCACGCGCATCATTCCTTTGACATCGATCATGAGGGGCGCGACAGCTTCCGCCACCGCAAGGCGGGAGCCACGGAGGTGGCGGTCGTCTCAAGCGGGCGCTGGGCGCTCATTCACGAATTGCGCAGCGAAGCGGAGCCCAGCCTCGATGACATCCTGCGAAAGCTGGAGCCTTGCGATCTTGTCATCGTCGAGGGCTACAAGCGCGACGGCCACGACAAAATCGAAGTCCGCAATCTGGCGCTGGATCATCCCCCACTGGCCGGCGGCGATCCCACCATTATTGCGATCGCGGCCACCTCTGCCATTGCCGGCGCCCCGGTGCCGGTGTTTGACCGGGATGACGTGCGGGCACTGAGTTCCTTCATTATCAGCCGGATGGGACTTGCGAAGAGCTAGCGCCGGTGTCGGATTCCGCCCTGCCCCCGTCGCTCCACTTCACGTCGGTTGAATTTCTCTCACTAATGTGGCCAAAATCGAGTTTCCAGGTCCAAAGGAATTTCCATGAAAACGCAGGCGCGGGTGGTTGTTATCGGTGGCGGCGTGGTCGGCGTTTCGACGCTTTACCACCTTGCCAAAAAGGGCTGGAGCGATGTGGTCCTGGTCGAGCGCAAGGAGCTCACCTCCGGCTCCACCTGGCATGCGGCGGGCCTGCTCCCCCTGTTCAATCTTTCTTATTCGGTGGGCCAGATTCACAAGTATTCGGTGAAGCTCTATGGCGAGCTTGAAGCGGAAACCGGCCAGCATGTGGGCTTCAGGAAAGTCTCCAACATCCGCCTGGCGCGGACCAAGGACCGCTGGGACGAGTTCATGTATTACGCCGGCATCGCCGAAACCATCGGCATCAAGGTCAACAAGCTCACGCCGCAGCAGTTGAAGGAGCTTTGGCCGCTGTGCGAAACGGACGGCATCATTGGCGCCATCCAGCATCCCGATGACGGCTATATCCAGCCTGCCGATCTCACCCAGGCTTTGGCCAAGGGGGCGCGCAGCCGGGGGGCGGAGATCTACCGCAACACCACGGTCACCGCCATCGAGCAGCTTCCTTCGGGCGAATGGCTGGTGAAGACCGACAAGGGCGACATCGCTTGCGAGCACGTTGTTTCATGCTCGGGAAATTTCGCGCGCAAGACGGGCGCCATGGTGGGGCTTGATATTCCGGTCATTCCGGTCGAGCACCAGTATATCGTCACCGAGCCGTCGCCGCTGATCAAGGAGCGCCAGGCCAAGGGCCTGCCGGAAATGGGCGTGCTGCGCGAAGCCGATTCATCGTGGTATCTGCGCGAGGAAAACGGCGGTTTTGTTCTCGGCATTTACGAGAAGGGCGCGCCGTGCTGCTACGTGGACGGGCCTTCGGCGCAGAGCGAGTACGAATTGTTCCAGGGCGAGCTTGACCGCCTCGAGCCCTATATTGAAACCTGCATCACGCGGGTTCCGGCCTTCGGCGAACTGGGCATCAAGAAAATTTACAACGGCGCCATCGCCTACACGCCGGACGGCTCGCCGATCATCGGCCCGGCCTGGGACCGCAAGAATTTCTGGCTGAACGAAGGCCATTCCTTTGGCGTGACGGCGGCGGGCGGGGCAGGCTGGCAATTGGCTGAATGGATCGTCGACGGCGAGCCCACCATTGACATGATGGGTGTCGATCCGCGGCGCTTCGGCCCCTATGCCAGCAAGGGCTATCTCAAGGAGAAGAACGAAGAGGCTTACGCCAACGTCTTCACCATGCATTATCCGGAAGAGGAACGCGCCGCGGCGCGTCCGCTGAAGCGCACGCCGTGTTATGACCGGATGAAGGATTTGGGCGCGGTGTTTGGCTCGGTTTACGGCTGGGAACGGCCGGGCTGGTTTGCGCCCAAGGGCTATGCGCTCTCAGACAAGGATCTGGACCGGCCCGATGTGCTGCTCAACCATAATCATGCAGCGCCAACCGATGACGGCCGCATCGTCGAGAAATGGTCGTTCCGCCGCTCCAATGCTTTCCGCTTCGTCGGCGAGGAATGCCGCAATGTGATGGAGAATGTGGCGCTGCAGGACATGTCGGCTTTTGCCAAGATGGAAGTGTCGGGGCCGGGGGCGCGCGACTGGCTTGATTCAATTCTCGCCAACCGCATTCCAAAAAAGATGGGGCGCATTGCGCTGTGCCATCTGCTGACCAAGCATGGCGGGGTGCGGGCCGAGTTCACGGTTTATGAATGGGCCCCGGGCCGTTTCTATCTCGTCTCCGCTGGCGCCTTCGAGCGCCACGACCATGACACGCTCTACAAGCTGCTGCCCAAGGACGGATCGGTGAAGCTGAACCCGATCACAACGCGGCTTGGCGTGCTGGTGCTGGCCGGCCCGAATGCACGAAAGGTGTTGCAGAAGCTGACGGCAACGGATCTCTCCAATGAAGCCTTCCCGTGGCTTTCCGGGCAAGCCATTTCCGTGGGTGCCACAAGCTGCCATGCGCTGCGCGTCAATTTTGTCGGTGAACTGGGCTTTGAATTCCACCACCCTATCGAGCAGCAGGTTGTGCTGTTCGATTTGCTGATGGAAGCGGGCCGCGAATTCGGCATCCGGCCCTATGGCATCAAGGCCATGTCGTCGCTCTCCATCGAAAAGAGCTACCGCCTGGTGCCGCGCGAACTTTCCATTGAATATTCGGCCTATGAGTCGGGCCTTGACCGTTTCGTGCATCCCAACAAGGGGCAGTTCCTGGGCCGTGATGCGCTGGTTGCGGGCCGCGAGAAAGGGCTGAACTGGAATTTTGTCACCATGGAAGTCCATGGCATCAGCGATGCGGATTCGGATACGCGGGGCTCGGAACCCATTTACGCCAAGGGCAAGCTGGTGGGGCGCGCCACCAATGGCGGCTTTGGCTGGCGGGTGAACAAGTCCCTGGCGCTTGGCATGGTGCGCCCGGAATTTGCAACTCTGGATACTGAGCTGGAAATCAAAATCCTCGATAAAACGTTCAAGGCTAGCGTTATCGCGGAAAGTCCTTATGATGCAGACAATCTGAAGTTGCGCGCCTGATTCTCACAGCCGCAATTTTCAATATTCGATGTGTGCATTCTGACGTTGGCGAAAATTGAGCGGCGGAGAGGGCAATATTGGGGACATCTGAACAAAGTTACGGCACGGGCGTATTCTTTGTGTTTCTTGCCACCATCGGATGGAGCCTTTCGGGGGTTTTTGTCCGCATCATGCCGGGGCTCGACGGCTGGCAGCTCAATTGCTGGCGCGGTTACTGGTTGGCCGTTTCCCTCATGGTTTATCTCATCGCCGTCTATGGCCGCGGGGCCTACCAGAAATTTTTGGACATACCCCGGCTGGCGCTGTTCGCATCGGCCCTTTTCTTTGCCTTGGGATCAACGCTCTACGTCTCTTCCCTGACGATGGTGAGCACCGCCACGGTTTCCGTCGTCGGCGCCACGTCACCGTTGTTTGCGGCCCTTCTCAGCCCGTGGGTGACGGGCGAAAAGCCCGGCTTCGAGGCCTGGATTGCGGCGATCCTGGCGCTCTTTGGCGTCGGCGTCATCGCCTGGGATGGGCTCGAAGCCGGCCACTCCACATTGGGGCTGTTTCTTTCCATCTGCGTTCCCATGGCCTTTGCCGGGCAAACCCTGGCGTTGCGGAGGTACCGGAACGTGGACATGGTGCCGTCGATTTGCCTCGGCGGCATCATGTCATTTTTTATCGCGGGAACTCTGGGATTTACCGCGGGGCATGCGGGCGGCGGTTTCGATGTGGGCCTGCGGGAGGTTCTCCTGCTGGCGGCCATGGCCACCCTTCAGCTTGCCATTCCCCTGGTGTTTTATATCAAGGGGGCCCATTCGGTTCCCGCCGTGACGCTCACCCTCATCGCCATGCTCGATGCCGTCATCAATCCGATGTGGCCTTGGTTTTTTGTGGGCGAGAAACCGGGAGAGGCCGCTTTCCTCGGCGGTGCCATCATCGTGGGCGCCGTCCTGATCAGCGTGTTCGGGCGCAAATTCTATAATTCAAGAGCCGCCGCGGCCGAGCTCAACAGAGTTGAAAAACCCGCTTGATCGCCGGACGGCTTGGCCATATCCCGGTGCACGCCCGCAATTTGAGGATTTTTCCTTGTCACGCAGAACTGCAACGCTGATCGGCTTCACGGCAGTTTTGATGTGGGCTTTCCTGGCGTTGTTTACCACGGCCTCCGGCAGCGTTCCGCCCTTTCAACTCGCGGCCATGAGTTTTTTCATCGGCGGGCTCATAGGCGCTGCCACGTGGGTTTTCCGTCCCGCAGCGCTGGCCACGCTCAGGCATCAGGACCCTCGGCTCTGGGCCCTGGGCATTGCAAGCCTCTTCGGCTACCACTTCATCTATTTCACCGCGATCCGAAATGCGCCGCCGGTCGAGGTCAGTCTCATCGCTTATCTCTGGCCGCTGTTCCTGGTGATTTTTTCGGCATTCCTGCCCGGCGAAAAATTAAAGGCGCATCACGTTGTCGGGGTCGTGCTGGGCTTGATCGGGGCGGTTCTGGTGATCACCCGGGGGCACGGATTCGGCTTGAGCCAAGGCCTCAAACTCGGCCACGTGCTTGCCCTTCCCTGCGCCATTATCTGGGCGGGCTATTCGGTCCTGGCCCGGCGCTTCGGCCAGGTGCCAACCGACGTGATTTCGGGGTTTTGCCTCGCCGCGGCGCTGCTGTCCCTGGGCTCGCATCTTATTTTTGAGCAAACCGCATGGCCGCAAAATGCCGTTGAATGGCTGGCCGTTGCAGGCCTTGGGCTTCTGCCCCTGGGGGCCGCATTTTACACGTGGGACTACGGCCTGAAGCATGGCGACATCATGGTCCTCGGCGCGTCCTCCTACGCCGCCCCCCTGCTGTCCACATTGGTGCTGCTGTTTTTCGGCTACGCGGCGTTTCATTGGTCGATCGCGGCGGCGTGCCTGCTCATTTCCGCCGGTGCGGCAATAGCCGCCAAGGACATGATATTCCGGAAGAGCTAGGTGGCGATCAGAAGTTATTCTTGCGGGTTCTGAGTTCGGCAAACACTTCCGCGTCGGAGGCAGATTCAAGCTTCAGGTTTTTCCTGATCTCGGGGCTGTCGCAGCGCATGAAGGGATTGGTCTTCAATTCGTCGCCGATGGTGGACGGGCAGGTCATTTCATTTTTGGCGCGCTGGGCCGCAACAACGGCCGAGCGCTGCTGCAGGGCGCGGTTTGCCGGTTCGACGGACAGGGCAAAGCGGCAGTTGGCTTCCGTGTATTCATGGCCGCAATAGACATAGGTGACGGGAGGCAGGGCGCGGAACTGATTAACCGAATGCCACATCTCTTCCATGCTGCCTTCGTTGACGCGGCCGCAGCCCATGGCAAAAACCGTGTCGCCGGCGAAGAGCGAATATTCCGACGGAATATGGAAGGCGATGTGGCCCCTGGTGTGGCCCGGGCAATCAAAGACTTTCACCTCGCGGCCGGCCCAGCTGAACGTGTCGCCGCCCTTGACGGCGGCATCAATGCCCGGAATTTTTTCCGCCTCATTCTTTGGCCCAATGATCTTGCAGCCGAAGAGCTCCTTGAGCCGCAGGTTTCCGGCGACATGGTCCTCGTGGTGGTGGGTGGTGAAAATATGGGTGAGCTGCCGGCCAAATTTCCGGAGCTCCATCTCCACCGCCTCGGCATCGGGCGCGTCAATGGAGGCGGTGGCGCCGGTTTTGGAATCATGGATGATGACGCCGTAGTTGTCGGAGCGGCACATGAATTGGCGCATATCGAGATGGGACATATGATTTGCTAACCCTGTTTTTCTTCGTTGATGACCCATCCGGCGTTAAACGCTAAATCTTGCCGTCATGGATGTCGTTGAACTGCGTGAATTCTACGCGAGTCCCTTGGGAAATGCTACTCGCCGCCTGCTTTCCGCCAAGCTGAAGCCGCGGCTCGGTTCGCTGGATGATGCCTGCGTCATGGGCATGGGTTTTGCCACGCCCTATCTCGACGAGCTTCCCTCCGAGGCCAAGCGCAGCCTTGCCTTCATGATGGCCCGCCAGGGAGTCATTCACTGGCCGCGGGAAGGCGATGTGCAATCGGCCCTGGTTGATGAATTCGACCTGCCGCTGCTGGAAAGCACGGTGGATTTGGCCCTTGTGGTCCACGGGCTGGAGCTGACCGACAGCCCGATCGAAATGCTCCAGGAGGTCTGGCGGGTCATGGCTCCGCAGGGCCGGCTGGTTCTGGTGGTGCCAAACCGCCGGGGGCTGTGGGCGGCCTTCGACACATCGCCCTTCGGCTATGGCCAGCCGTTTTCGCGCACCCAGCTGGCGGGGCTGCTCAAGGAGGCGCAGTTTTCAGCGGTTTCCTGGTCCCATGCGCTGCAAATGCCGCCGACCAAAAGGGGCTTCGTGCTCTCCGGCGCCAGCGCCATAGAACGGGTTTGCGACCTGGTTACGTCGCGCTTCTCGGGGGTCATTATCGTCGAGGCGGTGAAGCAGGTTTATGCCTTTTCATCGGGGAAAAGGGTCAGGCGCCTGATGCCGCGGTTCAAGCCGGCCCTCCTGCCCTCGCCCGTCCGCTTCGACGGCGGGGAATAACGGGAAGCCTTTGCTTTTGTGACGGCTCCAAGTATGAAGGTCCAATCCTGTTGGAGCGGCGCCAGTAGGGCCGCCGGAGTTCGATAGAGATTGAAGACCATGAGTGAACCAGCTGGATCAGACCTTGAGCTTGACGACATCCGCCGCGAAATGGATGCCATCGATGACGGCCTGATGAACCTGCTTGAGCGGCGCTTTGCCGCCACTGAACATGTGCGGGCCATCAAGCTGAAAAATGGCGGCCTTGGCAGCTCGGCCTTCCGGCCGGCGCGCGAAGCCGCCATCCTGCGGCGGCTCCTGTCGCGGCCCGAAAGCCTTGTGCCGCCGGAACTTCTGGTGCGTCTTTGGCGAAACATCCTGGCGCGCTCGGCCCAAAGCCAGGCGGACATCACCATCCACATCAGCAAGAAACTCAATGCCACGATGGGCTTGCGGCTGCGCATCCGGGATTATTTCGGCACCCTTCCGGTGGAGGAATACCGTGACGAGGCGCAGGCCCTGATGCAGGTCAACGCGAGCCCGGGCGACATCTGCGTTGTCGAAACGGAATCGCCCTGGGTCGAGGCCTTTGCCGAGGGCAAGGCGGGCCAGGCCAAGGTGGTGGCCTGCCTGCCCTTCCTGCGCGACGATACGGTTCCCAAGCTCCTGGTCTTCGGGCACTCGCCGTCGGAGCCTACGGGCGATGACGAGACCCTGATCATCAGCGACGGCAAGCTGCCCCGGGATTTTTCGCCGGCCCCGCTGTGGCAGATCAAGCTGGGGCAGCGGCGGGTCTCGTGCCTGCCGGGTTTCCTGTCCGATCACGAGAGCCCGCTGGTGGGCCTCAACCGCTCCAATGCGCTGCTCGGCCTGAAAGTGGCCGGGCGCTATCCATCGCCCTTCGAGATCAAACCATGAGCTTGAAGCCGGACGCCATTCACCCGCTTCCCAAGGCGGGCATTCTTGATATTTCACCCTATGTGCCGGGCAGGAGCACGGCCAGGGGTGCGAAGATTCACAAGCTCTCGTCCAACGAGTCGCCGTTTGGCGCTTCGGCAAAAGCCATGGCGGCCTATGCCGCCAACGGCAATCTGCTGGCGCTCTATCCCGATGGCTCGGCCACCGAACTGCGCGAGGCGATTGCGGCGCGTTACGGTTTGAATGCAGCGTCGATCGTGTGCGGCGCGGGTTCGGATGAACTGCTGCAGCTCCTGGCGCATGCCTATCTGGCGCCGGGCGACGAGGCGGTTTATTCGCAATTTGGATTTCTGGTTTACCCCATCGCCATCGCCGCCAATGGGGCCAAGGCGGTTGTGGCGCCGGAAGCCGATCACGCCACCAGTGTTGATGCGATGCTGAAATGCGTGGGCCCGCGGACGAAGATGGTGTTTCTGGCCAATCCGAATAATCCCACCGGCACCTACCTGCCCTTCAACGAGGTGAAGCGCCTGCATGCGGGGCTGCCGAAAACCACCCTGCTGGTGCTCGATGCGGCCTATGCGGAATATGTGAGGCGCAATGACTATGAATCGGGCCTTGAGCTTGTGGCAACCTCCGACAATGTGGTGATGACGCGCACCTTCTCGAAAATTTATGGCCTGGCGGGGCTGCGCCTGGGCTGGGCCTATTGCCCGGCCCATGTGGCCGATGTGCTGAACCGGATTCGCGGGCCCTTCAACGTGAGTGCTGCGGCGATGGCGGCGGGAGTTGCCGCCATTGGCGACCAGAAATTTGTCGAGGCCGCGATTGCGCATAATGAAAAGTGGCTGGGCCTGCTCGCCGAACAATTGCAGGCGCTGGGCCTCAAGGTCACGCCGAGCGTAGGAAATTTTCTGCTCATTCATTTTGCTTCCAACGGAAAGAAGACAGCACCGATGGCGGACGCCTATCTGAATGAGCAGGGGATCATTCTGCGGCGCATGGAGGCCTATGGCCTGCCGCACTGCCTGCGCCTGACCATCGGCGATGACGAGGCCAACCGCGCCGTCGTTTCAGCCCTGGCGGATTTCCTGAAATGAGCGTGCAGTTTGAACGCGTGGCGCTGATCGGCATCGGGCTCATCGGCTCGTCGCTGGCCCATGTCATGCGGCGCGAAAAAATTACCGCGCATATTGCAGGCTATGCCAAAAGCGAGGCGACCCGGAAAGCGGCGGTGCAGCTCGGCCTTGCGGACAGCATCCATGCCACGGCGGCTGCCGCGGTCAAAGATGCCGATCTGGTTATCCTGTGCGTGCCGGTTGGCGCCTGCGGGGCAATTGCGCAGGAAATAGGCGCGGCATTGAAGCCGGGCTGCATTGTCACGGATGTGGGTTCGGTCAAGGCCGCGGTGGTGCGCGATGTGGCGCCGCATCTGCCGGCGGGGGTTCATTTCGTGCCCGGCCATCCCATCGCCGGCACGGAGCAATCGGGCCCGGCCTCCGGCTTTGCCGACCTGTTCGTGAAGCGCTGGTGCATCCTCACGCCGCTTCCCGGCAGCGATGCCGCTGCGGTTACGCGGCTGGAAAAATTCTGGCACGCTTGCGGCTCCGAAGTTGAACTGATGACGCCGGAGCATCACGATCTCGTGCTGGCGATCACCAGCCATCTGCCGCATCTCATTGCCTACAATACGGTGGCCACGGCGGCCGACCTCGAAGAGGTGACCGATTCGGAAGTGATCAAGTATTCGGCCGGCGGCTTTCGCGATTTTACCCGCATCGCGGCGTCGGACCCCACCATGTGGCGCGACGTGTTCCTGAACAACCGCGAAGCGGTGCTGGAAATGCTGGGGCGGTTTTCGGAGGATCTGTCGGCGCTGCAGCGGGCCATCCGCTGGGGCGACGGCGAAACGCTGTTCAATCTTTTCACGCGGGCGCGGGAAGTGCGGCGGAACATCATCGCCGCCGGACAGGAAACGGCAGCGCCGGATTTCGGCCGCGATCCCAAGCACCGCTAATAGAGCGGTTCCAAATCTGCGAGTTTGATCAAGCCCCCAATAAAGCGCGCCATCTTTTGCGACGAAATCCGCTTTGTGGTGTTTGCGGGATCGCTGCCGGTCAGGGTGACGAGATTTTTTATCGTGGCGCTGTCCTGTTCATTCAAGGCGAAGATGGGTTCAATGAATTTCATCACGCCGTCGAGGTCGTTGGTCTGGCTGGAGAGCTTGCCTGCCAGGCGGTGCTGGGCATCGAGCGAGACCGTGCCAGTGGCGGCGAACTCCACGGGGCCTTGCGAAATTCTGAGCGAACTTATGTCGAGGGAGTGCCCGGCCAGGCGCTGCCCCGTGAGAAGCGCGGCGCTGGTCTGGCCCACAAGTTCGGCGCTTGAAACGGTGACGGGCGGATTGTCCGGCTGGATCACCGTGAGCTCTTTGGTGTCGGCGGCGAGATCGAGCCTGCTGTTTATTTTCCGGGCGAAGAGTTTCAGTTGGCCGGCGGTAAACAGACCTTGGGCATTGACGCTGGCTGCCTCCAGGCTTGCATCCCAGTCCTGGTTGAGGCTGACCGTCACGGATAGCAGGGCGCGCTCGTGGATGACCGTTGTCCGGTCAATCGAGGTGGGGCCATCGACGAGCAGAATGACATGGAGCGGATTATAGGCCTGGGCCACGGCGAGGATTTTTGTGGACTGGATTTTGTGCGCTTCATCGTTGCGGATTAACTGCAGGGCGGCAATGTCACACTGGAATTCGAAGCGGAAGGGAAAGCCGCCCCAGCTTTCCCTAGCGCAGGCGAGCTCCATGCCCCGGGCGGCAAATTCCAGGCGCTTTGCCCGGATAAGTTCTTTGGCTCCGGAAAAGGCGATGAACCAGTAGCCGCACCAGAGGAGGCTCAGGAGGAGCATTCCGGCGAGCGGATAGAACATGTACCATGGGCGTTTTGCCGTCGAAGCCATATGCTTTAATGATTCTCCTGGATTGAACCGAAGCGGGACGAGCATGCAACAGCGCTGGATATTTGGCTACGGCTCGCTGATGTGGCGGCCGGGTTTCGAGTTTGAATCGCAGGCGCATGGGCGGGTGCGCGGCTATCACCGCAGCCTTTGCGTCTATTCGCACCACCACCGCGGCACTGAAGCGCTGCCCGGACTGGTGCTTGGCCTCGACCGCGGCGGGTCGTGCGTCGGCGTGGCCTTTCAGATCAAGCCTTCGAAATGGGAGGCAACGCTGGCTTACCTGCGCGAACGCGAACAGGTGAGCCAGGTCTATGTGGAAGCGGCGCAGACGGTGGAACTTCTGGGCGGGCAGGAGAAAGTCGAGGCGGTGGCCTATGTCGTCGACCGGGCGCACCCGCAATATGCGGGCAAGCTTTCGCACGCGGAGCTGATGAAGCATGTCAGGCAGGGCGAAGGAAAAATGGGCCACTGCCGGGACTATGTGATGAACACGCTGGTGCATCTCCGGCAGATGAACATCCACGACAAGACGCTGGAAGCCATCGGCGCCGAGCTCCGCCTCCTAGGCGGCTAGGCTCACGCCCTGGCGGGTTTCAGCAAAGGCCGCCTGGAGATCCCCCAGAACGGCGTTGGCCGCCGCATTGTCGCGGGCCAGCAGATGAACGTGAATCTCGTCGGCATCGAGCCCGGCCAGTTCGGACGAGGTGCCGTCCCAGAAGGGCGAAAAGCGGCCCATGGCGGTCACGGTGCGCAAGTGGCCAATGCGCCGGACGGCCACATAGATGGCGCCGGGAAGCGGCGGGCAGGCGTTGCCGGCGTAGACGGAGTGAATGTATTTCTTGCCGGAACGCCCGCGCCAGTACCAGAAACGCTCATTGTCGTTGGAGCCCAGCGGGAAATTGATGGCGATCGGTGAACCATGAATCAGCATAGGAACAAACATAGAACAAAATTGATTTAAAGGCAAGCCTTATTTAGCTGCATTTCGAAAATCCGCAGGAGAGGCAGGTGGCGCAGCCCTCCTGGAAGACCAGTGCTGCCTCGCCGCAGCGCGGGCAGGAGGCCCTTTTGGTGCTGGGCGGTGGCCACGAATTCCGGCTTCTGCCGGGGCTCGAGGAAGCCGATTTCAATCATGTGTTTTTCGATGATGCCGCCGATGGCCGCGAGCAGGCTCGGCACATAATGGCCCTCCATCCATTGCCCGCCGCGCGGATCGAACACCGCCTTCAGCTCCTCAACGACAAAGGACACATCGCCGCCGCGCCGGAACACGGCCGAGATCATCCGGGTGAGCGCCACGGTCCAGGCAAAGTGCTCCATGTTTTTTGAATTGATGAAGATTTCGAAGGGCCGGCGCTTTCCGTCCTGCACGATGTCATTCATGGTGATGTAGATGGCGTGGTCGGTTTCGGGCCACTTCAATTTATAGGTGATGCCATTCAGCGCCGGGTCGCGCTCCATGACGGTCACGTCCTTGTCCTCGGTCACCGAAGCGGTGGACAGCACAGAGCCGGTCACGTCATTGGGGCGGAAGGTGGTGCAGCCCTTGAGGCCCAGGTCATAGGCCTCGCTGTAAACATCCTTGAAGGTTTCGAAATCGCAGTCCTCGGGCACATTGATGGTTTTCGAAATGGAGCTGTCGATATGTTTCTGCACCGCGGCCTGCATGACGAGATGTTCGTGCGGGGTGAGATCACCGGCAGTGACGAAACGCGGGCGGCAGGGCCGCATCGGCGCCCTTGAGATGCCACCAGAGCCGCGCGGCATAATCATCGACGCGGAGCGTCAGGCGGCTGTTATCGGCGAGCCTTACCTTGCGCTCATAGCTCACACTGAAAATGGGCTCGATGCCGCTTGAGACATTTCCGGCGAAAAGCGAAATGGTGCCGGTGGGGGCAATCGAGGTGAGCAGGCCGTTGCGCAGGCCCGATGAGGCAATGTCCTGGCGAATGGCTTTGGGAAGCGTTGCGGCATGGCCGCCTTTCAAATAGGCCTCCGCCTTGAAAAGCGGAAAGGAGCCCTTCTCGGCGGCAAGTTTCGAACTCATTTTGTAGGCGGCGTTTTCGATGATTTTCGCCCAGGTGTTCGCCGCTTCCGCCGCGGCAGCCGATCCGTAACGCAATCCGCACATGGCCAGCGCATCGGCAAGACCGGTCATTCCCAAACCAAGCCGGCGCTTGGCGCGGGCTTCTGCCGCCTGCTGCTCCAGCGGATAATTCGAAACGTCGACCACATCATCCAAAAAGCGGATGGCAACGCCCACGGTCTTGCTCAGGGCCGCTTCATCGATTGAGGCATTGGCCTCGAACGGATATTTCACAAAGCGCGTGAGATTGATCGAGCCCAGCAGGCAGGCGCCATAGCTGGGCAGGGGCTGTTCGCCGCAGGGGTTGGTGCAGTGAATGGTTTCGCAGTAGCCCAAATTGTTTTGCGCGTTGATGCGGTCAATGAAGATGACGCCGGGTTCGGCATAGTCATAGGTTGACTGCATGATCTGGTCCCACAGGCCGCGGGCCGAAATGGTGCGGTAGTCCCGCCCCGCAAAGCTCAGGGTCCAGGGGCTATCCGTCTTCACCGCGGCCATGAAGGCATCGCTCACCAGCACCGACAAATTGAAATTTCTGAGCCGCAGCGGATCGCGCTTGGCGGCAATGAAGGCTTCGATGTCGGGATGGTCGCAGCGCATGGTCGCCATCATGGCGCCGCGCCTGGCGCCGGCGGACATGATGGTGCGGCACATGGAGTCCCACACATCCATGAAGCTTAAAGGTCCCGAGGCGTCGGCGCCCACGCCTTTGACCGGCGCGCCCTTGGGCCTGAGCGTTGAGAAATCATGGCCGATGCCGCCGCCCTGCTGCAGGGTGAGGGCCGCTTCCTTCAAGCCATCAAATATGCCGAGCATGGAATCATCGATGGTGCCCATGACGAAGCAGTTGAACATGGTGACGCTGCGCCTGGTGCCGGCACCCGCCACAATGCGGCCGGCGGGCAAAAACCTGAAATCCGAAAGCGCCTCATAAAAGGCAGAGGCCCAGGTTTCGCGCAAGGGCGGTTTTTCGGCCTCGGCCACGGCGCGGGCCACCCGCCACCAGGTATCCTCGATGGTCTGGTCATGGATGGCGCCATCGGCGTCCTTGAACCGATACTTCATGTCCCAAATCTCTTGCGAGATGGGATCGAGAATACCAACGCTTTGATCCATGACGGCCTCGGCCACTCCTGCGGCGAGTGTATCGCAAAGTCAGGCTGGAGTCGAGGAATGTTCTTGATTCGTACCTGTCTTCCTTGGAGCGTTATTATACTTCCCATACCCAAGGAAAAGGCATCAGTCGGCCCACCGTTCCACACCAAACACAAGCTTCGACTGTAAGGACATCATCCAACTCGGCAACTGGGCCATGATGCTCAATCATTAGATAGATAATGTTGGGCGGGGGGCGAAAGCACTCTTTACACAACAGTGGGGTGCTTTCGGCGAGTGCCTCAATGAGCGTCATTCCCCGAAATGCTATTGCGCTACGGCAACTCGGGGCAAGGCTCCAGCGCTTGCCTGCCAAGTTCTATGTACGCTTTATGTTCCTATTTGTCAAGATTCTTCGAACAGATTCAATTATTTAGGAACTTTTGACTTTCGCGGAATCTATTCAATGGCTTAGGCGTGTTGATCATGCTTCCAATAGATCGCGCGGCCCTCGGCCACCAGTTTTGCGGTGGCGGTTTCGATGTCGGTTTGCAGTCTTTCCTGGAAGGCCTTGCGGGGGAGGCCCGCGGGGATGAGCGGCAGGAATTCCAGGACGATGGTGCCGGGGAAGCGCAGGAATTTCCGGCGGGGCCAGAACAGGCCGGAATTCACGGCGAAGGGCAGGCAGGCGCAGCCCAGCGTGCCGTAAAGCGCCGCCGCCCCTGGCTTGTAGGCGGGGGGCGCATCGGGGGCCTGTCTGGTGCCTTCCGGCATGATGACGATCTGCCGGCCCGCCGCGAGTTCCTCAACGCCCCGTGCCAGGAGCTTGCGAAGTGCTGCCGAGCCGGCGCCGCGTTCCAATCGGATCATGCGGAATTTGAAGATGAACCAGCCAAAAAACGGAATCCATGAGAGCTCCCGTTTCAGGACCATGCAGGGATCATCGAGCTAGGGAAGAATGGCGAAGGTTTCCCACACGGACTGATGCTTGCCCGCCACCAGAATGGGGCCTGCTGGAATATTTTCTTTGCCGCGCACCTCGATATGCGTGCCGCAAATTACCCGCAGCAGCCACAGGGAGGTGCTGGCCCAGGCCTGCAGGGCGCGCACCGCCCATTTGCGCGGGGTCACAAAAAATCCGGCGCCCAGCACGAGGAAAAGCGTGAGGTTTACATAGAAGGCAATGTTGAAAAGCAGCGAGCGGAAGGCAATCACAGCACGCTTCTCAACATGCGGATGAGCGCCATGCGCGAGGTGACAAGGCAGATCACCGTGGCAATGATCGGTACACTGAACAATACGCCGTAGCTCCACACGGCGATTTCCGGCGGGGCGAACAGCAGCCCGCGGCTGGCATCGGCCACGCCGCCGGCCCCTATGGTTCCGGAGAGGCCGAGGAGAAAGAAGGTTAAAACGCCGAGCCCCACGCCGAGGAGCCCCGCCATGAAGCCGGTGCGCAGGAAGCGGCTGTCGATCTGGTGGGCGATGTAGCTGTCCTTGGCGCCCACGAGATGCAGCACGTCAATCACCTGGCGGTTGGCATCCAGCACGGTGCGCGTGGCGAAGATCACCATGGCGATGGCCGATATGCAGATAAGCGCAAGAATGGCGTAGGAGAGGGTTGAGAGGGCGCGGGCCATGCGGGTGAGCTCCACCTCCCACCTCCGGTGGGTATCGAGGCTTGCGCCGCTCACGGATTTCTTAAGCCGCGTTTCCAGGGCAGCAAAATCAGGCGGCGCCGCCTCGTCGATGGTGACGCGGATGAGGCGCGGAATCGGCAGGTCATCGAGATTGCCCGCGCCAAGCCAGGGCTCGAGGAGCTTGGCGCCGGCGTCGCGTTCAAGAACTGCAACATTGGTGACGCCCACCGTTGTCTCGAGCAGGACTTTAGCCTTGGCCAGTTCCTTGTCGATGTCGGCGTTCTGCATGAGGCGGACCTGCACGGTCACTTCGCGCGACAGGCCGCTGGTCCAGCTTTCCACGGCGCGGTCGATGAGGATCAGGGCGCCGATGGCGAGGCAGGCGAGATAGCACATCACCGTCATGGTCACGGTCAGCGCCTTGAGCGGGGCGGCTTCGGGAGGGATGATGGGCCCCCGGCGGAATTTTTTCGGGCGCTTCATGCGGCTTTCAATATTCCCTTTTCCAGATGCAGCACGGAGCCCTTGCCCTGCGACACCAGCTTGAGATCATGGGTGGCGAGAAACACCGTGGTGCCGAGGCGGTTCAATTCCATGAAGAGATGGAGCAGCCGCTTGGCCAGGACGGGATCGACGTTTCCGGTGGGCTCGTCGGCGAGCAGCAGTTCCGGCTTGGAGATGACGGCCCGGGCGATGGCGGCGCGCTGCTTCTCGCCGCCCGACAAGACGGGCGGATAGGCCTGGGCCTGGTCCTCAAGCCCCACCCAGTTCAGCAGGTCCATGACGTCGGCCCGGTAGCTGTCTTCGCGCTGGCCCATGACGCGCAAGGGAAGCGCCACGTTGTCGAAGGTGGTGAGATGGTCGAGAAGGCGGAACTCCTGGAACACCACGCCGATCCTCCGGCGGAGCAGCGGCAGTTCCCAGCGGCTGACCTGGGAGACATCCTTTTCAAAGATGTTGATGAGGCCGCGGGTGGGCTTCAGGGCGAGGAAGAGGAGGCGGAGCAGGGAGGTTTTGCCCGCTCCCGAGGGCCCGGTGAGAAAGCACAGGGAGCCGGGCTGCAGGTGAAAGCTGACATCCTTCAAAATTTCGGGGCCATCGCCGTAACGCAGGCCCACACTGTCAAGACGAACCACTAAACCGAACTCCAAGCCGAAATAGCTGCCACACCACGCCCGGTCTTAACGCCGCATTAACCCTGTTTGCTGTTAACAATTCAGGGGTGCTTGGGCTTTAGGCGGAGGGCGCGGGCGAATCAATGGATGATATGATTTTCAGATGATAATTTCTTGTCCTTCCTGCGCGTCGCACTACAATTTCCCGGAGCAGCGCCTGTCCGGCGACGGCATGGCGATCAGCTGCTCGGCCTGCGGCCATAGCTGGATCGAAAGCCGGGCGGTCGAAATCGTCGATATTTCGCCGCGCAAGGCGCCGCTCCTCATCGAGCACGGCTTCGAGCCGGACAGCGAAGTGAAGCGCCTGGTCGAGGCCTCGCGGCGGGCCAAGGAAGCCTTTGCGGTGAAAAAACGCCAAAGGCTGGGCCGTTTGCGGGGCTGGGCCATTCTCGGCGCCACGATGCTGATGCCGGTGGCGGCGGCCGCCTCGTTCCCGGAATTTGTGGTGAGCGTGGCTCCCGTCACGGTGCGGGCCTATGACGCCATGGGCTACAGCGTCAATATCTACGGGCTTGAGGTCCGCCGCATTGAACAGCAGCACGCGGTTGTTGACGGGGTGCGGATCTTGAGCATCAAGGGCGAGATCAGCAATATTTCAAACGGCACCCGGAAAATCCCGTGGCTGCGCTTTGGCCTGAAGGACGGCAGCCAAGCGGAGGTTTACAGCTGGACCCTGGATACGGGCGCGAGGCCCTTGCGGGCCGGTGAATCCACCAGTTTCGTGACGCGGGTCGCCTCGCCGCCGGAAACTGCGAAAAACCTGCAAATTCGCTTTGCACACAGGGATGAAATCGGCTCAAACCCTAGCCCATGAGCGACATCACCATCGACGGCCACCGCATTTCGGTCCTGTTCTCGGAAGCGGAGATTGCCAAGCGCATAACCGTGCTGGCGCGCGAAATCGCGGCGCGAAAGCCCGCGAACCTGCTGGTGGTTCCGGTTCTGAAGGGCAGCTTCATCTTCGCAGCCGACCTGATCCGGGCCATGCACCATGCGGGCCTTTCGCCGGAAGTGGACTTCATGATTCTGGCGAGCTACCGGGCGGCGCAGGTTTCATCGGGGCAGGTGGAAGTTTTGCGCGACATCGAATCGCCGATCCTGAACCGCGACGTGATGCTGGTTGATGACATCCTCGAATCGGGCCGGACGCTCGCCTTCGCCAAGGACCTGCTGATGGCGCGGGGCGCCTCCAGCGTGCTGACGGCGGTGCTCCTGGAAAAGCCGGGGCATCTCGCGGCCGACATCAAGGCGGATTTCCTGGGCTTTTCCTGCCCGGACAAATTCGTCGTGGGCTACGGCATGGACATGGCGCACCAGTTCAGGGAACTGCCCTTTGTCGGGCATGTGGTATCTGCGGCTTAGAGCGTGATCAGTTTACATTGAATCCAAAAAACAATCGTCATTCCGGCGCACGCCGGAATCTGGCGGCAGTTTCCATCCTGAACGGGATTCCGGCTTACGCCGGAATGACGGCGGAGAGGGCGCGATCCGACTAAAACCGATCACGCTCTAATAAAGCCCGCGCAGCAGCCGGTCGATGTAGTCCTTGTCGATGCGCGGCAGGTCCGGAAGGTTGGCGCGCGAGCGCAGGATCTCGAGAATTTCCCGGGCCCGCCTGATGGCAAGTTCGGACGGCAGCATGTTTTCCTTGGGGCCGAAATTGTCGCCGCTGTTGGGCATCGGCCGGCCCAAGGGATCATGGGTGTCGCCCCTGGCCTGGCCTTCGCGGCCCGTATTGTCCTGGCCGGACTGGCCCTGCTGCTGAATTTGCCGGGCCATCTCCTGGGCCCCGGCGCGCAGCTGGTTCAAGGCTTCGCCTTGCGCGCCCAGCGCCTGCTCGCGCTGCTGCTGCTCAAGGGATTGCTCGGCCTCGCCCATCTGCTTGCCGGCTTCGCCGAAGGGCGGCGGGGCTTGCAGGCCGTTCTGGCCCAGCCGCCCCATGAACTGCTCAAGCATGCGGCCGAGGCTGCCCTGTTCGCCGGCAAGCCCCTGGGTGCCCTGGTTTCCGCTGCGGTTTCCGGGATCATCACCTTCGCCATCCATGGGATCGCCTTCGGTTCCCGGCTGGGCGCGCTGGGTCTTATCCATCAGTTCCTGCTGGCGGCGCATGAGTTCGGACAGTTCGTTGAGCATTTCGGTCGTTGCCGAATCGCCGGGAGGGCCACCCTGCTGGGCCATGCCGGGCTCCATGTTTTTCAGAATCTCGTCGAGCTGGGCGAGCAGTTCCTGGGCCGCTTCGTTGGCGCCGTTCTGGGTCAGCTTTTCAATCGTATCGAGCATCTCCTGAAGGTCCTGCTGGGTAATCATCTTGCCGTTGGGAGCGCGCCGGTTCTTGTTTTGCTGGCCCTGGGCCATGCGCTTTTCGGCTTCGCGCCGCATCGACTGCATGTAGCGGTCCATGGCGCCGCGCAGGTTCTTCATCAATTCCTGCAATTGCTCGGGGGTTGCGCCCTCGGCCAGGGCGCGTTCCAGCGCCTTGCGGGCGGCTTCGAGTTCGGCGCGGGCATCGGAAAGATCGCCTTCCTCAATGGCAAGCGCCGTTTGCCACAGGAGATCGACGGCCTCTTCCACATCGCCGTGACCTCGCACATTGTTTATGCGCGAAACGATCGTTGCGATGGCCAATTGCGTGCCGCTGTTTTCAATGAGGCCTGAGGGATAGATCAGGAGAGCCGACAGCAGTTTTCCCACGGTGCCCGCATCATCGGGATCCATGATCAGGGCCTTGCGCTGCTCGATCAGGGCCTGGGCCAGAGGCTTGGTGAAAAACCGCTCGGGAAGCTTGAACGACCGCACTTGGCTTTTTGTGCTCTGCTTGGCGGCGTCGGTGACTTCAAGGGTGAGGTCGACGAAAAGGCCGGCCCAGGGATGGGCGGTGAGATCGGCGCTGCTTGATCCCTGCTCCTCGCGCGGCGACGATTTGCGCAGGCTTACGGGAAATTTCGGCGGGTCGAACAGAAACACGCCATTGCCTGTGAAGCCAACGCCATCCTGCTGATTGTCGGACAGGTCGATCTGCGAGGTGATGCCGGAGACGCCGTAATCGTCGCTGGCTTTCCACTTCACGGTAAGGGCGCCGAGGCTTTCCGATTTTGGCTCTTCAACGATGGATATGCTCGGCGGCTTGTCGGGAATGAGGGAGACATGCCAGGCCGCCAGTTCAGTGCTGCCGTCGAGCACCTTGATGAGAGCGGGCGTGCTGAGCTTGGCCTCGGCTTCGAACAGGCCATTGGCGGATTTGGTTGTTGCGGTCAGGGTTTTCAGTTCGGCATCCGGATTTGACAGATCATAGAAAGCCAGCCGCGGGTTCTTGGCGCCGTCGAGGCGCAGCACCAGGCCGCTGTTCTCGGCCACGATAATATTGCGGTCGGTTTTCAGCTTTTCAATCTGGGCCGGGCTGGTGAGCAGCAGCGGCGGCTTTCCGGTATAGGCCGGAGGCTTCAGCCAGGCATCGAGACTCATCGGCTTCTGGGCAACGGCCGGGCCCACCTGAAAGGTGTTCTTGAGATTCGAAACGCCGTCACCCTGGGCCAGGAACAGAACCGCGAGCAGGGCGAGGCTGGCGGGCACCCTTAAGGACCGGGGATCAAGATCACGCCAGTTGGATTGCGGGGTTCCGATCTTCAGGTCTGAGAGCTTGGCCAACTGGCGGCGCTTGTGCTCCTCCCAAAGGGCGAGGCTCCTGTCGTCGAGGCTGTCTCCGGCAAGCGTGTCATTGCCGGTCGACAGCGGCCGGTTGAAAAGACTGGAATGGGCCTCGATCCGGCGCATGGCGGCATAGGAGCTGGGCCAGGTGATTTTAAAAACGTGCCGGAGCGACCAGATAATCGCCGCGGCCAGCAAAGCCAGAAGGCCATAGCGCAGCGCGTCAGGGAGCAGGGTCAGCAGGCCGGAAAGGGCGGCGGCGGCCAGCACCAGCGTCAGGATGAGCGGCCAGCACAGGGCATCCCACAGGCTTTCCCAAAAAAGGGCCAGGCGCGCTGCTGCAATTTTACGCTCGATCCGAGCCTGTGTGAGTTCAGCCATGCTGGGAAGGATAATAACACACCTCGGCGAAATTGTGCCCGGCAAATGATCACGTTGTTGCGAGCCGGACAAAAAATAAACCGAAAAAAGCAGAATTTATTCCTTGACATGTATATTCCTACTGTGCTATAGTATGTTCCTGTCCATCCCGGAAGGGGTCTCGGTCGCGACGGTGATCATAGATGGGGTGGATGTGGCGCCTGCGGGTCTGGTGAAACGTTCATCAGGCACCCGGGAGCCGGAGGGAGGGCCCTTGGGCATTACGACCCAATGCGTCTTAAATGGCTAAACAACCCTAGCGGAAAACCTCAGACACCGTGCGATCTAGGGCTCTGCAAGATCTTCCCCGAGGCAAAAACCGCCGCAAAAGCGTGGGCGCGGATTTCGCGTCACAGCCGGACGACACGACCGGCATTCTTGCGAGAGCTTGCGTCCACGCAACCCTTCGCTTCTCTGCCCCGGAAACGGCATAACCGTTTTCACCCCCGGCGAAGCTGTGCCCGGCGCTCATTGATAAGTGAAACACTATTCCCACTGTCATCCCCGCACTTGTTGCGGGGACCCATGGTTCAAGAGGGAACATGCGGGATAGATGGGTCGCCGGAATGAATCCGGCGATGACAAATTGCAGTGAGCTGTGCCGAACGTTCATTGAAATGTGAATCGCTGCTAACTCCGTCATTCCGGCGCAAGCCGGAATCCCATAGACGTTGGAAAGATTCCGGCGTGCGCCGGAATGACGAAATGGCGCGTGAATGACAAATTCGGTGGAACTCATTGAAACGTGAAACTGAGAACAGAGTGTGCTGTTATGCTCAGGTCTTCGCCTGCCACAGGGCGAGCCGGTCCAGCCCAATGAGATCCTCATAGCTTTGGCGCGGCCTGACCAGCGACCAGGTCTTGCCCTTCACCAGGACTTCGGCAACAAGCGGCCGGGTGTTGTAGGTGCCGGACTGCACGGCGCCATAGGCGCCGGCAGTCATGGTGGCGAGAAGATCGCCTGGTTCGGGCCGGGGCAAGCGCCGGGCCTTGGCGAGATAGTCGCCGGTTTCGCAGACGGGGCCCACGACATCGGCGCTGATCTCGCCGGTCTTGTCAGCAAGCTCCTTCACCGGGATGATCTCGTGATAGGCGTCATAGAGGGTTGGCCGGATGAGATCATTCATCGCCGCGTCCTGGATGACGAAATAGTTGCCATCGTTTTCCTTCACGTAGATCACGCGGGACACCAGAATTCCGGCGTTGCCGGCAATCATGCGGCCGGGTTCGAGAACATATTTCAGGCCGAGGTGGCCAAGGGTGCGCTTCACCATGGCGGCATATTCATCAGGGTGCGGCGGCACGTCATTGGTGCCGCGGTAGGGCACGCCAAGGCCGCCGCCTAAATCGAGATGGCGGATGTTATGGCCTTCCGCTTTCAGCCGCACGGCAAGTTCAGCCATCAGCTTGAAGGCCTGCTCGAAGGGCTCGATGTCGGTGATCTGGCTGCCGATGTGCATATCGATGCCGGCCACATCAAGGCCGGGCAGCGCCGCGGCGCGGGCATAGACTTGCGGGGCGCGGGTGAAGGAAATGCCGAATTTATTGTCGGCCTTGCCGGTGGTTATCTTGGCATGCGTCCGGGCATCGACATCGGGATTGACGCGGATGGAAATGCTGGCGCGCTGGCCGGTGCGCTGCGCCACAAGAGAAAGCAGTTCCAGTTCCGGCTCTGATTCCACGTTGAAACAGGAGACGCCTTCCTTCAGGCCAAGGGCCATTTCGCGGGCGGTCTTGCCGACACCGGAAAAGACGATCTTGCGGCCGGGAACGCCAGCCGCCAAGGCGCGGCGCAATTCGCCTTCGGAGACCACATCCATGCCGGCGCCCAATTCGGCCATGGTCCGGATCACGGCCTGGTTGGAATTGGCCTTCATGGCATAGCAGATGGCGTGCTCGCTCCCCTTGAAGGCATCGCTCATGACGCGGTAGTGGCGCTCCAGGGTGGCGGTGGAATAGCAATAGAAAGGCGTGCCGATTTCATCGGCGATGAGGTTGAGCGCAACATCCTCCGCATGGAGCGTCCCATCACGATAGGCGAAGTGATGCATGAATTACTGGGCCTGCTGCAATTGCGGCTTTTCCGGATCGCCGCGGCGGCCGCAGGCGTTCAGCGTGGCGGTGAGGCCCGCCAGGAGCAGCAACGTGATGATGAGTTTCATGTGGTTCCCCTTACTTCAACAGTTTGAGCCAACGCCTGGCTTCGCGCGCCACATTTGCCGGCGCCGTCCCGCCGAAACTCGTGCGCGAGGCAACGGAGGCTTCGACGGTGAGCACCTTGTAGACGTCCCTTGTAATGCGCTTTTCGATTCTTTGCATGTCTTCCAGTTTCAGCTCCGGCAAATCGCAGCCCCGGTTTTCCGCCAGCGCCACAAGCGTGCCCGTCACATGGTGGGCCTCGCGGAACGGCAGCTTCAGGCTGCGGACAAGCCAGTCGGCCAAATCGGTGGCGGTGGAAAATCCGCTGGCCGCGGCAAGGCGCATGGCTTCCGCGTTGGGCACCAGGTCGCGCACCATGCCGGCGGTGGCCGCAATGGCCAGAGACAGGTTGTCGATGGCGTCAAAGGCCGGCGCCTTGTCTTCCTGCATGTCCTTGGAATAGGCGAGGGGCAGTCCCTTCATGACGACAAGCAGGGCGGTGAGGGCGCCCAGAATCCGTCCGGGCTTGGCGCGCACCAGTTCCGCCGCATCGGCATTGCGCTTTTGCGGCATGATGGAGGAGCCGGTGGTGAACTTGTCGGAGAGCTTCACGAAGCGGAATTGCGTGGTGGACCAGATGACGATCTCTTCGGCGAGGCGCGAGAGATGGGTGGCGCAAATGGCGGCGGCGGAGAGAAGCTCCAGCACAAAATCGCGGTCAGCCACCGCATCCAGTGAATTGCGCATGGGCCGGTCAAAACCCAGGGCCTTGGCCGTCATGCTGCGGTCAACGGGAAATGACGTGCCGGCAAGGGCCGCCGTGCCCAAGGGGCTTTCGTTCATCCGGACCCTTGCATCGGCAAGCCGGGAACGGTCCCGGGCCAGCATTTCCACATAGGCGAGGCAGTGGTGGCCGAAGGTGATGGGCTGGGCCACCTGCAGATGGGTGAACCCCGGCATGATGGTTTTGGCATGGGCTTGGGCTTTTTCGGCAAGCGCCAGTTGCAGGTCCCTCAATTGGCCATCGAGATGGTCCACCGCGTCACGGATGTAGAGGCGGAAATCGGTGGCGACCTGGTCGTTGCGCGAGCGCGCAGTATGAAGCCTTCCGGCCGGTTCGCCGATGATCTCCTTCAGGCGCTGCTCGACATTCATGTGAATGTCCTCAAGCGCTGCCGAAAAGGTGAAGGCGCCCTGTTCGATCTCGGCTTGAACCTGGTCGAGGCCACGGGTAATTTCCCTGGCGTCGGACTTTGAAATGATGCCCTGCTGGGCCAGCATTGCGGCATGGGCTTTCGAGCCTGCAATGTCCTGGGCATAGAGGCGCTTGTCAAAGCCAATGGAAGCATTGATCTCTTGCATGATGGCGTCGGGCCCGGATTTGAACCTGCCGCCCCACATTTTATTGGTCATTGGAAATCCCTAATGCGAACGAGTAAGCCTTTTAGCCATGAATGACCCAAAGCGAAATCGAAATTCCCTGGTTTATGTCGTCCTGCTTGCCTTTATTGCCGGCGGCCTTGGCATTTACCTGTCCGGCGATGTTGCCCGCAAGCCGGTGGTTAACGGCGGCGGCGGGTTCAAGGATTTCGCCGTGGGGCCGATGGCTGCCTTTCTGGTCAAGGCGGACCGGCGCGCGGTGCCCGAGCTCGCTTTCAAGGATTCATCGGGACGCGAGGCAAGGTTGAGCAATTGGCAGGGGCGGGTGGTCTTGCTCAATTTGTGGGCCACCTGGTGCGCGCCTTGCCGCAGGGAAATGCCCACCCTGAACGCGGTGCAGAAACAATTGGGCTCCAAGGACTTTGAGGTTGTGGCTTTGAGCGTTGACCGCAAGGGGCTTGCAGCCTCGGCGGCATTCTTGAAGGAAACCGGAGCGGACTCCCTTGCCCTTTACATCGACGAGACGACCACTTCGCTCAACATGCTGCAGGCCCTGGGTCTGCCGGTGACGGTTTTGATCGACCGCAAGGGCCGTGAAATCGGACGCCTGCTGGGGCCGGCCGAATGGAACAGTGGGGAAGCCATTGCCTTGATGAAGGCTGCGCTCAGCGAGTAGGGACCGGCTTTTCGCCGCGGTAGTCATAGAAGCCGCGGTTGGCCTTGCGGCCCAGCCAGCCGGCTTCGACATATTTCACCAGAAGCGGGCAGGGCCGGTATTTTGAATCGGCAAGGCCCTCGTAGAGCACCTGCATGATGGAAAGGCAGGTATCGAGGCCAATGAAGTCGGCCAGTTCAAGCGGCCCCATGGGATGGCGGGCGCCGAGCTTCATCGCCGTATCGATGGCCTCCACCCCGCCCACGCCCTCATACAGCGTGTAGATCGCCTCGTTGATCATGGGGAGCAGGATACGGTTCACGATAAAGGCGGGGAAATCTTCGGCAACGGCGATGGTCTTGTGCAGGGCGAGGGTGAATTCCTTGACGGTGGCAAAGGTTGCTTCGTCGGTGGCGATGCCGCGGATGAGCTCCACCAGTTCCATGACGGGCACGGGATTCATGAAGTGGATGCCCATGAATTTTTCGGGGCGGCCGGTGACCGCGGCAAGCCTGGTGATGGAAATGGACGAGGTGTTGGAGGCCACAAGCGTATGGGGCTCCAGATGGGGACACAGGGCCTGGAAGATCTTGCGCTTGATCTGTTCGTCTTCGATGGCGGATTCGATGACCAGGTCATAGTCGGCAAAGCCTTCGTAACCTGCAACCGGCGTAATGCGCTTCAGCGCGGCGTCACGGGCCGCTTCGGTGATCTTGCCTGACTTGAGCTGCCGTCCGAGATTTCCGGTGATGGTGGCGAGGCCCGCATCGATGCGGTCCTTGCTGACATCGTTGACGCCGACGTCAAACCCGGCGAGGGCGCAGACATGCGCAATGCCACTGCCCATTTGCCCAGCACCAATGATGCCGACTTTCCTGATCTTCATGTCCGCTCGTAACTCGCTTGATTTCAGCATTTAAGCCTATAACGCGTCAGGACTTAGAGCAAGTCTATTTCGCAGATGCAGCATAATTGCACAGGTCCATGCTTAACAGGCGCTGGACAGGTTTGGCATGGGCTGCTTTCGTTTGTTCTGTGAAGGCAAGCTCCATGACACCCGGACCCGGCCAGGCTTCGCAGCGTCTGGCGCTTTGGTCGCTGCTCTTTGGCAATTTTGTCATCGGCACCGGGGTTTTGCTGCCGGCCGGGCTTTTGAATGTGCTGGGGGCCGATCTCCAGGTGCCGCCGGCCACGGCGGGGCTGCTGCTGTTTGCGGGCGGCCTGGTGGTGGGGGTAGGCGCTCCGGTGCTGGCGGGGCTGACGAGCCGGTTTGACCGGCGCCTGCTGCTCGCGGCGTCGGCAGCGATTTACGCGGTGGGCCACGGCCTGGCAGGGCTGGCGCCGGAATTCTGGTCGTTGCTTATCATCCGCACCGTGACGATGATTGCGGCGGCCCTGTTCACGCCCCAGGCGGCGGCGACGGTCGGTTTGCTGGTGCCGCCCGAACGGCGATCGGAAGCCATCGCCTTTATCTTCATCGGCTGGTCGCTGGCCTCGGTCGTGGGCATTCCGCTGGGCAGCGTCCTGGGCGAAGAATTCGGCTGGCGCGCCACGTTCTTCGTCATGGCCTTTCTCGCGGCCGTGTCCTGCGCCGGCGTGATGCTGTCATTGAAGCCGGGCTTGCGGGTTCAGCCGCTACTATTTTCATCCTGGGTGGCGGTTTTCAGGAATCCCATTTTGCTGTGCATCATGGCAGTGACCCTCCTCAGCATGTCGGGACAGTTCACGGTGGTGAGCTATCTCGCGCCGATCCTGCGCGAGGCGTTTGCCGCCACGCCAAACAACATCGCGCTGATGTTCGGCATTTTCGGGGTTGCCGGGGTTTCGGGAAATTATCTGGCGACCAAGGCCATCGGGCGGTTTGGCGTCGACCGGGCCATTCTTGCGGCGCTGTGTTTCCTGATTGCAGGACTTAGCCTGTTCGGGGTGTTCTTCGGAAACTATATCATGGGCTGCATCGCCTGTTTTATCTGGGGGCTCGGAACATTCTCGTCCAATTCATTGCAGCAAAGCAGGCTTGTCGGCATCGCGCCTGGGCTTGCGGCCGCAACCGTGGCGCTCAATACCTCGGCGGTCTATCTAGGGCAGTCCGTGGGTGCGGCCACCGGCGGTTTCGCGATCACGGATGGCATTTCAGCCAACAGCGCCTGGATGGCGGTTGGCTTTCTGGTCCTGGCTGTCATTCTGTCCGTTACCGCAACGCGGCTGGCGGCGCGCAAGTAGTCAGCGCCTAAGAACGGGATGGGACAATTCCCGGTCCGCCACAGCCATCTCGGCGATCACGGTGGCAAAGCTCGGGCGTTTTGAAAGTCGTGCGTGCCAGTCGGAAAGGTTTTGATGGCCCGAAACGGGTGGAGCGCCGAGGCGCAAGCCATGATGGATATTCATGAAGGTGGCGATATCGGCCACGGAAAACGTGTCGCAGAAATATTCCTGGGTCGCAAGTTTTGCGGCAAGCCCGGCATAGTTTTCCAAGATCACATCCTCTGCCTTGCGCGCGGCGCGCTCCTGTTCTTCGCGCCGCGCGGTATCGGGACCCGGCGGCTCGCTGCGGAACATGAGGGCGCGAACCGGCACCAGCAGAACTTCATCGGCTTCCAGTTCGAGAAGGCGGCATCGGGCGCGCTCATCAGGCTCGCCCGGAAAAAGCGAAGGGCTCGGGATATTTGTCTTCGAGATATTCGGCAATCAGGGTTGAATCATAGAGGGTGACATTACCATCAACCAATACGGGCACCTGCGCCTTGGGATTGGCGGCGAGCACGGCGGGATGCTTTGGGGCGTAGCCCTTGGTCTGGCTGAAAGGCACCAGCACGCGGTCGAACACAAGATTCTTTTCGGCGAGGACGATTTCAACCTTGCGGGAAAAGAGGCTGAGGGGGCCGGAGTAAAGCAGCATTGAAACCCTCTATCCGCAGCTGCTGACAGGACGTGTCAGCAGCACGTCATTTCAAAACTTTGGCCAGCTCGGCTTCAAGTTCTGGCACGGCCTGGAAAAGATCGGCGACAAGGCCAAAATCCGCCACCTGGAAGATGGGGGCTTCATCGTCCTTGTTAATGGCGACGATGATCTTGGAATCCTTCATGCCGGCGAGATGCTGGATGGCGCCCGAAATGCCGACGGCGATGTAGAGATCAGGGGCAACGACCTTGCCGGTCTGGCCCACCTGGTAATCATTGGGCACATAGCCCGCATCGACGGCGGCGCGCGAGGCGCCAACCGCGGCGCCGAGTTTCTTGGCCACCGCTTCGAGCATCTTGAAGTTTTCGCCGTTCTGCATGCCGCGGCCGCCGGAGACGATGACCTTGGCGGAAGTGAGCTCGGGACGGTCCGACTTGGTGAGGTTTTCGCTCTGATAGGTCGAAAGGCCTGGATCGGCGGCGGCGTTTACTTTTTCAATTGCGGCGGAACCGGTTTCGCCGGCTGCGGCGAAGCTCGCGGTGCGCACGGTAATGACTTTCTTGGCATCGGTGGATTGCACGGTTTGCACGGCGTTTCCGGCATAGATCAAACGCACAAAGGTGTCGGCGGATTTCACTTCGGAAATATCGGAGATCTGCATGACATCGAGAAGGGCCGCCACACGCGGCATGTAATTCTTGCCGTTGGTTGTGGCGGCGGCCACGAGATGATCATAACTTCCAGCGAGCGAAACAATCATCGCGGCCATGGGTTCAGCCAGGGGGCGCTCAAGCGAAGGGCTTTCGGCGTGGAGAACTTTTTTCACGCCGGTGAGCTTGGCGGCCTGGGCCGCGGCGGCAGCGGCATTGTTGCCGGCCACCAGCACATGCACGTCGCCGCCCATTTGGGCCGCGGCGGTGAGCGCTTTGTGGGTTGCATCCTTGAGGGACTTGTTATCGTGTTCGGCAATGAGAAGCACGGCCATGATCAGATTGCTCCTGCTTCTTTGAGTTTGGAAACCAATTCGGCGACGGACTTGACCTTGACACCGGCGAGGCGCTTCGGCGGCTCATCGGTTTTCAATACTTTCAGACGCGGCTTCACATCGGCGCCGTAATCGGCCGGGGTTTTTTCATCGAGCGGCTTTTTCTTGGCCTTCATGATGTTGGGCAGCGAGGCATAGCGCGGCTGGTTGAGGCGCAAATCCGTGGTGACGATCAGCGGCATCTTTACTTTCAGGGTTTGCAGCCCGCCGTCGATTTCGCGGGTGATGGTGGCTTCGCCGGCGCCGGGTTCAAGCTTCGAACAGGCGGTGGCCTGGGCCCAGCCGAGAAGAGCGGACAGCATTTGGCCGGTCTGGTTGCAGTCATCGTCGATGGCCTGCTTGCCGAGGATGACGATGTCGGGCTTTTCAGCTTCGACGACGCCCTTCAAAATCTTGGCCACGCCCAACGGTTCAACATACTCGTCATTCTTCACCAAAATGGCGCGGTCGGCGCCCATGGCCAGCGCAGTGCGCAGCGTTTCCTGGGCCTGGGCGGGGCCTATGGTGACGGCCACAACTTCCGTGGCCTTGCCCGCTTCCTTGAGGCGCACGGCCTCTTCGACGCCGATTTCATCGAAGGGGTTCATGGACATTTTCACGTTGGCCAATTCGACGCCGGAGCCATCGGCACGGACGCGGATTTTTACGTTGTAATCGACGACCCGCTTGACAGCGACCAGAACCTTCATCGGCACCCTCACGTGATTTTGCGGCGGAACCTAGTGAACGACCTATTGCGAGTCAATTACGCCACCGACATGGCGCATCTGCTTGCGACGCCTTGCCTCAGCCGGAAGTCCGGATAAGCAGCCGTGAACGCAGCACAAAAGTGATGGCAAGGCCCGCCACGAAGCCGCCGATATGGGCCCACCAGGCCACCTCGATATCGCCGCTCTCCTCGGCTGCCAGGACACTGTAGATCTGCAGCAAAAACCAGCCGCCCAGAACCCAAATGGCTGAAATGCGCAAGGGAATACGGAAAAACAGCAGAATCCATACGCGGGCGTGGGGATAGAGCAGCGCATAAGCGCCGATCACGCCCGAGACGGCCCCTGATGCGCCAATGAGCGGGGCGCTTGACGCGGGGCTCATCAGCACATGGGCCAGCGCCCCGGCGATGCCGCACAGCAGATAAAACAGCAGAAAGGCAAAATAGCCGAAGGCATCCTCGACATTGTCGGCGAAGACCCAGAGGAACAGCATGTTGGAAATGAGGTGCAGCCAGCCGGCGTGGAAAAACATGTAGGTCAGGAAGGTGAGGGGTTCGGGAATGGGGCTGAAAGGAACATTCTGCGAAGGGGCGTTGATGAGGTCGGAGGGCACGACACCAAAATTCGTGGCGATGCCCGCCAGCACTTGATCCGGCTGGAAGGCCCCGGTCATGAGGAAGATGATGACGTTGCCCAGGATGATGGCAATCGTCACGAACTGAAAGCGGATGACCTTCAGGGGCGTGTCGTCGTGGAGCGGAACAAACACTAGCGGGTCTTTCCCGGCACCCAGAGGATATCGCCGGAGGTTTTGGCATTGGCCCAGCGGCTGGCGACGAAGAGGAAATCGGAAAGGCGGTTGATGTAGGTCAGCGCCGGTTCGCTGACATGCTCGCCCTCATGGGACTTGAGTTCGACGATCAGGCGTTCGGCGCGGCGGCAGATGGTGCGGGCAAGATGGAGATGGGCTGCCGCCACGTGGCCGCCGGGCAGAACAAAGGAGCGCAAGGGGGCGAGGTCCTGATTGAGGTCATCAATCTCGCTTTCGAGGCGGTCCACCTGCTGGGGCAAGATGCGCAAGGGTTCGTAGGACAGTTTCTCGCCTGTGTCAGGCACGCAGAGATCGGCTCCAAGATCGAAAAGTTCATTCTGGACGCGGGCCAGCATGGCGTCGAGCTTGGCGAAGGCTTCGGCGTTGGTATGGAGCCGGATGATTCCCAGAACCGCATTGGTTTCATCCACGGTGCCATAGGCCTGAATGCGGAGATGGGCCTTGGAGACGCGGGTGCCCGAGCCCAAGGCCGTGTCGCCCTTGTCGCCGGTGCGGGTATAGATGCGGTTGAGTACGACCATCGCCATTGAGTAGCGTGAACTGCCCTGAAATTCTACTCGTTTCTGAGAATTGGCGCTGGCTTTGCGGCGAGGGCTCGCCACGTCACCACAAGCCCGGCGGCGATGGTGATGAGCATGGCGAGAAGGGCGGTGGTGGCGGCCACGGCCGGGGAGAAACTCCATTGCATGTCCAAAATCCAGGTGGCGAGGAACCAGGAACCGAGGGAACCCACGGCAATGCCGAAGATGGCGCTGGCCAAACCCAGCACCGCATATTCGATGATGAAGGCGCCCATGAGCTGGGCCCGCGAGGCGCCATAGGTTTTCAGCACCACCGCGTCGTAGATGCGGTTTGAAAGGCCTGCGGCAAGGGCGCCGGCGAGGACCAGAATTCCGGTCAACAGGGTAAGGGCGTTGGCACCGCGGATTGCGCCCAGCATTTTGCCGAGAAGGTCGCTTACGGTGGCGAGGGCTTCCTTGACACGCACGGCGGTGACGGAGGGAAATTCACGGGCCATGCTGTTCAGCAGTTTTGCCTCGTCGCCGCCTTCCATTTCAATGGTGACGACATGGCTGTGGGGGGCGGACTTCAGGGTGTTGGGCGAAAACACCATAACGAAATTGATGCCCATGGTGCGCCAATTCACTTTGCGGAAATTCGCCACCTGTGCGGTGACTTCGCGGCCCAGCACATTCACGGTGACGCTGTCGCCGATTTTCAAGCCGATGTCATGGGCAACCTCGTCAACAAACGAGACAAGGGGCGGGCCATCATAATCCTTCCCCCACCACTGCCCCTCGGTCAGGATTGAGCCTTCGGGCAAGTCCTCGGAATAGGTGAGGCCGCGATCACCGCGGAGCGCCCAGCTGCTGTCGCCTCCGGTGGTTACCTTTTCGGCGGGCGTGTCACCGATCCTGACGATGCGGCCGCGCAACATGGGTGCGTTGGCAACTTCGCGCACGCCATCAAATTTCTTTGCGGCTTCCACAAATTCCGGAAGCTGCTCATTACGGACGTCGAGAAAGAAGAAGGCGGGGGCTTTCTCCGGAATGCCGGCGCGCAACTCCCGGCTGATGGTCCGGTCGGTCAGGGCAAGAGTGACAAATAGCGTAAGGCCAAGGCCGAGCGCGAGGATGACGGAAACCGCTGATGAACCGGGGCGGTAGAGATTGGCGATGGCGTAGCGCCAGATTGCGGCTTTGGGCTTGGGCGCTTTTTCCGCGAGCTTGACGATGGCCAAGGCGAGGCCCAGCAGTATTACAAAACTCGCCAGCAGGCCGCCGAGATAATAGGCGGTGGCGCGCTGGTTTTCGAAGCTCAGGAATATCAAGGCGGCGATGCAGGTCAGCGCCGCCGCAATGCTCAGGAGATACGGCCAGCGGGGAAAACCATGGAGATGCACAATGCGGTGGCGAAACAGGGCGGAGGCGGGAATGCGGTGGGTGCGGGCCAGCGGCCAGACGGAAAAGGCAATCGTCACCAACAGGCCAAGCGCCGCCGTCAGACCCAGGGGTGCAAGTTCGATTTGCGTTGTCAGGGGCAGCGGCAGAAAATTCTGCAGGAATGTGTGGGCAAGAATGGGGGTTGCGGCCCCTGCGGCCAGGCCGATGGCGATGCCGAGAAAAGCCACAGCCAAGATTTCCATGAGATAAATGGCGAAGACATCACGCGCTGGCGCGCCCAAACACTTGAGTGTGGCAATGGTTCCGATGCGGCGGTCAACAAAGGCGGACACGGCATTGGCAATGCCGGCGCCGCCGACGATGAGCGAGGTGAGGCCCACGAGAGTGAGGAAATAGGAGAGGCGGTCGACAAAGTTTTCAGCCCCTTGTGCGGCGCGGTCGCGGGAGCGTAATTGCCAGCCTGAATCCGGAAATTGCGCTTTTGCTTTGGCGACGAGATCACGGGCGGCCTGGAGGCTCTGATCATTTTCGAGTTTCACGCGGTAGCGGTAGGTGACGAGGCTGCCGGGCTGGACGAGGCCTGTCGCTTTCAATGCGCTGGCACTCATAAGAAGACGCGGTCCCAAAATGAAGCCATCGGAAATGCGGTCGGGCTCGGTTGTGATGACGCCGCGTATCGCAACGTCGAGGGTGCCGACCTTAATCCTGTCGCCGAGCTTTACGCCGAGCCTTCCCAAGAGCAGGGGATCAGCGGCCACACCATAAGCGCCGTCCAGCAAAGCGGTGGCGTTTTGAAGCGAGCCGTTGTTTTCGAGAATGATCTTGCCATAAAGCGGATAGGCCGCATCAGCCGCCTTGATTTCAACGAGCGTCGTGGTGTCGGGAGCAACGGCCATGGCGCGCAGGGTTGCGACTTTGCTGACGGTGCCGTTGCTTGCGATAAAGCTGAATTCCTTGTCGGTTGCTTCCCGGTGGATGAGCGAAAATTCCACATCGCCGCCAAGCAGGGGCTGGCCCTGTTCGTCGAGTCCCCGTTCGATCGAGGCTGACAGCGAGCCGATAATGGCGATGGCTGCCGTGCCCAAAGTCAGGCAGGTGAGAAAAATCCAGAAACCCTGCAGGCCGGAGCGCAAATCACGGGCGGCGAAGCGAAGCCACAGGGAAACGTTCATGGATGATTGCCGGAAATGATCTTGCCGTCACGCACTTCGGCAATCCGGTCGCAGCGCTTGGCCAGGGCGCGGTCATGGGTGATGAGCAGCAGTGAAGCGCCTTCCTGCTTCTTCAGTTCGAAAAGCAGCTTGATGATCTGTTCGCCGGTTTCCTGATCGAGATTTCCGGTGGGTTCGTCGGCAAGCAGGATGCGCGCGCCTGAAGCAAGGGCCCGGGCGATGGCGACGCGCTGCTGCTCGCCGCCTGACAACTGGCCGGGATAGTGAGCAAGCCGGTGACTCAGTCCCACGCGCTTCAATTTTTCTTCGGCCAGCTGCATGGCGTTGGCAACGCCTCTGAACTCAAGCGGCACCGAAACATTTTCAAGGGCGGTCATGGTGGGAATGAGGTGGAAGGACTGGAAGATGATGCCGATGGTGTCGCGGCGGAAGGCGGCGAGGGCATCTTCACTTTTGTCTTTGAGCGATGTGCCGGCGACTTCGAGGGTGCCGGAGGTGGCGCGCTCAAGGCCGGCAATGAGCATGAGCAGCGAGGTCTTGCCGGATCCCGAGGGGCCAACGATGCCGATGGCCTCGCCCACGTTGACGCTGAGGTCAACGCCGCGCAGGATTTCAACGTTTCCGGCGCGGCTGGGAAGGGTGAGGGTGAGGTTTTTCAGGAGAACGGCGGGGTGGGTCATGGGCCTACAAATGGGAGACGGCCCCTGATTTGTCGAGTTTCTTCAGCTTGAGACTTGAGAGCAGAGCCCCTATCTCTGGGACAATGCTTAGAATTCTATCCTTCGTTGCCATCCTTCTGTTTTCAGGCCAGATGGTTTTTGCCAGGCCGGTTACACTTCTGGTGCTGGGCGACAGCCTCACGGCGGGACTTGGGCTTGAACCCCAGGACGCCTTTCCAGCAAAGCTGGAAGCGGCGCTCAAGCCGCGCCATCCCGATCTCACAATCATTAATGCCGGGGTGTCCGGCGACACGGCGGCCGATGGGCTGGCGCGGCTGGACTGGGCGCTGGCGGATGATGTCGGCGGCCTCATTGTCGGATTGGGGGCAAACGACGCGCTGCGCGGACTGGATGTCGTGCAAACCGAAATGGCCCTGGATGGGATCATGCTGAAAGCCCAGCAGAGGAAATTGCCGGTGCTCATTCTGGGGATGAAAGCCCCGCCCAATATGGGGCCCGATTACGTGGCGCGCTTTGACGGCATTTATCCGCGGCTGGCGGAAAAACACGGCGCGTTGCTGTACCCGTTTTTTCTCGACGGCGTGGCCGCCAATGCCGGCCTCAACCAGGCCGATGGCATCCACCCCAACGCGGAAGGTGTTAACGCAATTGTAATGAAAGTCATGCCCCATGTTGAGGATTTGATAGGAAAAGTGTCCGTAAAATAGCACTTGGCAAAAGCCCGAATCACGTTAGCTTATGCCCCGAGCGTTCCGAGTCACCCTTATTTTCAGAAGGATGCCCGCCATGCCACGACTGTTTACCGGCGTTGAAATTCCCACCGATGTTTCCTTTGATCTTGAAATCATGAAGGGGGGCATCATCGGCGCCCGCTGGATAGACAGGGAATCCTTCCACATTACACTGCGTTTTATCGGCGATATTGAGGGCGGCCTCGCCCGCGAGATTGCCTATGAGCTTGATGGGGTTGAGGCGCGGCCCTTTTCGCTGCGGCTGAAAGGCATTGACGTGATGGGCGGCAACAAGCCCCACACGCTTTTTGCCGGGATTGAGGAAAGCGCTGAATTGCGGCGGCTGCAATCCATCCACGAACGGATTGCCCAGGTGCTTGGGCTTCCGGCGGAACAGCGGAAATTCGTGCCGCATGTAACGCTGGCCCGGCTCAAGGAGCCGGATTTGGCCGGTCTGCACCGCTTTGTGGCCTCGCACAATCTTTACCGCAGCCGGATGTTCGAGGTTGACCGTTTCGTGCTATTCTCGTCCGCGCCCCACGCGCGGCGGCGGGCCCTATGCGGTTGAGGAATCCTATGACCTGCAAGCGGCGTAATGACTGACAAGCTTCTGGTTGGGGCGCCGCGGGCCAAAATCCTGGGCGAGCTTGAGGGCTGGTCGGAGGCCAAGGGCCGGGATGCCATTGTCAAAACCTTCCAGTTCAAATCCTTCAGCCAGGCCTGGGGGTGGATGAGCCGGGTGGCGCTTCTGGCGGAAAAAATGGACCACCATCCGGAATGGGTTAATGTTTATGGCCGGGTTGACGTCACGCTTGCCACGCATACGGCGGGTGGGGTCACTGAAAAGGACATTGCGCTGGCCCGTAAAATGGATGCATTTGCCCGTTAATTCTTTTACAAGGCAATAACTTGACGAAGGGGTGGGACCTCCCCATATTTGGCCCAAGTTGTTTCTGGAGGAGAGATTTCCATGGTCGACACGAGATACCAACCGCAGACCCGCACGGGCGCAGAGGTCCAAATTGACCAAGGCCTGCGCAACTATATGCTTAAAGTCTACAATTACATGGGTGCCGGGCTGGCGATTACCGGCGCTGCCGCCTATGGCACATTCCAGGCGGCAGTTGACTCCTCAGGAGCCTTGACACCTTTCGGCGAGATGATTTTCGTAAGCCCGCTGAAGTGGGTTCTCATTCTTGCCCCTCTCGCGATGGTTTTCCTGCTGTCATTCCGCATTGAAAAAATGAGCGTTTCAGCGGCACAATTGACCTTCTGGGCCTATGCCGCCCTGGTGGGTGTCAGCTTTGCCTCGCTCGGCCTGATCTACACGACGGGCAGCATTGCGCAGGTGTTCTTTATCACCGCCGGCACCTTTGGTGCGGTGAGCCTCTATGGCTACACCACGAAACGTGATCTTTCCGGATTTGGCTCGTTCCTGTTCATGGGACTTATCGGGCTTATCATTGCTTCGTTGGTCAATCTGTATTTCCAGAACGGCATGTTCAGTCTGGTGCTTTCGGCCATCGGCGTGCTGGTTTTCACGGGCCTCACGGCTTGGGATACCCAGCAGATCAAGGAAATGTATTACGAGGCCGATGATGTGGCTGTGATGGGCCGCAAGGCCATCATGGGGGCGCTGCGCCTCTACCTCGACTTTATTAACCTGTTCCTGTCGCTGTTGCGCCTCTTCGGCAACCGCAACTAGAACAGCCTGATCTTCCTCAGAGCCCCGGGTGGAAACACCCCGGGGTTTTTTTATGTGGTGGCAAGCTGGGGCTTCTTGATCAGCACCCGCAGGACCTGGGCCAGGTCATGGCCGCGCTTCAGGATAAGCCCGCCCTGGGCTATCACGGCATAGAGGCCCTGCTTGCGGGCCAGCCCCGGATTTTTCACAATGCGGTAAAGCGGCACCTCGCTGGCGCGGCGGAAGATGGAAAAGGTCGCCACCTCGCGGCCGAAATCCATGGCGTAATCGCGCCAATCGCCCTCGGCAACATACATGCCGTAGAGATTAAGAATGAGGTTCAACTCTTTACGGTCAAAGGCAATTTGGGCAGGGCCACTGTTCCCCTGGCCTGGGGCCCCCCGTCCGGGCTGGGACCGGGGGAAAGGAATTATGGGTTCCGCGTCACTCAACGGTGATATCTCCGTCTTTGGTGGAAGGCGATGATGAACCTAGCGGCCCTGGTTGGCAAGCGGTTCAAGCAAATCCCACTTGTTGCCGAAGGCGTCGCGGAACACCACGACCCTGCCATAGGCTTCCTTGCGGGGCTCCTCCAGAAACTCAATCCCGGCCTCGGTGAAGCGGGCAAAATCCCGGGCAAAATCATCGGTTTTCAGGATGAGGAAGACCCGGCCACCCGCCTGGTTGCCGATGGCCGCCCTTTGCTCCGGCGAATCAGCCAGGGCGAGGAGAAGGCCGGTTTCGCCGTTTCCGGGCGGGGCGACCACGACCCAGCGCTTCCTAGCTGAAAGGGCAGAATCCTCGATCAGCCTGAATCCCAGCTTGCCCACATAGTAGGCGATGGCCTCGTCATAGCCGGGAACCAGCAGGGTGAGGGCGGCGATATGCTGCGTCATCACCCGAAATTATCACGGTTTACGGGCTTTGGCAGGCAAATCCGGATCAATCTTCATGCAATTGTCGTTCTTCCGTTATGGAAAGCGGTTCAGTTTTACGGGCAGCCCTGCAGGTTTGTGGTGAGTTTAGATTTCGCAGTTTTGCCGCAATTACGGCAAGTCTTCGCCAAGATGGAGGTCAATATTCCCCTTGTTGCCTCTAAGGCCCGGCTGGAGTTGAGCGTCGGAATCTCAGCCCCCCAGCCCCCCGGAGCTTACGATCTGGCCGGGCCCCCCAATCCACGCGTTTGTTTGTGAGGCGTTAGAGTGTAATTCGCGGCCGGTTAACCCCGGCCGCTTTTTTTATGCCCGGGCTTGACCAATGGGGCGGGCCAGCCAATATCGCTGTTTGGCTTAACGAGGGCGAGATGGCGAAATCGGCGAAAAAACCCAAGACGGAATCCCACGCATTCCAGGCGGAAGTGGCCAAGCTTCTGCAGCTCATGGTGCATTCGGTATATTCCGACCGCGACGTTTTCCTGCGCGAACTGATTTCCAATGCGGCCGATGCGCTGGACAAGCTGCGCTATGAGGCCATTGCCGCGCCCGCCTTGCTGGAAGAGGCGCCGCTGCTCAACATCATCATCTCCGCCGGCAGGGCGGACAAGACGCTGACCATCGCCGACAGCGGCATCGGCATGGGCGAGGACGAACTGATCGACAATCTGGGCACCATCGCCAAATCCGGCACCCAGGCCTTTGTGGAAAAGGCGGGCCAGGGGGTGAACCTCATCGGCCAATTCGGGGTGGGCTTCTATTCGGCCTTTATCGTTGCAAGCCGGGTCGAGGTTACCTCGCGCAAGGCGGGAACCGAGGAGTCCTTCACCTGGGCCTCGGAAGGGCTGGGCACGTTTACGGTGGCGCCGGCGGAGAAGGGACCCCGCGGCACCTCCATCGTGCTGCATCTCAAGGATGACGCACTCGAATTTCTCGAAGGCTGGAAAATCGAACAGGTGGTGCGGGCCTATTCCGACCATATCGGCCATCCGATCATGCTGGCGGAAGGCAGCGAAGCGCCCAAGCAGATCAATACGGCCAATGCCATCTGGACGCGGCCCAAATCCGAGGTCACGGCGGAGCAGCACAAGGAATTCTTCGGCCATGTTTCGGGAAGCTATTCGGATCCGGCAATGACCATCCACTACCGGGCCGAGGGACGCCACGAATACACGGTGCTTCTCTATGTGCCGGCCGAGCGGCCCTTCGATCTCTATGATCCGGAGCGGCGGGGACGGCAGAAGCTTTATGTGAAGCGGGTTTACATTGCCGATGATGCCGAGTTGCTGCCGCCCTACCTGCGCTTCGTGCGCGGGGTGATCGATTCGGAGGACATGCCGCTCAATCTTTCGCGCGAAATGCTGCAGCATAATCCGCAAGTTGCGGCGATCCGCAAAGCCGTGACGAATAAAGTGCTGGGCGAGCTCAAGAAATTTTCCGAAAGCGATGCGGAAAAATTCCTGAAGATGTGGGAGATCTTCGGCCCGGTGATCAAGGAAGGGCTCTATGAGGACATGGAGCACCGCGACCAGCTGTTTGAGTTCGCGCGGTTCAGGTCGACGAAGAATGATGCGGTGACCTTGAAGGACTATGTGGCGGGCCTGAAGGAGAACCAGACGGCAATTTACTATCTCACCGGCGAAGACGCAGTGAAGGCGGCGGCCAGCCCGCAGCTTGAAGGCTACAAGGCGAGGGATGTTGAGGTCCTGCTTTTTACCGATCCGGTTGATTCGTTCTGGGTGCGCACGGCCATGGGCTTTGACGGCAAGCCGTTCAAATCGGTTACGCAGGGGACGGCTGATCTGGACCTGATCGCGGCCAAGGACCCGCCTGCAAAAAGCGAGGTGAAGGAATCGGCAACGGCCAAGCTCATCGTGGCGATGAAGGAAGCGCTGGGCGGCAAGGTCAAGGAGGTGCGCAGTTCGACGCGGCTGACGGACAGCGCGGTTTGCCTGGTGGCCGATGGAGAATTGGACCGCACCCTGGAAAAGCTCCTGGCGCGGCAGAAGGATTCAGGCGTGAATGTGAGCGCCCCGGTTCTGGAAATAAACGCGGGCCATCCGCTGATCGTGGCCCTTGCGGCAGCCGCAGAGTCTGGTGCGTCATCGCCAGACATCGCTGATGCGGCGCAGCTTCTGTTGGATCAGGCCCATGTGCTTGAGGGCGAGCCGGTGAGCGATCCGGCGGGGTTTTCACGGCGCATGGCGAATGTTTTGACGAAAGCTTTTGCGCGGTAATGTGTCTGCCTTGCAACAGGGCTCACTATTTTCAAAATAACTCTTTGCAGATTCGCAGTGGTCGCGTATAGGGACGCCGATTGTAACTGAAAGGGAGATCATCATGATAAGGACTACTTCGCGCTGCTGATCCCCAGGCTGTCGAGGCTTGGGCCTCGGGAGATAGCGTTACCCGCGCCAGAGGCGCAACTTAATCAAATCAACACGTAACTGTCAGGTTTTCTGAAGCGTATTCGCTTGCGCCTTTGAAGCCGTGACTCATTTTTGGCCCGCGATTCACTCGCGTTTGGCTATGGAGAAACCTATGTTTTCGCTTAAATCAAATTTGTTCGTTTCCATGCTCATTGAAGCAAAAGACTATGCCCGGAAGATCAACCTCAGGCGCAGCCATCCGCCCAATTTCGAGGCGGACCCGCGCGAGTTGAACCGGATGCGCTCGGAACTGCGGGCGGCGCGGGAGCATGCGCTCGCCATGAGCGTGATGCACCGCAACCGGATCCTCTAAGCTGTGGCGAACAGCTCATTGAAGGTGGCAAGCGGCGTGTTGGCGCCACAGACGATGACGCCAACGCGCTCGCCCCTTGCCGGCTTGCAGCTTCCGGACAGCAGGGCGGCGAGGGACGTGGCGCCGCCGGGCTCGGTTACGATCTGCGTATGGGTCCAGAGCCAGCGCTGGGCGTTGCGGATGTCTTCGTCGGTGACGAGGGCAACATGGTCGACAAATTTTTGCGCAATGGGGAACATGATGGAGCCAGCCGCGCTTGCGCCCAAACTGTCGGTGGCAAGGCCGGAGGGCTTGGTGGTAACGGCGCTGCCTGCGGCAAGGGCGGCATGCAGGCAATTACAGGTCGCGGGTTCGACGCCGATGATTTTTGATTTTGACTGATACCAGCTGGCGATGCCGCCGATCAATCCGCCGCCGCCCACGGCCACGAGGATTCTGTCCAGGCCGGGCGCCTGCTCCTCAAGCTCGCGGCCCAGGGTGCCCTGGCCTGCCAGCGTTGTTTCCATGTCATAGGCGTGGATGTTCATGGCACCGCTTTCGCGGACATAGTCCTGGCACAGCGCCAGGGCTGCCTGATAGTTGGCGCCTTCCTGCACGATGGTTGCGCCATAGCTGGCAATGCGGGCGACTTTAGCCGGGGATGAAATGGTGGGCACGAAAATTCGCGCCGCGATGCCTAAAACCCTGGCGGCATAGGCAACGGCCGCACCGTGATTGCCGCCTGATGCGGCGGCCACGCCGGCCTTTGGAATTTTCGCGCCGACAAGATTGGTGAAGGCGCCGCGCGGCTTGAAGCTGCCGGTGTGCTGGAAAAGCTCAAGCTTGAGACAGACGGGCATTTCGAGGCCGGGCAGGGCGATTTCCATGACCGGGGTGCGGCGGATGAAAGGGGCAATGCGGAGTGCCGCTTCAGTAATCGTGGCGCGGGTGAGGGTCATAACGGGTTGTGCAGGGCTCCGATGATATCAAGGCAGGGCTGGCCAAGGCTGCGGGAGATAGCAGTTTCCAGAATTGCGGAAGAAAGCTTCAGGGCTTGGCTCGATTCAAAACCATTGAGGCGCGCCGCGAAATAGAGGCCTGCCAGAAAATCGCCGGTGCCGTGCGGCACGGAAGATTCAAGGGGGCTGATTGTTTCTGCGTATTCATTTCCGGTGACGGCAAGTGTTGCGAGGCTGCTAGCGTCGAGGGGAATTGAGGTTGCAAGTATTTCCTTGGGTGTAAGAGTTGCCGCGGCGAGCAAGGCCTCCGCCTTGGTGGACACAGGTTTTCCGGAAAGCCAGCCCAGTTCAAAACAATTGGGGGTAATGCAGGTTGCCAAAGGCAGCAGGTCATCGCGGGTGGCAGCGGCGACTTCGCTTGAGACGTAGAGACTGCCGTCGTCGCCGAGCACGGGATCAACAAGCACGTAGAGTGATGGATTTTTATCTTTCATCGTGTGAATGAAGGAAGCGGCCGCCTTGATCTGGCCGGGGCTGGCGAAATATCCGGTCATCACGCCAAGACAGGTGTCGAGAGCACCAAGTGTTTCCAGCGATTTCAGAATGGCCGCAAGTTCCGCAGGCGGCAGCTCTACCCCGGAAGGCTTGCCGAGGCCTGGATGATTGGAAAGAATGATAGTGGGAATTTGCGCTACGGTGAAGCCCGCGGCCTGGAGGGCAGGAACGGATGCGGAGTTTCCCACGGGTCCGTACGCCACCTGCGAGGAGATGCTGAGAACCTGGCGCGGCATCAGATGACGTTTTTTTCAAACAGCGGCTCGTTGCGGGCGACGCGGCCATAGCCGAGGCGGGCGAGATCAATGGTGTGGTAGGCGCCGTGGATGATAAGTTCGGCGATGGCGTTGCCCGCCGCCGGGCCCTGCTGCAGGCCATGGCCGGAAAAACCGTTGGCGAAATAGAAATTATTCACCTGCGGATGGGCCCCGATAACCGCATTCTGGTCCAGCGCATTGTAATCATACTGGCCGACCCAGGCATTGATCACCTTGATGGTTTCAAATTGCGGGACGCGTTCGGCGAGCTGGGGCCAGATGCGCTCCTCGAACCAGGAATAGTCAACCTCCCAATCCATCACCTGTGGTTCTTCGTGTTCTTCCGGCGAGAGGCCGCAGAGAAAATTGCGGCCTTCCGGCCTGAAGTAAATGCCATTGGGGTCCACCGTCAGGGGTGCTGTATGCAGCGCTTCGCTGGCCTGGGGGCAATCCAGGAGATAGACGTAGCGCTTGCGCGGCCCCACCGGCAGTTCAATGCTGGCAAGGCCTGCCACATGGCCCGCCCCGGTGCCCGCGGCATTCACCAGGTGGGAACAGGACAGGGTCTCGCCATTCGATAAGGTGATGGAGGTTATTTTGTCAGCGGCACTGTTTACGCCCGTGAGTTCCTGCGGGATGATTTTGACGCCCATTGCCACCGCTGCCTTGCGCAGCAGGGTCATCAGGGAATAGGGATCGAGCCAGCCTTCGCCCGACAATCCGAAGCAGCCGCCGGCCACGCCGTCGCCCATCAGCCAGGAAAACCGGGCGGTGAGGTCGGCCCCCTTGAGGATGACGTTGTCGGCGCCATTGGCAAGCTGGATGCGTTGATTTTCCTCGAGGATAGGCAGGCCGTCCGGCGAGGCCATGATGAGGTAGCCGTTCTCATGGAAACTCACGTCGGCCTCCGGCCCGAACTCCTGCTTGAGGTTGCGCATGAGCCTCAGGCCAAATTTGGAAAGCTCGATATTCTCCGGGGTTGAAAACTGCTGGCGCAGGCCGCCCAAAGACCTGCCGGTGCAGCCGAACTGATAGGTCGTGTCTTTCTCGAGGATGGCAATCGAGCCTGAAAACCCGTGCTTTTTGAGGTAGTAGGCGGCGGCACTGCCAACAACGCCGCCACCCACAATCACTGCATCGACATGTTCCATGATAAAACATTCTGCCCAATCGCCGAACTGCTCACAAGGCCCTGCGGATGAACGGGCTTCACTTATTTTATCTCAATGGCTAAGCAGTGGGGATGGGCAAGACAGTTGCGGGCAATTTCTTTGAGGATTTCAGCCTTGGGCAGAAAATTGTCCATGCGACACCGCGTACGCTGAACGACGGCGACCGGGCGCTCTACACGGCGCTTTACGGTTCGCGCTTCGCGGTCCAGAGCTCCGATGAATTCGCCAGGGCGATCGGCCATCCCGCGTCACCCCTGGATGATTTCCTGGTCTTCAACACCGTCTTCGGCAAGACGGTGCCGGACATCTCGCTCAACGCCATTGCCAATCTGGGCTACGCCGAATGCGCGTTCGCCACTCCGGTCTATGCGGGGGATACGCTGTCGGCCAGCTCCGAGATCATCGGCCGCAAGGAAAATTCCAACGGGAAAACCGGCACGGTCTATGTGCGCAGCAGGGGCAGCAACCAGAGGGGCGAAGAGGTTCTAAGCTTCGTGCGCTGGGTCATGGTGCACAAGCGCAATGAAAAATCGGCCGCACCAGCGGCGGTGGTGCCGTTGCTTCAAAAAGCTGCAAGCATCAAAGCTGGCATGCCGCGGTTGAATTTAACGAAATGGGATTTTGCCCAGTCCGGCTCGCCGCGGCGATTTGATGACTATGCGGCCGGTGAAAAGATCGACCATCTTGACGGCATGACGGTTGAGGAAGCCGAACACCAGCTGGCGACGCGGCTTTACCAGAACACGGCGCGGGTGCATTTCAACCAATTCGAAGAGCAGGGCGGAAGGTTCGGGCGCCGCCTGATTTATGGCGGGCATGTCATTTCCCTGGCGCGGGCCCTCAGTTTCAATGGCCTGGCCAACACGTTTCATATCGCGGGCATCAATGGGGGCCGCCACATTGCGCCGCTGTTTGCCGGTGGAACGGTGTTTGCCTGGTCGGAAATCATCGACAAGGTTCCCCATGGCGACGTTGGCGCCCTGCGCATCGTCACGCGGGCGACGCGCGATCTGCCGTGTACGGACTATCCGGTTGAGGACGGAACGGCGGAAAAGCCGGGCGTTATCCTTGAACTGGATTACTGGGCTTTGATCCCGCGCTAGATCGCGCCCGTATCCATCCAGTAAAGCAGAAGCGATACGGTAATGGCTGCAAGGCCCGTTCCGAGGGCAACGGCGCCCGATACTGCCGCAACCGATTCCTCATTGCGGTGGGCAAAAAGGAAGGCGTTGGCGCCGGTTGGCATGGCCGCCAGCAGCATGGCGACTTTGGCCCAGAGCGGCGGAACGGACACCACGTAACGCAACGCCAGAAATACCAGGAGGGGCATCAGCAGCATTTTCATAACGATCAACACGGCCATGCCGCTCCACTGCCCGCGCAACGAATAGGTGGCGAGCGACAGGCCAAGGGCAAAAAGGGCGGTTGGGATGCTGGCATCGGAGAGCATGGCGAGCATGCGGTCGACAACCGGGTGAAGCCCGAGGCCGGTGAGGCGCCAGAGGGCTGCCGCAGCCAAAGCAATGACGATGGCGTTGCCCGCCAGACTCCAGAAAAGTTCGCGGGCCAGCCGCCGGAACGAAATGGTGTCGTTATGGCGGGCAAGCTCCCGCTGGAGGGTTGCCGCAAACCAGAGGATGGGCGCATGAATGGAGATGACAAGGCCAAGGGGAATCACGGCATCCTCGCCATAATAGGCAAGGGCCAGCGGCGTTCCGAGCAAGGCGACATTGCCGAAACCTACCGCCATGGCCGCGGCAGCACCGCCCGAGGCAGAGAGGCTATCGAATTTCTGTGAAATGAGCGTTGTCAGAATCCAGGTGAGCGCAAGCCCGCCGAAAAAAGCAAGCCACAGGCCAAAGGGCATCGCGTCCAGCGGTTTCATCAGGGCGACAGTGCGAAACAGAAGGGCCGGAATGGCGAGAAGGAAGACGAACTGGGTGAGGCCCCGGGCGGTGGCGCTGTCCAAGAGCTTCAGGCGCGCAAAGACATAACCCAGGACAATGAGGCCAAAGACCGGAAGAACGGTGGTGAGGATCGACCCCAAGTCTCAGGTCAAAGCCAGGGCTGGGCGGTTGCCTGCTTCTTTTCAAAAGCATCGATGGACGAAATCTTCTCCAGGCTGAGCCCGATGTCATCGAGGCCGTTCAGCAGGCAATGCTTGCGGAAGGGGTCAATATCGAATTTCACCGTGCCGCCATCAGGCCCGCGGATTTCCTGCCTGGGGAGATCAATGGTGATGGTGGCGTTGCTGCCGCGGTCGGCATCATCCAGCAGCTTCTTCAAATTCTCCGGCGAGACGACGATGGGCAGGATGCCGTTCTTGAAGCAGTTGTTGTAGAAGATGTCGGCAAAGCTCGTCGAGATCACGCAGCGGATGCCGAAATCAAGCAGCGCCCAGGGGGCGTGCTCGCGCGACGAGCCGCAGCCGAAATTGTCGCCCGCCACCAGGATCTGCGCCTTGCGGTAGGCCGGCTTGTTCAAGACAAACTCCGGCAGCTCCTTGCCGTCCTGGGTGTAGCGCATTTCATAGAACAGGGATTTGCCCAGCCCGGTGCGCTTGATGGTTTTCAGGAACTGCTTGGGGATGATCATGTCGGTGTCGATATTGACGATGTTGAGGGGAGCGGCAACCCCGTTCAAGGTTTCAAATTTTTCCATGGCACAGGTCTTTCAGTTGGCAACGGGAAGATCAACGCCAAGGCTTTCCCCGGCGCCGATCATCAAGTTCAAATTCTGCACGGCGGCGCCGGAGGCGCCCTTGCCGAGATTATCGTAAATGGAGGTTAGCAAGACCTGGCCGCGGCCATCATTGCCAAAAACACATAGGCGCATGCGGTTGGTGTTGTTAAGGGCCTGCGGGTTCACCGCGGGGGAGCGTTCAATGGCCTCAAGCGGGGCGACCTCAATGAAGGTGCTGGCGGCATAGGCCCTGGCCAGGATTTCCTGGATGTTGGCTACGCTGATGTTCTTCTTCAGCATGCTTAGAAAGAGGGGCACGGCGCCCAGCATGCCTTGCGCATAGTTGCCGACCACCGGCTGGAAAATGGCGTCATGGGCGAGGCCGGCGTAGTGCTTCATTTCCGCGAGGTGCTTGTGATTGAGCGTCAGGCCATAGGGCATGTAGGGGCTGGCCTGGGGGCCTGCTCCTTCGTAGTCTTCGATCATCTTTTTGCCGCCGCCGGAGAAGCCCGACACGGCGTTGTAGGTGAGCAGCGCATCGGCTCCCAGAACGCCCGCATCGATCAGGGGCTTCACCACGGCGATGAAGCCCTGGGGATAGCAGCCGGGGTTTGAGACGCGCGAAGCACCAGCAATTTTTTTGGCCTGGGCGGGGCTCAGTTCGGGAAAGCCATAGGCCCAGGCGGGATCAACCCGGTAAGCAGTAGACGCATCAATGACCCGGGTTCTGGATTTGGCATCAATGAGCCCCACCGCTTCCCGGGCGGCGTCATCGGGCAGGCAGAGGATGGCCACATCGACGCTGTTCAGCAATTCGCGGCGCGCACCCGCATCCTTGCGCTTATCGGCGGCAATGCTGACAAGCTCAATATCTTTGCGGCTTTTGAGCCGGTCGCGGATCTGCAAGCCGGTGGTTCCCGCTTCGCCGTCTATGAAAATCGTGGTCATGGGCCCGGTCTCATACAGGCCATGGTGCTCTCGCGCAATCTCCCCGTGGCAGGGCGGTTTTTATGTGGCAAGGTCGGAAAAACGGAGACCGCCCGCATGACTGCCTCAACCAATCTATTTGCTCCCGACGAGGATGTTTCACGGCCGGTCACGAATTTCGGCCCGGATTTCCCCTTTGCCTTTGACGACTGGATCAAGCACCCGGCAGGCCTCGGCTCGGTTCCGGCGCACCGCTATGGCGAAGAGGTGGCGATCATCGGGGCCGGCATGGCGGGCATGACGGCCGCCTTTGAGCTTCTGAAAATGGGTTTGAAGCCGGTGGTCTATGAGGCCGCGCGCATTGGCGGGCGGCTGCGCTCCCAACCCTTCGAAGGAGCGGAAGGGATTATCGCGGAATTGGGCGGCATGCGCTTTCCGGAATCCTCGACGGCTTTTTATCACTACGTTGACATGCTGGGATTGAAGTCAAAACCTTTTCCAAATCCCCTGTCGCCCGCCACGCCGTCAACCGTCATCGACCTCGAGGGCAAGACGCTTTACGTGGAAAAGATCGCCGACCTTCCGCCCATGTTCAAGGAAATCGGCACGGCCTGGGCCAAGGCGCTTGAGGAAGGAGCCGGGCTTTCCGGATTGCGCCAGGCCATCCGCGAGCGCGATGTGGCGGCCCTGAAGAAAATCTGGGACAGGCTCATTCCGATCTGGGATGACCGCAGTTTCTATGATTTCGTGGCAACGTCCTACGCCTTTGCCGACCGGCCCTTTCAATACCGCGAGGTTTTCGGCCAGGTGGGGTTCGGCACCGGCGGCTGGGATTCTGATTATCCCAATTCCATGCTGGAAATCCTGCGCGTGGTGGCAACGGATTGCGACGAGAACCAGAACTACATCGTGGGCGGGGTTGAGCAGGTGCCGCGCGGCCTGTGGAAATTGTCGCCGCCCAACATGGTTCACTGGCCCAAGGGCACGACGCTTGAATCGCTCCATCGCGGCGCGCCGCGTCCCGGCGTCACCCGCATCGACCGGGCTTATGGCGACAAGATCGCGGTGACGGACCGCTGGGGCGACGCGAAGCTCTATGACGCGGTGCTGGTGGCGCTGCAGAGCTGGCTGCTGACCACCTACATGAAATGCGAGGAGAGCCTGTTCTCGCCGAAAATGTGGATGGCGCTGGACCGCACGCGCTACATGCAGTCGTCCAAGACTTTCGTGATGACCGACCGGCCGTTCTGGAAAGACAAGGATCCGCATACGGGGCGTGACCTGATGAGCATGACGCTCACCGACCGGCTGACGCGCGGCACCTATCTGTTCGACAACGGCGACGACAGGCCCGGCGTCATCTGCCTCACCTATTCATGGATGAGCGACGCCATGAAGATGCTGCCCTTGCCGGTGGAAAAGCGCGTGACGCTGGCGCTTGAGGCGCTGAAGAAGATTTATCCCGATCTCGCATTGGAAAAACACATCATCGGCGATCCCATCACGGTGTCATGGGAATCGGACCCGAATTTCATGGGAGCCTTCAAAGGCGCGTTGCCCGGCCACTACCGCTATAACCACCGGATGTATTGCCACTTCATGCAGGAGCGAATGCCGCCGGCCGAACGCGGCATCTTCATCGCAGGCGATGACGTGTCGTGGACGCCGGGCTGGGTGGAGGGAGCGGTGCAGACGGCGCTCAACGCGGTGTGGGGCATCATGCATCACCTGGGCGGCGAAAGCCCTGCGGGCAATCCAGGGCCAGGCGACCGATTTGATGCGCTGAAACCGCTTGAACTTCCAGATTAGCTGAGAAAATTATTGGCAGGACACGGTGCAGGCGGCGGGTGCATCGGTTGTGGCCTGCGCGGTGGTGAAGCCGACCATGACGCCGGCGGCGATCGTCAGCAACACAAGAGCCATAAAAATACGGCGCAGAAACTTCGTATCGGCCTGAGCGGTATTATTCAAAATAGGTCCCCACCACAACGCGACTCACCATGCACGTGAATCACTCTTACCATATCGGCTCGTCATAAGCTTTAAAATTTGGTGAGGCAATGGTTAACGGGGTGGTCTGAATCAAGATTTCCGGATATCAACGAATCTGCCGGCCAAAGCCGCCGCGGCGGCCATCTGTGGGCTGACGAGATGGGTGCGGCCACGGTAGCCCTGGCGTCCTTCAAAGTTGCGGTTGGACGTAGACGCGCAGCGTTGGCCGGGCTTAAGCTGGTCCGGATTCATGCCAAGGCACATGGAGCAGCCGGGCTCGCGCCACTCAAAGCCCGCCGCCTTGAAAATCTTGTCCAGGCCCTCGGCCTCGGCCTGTTCCTTGACCAGGCCGGAGCCCGGAACGATCATGGCATAGGCCAGATTCCCCGCGATTTTCTTGCCGTTTACGATGTTTGCCACATTGCGCAGGTCTTCAATCCGGCCATTGGTGCAGGAGCCGATCCAGACCACGTCGAGCGGAATATCGGTCATTTTCTGGCCGGGCTTAAGCCCCATATACTCCAAGGCGCGCCATTTCGACTGGCGCTTGCCCTCATCGGGGATGTCATCGGGGTTCGGGATGGCGCCGGCAACCGACATTACGTCCTCCGGCGAGGTGCCCCAGGAGACGATGGGCGGCAGGGCCGCGGCATCAAGCTTGACGATGCGGTCGAAATGGGCCCCTTCATCCGTGCGCAGACTATCCCAGTAGGCCCGGGCCTTGTCCCAGGCCTCGCCCTTCGGGGCCTTGGGGCGGCCATGGAGGTAGTCATAGGCCTTCTGGTCGGGGGCGATCATGCCGGCCCGGGCCCCGCCCTCGATGGTCATGTTGCAGACGGTCATGCGGCCTTCCATGCTGAGGTCGCGGATGGCCTCCCCGGCATATTCGATGACCGAGCCGGTGCCGCCGGCGGTGCCGATTTCACCGATGATGGCGAGGATGATGTCCTTGGCGGTGGCGCTGGGGGCGAGCTTGCCAGTCACATCGACCAGCATGTTCCTGGCCTTTTTCTGGATCAGCGTCTGGGTGGCCAGCACATGCTCGACTTCCGAGGTGCCGATGCCATGGGCGAGGGCGCCGAAGGCGCCGTGGGTGGAGGTATGGCTGTCGCCGCAGACAATGGTCGTGCCGGGCAGGGTGAAGCCCTGTTCGGGGCCTACCACATGGACGATGCCCTGGCGCCTGTCGCGCTCATGGAAATATTCGACGCCGAAGTCCCGGGCGTTCTGGGCGAGGGTTTCGACCTGGATGCGGCTTTCCTCTTCGGCAATGCCCTTGCTGCGGTCGGTGGTGGGCACATTGTGGTCGACGACAGCGAGGGTGCGCTCGGGGTGGCGCACGGTGCGGCCGGTCAGGCGCAGGCCTTCGAAGGCCTGGGGGGAGGTCACTTCATGGACGAGATGGCGGTCGATATAGAGCAGGCAGGTGCCGTCATCGGCCTCGTGGACCAGATGATCGTCCCAGATCTTGTCGTAAAGGGTGCGCGGCTTGGCCATTTACAGTCTCAAAAATGAAGGTTCTGGCTGCTATTTAGTCCTTGCCGCTGACATGTCAAATGCCCGTTCCTGCATGGGGCTTTGCAGGATTCAGGCCTTTGTTGCGTGGAGCGAGAAGGCGAGCGGGAGTTTCTTGAAGCCTTCGGGCAGAACCCACATGCGCCGCTTGCTTTCGATGGGCACCATGATGGGGGCGAATTGCCAGGCCAGCTCCTCATGTTCATTGAGATAGTCTAGCCGCAGGCCGGAACCGATCACGGCGTTGATGATGTCGCTCAGGGGATGAATCCATGAGTTGGTCGTTGTTGCGGCGACAGGCGTTGTGTCGCCGGTATAGGTGACCGCTTCGTCTTCAACGATGGGAGCATCTATCGGGGTGCGCCAGTCAAAGCCGGGCTCGAGCTTCGGGGTTTTTTCATTGAGCGCCATGAGCGAAGGGTGGCCTTCGAGCAAATAAAGCGTGCCGCCTGGCTTGAGCAGCGAGGAGACGACCTTGGCCCAGCGCGCGATGTCAGGCAGCCAGCCGATGGCGCCCCAGGTGACATAGACCATGTCGAAGTGGCCGACGATCAATTCGCGCGCGTCATAGACATTGCCTTCGACGAAGCTGGCAGCAAGGCCGGTTTGCTTTTGCAGGTCACGTGCCGCGGCGATGGCGACGGGCGAGAAGTCAAGCCCCACGCAGGCGGCGCCCCGCCTTGCCAGGCAAAGCGTGTCGATGCCGAAATGGCATTGCAGGTGGGCGATGCGTTTTCCCCGGACATCGCCGATTTCGCGGTCTTCGATGCCATGGAGATTGTCTTCGCCGTTCAGAAACTCTTTGACGCGGTAGCCGCCCGCCTCATCCTTGATGTGGATGGCGGCGCGGTCATTCCAGTTGGCGAGATTGACGTTGAGGTAATCGGTCATAGTTTCGTCCCAAAAGAAAAAGGCCAGCATCGCTGCCGGCCTTTGAAATGCTTGAGCCCCGCGAAAATTACTTCTTCTTGCCCTTGCCGCTGGCCTTGGCTTCCGCCTTAGCCTTGGCTTTGATTTCCGCACTGGCGGCGGCGCTGACGGCGGTGGAGGCAGCGACTTCCATGTCCACCTGGTCTTCAAATTCACTGGCGCGGCGTTCGACGATGCGGGCCGACTTGCCGGTGAGGTCACGCAGGTAATAGAGCTTGGCACGGCGCACTTCGCCGCGGCGCACAACCTTGATCGAGTCGATCAGCGGGGAGTACACCGGGAATACGCGCTCAACGCCTTCGCCGTAGGACATTTTGCGCACGGTGAAGTTTTCATTGATGCTGCCGCCGGAGCGGGCGATGCAAACGCCTTCATAGGCCTGAACGCGGGTGCGCTCGCCTTCGACGACTTTCACGTTGACGATGACCGTGTCGCCGGCGCCAAATACCGGCACGCCGCGCTGGGCGGCAACGATGGCCACCTGCTCTTTTTCAAGCTGTTGAATGATGTTCATGGGCAAAATCCTTTAAGGTTGGGCGGGCTATAGCGGGTCAGGCCACATAAATCAATTCTTATCGGGCAGATATTTCCGCCAGAGGTCGGGCCGGCGCGCCTTGGTTAAGGCTTCGCGCTGCGCCTGTTTCCATCTGGCGATGGCCTGGTGGTCGCCGGAAAGGAGAATCTCAGGGATATCAAGGCCTTCCCAGGTGCGGGGCTTGGTGTAGTGGGGGTGCTCAAGAAGGCCGTCCTCGAAGCTTTCCTCGTCGCCGGACTCGGGCTTTCCCATGACGCCGGGGAGCAGGCGCACCACGGCATCCAAAAGGGCAAGGGCTGCGGGTTCGCCGCCGGAGAGCACGAAATCACCGAGGGAAACCTCGATGAGCTTGCGGTTTTCGATGACGCGCTCGTCGATACCTTCAAAGCGGCCGCAGACGATGAGGCAGCCGGGGCCTGCCGCCAGTTCGCGGACGAAGCCCTGCGTGAGGGGAATGCCACGGGGGCTCATGAGCAGGCGCGGGCCCACATGGGGGGCGGCGTCGATGGCGGCGGCCAGAATATCGGGCTTCAGCACCATGCCGGCGCCGCCGCCGGCGGGATGGTCATCCACGGTGCGGTGCTTGTCGGTAGCGGAAGCGCGGATGTCGCGGGCATCGAGGGACCAGAGGCCATCGTTCAGGGCTTTGCCCGCAAGCGAAATGCCAAGCGAGCCGGGAAACATTTCGGGGAAGAGGGTGAGGATGGTGGCGGCGAAGGTCATTCCGGTTCACCCTCATCCAGATAGCCTTCAGGCAGATTCACAATGATCTTGCCATTGCTGAAGTCTTCCTGCGGCACGAAAGCATTGGTGAAGGGAATGAGAAGTGTTTCGCTGTTGCCGTCAACGGCGACTTCCAGCAAATCACCGGCGCCGAAGTTTGGCATGGCGACAAGTTTTCCCAATGTCGTGCCATTCTCCAAAACCACATCAAGGCCCATGAGGTCGTGGGCGTAGGCTTCGTGGGTTTTGAGTTCTGGAAGTTTTTCGCGGGAGACGAAGAGTTCGACGCCTTTCAGCGTCTCCGCTTCGTTGCGATCGTTCACGTTTTTGAGGGCCGCGATAAAATCATCCTTCGCCGCCTTGAGTTTTGTAATCTCAAAACTTTGCCCGGACGATGATTGCAATGGGCCGTAGCGGCCAATGCTCGCGGGATCGGAGGTGAAGCTTTTCAGCTTCACCTCGCCCTTGATTCCGTGGGCTCCCACAATCACGCCAACGAGAACCTGATCGCGCGGGGTGCCCATCATTTAGCTTAAGCCTGCGGGGCCTCGGCGGCGGGTGCTTCTGCAGGAGCCGCGGCGGCAGCAGCGGCGGCGGCGGCAACTTTTGCGGCGGCGTCGGCCTGCAGCTTCTCGCGCTCCAGACGCTTCTTGCCGGGAAGGGCCTTCTGCGGATTGTTGCGGGCTTCGCGCTTCTTGATGCCGGCCTTGTCGAGGAAACGCAGCACGCGGTCCGTCGGCTGGGCGCCCTTCTTGAGCCACTCGGCGGCCTTGGCGCCATCGAGCTTGACGCGGGCTTCGTCGGTTTTGCCGAGCATCGGGTTGAAGGCGCCGATCACGTCGATGAACTTGCCGTCACGTGGGCTCGCGTGGTCCGCCACCACGATATGATAGTAAGGGCGCTTCTTGGTGCCGGCGCGCGCCAGCCTGATTTTCATTGCCATGTCTCATTACTCCTTAATGTTCGAGATCATCGTTTTTTCCCCGGAAGACCCGGGAATCCTTTGAAGGGTGGTGCTTTGCCGCCGAGGCCCGGCAGGCCGCCGAGGCCGGGAAGGCCGCCGCCGCCGAGTCCTGGAAGCGACGTCGGCATTTCGGGAAGCGAGCCGCCCTGCATCATGTCTTTCAAGTCGGCGGGGATGGCGTTGGGGTCGAGGGCAGCCAGTTCGGCCTGCATCTTTTCGAGTTCGGCGGCATCGGGCGCGCCCTTGCCGCCCATCAGCTTGCCGAGCATGCCCTTGCCCTGGCCCATCTGCTTCATCATGGTTGCCATCTGCAGGTGCATCTTGAGCAGGCGGTTGATTTCCTCGACCTTGGTGCCGGAGCCCGCCGCCACGCGCTTCTTGCGGCTGGCATTCATGATTTTCGGATTGCGCTTTTCGTAAGGGGTCATCGACGAGATGATCGAGACCTGGCGCTTCAGGATGCCGTTATCGAGATTGGCGCCATCCACCTGTTTCTTGATCTTGCCCATGCCGGGCAGCATGTTCATCATGCCCGCCATGCCGCCCATCTTCTGCAATTGCTTGAGCTGGTCGGCGAGGTCATCAAGATCGAAGGCGCCCTTCTTCATGCGCTCGGCGATCTTGCGGGCCTTGTCCTGATCGATGTCCATGGCGGCGCGCTCGACGAGGCTCACCACGTCGCCCATGCCGAGAATGCGGCCGGCGATGCGGCTGGGGTGGAAATCTTCAAGGCCTTCGAGCTTTTCGCCGGTGCCCATGAGCTTGATGGGCTTGCCGGTGACGGCGCGCATGGAAAGGGCGGCACCGCCGCGGCCATCGCCATCGATGCGGGTGAGCACGATGCCGGAAATGCCGATCTTCTCGTCGAAGGCGCGGGCGAGGTTTACGGCGTCCTGTCCGGTCAGCGCGTCGGCGACGAGCAGTGTTTCATTGGGCTTGCAGATATCGCGCACGGCGGCCGCTTCGGCGAGCAGTTCTTCATCGATGTGAAGGCGGCCGGCGGTATCAAGCATCACCACATCGAAGCCGGCGATGCGGGCTTCCGACATGGCGCGCTTGGCGATCTGGGTTGGCGTCTCGCCCTTGACGATAGCGAGGGTTGCGACCTTCACCTGCTGGCCGAGAATGGCGAGCTGTTCCTGGGCGGCGGGGCGGCTTGTATCGAGCGAGGCCATCAGCACCTTGCGCTTCTCGCGCTCCTGCAGGCGCTTGGCGATCTTGGCCGTCGTCGTGGTTTTGCCGGAGCCCTGCAGGCCCACCATGAGAATGGCAACGGGCGGTGCCGCACGGAGATTCAGGGCGGACTGGTCGGACCCCAGAGTTTCCACCAGCACGTCATGGACGATCTTCACCACCATCTGGCCGGGCTTGATCGACTTGACGATGTCGGCGCCCACGGCGCGTTCCTTCACCTTGTCGATGAAGGTGCGGACCACTTCGAGGGCCACGTCGGCTTCAAGCAGGGCGCGGCGCACTTCGCGCATGGCCACATCGACATCGGCCTCCGACAGCGCACCACGGCCGGTGAGCTTGTCGAAAATGCCTGACAGGCGATCGCTTAAGGTTTCAAACATCCAGTCTCTCTCTTTGCCAAAAGTCCAAACGAAAATGACACCCGGGAACGACACTCGTTGCCGGATGTTGGCCGCCTCATCTCCCGAAAGGTTAACTTTCATGTATGAGGTGGCGCCAGATCGTTCAAGCGTCTGACGGAATTGAGCGGGACATAGGGGAAACGGGGGGAGAAGTCAAATTTGGCGCGAAAACTCACCATGCTTCAACTGTTCAGCCAACGCCTCAAACGCCAAGGGCTCCGCTCCTGCCATGGCTTCCAGCTTCGTTGCCCCATAGGCCATGACGCCAACAATCTCCGGCACTTCCGCCAGCCAGCGGCCATCGTCTTCCTGTTCGTTTTCAAATGTCAGATTCATGGGAAACCTATAGCAGATGCGATATAAAATGAATATAGCCAGTAGTCTAGCGGGAGCTAATGCGCTGGAGCCAAGACCCCGCGCTCGGCCCGGTTCTCCCGCAGCATGAAGACCATCAGGCCTGCCAGAATGGCCGTACCGAAGGCGAACCACCACATTTCGGTGTAGCGGGCGAAGAGGTCGAAGAGGTAGCCGCCGAGGAAGGCGCCGAGCGCGCCGCCCAGGGCATGGCCGCCGGAGATCAGTCCCATGGCGAGGCCCATGATCTTCAGGCCCAAGTGCGAAGCGACGAGGCTGGCGGTGGGGGGCACGGTGGAATAGTCAAAGATGCCGTAGATGACGGCGAAGAGGAACATCATCTCATAGCTGGTGCCCACGTTCATCAGCACGATGAAGGAGAGCGAGCGCACGAGATAGATGGAGCCGAGCAGGAGCGGGCGGTTCACCCGGTCGGTGAGATAGCCGGAGGCGAACATGGCGGCGAAGTTGATGGCGGCGGTGAGGCCGTAAATGCCCGAGGCCGGCACGGGCGGAAAGCCGCAGAAGGCGGCATAGGGCAGGAAATGGGTTTCGATGGCGCCCGGTGGTGGTGATGCCGCAGATGAAGAAGCTCCAATAGAGAATGTGGAAGGTGGGATTGGTGAGCAGGAACTTGAGGCGGGTCCACAGGGGCTCATCGGAAATGGTTTCGGATTTCTGCGCCGCCGCTTCCTCCTCGGTGGGTTTCAGCATGACCCAGATGACAAGGGCCATCAGGGCGCAAGCCGCGGCGGCGGCGATGATGCTCCAGCGCCAGGAAAAATAGCTGAGGCCGATGGCCAGCAGCGGCACGGTGATGAACTGCCCCGCCGTTGCGCCGGAATTGGCGATGCCGGTGGCGAGCCCGCGGTTTTCCTTGAAGAGCTTGGCAAGGGCGGTGGAAATGAGATGCATGTTGGCGGTGGCAAAGCCCACCCCGGCGATGAGGCCGTAGCCGATAATGAAAATGGCGGCGACGGGCACGGTGGCGAAGGCCAGCAGCCCGGTTCCAACCAGCAGAAGGCCTGCCACCAGCATGATGCGGGCGCCGAAGCGGTCCGCCAGATTGCCGGCGATGGGCGAGAAAATCGCCACCATGATCAGCGCCACGGACTGCCCGGAGCCAATAAAGGTTTTTGACCAGCCCAGGGTATTGGCCCACTCGTCGGTCATGACGGAGACGGACTGGCGCGCCGACATGACGATGGAAAGCGTGGCAAAGCACAGCCACACGATGATCCAGGGATTAATGCGGGGTTTCGCGGTCATGGGCATTGTTGAGCATGGGGCGGGGGCCTTCGGCTAGTATGAAAAATGTACTGGCTGCCCCACGTTTTCCGGCGCCAACCCTTAACCCCTCCTTACAAGTGGGAAGGGGCATGAGTTGCGGCTAGCTTTTTTGGCCCGTTTCACCATATAACCCCCTGAAATGACCCAGGCAGGCGCACTTCCCTTCCGCAAGATGAACGGGCTCGGCAATGATTTTGTCGTGCTTGACGGGCGGGCGCGCGCCGTTGCCATGGATGACGTGCGGGCGCGGGCCATTGCCGACCGGAAATCCGGCATCGGCTGCGACCAGATCATCATCCTGGAGAAATCCGATGTGGCCGATGTGCGCATGCTGGTATGGAACAGCGGCGGCGGCCAGGTTGAAAGCTGCGGCAATGCCTCGCGCTGCATTGCCGACATGCTGTTCGACGAGAACAAGACGACGTCGGCCACCATTGACACGCTGGGCGGGTTCCTGGTGGTGCGGAAGGCCGGCGACAGGCTGGTGACGGTCGACAATGGCGTGCCGCGCTTCGGCTGGAAGGATATTCCGCTGTCCGAGCCCTTCCATGATACGCGCCATATCGAACTGCAGGTCGGCCCCATTGATGCGCCGCTCATTCATTCGCCGTCAGTGGTGAATGTCGGCAACCCGCACTGCATTTTCTGGGTGGATGATCTGGAGGTCGTCGATCTTGCCAAGGTTGGCCCCATGCTGGAACATCATCACCTGTTTCCGGAGCGGGCGAATATCTCGCTGGCGCGTGTCGATGCCAGGGATCATGTGACGCTGAAGGTGTGGGAGCGTGGCGCTGGCCTCACCAAGGCGTGCGGCACGGCGGCCTGCGCCGTGATGGCTGCCGGCGCGCGGATCAAGATCATTGAGCGGAAATGCCGGATCACCCTGCCGGGCGGCGACCTGATGATGGAATGGCGCGAGAGCGACGACCACGTGCTGATGACCGGGCCGGTGGCTTACGAATTTGACGGCGTGCTGCCGCAAGAGCTGGCCGCATGAACGAAAGCGAATTCGTCACTTTCGGCTGCAGGCTCAATACCTACGAGTCGGAAGTGATGCGCGGCCATGCGGGGAAGGCCGGACTGAAGGATGCGATTGTCTTCAACACCTGCGCCGTGACGGCGGAAGCGACGCGCCAGGCGCGGCAGGCCATCCGCAAGGCGCACAAGGACAGGCCGGAGGCAAAAATCATCGTTACGGGCTGTGCGGCGCAAACGACGCCGGAGATGTTTGCCGCCATGCCGGAAGTTGCCATGGTTCTCGGCAACGAGGAAAAATTGCAAGCCTCGAGCTGGCTGCCCGGCGCCAATGACCGGGTGCGCGTCAGCGAGATCATGAGCCCGCGCAAAAACCATATGCACATGATCGAGGGCCTCACCGAGCGCACGCGGGCTTTCGTGCAGGTGCAGAATGGCTGCGATCACCGCTGCACGTTTTGCATCATTCCGTTTGGGCGCGGCAATTCGCGCTCAGTGCAGATTCACGAGGCGGTGGAGCAGGTGCGGAGGCTGGTGGCCAATGGCTACGCGGAAGTTGTCTTGTCGGGGGTTGATATTACCTCGTGGGGTGCTGATCTCGACGGCGCACCCAAGCTTGGCGCGCTGGTCAGTCGCATCCTGAAGGATGTGCCCGATCTCAAGCGCCTGCGGCTTTCGTCGATTGATTCCATTGAAGCCGATCCGGAACTGATGGATGTCATGGCGGGCGAGATGCGCCTGATGCCGCATATCCATCTGTCGCTGCAGTCCGGCGACAACCTGATCCTGAAGCGGATGAAGCGGCGGCATGCCCGGGAAGATTCCATCGCCTTCTGCCATGAGCTGAAATCGCGGCGCCCGGACATGGTGTTCGGAGCCGACATCATCGCGGGCTTTCCGACGGAAACCGAGGCGATGTTCGAGAATTCGCTGAAGATCGTCGATGACTGCGGCCTGACCTATTTGCATGTCTTTCCGTTTTCGCCACGGCCGGAAACCCCGGCGGCGCGCATGCCGCAGTTGGACAAGCTGGTGATCAAGGAGCGGGCCCAGCGCTTGCGGGCCAAGGGCGAAGAGCGGTTGTTCCGCTTCCTCAACAATTCCATCGGGGCCACGCAGCGGGTGCTGGTCGAGACCTTGAATTCAGGCCGCAATGAACAATTCGCCCAGGTGAAATTCACGCAAAGCCTTTCGCCCGGGGCCATCGTCAAGGCCCATGTCACCGGCGCCGCCGGCCACTATCTCGAAGCAAGGCTCGCCGCATGAGCGGGTTCTTCAAGAAGCTTTTCAACCGGATTGTCGGCAAGACAGAAGAAGCGCCACCGCCTCCACTGGCGTTAGAACAGCTTGAAGCGCCTGCACCCGTTATCGTTGAAGTTGTTCCGGAGCCGGTAGAGCCCGCGCCGCAGGCGGAGGTAAAGCCCGAACCCGTCTGGATTGAACCCGAGGCAAAGGCTGCGCCTGAACCGAAAAGAGCGGAACCAGCCCAAGCCCAAGGCCAAGCCGGAGCCAAAAAAGGTTGAGGCCAAGAAGCCTGAACCGAAGAAGCCTGAGCCTAAAAAAGTTGAAGTCAAAAAAGTTGAGCCGGTAAAGCCGGAGCCAAAGAAAGCGGAACCGAAGAAGGTTGAGGCCAAGAAGCCTGAGCCAAAGAAGGCTGAACCCAAAAAAGCCGAAGTCAAGAAACCTGAGCCGGTAAAGCCTGAGCCCAAAAAGGTTGCAGCGAAGAAGCCGGAGCCCATCAGGCCGGAACCCAAAAAAATTATTCCGCCTCCGCCGCCCGCTCCGCAAAAAAAGATTGACGTCGAAGTCCCGGTTCCGAAAATCGAAATTGCCGCGCCGCCGCCGGTTGTGGAGGAAGCTCCTGCGCCCGTTCCCGTCATTGTTCCTGCGGCACCGGAACCAGAGCCTGTTCAGTCCAGGGGCTGGCTGTCGCGGCTCACCCAGGGCCTGTCCAAGTCGTCCAAATCCATCACCTCGTCGATCACCTCGATCTTCACCAAGCGCAAGCTGGATGCGGCGACGCTTGAGGAACTGGAAGACGTGCTGATCCAGGCGGATCTTGGCATTGCGGTTTCGGAGCGCATCATCAAGGCGGTGTCGGCCGGGCGCTATGACAAGGAAATCGAGCCTGAGGAAGTAAAACGCATCCTGGCTGATGAGGTGGCCAAGGTTTTGAAGCCCGTGGAGGTGCCGTTCAATTTCGGAGCTGAGAAGCCGTTCGTCATTCTGGTGGTGGGCGTCAACGGGGCCGGCAAGACCACAACCATCGGCAAGCTTGGAGCCATCGCCACGGGCGAGGGCTTCAAGGTGATGTTTGCCGCCTGCGACACATTCCGCGCCGCGGCCATCGAGCAGCTCACCATCTGGGGCGAACGGGTGGGGGCCAAAACCCTGTCGCGGCCCACGGGCTCCGATTCTTCAGGGCTGGCGTATGATGCGATGCAGACGGCACGCGAAGACGGCACCGACATCCTGTTCATCGACACGGCGGGGCGGCTGCAGAACAAGGCCTATCTGATGGACGAACTCGACAAGATCGTGCGGGTGGTCAAGAAGCAGGACGAGACGGCGCCGCATGCGGTGCTGCTGATCCTCGATGCCACGACGGGGCAAAACGCCATTGCGCAGGCCGAAATCTTCACCAAGGTGGCGGGCGTCACCGGCCTCATCATGACCAAGCTTGATGGCACGGCCCGCGGCGGCATCCTGGTGGCGATCGCGGAAAAATTCGCCCTGCCCATTCACGCCATTGGCGTTGGCGAGACCATCGACGACCTTCAACCCTTCGACGCGGAGGCCTTTGCCCGCGCCATATCAGGAATAGCCCAGACATGAAACCACTTCCCAAATTCCTCATTGAAATGGGCCCGCTGCTTGCCTTCTTCATCGGCAACTGGAAGGGCGGGGTGTTCTGGGGAACGGGCATATTCATGGTGGCGACCGCCATAGCGCTTGCGGCCTCATGGATCCTCACGAAGAAGATTGCCAAGGTTCCGCTGTTCAGCGCCATCTTTGTCGGCATCTTCGGCGGGCTTACAATCTGGATGCACGACGACACCTTCATCAAGGTGAAGGTGACGCTGATCAACGTTTTCTTCGGCGCGTTACTTCTCGGCGGTCTCTACTACGGCAAGCTCTTCATAAAATATGTAGTGGGCGAGGCGGTCAATCTCCCAAGCGAGGCGTGGCGCGTGCTTACCCTGCGCTGGGGGGTGTTCTTTCTCGTGGTGGCGGTCCTCAATGAGCTGATCTGGCGCAATGTCAGCACCGACATGTGGGTCAACTTCAAGGTGTTCGGGCTGCTCGGCCTGACGCTCGTATTCGCACTTGCGAACGCGCCCTTCATGGCCAAGCACATGATCGAGGATGAGACCTCAAAGCCGGACGCGCCGTCTGCTTGAGCAGCCGATTTTCAGAAGTCAAGTGTTGTAATCCGTGCCCGGATGATTTTAGATATTTTGCGGTGCGGCGGGCGCGTGCTTTTTTGCTTGCCGCCTTGAAGGTGAAACGCTAGGACTCACCGGCTTTCTGAATTCAAGGCGCAATCATCATTGCAGGGGCAGGGAGATGAGGCGACGAGCGGAAGCGACGGGGCAAGCAGCACAGCAGGGGATCAGAATCCGTTTGATTCACCGGCGCAGGAGTAGGGGCCAATGAGCGGCAACAGGGACGTCAAGCAACTGTCGCGATCACTATCGCATTTGTTGAAGCGGGCAGTGCAATACTCCATCCATCTGTATATGAGCGAGACAGGAAAGACCGGCCTGACACATCGTCAGTTCACGGTGTTGTTGGCGGCCGACGCCCATGAGGGCCGCAGCCAGACCGAACTTGTGAAGATGACCGGCATCGACCGCTCGACGCTGGCGGATCTCGTGGCCCGCCTCATGGCGCAGGGCTATGTGCAGCGCCGCCGCACCAAGGACGATGCGCGCACCAATGCCATCCGGCTCACGCCCATCGGCAAGAAAATGCTGAAGCAGGCGCAATCGGGAGCGGAGGAAGTCGACCGCCAGCTTCTGGCGACCTTGCCGAATTCGGACCGCAAGACGCTGCTGGAATGCCTTACGGGCCTTGCCGCCGAAATGGACAAGGTGGAAGACAAGGAACCGGAGAAGCCGGTCAGGAAAATCCGGCCGCGCAGGGGCCGCTGATCAAGGAAGAGGCTGCTTGGCTTTTTCAATTTCGCCGGCAAAAGTCCCGGCCATGATTTCCGGCGACAGCGGGCCGATCCATTTGAAGCGGATCATGCCCTTGCCATCGACGATGAAGGTTTCTGGAACGCCGTAGCTTCCCCAGTCAATGGTGGTGCGCCCGCTGGTGTCAGCACCTATGGCTGCAAAGGGCTGGCCCAGGGTGCCGAGGAAGCGCCTGGCATTTTCAGGGTTGTCCTTGTTGTTGATGCCATAGAGGCGAATGTCGGTTCGTGTGGAAAGCGCCATGAGAATGGGGTGCTCAAGCCGGCAGGGCCCGCACCAGGAGGCCCAGATATTCACCACGGAGACACCGCCGTTCCTGAGAACAGCGGAGGTGAGGCCGGGGATGCTTGCGCCCTCGATTGCAGAAAGGGAAAAGTCCGGGACAGGCTTGCCGATCAGGGCTGAGGGCAGGTTCGAGGGATTGCCGGACAGGCCTTTCCAGAACACCAGGGCGAGGCCAGCAAAAATCACAATGGGCAGAAGCGCCAGGCCAAGCCGCCGCCGTGCCGGTTCACCGGTCACTTCGTTGTTCTCTCAAATTGCGCGAGCCGTTTTCGGGCGCGGGCATCACGGCTGAATACATAAATTACAAGGCCCGTCAGGAAGACGAGGCTCAAGGCATAGGCGGCGATGACAAAGCCGGCATGATTGGCGCTCCAATCCATCACGCCTCTCCGCCCCGGGCAATCTGCAAATTGCGCAATTTCCGCGCGGTGATTTCACTGCGCATGGACATGAGATGGAGGGCGAGGAACAGACATGAATAGGCCAGGCCCATGACAAGCAGCGGCCACAGAATTGACGGGTCAATGCTCGGGCCATCCATTTTGAAAACGCTGGCGGGCTGATGCAGCGAGTTCCACCAGTCGACGGAAAACTTGATCACGGGGATATTGATGAAGCCAACCAGCGCCACGATGCGGGCGATCATGGCGGCGCGGCCGGGTTCTTCGATGGCCTGCCAGATGGCGATGTAGCCTACATACAGAAGGAAAAGTACAAACATGGAGGTGAGCCGCGCATCCCACACCCACCAGGCGCCCCACATGGGCTTGCCCCAGAGGGAGCCGGTGGCAAGGGCGAGGAAGCAGAAAACGGCGCCGATGGGCGCTGCGGTTTTCGCGGCTACATCAGCAAGAGGATGGCGGAAGATGATGGCCACGGCACTGGCCAGCGCCATGACTGTATAGACAAGCATGGCGAGCCAGGCGGCGGGCACATGGACAAACATGATCCGCACGGTCTCGCCCTGCTGATAATCGGGCGGGGCGGAGACAAGCGCGCCATAGAGGCCAATGGCAAAGAGCAGGAGGGTCACGGCCCAGACATAAGGCAGGGCCATGGTTGGCGAGGCTCAAAAATCGTGTCGGGTTGGCGAATTGCTGCATGTCGTATTCTATGAAGTCCGGATCATCTGAGATAGGCCCGCAGCGCCGCGGCGGCGGCGATAGGGGCGAGCACGAGGCTTGCCAAAGCAATGGCCGCCAGGATGAGAAGGGATGGCATGATCATCTCAGGGTTTCCGGTTGTGGCGGATATGCCGAAGACGAGGATGGGCACATAAAGCGGCAAAACCAAGATTGATATGAGCAAGCCGCCGCGGCGGAGGTTGAGGGTGAGGGAGGCGCCGATGCTGGCCAGCAGCGAAAGGGCAAAGGAGCCCAGAACCATGGCGAGCGCCAGGGGCCAGATGGTCCCGGTTCCCAGGTTGAGCAAAATCCCGAGAAAAGGTGCTGCGATGCTGAGCGGCAGGCTGGTGGACAGCCAGTGGGCTATGGCTTTGGTGAGGGCCACCAGTTCAAGGGAGGGCGGGGCCATGGCCATGACTTCCAGCGAACCGTCTTCAAAGTCCTGCTGAAAGATACGGTCGGCGGAGAGCAGCACGGAAAGCAGCAGGGTGATCCACAGGATGCCGGGGGCGAGGCGCTGCAGGGTGACCTGATCGGGGCCGATGCCGATAGGAAGCAGCACAAGGACCGCCAGGAAAAAACCCAAGGCCGTTCCAGCCCCGCCACCCTGGCGGGCGGCAAGGACGAGATCGCGGCGCAAGAGAGCGAGCAGCAGTTTCATGGGGCTGGCCCGAGGTGGAGGTTTATGTCCGGATTCAATCCAAGCGGAACATGGGTCGCGGCAACAATAAGCCCGCCTTCCCTGAGATGCCCGTTCATGAGGGCCGCGAGCAGCTTCTGGGAAGCTTCATCCAACCCGACGCCGGGTTCATCAAGCAGCCAGATGGCGCGGGGGACAAGCGCCAGTCTTGCGAGCGCCAGGCGGCGTCTCTGACCGGCTGAGAGCAGTGCCACGGGATAATCGGCAAGGGCCGCCAGATTGACGGCCTGCAAGGCGCGCAGAAGATCGCCGCCGCCGAGAAAATCGCGCCAGAAAATCAGATTCTCCGTGACGGTGAGCGCGGATTTGCCGGCGTCGCTGTGGGCAATGTAGTGGGCCTGCTGGCCCGGGGTTAAATCAGGCGCGCCGCCGGCGAGGGTAATTTTGCCATGGCTGGGTTCACTCAAGTTTGCGAGCAGGCGGAGCAGCGACGATTTGCCGGCACCATTGGCGCCGGTGAGCTGCAAAAGCTCGCCGCTGCCGAGGGTGAAATTCTGGCTGCTGAAAACCGTCCTGCCGCCGCGCTCGCAAGCCAGATTCTCGGCCGAAAGCTGCATCAATGCTACATCATGTACTGGCCGCCGTTGGCGGACAGGGTTGAGCCGGTGATGAAGCCCGCCTCATCGGCGGCAAGGAAGACCACGCAGCGGGCGATTTCTTCGGCCTCGCCCAGGCGGCCCGCGGGAATTTGCGGAAGAATGCTTTTCTCGCGCACCTCTTGCGGCACGGCCATGACCATTTCGGTGGCGATGTAGCCCGGGCAGATGGCGTTGACGGTGATGCCGAGTTTGGCGCTTTCCTGGGCCAGCGCCTTGGTGAAGCCCAAATCGCCCGCCTTTGCGGCAGAATAGTTGGTCTGGCCGAACTGGCCCTTCTGGCCGTTGATCGAGGAGATGTTGATGATGCGCCCGAACTTCCGCGCCCGCATGCCTTCGATCACCGGCCGCGTCATGTTGAACAGCGAATTGAGATTGGTGTTGATCACGGCGTGCCACTGTTCCGCGGTCATGCGGTGAAAGGCACTGTCGCGGGTGATCCCGGCATTGTTGATCAAGACCTCGATGGGGCCGAGATCGGCCTCGACCTGTTTCAAGCCGGCGGCACAGGCCTCGGTGTTTGACACATCCCACTTATAAACCGGAATTCCGGTTTCGGCCTTGAAAGCGTTGGCGGCCTCGTCATTGCCGGCGTAGGTGGCGCCGACCTTGTAGCCCGCCGCTTTCAGCGCCTTCGAAATGGCGGCCCCGATGCCGCGGCTGCCTCCGGTGACGACTGCGACCCTTGCCATAACGCCCCCTTAGTTTTCTACGCACATGGCAATGCCCATGCCGCCGCCGATGCACAAGGTGGTCAAGCCCTTCTTGGCTTTGCGCTTTTGCATTTCATGGAGCAGCGTGGTGAGCACGCGGGCTCCGCTCGCGCCGATGGGATGGCCGATGGCGATGGCCCCGCCATTCACATTCACAATATCCGGGTTCCAGCCCATGTCCTTGTTCACGGCGCAGGCCTGCGCGGCGAAGGCTTCGTTGGCTTCCACCAGATCAAGGTCGGAAGCTTTCCAGCCGGCTTTTTTCAAGGCGGCCTGCGAGGCGGGGATGGGGCCAGAGCCCATAACGGCGGGGTCAACTCCAGCGGTGGCCCAGGACGCAATGCGGGCCAGCGGCGTGAGCCCGCGCTTTGCAGCTTCCGCCGCACTCATCAGAATGAGGACAGCGGCGCCATCATTGATGCCGGAGGCATTGGCGGCGGTCACGCTGCCATCTTTTGAAAAAGCGGGCCGCAATTTGGCGATGCTCTCAAGGGTCACGCCCTTCTTGATATATTCATCGTCGGCGACAATCACATCGCCTTTGCGTCCGGCAATGGTGACGGGCGCAATTTCTTCCTTGAACTTGCCGGAGGCCTGGGCGGCTTCGGCCTTGTTCTGCGAGGCAACCGCAAAAGCATCCTGGGTTTCGCGGGTGATCTGCCACTGCTTGGCGACATTCTCGGCGGTGTTGCCCATGTGATAGCCGTTGAAGGCATCCCACAGGCCATCCTTGATCATGGTGTCGATGAAATTCCAGTCGCCCATTTTCACGCCATCGCGCAAGTGCGCCGCATGCGTGGATTTGCTCATGGATTCCTGGCCGCCGGCCGCCACGATCGCCGCGCTTCCCGACTGGATCTGCTGCATGCCAAGGGCCACGGCGCGAAGCCCCGAGCCACAGACCTGGTTCAGCCCCCAGGCGGTGGCCGAATTTGGAATGCCGGCATGAATGGCGGCCTGGCGGGCCGGGTTCTGGCCCTGGGCCGCGGTCAGGACCTGGCCCAGAATGACCTCGTTTATTTCGTCCGGCGAAACCTTGGCGCGCTCCATGGCGGCCTTCAGGGCCACGGTGCCGAGGAAGGATGCGGCCACCGAACTCAAGGCGCCGTTGAAGGAGCCAACCGGGGTGCGGGCGGCGGAAACGATGACGATGTCTTGGGAAGAGGGGGCTGCCACGGGCTTACTCCTGAAGGCGGGATTGAGGATATTGCGTTAGTCATAGCATTTGAAACACACCAGGCGATAGTTTTTTGCACTTGCAATTGTGCATTGCGGGGAGCAAGTTTTTGCACTGCGGGCAAGGCACCTTGAGGGAAAATCGGTGACGGCCCGCAGTGGAGGAGTGTGAACGGTGAGTGACGAAAAAACGGCGCCCAAGGCCGCGGTCGTAATCAAGAAATACGCGAACCGCCGATTGTACAATACCGCGACGAGCACCTATGTGACCCTTGACGACCTCTCCGCCATGGTGAAGTCGGGCACGGATTTCGTGGTCTATGACGCCAAGACCGGCGAGGAAATCACCCGCTCGGTCCTGACCCAGATCATTTTCGAGGAAGAAAACAAGGGCACCAACCTGCTGCCCATCAATTTTCTGCGCCAGCTCATCCGCTATTACGGCGACAGCATGCAGACGCTGGTTCCGGGCTACCTGGAGTTCTCGCTGGAGAACCTGACCAAGGAGCATGACAAGCTCCGCGAACAGATGCTGGGGGCCTTTACCGGCGAGCCGTTCAAGAACATGGAAGAACACGCCAAGCGCAACATGGCGATGTTCAGCGAAGCGATGAAGCTGTTCAATCCGTTCGCGGCGATGGCGATGAACCCGGTTGCCGGGGCGGCGCCGCCCAAGCCCAATTCCGCGCCGGCGCAGACGCCGTCCAAGGATGACCTCCAGGCGATGAAGGACCAGCTCACGGCGATGCAGGAAAAGATCAACACGCTGTCGAAGGGCTAGGAATCGCTTAATTTGGCAGTCCGGCATTCGCCGAAATGAGCAGTAGCGGGCTCAAGCGACCAACTGCTTCACCAGCGCGTCGATCATGCGCGGGAGGTCGTAGGGGAATCGTGCGGTGATGAGGTTGCCATCGACCACGCAGGGCTCGTCGATCACGGTGGCGCCGGCGTTTTCCAGGTCGATCTGGATGTTCCACACGGCGGTGGCCTTTTTGCCCTTCAGCATTTTGGCGCTGACCATGACCCAGGGGCCGTGGCAGATGCCGCAGGTGGGCTTGCCGGCCGCGTGCATGTCGCGGGTGAAATTTTGCGCGTCCTTGTCGGCGCGGAGGAAATCCGGATTCCAGCAGCCGCCGGGCAGGATCACCGCGTCGTAGTCGGCGACCTTGGCCTCATCGAGATAGCAATCAATCTTAAGCCAGCCGGCATTCTCCATCAGGCGGATGGCCAGGACATGGGTCTTGGCAATTTCCGGAAAGCGCAGGCCGAGGCTTGGCGGAAATTCGGCCAGCCGCGGGGCCACGATATGAACCGTTGCGCCATGCTCGGTGAGCCAGCGCATGGAGCCGAGGATTTCCACTTCCTCCACGCCATTGGTGCAGCAGATGGCGATCTTCTTGCCCTTGAGAAGCGCCGGATTGGTCGGCGGATCGAAAAGAAAATGGTTGAGTTCGCGGTTCAGCTCGCCGTCGGCGGTGGAGAGAAGCTCGGTTGAAATGGAGGGCACCGGCGAGGGCGACATGAATTGCTGGGCCCGGGCAAAGGCCGCGTTCTGGGCGGAAACGGGATCATGGGGCTTGTTCATGGGAGCACTCCTGGTTGCCGAGGGATGCGGGAGTTTTCTCAGGAATCAGCGGGGCCGTCCAGTGAAAGATGATTCCAGCTTCATCCTCGCCCGTGAAACGGGAGAGGAGGGGACCCATTGCGTAGCAATGGGGAGGTGAGGGGAACGAAGGGTCGAAGCGCCCTCATCTATCCCATGCCACTTCGTGCCATGGGCCCCTTTCTTCTCCCGTTTCACGGGAGAAGACAAATCCTAACCCGCTTCGGCCAGCGGCGGTTCGTGGTTGAAAACCGAGGAAGTGCGGAATTGGTCGTCGAGCGCCTTGATTGCCAGTTTCAGGCGCGACAGGTTTTCTTCCATTTCAGCGTTGTCCGGCATTTTGGCTGGGTCAATGGGCGTTGGCGGGGCAGCCGGCGCATTCTGGATGAGAACCTTGGTCTCGGCGCCGTCGGCGGTGAACTGGCCTACCGTCACCGGGCTTGCAAAGCCCCGTTCCTCCTTGCGGTCCCAGGGCAGCGCCGTGGCCACTTCGCCAAAGAGATTGCCTTGCATGAGGTCGATATTGCAATCCTTCAGGATTTCGGCGTCTTCCGGCGTTTCCACCCATTCGGCAATGGTTTTCAGGTCGAACTTGTGGGTGAGATCAATCAGGGTGCGCACCAGATACTGGTTGGCGGCGTTGTGCTTGAGGCCGCGGCAGAACGAGCCATCGAGCTTGACGATGTTGACCGGCAGGTCGCGCAGGTTGCGGAACGAGGTGAAGCCGGCGCCGAAATCATCGATGGCGACGCTGCAGCCGATGTTGCGCAGCGCCTCAACGAAGCTGAAAGTTTCCTTGAGATCGCCCAAGGCAATGGTTTCGGTGATCTCGACGGTAAGGCGGTCAGCCACGGACTGGTTGGCGGCAATGATCTCGGTGAGCTGGTTAAACCAGCGCGGATCGGTGGCGGTCGAGCCCGAGACATTCATGGCAAGCTGGGCCTGGGGATAATTATGCAGGGTTGAAATGGTCATCTGGGCCACGGCGCGGTCAATCAGGCGCACCAGGCCAAGCTTCTCGGCCACCGGAATGAGATGGGCCGCGGCAATCAAGCCGCCGTCCGCGTCATTCATGCGCAGCAACGCCTCGTGCATGACCACATCACGGGTGGCAGCGCTGACGATGGGCTGGAAGCCAAGCTTGAACTGGTCTTCCTTCAGGCATTTCACGATTTCGGTGGCGCACCTGGCGTTAAGCCCGCGTTCGGCCACGCGCTTCGACGAGGGGCGGTAAATGGCCGAGCCATCCGACGGCAGGCGCCTTGCTTCGGCGAGCGCCTCCTCGGCGCGGGCCATGGCGATATTGGCATCGGGGGCATATTTGGGAACGACCACGGCGCCAATGGAGAGCATGGCCCAGACGGGGCCGTGTTCGGTTTCAATGACGCTCTCGCGGGCGATGTTGATGAAACGGTCGATGGCGGTCTGCAGCTCCGCTTCCTGGCAATTGTTCAGGATGATGCCGAACTTGCTGCCGGAATAGCGGGCGATGGCATCGCCGGTGCGGACCACCTGGCGCAAACGCCGGCTCAGGGCGACGATCACTTCATCGGCCACTTCAAAGCCATAGGCTTCATTGACGACGGGCAGGTTGTTGACGGCGGCGATGAGGAAGGCGCAGTTGCCCTGTTCGCGGTTGGCGGTCGACAGGGTTTCGCCCAAGGCTTCGGCGAGGCGGCCGCGGTTCATCAAGCCGGTGAGGGGGTCGCAATTGCCGAGAAAGCTCAGGTGCTGGTCGCGGCTGTGGCGGTCATCAATCCGGCGGATGGTGCCGAAGACTTCGGCCGGCCTGCCATTCTTTCCGACAAACCATTTGCCGCGGTCCTCAAGCCAGATGGCGCGGCGGCCGGTGCGGCCATCGGGACGGAAAAGATATTCGATCTGGAAGGCGACGCCATCGCCTTCATCGACCGCATGGCTGCGCATGACCGTGTCATAGCGGCTGGTGATATTGTCGCCATCAAGGAGATTGGCATAGGCCCGGCCAGAGCCCGCCGCATCCGGCTTGCAGCCGATGACCGCCTCCATGTTGGGGCTCCAGGCGATCACGTCAGTTTCGGTGAGCCAGTGGTAGGTGGCCTCGCCCACGGCCTCAACGGCGCGCTGGATGTTCTGCAGGACAGCGTTGTCGGTGATTTCGGAAAAACGGGGCGCGGGAGGTTCCGCCGGCGCTTCTTGCGAACCGGCAAACTCTTCAGTCCGGAAGGAAAATGCCGTTTCGGTTTGGTCGACGGTGCTCAAGAGGCCTCCAAGAGCTTAGGCAAAATTCAAGACGGCAAAGTAGCCGAGCAATCGTAAACAGATACAAAAAATCTGTGATTAATTTGCCGCTAACTATTCGGCGCAAGGCCCTAGTAACCCAAAGCAAAGCCGTCCTTGCGGTGGTCCGAGCCACCGATCAGGAGGCCTCTCGCATGATCGATGGCGATGGCCTGTCCGCCGCCCAGGGGTTCGTTCGCCGGCACAAGGCGATGACCCTTGGCGGCGAGCGCTGCCAGGACGGGGGCGGGCACGGTGCTTTCGGCCAGCACGGCTTCGCCTTGCGGAACGAGCCGGGGAAAATCCAGGGCGGCTTGCGGGTCCATTTCGTAGATGTAGCGGTTCACCACCACGTTGACGTGGCCCATGGGCTGGAAATCACCGCCCATGACGCCAAAGCTCATGTCGATCTTGCCGTCCTTCCTGGCCATGGCCGGAATGATGGTGTGCAGCGGGCGCTTGGACGGGCCGATGCAATTGGGATGGCCCAATTGGGTGACGAAACCCTTGCCGCGGTTTTGCAGGGCGATGCCGGACCCGGGGGTTATGATGCCGGAGCCAAAATCCCAATAGACCGAGTTGATGAAAGAGACGCTGAGGCGGCTCTTGTCGACAACCGTCAGGTAAACCGTATCGGAACCGGGGAGCGAGACCGCGCCATCGCTGCTGTGGTTCAGGTCGATGAGGCCTGCCAGCCTTTGCGCTGTCTCATCACTCAGGAGATCGCTGACGGGAACTTCCGCGAAGCCGGGATCGGCGATGTGGCGGTTGCGCAGGATCCAGGCCAGCTTCACCGCCTCGATTTCAAGATGGCGGCGTTCGGGGCTTTCGGGTTCAAAGCGCTTGAGGCCGAAATGCTGCAGGATGTTGAGGGCGATGAGGACCGTGAGGCCCTGGCCGTTGGGCGGGATTTCCAGAATGTCATGGCCGGCAAAGCGGACGGCGATGGGCTTCACCCAGCTTGCCTCGGTTGCGGCAAAATCCTGGGTGGTGAGCAGCCCGCCACGGGCGGCCAAATGCGCGACGATTTCAGCGGCGATTTCGCCTTCGTAGAATCCGGCGCGCCCCTTCTTGGCGATGGTTTTCAGAGTTTTGGCTAAAGCGGGATAGGCCATGACCTCGCCTTCACGGGGACTGCGGCCATTTTTCAAGTAATGTTTTGCGCCGCCTTCATCGGCGGCGAGCACGGCTTCAGCTTCCGGCCAATCCCGTGCCACACGGGGCGTGGTCGGCACGCCCTGCTCCGCCAGCTTGATGGCGGGCTTTAACGCCTCGCCCAGGGTCATGGTGCCTTCCTGCTGCAGGAGCCGGTCCCAGGCGTCAATGGCGCCGGGTACGGTTACGGAGTGAACGCTGCGCGGGGCGATTTCCGTGAGGCCTGCGGCTTTCAGCCAACCGGCATCGGCCTTGGCGCTGGAACGCCCCGAACCATTGAGGCCAAGCACCGTGCCATTGGGCTTGCCGATGAGGGCGAAACAATCGCCGCCGATGCCGGTCATGTGGGGTTCGGTGAGGCAGAGGATGGCCGAGGCGGTGACGGCTGCGTCCACCGCATTGCCGCCGGCGCGCAGCACGTCAATGGCGGCAAGGGTTGCCAGCGGCGACGAGGTTGCCGCCATGCCGTTTGTCCCTACGGCCACCGATCTTCCCGGCTGGTCGAAATTTCGCATGCCTCATCCTTCGCCGGTTGCGGCAGGAATTGCCTCAAACTGTCGCAAGCAGCATCGCATTGTAATGGCGGGCATTGCAAGAAAGCCCGCAAGCTGCTCTTGCCGCAGCTCAAACCTGGCAACGGAACTGGACAATCGGGACGGAATGTGTAGTTTCCCGGCGTGAAATTTATTTTCTCTCAAGGAAGGACGGCCCCGCAATGGCGACGGTAAAGAGCGATATTGAAATTGCCCGCGAAGCAAAGATGAAACCGATCATGCAGATCGGGAAGGCCCTGGGAATCCCTGAGAAGGATCTCATTCCCTATGGCCACACCAAGGCCAAGGTGCACCTCGACTATATCAACGGCCTTTCAGCAAAGAAGGACGGCAAGCTCATTCTGGTGACGGCGATCAGCCCCACTCCGGCCGGCGAAGGCAAGACGACAACGACCGTCGGTTTGGGCGACGGCCTCAACCGGATCGGCAAGAAGGCCATGGTGTGCCTGCGCGAACCTTCGCTCGGGCCCTGCTTCGGCATGAAGGGCGGGGCGGCGGGCGGCGGCTACGCCCAGATCGTTCCGATGGAAGACATCAACCTGCATTTCACCGGCGACTTCCACGCCATTACCTCGGCCCACAACCTGCTTTCGGCGATGATCGACAACCACATCTACTGGGGCAATGAGCTGGGCATCGACACGCGGCGCGTGGCCTGGCGCCGGGTGATGGACATGAATGACCGGGCGCTTCGCGAAATCGTCTGCTCGCTGGGGGGCGTTGCCAACGGCTATCCGCGCGAAGCCGGCTTTGACATCACGGTGGCTTCCGAGATCATGGCCATCCTTTGCCTTTCCACCTCGATCGAAGACCTGGAACGGCGCATCGGGCAAATCGTCATAGGGGCCAAGCGCGACAAGGGACAGGTTCTGGCCAAGGACATCAAGGCGCCCGGCGCCATGACCGTGCTGCTCAAGGACGCGCTGATGCCCAACCTGGTGCAGACGCTGGAAAACAATCCGGCCTTTGTGCATGGCGGGCCTTTCGCCAACATCGCCCATGGCTGCAATTCGGTGATGGCGACCAGGGCGGGCCTGAAGCTAGCCGACTATGTTGTGACCGAAGCGGGCTTCGGGGCTGACCTGGGGGCCGAGAAATTCTTCGACATCAAGTGCCGCAAGGCGGGGCTGACGCCGGCCGCAACGGTCATCGTAGCCACCATCCGGGCCCTCAAGATGCACGGCGGGGTGGCCAAGGAAGAGCTGAAGAAGGAAAACACCGAGGCCCTCAAGAAAGGCATGGTCAATCTTGGCCGGCACATCGAGAACATGAAAAAATTCGGCGTGCCGATCGCCGTTGCCATCAATCATTTCGTGACCGATACGGACGCCGACATCGAAGTGGTGCGCAGCTTCTGCAAGGAGCACGGAGTGGAAGCCTTCAAGTGCACGCACTGGGCCGAGGGCGGCAAGGGCACCGAAGCCCTGGCCAAGCACGTGGCGGAGCTTGCCGACCGGAGCTCGGTGCAGTTCAAGCCGATCTATGGCGACGACATGCCGCTGTGGGACAAGATCAAGACCATCGCCCGGGAAATCTACCGGGCCGATGACATCGTGGCCGACAAGTCGGTGCGCGACCAGCTCAAGTCCTATGAGTCGCAAGGCTACGGCAAGTTCCCGATCTGCATGGCCAAGACGCAGTATTCCTTCTCGACCGATCCTAACCTGAAGGGCGCTCCGATCAACCACATCGTCCCTATCCGCGAGGTGAGGCTTTCGGCAGGGGCCGAATTCATCGTGGTGGTGTGCGGCGACATCATGACCATGCCGGGCCTGCCCAAGGTGCCATCGGCGGAAGTGATCGGCCTGGACGCGAAGGGGCAGATCGCGGGGCTGTTCTAAAGCCTCACCAAAGCGTGATCGGAAATGGCCGCGAAACCCTTTCGCGGGTTTTCCGTTGCGCCTAGATGGCATGGATGCGCAAGATCCTGATTTCCGCCGCCGTCCTGCTGCTCGCTGCGGCGGGATATGGCTATTCCCAGCTTGGGCCCTTCAACGGGCCGCCGCGGCCGCCGCCGCGCGACCAGTGGGAGGCATTGCTCCGTGAACGGATAAAATTGCCCGAAGGCTACCGGCTGGAGATTTTTGCACGCGACCTGGGGCGGCTGCGCCTGATGCAGATGACGGAAAACGGCGATCTCATCGTTTCAGGCTACCGCGACGGAAACATCGTTCTGCTGAAGGCGGACCGTGACGGCGACGGGCGCAGCGACGGGCAGCAAATATTAAGCGAAGGCACCAACCAGCCACATGGCTTGCTGCTGGAGGGGGGCACGCTTTTTGTGGCGGAAGAACAGCGGGTGGTGCGCCATGAGTTCGACGGCGCCAAGCTCGACAAGGCGCAAGCGATCCTTGAAGGCATCCCGGCGGACGGGCATTCCTCGCGCACAATCAAGCGCGGCCCTGACGGTTTCCTCTATCTCTCGATAGGCTCAAGCTGCAATGCCTGCATCGAGGAGCATCCTTGGCGCGCCGCAATTCTCCGGTTCAAGGAAGGCGGCGCGCCTGAGATATTCGCCTCGGGCCTGCGCAATACGGTGGGCTTTGACTGGCAGCCGGGGACGGGGGTGCTGTTTGGCGTGGATAATGGCCGCGACAATCTGGGCGATGATATTCCCGATGACGAGGTGAACCGCATCGAGGCGGGCAAACACTATGGCTGGCCCTATGTGCATGGCAACGGCGTAAAGGACCCCGCCCTTTACGATCTGATGCCGCCGGGGCTTTCGCCGGTTCTGCAGTTCCATGGGCTTGGCGGGCATGTGGCGCCGCTGTCGATCCGGTTTTTGCGGAATCAGGCGGATGCGGCGCTCAATGGCATGGCTTTGGTGGCCGAACACGGCTCTTGGAACCGCCGGGAAAAGGCGGGATACCGAATCATCCGGCTGGTTTTTGACCAAAATTCTGCCCGGGAAGAGGTGTTCCTTTCGGGTTGCGAGGTCGAGGGGGAGGTTATTTGCCGCCCGGTGGACATTCTGGAGGCCCCCGACGGACGCCTGTTGGTGAGCGATGATTATGCAGGGGCTGTCTACACAATCAGCAAAACGCCCTGAAGTGCCGCCAAAAACGGCAGGAATGGGCAATTCTGTGGCATCGCAGCAACTTAAATCGGCATTATGAACAAATTATAAATATTTGATTTTGCTCATGTAATTGCTGCCATGCAAAATTTTCAATACTCATTTTGCTGCATCGCACCTAAATTCTCTTGTGTTAAAGCAACCCACTCTTCAGTCAATCCAAGGGGAATGACCATGTTTGATTTCGTAAAGACCCGTTACACGCGCTGGCAGCGTTATAGCCGGACCAAATCGGAGCTCGAAGGCCTTTCAAACCGCGAGCTGGCGGATTTGGGCATCGCCCGCGTCGACATTCATCGTTTGGCGCGCGAAGCGACACGATAACCAATTATGATGGAGGCATTCATGCCACTGTTCAAATACCTGAGCCGCAGAAACCGGATGCGGGCCTATCGCCAGGCGCGCCGGGAAATCGAAATGATTTCCGACCGGGATCTCGCCGATATGGGCATCAAGCGTTATCAGCTTGAAGCCGCGGCTGCCGAAAAAACGCTGGGCTAATTCGCAATTGATCCAGATTTGACCGGGCCCGCCCCCTCTTGAATGAGGTGGCGGGCCTTTTCTTTCCCCAAATTGGCGAATTGCGGCAATCCGCGCGATTAAGCCGGTTGCGAGTCTTTTGCGCCTGTGTTACCGAGACGCCGCGGCAGGGCGGGGTTCTGTTCCGTGCCTTTGCCTTGGGCAGGGGGTTGATCAAAAAAATCAAGTGTTTGGGTTGCGTTCCGTGGCCACGACACGAGACTGTTTCGAAAGAGAAATCGTGGCAGCCACAGATCAGGCAATTTCCGGCGTGCCGGGCCGATACGCAGCAGCGCTCTTTGAGCTGGCGGCCGAGGCAAAAGCCATCGACAAGATCAGCGCTGGCTTAACGACTTTTCAAACCATGCTGGCGGGATCAACGGATTTGCAGCGCCTGGTGCGCTCGCCGGTGTTTTCCGGTGAAGACCAACTGGCGGCCCTCGAGGCCCTGTGCGCCAAGGCCGGGATCAACGGCATCGCGCTGAACTTCATCAAGCTGATGGCCAAGAAACGCAGACTGCCGGCACTTTCCGACGCGATCACCGCGTTTGCGGCGCTGGTGGCGGAGTCAAAGGGCGAAGTTGCGGCGGAAGTGACTTCGGCGGAAAAACTTTCCGAAAAGCATATCAAAGACATCAAAGCCGCGCTCAAATCCGCCATGGGACGCGAGGTGCAGCTCACTTCCAAAACAGATTCCTCCCTTCTTGGCGGCCTCATCGTCAAGGTGGGCTCCAAGATGATGGACAATTCACTCAAGACAAAATTGCAAAACCTCAAGATTGCCATGAAGGGGACCGGCTGATGGATATTCGCGCCGCTGAAATTTCGACAATTCTTAAAAAGCAGATCAAGGACTTCGGCAATGAGGCCGAAGTATCGGAAATCGGCCAGGTGCTTTCGGTGGGCGACGGCATTGCCCGCGTCTACGGCCTCGACAATGTGCAGGCCGGCGAAATGGTGGAATTCCCCGGCGGCATCCGCGGCATGGCGCTCAACCTTGAAACCGACAATGTCGGCGTGGTTATTTTCGGCAACGACCGCGACATCAAGGAAGGCGACACGGTCAAGCGCACCGGCGCCATCGTGGAAGTGCCGGTCGGCAAGGAACTGCTCGGCCGGGTGGTTGACGCGCTCGGCAATCCGATCGACGGCAAGGGGCCGATCAAGTCAAAGCTGCGCTCGCGCGTTGACGTGAAGGCGCCCGGCATCATCCCGCGCAAATCGGTGCATGAGCCGATGTCGACGGGCCTGAAGGCGGTTGACGCGCTCATCCCCATTGGCCGCGGCCAGCGCGAATTGATCATCGGCGACCGCCAGACCGGCAAGACCGCGATCATTCTCGATGCGATCCTGAACCAGAAGCCCATTCACCAGAATGGGCCCGGAGAAAGAAAAGCTTTACTGCGTTTACGTGGCGTGCGGACAGAAGCGTTCGACTGTTGCCCAGTTCGTGAAGATTCTGGAAGATGCGGGCGCTCTCGAATATTCCATCATCGTGGCGGCGACCGCTTCTGAATCAGCACCGATGCAGTATCTCGCGCCCTTCACGGGCTGCACCATGGGCGAATATTTCCGCGACAACGGCATGCATGCGCTGATCGCCTATGACGATCTTTCCAAGCAGGCCGTGGCTTACCGCCAGATGTCCCTGCTGCTCCGCCGTCCGCCGGGCCGCGAAGCCTATCCGGGCGACGTGTTCTACCTGCATTCGCGCCTGCTGGAGCGCGCCGCGAAACTGTCCGACGCCAAGGGCGCTGGCTCACTCACGGCTTTGCCGGTTATTGAAACCCAGGCCAACGACGTTTCGGCCTATATCCCGACCAACGTGATTTCGATCACCGACGGCCAGATCTTCCTTGAAACGGATTTGTTCTACCAGGGCATCCGCCCGGCGGTGAACGTCGGCCTCTCGGTGTCGCGCGTGGGTTCCGCGGCGCAGATCAAGGCGATGAAGCAGGTGGCCGGCAAGATCAAGGGCGAGCTGGCGCAGTACCGCGAAATGGCGGCCTTCGCCCAGTTCGGCTCCGATCTCGATGCGTCGACGCAGCGGCTTCTCAACCGCGGCGCGCGCCTCACGGAATTGCTCAAGCAGCCGCAGTTCTCGCCGCTCAAGACGGAAGAACAGGTGGTGGCGATTTACGCCGGCGTGAACGGCTATCTCGATACGCTGCCGGTCAACAAGGTGCGTGATTTCGAGGATGGCCTGCTGCGCCTGATGCGCGACAAGCACACGGATATTCTCGACAGCATCCGCACCGAGAAGCAGATTACGGATGCCATGGCTCCCAAGCTCAAGGCCGCCGTTGACGCTTACGCCAAGGCATTCGCATAAGGGGCGGCGATGGCAAGTCTCAAAGACCTCCGCAACCGCATCGCCTCGGTCAAGGCGACCCGCAAGATCACCAAGGCCATGCAGATGGTGGCGGCGGCGAAATTGCGCCGGGCCCAGGAAGCGGCGGTTGCGGCGCGGCCCTATTCGGAGCGCATGGCGGTGGTGCTGGCCAATCTCGCCAGTGCTGTTGCAGGGCGGGATGGGGCTCCGGCGCTGCTGGCCGGCACAGGACGGGACCAAACCCATCTCCTCGTCATCGCAACGGCGGAACGCGGGCTTTGCGGCGGCTTCAATTCGTCCATCGTGCGGCTGGCGCGCGAGCATGCGGAACGGCTTCTGGCCCAGGGCAAGACGGTGAAGATCATGACCGTCGGCAAAAAGGGCAATGACGCGCTGAAGCGCAATTACGGCCGGTATATCGTCGATGCGGTGGATTTCCGCGGCCTCAAGCAACTGGCATTTTTCAACGCGCAGCCGGTGGGCGCCAAGATCATCAGCCTGTTCAATGCCGGCGAATTTGATGTCTGCACGCTGTTCTTCGCGGAATTCAAATCGGTGATCTCGCAGAAGCCAACGGCCCTGCAGCTTATTCCGGCGGCGGTTGCCGGCGGCAAAGCACCCGATCTCGGCGGCGCCATCTATGATGCGGAGCCGGATGAGGGTGAAATTCTCGCCGACCTGCTGCCGCGCAATATCGCGGTGCAGGTGTTCCGGGCGCTGCTGGAAAACGCCGCTTCCGAACAGGGCGCGCGGATGAGCGCCATGGACAGCGCCACGCGCAATGCCGGCGACATGATCAACAAGCTGTCGATCAAATACAACCGCCAGCGCCAGGCCCAGATTACCAAAGAACTCATCGAAATCATTTCGGGCGCGGAAGCGCTGTAACACAAACAGAGGAATTGGACGCTCACATATTTTTATATTTGTCATCGCCGGATTTATTCCGGCGACCCATCGGTCACCAAGTTCCGGCGACGGTCATGCGGAACGATGGATCCCCGGAACAAGTCCGGGGAAGACAAAATAGGGAAGTGGGCGCTGCAAATTAAGAAGGGACCATAGACATGGCGAAGAAAGCCGCATCGGCAAAATCCTCCGGCGCCCTCGTTGGCCGCATTACCCAGGTGACGGGTGCCGTCATCGACGTGCAGTTCGAAGGCGAGTTGCCGCAGATTTTGAACGCGCTGGAAACCACCAATGGCGGGAACCGCCTGGTGCTTGAAGTGGCGCAGCATCTGGGCGAGAGCACGGTGCGCACCATTGCCATGGACTCGACCGAAGGCCTGGTGCGCGGCCAGGAAGTTTATGACACGGGCACGCCCATCATGGTTCCGGTCGGCCCCGAAACCCTCGGCCGCATCATGAACGTGATCGGCGAGCCGGTTGATGAAGCCGGCCCGATCAAGACAAAGCTGACGCGCGCCATCCACCAGGACGCGCCGACCTTTGTCGAGCAGTCAACGGAAGCGGAAATTCTCGTGACCGGCATCAAGGTCGTGGATCTGCTGGCACCTTACGCCAAGGGCGGCAAGATCGGCCTGTTCGGCGGCGCCGGGGTGGGCAAGACGGTTCTGATCATGGAACTCATCAACAACGTGGCCAAGGCGCACGGCGGCTATTCGGTGTTCGCGGGCGTTGGCGAGCGCACCCGCGAAGGCAACGACCTTTACCATGAAATGATCGAATCGGGCGTGAACAAGAAGGGCGGCGGCGAAGGCTCCAAGGCGGCCCTGGTTTACGGCCAGATGAACGAGCCGCCGGGAGCCCGCGCCCGCGTTGCCCTTTCCGGCCTGACGGTTGCCGAGCATTTCCGCGACGAGGGCCAGGACGTGCTGTTCTTCGTGGACAACATCTTCCGCTTCACGCAGGCAGGCTCGGAAGTGTCGGCTCTCTTGGGGCGCATTCCATCGGCAGTGGGCTATCAGCCGACGCTGGCCACCGACATGGGCACCATGCAGGAGCGCATCACCACCACGCAGAAGGGCTCGATCACCTCGGTGCAGGCCATTTACGTTCCGGCCGACGACTTGACCGATCCGGCGCCAGCCACCTCCTTCGCGCATCTGGACGCAACGACGGTGCTGTCGCGCGGCATTGCCGAGAAGGGCATTTATCCCGCGGTGGATCCGCTGGATTCAACCTCGCGCATGCTTGATGCCCGGGTCATCGGCGAAGAGCATTACGATACGGCGCGCCGGGTGCAGCAGATTCTCCAGCGCTACAAGGCGCTGCAGGACATCATCGCCATTCTCGGCATGGACGAGCTTTCGGAAGACGACAAGATCGCCGTGGCCCGGGCCCGCAAGATCGAGCGCTTCCTGTCGCAGCCGTTCTTCGTGGCCGAAGTGTTCACCGGTTCGCCGGGCAAGCTGGTGCCGCTGGCCGACACCATCAAGGGCTTCAAGGGCCTGTGCGACGGCGCCTATGACCATCTGCCGGAGTCGGCCTTCTACATGGTGGGCAGCATCGAGGAAGCCGTCGAGAAGGCCCAGCGCCTTGCGGCGGAAGCAGCGTAAGCGATATGGCTGGCCTTCACTTTGAACTCGTTAGCCCGGCGCGGCTTTTGTTTTCCGGCGACGTCACCTCGGTGACGCTGCCGGGAACCGAAGGCGACATGGGGATTTTCGCGGGCCATGCGCCGGTGCTGTCAACGCTGCGGCCCGGTGTCGTGGTGGTGACGAAAGAGGGCGGCGCGACCGACCGCATTTTCGTGCGCGGCGGCTTTGCCGAAGTGAACCCGCAAGGGCTGACGCTGCTGGCCGAGACCGCCATTCCGCTGGCTGACCTTGATGCGGCGGCAATCGCCCAGCAGGTCAAGAACGCGGAAGAGGATTTCGCCGATGCGGTGGACGCCGAAGCCAAGCGCAAGGCGCAGGAAAATCTCGATCACCTGAAGGCGCTGCAGAGCGCGCTGTAAGTTTTCCTGTCTGGATGAATTCAAAAACCCGCGAGATGATCGCGGGTTTTTTATTTGCATACTCAATTTTTCATCATGACCGGACTTGATCTGGTCATCTTCTTTGCTGTCCACAAAATAAGATGCCCGCGTCCAGCGCGGGCATGATGAGAGTGTAGTGTTGCACGTTCTCGCCCGCTTGCGGGAGAGGACAGGGGCCCATTACGGAGTAATGGGAAAGGTGAGGGGAACGAGGTCGAAGTGCCCTCATCTCCCCGTTGCTATGCAACGGGTCCCTTCTTCTCCCGCTTCGCAGGAGAAGACGAAGTGGTTACTCGCCCATTCTGACGGGGCGGCGGTCGCTCTTGGCGCCGCTGATTTCCTGCATCCAGGAGGGCTTGCCGCCTTCGCTGCGCTTCGGCGTGCCAAGGCCGCCGTTGCTGCGCTTTGGCGGGTTGTTGCCGCCGTGGGGGCGCGCACCGCCCGCTTTATGGGAACGGTTGTCACCGGAAGGCTTGCCCATGGGGTTCCACTGACGCTTCTGGCCCTGGGGTTGTGACGGACGGCCGTTGGGACGGCGGGCTTCGTGTTCGGCGGGCGGCAGGTTGGATTTGCCGAGCGCGTGCTGCACCACCGGAATGCTCTGGCGGATGGTGCGTTCGATGTCTTTCAACAGTGAGCGCTCGTCACCGGCACAGAAAGCAATGGCCACGCCCTCAGCGCCGGCACGCGCGGTGCGGCCGATGCGGTGGACGTAGGATTCCGGCACATGGGGCAGGTCGTAATTGATGACGTGGCTTACGCCGTCAACGTCAATGCCGCGCGCCGCGATATCGGTTGCCACCAGCACGAGGATCTTACCCGCCTTGAATCCGGCCAGCGCCTTCTCGCGGTTGGCCTGGCTCTTGTTGCCGTGAATGGCGGAAGCCGTATAGCCCGCCGCCGACAGGCCCTTCATGATCTTGTCGGCGCCGTGCTTGGTGCGGCTGAAAACAAGTGTGCGGGTCATGTTGTTGTCTTTGAGAATATCGACCAGCACCTTGAGCTTGCTGGCCTGGTCGACATGGATGACGCTCTGGTTGACACGGTCCACGGTGGTGGCCACGGGGGCCACTTCAACGCGCACCGGATTGGTGAGCAGGCCGCTGGCGAGATTGGAAATTTCCTTCGGCATGGTGGCCGAGAAGAACAGGTTCTGCCGCACCTTGGGCAGCATGCCGGTAATCTTGCGGATGGCATGGATGAAGCCGAGGTCCAGCATCTGGTCCACTTCGTCAAGGACGAGGACTTCGACGTTGGCGAGTGTCAGGGCACGGCGCTCGATGAGATCAACGAGGCGGCCCGGGGTTGCAACAACGACGTCAACGCCGCCGCGCAGGATATCAATCTGCTTGCCGATGGAGACGCCGCCGAAAACCACCGCACGGGTGACCTTCAGGTTGCGGCCATAGGTCTTGAAGCTTTCGCCGATCTGCGAGGCAAGCTCGCGGGTGGGGGAGAGCACGAGAACCTTGCAGGAGTTCCTGGCGACACGCTCGGTGGCATGCGACAGGCGCTCAAGGATGGGAAGCGCGAAGGCAGCGGTCTTGCCGGTGCCGGTCTGGGCGATGCCGAGCAAATCGCGGCCCTTCAGGAGCTCGGGAATGGCCCGGGCCTGGATAGGGGTTGGCTTGTCGTAACCTTCAGCGGCGATGGCCTTGAGGAGGGGCGCCGAGAGGCTGAGTTCTGAAAATGAATTCACTGTGTAAATATCTTTCTGTTTCGGACAGAGAGTTGCGAAAGCACAGAACATGTCCGAGGGCTGCAACGCGACAATCGCGGAGTCAGCACTGGCCCTGTGCTTAAACAGACCCCACATGAAAGGATTGTTCGGATTTTTCGCTTCGGCCGGAACGGCGGCATTAGGAACGCCGCCTCATGTTATTCTTTAATGGCCGAGGTCGATAGGGCTGCATATGGGCGCTGCAACGCAATAAGTCAAGCTGCAATCGGGGAAATGGCAGCCAGAAGCGCCCCCATGTCATGGATAACATGGGAAACGCCGAGCTCATTAAGCTCTTTTGCCTTGGCGTCTGGGTCATGGGCAACGCCGGTGAAGCCGATCACCTTGCAGCCTGCGGCTAGGGCCGCGGTGGCCCCGGTTACGCTGTCTTCCACAACAAGGCAGTGGCTTGGTGCGAAGCCGGCGCGGCGGGCGGCCAGCTCATAAACATCGGGCGCGGGCTTGGGATTTTTCACATCTTCATATGTGGTTAACCTGTCGCCAAAGAAAGTCGAAAGCCCGGTCAGGCGCAGGGCTTCCAGGGCGCGGTCGCGCGGGCCATTGGTGCCGATGCTTTTGGGCAGGGCAAGCTGGCGCAGCATGGGGATGACGCCGGGCACGGGCTTCAGGTCACGGCGGTAAAGTTCCAGCATCATGGTGTCCTTGCGGGCAGCCAAATCAGGGGGCAGAGTTTTCTTGTGTTCGCGCTCAAGCTCAGCGGCCATGTCTTCAAAGGTCGGGCCAATAAAACGGAGATACATTTCCGCTTCAGTGAGATGAATGCCATTCTCGGCAAGCAAGGCCCTGTCGACAGCCATGGATATTCTTTCACTGTCGATGAGAACGCCATCGCAATCAAAAATGACGTGGGAGATCATGGCTGGCCGAGATGCCGGAAGGCCGCGATGACCTGCTCATAAACTGATTTCTTGAACGGCACGATGGCGTCGATGACCTGGTGCATCGGAACCCAGCGCCATTGATCGAACTCCTGCTTGTGGCCGGGAGGCGCCAGATTGATTTCGCTGTCCTTGCCCAAAAAGCGCGCGGCAAACCATTTCTGGGTCTGGCCGCGGTACTTGCCTTTCCAGGATTGGCCAATGAGGTGTTCGGGCAGATCGTAATTGTACCAGCCCGGGGCCTCGGCAATGATTTCGGCGGAGCGCACGGCGGTTTCCTCTTCCAATTCGCGGAGCGCGGCTGCGGCCGGATCTTCATTGCCATCGATGCCGCCCTGGGGCATTTGCCACCAATGGCCGACGCCATCGTCATTCTGTTTCTGAAAACGCCGGCCGACCCAGACAAGGCCTTGCGGATTGAGCAGCATAACACCAACGCAGGGCCGGTAGGCCGTAATCACTTTTGCTTCGTTCATTAACTCACTTAACCCAAACGGTCCTTGAAGATGGCGCTGACCGGAACGAGCAGAATGCCCCTCTCCTGAAGCCGTTCGGCCCACAGCTTCACAGCGTCAACAGTGACTTCTAGACCGGAACCGGTGCCGATGGCAAAGCCATTGGCTTTCGCCTCGCCTTCAAGGAGCTCAAGGGCAGCGGCAATGCTTTGCGGGGTGGGGTCGGAATCAATCACCGCCTGGGCGCGGCGCTCGGGAAGCTTGGTTTCCCTGGCCACGGTTTTTGAAACCGTCAGCGCAGTCGAGGAATCTTCCAGATAGATCAGGCCGCGCTTGCGCATTTCAGCCATCACCGGTTTCAAGGCGTCAGGCGATGCCAGCAGGCGCCCGCCCATGTAGTTGGTGATGCCGGTATAGCCGGCAAAACGGCTCATGTGCCAATGGAGCGCTTCCATGTTTTCCGCCGCACTGGCGCTGGCCAGCAGGGTTTTGGGTCCGGGATTGCTGGCGGGATAGCCCACGGGCTCCATGGGAAGCTGGAGGAGCACCTCATGGCCATCGGCGCGGGCCTTGTTCACCTGGGTTTGCAGATCATTGCCATAGGGGGCAAAGGCAAAGGTCACGTCGCCCGGCAGGTTCTTGACGGCCTGCTGGGTAAGCTTGGCATTGAGGCCCATGCCGCCCAGCAGAATGGCGATTTTCGGACTGTCGGAATGGATAACGCCCATGGGCGTGTTGCGGGCATAGACATCGGAAGGCTTCTTGTTTTTTGCACCAATGCGGGGCAATTGGCCGATCGTGGTTATCTCGATGAGATCATCAACCGGCGCCGGCTTCAGGGGCCGCCGCGGCGACAGGATGATGGAGGCCTCGGTCCGGTAACTGTCCTGCTCGACCGGCGCTTCGATCTGGATGCCCACGCTCTCGTCTTCGGCCGGGGTTTCTTCGGCCACCACCTCTTCTTCGGGCGCGGTGGTGGAGGCGGTTTTCAATTCCTCGGCGGCCGGAATGGCGGCGGTGACGATGGGCTCTCCGGCAAAGGGGAGAGGTGTGTGAATGGCCCAGGCCGAGAGTGCGATGAACCCGCCCGCGGCGAGAAGCGAGGCGGCAAGCAACGGGCTGGGGCGCCTGGCCCAAAGGCGCTCGTTCAGGCTCCGTTTCCTCAGCGGCTGTCGCAGTTCATCGCGGCTCATGAAATTCGTGTATCCGGTCGATTCGTTTGGCGCCGACTGTGGCGAGACAACCGTTAACGTCTTATTAACCGTAAAAACAAAAAGGAACGCGGTTACGTCTTCGCCTGCGAAGCGGGAGAAGACAGGGGCCCGTGTCACGAAGTGACATGGGAAAGATGAGGGCACTTTAGCGTTGGCCTGCCCTCACCTCCCCATTGCTTTGCAATGGGTCCCTTCCTCTCCCGATTCTCGGGAGAGGACAAGGAGGCTAGTTCGCCTTGGTTTCCGGGGTGCCGTCGGTCTTTGTCTCTTCGGGCTTCACGTTGCTCACCACCTTGATGCCGTGGAGGAAATCAATGGCGGCTTTCAGCTGCACGTCCTTGGTCTTGTCCTCGGGCACATAGGCGGAAGAGCCGCCGCCTTCGTCGCCGCCGCCCTCATTGGTGAGGTGGCCCTTGAGGCTGGCTTCGCCTTCGGTGGAAACATTCTTGCCCTGAAGCTCCGGCGGCAGGGGTTGTTCAATCAGGATATCGGCATCAATGCCCTTGGCCTGGATGGAACGGCCGGCAGGCGTGTAATAGCGCGCCGTGGTGAGGCGAAGTGCCCCCTGGGTTCCCAGCGGTATAATGGTCTGGACCGAGCCCTTGCCGAAGGAGCGCGTGCCGATGATGGTGGCGCGCTTGTGATCCTGCAGGGCGCCGGCGACAATTTCGGAAGCCGAGGCCGAGCCGCCGTTGATCAGGATCACCACGGTCTTGCCGTCCGAGATATCACCCTTCTGGGCGCTGAAACGCTGGGTTTCCTCGGCATGGCGGCCACGGGTCGAGACAACCTCGCCCTTGTCAAGGAAGCTGTCGGAAACGGAAATGGCCTGGTCGAGAAGGCCGCCCGGATTGTTCCGGAGGTCAAGGATGTAGCCCTTGGCCTTGCCGCCCATTTTGGTTTTCAGCCCGGTAAAAGCCTTTTCAAGGCCTTCCTGGGTTTGCTCGGTGAAGGAACTGATGCGGACATAGCCGATGTCTTCAGCGGTGCCCTCCAGACTGGACTTCACCGACTGCACGCGAATGCGGTCGCGCACGAGCTTCACATCCATGGCCGCCTGGTCCTTGCGCTGGATGGTGAGGGTGATGGGGGTGTTGACGCCGCCGCGCATCTTATCGACGGCCTCATTCAGGGTCAGGCCCTGAATGTCCACGCCATCGATTTTCGTAATCAGGTCATTGGCCATGATGCCGGCCTTGGCGGCAGGGGTATCGTCAATGGGGGCCACGACCTTCACAAAGCCGTTTTCCATGGTGACCTCAATGCCGAGACCGCCGAATTCGCCCTTGGTCTGGACGCTCATGTCTTCAAAGCGCTTGGCATCCATGTAGCTGGAATGGGGATCGAGCGAGGTGAGCATGCCATTGATGGCCGCTTCGATCATCTTGGATTCATCGGGATCCTCGACGTAATCGGCGCGCACCCGGTCGAACACGTCACCGAAAAGATTGAGCTGCTTGTAGGTATCGGCATTGGAGGCGGCAATCGCCGAACCAAAGACATGCCACAGCACGGTGGCCGAAACGGCTCCTGCCAGCACCAAAGCGAAAGTCCGAATGCCTTCATTGTGTAGTTTCATTTTTAAATGCCTCTTTAGTTCCACCAATCCACCAGGGAGCCGAATCAACGGCCTCGCCATTCTTTCTAAACTCGACGTATAACACAGGCCTTGCCTCCTGTACCTGATCACCTAAAAGTGTGACAGAAGAAGGGCCTTTTCCCATTATTCCAACGGGTTCGCCAGCCCTGACGGATTGCCCGATGTCGGCTGATATTTCCTTCATGCCAGCCATGAGCACAAGGTAGCCCTCACCGGCATTGAGAATCAAGAGTTGTCCGTAGGAGCGGAAAGGCCCGGCAAATTCGACTTTTCCATCGGCGGGGGCAATGATCTGGGCCTGGGCCCGGGTTGCCACGGCCAGGCCGCGAAGTTCGCTGCCCAAACCGTCATCCTGGCCGAAACGCTTCAGGATCTGGCCCTGGACCGGATATTCCAGGCGGCCCAAGGTGCTCGAAAAAGCCACGGAGGGGCGCCGCAGGAATTCCTCCTGGCGCTTCCGCTCAGCCTCCAAAGCCAGGGCTTCCCTGGTTTTCTTTGCTTCCTGCTTGAGCCGGGCAGCGGCCAGATCCGCGATCAACTGCTTCAGGGACTTGGCTCTCTCGGCAAGTTCGGAGGCGCGCCTTTTTTCGCCCGCCAATTTTCCGGAATTGTCAAAAACCAGCTGCTTTTTCTGGGCAATGAGCTGGTCGAGGTCGATCTGCGCGGTTTTCAGGTTGGTGACGCTGGCGCTGAGAAGGGATTTTTCCTTCTCAACGGCAGTGCGGATGCGGTCCAGACGGGTCAGTTTCTTGGCGAGAATTTCCGCCTCGCCGCGCAGTTCCGGAACGAGGGTGCCAAACATCATGGCACCGCGGAGCGCCGCCAGCACGTCGTGCGGTTCAACCACCAGGGCGGGCGGGGGGTTTTGTTCAAGCCGCTGCAGGCCGGCGAGAAGCTCAGACAGGACCTCCTGCTTTTCGGCGAGATCGGCACGCAGGATGATTTCCTCCTTGCGGAGATTCAGGATGCGCTCTTCGGCGGCGGTAATGGCGGTTTCCTGGGACTGGATGGTTTTGGCAATGGTGATGAGCCGGTCGGAGATCTGCTCCTGGTCCTTGATGGCGGCGGCAATCTCGCCCCTTATTTTTTCCAAGCTTGCAGCCGAGGAGGTGATTTCCTGCTCGACGGAACCAAGCTCATTTTCCTGGGGCAGCGGGGTTTGCGCTAGGGCGTTTGGCACAAGGAGGGGCAGCGCGGCGGCAGCCACGAAAAGGCCATTCCTGAGTCCTTGCAAATAATGCATCGCCGTCATTTTTAGGAGCCGCGCTTGTTCAAATTGCGGCTCAGGACCTGTGATACGGATGATTTACCATAATGGTGACCGCCCGGTAAATCTGTTCGAGAAGCATAATGCGCACCAGCCGGTGGGGCCAGGTCATTTCGCCTAACGAGATGAGTTGTCCAGCTTGTTTTCGGAATTCTGCGCTATGGCCATCGGGGCCACCGATGAGGAAGGCAAGGTCTTGCGTGCCCTGATCGAGGTGGCGCTGCAGGAGCTGGGAAAAGCCCTCGCTGGAGAGGGATTTCCCCCGTTCGTCGAGCACCAGGGTGAAGGCTTTGGGAGCCAATGCGCCGGCGAGAAGCTTGGCTTCTTCTGTCTGGCGCTGGCCTGCGGTCTGGCCCTGGGACTCGGCGAAGTCATTAACTGTCAGCTTTGTAATGCCGGCTTTGCGGCCCAGGCCTTCAAGGCGGGTCTGGTACTCGAGGCTGAGGGTTTTTTCAGGCCCCGCCTTTAATTTCCCGATGCCCAGAACATGAAGCCGCATGGCCTATCCGGCGTGGGGCTCTTGCGGGGAGTGTTCCGACCAGAGCTTTTCCAGATTGTAGAAGCTGCGCACTTCCGGACGGAAGAGGTGGACGACAACATCGACCGCATCAACCAGCACCCAGTCGCACTGGTCCATGCCTTCGACGCGGATATGGCGGTGGCCGGCTTCCTTGAGCTTGTCGACGAGCTGATCGGCAATGGCGCCGACATGGCGGTTCGAGCGGCCCGAGGCCACCACCATATTGTCGGCAATGGCCGTCTTGCCGTCGAGATTGATGGCGATGATGTCCTCGGCCTTGGCATCTTCCAACTGGGCCATGACGATGCTGAGCAGCGATTGATCGGTATAGGACTTGGGCTTCGGCGTTTCGATCTGGGCCGGGGCAACGGCCTTGACGACGGGCTTTGCCTTCGGCGCGGGCTTCGGTTTTGCCACGACCTTTGGCCTCACGGCAGCCTTGGCCTTGATCACGGGCTTTTTCTTCGGCGCGGGCTTCACCTTCCCCGCAAGTTTTTTCTTGCCCCTGGGTTTCACCTTTGAGGTGGTTTTACCGCGCAGGCCGGCGCGCGCCTTTTCGGCGAAACGGACCTTGGCCATCATGATGGTCTTGAGTTCGGCGGCGGTCTTGGGCGGACGCTTTGAAGGGGAAGTGGGCTTTGCTGCTTTCGCCGATTTCACTTTGGCGGAAGGCTTCCTGGCTGGTTTTTTCAGTGTCTTATCCTTTATGGGTTCTGGCGCGCTGTTTAGAGCTTCGCGGGGGCTGGTTCAAGTTTCGAATCGCCGTCGAGCTTTCGGGCCGCAAGGGCATGGGGAGGAAAACCCAGGCCGGTGTCTTTTGCGTGACAAGCTTCGCGGCCTCGGCGGTTTTGACGCGCGCCGCGGCATAGCGCAGCGCCGCCCGGCTTCCAAGGGCGCGGATGGAATAGCCGGGGCGGGCCAGCGTGGCCAGGGGCAATGCTTCGGCAATATCGGTCCAGTGATGCCATTTGTGCAGATTGGCCAGGCTGTCGGCCCCCATGATCCAGATAAAGTTCGCCTGTTTCATGGTCTGGCCGAGGGCCAGCAGGGTTTCGGCGGTGTTGCGGGAATTGGCCCGGCGTTCAAGATCGCTCACCACAAAGCGGGGATGTTTCGCCACAAGTTTGGTTAATTTCAGGCGCTCGTCATATTCGCCGGTTTCGCTGGGATCCTTCAGGGGATTTTGCGGCGAGACCAGCCACCACACCCAGTCGAGCTGCAGGCGCTTCAAGGCATAAAGGGCCACCATATAGTGGCCGTAATGGGCCGGATTGAAGGAGCCGCCAAACAGGCCGATGCGCTGGCCGCGGCCAAAAAGCGGCGGCTTCATCATGGACGGATTTGCCCCGAGCCACGCACCTGATACTTGAAGGTCGTGAGCTGCTCCAGGCCTACGGGCCCGCGGGCATGGAGCTTGCCGGTGGCAATGCCGATCTCGGCGCCAAAACCAAATTCGCCGCCATCGGCAAACTGGGTGGAGGCATTGTGCAGGACAATGGCGCTGTCGACTTCGCTGAGAAATTTCTGCGCGGTTTTCTCGTCGTCTGTGATGATGGCATCAGTGTGCTGGGAGCCATGCTTCGCAATATGGGCCATGGCTTCACCCACGCCGTTCACAACAGCGAGCGAGACGATGGCATCCAGATATTCGGTGGACCAGTCTGCTTCGCTGGCGGGCTTCACGCGGGGGTCAGCGGCGCGGGCTTCGGCATCGCCGCGCACTTCACAGCCCGCATCGATCAGTGTGCGGATGATCGGCGCGAGGTTTGCCCCGGCGGCGGCGCGGTCAACCAGAATGGTTTCGGCGGAACCGCAGACGCCGGTGCGGCGCATCTTGGCATTGAGCACAATCTCACGCGCCATCGCCGGATCGGCGGATTTATCGACATAGACATGGCAGATGCCTTCGAGATGGCTGAAGACGGGAACCCGGGCTTCGGCCTGCACGCGGGCCACCAGGCTCTTGCCGCCGCGCGGCACGATCAGATCAATGGTGCCGCCGAGGCCTGACAGCATGTCACCGACACTGGCGCGGTCGGTTGTGGGCGCCATCTGGATTGCGGCGGCGGGCAGGCCTGCCGCTTCAAGACCCTGCTGCAGGGCTTCCACAATAAGTGCCGAGGATTGAAAGCCGTCGGAGCCGCCGCGCAGGATGGCGGCGTTGCCGGATTTCATGCAGAGCGCGCCTGCGTCGGCGGCAACATTCGGGCGGCTCTCGAAAATAATTCCGATGACGCCGATGGGCACACGGACGCGGGAAATTTTCAGGCCATTGGGACGGGCCCATTCGCTGAGGGTGGATCCCACGGGATCGGGCAATCCGGCGATGTCTTCAAGGCCCTTGGCCATGGCCTCGACGCGGTCGGTCGTGAGGACCAGGCGGTCGATGAATGAGTCCTTCAGGTCCCTGGTTTTTGCCGCCGCAACTTCCGAGGTGTTTACGGCAATGAGCTTGTTGGCGTTGGCGCGGATGGCATTTGCCATGGCCTGCAGGGCGGCATTTTTTTTCGCCGTTGGAGCAAGGGCCAGCACGCCCGCCGCCTTGCGGGCGTTGAGTCCAAGTTGCTGCATGGCGCTAACGCTCGCCATTGGTCATCACCAGATCATCGCGATGAATGATTTCATCCCGGCCTCTATAGCCAATGGTTTGTTCGATGTCAGCGGACTTCAAGCCGGCAATCCTGGCGGCATCGCCTGAATCATAGGCGACGAGGCCGCGGGCGATCTCGAGGCCCTCAAGGGTCATGACACTCACCGTGTCGCCACGGGCGAAGGTTCCCTTTACCTGCCTGACGCCGGCGGGAAGCAGGCTTTTGCCCTTGCCCAGGGCGTTGCGGGCGCCGTCGTCAATTATCAGGCGGCCCACCGGCTGCAGGGTTCCGGCAATCCAGCGCTTGCGGGATTGGAGAGCCGAGAGCGGGGCCAGGAACCAGGTACAGCGCTCGCCCTTGGCAATTCGCTCAAGAGGGTGAGCCTCATGGCCCGAGGCAATCACCATATTGCAACCGGCGCCCAAGGCGATTTTTCCCGCTTCAATCTTGGTGACCATGCCGCCGGAGCCCAGGCCAGAAATGGGCTTTCCCGCCATGGCTTCGATCTCGGGGGTGATTTCCTTCACTTCCGGAATGAAGGCGGCACCCGCCCTGTCAGGCGGGGCGGAATAAAGGCCGTCAATATCGGAGAGCAGCACGAGACAATCGGCGGACATCATGGAGGCGACGCGGGCCGCCAGCCGGTCATTGTCGCCGTAGCGGATTTCGGAGGTTGCCACCGTGTCATTTTCGTTGATCACCGGAACGGCGCCCTGGGCGAGCAAGGTGGTCAAGGTGGCGCGGGCATTGAGATGGCGGCGGCGCTCTTCGGTGTCAGTCAAGGTCACCAGGACTTGTGCCGCCACGATTTTTTTTGTGCGGAACGCTTCCGACCAGGCTTGGGCCAGGGCGATCTGGCCTACGGCGGCGGCGGCCTGGCTTTCTTCAAGGCGCAATCTGCCGGCGGGGAGGCCAAGCGAACGCCGGCCAAGAGCAATGGCCCCGGACGAAACGACAATGATATCGGCGCCGCCGGCCTTGGCCTTGGCCAGATCGTCGATGAGGGTCGAAAGCCAGGCGGATTTCACTTCGCCTGATTTGGCATCAACCAGAAGGGCCGAGCCAATCTTGACGACAATGCGCCTGGCCGCTTGCAGGCGTGATGTCACGGATGCCAATCCTCCAGTTCAACGCCCTGGTCCTCCTGCTTTCTTGCCGCCTTGCGACCGGCCTGAATGACGGTGAGCAAGCGCTTCATCGTGTCGCCGACATTTTTCTGGGTGGCCCCGGAGATCAGGATGGGGGTTTTCTTCAGGCGTTTCTTGAAATCGGCGAGTTTCTTCTTGAGGTCCTCGCCGCTGATGGCGTCAATCTTGTTGAAGGCAATGATTTCCGGTTTACCTTCGAGTTCGGGGCCGTAGTCCTTCAGCTCCTTGCGGATGACGCGGTAGGCTTTCACCGGATCGTCGCCGGTCACATCGATGAGATGCAGCAGGACGGCGCAGCGTTCGACATGGCCGAGAAAGCGCGTGCCGAGGCCAACCCCTTCATTGGCGCCTTCGATGAGGCCCGGAATATCGGCCAATACAAAACTGCTTCCGCCGGCTTTCACCACGCCGAGCTGGGGGTGAAGGGTGGTGAAGGGATAATCGGCGATCTTCGGCTTGGCGGCGGATACGGCGGCGAGCAGCGTTGACTTCCCGGCATTGGGCAGACCCAGGAGCCCGGCATCGGCAATGAGTTTCAGCCGCAGCCAGATCCATCTTTCCTCGCCTTCAATGCCGGGATTGGCATGGCGGGGGGCGCGGTTGGTGGCAGACTTGAAATAGTGATTGCCGAAGCCGCCATTGCCGCCGCGGGCAATGCGCACGCGGTCACCCAGTTTGGCCAAGTCGGCGATCAGGGTTTCATTGTCGGCTTCATAAACTTCGGTGCCGACCGGAACCTTGAGCACGATGTCATCCGAATTGGCCCCGGCGCGCAAGCGGCCCATGCCATGGCCCGCGGTTCGGACCTTGAAGTGCTGCTGGTAGCGGTAGTCGATGAGCGTGTTGAGGCCATCCACGGCTTCCACCCAAACGTCGCCGCCATTGCCGCCGTCCCCGCCATCGGGACCGCCCATCTCGATGAATTTTTCGCGCCGGAAAGACACGGCGCCCGCCCCGCCATCACCGGAGCGCACATAGATTTTTGCTTCATCAAGAAATTTCATGGGGCCTTGTAACCGTTTGCGAGCCCCAATCCTAGGGTATATCGCAGTGCAGCAATTTTTGTGCAGAGCCACATAATGGTCACATTTATCCAGTTAATCGCAACCCTTCCCCAGACATTGATGAACATTAAAATAGAGGAGCCAGTCTATCCAAGCTTAGTTTTTGATACAGTCATAAAATTTAAGGATAAAAATGAAAAATAGACTCATTGCAGGACTCTCGGCCGTTGTATTTGCTTCGGCTATTTTTTCAGGAACAGCAGAAGCTGGCTTAAAATCTAAAACTAGTCTTTCCAGGGAACATGTGACGAATTTTAAATCTACGGAAAAGGCGACTACCAGGAAATCCGCAGAACGGGTGAAGCACAAGGCGGTTGCGGAACAGGGGCGCAAGAAGCGCAAAGGCCGCAAGGCGCAAGAAACCTCCGCAACCAACGACAGGGTCGTGGCCCTGATCAAGGACATGGCGCCACGCTATGGTGTGCCGACCTGGTTTGCGCTCCGCATTGCCAAGGTTGAATCGGGGTATAATCCCAAAACGCGCGGTGCCGCCGGCGAATACGGCGTCTACCAAATGAAATGCGCCACCGCCAAAGGCATCGGATTTTCCGGCAATTGTTCGCAACTGCTGAACGCCTCCACCAATGTCCAATACGGCCTGAAGCACTTGCAGATGGCCATGAAGCTGTCGCAGGGCAATCTCAAGCTGGCGGCCTCAAAGCACAATGGCGGTTTGGGCCGCAAGAAGCTGGTTCAGCGCTATGTTGCAATGGTTTTCTGAGCATTATGTGTAGTGCGTAAACAAAAAGGAGAGGCAACCGCCTCTCCTTTTTCATTGGTTCGCAGGGCTGCCTATTCAGCGGCCTGCAGGGGAATAACCGATACGACCTGGCGGTTTTTCTTGGTGCCGCGAAATTCCACCTTGCCGGGAATGGTGGCAAATATCGTGTGATCCTTGCCGATGCCGACGCCGGTTCCGGGGTGCCAGGTGGTGCCGCGCTGGCGGATGATGATGTTGCCGGCAATGACATTTTCGCCGCCGAAGCACTTCACGCCAAGCCGCCTGCCCGCGGTATCGCGGCCGTTGCGGGATGAACCGCCTGCTTTTTTATGGGCCATGGGGGGTTACTCCTTTTCCGTCTTGGGCTTGCGTGGCTTGGCGGGAGCCTTTTTGGGCTTTGCTTCGCCTGCTGCGGCTTCGGCCACTGGTGCGGCTGCAACGACAGGCTTGGCCTCGACTTTAGCTTCGGGTTTCGCCTTGGCCTTGGCCGAAGGCTTGGCGCCGCCGGTGAGAATCTCGGTAATGGTCACGCTGGTCAAGTCCTGGCGGTGGCCGTTACGGCGGCGGTAATGCTTGCGCCGGCGCTTCTTGAAAATGATGATGTGGGGCCCACGGGCCTGCTTTTCGATTTCACCGACAACGGTGGCCCCGGACAGGAAGGGAGCGCCGATATCAACGGTTCCGCCATTGGAAACCATGAGGACCTCGGTGAAATTCACCTGGTCGCCGGCGGCGCCGTCGAGCTTTTCGATGAGGATTTTATCATTGGCAGCAACACGGTATTGTTTGCCGCCAGTCTTGATGACTGCGTACATTTTATAGCCTTTTTCATTCCCCGCGCCCTTTGGCGCCGCTGCAAACTCATTAAACAGCGGGCTTTAGTACCTGATATTACAGGCTTTTTCGAGTTGCCGGAGGCAGCGCATGGGCGCCCGCCGGGGTTCTCCGGAAGCGCTGGGCGGTTTCTAGGCAAGGAGGGGGAAAATGTCAAGGAAGGCGGGAGCCACCAGTAGCAAGGTGAAGCTTGAAACACATTCAAAAATGTGCATATATATGCGCATGGAACGTGACAGCAAGAAGATTGTGAAGCGTTTGAAGGACGAAGGTTTTGAACTGATCAGCATTGCCGGTTCGCATCATAAATTTCGTAAAGGAACAATCACCGTCATTGTTCCGCACCCGAAGAAGGATTTGCCAACGGGTACGGCACGGGCCATTGCGAAGCAGGCCGGATGGATTTGAGGAGAGTATCATGACTTATTATATCGGCCTCGTTCACAAGGAAAAGGACTCCGCTTTTGGGGTTCAGTTTCCGGATGTGCCGGGTTGTTTTTCTGCTTCAGACGACATGGATCATGTGGTCAGCAATGCAACTGAGGCCCTGAGCCTGTGGGCCGAGGATATGACTCCTCCGCCGCCCCGCAGCCTTGAGGAAATTATTTCGGACACTGACATCGCCGCTGATTTGGCAGGAGGGGCCTTTCTGATCTCGGTGCCGTTGACTGAAAATGACACGCGGGTTGTATCGGCCAATATCTCGATGGAGCGTGGGATGCTCAAGGCCATTGATACGGCGGCAAAGCGACGCAAGCTCACACGCTCAGCGTTTCTTGCGCAAGCCGCGCGAAACGAGATCAACCGGTAGCTCCTGTCAATTGCATTTTTTCCATCAGGTCCACGAGATCGCTGATGATGACATTGAGGTCGAAATCCTTGGGCGTGTAGACGCGGGCCACGCCGAGCTGTTTCAGGACGAGGGTATCGTCCCGGGGAATGATGCCGCCCACCACAACCGGGACATGCCCCAACCCGGCCTGGCGCAGGCGGTGCATCACATCGCGCACCAGGGGAACGTGGCTGCCGGAGAGGACCGAGAGGCCAATGAGGGTGATTTTTTTCTCTTTCGCGGTGGCCACTATCTGTTCAGGGGTGAGGCGGATGCCGTCATAGGTGACATCGAGTCCGCAATCGGCGGCGCGCACGGCGATCTGCTCGGCGCCATTGGAATGGCCGTCGAGGCCGGGCTTGGCCATGAGGAATTTGGGCGTCATGCCAAGCTCAAGGGCGAGCTTCCTGACGCGGGCCCGGATGGCTTCGAGTGATTTCTGCGGGTGTTCGTCCATCACCAGCAGCACGCCGGTGGGGGCGCGGAACTCGCCAAAAACCTGGCGCAGGGTATCGCCCCATTCGCCGGTGGTCACGCCCGCCTTGGCGCAGGCAATGGACGGTTCCATGATGTTGCGGCCCGCAGCGGCCGCCTCACGGAGTGCGGCAAGGCGTGGCGGTCACGGCGCTTTTATCGCGCGCGGCGCGCCAGGCTTTCAATTTTTCGATTTGCCCGAACGCGACATTCTCGGAAACGGTGAGAATTTTTTCGCCGTCGCCGGTTGAAAGCGGCGAGGTTTCGCTGGTGGTGAAGATGTTGACGCCCACCAGCTTGGTGTCGCCCCGTTCGATGGCCTTCAGGCGCTCCGTATTGGATTGAACGAGGGCCTGTTTCATGTAGCCGGATTCGATTGCCGGAATGGCTCCGCCGAGCGAGAGAATGTGCTGCAACTCGGCGCGGGCTTCGCGCTTCAGCGATTCGACCTTGCTTTCGATCTCGGTTGAGCCATCAAAAATATCGGCGTAGTCCAGGAGGTCGGTTTCATAGGCCACGATCTGCTGCATGCGGAGCGACCATTGCTGGTCCCAGGCGCGGGGCAGGCCAAGCGCTTCATTCCACGCCGGCAATTGCACGGCGCGGGCCCGGGCATTTCTGGAGAGAACCACGGCGAGCATTTCAAGGAGAATGCGGTAAACATTGTTTTCCGGCTGCTGCTCGGTGAGGCCCAGGGAATTCACCTGCACGCCATAGCGGAAACGGCGCTGTTTTTCATCGGCGATAGCGTAGCGCTCGCGGCAGATCTCATCCCAGAGTTCGGCAAAAGCCCGCATCTTGCACATTTCGGTGATGAAGCGGATTCCGGCATTCACAAAGAAAGACATGCGCCCCACCACCTCCGGAAAGGCCGCGGCGCCGACTTGGTTTTTTGCCGCATCGAGCACGGCGATTGCCGTGGCCAAGGCATAAGCCAATTCCTGCACGGGCGTGGCGCCCGCTTCCTGCAGATGATAGGAGCAGACATTCATGGGATTCCATTTCGGCAGGTCGCTGGCCGCAAATGAAATCGTGTCGGTGGTCAGTTTCAGGGAAGGCCCGGGCGGGAACACATGGGTGCCGCGCGCGAGATATTCCTTGATGATGTCGTTCTGGGTGGTGCCGGACAATTGCCCGCGCGGAATGCCCTGCTCGTCGGCCACTGCCACGTAAAGGGCAAGCAGCCAGGCGGCGGTCGCGTTGATGGTCATGGAGGTGTTCATGGTGGCGAGCGGGATGTTTTCAAAAAGGGCCCGCATGTCGCCGATGTGGGAAACGGGAACGCCCACCTTGCCAACTTCGCCGCGGGCCAGGATATGGTCGGGGTCATAGCCGGTCTGGGTTGGCAGGTCGAAGGCTACGGAAAGTCCGGTCTGGCCCTTATCAAGATTGGAGCGGAAGAGCCGGTTGCTTTCAGCCGCGGTGGAATGGCCGGCATAGGTGCGAAACAGCCAGGGCTTGTCGGATGTCGGGCGAGACGGCATTCAGGCTTCCATTTTGCAATGCAATATGGAAGCACGGTTGTTTTCGTGGCGCAACCCTGGCGGCGTGTGGCCGTTACCGGCCGTGTTCGGGCCTGATGCACCAGAGCATGGTGAAGGACCCCAAGATGAGGCCGATCAGGGTGAAGAGCACCACTTCCTGCTCATACTGGATGGCGGGAATATCGATGCCGTCGAGCACAATATTGGCCAGGCCGGTGCCGATAAAAAGGGCTGAAAAGTTCAAGGGCAGCGTCAGATTGCCAATCGCGCCGGTGAATCTCGCCAGCAGAAGGGCACCTGCGGCACTGAAAAGCAGCGAGGCGAGCAGGGCCTCGTTTGACATATCAAGCCGCACCAGCTGTTCAAGGACATCGTAAAAGTTTGAATACAGCATGTTACTTAGCATCTTTTTCTGCCCAATATTTTAAGGCTCTGGTCAGTATGACCCGGAATTGGTTGTCATCCTATGAACGCCGGAAAGCAGGGTAAACCATTTCTTACCCGGTCCCCGCCGACCTATATTGCGCTGCAACAGAAACGGGTTAAGGTGCTGCCTAATTTTTAGGAGCAGCAGCATGACGGCGATGGTTTCTCCCCCGCTCAAGAGCCTTTACGAAATCGGTGAAATTCCGCCGCTGGGGCATGTGCCGCAGACCATGTATGCGTGGTGCATAAGGCAGGAGCGCCATGGGGCGCCGGAAAGCGCCATGCAGGTTGAAGTCGTGCCGACCTGGGAAATCGGCCAGGACGAGGTGCTCATTCTGGTGATGGCGGCGGGGGTCAACTACAACGGCGTGTGGGCCGCCCTTGGCACCCCCATTTCGCCCATTGATGGCCACAAGAACCCGTTCCATGTGGCAGGTTCCGATGCTTCCGGCATTGTCTATGCGGTGGGCGAGAAGGTGAAGCGCTGGAAGGTGGGCGATGAGGTGGTGGTTCACTGCAACCAGGATGACGGCGACGACGAGGAGTGCAATGGCGGCGATCCGATGTTTTCCAACTCGCAGCGGATCTGGGGCTATGAGACGCCCGACGGCTCGTTCGCGCAATTTGCCAGGGTGCAGGCGCGCCAGCTTCTGCCGCGTCCGCAGCATCTCACCTGGGAAGCCTCAGCCTGTTACACGCTGACCCTTGCAACGGCATACCGGATGCTGTTCGGCCACCGTCCGCACACGCTGAAACCCGGGCAGAATGTCCTGGTGTGGGGGGCGTCGGGCGGCCTTGGTTCCATGGCCGTCCAGCTCATCGCCACGGCGGGCGGCAATGCCATCGGGGTGATCTCGGAAGATGACAAGCGCGATTTCGTGATGCAGCTGGGGGCGCGCGGGGTGATCAACCGCAAGAATTTCAAGTGCTGGGGGCAGATGCCGAAAGTCGGCACGCCGGAATACAATGACTGGCTCAAGGCGGCGCGGGAATTCGGCAAGGCGATTTGGACTTTCACCGGCAAGGGCAACAGCCCTGACATCGTGTTCGAGCATCCCGGCGAATCCACATTCCCGGTTTCGGTTCTGGTGGTGAAGCGCGGCGGCATGGTGGTGATCTGCGCGGGCACCACGGGCTACAACCTCACCCTGGATGCGCGCTATCTGTGGATGCACCAGAAGCGGGTGCAGGGGTCGCATTTTGCCAATCTCATGCAGGCGTCGAACGCCAACCGCCTGGTTATGGCGCAGCGCATCGATCCGTGCATGTCGGATGTCTATGGCTGGCATGACATTCCCAAGGCGCACATGAAAATGTGGAAGAACGAGCACCGGCCGGGAAACATGGCGGTTCTGGTGTCAGCCCCGCGCGCAGGTTTAAAGACCTTCGATGATGTTCTCGAAGCGGCCGTGAAATGATTTGAGATCAGGATGATTTCGCATCATCGCTGGCTGGTTCCAAAGCCTTCTTGATCGAATGCAGGGTCCGGTGCGCCTGCAAGACGCGGTTCACCTCACCTCCAAGGATCAGCACCAGGGCCGCGAGATAGAGAAAGAACATTGCAGCAAAGAGGCCGGAGAGCGAGGCGTAGGTGGAGGCAAAGGAATTAAAGTTCACCAGATAGGCGGAGAAAACGCTGGCAAGGATAATCCAGACGATGACGGTCAGCAGGACCCCCGGTAAAATATCCAGATTTTTCAGGCGTTTTGCCGGCAAGATGCGGTGGCAGAGTTGCAGGCCGGCAATGAGAATGACAATGGCAAGCGGGTAGCGCAGCTGGTTCAGGACGGTGAAGTTGTGGCGCAGGTCGGGGGCAAAACGGTCAAGAGCCGCGAGGCCCACGGGGGCAAAGACAAGCAGCAGGGCAATCGCCAGAAGGCCGATGGCGGAGCCGAGCACGAAGAGAACGCTCTGGCCATAGAGCCAAAACAGGTTACGCTTTTCCTTCAGGTCATAAGCGCGGTTCAAGCCGACACGGATGCTGTCCACCCCGCCCATGGCGCTCCAGATGGTGAGCAAGGCGGCGAGGCTGAGCAGCCCGGTGCGCGGCACCGTGAGAATGGAGCGGATTTCCGAGGCCAGGGGATGCACCAGCTGTTCGGGCGCGACACTGAGCAGAAAGGAGACGACCTTCTCGGCCAATTCCGCGTTGCCAAAAAAACCGGCAAGGGCCGTCAGAAAAATCAAAAAGGGAAAGATCGAGAACAGGGTTCTGAAGGCAATATTGCCTGCCAGCGGAATGGCCTCGTCGGCAAAGAGGCGGTGCAGCGCTTCGAGGCCAAGGCTGAGGATAGTCGCCTGCTTAGGGTTCATGCTCTAGGCATAGCCGATATGCGCGAAGGTTCTCAAGAAAACACTCGCCCGCGGCCACAAAGCTTGGCATGGGAAAGGCGATGAAACCCGCGCCCAGCTGGATTGCCTTTGCACCCGCGCTCTTCGTGGTGCTGTGGGCCACGGGATTTGTGGTGGCGAAGCTGTCGGCCGGCCATGTGGAGCCGCTCACCTTTCTCAGCATCCGCTTTCCCATTGCCGGCGCCCTGTTTGTGGCAATTGCCCTCTATCAGCGGGCGGTGTGGCCCGACCGGACGCACGCCTTTCATGCGGCCATTGCCGGGGCGCTATTGCATGGCGGCTACCTGGGGCCGGTGTACTGGGCGGTGGCGCATGGCATGCCGGGCGGCGTCTCAGCGCTTATCGTCGGGCTGCAGCCCTTGATGACGGCTTTTCTCGCCGCGGCCATCGTGGGTGAGGTTATCTCCGCGCGCCACTGGCTTGGACTGGTGGTCGGGATTTTGGGGGTTGGCCTGGTGATCTGGCCGAAGCTTACGCTTGATAGCGTGTCAGGCATCACGCCGCTGACAACGGCCCTGTGCGTAGTGGGAGCGTTCAGTGTCTCGCTCGGCACGGTTTACCAGAAACGCTTTGCCACCGGGCTGCATCTGGCCAGCGGCGGCGTGTGGCAATATGCGGGCGCCTCCCTGGTGGTTTTCGCCGGTGCGGCGCTGGGCGAAAATTTTGGTTTCGATGGCAGCTTCGAGGCGTGGCTGGCGCTGGGCTGGTCGGTGATTGTCCTGTCGCTTGCGGCCATCACGCTGCTGATGCTGCTCATCCGGCACGGCGACGTGGCGCGGGTTTCCGGCCTGATCTACCTGGTGCCCGCCGTGGCCGCACTTTCCACCTATGTGGTCTTTGGCGAAACGCTGGTGCCCCTGCAAATTCTCGGCATGGCGGTGTGCGCGGGAGCGGTGTTCATCGTCACGCGGAAAGCCTAAATGGTTTCGGCCTTGAATTTTTCCACGGTCACTTTCGCCCTGTCGCGGTGGGCCTGCGTCATGTGGCTGCGGATCATGCTGATGGCGGTGTAAAGCACGGCCATGTCATCGGTGAAGCCAAGGCCCAGAAGAACGTCCGGGATGACGTCAAAAGGCAGAATGAAATAGGCAAGGGCGCCAAGCAGGATGCCTTTCACCTTGAGGGGCGTGGCGGGATCAAAGGCGCAGTAATAGGAGGCGACTACCTCCTCGGCAAAAGGAACGCTGGCCAGGGATTTCTTCAGTTTGGGCCAAAAGTCCCTGGCAACCCTGGTTTCATTCGAGGTCTGAGACATGGTTTCCCTCCGGTCGAAAGGCGATATGGGAATTCTTGCGGGCCAATTCAATGCCTATCTGTTGGCCAGCCAGAGGCCGGCCATCATGATGATGATGGCGGCAAACTGCAGCAAGACGCGCCAGCGCATAAGGTTTTGCGAGCGGCTGGCGGAACCGCCGCGCATCATGTTCCACAGGCCGAGCAGCAAAACAACGGCCACGGCAGCAACGGCGAGCGGGACGAGATAATTGAAAATAGTCATTGGCTGACAGTCCTGTTGCCCTTTGTTGCAAGTTGTGGGGATAATGGCGTTTTGGAGCGCGCCCCTCATGAAATCCATGAAACTTTACACCAATGTGCAGCGCATTCACAATGAATTGGCGGCTCTCGGCATCGGGCCTGATGCCGCACTGCGGGTGGACCAGCTCACGCCGTTCGACCAGTACCATTATTTCGGGACCGATGCGGTTGACGAGGCGCTGGAGGTTCTGCAACTGCAGCCGGGTTCGCGGGTTCTTGACGTGGGTTCCGGGATCGGCGGGCCGGCGCGCTATATCGCGGCAAAAACCGGGGCCCAGGTCACGGCCCTTGAGCTGCAGCCGGACCTGCATGAGGTGGCGCTGGAGCTCACGGCGCGCTGCGGCCTGTCATCGCGGGTTGAGCATGTCTGCGGCAATATTCTTGATGGCGCGGCGGCTGAAAACTACGATGCGATTATTTCATTCCTGTGCTTCCTGCATATTCCTGACCGGAGGCGCTTGTTTTCCGCCTGCCGTGCGGCGCTGAAGCCCGCAGGCGTCATGTATATCGAGGATTTTGGAAAGTCGCGGCCCCTGTCAGCCGATGAAGCCAAGGCGCTCTCGGTGAAAGTCCAATGCGCTGGATTGCCGGGCAGGGCCGAGTATGAAACGCATCTGGCGGCGGCGGGATTTCCCGATGTGAGCATGAGTGACGTGACGGGCCCGTGGAAAGACTTTACCGCGTCACGGCTTGCCATGTTCCGGACGGCGCGGCCCAGAAACATTGACGTTCACGGGCGGGAGATTGTCGATGATCTCGATGATTTCTATGGGGCGGTGGCGCAACTGTTCCAGGACGGGGCCATCGCCGGCCTGAAAATCATCGCGCGCTAATCTTCCTCGCCCGTGAAACGGGAGAGGAGGGGACCCATTGCGGAACGCAATGGGGAGGTGAGGGCACTGTGCCGGCAAAGCGCCCTCATCTATCCCATCCTGCTTCGCAGGACGGGCCCCTTTCTTCTCCCGCTTCGCAGGAGAAGACGTTAGGAGTGCCTGCTAGTTTGCGCCTTCGAGAATCCGCCGCGCGATGACCTGGGCCTGGATTTCGGCGGCACCCTCAAAGATGTTCAGGATGCGGGCGTCGCAGAGGATGCGGCTGATCTCAAATTCCAGGGCGAAGCCATTGCCGCCATGGACCTGCAGGGCATTGTCGGCGGCAGACCAGGCGACACGGGCGCCCAAAAGCTTCGCCATGCCCGCTTCCAGGTCGCAGCGGCGGCCCGCATCCTTTTGGCGCGCCGCGGCGTAGCAGAGCTGGCGCGCCGCCATGATTTCTGCGGCCATCAGCGCCAGCTTGTCGGCCACCCGCGGGAACCCGATGATCGGCTTGCCGAATTGCCTGCGCTCGCTGGCGTATTTCAAGCCAAGGTCGAGGGCATTCTGCGCCACGCCCACGGCGCGGGCGGCAGTCTGGATGCGGGCGCTTTCAAAGGTCTGCATCAGCTGCTTGAAGCCCTGGCCCTCAACCCCGCCCAGAAGATTTTCGGCTTTGACTTCAAAATCCTCGAAGCGGATTTCAAATTCCTTCATGCCGCGGTAGCCCAGGACCTCGATTTCGCTGCCGCTCATGCCCTTCGCCGGAAAAGGGTTTGCGCCGTCGCCGCGGGGCTTCTCGGCCAGGAACATGGAAAGCCCCTTGTAGCCCTTTTCCTCCGGAATGCTCCGTACAAGGAGGGTCATCAGGTCGGCGCGCACCGGATGGGTGATCCAGGTCTTGTTGCCGGTCACCTTGTAGACATCGCCGGCTTTCACGGCGCGGGTCTTGAGGGCACCCAGGTCGGAGCCCGTATCGGGTTCGGTGAAGACGGCGGTGGGGAGAATTTCACCGCTGGCAATTTTGGGCAGCCATTTTTCTTTCTGCTCCCTGGTGCCGCCACCGAGAATGAGTTCGCAGGCAATTTCGGCCCGGGTGCCAAGCGACCCCACGGCAATCCAGCCGCGCGACAATTCTTCCGAGACCACGCACATGGCCTCCTTGGGCAGGCCAAGGCCGCCAAAGTTTTCCGGGAGGGTGAGGGCGAAAACCCCGAGTTCCGCCAGTTCCTGGATGATTTCCAACGGCACGTAGGAATTTTTCAGATGCCATTGGTGGGCCTTGGGGGCGATTTTGCCGGCGACAAAGCGCTGCATGGTGCTGCGCATGTCGTTGAGGGTGTCATCCAGGCCGCAATTGCCGAAGGTCGCTTCACCTATTTGTTCCTGCATCAGTTCGACAAGGCGGGCGCGGTTTTCCCGGGTGTTGCCTTTTGCATAGAGCGCGCAGGCACGCACGCCGTCCAGGTTGATTCCCAAATTTTCAACACGGAAAATTTCCGTCTGGTTCATGGGAATTCCGCCAGCGACCTGCTGCAGGTACTCACCGCAGGCGATCTTCAGCAGGAGCTGTTCGATTTCGCCGAGCTTGCCTTGAGCGGAGAGCTTGGCTTGATAGGCGGCCAGGGCTTTCAGCGTATCGACATAGGTCGCAAGCCAGGCAAGGCCGTGCGCTTCGTGCTGATATTGGTCAAGCGCCGCGGCGGAAAGCCCGCCGTCCGACGGCAGCAGCGCGCCGACGGCCAGCTTGGTTTTTTCAAGCGCCCGTCCGGCGGCAGTCACCGCCTCATCCACTGCTTCACTCACCAATTCCGGTCCCTGCTCTCCAAAAAATGGACGCTATCGCAGGTATTTGTGCAACGCAACATCATGTGCCGCAATTGGGCCGGAATTCTCTTGCAATTCGTGGCATTGGATTTTTTTGCTTGTTGAGGCTATGTAAGTACACATGATTCCACTGGGGCGAATGGGCGGGCTGGCCCTTCTGACACTGACGGTTGGCATGATGGGCAGCGCCCGAAGCGCGGAACCCGTTTCGCTTGGGGTGTTCACCGATTGGACGGCCTATACCTACAAGGCCCCCGACACGGCGGTTTGCTATATCGTGTCCCAGCCCAAATCCAGCGATGCAGCCCGAAAGGTCAAGCGTGACCCGATTTTCTTTATCATAACCCACATGCCGGGGCGCAAGATCAACGGCGAGGTATCAACGATCATCGGCTATCCGTTCAAGGAAGCAACCATGGTTCAGCTCAAGGTTGATGAGGCTGAGTTCGAACTTTTCACCAATGGTGACGGAGCCTGGGCCGATACGACGGATAAAGAGAAGAAAATCGTGGCGGCCATGAAGTCGGGCCAGACGTTTTCGGTGCGGGGAACCTCCTGGAAGGGCACCGAAACCACCGATACCTATTCTTTAAATGGTTTTTCCGCAGCCATGGACAAGATCGACGGCTCCTGCAAATAAGTAGGCGATGCGGCGGTTTTTTCCAGTTGTGCTGTTTCTGTGCCTGCAATCCGCTGGGGTTGCGGCGGGCCCCTTGTGCTCGCCCCTGAGCTATGAAGGCAATGCCTATAGCGTCTGCCGCATTGACCTCCGGGAAACCCGGCTCGAACTCTTCAATCTTGATGAACAGGGCGCGCCGCTAGGCTCCTTTACGGCCCTTGCCGAGGACCTGAGGCTGCAAGGCAAGGAACTGGGCTTTGCCATGAACGCGGGCATGTTTGACGAGGGGCTCAGGCCCATTGGCCTCTATGTTGAAAACGGCGCGCAGGCCAAGAAGCTGAACCGGCGGGACGGCTATGGCAATTTTCACGTGAAGCCCAACGGGGTGTTTTACATCACCGGAGACCGGGCCGGTGTCGCCGCCACGGACGCCTATGTGAAGCGCAACGAAAAGCCGGATTTTGCCACCCAGTCCGGCCCCATGCTGGTGATTGACGGGAAAATCCATCCCAAGTTTTCACCGGGCGGCATGTCCTATAAAATGCGCAACGGGGTGGGCGTGCTGGACGCCCACACGGCGATCTTCGTGATCTCGGAAAACGCGGTTAATTTCTATGATTTCGCCCTGCTGTTCAGGGATGGGCTGAAATGCGCCAATGCCCTGTTTTTCGATGGCACGGTGTCAAGCCTTTACAGCCCGGAGCTTGGCCGGAACGACGGGTTTGCGGCCCTGGGGCCTATGGTCGGCGCGGTCAAAGTAAAGTAAGAGGCGCGCCATGACCACCCTTTTGCAAACCAAGGCTCCGGCGCCACCGGTGTATTTGCCGAATGACCTGCGCCCCTCGCTGATGGGCCTGTCGCGGGAAGACTTGGCCCAAATTCTGGGCCGTGTCGGCGTTCCGGAAAAGCAGCGGCGCATGCGGATGCGGCAGATCTGGCACTGGATCTACCACCGGGGGGCTGCAAGCTTTGCCGAGATGACGGATATTTCGCAAAACCTGCGGGTGGTTTTGGAGGATGCGTTTTCCATCGGCCGGCCCGACGTGGTGACCGAGCAGACATCCAGCGACGGGACACGGAAGTGGCTGCTGAAACTGGCGCCCGATGACCGGGGCCAGCGCCATGAAGTGGAGATGGTCTACATCCCCGAAGAAGACCGGGGCACGCTGTGCATCTCAAGCCAGGTGGGCTGCACGCTGACCTGCACCTTCTGCCATACGGGCACGCAGAAGCTGGTGCGCAATCTGACGGCCAATGAAATCGTGGGCCAGGTGATGCTGGCGCGCGACAAGCTGGAGGAATGGCCGCACCAGATGGAAGCCAACCCGGATGCGCCGGAAAGCGGGCGCTATCTCACCAATGTGGTGCTGATGGGCATGGGCGAGCCGCTCTATAATTTTGACAACGTCAAGACGGCGATGGATATCGTCAGCGATGGCGAGGGCATTTCGCTGTCGAAACGGCGCATTACCCTGTCCACCTCGGGCGTGGTGCCGGAAATCGTCCGGGCCGGCGAAGAGATCGGCACGGGGCTTGCCATTTCGCTGCACGGCACCACCGATGAAATCCGCAACAAGCTGGTGCCGCTCAACAAGAAATATCCCATCGCCGAATTGCTCGCGGCCTGCCGGGCCTATCCCGGCGCTTCCAACGCCAAGCGCGTGACCTTTGAATATGTGATGCTGAAGGGCGTGAATGACAGTGTGGCGGATGCCAAGCGCCTGGTAAAACTGCTGGAAGGCATGCCTGCAAAGGTCAATCTCATTCCTTTCAATCCCTGGCCGGGCACGAAATATGAATGTTCCGACTGGGATGTGATCGAAGTGTTCGCCGAGATTTTGAACAAGGCGGGCTATGCCTCGCCGGTCCGCACGCCGCGGGGGCGCGATATCATGGCGGCCTGCGGGCAGCTCAAGAGCGAGAGCCAGAAGATCAGGGCGAGCGATTTGGCACGGGCGGCCAATTCGTAAGACGTGAATAAGTGAAAGCAGAGAGAAGTCATTTTATGTCGAAGCGCGGCCAGGTCAAAAAAGTTGTTCTCGCCTATTCGGGCGGGCTTGATACCTCGATCATCCTGAAATGGCTGCAGACGGAATATGGCGCCGAGGTTGTGACCTTTACCGCCGACCTGGGCCAGGGCGGCGAGCTGGAGCCGGCGCGCAAGAAGGCCGAGATGCTGGGGATCAAGCAGATCTACGTGGAAGATGTGCGGGAGGAATTCATCCGGGATTTCGTGTTTCCGATGTTCCGGGCCAATGCGCTTTATGAAGGCGTGTATCTGCTCGGCACCTCCATTGCGCGTCCGCTGATATCCAAGCGGCTGATCGAAATTGCCAGGGAAACCGGCGCCGATGCCATAGCGCACGGGGCAACAGGCAAGGGCAATGACCAGGTGCGCTTTGAGCTCACGGCCTATGCGCTGAATCCGGACATCAAGATCATTGCGCCGTGGCGCGAGTGGGACTTCAAGAGCCGCACGGACCTGATCAATTTCGCCGAGAAGCACCAGATTCCGGTGTCCAAGGACAAGCGCGGCGAAGCGCCGTTTTCGGTTGACGCCAATCTGCTGCATTCCTCCTCGGAAGGAAAAGTTCTGGAAGACCCGTGGGCGGAAGCGCCGCCTTACGTGTATCAGCGCACCATCGCGCCGGAGGATGCGCCGGACAAGGCGACCTACATCGAGATCGAATTCAAGAAGGGCGATCCCATCGCCATTGATGGCAAGGCGATGTCGCCGGCCACGCTGTTCACCAGGCTCAATGAGCTCGGCCATGACAACGGCATCGGCCGGCTTGATCTGGTGGAGAACCGTTTCGTCGGGATGAAGTCACGCGGCATTTATGAAACGCCGGGCGGCACCATCCTGTCGGTGGCGCACCGGGCCATGGAAAGCCTGACGCTTGACCGGGAGGCGGCCCATCTCAAGGACAGTTTCATGCCGCGCTATGCGGAGCTGGTCTATTACGGGTTCTGGTTTTCGCCGGAGCGCGACATGCTGCAGGCCATGGTGGACAAGTCCCAGGAGCATGTGGAAGGCATTGTCCGCCTCAAGCTCTACAAGGGCAATGTGATCGTCGCTGGCCGGAAGTCGCCGAAGTCGCTTTACAAGGATGCGCTGGTGACCTTTGAGGACGACCGCGGCGCCTATGACCAGAAGGATGCGGCAGGATTTATCCGCCTGAACGCGCTGCGGCTGCGGACCCTGGCGGCACGGAAGCGCCAGCATTCTCCGTGACTACGCTGGCGGTTACGGTTTTCTTCCTGGTCTATCTCGGCATGGCGCTGGGGCGCGTCCCGGGATTGGCGATTGACCGGACGGGCGTGGCGCTACTCGGATTGATCGTGCTGCTGGCATCGGGGGACCTCAGCCTCGATGAAGCTGGACGGGCGGTGGACATGCCGACCATCGCATTGCTCTTTGCACTGATGATTCTCTCAGCCCAATTTGAGATGAGTGGCTTTTATGGCCTGGTTGCCAACCGCGTCACCCATGCGGCGCGAAGCCCGCGCCTGCTGCTGCTGGCAATCGTGCTGGTGACAGGGGCGCTCTCGGCAGTGCTGTCCAATGATGTCGTCGTATTTGCGCTCACGCCGCTGATCTGCGCCGGGCTGATGGCCCAGGGACTTGATGCCAGGCCCTATCTCGTGGGGCTGGCGGGAGCGGCCAATGCCGGTTCGGCTGCAACCCTTATCGGCAATCCGCAGAATATCCTGATCGGGCAAGCGGGCAGCCTTGATTTCTGGGGCTACATCCTGCTTGCCCTGCCACCGGTGCTGTTGTCGCTCGGCTTTGTCTATGGGGCCGTGCTGCTGACCTGGCGCAAACGGATGAGCGCTATGCCGGTGGCTGAGGTCAATCTGCCTCCGTCGCTGGTTGACCGCTATCAACTTGCCAAGGGCCTCATTGCGGTGATTGTGCTGATCGCCTTATTTCTCACTCCCCTGCCGCGGGAATTGAGCGCGCTGGCGGTGGCAGGCTTTCTCCTCCTGTCGCGCAAGCTTTCATCACGGGAGATGATCGGCGCGGCAGACTGGCACCTGCTCCTGCTGTTTGTCTGCCTGTTCGGGGTCACGGCGGCTTTCGCCAAGACAGGCCTTGCCCAGGATGGCCTCAAAGAGCTTGCGGCCCTCGGCTTCATGCCTGAACGCCTGTCAGTCATGGGTCCCCTGATGCTGGCAGCGTCAAACTCGATCGGCAATGTGCCTACCATCATCCTGATCCTTAAGCTGCTACCGGCGCTATCGCCCGGAACTCTCACGGGGCTGGCGCTGCTCTCGACTTTTGCCGGAAACCTGCTGCTCACGGGCTCGCTCTGCAACATCATCGTCGCCGAACGCGCGGCCAGCGCCGGGGCGAAGCTTTCATTTCTCGATTTTGCCCGCTCGGGAATCGTGATGACGCTGGCCAGCATGGGTGTCACCATCTGGTGGCTGTGGTTTCTTGGCGCAATGCCGCTTTAGGCCAGCGCCTTTAGCTCTTCCAGGATCGCCGCACCCATTTCCCGGGTGGTGACGGTTTTCTCGTCTTTCGCGGCGATGTCCTTGGTGCGCAGGCCCTTGGCCAGGACATTGGCGATGGCGGTGTCGACATTGTCGGCCCAGTCGCTGAGCCCAAAGGAGTAGCGCAGGCACATGCCGAAGCTGGCGATCATGGCGATGGGATTGGCGAGCGCCTTTCCGGCGATGTCAGGGGCTGAGCCATGGACGGGTTCATAGAGGGCCTTGCGGCGTTTGGTTTTGGGATCCTCGGCGCCAAGCGAGGCAGACGGCAGCATGCCGAGGGAGCCGGTGAGCATGGCGGCGACATCGGAAAGGATATCACCGAAGAGATTGTCGGTGACGATCACGTCATATTGCTTGGGCCAGCGCACGAGCTGCATGGCGCAATTGTCGGCGAGCACATGCTCAAGGGCCACATCGGAATAGCTTTCAGCCTGGATGCGGGTGACGACTTCGTTCCACAAGACGCCGGTCTTCATCACGTTGCGCTTTTCGGCGGAGGCCACCCGGTTCTTGCGGGTGCGGGCCAGCTCGAAAGCGACGCGGGAGATGCGCTCGATTTCATAGGTGTCATAGATCTGCGTATCGATGGCGCGCTTCTGGCCGTTGCCGAGATCGGTGATGGTTTTGGGTTCGCCGAAATAGACCCCGCCGGTCAATTCGCGCACGATCAGGATATCGAGGCCGTCGACGAGCTCGCGCTTGAGGGATGAGGCTTCGGCCAGCGCCGGATAGCAGATGGCGGGGCGCAAATTGGCAAAGAGACCAAGGTCTTTGCGCAGGCGGAGGAGGCCAGCTTCGGGGCGGTGGACATAGGCCACCTTGTCCCAGCGGGGGCCGCCCACGGCGCCGAAGAGAACCGCGTCGGCTCTCTGCGCCTTTTCCATATCCTCTTCGGAAATGGCCTTGCCATGGGCCTCATAGGCGGAGCCGCCGACCAACCCACGGTCGGTCTTGAATTCGGCGATGCCCTTTCCGTCCATCCAGGCAATGATGGCTTCAACCTCGGCCATGACTTCAGGGCCGATACCGTCACCGGGGAGGAGGAAGAGATTGTGGGAGGCCATGGGGTTTCCGTTTCGCGAGACTAATTTCGCGGCGATGGGTAGCCGTCCCGCGGCTCCGTTGCAAGGTTTAATGCGACATCAGCACCGGGCGGGTGAGGTGGTTCAGCACGTATTGGGTGGCGCCGCCGAAGATATATTCGCGCAGGCGGGAATGGCCGTAGGCGCCCATGACGATGAGGTCGCAGCCATTGTCATCGGCACAGCGCAGCAGGGCATGGCCCGCATCATCGCCAGCGGTGGGAATGCCTGCGGCTTCCACCTTGACGCCGTGGCGGGCCAGGGTTTCGGCAAGGTCGGCGCCGGCGATTGAGCCCTTGAGCGCCGGGTCTTTCTGGGGATCGGTGCGGACAATGCGCACCTTCTTTGCGGCCTTGAGAAAGGGAAGCGCGTCAAAGGCGGCGCGGGCGGCCTCACGGTCGCCGTTCCAGCCCAGCACAACATCTTCGAGGTTCAGTTTGGTGTCACCCTTGAAGGGCAGGACCATGATGGGGCGGCCCGCCGCCATGAGGGTCTGTTCGACAAAGTCGGATTCGACGCCGGTGGTTTCCTCCGGGTTGGTGGCGGAAATAATCAGGAGGTCGGCGCTGCGGCCCTTGCTGACAACTTCCTCGGCGATGCTGGAAGTGGCGCCCTGGACCACATGAAAATCGAAATTCAGGCCCTCCTTGCGCATGGTCTCTTCAAAGGCGCTGCGCACCTTTTCCTGGTTATCCTTGAAATAGGTCTGGTTGCCGTCGAAGACCTGGGGCACCGCTTCAAAGCCCATGGAGGGATAAAGCTGCACGGCGGGGATGACATAGAGGCCGGAGATGTGGGCGTTAAAGTTCCGGGCGATCGTGGCGGCGGCGCTCAAGAGCTGCGGCAGGCGGTTCAACTCATTGAGCGAAACCAGAATTGTTTTGTAGGCCATGACATGTCCTCCGTTAGGCGTGAAGGCAGTGCGCTCCGGTTAACATAGGTTGTCCGTGAACGAGATCAAGGACTATTCGGCGGCCTTGAGGGCCATGGGATTGTTCGGGTGGGTGGTCCAATTGGCGTAATCCCGGTTGATTTTGCGGCCGGTTCTGGCGTCACTGCCGCTGGTTTGCTGAACCATGGTGATGCAGTTTTCGACGGGGCAGACTTCCACGCAAAGGTTGCAGGCCACGCATTCATTGTCCATCACCTCGAAATGGCGCTTGCCATTCTTGCTCTGCATGATGGCCTGGTGCGAGGTGTCCTCGCAGGCGGCGTAGCAGCGGCCGCACTTGATGCAGAGGTCCTGATCGATTTTCGCCTTGGCGATGTAATTGAGATTCAGGTATTGCCAATCGGTCACGTTGCCGACGGCGCGGCTGCGGAAATCCTCAACCGTCTTGTAACCTTTCTCATCCATCCAGCGCGACAGGCCGGTTGCCATTTCCTCGACAATGTTGAAGCCATAGGTCATGGCGGCGGTGCAGACCTGCACCGAGCCGCAGGAGAGCGCGATGAATTCCGCCGCGTCGCGCCAATTGGTAATGCCGCCGATGCCGGAGATCGGCAGTCCGGCGGTTTCCCTGTCGCGGGCAATTTCGGCCACCATGTTGAGGGCAATGGGTTTTACGGCGGGCCCGCAATAGCCGCCGTGGCTGCCCTTGCCGTCGATCGAGGGCATGGGGGAGAAATTGTCGAGGTCAATGGAAATGATCGAGCTGATGGTATTGATCAGCGACACGGCATCAGCACCACCCTTCATGGCGGCGCGGGCGGGATAGCGGATGTCGGTAATGTTGGGGGTGAGCTTCACGATCACCGGCATGCGGGTATGCTGCTTGCACCAGCGCGCCACCATTTCAATATATTCGGGAACCTGGCCGACGGAAGCGCCCATGCCGCGCTCGGACATGCCGTGCGGGCAGCCGAAATTCAGTTCCACCGCATCGGCCCCGGTGTCATCGACAGCGGCGAGAATCTGTTTCCACGGCAGTTCCTCGCAGGGCACCATGAGGGAAACGACCATGGCGCGGTCCGGCCATTCGCGTTTTACCTTCTTGATTTCCTGCAGGTTGATTTGCAACGGCCGATCGGTGATGAGCTCGATGTTGTTGAGGCCGAGAAGCCTTCGGTCAGCGCCGTGGATGGCGCCATAGCGCGGACCATTGACGTTGACGATGGGCGGGCCTTCTTCGCCGAGGGTTTTCCAGACCACGCCACCCCAGCCAGCCTGGAAGGCGCGCACCACATTATATTCCTTGTCGGTCGGTGGCGCCGAGGCAAGCCAGAAGGGGTTGGGAGACTTGATGCCGACAAAATTGGTGCGAAGGTCAGCCATGGGGTTTCTCCTTAGCTCATCAAATAGGCGTGCATGGATTCAGCGGCGCGGCGGCCGTCGTCGACGGCGGCAACGGTCAGGTCCTGGCCGCCCGCCACGCAATCACCGCCGGCCCAAATGCCTTTCACGCTGGTGCGTTTTTCGGTGTCGATGATAAACCGTCCGCCGCTCAAGGCAAGGGCGCCGCCGGTCACATCAATGGCGGTCTGGCCGATGGCCTTGAAAATCATGTCGGCGCCGATCTCCAGGCTTTCGCCGGTGGGTTCCAGCTTACCCTTGACCTCTTTGACATAGTCGCATTTGAGGCCGATGGCCCTTTTGCCCTTGGTCAAAACTTTCTTGGGCTGCACCCAATGCTTGATTTTCACGCCCCTGGTTTGGGCCAGTTCCTGCTCATAGGCGCTGGCCTTCATGTGTTCGGGACCGCGACGATAGAGGATGGTGACGTCTTCGGCGCCCAGGAGCTTTGACTGGATGGCAATATCAATGGCAGTCATGCCACCGCCGATCACCAGTACGCGGCGGCCCACGGGCAACTTGGCCAAGTCCCTGGCCTGGCGCAGTTCGGCGATGTAGTTGACGGCATCCTCGATGCCAGCGGCGTCCTCGTGTTTTGCGCCCAGCGCGTTTACGCCCTGCAGGCCCACGCCTAAGAACACCGCATCAAAATCCTTTTGCAAGTCCTTGAGCTTCAGGCCCTTGCCAAAGGCCTTTCCGGTCTTGACGGTGATGCCGCCAATCGCGAGGACGAACGCGACTTCCCTGGCGGCGAAATCATCCACGGTCTTGTAGGCGGCAATACCGAATTCATTGAGGCCGCCGGCCTTCTTGCGGGCTTCGAAAATCGTCACCTCATGGCCGTGCATGGAAAGCCTATGGGCGCAGGCAAGGCCCGCGGGGCCGCCGCCAACGACCGCCACTTTTTTGCCGGTTGGATTCGCCCGGGTGAAGGGATGGTTTTTTTCGGCCATCAATGCGTCGGTAGCGTAGCGTTGCAGCATGCCGATCTTGACCGGCTTGCCCTCGGCTTTTTCACGCACGCAGACTTCCTCGCACAGGGTTTCGGTGGGGCAGACGCGGGCGCACATGCCGCCCAGGATGTTCTGGTCGAAAATCGTTTTCGCGGCGTTCTTCGGATGGCCGGTGGAAATCTGGCGGATGAACAGGGGAATGTTGATCGAGGTGGGGCAGGCCGTCATGCAGGGCGCGTCATAGCAGAAGTAGCAGCGGTCGGCTTCGACAAGGGCTTCGTGACCGGTGAGGCGGGGATGCAGGTCGGCAAAGTTTTCGGCATATTGCGCCTGGTCCAGGCGCTTGCCGGCAACTCCTTCAGCTCTCGCTGCCATTGCACTTCCTCCTCGCGAAGTCGGGTTTTTATTTGTTTTGACGAGGATGACAGGATTTGTTCAAATGGTCAAATTTCGGAAAACCCGAGCATTGCGATAGACGCCAGAAAATATCCGTTCTATTGTATGATAAATAATAATAAGAGGCGTGCGATGTCAGCTGGGAAAACGAAACTAAAATTCCGCTCACAGAATTGGTTTGATAACCCGAATAACGCCGACATGACGGCGCTCTATCTGGAGCGCTATCTGAACTACGGATTTACGCGGGGCGAACTGCAGGGCGGCAAGCCCATCATCGGCATCGCCCAGACGGGCTCCGACCTTTCACCCTGCAACCGGGCCCATGTGGACCTGGTGAAGCGGGTGCGTGACGGCATCACGGCGGCGGGCGGCGTTCCCCTTGAGTTTCCAATTCACCCCATCCAGGAAACGGGCAAGCGGCCCACCGCTTCGCTGGACCGCAATCTTTCCTATCTCTCGCTCGTTGAGGTGCTTTACGGCTATCCCATCGATGGCGTGGTGCTCACCATCGGCTGCGACAAGACCACGCCTGCCTGTCTGATGGCGGCGGCCACGGTCGATATTCCGGCGATCGCACTGTCGTCGGGTCCCATGCTCAACGGCTGGTATCAGGGCCAGCGCACGGGCTCCGGCACCATCGTGTGGATGGCGCGGGAAAAACTGGCCACGGGCGAGCTGGACTATGAAGGGTTTGTGGAACTGGTGGCGACGTCAGCCCCTTCAACCGGTTTTTGCAACACCATGGGCACGGCGACGACGATGAATTCCCTGGCCGAGGCCCTGGGCATGACGCTGCCCGGCAACGCGGCGATCCCGGCGCCCTACCGCGAGCGCGGGCAGATGGCCTATGAGACCGGCCGCCGCGCCGTTGGCATGGTGCTCGAAGACCTGACGCCATCGAAGATCATGACGCGCAAGGCCTTTGAAAATGCCATCGTGGTGAATTCGGCGATTGGCGGCTCCACCAATGCGCCCAACCATCTCAACGCCATTGCCCGGCACATGGGGGTTCCCCTCGAAGTGAAGGACTGGGAAACCCATGGCCATGATGTTCCGCTGCTGGTGAACCTGCAGCCGGCGGGCGAATATCTGGGTGAGGATTACCACCGGGCCGGCGGGGTTCCCGCGGTGGTGGCCGAGCTCATTGCCGAAGGCCGCATTCACGAAGATGCAATCACCGCCAATGGCAAGAGCATCGGCGAGAACTGCAAGGGCAAATTCTCCTGGGACCGCAATGTCATCAAGGCTTACGGCAAGCCGATGATGAACAATGCGGGCTTCAAGATGTTTACCGGCAATTTGTTTGACAGCGCCATCTTGAAAACCTCGGTGATCTCGGAGGAATTCCGCAAGCGCTATTTGTCAAACCCGAAGGACCCCAACGCCTTCGAGGCCAAGGCCATCGTCTTTGACGGGCCGGAAGATTACCACGCCTCGATTGACGATCCCAAGCTGGGCATTGATGAAAATACCATTCTCTTCATGCGGGGAACGGGCCCGTTGGGCTATCCCGGCGCTGCCGAAGTTGTCAACATGCGCGCCCCCACTAAGCTTCTGGAAAGAGGGATACGCTCGCTTCCCTGCGTGGGCGACGGCAGGCAGTCCGGCACTTCGGGCTCGCCATCCATTCTCAATGCCTCGCCGGAAGCTGCCGCAGGCGGCGGCCTTGCGATTTTGAAAAATGGCGACAAGGTGCGGGTCGATCTCAATACGGGGGCCTTGAATGTGCTGCTTCCGGAGGCGGAAATCGCCAAGCGCCGGGCGGCTCTGGCAGCGGCGGGCGGCTACAAGATTCCCGAAAGCCAGACGCCATGGCAGGAAATTTTCCGCGCCAATACGGATCAATTGGCCCAGGGCATGGTGCTGAAGGGTGCGGTGAAATTCCAGCGCATTGCCAAGACCAAGGGCATCCCCCGCGATAACCACTGATGCTTGAGCTGAAATCAAAAAGCCACAGGGCCACCTTTTCGCAACTCGGCGCGAAGCTGGTGTCGTTTTTTGCCGATGGCATTGATGTGGTGGCGGGGCCGGGCAGCGATGCGGATGCCCTGGCCAGCGACTGGTTTTCAGGGGCTGTCACCGGGCGCTACGCCGGGCGCATCACCAAAGCGCGCTTCATGCTGGACGGGAAAGAGGTTCGCCTTGTTCCCAATGTCGGCGAGGACCAGTTGCATGGCGGGGCACAGGATTTTTGCAATGCCATCTGGAAGTCAGCATACATCGACGATGGAATCCGCTTCACTTTGCATTCACCCGACGGAGACCAGGGCTATCCCGGCGCCATGGATGTGAGCGCCACCTACCGGCTGATCGACAATGTGCTGTCGCTTGATTTTGAAGCCACGACGACAAAGCCCACGGTGATCAATCTCACCAACCATGCCTACTGGAATTTGGCGGGCAAGGGGTCAGGCCTTGACCAGGAAGTGGAAATGCCCGCCGATCGTTACCTGCCGCTGCATGGGCCCAAGCTTCCCACGGGCGAAATCAGGGATGTGGCGGGCACGGAGTTTGATTTCCGGACGCTGCGCAAAGTGGGGCAGGCCTATGACACGTGTTTCTGCCTGAACGGCGAGCGCGGACAATTGCGTAAAGGCCTCACTTTGCGCGATCCGGACTCGGGCCGGGTGATGGAGGTTTATACGACGGAGTGCGCCATTCAATTTTATACGGCGGATCATTTCGGGCCCAAGCTGCCCGGCAAATATGGTCCGCTGGTGCAGCACGGCTCCATTGCCATCGAACCGCAGAATTATCCGGATGCACCCAACCACGCGAATTTTCCGTCATCGGTTCTGCGCCCCGGCGAGGTTTACCGCCACCGCATGGAATGGCGGTTTTCTTAACCGCTCACAGAAAATTATAAGGGTCCACATCAATCCCGAGTTGGATTGAGCCCTTGGGTTTTATGTCTTTCAGCCATTCCCGCAGGAAAGCCTGGATATTCACTTCGCGCGGGGCTTTCACCAGGAAGCGCCAGCGGAAGCGCCCGCGGACGATGTGGATGGGAGCCGTTGCCGGTCCCAGTATCGTCACGCCTTCGCCTGCGGGAGCGGCTCTTGCGACAAGCCTGACAAAGCGTTCGGTTTCCGCTGCATCGCTTCCGGCGATGATGACGGCGGCAAGCCGGCCATACGGCGGAAGGCCGGCATTTTCGCGGATGAGTTTTTCCTGGGTGAGATAACCCTCGCGGTCGCCCTTCTTCAGGGCCTGCATGAGCGGATGTTCGGGCATGTGGGTTTGCACCAGGGCGTGGCCCGGCTTTTCACCGCGCCCGGCGCGGCCCGCGACTTGCGCCATGAGGGCCCAGGTGCGTTCACCGCCGCGCGGGTCGGATGATTCCAGGGCCAAGTCCGCGTCGACGACGCCGACAAAGGTGAGAAACGGAAAGTGGTGGCCTTTGGCCACAAGCTGGGTTCCGATCACCAGATTATATTCGCCCTTGGCCACGTCGCGGATCACATCGCGCAAGAAAACGCCGCGGGCGAGATCGCTGGAGAGAATGGCAATGCGGGCTTCGGGAAAGCGTTGTACCGCCTCTTCGGCAAGGCGTTCGATGCCGGGGCCGCAGGGCACGAGCTTGTCTTCGACGCCGCATTGCGGGCAGGCCTTCGGCGTGGGTTCGTGATGGCCGCAGTGGTGGCACATGAGCTGGCGGCGGAAGCGATGCTCCACCAGCGAGGCGGCGCAATTGGGGCAATCCATGCGGTGGCCGCAGGCACGGCAAACAGTGACGGGGGCATAACCGCGGCGGTTGAGAAAGAGCAGGGCCTGGTCGCCCGCCGCCAAGGTGGCGGTGATGTTTTCGACAAGGGGCGCTGACAACCAGGCGCCGGTTTCGAGAGGCGTCTTGCGCATATCAACGAGATCAATTTCGGGAATTTCCGGGCGGCCGTGCCGGTCATTCAGTTTCACATGGCCGTAGCGGCCCCGGTCGGCGTTGACGATGGATTCAAGCGAGGGCGTTGCCGAGGAGAGAATGACCGGAAATTTTCCGATTGCGCCATAGAGCACGGCCATGTCGCGGGCGTGGTAGGTGACGCCCTCATCCTGCTTGTAGGCGCTTTCATGCTCCTCATCGACGACGATGAGTCCCAGTTTTTTCCACGGCAGGAAAAGCGCGGAGCGGGCGCCGACGACGATTTTTGCCTCGCCGCTTGCAACGCCGCGCCAGACGCGCTCGCGTTCGCGGGGCCGCAGGTCGGAATGCCATTGGGCGGGTTCGCAGGCAAAGCGGGTCTCGACGCGGCTGATGAATCCGGCGGTCAATGCAATTTCGGGCAGCAGCAGGAGAACCTGCCCGCCGGCGGCAAGCGCCGCCGCCATGGCCTCGAAATAAACCTCGGTCTTGCCGGAGCCGGTAACGCCGTCAAACAGCATGATCTTGGCGCTGCGCGAGGTGACGACGGCGCGCAGTTCCCGGGCGGCGAGCTGCTGCTGTCTGGACAGGGTGAGGCCGCCGGCATTCAAGTCGGGCGGTTGGAAGGCCTTGTGAGCGGGAAGGGCCACGACTTCCAACGCACCTTCCTTGGCCATGGACTTTACAACGGAGGTGCCGACGCCCGCGGCCTTGGCCAATTCCGACAGGCGCATGGCAAAGCCTTCGCTGGCTACATCAAGCACGCGCTGGCGCTGCGGTGTCATGCGGCGGATTTTTTGGCCGGTGCCGCGATAGGCAGCTTGCCCCTTTGCTTCCTCAAAGGCGCCGGGGCAGCGCAGCACCATGCGCAGCACATTGCCCTTGGGCTCGACGTAATAATCGGCCAGCCAATCCACGAATTTGCGGTGGACGTCGCCCATGGCGGGCATGTCGAAACGGCCGATCACATCGCGGAGCTTGGTGCCTTCGGGCGCCTGGGACTTCAAGGCCCAGACAACACCGATGAGACTGCGGGGGCCGAGCGGCACGGCGACATAGCAGCCTTCCTCCAGCGCCATTCCGGCGGGAATCCGGTAGGAATAGGGGCCTTCCAGGGCGAGCGGCACGAGCACATCGGCGATGGGGCGGGAATCGGAATTCATGGCTCTGGAATAGTCTTGGACGGGAGGGCCTGCCAGTCTTATATCACGCGTGCCATGAAGCATACGTCCGTCCAGCCGACACGGGTTCATGCCCGCGAGATCGTTTACTGGGAGCCCATCCAGCTGGCCCAGCGCTTGCGGGGACAGGCGTATCTCACCCTGTTTGAAAGCACCATGCGGCAAGAAAGGCTAGGGCGCTATTCGTTCCTGGCCTGCAATCCAGCGTCCACCCTGAAGGTCGAGAATGGCCGGACCCTGCTGGATGGTGTGGTGCAAGACGAGGCACCGCTTGCTCTTTTGGATAAAATACTCAGCCGCAACCGCCTGCCGAAGCTGGCGGGGCTGCCGCCGTTCCAGGGGGGCCTTGCGGGCTATATCGGCTATGATTTCGGCCGCAGCCTCGAGCCGCAGACGCGCCTGCCGGATTTTCCCGCGCTGTGCCCGGAGCTCATGCTGCATGTCTATGATGTGGGCATTGCCTTTGACCATTTGCAGGAGCGGGCGTGGATTATTTCAACAGCGGGCGAGCCGCCCGCCGATGAGCTGGAAGACTTGCTGAAGCGCAAGGCGCATGGTTTGGGTTCTTCAGTCATAGACAACTGGTCCTCCAATTTCAGCCGCTCGTCCTATGAAGCCGCGGTGGCGCGGACCATTGAATATATTCTGGCGGGAGATATTTTTCAGGCCAACATTTCGCAATGCTTCAGTGCGGCAATTCCTGACGGCTTTGATGCCCTTGCCTTTTACAAACGCCTGCGCTCCTCGAATCCCGCAACATTCTCGGCCTATCTGGATTACGGCGAAGTGCAGATCGCCTCGAGTTCGCCGGAGCGGCTGCTGAGTTTTGACGGCACGACGGTTGAGGCGCGGCCGATCAAGGGGACGCGGCGGCGCGATCCCAATCCGGCCCTGGATGCGGCGCTCGTGGCGGAGCTTTCCTCAAGCCGGAAGGACCGGGCCGAGAACGTGATGATCGTCGATCTGCTGCGCAATGACCTGAGCCGCGTCTGCGCGCCGGGCAGCGTGCGGGTGCCGGTGCTGTGCGGCTTGGAAAGCTATGCTTCGGTGCATCACCTGACGTCGGTTGTGACGGGCGAATTGAAGCCGGATAAGACGGTGGGCGATTTGATTGCGGCGGTTTTCCCCGGCGGCTCGATCACGGGGGCGCCGAAAATCCGCGCCATGGAAGTGATCGCGGAGATCGAGGGGCAGGGGCGCGGGGTTTATTGCGGCTCCATCGGCTATTTCGGCTTCAACGGCCAGGTGGATTTGAACATCGCCATCCGCACCGCGATGTTTTCACAAGGCACGGCGCGGTTCCAGGGCGGGGGCGGCATCACGGCGCGTTCGGAGCCGGCGGCGGAGTATGAGGAAACGCTGAGCAAGATCAGCCGCATCATGGAGGCCTTCGCGCCATGATCCTGATTGTCGATAATTACGACAGCTTTGTTTACAACATCGCGCGCTATTTCGAAGAGCTTGGCGAGCAAGTTGCGGTGAAGCGCAATGATGCGGTGGATGAGGCGGACCTCAAGGCCAAGGCGATCGTGATTTCTCCCGGGCCCTGCACACCGCATGAGGCGGGAGCGTCGCTGGGCATTGTGCGGAAATTTTCCGGCCGTCTTCCGATTCTCGGCGTCTGCCTTGGGCACCAGTGCATCGGCGAGGCTTTTGGCGGCAAGGTCGCCCGCGCCAAGCGGCCCATGCATGGGGACTCGTCGGAAATTGCCCACAATGGCAAGGACATATTCAAAAACATCCCCAATCATTTCAGCGCCGGACGCTATCATTCGCTGATTGTCGAAACCGATGCGGCAAACCCGGAGCTGGAAATCACCGCCCGCAGCGACGATGGCGAGATCATGGGGCTGAAACACCGCCGGCATCCAACCTTCGGGGTGCAGTTCCACCCGGAATCGATCCTCACCGAGCACGGCTATGCCATGCTGAAGAATTTTCTGGAGGTGGTGCATTGAGCGCCGTTTGGTTCAATGGGGCATTTGCTGCGGGAACCCTGCCGCTTGACCCCTATGACCGGGGGTTTCTGCTGGGCGATGGGGTTTTTGAAACGGTGGCGGTGATCAACCACAAGCCGCTTTGGCTTGATGAACATGTGCAGCGCATGGCCCATGCGGCAGCAGAGCTGGGCATCGCTTTTAGCGCGGAGCGCACTTTCACGGGGTTGACAGAGGTTCTCGAAAAGAGCGCGGCGCCATGCGAAGTTCTCCGCATCACCCTGAGCCGTGGGACGGCGGCGCGCGGTCTGGCGGGGGAGGGTGCGTCGCCCAGCCTGCTCATCACGCTTGACGAGTTTGCCGCGAAGAATTTTTTTCAATCGTGCCGCCTCAAGGTCTCGCAGGTGCGGCGCAATGAATTCGCGCCGTCATCACGGCTGAAGACGCTGTCCTATATCGATGGCATTGCGGCGGCGCGGGAAGTGGCGGCAGATGCGGATGATGCTGTGATGCTCAATACATCGGGCCATGCGGCCTCCGCCACGGTTGCCAATATCTTTTTGCTGCAGGGCGATGAACTGGTCACGCCTTCCCTCGACCAGGGCATTCTGCCCGGCATCACGCGGCGTATCCTGCTGGACCATGCCGGGAAGCTGGGGCTCAAGCCTGTTGAGCGGGCGGTTCCGCTTGCGGATTTGGTCCGTGCGGATGCGGTGTTTTTGTGCAATAGCCTGCGCTTCATCAGGCCGGTTACGACGTTGAATGGCGAGCCGTTGGGAAAAGGTCCGCTCGACAAGCTTATCGAGGGATTGGGCGGGTACGCCAAAAAACAATGCGGGATTGATCCGTGCACATTGAGGTGAATGAAAGGAAGATACCCATGAAATTTTTTGTTGATACGGCTGATGTGGCGGACATCCGCGATCTCGCCGATGCCGGGCTTCTCGACGGGGTCACCACCAATCCATCGCTCATTGCAAAATCGGGCCGGCCATTCAAGGAAGTCATTGCCGAGATTTGCAAGATTGTCGAAGGGCCGGTGAGCGCCGAAGTCACCGCCCTTGATTTTGCCGGCATGATCCGGGAAGGCAATGACCTGCGGAAAATCGCCAAGAACGTGACGGTCAAGGTGCCGCTGACCATTGACGGGCTCAAGGCCTGCAAGGCGCTGCGGGCGGACGGAGCGATGGTCAATGTCACGTTGTGCTTCAGCGCCAACCAGGCGCTGCTGGCGGCCAAGGCCGGGGCCTCGTTCATTTCGCCCTTCGTGGGACGCCTGGATGACATTCATCTGGAAGGCATGGAGCTCATTTCAGAGATCAACCAGATCTACAACAACTACGGGTTTGACACGGAAATCCTGGTGGCTTCGGTGCGCACCGCCAATCACATCAAGCAGGCAGCACTTATCGGAGCCGATGTGGTGACCGCCCCTCCCGCCGTTCTCAAGGGCCTTGCCAAGCATCCGCTCACCGACAAGGGGATTGAAGCGTTCCTGGCCGACTGGAAAAAGACCGGGCAGTCCATCCTGTGATCCTTGAACATGCCATCCTCGATGTGGCGCCGGGCGAGGCGGCGGACTACGAGGCAGCGGTGAAAGAGGCATTGCCTCTCATTGCGGCAACGCCCGGTTTCATCCGGTTTGAAATCCGCCCCTGCCTGGAAAGGCCGGGGCGCTATCTGCTTTTGGTGGAATGGCGGGAACTGGCGGACCATACGGTGGGCTTTCGCAATTCCGATCGTTACCAGGCTTGGAAGAATTTGCTGCATCGGTTTTATAGTCCGTTTCCCCTGGTTGAGCATTTCGGCGATGCCGTGGTCACCAGTTAGGAGTCATCAACCATTGGAGGCCTAGGCTAGGGCATGAGCGAGGGTCTTCAGTTCGGGTTTTCAGGCGATGCGGCAGAAATCGCGGTGCGCTGGCTGCAATCATTGAAATCCGAGCGCCGCATGGCGGCCAAGACGCTGGAAGCCTATGCCCGCGATGTTTCACAGTTCGGGCAATTCTTGAAAGATCATCTGGGCCAGCCCGCCGCGGCGCCTGATCTTGCGGCCCTGAGTGTCTCGGATTTCCGCAGTTTCATGGCGAGGCGGCGGAAAACCGGGGTGGAAAGCCGCACTCTTGGCCCGGCAGCTTTCGGCCATCCGCTCATTTTTCCGTTTTGCCGAAAGAAATGCCTATTTCACCAATGCAGCGCTTTCGGCGCTGCGTTCGCCCAAGCTGGCGCATTCCGTTCCCAAACCCCTGAACATCCAGGCGGCCCGGCAAGTGGCGGCTGGAGATATCCTGTCCACCGATGAAACGCCGAAATGGGTGGAAGCGCGGGACCGGGCGGTGCTTACCCTGCTTTATGCCTGCGGACTTCGCATATCGGAAGCCGTCGGCCTCACCCTTACCCAATCCAAATCTTCCCCCCTGGTGATCACCGGCAAGGGCGGCAAGGCGCGCATTGCCCCGGTGCTGCCCCGGGTGCGTGAAGTACTGGATTCCTACATCGCGCTCTGCCCGTTTCCATTGAAGCCCAGCGAACCCATGTTCCGGGGCCTGCGTGGCGGACCGCTCAATGCGCGCAATATCCAGTTGCTGATCGAAAGAATGCGCGGTGTGCTGAACCTCCCGGATACGGCCACGCCCCATGCATTGCGCCATTCCTTTGCCACCCATCTGCTGGGCAATGGGGCGGACCTCCGGGTGATCCAGGAGCTTCTCGGCCATGCCAGCCTGTCGTCAACCCAGATCTATACGGAAGTGGACCGGGCCCACCTGCTTGAACAATATCGCAAGGCTCACGCGCAGAGTTAAGGCTTGTTCCCCGGCACTGCTTTTTGTAGCAATCGGCCATGCCTGTCATTGATCCTGTTCCGTCCGATTCCGATTTCCCCAAAAAAACCACGTTTGCCATCATCGGCGGCGGCATTATCGGCGTTGCGACGGCGCTGGAACTGGCCGAACGCGGGGTTCCCGTCGTACTTCTTGAGAAGGGCATCATTGCCGGTGAGCAATCCTCGCGCAATTGGGGCTGGTGCCGGCAGATGGGGCGCGATCCGCGCGAAATTCCGCTCATCCTTGAATCGCTGAAGCTATGGCGCGGGATGAACGGGCGCGTCGCCGCCGAAACCGGTTACCGGCAATGCGGCGTCATTTATCTTGCGGAAAACGAGGTGGAACTGGCGGCACGGGAAAAATGGTACGCGGAAAATGCCAAAGCCTTCGGCCTGGATACTAAACTGGTTTCAGGGGCCGAGGCAGAGCGGTTGCAGCCAGGTTCAACGCGGGCCTGGAAGGGGGCGCTTTATACCTCCGCCGATGGCCGGGCTGAACCGTTTATCGCGGTGCCCGCCATGGCCCGGCAGGCGCAAAAGCTTGGGGTGCAGATATTCCAGAACTGCGCGGTGCGCGGGGTGGAAACAGCCGCGGGCAAAGTCACGTCGGTGGTGACGGAAAAAGGAAGCATCGCCTGCGAGCAGGTGGTGCTGGCGGGCGGGGCATGGTCCCGGCGCTTCCTGCATAATCTCGGGATTGAATTTCCCCAGCTTACGGTGGTGAATTCCGTCATGCGGACCGAGGCCCTTGACGCGGGCGTGGAGAAATCCTGCGCCGCCGGAAAATTTGCTTTTCGAAAGCGCGAAGACGGCGGTTACACGATTGCCCACCGGCATTTTTCGATGGCCGACATCATGCCGGACAGTTTTCGCCTGTTCTTCAAGTTCCTGCCCGCCCTGGCCATGGATTGGAGCGGGGTGCGCCTCAGGCTTGGCCAGCGTTTTCTTGATGAGGCGCGGCTCAAGCGCCGCTGGAGGCTTGATGAGCGTTCGCCCTTCGAGGAGGTGCGCATGCTCGATCCGGAGCCGGTCAAGTGGATTCTTGCTGAGGCGGCGGCAAGCTTAAGGGATTATTATCCACGTTTCCAATCCATGCGGATTGCCGAGCGCTGGGGCGGCGTCATTGACGCAACGCCCGATGTGGTGCCGTGCATTTCACCGCTGCCAAAAATAGATGGACTTTATCTTGCGTCAGGGTTTTCGGGCCATGGCTTCGGCTTGGGGCCGGGGGCGGGCAAGCTCATGGCGCAAATGGTCATGGGCGAAAGCCCCTGCGTTGACCCCGCCCCATTCCGCTACGCAAGATTTTTTGACGGCAGCAGGGCGCGGCCAACCACCGGCCTGTAGTCAGGCCGCCAGTTTCTGCGAATGGTCCACGGCCCGGCCAATGGTTTCGAGCAGGACTTCGGGGGCCACGGGCTTGCGGATGAAATCAAAGAGCTTCAGGTTGATGGCGCGCAGGCGGGTGGAGCTTTCAACATCGGCGGAAATCATGACGTAAACCGACTTGCAGCCCAGGGCCTGCATGGTTTCAATCACGTCGAGTCCATTCTTGAGGCTGCCCAGCCGGAAATCGAAAAGGCCCACGGAGAAGGTTTGCCCAATGGCAAATTCAAGGGCCGACTCCGGATCGGCGAAGCCTTTTACCTTGTAGCCGATGTCGGCGAGAAGTTCCGCCGTGGTGGTGAGCAAGTCGACATCATCGTCCAGAATCAGGACATCGACATGCTTTTCGGAGTTCGTCATTTTGCAGGCCTTGCCCAAAATCATGCACTTATGGGACTTCACTATGCCGGAGAGGCTTTACAATTTACTAAATGGGTTAACTACAGATTGGTAAACGGCGGTAACGATTCAAAAGGGCTCAACTGTGGATTGCGCGGCCTGCAACCGCCATGGCGGCCTCCTTGACCGCTTCCGAAAGGGTGGGATGGGCGTGGCAGGTGCGGGCCAGATCTTCGGCGGAACCGCCGAATTCCATCAGAACGGCGATTTCATGGATCAGCTCGCCCGCCATGGGGCCAATGATATGGGCCCCCAGCACCCGGTCGGTGCGGGCGTCGGCAAGGATTTTGACAAAACCATCGGTGGTCTGGTTGGCCTTGGCCCGGCCATTGGCGAGGAACAGAAATTTCCCCGCCTTGTAGTCGGTGCCTGCGGCCTTGAGCTCCTCCTCGGTCTTGCCCACGGCGGCGATCTCCGGAGAGGTGTAGACCACCCCTGGGATCACATCATAATTCACATGGCCCGCCTGGCCCGCCAGCAATTCGGCGAGCGCCACGCCTTCGTCCTCGGCCTTGTGGGCCAGCATGGGCCCCTTGATCACATCGCCGATGGCGTAGACGCCCTTGAGGCTGGTTTCAAAATGCGAACCCACTTCAATGCGGCCCTTGTCGTCGCGCTTGATGCCGGCCTTTTCGCAGCCCAATCCTTCAGTGAATGGCGTGCGGCCCACCGCCACCAGCACCGTATCGGCATCAAGTGATTCAGCGGCGCCGCCCGTATTGGGTTCAATCTGCAGGGTCACGCCAGATTTGGCTTTTGTGGCGCTGGTCACCTTGCTGGAGAGCTTGAAGGCGAAACCCTGCTTCTGCAGCAGGCGCTGGAAATTTTTCGCGACTTCCAGGTCCATGCCGGGCAGGATGCGGTCAAGATATTCGATCACGGTTATCTTCGCCCCGAGCCTTGCATAGACGGAGCCGAGTTCAAGGCCAATGACGCCGGCCCCAATGATGGCGAGATGGGCCGGGACTTTCGCAAGCTCCAAGGCCCCGGTCGACGAAACGATCTGCTTCTCGTCGATCTCAATGCCCTTGAGCTTGGCCACGTCGGAGCCCGTGGCGATGACGATGTTTTTCGTTTCAATGATCTGGCCGGCAACGTCGATCTTGCCGGCGCCGAGAATCCTGCCCGTCCCACGAATGACCGTCACCTTGTTTTTCTTCAGCAGAAAATCAACGCCCTTGGTGTTGCCGTCAATGGCTTCCTGCTTGAAGCCCATCATCTTCGGCAGATCGAAGCTGGGCGAAACAGTGATGCCCATCCTGGCAAAGGAATGCTTGGCTTCGGCAAAAAGCTCGGAGGCATGGAGCAGGGCCTTGGACGGAATGCAGCCGATATTCAGGCAGGTGCCGCCATGGGTGGCGCGCTTTTCAATCACCGCCACCTTCATGCCAAGCTGGGCGGCGCGGATGGCGCAGACATAGCCGCCGGGGCCGGTGCCGATTACAGTAAGATCAAATTGTTCAGCCATGACGAAATCCTCAAAATTTCAAATACTGCGGCCACCTGAAACACCCAGGCAGGTGCCTGTTACATAGGATGCCTTGTCGGATGCCAGCCAAACAATTGCTTCGGCCACTTCCAGGGCGGTGCCCTCGCGCTGCATGGGAAGCTGCCCGCGCATTTGCGCAACACGGTCCGGCTCGCCGCCCGAGGCGTGGATTTCCGTATCGATGATTCCGGGGCGGACGGCGTTCACCCGAATGCCTTCGCTTGCCACCTCGCGGGCCAGGCCCAGGGTAAAAACATCGATGGCGCCTTTGCTGGCGGCATAATCGACAAACATCCCGGGGGCGCCAAGGGTCGCCGCGGCAGAAGATAAATTGACGATCGCGCCGCCTGATCCGCCATGGCGCGTCGACATGCGCTTCACCGCCTCACGGGCGCAGAGGAAGGAGCCCGTGATGTTGATGGCGAACATGCGGGCCAGCCTTTCGGCCGGCATTTCGTCAACCCTGGCCTTGATGTCGACAACGCCCGCGTTGTTGACCAGCACTTTCAACGGACCGAGCCGATCGGCCGATTTGAACAGCGCCACGATGTCTTTTTCACTGGCCACGTCGCCCTTGATTGCCGCCGCCTTGCCGCCCGCCTTTTCAATTTGCGTGACAACGGCCTCGGCCGCCGCCGCGTTCGAGACATAGTTCACCACGGCAAGATAGCCCGCCTTTGCCAGCAACAGGCTGGTTGCAGCGCCGATACCCCGGCTTCCGCCGGTTACGATGGCGACGTCAGGCTTCTGGGCCATGGACCGGCGCTCCTACAAATCCAACAGCGCGCGCTGCGGGTCTTCGAGGCTTTCTTTTACGCGCACGAGGAAGGTTACGGCTTCCTTGCCGTCGACGATGCGGTGGTCATAGGAGAGCGCCAGATACATCATGGGGCGGATCACCACCTGGCCGTCGATGGCCACGGGGCGGTCCTGAATCTTGTGCATGCCCAAGATGCCGGATTGCGGGGCATTGAGAATTGGCGTGCTCATCAGTGAACCGTAAACACCGCCATTTGAAATGGTGAAGGTGCCGCCCTGCATGTCGGCGATCTGCAGCTGGCCGTCGCGGGCTTTTTTGCCGTATTCGGCGATGGTCTTTTCGATGGCGGCGAAGGACAGGCGGTCGGCATCGCGCACCACGGGAACCACGAGGCCCTTCTCGGTGCCCACGGCCACGCCGAGGTGGTAATAGTTCTTGTAGACGAGATCCTCGCCGTCAATTTCCGCGTTGACGGCCGGCACATCCTTGAGGGCCTGGATCACGGCCTTGGCGAAGAAGCTCATGAAGCCCAGCTTCACGCCGTGCTTCTTTTCAAACATCTCCTTGAACTCGTTGCGGAGCGCCATCACGGCGCTCATGTCGACCTCGTTGAAGGTGGTGAGCATGGCGGCGGTGTTCTGGGCGTCTTTCAAACGCCGGGCGATGGTGAGGCGCAGCCGCGACATTTTCACCCGCTCTTCGCCGCCCGATGGCGCAGGAGCGGCGGGCGGCATGCTGACCGGCATGGCGGCGGGCCTGGCCAGCTGTTCGATGACATCGCCCTTGGTCAGGCGGCCATCCCGCCCGGTGGCGGGAATGCTCGCGGGATCGAGCTTGCTTTCAGTGACGATCTTGCGCACGGCAGGCGACAGCGGGGCTTCCGCCTTCACCGGTTCCGCGATTTTTGCCGGGGCCGGTGCGGCAGCGGGAGCCGCCGCGGCGGGCTTGGCGGTGGCACCGGCGGCACCTTCTTCAATGGCGCCGAGCAGGGCACCGACGTTCACCGTGGTTCCGGCAGCGGCGGAAATTGATGTGAGCTTGCCGGAGGCAGGGGCCGGCACTTCCACCGTCACCTTGTCGGTTTCGAGCTCGACCATGGGCTCATCGGCCTTCACCGCGTCGCCGACATTCTTGAACCATTTTCCGATTGTCGCTTCGGTGACGGATTCACCGAGGGCAGGCACGCGAATTTCCTTAGCCATTCTTTTCTTTCCTCAATTCATTCAGGCGAGCGCCACTTCAAGGAAATCCTTCAATTCCTTGAGATGCCTGCTCATCAATCCGGTTGCGGTGGAGGCTGACGGATTGCGGCCCGCGTATGTGACTTTTGCATTCGTTGCCTTGAGATAATCAAGAACCCGGTCGATGTTGGGCTGGGCATAGCTCCACGCTCCCATGTTCATGGGCTCTTCCTGGCACCAGACAAAATCGGCCGATTTGAAGCGGGCGAGCTCCTGGATCAGGGCCTTGTGCGGCCAGGGATAGAGCTGCTCGACGCGCAGGAGGTAAATATCGGTGAGGCCGCGTTTCTCGCGCTCCTCATAGAGGTCGAAATAGACCTTGCCGGAGCACATCACCACGCGGCGGACCTTGTCGTCGGCCACGAGCTTGACGGGCTGGTCCTTCAGCGTTTCGGCGTCATCCCAGAGAATGCGGTGGAACGAGGTGCCTTCGGCAAATTCCTCGAGCTTCGAGGTGGCGCGCTTGTTCCTGAGAAGGGACTTCGGCGTCATCATGATCAGGGGCTTGCGGATGTCGCGCTTCAGCTGGCGGCGCAGGATGTGGAAGTAATTGGCCGGCGTGGTGCAGTTGGCGATCTGCATGTTGTCCTCGGCGCACATCTGCAGGAAGCGCTCCAGCCGGGCCGAGGAATGCTCCGGCCCCTGACCCTCGTAGCCATGGGGCAGCAGGCAGACGAGGCCCGACATGCGCAGCCATTTGCGCTCGCCGGAGGAGATGAACTGGTCGAAGACCACCTGGGCGCCGTTGGCGAAATCGCCGAACTGGGCTTCCCACAGGGTGAGGGTGTTGGGCTCGGCCAGCGAGTAGCCATATTCAAAGCCCAGCACGGCCTCTTCCGACAGCATGGAATTGATGATTTCGATCTTGTGCTGCTGTTCCTTGGCGAGATGGTTGAGCGGCGTATAGAGCTTGCCGGTCTGCTGGTCGACAATCACCGCGTGGCGCTGCGAGAAGGTGCCGCGCTGCACGTCCTGGCCGGACAACCTGATCTTGAAGCCGTCATTGAGCAGGGTGGCGAAGGCGAGGTTCTCGCCCATGGACCAGTCCAGCCCCACGCCCTCTTCAATCATCTTGTGGCGGGCATCGAGCACGCGCTGCATGGTCTTGTGCACCGAGAAGGTTTTCGGCGCCCTGGTGATTTTCAGCCCGATCTCCTTCAGCGTCTTGAGGTCGACGCCGGTCGATCCTTTCCGCGGATCGTCCAGGTCCTTGGCCGATTTCATGCCGGACCAGCGGCCATCGAGCCAGTCGGCCTTGTTGGCCTTGTAGCCTTCGGAGGCGGAAAAATCCTCGTCGAGGCTCTTGCGGTAATCGGCCTTCATCGCCTCGAACTCTTCCGCGGTGATGACGCCTTCGGCGATAAGCCGCTTGGAATAGACATTCACGATGGTTTCGTGGGCGGCTATCGCCTTGTACATCAGGGGCTGGGTGAAGAACGGCTCGTCGGTTTCGTTATGGCCGAAGCGGCGGTAGCAGAACATGTCGACGACCACGGGCTTCTTGAACTTCTGGCGGAACTCGGTGGCGATCTTGGCGGCGAAGACCACCGCTTCCGGATCATCGCCGTTGGCATGGAAGATCGGCGCCTCGATCATCTTGGCCACATCGGAGGGATAGGGCGAGGATCTCGCAAAATGCGGGCTGGTGGTGAAGCCGATCTGGTTGTTGACGATGAAATGGATGGAGCCGCCGGACTTGTGGCCGCGCAGGCCCGACAAGCCAAAGCATTCGGCCACAACGCCTTGCCCGGCAAAGGCCGCATCGCCGTGAATGAGCAGGGGCAACACGCTTTTGCGCTCCCGGTCGCCGCGCTGGTCCTGCTTGGCGCGGGCCTTGCCGAGCACCACGGGATCGACGATTTCAAGATGCGAGGGATTGGCGGTGAGCGACAGGTGCACCGTATTGTTGTCAAACACCCGGTCGGAGGAGGACCCCAGATGATATTTGACGTCGCCTGAGCCTTCCACTTCATCGGGCGTCGAAGAGCCGCCCTTGAATTCGTGGAAAATGGCGGAGAAGGGCTTGCCCATCACATTGGCCAGCACATTGAGACGGCCGCGGTGGGCCATGCCGAGGACGATTTCCTTGATGCCCAATTGCCCGCCGCGCTTGATGATCTGCTCAAGGGCGGGAATCATGCTTTCGCCGCCATCAAGGCCGAAGCGCTTGGTGCCGGTGTATTTCACGTTGAGAAAATTCTCGAAACCCTCGCCCTCGATGAGCTTGCGCAGGATGGCCTTCTTGCCCTCGGGGGTGAAGGAAATTTCCTTGTCGGCGCCCTCGATGCGCTGCTGCAGCCAGCCCTTCTGCACGGGATCGGAGATATGCATGAACTCCACGCCCAGGGTGTGGCAGTAGGTGCGCTTCAGGATATCGGTGATCTGGCGGATGGTGGCCTGCTCGAGGCCCAGCACCTTGTCGAGGAAAATGGGGCGGTCAAGGTCGGCTTCGCTGAAGCCATAGGTCGCAGGCTCGAGCTCCGGCTGGGCCGGGCGCTCGGCCAATCGCAGCGGATCGAGATCGGCGGCCAGGTGGCCGCGCATGCGGAAGGCGCGGATCATCATCAGGGCGCGCACCGAATCCATGGTGGCCTTGCGCACTTCGTCGATGGAAAGCCCGGTCCCTGCGGCCTTGGACTTGGCCTCGATCTTGCCGCCGATGGCTTTTTCCACCGCGGGCCAGTTGCCGTCGAAGGCGGAGACGAGATCGCCCACAGGCGCCATCGGCCAATCCTTGCGGGCCCAGGACGGGCCCGGAAACCTGCTGCTTGGCGGAGGCCGGGTCATCGTCAAGGCCGGCAAAAAACTGCCGCCAGTGGACGTCCACGGCGGCGGGGTTTTCCAGGTATTTGGCGTAAAGCCCCTCAATGAATTGGGCATTGCCGCCATAGAGGAAGGAGGATTGTTCAAAAGCCGTAATCAGGTCTGTCTTGTTCATCGCCATCACTTCCGAAGCCCGGTAACTCTGTCCGGGCCTAGAGATATACTACCCAAAGTTTTCTTTGTCTTACTTCCGTTTCAGTTTCTTCACTAATGTCTTGCCAAGCATCGCGGGCGAATCCGAGACGGCTATACCGGCCCGTTTCATGGCCTCGATCTTGGATTCGGCGCCGCCCTTGCCGCCCGAGATAATGGCGCCGGCATGGCCCATGCGCCGTCCTGGAGGGGCGGTGCGGCCGGCAATGAAGCCCGCCATGGGTTTCTTGACCTTGGATTTGCGGATGAATTCGGCGGCGTCTTCCTCGGCAGAACCGCCGATTTCGCCGATCATGATGATGGAGAGGGTCTTGGGGTCGGCCAAAAACATTTCCAAAATATCGATAAACTCCGTGCCTTTGACCGGATCGCCGCCGATGCCGACGGCGGTGGTCTGGCCAAGGCCTTCCTGGGTGGTCTGGAACACTGCTTCATAGGTAAGCGTTCCGGAGCGCGAGACAATGCCCACCGAGCCTTTCTTGAAGATATTTCCCGGCATGATGCCGATTTTGCACTCATTTGGCGTGAGCACGCCGGGGCAGTTCGGGCCGATGAGGCGGGTGCGGGAGCCCGTTAACGCGCGCTTTACCTTCACCATGTCCTGCACCGGAATGCCTTCGGTGATGCAGACGACAAGAGGAATTTCCGCATCGATGGCTTCGAGGATGGCGTCCGCCGCAAAGGGCGGCGGCACATAGATCACCGAGGCATCGGCGCCGGTTTTTTCGCGGGCTTCCAGCACCGTGTCATAGACGGGCAGGCCGATGTGCTTGGTGCCGCCTTTGCCGGGCGTGACACCCGCCACCATCTGGGTGCCATAGGCAATGGCCTGTTCCGTATGGAAGGTGCCGTTGTTGCCGGTGATGCCCTGGCAGATGACTTTGGTTTTCTTGGAGATGAGAATGGACATATTTCTATTCAATGACCCTTGAACTAATTGTATAAGACGCACTTCATTTTATAACTTTCAAACTTGCTGCCTATGGTTTGAAGAACCAATTGTGCATCTTTGAAGTCGGGGAGCGAATTAGAATCCATTTGTACAAATTTACACTTCTGATCATAAGTCGCAGCCAAAAAATCTGAACCTGAAACAAGTGGGTACTTGCAATCCCCATCGCATCCTATGTAAAAACTACAGCTGTCAACGAGATCGCCTGGCAAATCCCTACCCCTCAAAATAATCATCAACTTCTTATCGTTTGAAAGATAGGATATTTTTGAACCAATTTGACTGGCATCAAACTCATTCAACATATCTAGCCGATTTGCTTCATCTTGGGCTCGCTCTACTGAATTAAGTGATGCTGAACAAACACTTCTACCAGATTGATAATAATCCTTGAACTCCATTGAGTGAGCCGATGGTGTCACACAGAATGCTGCTGCGATTGACAGCATACAAAAACAAAAATTGGTGACAAAGTTCTGCATTTCAGATGCTCACCATACTCTTCCAAAATTTCATCAGGCAGCTTCCTTTACGGCCTTAACAATTTTCTTGGCGGCGTCGTCGAGGTTGTCGGCGGAGATGACGTTGAGGGCTGAGTCCCTGATGATCTTCTTGCCGAGATCGACATTGGTGCCTTCGAGGCGCACCACCAGGGGAACCTGCAGGCCCACTTCCTTCACGGCGGCGATCACGCCTTCGGCGATGATGTCGCATTTCATGATGCCGCCGAAGATGTTGACCAGAATGCCTTTGACGCGCGGGTCGGCGGTGATGATCTTGAAGGCGGCAGTGACTTTCTCTTTCGTCGCGCCGCCACCCACATCGAGGAAATTGGCGGGCTCCATGCCGTAGAGCTTGATGATGTCCATGGTGGCCATGGCGAGGCCCGCGCCATTCACCATGCAGCCGATGGAGCCATCGAGGGCCACATAGGAGAGGTCATATTTCGAGGCCTCGATTTCCTTGGGGTCCTCCTCGCTCAGATCGCGGTAGGCCTTGATATCGGGATGGCGGTCGAGCGCGTTGTCATCAAAATTCATCTTGGCATCAAGGCAGACGAGCTGGCCATCCTTGGTGATGACCAGCGGATTAATTTCGAGAAGGCTCATGTCCTTTTCGGTGAAGGCCCTGTAGAGCTGGCCCATCATTTTCACGCATTGCTTGACCTGATCGCCTTCGAGTTTCAGTGCGGCGGCAATCCGGCGGCCGACGAAGGGCGCGTAGCCGCTGGCCGGGTCCACATGGATGGTGGCGATCTTGCCGGGGGTCTTGGCGGCCACCTCTTCGATGTTCACGCCGCCTTCAGTCGACGCAATGAAGGCAACGGTCGAGGTTTCGCGGTCCACCAGGCAGGAGAGATAAAGCTCCTTGGCGATGGCGGTGCCTTCTTCGATGTAGAGGCGCTGCACGCGTTTGCCCTGCGGCCCGGTTTGATGGGTCACCAGCGTCATGCCCAGCATGCGCTCGGCTTCGGCCTTCACGTCGGCCACGGATTTCACCACCTTCACGCCGCCGCCCTTGCCGCGCCCGCCGGCATGGATCTGGGCTTTCACCACCCAGACGGGGCCGGGCTGGCTTTCGGCGGCTTTCACCGCCTCATCGACGGTAAAAGCCGCGATGCCTTTGCCGGTGGGCACACCGAAGGCGCGCAAAACTTCCTTGGCCTGGTATTCGTGAATGTTCATGGGTGATAAGCCTTATGCAAGGTCCGGGGCGATTTTCTTGGCGGCGTCCATCAGCGCCTCAACGGCGGCCAATGATTTCTTGAATCCGGCTTTTTCTTCGCCTTCGAGCTTGATTTCCACGATGCGTTCAACGCCGCCGGCGCCGATCACCACAGGCACGCCGACATAGGTGTTGTTCACGCCATATTGGCCGGTGAGATGAGCAGCACAGGGCAGCACGCGCTTCTTGTCCTTCAAATAGCTCTCGGCCATGGCGATGCCGGCCGAGGCGGGGGCGTAGTAGGCGGACCCGGTCTTGAGGAGCCCCACGATTTCAGCGCCGCCATCACGGGTGCGCTGGACGATTTCATCGACGCGCTGCTGGGTGGTCCATTTCATGGCGATGAGATCGGGCACGGGGATGCCGGCAACGGTCGAATATTTCACCAGCGGCACCATGGTGTCGCCATGGCCGCCGAGCACGAAGGCTGTCACATCTTCGACGGACACCTTGAATTCCTCGGCGAGGAAATGGCGGAAGCGGGCGCTGTCCAGAACGCCGGCCATGCCGACCACCTTGTTGGCGGGGAGGCCTGAATATTTCTGCAGGGCCCAGACCATCACGTCGAGCGGGTTGGTGATGCAGATCACGAATGCGTCGGGCGCATATTTGGCAAGGCCGGCGCCAACCTGGGCCATGACCTTCAAATTGATTTCAAGCAAATCATCGCGGCTCATGCCGGGCTTGCGCGGGACGCCGGCGGTGACGATGCAGACATCGGCCCCGGCGATGCCTTCATACTTGTTGGTGCCGGAAAGCGCGGAATTGAAGCCTTCAATGGGCCCTGCCTGGGAGAGATCAAGGGATTTGCCCTGGGGAATGCCTTCGGCGATATCGAAGACAACGACATCGCCAAGTTCCTTGAGGGCCGCGAGGTGGGCGAGCGTGCCGCCTATCATGCCGCCACCGATCATTGCAATTTTCTTACGAGCCATTTTTTGTTTTCCCTCTCAACCCGCTGGGGCACGGGTTCTATTGCATTGCACAAGCGGGGGTTTTCTAGGCCTGATATAAAGAGGCTTCAAGAACTACTAGTGGCTAATGGGTTTTTTGTGACGATTTTTCAGGTTTCGGCGATTTTTTGGCCCCACCAGGCTGCCGATTGCATTTCCTGGAGCCGCGAAACGGTGCGGGCGAACTCAACCCGGTGGCCGCCCTGGGGATAAATCCGTTCCGGCGGCTGGGCCGAAGAAGCCACGAGGCGCAGGCGGGCATCATAGAGCGTGTCAATCAGCAGGACGAAGCGCTTGGCCTCATTGCGCTGGCTGATCTTGAGGGCCGGGATTTGCTCCACAAACAGCGTCTGAAAATGCGAGGCGAGCGCCAGATAATCGGGCGGACCGAGCGGCGCTTCGCACAGATCGGCAAAGGTAAAGCGGGCGCAGCCATGGGCGCTTTCCGGCACATGCAGGCTCCGTCCCAGCAGCGGAATTTCACCAGGCTCGCCTCTCTCCACATCGGTGAGGCGTTGCCAAATTCTCTGCACATGGGCATCGGCCTTTGCGCCGAGGGGTGTCACAAAACTTTCCCAGGCCTTCACGCGGCCCAGGCGATAGTCCGTGGGGCCGGCCAGCGGCATGACATCGAAGTTACTTTCCATGAGCTTGATGGCCGGCACAAACAGGTCGCGGTTAAGGCCGTCCTTGTAGAGCTGGCCGGGCGGCAGGTTGGAGGTGGTGACGATGACCGTGCCGTGGGCCAGCAGGGCCTGGAACAGGCGGCCCACAATCATCGCATCGGCAATGTCGCTGATCTGCATTTCGTCGAGGCACAGAACCTGCGCCTGGCTTGCCAGGTCCGCGGCTATCTGCGCCACCACGTCGGCTTCGCGCAGCGCCTGGCGGCGCCGGTGAATGTCCTGCATGAAGGCATGGAAGTGAACGCGCTGCTTGGCCTTCACCTGGAGGTTTGCAAAAAACAGATCCATCAGCATGGTTTTGCCGCGGCCCACGTCGCCGTAGATGTAGATGCCCTTGGGCACACCGTTCTTGTTCAGGAAGCGCCCGATGGCGCCGCGTTTTTCACGCGCCTCAAGCGTCTGGGCCAGGCGATCGAGACGTGAAACGACAGCGGCCTGCGCGGCATCGCTGCGAAGCTCGCCGCTTTTTATTTCTGCGCTGTAGGTTTCAAACAGCGTGGTCACCGGAAAACACCCAGGAATAACGCGAGCATGGTGACATAGGCCGCAACGATCACCACAAAGCTGAGCGCCGAAATCACAACGGCGGGAATGGAGAGCGGTTCGAGGCCGGGGTCGATCAGGCGCGGCCTGAGGTTGGCAAGCACCGAAATGCCGCCCAAGATCAGCAGGATGACCTGTTCGAAATAAAATCCGCCCGCAAGAATCAACACGCCGATGGCGAGCAGGCCAAACCGCGCGTAGCTTCCCATGAGCTTGGCCAGAACCGAGCGGAGCGCCACGCCGCCGTCGAGGGGCTCGACGGGCAGCAGGTTGAAGAGATTGAGGCCGATCACCACGATGCCCGAGACGATCAGCCAGGGGGGAAGGGCAATGCCCAGCATCAAGGGAAGGGTGATGGCCAAGGCCAGGAGCAGGCTGAAGCCCGGCCCCATGAGAGCGGAAAACACGGCCTGGGCCTGAGTCTCGTAGGGCAGGCGCGGCATGGCCAGCGCGCCGAGAAAGGGCAGGAAAATCATGCGGCCCCAGGGCTGGCCGATCAGGCGGTAGGCCAGGAGATGGCCGAATTCATGGACCGCAAGGGCCACGACAAGGAGGCCGGAAACAAGCCAACTGGTCATCAGGGCAAAGGCCACGAGGCTTACCAGTCCGGTGACGATGGCAACGCCGGCCGAGATCCACATGTGGGTTGTCTCATCGGGCTTGCCGGTTTCAGCCAGGGCCTTGAGACGGTAGGCGCCGCCCCAGAGATCGGCGCGGGCAAGGATTTGCGCGATGAGGGGGCGCGGGCCCCAGTCATATTTCAGGGTGAGCCAGGTGCCTTGCGGATGGGCCGCGGTTTCCGTGACAATTTTCAGAAGTTCGTTGTTGAGGGATTTTCCCTCCAGCCCTTCGCGGTGAAGTTCGAGGTAGGCGGGGGCGCGCCGTTCGGCGACGCGGAAACTGGCCTGGGATTTTTGCTGGGCGCCGGTTGAAAGAGTGGTGACGTAGGTCATGCGGAAAACCTGGCGGGACGCATCAAGGAGTTCGGAGGTCACCGTGGTGCGGCTCCAGGCCTGCACCTTTCCGTGATGGAGATCGACTAGCGAAAAGACCTTTTCCGGCGGGGCCTTTACCAGTAGCCCGGCGCGGGGATTCACCTTAAGGCGGAAGCCCAGAAGCGCCAGCAGAATGAGGATGAGGGGAATCTCCACGCCGGCGTTAAGGATGAATTCTGGCATTTGTCCTCGAGGGTTGCCGTTACTTACGGGACGCCTTGCCTGATGCGCAATTGAAAAACATCGAAAGGCCTAATAAAAGCTTGGCTGATGTCCCACCCTATCGTTGTTGCCGCCCTCTATAAATTTGTCACGCTGAAGGATTTCGCCGCCCTCCGGCAACCCCTGCATGCGGCCATGAAGGCGCATGGCGTGAGCGGCACGCTGCTTCTGGCGGAAGAGGGGATCAACGGCACGATCAGCGGCAGGCGCGACGCCGTCGACGGGTTTTTGGGTGAACTCAAATCTGATCCCCGCTTTGCCGACATCGACCACAAGGAATCCTTTTGCGACGAGGAGCCTTTCTACCGCAGCAAGGTGAAACTTAAAAAAGAGATCGTCACCATTGGCGTCGAGGGTATTGACCCCAACAGGCAGGCCGGCACCTATGTGAACCCGGCGGACTGGAATGCGCTGATCGCCGATCCCGACGTCCTGCTCATCGATACCCGCAACGATTATGAGGTGGCGCTTGGCACGTTCGCCGGCGCGGCGGATCCCAAGACCTCAAGCTTCGGCGAATTTCCGAAATTTGTCGGCGAGAACCTTGATCCGGCGCGGCACCGGAAGGTGGCCATGTTCTGCACCGGCGGCATCCGCTGCGAAAAGGCCTCGAGCTATTTGCAATCGCAAGGCTTCCGCGAAGTCTATCATTTGAAGGGCGGCATTCTGAAGTATCTTGAGGAGGTGCCGAAGGAGCAAAGCAAATGGCAGGGCGAATGTTTCGTCTTTGACCACCGCGTGGCGGTGGGCCAGGGCCTGGTTCCCACCGAACTGGACATGTGCCACGGCTGCCGCATGCCGCTGGCTGCCGCTGACACGTTCTCCGAATTTTACGAAGAAGGCGTGAGCTGCCCGAAATGCTTTGCAACGCTGAGCGAGAAGTCAAAAGCTTCGGCGCGCGAACGGCAGAAGCAGATTGACCTGGCGAAGCAGCGGAATTTGCGGAAACCGATTGGGAGTTGAGCACATGGAATAGCATGGGCGCACTTTGACCGTGGCCCGCCCTGGCCTTCCCATTGCCTTGCAATGGGTCCCCTCCTCTCCCGTTTCACGGGAGAGGACAAGGAAGTCTAGCGCTTTTTCTTTTTCCAGGCGGCTTTCTTTTCCTTGAAGGCCGGCGTGTCACCCGCAGCGTGAGGTTTTCCGGTGCCTTCAAATTTCGGCTTTCCGCCGGCGAAGGGTTTCTTGCCCTTGTAGCCCGTGCTTTCAAACCTGGGTTTGTCGCCAGCCCCAAAAGGTTTCTTGCCCTTGTAGCCTGGACCTTCGAATTTCGGCTTGGCTGCGCCCTCATGGGGTTTCCGGTTTTCGTAGCGCTGCGGATCTGCTCCTTGTTTCGGCAGGAAGTTCGGCTTGCGGTCGGGATTGCGTGAGGGGCGGCTGATTTCCGGCGCACCCTTCAGCAACTCAATCTTCACGTCCTCGTCGTCGGCCACCAGGCTGGCGATGGTGAAACGCTCCACCACCGCATTGGCGATTTCAAAGCGGGTTTCGTTGTCGGTGATGCGGATGGCGCCGATATCGGCTTTCACGACCTTGCCGCGCCTGCAGATCATCGGCAGCAGCCATTTTGGATCGGCGTTGTTCTTGCGGCCGATATCAAGGCGAAACCAGGTAAAATTGCTGGGTCCTGATGCTTGGGCCGCTGGCCGCGCCGGTTTTGCCTCGCGGAATTCACGGCCGGGGCCGGGATCAAACACATCCTCGGCAGCGGGCAATCTGGCGCGGTAAACCCGGACCAGGGCGGCGGCGATTTCTTCCGGCGAGCGCATGGCCAGGACGGCGCGGGCCATTTCCAGATCCTCCTCGCTGCTGATCTCGGTGAGCAGCGGATCGTGCAGCATGCGCTGCTGGTCAAGCTTGCGGATGTCCTCGGCCTGGGGCGGGCCGCTCCACACGGGGTTCACTTTGGCGGCGGCCAGCATCTGCTCGGCCTTGCGGCGGCGTGACAGCGGCACGAGCACGACGCTCACGCCCTTCTTGCCGGCGCGGCCGGTGCGGCCGCTGCGGTGCTGCAGGGTTTCCGCATCGTTCGGCAGGTCGGCGTGAATGACAAGGCCGAGGTTGGGCAGGTCAATGCCGCGGGCTGCCACATCGGTTGCCACGCAGACGCGGGCCCGGCCATCGCGCAATGCCTGGAGGGCATGGTTGCGTTCACCCTGGCTCAATTCGCCGGAGAGGTAGACGGCGGCAAAGCCGCGCTCAAGCAGGGTCGCGTGGAGATGGCGGACATGGTCGCGCGTATTGCAGAACACGAGGGTGCTTTGCGCCTCGACAAAGCGCAGCACATTGACCACCGCGTGCTCAACCTCGTTGGGGGCCACGCGCATGGCGCGGTATTCGATGTCGGCATGGGCCCGCTCGCCGCCGGAAGCCTCGATGCGAAGCGCGTTGCGCTGGTAGCGCTTGGCGAGGTTGGCGATGATTTTCGGCATGGTGGCGGAAAACAGAAGGGTGCGCCGTTCGGCGGGCGTTGCCTCCAGGATGAATTCGAGGTCTTCACGGAAACCGAGGTCGAGCATTTCATCGGCTTCATCGAGAACCACGGCCTTCAGATCGGTGATGTTCAGCACGCCGCGTTCGAGATGGTCGCGCAGACGCCCCGGGGTTCCCACAATGATATGGGCGCCATCGGCAAGCCTGCGCCGCTCGCGCTTGGGGTCCATGCCGCCGACGCAGGAGAGGATGCGCGCGCCGGTATAATGGTAGAGCCATTCCAGTTCGCGCTCCACCTGCATGGCCAGTTCGCGGGTGGGCGCCACGATGAGGGCCATGGGCGAGGCTTCCTGCGGGAAGCGCTCAGCCTCGCCGAGAAGGGTTGTGGCAATGGCCAGGCCATAGGCCACGGTCTTGCCGGAGCCGGTCTGGGCCGAAACCACAAGATCGCGGCCTTCAGCTTTGGCTTCGAGGACGGCGAGCTGAACCGGGGTAGGGTCTTCATATTTGCGCTCCGCAAGGGCGCGCGCGAACGGGGCAGGGGTTGGGGGAAAGGGCAATTTACACGATACTTTTCTAACGGAGTTGAGGGCAGGCAAACCGGACGCTGTGCCGGGGAAGCCGCAGGCTGCGCACCTCATAGGGCAGTTCAGGGCAAAAGGCCATGGCGGAGCGTTCTCCGCGCTTCACTGCTATTTCGGATCGATCAGCGCCACATGGGGGCTGGCATGGCGCGGCAGTTTGCCGGCGAGCCGCGGGTCGTCGTGGATCTCGACCATGAGGCTATAGGGCTCGAAGCCCGAGCGGCGGTAGAAGCCCAGCGCGTTGGGATGATCGAAGTGGCAGGTGTGGACCCAGAAACGGCTGATCGGTTTCTCCCAGGCCTTGCTGATGGCGATATTCATCAAGGCACGGCCTAATCCACCGCCAATGGCTTCCTTGGCCAAGCCGAAGAAGGCCAGCTCGCAGTTCGGCATATCCTTGAAATCAAGCTCGAGAATGCCGATCGCCGTGTCGCCGTGATAGAGGGCATAGGATTCAACCTCACCGTGGCCCAGAATTGCGGCGAGCTTCTCATCGGGCATGATGAGGCGGGAAAACCACATGAGGTCTTCGCCCACTTTGCGGAATATCCTGCGGTAGCTGTCGAGATCTTTCACATCAACGGGCCGCAGCGAACAGCCGGGCGGCAAAGACGCCTCCCGGCTTTGCGGCCTGGCGGTCATCTCAAGGCAGGTCACGACATTGACGAGCCTGCCTTTCGGCAGTTCGTAGTAACCCACGGGCAAGTCAAGCTGCTGCATTGCTCAGCGCATCGTCGGAATGGAGAACTGGGCGCCTTCCTTGGTTCCCGATGGCCAGCGCGAAGTGACCGTCTTGGTCTTGGTGTAGAAACGGATGGAATCGGGGCCGTGCTGGTTCAGGTCACCGAAGCTCGAGGACTTCCAGCCGCCGAAAGTGTGATAGGCAAGCGGCACCGGAATGGGCACGTTCACGCCCACCATGCCGACCTGCACCTTGGCGGCGAAGTCGCGCGCCGCATCGCCATCGCGCGTATAGATCGCAACGCCGTTGCCGTATTCATGGTCATTGCACAGGCCAAGCGCCTCGTCATAGGTCTTGGCGCGCACCACGCCGAGCACGGGGCCAAAAATTTCTTCCTTGTAGATCCGCATGTCCTTGGTGACGTTGTCGAAGAGCGAGCCGCCGAGGAAATAACCATTCTCATAGCCCTGCATCTTGAAGCCGCGGCCATCTACCTTGAGGGTCGCGCCTTCCTTCACGCCGGTATCGATGTAACCCTTGACGCGGTCCAAGGCCATTTTGGTGACCAGTGGGCCGTAGTCGGCTTCGCGGTCGCTGGAAAGGCCGATCTTCAATTTCTCGACGCGGGGAATGAGCTTTTCAACGAGTGCGTTTGCGGTTGCTTCGCCCACCGGCACGGCAATCGAAATCGCCATGCAGCGTTCACCGGCCGAGCCGTAGCCGGCGCCGATCAGCGCATCGACGGCCTGGTTCATGTCGGCATCGGGCATGATCACCATGTGGTTCTTGGCCCCGCCAAAGCACTGGGCGCGCTTGCCGGTGGCGGTTGCTCCGGCATAAACATATTGGGCGATGGCGGTTGAGCCCACAAAGCCCACGGCCTTGATGTCGGGATCATTCAAAATGGCATCGACGCTTTCCTTGTCGCCATTCACCACATTCAGAATTCCGGGCGGCAGGCCGGCCTCGAGGAAAAGTTCAGCAAGGCGCATGGGGCAGGAAGGATCGCGCTCGGAGGGCTTCAGGATGAAGGCGTTGCCCACGGCAATGGCAGGCGCGCATTTCCACAAGGGAATCATGGCGGGGAAGTTGAAGGGGGTGATGCCCGCCACGACGCCCAGGGCCTGGCGCATGGAATACATATCGATGCCGGGGCCCGCCGCATCGGTGAATTCGCCTTTCACCAGGTGCGGCACGCCACAGGCAAATTCGGCAACCTCGACGCCGCGCTGCAAATCGCCCAGCGCGTCGGGAACCGTCTTGCCGTGCTCCATGGAAATAAGGCTGGCCAATTCTTCCTTGTGCTTGGCGGCGAGTTCCAGGAATTTCATCATCACGCGGCCGCGGAATTGCGGATTCTTGGCGGCCCAGGCAGGCTGTGCCGCCTTGGCATTTTCAACGGCGGCACGAAGCTCGGCCTTGGAGGCCAAGGCTACCTTGGCCTGCACCTCGCCGGTATTGGGGTTAAACACGTCGGCAAAGCGCCCAGATGTGCCCTTGACCTGCTTGCCGCCGATGAAATGCCCGATTTCCTTGACCATTTTTCGCTCTCTTTGATCCTGTTTGGTGTGCTTAAGCGCCAGATTAGCGCTTATAGGCCAATCAGTTCAATTGTGGAATAAATATTTCGCTGGGGCCAGAAATTGGAATTTTTGTTCTAAGGGAGGTGAACCGAAGGAATCCAGACGTAACCCTCATCGTCGATGACCATGCATTCCCTGAGGCCGTGGGGCTTGTCGATGCTGCCGGCCAGCACGGTCCAGCCGCCGGCCCGCGCGTTGGTTTCGGCCACATCGGGATCGCAACTGTAGATCCGGAGTTCAACGCCGATGCCGCGGGCTTCGGCGCCCTGCACGATTCCGTAGAGTTCATTGTTCTTGTAGGTGTCGTCATGGTGAAACATGAAATCGCTGCCGTTCAGCTTCATGGCGGCAAAGCGGTCGTTGGCATAAAAGGCGGTGGCGCCCAGCACAGCGGTGGCAAATTGCACGGCGCGAGGCACATCCCGGACGAGCAAGTTAAAGCCAAGGCCGCGCAGCGAGCGGCCATAGTCGGGAGCGGAAACGGGCGGTTCGGCGCTGGGGTCGCTGGGTTTCATGCCAGCATTTGAACGCTTTCGGTTGCTTCCTGTCCATTCCACTTCACGGTGCAGGCGGGAATCCGGTTTGCTTCCGATACCCCAAAGCGGCGCATGGCCAGAAGAAAGAGCACGGCGGCGTCAGAGACAAGGTCGGTCAGGTTTTCCGCATCGAGATTTTCCTCAAGCATTTCGCTCAGGCGCCGGCCCGCCAGGGTGGTCATGGCATTGAGGTCCTTGAGGGGAAGGGAAATCGCGGTTTCCCAGCTTTCGAGCAGGTCGGCGTGGCTGATTTCGGCCAGAACGTCGTTGCCGATCATGAGCGGAAGATTGCCGCGGAGTTGAATGTCGTGAACCCTTTCGTCGGCGCTGTCGTTGCCGGGGCAGGTGAGGGTGAAAACTGCAAAGTCGTCTCGGGCCAGGGTTTCGCTACGCATGGGTACACCTTTTACAATTCAGTCAGTGTGCACTTCGATTGTTGCTGTTTCGTTAACCGTTTTCATTTTGGCGCATGGCAGACGGCCTCGATATTGTTGCCGTCGGGATCAAGCACAAAAGCCCCGTAATAATTTTCGTGATAATGCGGCCGCAAACCCGGTTTGCCGTTGTCGCGGCCGCCTGCGGCGATGGCTGCGGCATAAAATTCATCGACGGTTTTCCGGCTCTCCGTGGCGAAGGCGACATGGGTTCCCCTTGCGACCTTGCCGCCGGTGCCGATCCAGAAGAAAGGCCGTCCCGCGCCGAAACCCAGATGACTGTCGCCGGTGCCTGTCATGTCCGGCGTCACGTCCATCAAAGGGGCAATGCCAAGGGGCTTGAGGGATTTTTCGTAGAATATCCGCGAGACTTTCATATTGCTTACGGAAAATCCTATGTGATCAAGCATTGATGGTATTCCTTAAACAGTGTTTTCATAGGCCAGCTTTCGCCATGCCGTTTGATAGGGGCCGAGGTTGCTGAGGTTTTGCGACGCAATTGTGGTGAGCGAGAGCGGCACGTGGGGTAAAATGCCGTCAGGCATCAGGGCAAGGCAAGCAGCCCCTGCCGTTGTTCCGTCGCGCAAATCCGACGCCAATAGTTTTTGTCCCTGCCGCAGTTGGGCGAGGATTTGCAGGAAAACCAGATTCCTTGAAAAAGGCCCGTCGACGATGATGTCGTGTTTTGATCCAAGGGCGGCAAGGCATTCCGCGGCCATAAGGGCGCAATAGAGCGAGGCGAGCGAAGCCTTTTGCTCCGGCGTTCTGGGCGGAGGCCCCACAATCCTGCCGCGCTCGGCGGTGCGGGGAACCGGCCCGCCGCCATCGGAGAAACTCGGCAGGGCATAGGCGGCGGCGGTGATGATGTCCTGCACGGCCGCGAGCGTTGCGATGTCGCCTGAGGCGCCTTCGCTCAGAAGTTCAAATTCCCGGCCGCCGAAAAACCGGCTGCTGCCGACGCGGTTTCCGAAGACATCGGTATTCGAGACGGTGTCCTTTTCCGCTTTCAGGCTTTCCATTGCGGTTTCCGTGTCGAAGCCGATAATCCAGGTGCCGGATGAAAGCAGGGTGAATTTCTCCGGCCCGGCGGCGAGGTAGCGGAGATAATTTGCGTTGGAGTCATGAACTCCCGCCAACACCGCGCCGCGCCCGCGGAATCCGCCTCCCAAAAATTCGCCGCGCAGGGTTCCGACGCTCTCCCAGGCTTTGGCCATGGGCGGAAACAGCGGTTCCCATCCCATGCGTTTGACCAGGGACGAATAACCGCCATCGCGGATATTCAGGAGATGGGTCTGGCAGGCCATGCTGGAAATTTCGGTGACCAGTTTTCCGCTCAGTAAAAACGCCACGTATTGAATCCACGTCACAACCGTCCTGACCCGCGCGAAATCCCGGGGGAAGGCCTGATGCTGCCAGAAAAGCTGCAGGGCGTGGGTGAGCGCCATGGGGAGCAGCGAGCAGAACACCTCCTCGAACGGCGGCTGCACCCTTTGGTAGGCGGCGATGATCTCCGGCGGCGGTTCCGAGTTGTAGTCCATGACCGGCAGGGCCAGCGTGCCGTCCTCGCCCAAGCAGGCCAGGGCTGCGCCATGCGCCGAGGGCACCACCACGTCGATGGGCAAAATGGCATCCAGTTCGGGAAGAATCGTCCGGCAGAGGTCAATCAGCGGGGCCGGATCAATGGCGCGGTAGGGCGGGCCCGCATGGTTAAGGCTGGCCGCCTTGCGTTCGGCCACCGGCCTGCCGTCAGGCCCAAACAGGACAATCTTGGTGTTGGTCTTTCCGGCGTCAACAACGGCAATTCCACGCGGCAATTGTAAATCCATTTGGGCTTTCCTATGATGCCCGCGACACTGTTAAATGAACGCCTTGAAGTCAATCCTTCGCAACTGGAACCGACATGAAGAAGCTGAAGCATCCCGGCCTGCGCCGCGAGGTCATAGAGACGTGCCTGAAAATGAACGCGGACGGAATCAACCAGGGAACCTCCGGCAATGTCAGCGTGCGCTGTGATGAGGGCTTTCTCATCACCGCCTCGGGAATCGCCTATGACAAGATGAAGCCCGCCCATATCATTGAGATGGATCTTGAAGGCAATTACCGCGGCGATTATCTCCCCTCATCGGAGTGGCGCATGCATATGGATATTTTCCGGGCGCGCCCGGAAGCCAGGGCCATCGTGCATGTGCATTCGACTTACGCAACCGCCCTTGCCTGTCTGCGCCGGGAGGTGCCGGCGTTCCATTACATGATCGGGGTGACCGGCGGCACGTCCCTGCGCGTTTCGGATTATGCGGAATTCGGCACCCAGGAACTGTCGGATACCATGCTGAAGGCCATGGAAGGGCGCACCGCCTGCCTGCTTGCCAATCACGGGCAGATTTGTTTCGGGCCAAGCCTGGGCAAGGCGTTGTGGCTGGCCGGCGAAGTTGAACATCTGTGCCAGCAGTATTGGGCGGCGGGCCTGGCGGGCAAGCCGGTTCTTCTGGATGAGGCGCAGATGGCAAGCGTGCTCGGGCGCTTCAAGACCTATGGCAAGCAGGCCGGTGATCTGGCGAAGGGTGAAGTGTCCGCGGTTTTCGCGCCGCGCCTGCTGCCTCCCAAGAGCAAGAAGAAAGGCAAGCCATGATCGCCAATGTGTCGGGGCTCGTCACTGACCTGAAGGCGCGCGCGGAAACGGGAAAGCCGGTCACCATCGGCCTGGCGGGGGCGGGCCAGATGGGAACCGACATCGTGGTGCAACTGTCGCTGATGCCGGGATTGCGGCTCGGCGCCATTTCGGAAGTGAATGCGGCCACTGCGGTTGACGCGGCACTCCTTGCCGGCCACGGGCGCGAGCAGCTTGTCATGGCCAAGACCGCCGGCGACATCGACCGCGCCATCGAGCGCGGGCGGCTGGCCATCACCGATGACCTTTCCGCACTGGTTGCGGCGGGGCGCATTGACGTGGTGATCGATGCCACGGGCAATCCCAATGTGGGCACACGCTTTGCCCTCGATGCCATTCACAACGGCAAGCATGTGGTGATGCTGAATGTCGAAGCCGACATCACCATCGGCCGCCATCTCAAGGCGCAAGCCGGGAGCGCGGGTGTTGTCTATACAGGGGCCATGGGCGATGAACCGGCCTGCGCCATCGAGCTCATCGGCTTTGCGCAATCGCTTGGCTTGAAAATTGTCTGTGCCGGCAAGGGCAAGAATAATCCGCTGAAGTTTGATGCGGTGCCAAAAGAATACGAGGCGGAGGCCAAGGCCCGCAACATGAATGCCCGGATGCTGGTTGAATTCGTCGACGGCTCCAAGACGATGATTGAAATGGTGGCGATTGCCAATTGCACCGGGCTGGTGCCCGATGTGCCGGGGATGCACGGGCCGGCCGCGACGCGCGAAGAACTGAGTTCGGTGCTGGTGCCGAAATCGCATGGCGGGCTTCTCTCCAAATCCGGCTGCGTCGATTATTCCATCGGCAAGGGGGTTGCTCCCGGGGTGTTCTGCATCGTGGAAACCGATCATCCGCGGGTGCTGGAACGCATGATTGATTTGAAAGTCGGCAAGGGGCCATTTTTCTCCATCATGCGGCCCTATCACCTGACGAGCCTCGAAGTGCCGCTCTCGGCGGCGAAGGCGGTGCTGCATGGGCGGGCCGACATGGCGCCGCTTGACCATCCGGTGGCGGAGGCGATCACGGTTGCCAAGCGCGATCTCAAGGCGGGAGAAACCCTGGGCAAGATCGGCGAGACCGAATACCGGGCCTGGGCCATGACGGCCGCACAGGCGCGGGCCAGCAATGCGGTGCCGCTGGGACTTGCCGAGCAGGCGCGGGTGATCAAGCCGGTGAAAGCCGGAGACTATCTCACCTATGACAACTGCGTGCCTGATGATTCATTGATCGTGACACAAATCCGCAAGCGCCTCGATCAGGCCGATGCGCAGTTTCACACTGCGGCGTGACCGGGACTTTATGGATGCCTTTGCCTGGTGAGAAAAGCCGCCAGCAGGAAGGCTACCAGCAGCAAGGCTCCGGCCAGCCAGTAGCCTAGTCCCGGCAGATCAAAGCCGTAGGCCGGATCAATCGAGCGGGCAAAGACCGTGGCAAAGAAAATGGGGCCGAGGATGCCGGCGAAGGCGGTGACGCTGGAGAGGGCGCCCTGCAATTGCCCCTGCTCGGAGGCCGACACCCGTTGTGACATGACCGACTGGCTGGTGGCGTTGAACAGGCCCCAGAAGGCGGCGATGGGGACGCCGATCCAGGTCAGCGCGCCAATCCATGCGGTGCCATACCACGTCAGCCCGATGCCGCCGCACAGCAGGCCGAGCAAGAGAGCTGGCCGCTCGCCGAGGCGTTTGACGATGGGCTGCACAAGGCCGCCCTGCACCACCATGGAGGCAACGCCGACGCCGGCGAGGAGGAAACCAACCTGGTCCGGGCCCCAGCCATAGCGGTAGCCGGCATAGAGAACATAGATGGCAGGCAGCGAGGTATGGGCAAGCTGCGAAAGGAACGTCACAAGGCCGAGGCCCCAAAGCTCATGGTGGCTCACCAGAAGTTTCACCGAGCCCAGGGGATTGGCTTTGCTCCATGAAAAAGGGCTGCGGTTTTCCGGCTTGAGGGATTCCGGCAAGACAAAAAGCCCGTAGGCGAAATTGAGCAGGCTCATGGCGGCCGCGGCCCAAAAGGGATAGTGCACGTCATAGCTGCCGAGAATGCCGCCAACAGCCGGCCCCAGGATAAAGCCGATGCCGAAGGCAACGCCGAGCATGCCGAAATTCTTGGCGCGTTTATCAGGCTCGCTCACATCGGCGATATAGGCCCCGGCGGTTGCAACGCTGGCCGCGGTGATGCCGGAAATAATGCGGCCCACGAAGAGCCACGAAAGAGCCGGCGCCAGGGCCATCAGAATATAATCGAGGCCGAGGCCGAGGTTGGAGAGCAGCACGATGGGCCGTCTGCCGAAACGGTCGGAGAGCGAGCCCATGGCGGGTGAAAAGAGAAACTGCATGATGGCCCAGGCGGTGCCGAAGATGCCCACCATTTCGGCGGCCCGCACGGTGTTGCCATCGACAAAGCTTTCGATGAGCTTGGGCAGGACCGGAATGATGATGCCAAGCGCCAGCATGTCGAGCGCCACGGTGATGAAGATGAAAATGAAAGCTGCGGGCCGGGGATTTACGCCTTCAGCAGCCATTCGTGTTCCTTGGCGTTGTGGAATTTCCAGGTCCGCCGGGGGCCGGCCATGACGTTGAGATAGTAGAGCTCATAGCCATGGACCGCCGCGCAAGGATGATAGCCCCTGGGCACCAAAGTCACGTCGCCGTCTTCCACCGCCACGGCTTCATCAAGTTCGCGGTCATCGGTGTAAACCCGCTGGAAGGCAAAGCCCTGGGGCGGGTTGAGCCGGTGATAATAGGTTTCTTCCAGGGCCGACTCGTGGGGCAAGTTGTCTTCATCATGCTTGTGGGGCGGATAGGATGAGGTATTGCCTGCGGGCGTCAGCACCTCCACCACCAGAAGATTTTCGGCCATTTCCCATTCCGGCAGGATGTTGGTGACATGACGCACGTTGGAGCCCTTGCCGCGGGTTTCCTGCACCAGCAAATCGGGTGCGATCAGGCGCGGCGGAAACTTTCCCTTGCCCGGGGCGGAACACACGGCCAGCGCCAGGTCCTCGGTTGCTTCAACGGACCAGACCATGCCGGGCGGCACATAGACCGACCAGGGCTTGCCTTCGAAGGGAGAGCTCCGGCCGCCGAGAATGCCATATTCCTCAGCGCCGACACGCACGCTGCCGCGGCCGCTGATGAAAACCAGGCAGGTCTCGCGGTCGCCGTCGGTGCCGGTCGCCAGCTCGCCGGCTTTGCGCTTCCACAGGTCGAAGCCCACATAGGTCCAGCGCGCCGTCTTCGGCGTCACATGATGAACCCGGCCGCCGCCGGCGCGGGGTTTTACAAGAAGTGGGGACATTCAGCTCAGGCCTGCCTCTTTCAAGAAACGCTTAAGATTGTCGCATCCCAGCTTAGCATATTTCGCGGGCGGTGCCTTCTCCGGATCCTGCTCGGCCTCAACCACAACCCAGCCGCTGTATCCGCCAAGTTCCTTGAAAACCGAAACATAGTCAATGGAGCCGTCGCCCGGCACGGTGTAAACGCCGGCCAGCACGCTGTCGAGGAACGACCAGTCGCGTTTATCGGATTCAGCCTTCACGGCCAGGCGCACATCCTTGCAATGCACATGGCTGATGCGTTTCCGGTAAGTCCTGGCCAGCCTGACCGGATCATCGCCGCCCCAGGTGGCGTGGCCCGTATCGAGCAGAAGGTTAACGGCTTCGCCGGTTCCCTGCATCAGGCGGTCTATTTCGGCGGCAGTCTGCACCACGGTTCCCATGTGGTGGTGGTAGGCAAGCTGGAAGCCATCCGCCTTCAGCAGTTCGGCAAGTTTGGTGAGGCGGGTGGTGAAGGTTTTCCACTGGGCCTCGGTCATCACCGGGCGGGTGGAGAGCGGCGCTGCCTTGTTGCCATGAACCGTATTGGTGCATTCGGCGACGATGAACACGTTGGTGCCCATGGCCTTCAGCAATTTGCGGTGATCGGCGGATTTCGCGAATTCGGTTTCGGCGTCGTGCTCCAGCAGGAAGGTGGAATACCAGCCGCCCACCAGCACCAGGCCATGGGCATCGAGAATGGGGCGCAGCTTGGTGGCGACGCGCGGAAACTTATTGCCAAGCTCCATGCCCTGAAAGCCCGCGGCCTTGGCTTCGCTCAGGCATTGCTCCAGCGGGATCCAGCCGCCGATTTCCTGCATGTCGTCATTCGACCACCCGATGGGGTTGGCGCCGATCCGTATTGTCATGGGCTGCTTCTCTCTTCTAATTGCCGATGCGTTGTCCGGCCTTGGCCTTGTCATAATTCTTGCGCGCGGCGCGCACCTGGCTCCGCGTCGAGACCTCGGGGATCGCCACATCCCACCAATGGCCGCCGGCGTCGGTGGTTTTCATCGGGTCGGTGTCGATCACGATGAAGGTGGTGCGGGTGTTGCTCCTGGCTTTCTTCAGGGCGCCTTCAAGATCGGCAAGGGACGAGACCTTTTCCGAAATCGCCCCAAGGCTCTTGCCGTGGGCGGCGAAATCAATGTCGGGGGAAACCTCGTGCAGCGTATTGTAATCGAACAGGTTGTTGAAGCGCTCGCCGCCAGAGGCATGCTGCAGGCGGTTGATGCAGCCGTAGCCGCGGTTATCCAGCAGCACCACGATGAGCTTCACGCCGAGCATCACCGAAGTGGCGAGTTCGGAATTCATCATCAGGTAGGAGCCGTCGCCCACCATCACCACAACCTCGCGGCCGGGCTGGGCCATCTTGAGGCCGATGCCGCCGGCAATTTCATAGCCCATGCAGGAGAAGCCGTATTCCATGTGATAGGACGAGGGCGGGCCCGCCTGCCAGAGCTTGTGCAGTTCGCCGGGAAGGCCGCCCGAGGCGCAGAGCACGGAAATATCGCGGCCAAGGGCGCGCTGCACGGCGCCGATCACCTGGGAATCGGAAGGAAGCTCCACATTGCTGGCATCGGTGTAGGCGTTCGCGGTTTTCATCCAGGCGGCAAATCCGCTTTGCGCCGTCTTGGTCCAGGCGGCGGGAGCGGCCCATTTGCCGAGATTGATGGAGAGTTCCTCAAGGCCCACGCGCGCGTCCGCAATCAGGGGCAGGGCGCGGTGCTTGGTGGCGTCGAAGACCTGGGTGTTGAGGCCGATGATGGTTTTTTTGTCATTCTTGAACAGGGCCCAGGAGCCCGTGGTGAAATCCTGCAGGCGCGTTCCCACCGCCAGCACCACGTCCGCATCTTCGCATACGTGGTTGGAGGCGCCGGTGCCGGTGACGCCCACGGCACCCATGTTTAAATTATGAGTGAAGGGCAGGGAGGATTTTCCGCCCTGGGTTTCCACCACCGGAATGCCGTGGGCCTCGGCAAATTTCGCCAGGGTGGCGGAGGCTTCGGAAAACAGCACGCCGCCGCCGGCGATGATCACCGGCTTTTGCGCGTTCTTCAGGATACGGACGGCCTCGGCGAGCTCGTCCTCGTCGGGGCGGATGCGGCGGGCGCTCCAGATTTTTTCCGCGAAGAAGCTTTCGGGATAGTCATAGGCCTCGGCCTGGGTGTCCTGGCACATGGAGAGCGTCACGGGGCCGCAGTCGGATGGGTCGGTGAGCACCACCATGGCGCGGTTGAGGGCGGGTATCAGCTGTTCGGGCCTGGCAATGCGGTCGAAATAGCGTGACACGGGCTTGAAGCAGTCATTCACGGAAATGGTGCCATCGCCAAAATCCTCAACCTGCTGCAGAACGGGATCGGGCAGGCGGTTGGCGAAGACATCGCCGGGCAGGAGGAGCAAGGGCACGCGGTTGACATGGGCCACGGCGGCGGCGGTCACCATGTTCAAAGCGCCGGGTCCGATGGAGGAGGTGCAGGCCATCATCCGCCTGCGGCGCGAGCCCTTGGCGAAGGCTATGGCCGCATGGGCCATGGCCTGTTCATTATGGGCCCGGTAAGTCGGCAGTTCCTGCCTTGCGCCATAGAGGGCCTCGCCGATGCCCGCCACATTGCCGTGGCCGAAAATGGCCCAGACGCCGGCGAAAACCGGCAGCTTCTTGCCATCCACCAGGGTCATCTGGCGGGTGAGAAATTTCACCAGGGCCTGCGCAGTGGTCAGGCGGATTGTCTTGCCCATGATCTATCCTCGTTAGGGGTGCGATTTATTCCAGACATTTACCAGATTGGCAAAGCGTTCGGCCATTTCCGCTGTGGCTTTCGCGTCGTCAATTTTTCCGGCCAGCCAGCTTTCCGCGGCAGTGCTGAAAATCGTGCGGCCCACGGCAAAGCCCTTGACGAGGCCATGGCCGGCGGTTGTTGCAAAGGCGCGGGCCAATTCGTCCTCGGGGGCATCAAGCCCCAACAGCACAATGCCGCGGCAATAGGGGTCGTTGGCCTTGATAACTTTTTCGATATTGCCCCAGGCGGCGGCGTTGGCCTGGGGCTCCAGCTTCCACCAGTCCGGCTTGATGCCAAGGGCATAGAGTTCGGCAAGGGCGCGCGAAACCGTGTCGTCTTTCACGCTGCCATGCTTGCCGCAAATGATTTCAACCAGCAGTTCGCGGCCCACCTTCCGCGCCGCCTCATAAAGAGTTCTGAGTTTTTGCGATTGCTCGGTTTTGAGCTCAGCGGGATCATCGGGATGGTAAAAAGCGAGGCACTTGATGGTGTGCGTCACCGGCCATTCAACCAGCCGTGCGCCCACGTCCTGGGTGAATTCGAAACGGAGCGGCCGTGATCCCGGCAGCTCGAGGGGGCGCGCGACCCACAGGCCAAGCTTGGCCGCATCGAACATGGCGTCGCGGCCATAGGTGTCATCAAGCAAGGTGCCAAATCCCGGCTTGCCGTTTGACACTTTTCCGATTGCCGCAATGGCCAGGCGCTTGAACGGCGCAATGCGCTCACGCGCGGCACCCGCCTTGTCGGCGATGGCTTCCAGCTGGATGCGGTGGTCGATGGCGAGCGCCAGAAGTTTCGGCGGCTGTTCGCGCCGGGTGGTGGCCCAGTGCACGTGGTTGATCGCCTCGTCCTGGCGCAGGGCCCTGTGCGGGCTGCCGTGCTTGAGGAAATACTGCAACTCATCCCAGGTTGGAATTTCCGGCGAGCAGAGGAGCCGCGACACGGCAAAGGCCCCGCAGGCGTTGGCATAGGTGGCGCAGGTTTCAAGCGGTTCATTCTTCAGCCAGCCGCGCAGGAAGCCGGAGAAGAAGGCATCGCCGGCGCCCAGCACATTATAGACTTCAATGGGAAAACCCTGGCCGACGATGCCGTCTTCCAGGCGGTTGGGAATGGCTGAGGGATAGACGACGCAGCCCATGGGCCCCCGCTTCAGGACGATGGTCGCCGAAGAAAGGGACCTGATCGTCTTCAGGGCGGTCAAGGTGTCCTCACTGCCGGCGGCAATGTGAACCTCTTCCTCCGTGCCGACGATCAGGTCACAGTCAGGGAGAACCGTCTTGATATGTTCGGAAACGTGATCGGACTTGATGTAGCGTTCCTCGCCGGCGCCGTGGCCGGCCAGGCCCCAGAGGTTGGGGCGGTAGTCGATGTCGAAGCAGATCTTGCGGCCATGGGCCTTGGCGATCTTCATGGCCTTGCGCTGGGCCGCGTCATTCAGGGGCCGGGCAAAATGGGTGCCGGTCACCAGCAGGGCGGCGGAAGAGGCGACGAATTTTTCGTCGATGTCGGCTTCGCACAGCGCGCTGTCGGCGCAATTGTCGCGGTAGAAAATCAGCGGGAAGGTCTTGTCGTTTTCAACCGAGAGGAGGACCAGCGAGGTCAGCCGCTGCGGGTCGGTGGTGATGCCGCCGGTGGCCACGCCTTCGCGGGCCATCTGCTCCAGCACATAGCGCCCCATCTGCTCGTCGCCGACGCGGGTGATGACCGCGGATTTGAGGCCGAGCCTTGCGGTGCCGATGGCAATGTTCGAAGGGCAGCCGCCCACCGACTTGGCGAAGGAGGCGATGTCCTCAAGCCTGGAGCCGATTTGCTGGCCATAGAGATCGACGGAGCAGCGCCCCACGGTGATGACGTCGAGCGCGGCCTTGTTGCCGGTTCCAGACGCCATTTCTGCCTCCTCAGGATTTTGTTTGCTTGACAAGACGAAACAACAATTCCAAAATGAAGTCAAGTTGGAATGTTTATTCCGTTTTGCTTAAAGAGGCCTATCAGGGCTTTGTGGGTGGTTTCGATGTGTCTGGAGAGGGAAATGATCAGGTTCGGGATACTCGGCGCAGGCCGGATTGGCAAAGTTCACACCGCCACCATCGGCGCGTCCAAGGTGGCAAAGGTCGCCTATGTGGCCGATGCGGTGGCGAAGGCGGCCAGCGACCTGGCGGCCACGGTGGGGGCAAAGACCGCCAGCGTCGAAGAGATCATCGCGTCGAAGGAGGTGGATGCGATCCTGATCGCCACGCCCACAGGCACGCACGCGGACCTGATCGAGGCGGCGTCCAACGCCGGCAAGGCGATCCTGTGCGAGAAGCCGGTGTCGCTGTCGGTCGAGAGGATACTGAGCTGCCTCAAGGTGGTTGAGAAGAACAAGTCGAACCTGATGATCGGTTTCAACCGCCGCTTTGACCCCAACTTCGCGGCGCTGGAAAAACGCATCCGCAACGGCGACATCGGCACGGTGGAATTGGCCACAATCATCAGCCGCGATCCCGCCCCGCCGCCGGTTGACTATATCAAGGGCTCCGGCGGCCTGTATCGCGACATGATGATTCATGATTTCGACCTGGCGCGCTTTCTGGTGGGCGAGGAATTCGTCGTGGTGCATGCGCTGGGCGCCTCGCTGGTCGACAAGGCCATTGGCGAGGCGGGCGATGTGGATACCGCCGCGGTGCAGATGCAAACGGCGTCCGGCAAGATTGCCGTCATCACCAATTCGCGCCGCGCCACATACGGCTATGACCAGCGCCTGGAAGTGCATGGCTCAAAGGGCATGCTGCGGGCCGGCAATGTGCACAACACCACGGTCGAGCTCGCCACTGGCGACGGCTTCAAGGGCGATCCCATCATGCATTTCTTCACCGAGCGCTATGGCGCGGCCTACGCCAATGAAGTGAACCATTTCATTGACGGCATAACGAAGGGCGTGTCGTCGCGGCCCAATGGCCAGGACGGCTTGCAGGCGCAGAAGCTGGCCGATGCGGCAACCGAATCGTGGAAAACGGCCAAGCCGGTAAAGGTGTCGTAATGGATATGAAATCCCTCTCCAAGCTTTCCATGGATGGCAAGATCGCCGTCGTCACCGGCTCCACCCAGGGCCTCGGCGAAGCCATCGCCCATCTCTTTGCCGACCGCGGTTGCAAAGGCATCGTGATCACCGGGCGCAATGAAAAGAATGGCGCCCGCGTCAAAGCCGATCTGGAAAAGAAAAACGTCAAAGTGGTTTTCGTTAAAGCCGATCTCGCCGGCATGGATGACACGCGCCAGGTGATGGCGGCCACCGACAAGGCTTTTGGCCGCGTCGATGCGGTGGTCAATGCCGCGGGCATTACGGACCGCGGCACGATCTGGGATACCAAGCCGGAGCTTTTCGATGCCATGATGGCGGTCAACGTGCGCGCCCCCTACTTTATCATCCAGGATGCGCTGCAGGTGATGAAGCGGGAAAAAACCAAGGGAACGGTCGTCAACATCATTTCCATGTCGGGCCATGGCGGGCAGAGTTTCATTTCGGCCTACAGCATTTCGAAGGGGGCGCTCATCACGCTCACCAAGAACACGGCCTACTCGGTGATGCGCCATCACATCCGCGTCAACGGCCTCACCATCGGCCATATGGAAACGCCGGGCGAAGACCGCATCATGAAAAAGTATCACGGGGCCGACGACGGCTGGCTGAAGAAGGCGGAAGCGGGCAAGCCCTTCGGGCGGCTGCTGAAATCGGATGAAGTGGCGCGGGCCTGCGGCTTCCTCTCGAGCGATGAATCGGGGATGATGACGGGCTCGATCATCGATTTCGACCAGCAGGTCCTGGGCTCCGGAAACTCCCCGGCGGAGCCGCCCGAAGTTTAAGGCCGCCTGCCGCGCATTTCGGCCACCGCCACGGTCAAGGTCATGGCCAGCGCGAGGGTTGCCGCCATGGAGCGGAAGCCCTCGAAATTCGCCTCGGCCACCTCAAACCAGGTTTCGGCGAGGGAGGCGAGCGGCGAGAAGCCCGAATCGGTGATGGCGACGATGGGCACATGGCGCGCCGCGGCGGCCTGGGCGAGGGCCACGGTTTCCGAGGCATAGGGGGTGAAGCTGATGGCCAGCACCGCATCGCGCCTGGTGGCAAAGCCCAGTTCCTCCTGGGCCAGCCCGCCGATGGCGTCGATCAGGACATTGCGTACACTGAGTTTCCCGAAGGCATAGGACATGTAGGTCGAAATCGGGAAGGAGCGCCTGAGGCCGAGGAGATAGATGGTGTCGGCCTTGCTCAGAATTTCGACGGCGCGGTCGAGTTTCTTTGGCTCCAGCCTTTCCTGCAGGGTGCTGATCGATTTTTCCGCCGCCTCGGTGAAGCCCTGGAAAATAACGTGGGACTTCGAGGCCGACAGGGCGTGCTGGCGGAGCTGCTCGATGCGCTCCTCGTAGTTCAGGATCCGGTCGCGCAATCGGGAGCGGAACACTTCCTGCAATTCGGAAAAGCCCTGGTAACCCATGGCCTGGGAGAAGCGCACCAGGGTCGAGGGCTGGACATCGGCTTCCATGGCAATCGACGCCACGGTGCCAAAGGCGATTTCATCGGGATGCTCCAGCGCATAGGTTGCGACCTGGGTCAGGCGTTTCGGCAAGGCGGGCCCACGCTCGATGATGCGGGCCTTGAGGCTCTGGAAGTCACGCGGGAGGATGTCGCTGTCGCTCACTTAGGACCCATTTTCTGACGGAGCCGCACGGGAAGCGAGTAAACCACAGCAATCCGCCGGTGCCAAGGAAATAGAACAATTATTCCACTGGCAGAATTGTGGAAGAAATTATTCAAAGAGGCCTTTGAACTGCCAGACCCGGCCGGCGGCTACTGCGGCTGTTTCCCTGCCTTGGGAAATTCCTTCAGCATCTTCTTTTCAAGTTCCAGGAGATCCTGGGGCAAGGGCTGGCCAGTGCCGCGCAGTTCATTCAGTTTCTGGTGCAGCAGCTCGTAAAGTTCATGGACGTCTTCCGGCTGATTGTTGATCTGGCTCACCAGCAGGTTGATTTGGGCCTGAAGTTCTTCCAATGCCATGGGGCGGTCTCCTCAATTTTCATCATAGCCCCTGGATCTCCGTGACGTACCGGAAATCGGCGGGCGGCGGCGGGTGTTGTCGGGCGGCTCTCCGGCAAGGGCGCGTTTCAGGCGGCGGATGAGCACGGCTTTTGCCTTTGCATCCGCGGCCCGGCTGATTTCCTGGTCAATTTCGAGATGCAGGCCGGTAAGCTCATTGTTCCAGTCGGGCCGGGCGACATGGGTAGGATCGATCCGGGGCCGGCTTTCGCTTTCGAGAAGAACCGCGGCCTCGCCCTCCAGGTCATAGACGTCATCGAGCTGCGGCCGCACCACGCGTTCGGAGTTGACGACGATGCCGCTGATGGCTTCCCGCAGCGCAACTTGCGGCGCTTCTTCGCCATGGGTGAGGAACACGGTTTTGCCGATGGGCAGGCGCTCCTTCAGCCATTGCACGAGTTCCGGGCCATCGGCATGGCCGGAATAATCCTCGAACTGGCGGATGGTGGCGCGCACGGTGATTTCCTCGCCCATGATCTTCACCATCTCGGCGCCGCTCTGCAGGACATAGCCCAGCGAACCGGTGGCCTGGAAACCCACGAGCAGCACCGTGGTGCTGGCCTGGAACAGGTGGTTTTTCAAGTGATGGCGGATGCGGCCGGCGTCGCACATGCCGCTGGCGGCAATGATGATGCGGAAGCCGGAGAACTTTGCGATGGCCTTGCTGTCCTCGACCGTTTCGGTGCTTTTCAGCAGGGTTGAGTTGAAGGCGCGAAAAAGGGCATCGCCATTCTGCAATTCCTTGGCGTGCTTCTTGAAAATGGCCGAGGCCTTGTTGGCGAGCGGGCTGTCGATGAAGATGGTGGTGCTGGGGACCTTGCCCTGTTCCATGAGCCAGACAAGATCGGTCACCACTTCCTGGGTGCGCTCTACCGCGAAGGACGGGATGAGAAGGGCGCCTTTGCGGGCCGCCGCGGCGTTCACCTCTTCGGCCATCAGTTCGCGGCGCTTTTCCTCGGAGCGCTCGAAGCGGTCCTTGCCGCCATAGGTCGATTCGCAGATGACGTAGTCAAAGCCGGTTGGCGCTTCCGGATCGGGCTCGAGCATCTTGTGGTCGGGGCCGATGTCGCCGGAGAAGAGAATGCGGGTGGGCGGCTTGCCGGGCTGGCTCACCTCGACCTCGATTGAAGCGGAGCCGAGGAGATGGCCGGCATTCCACCAGCGGGCGCGAATGCCTTTGGCGGGTTCAATCCAGGTTTCATAGTCCAGCGCCGAGAAGCGTTCGAGGGCGCTCATGGCGTCTTCCAGGGTGTAGAGCGGCTCCACCTCGGGAAGGCCGCGCTGCAGGTTGCGCTTGTTCTGGAATTTGGCGTCGGATTCCTGGATGAAGCCCGAGTCGGGCAGCATGACGGCGCAGAGGTCGACGGTGGCGGCGGTGCAATGGATTTTTTTGCTGAAGCCGTTTTTCACCAGCTTCGGGATCAGCCCGATGTGATCGATGTGGCCGTGGGTGAGCAGCATGGCGTCGAGGCTTGCCGGATCGAACGGAAAATTGCGCCGGTTGAGTTCGCGTTCGGTGCGTGAGCCCTGGAACATGCCGCAATCGATGAGCACTTTCGCCTCTTCGGTTTGCAGGAGATAGCAGGAGCCGGTGACGGTCCGGGCGGCGCCGCAGAATTTCAGGCGAATGGACATTATGGCTCCTGGGAAATGTTGAGGCCGCGGGCGATGAGTTCGCCCCAGGCCTGGTCCGGCGTGTCGGCAAAGCCGAAGAGGCTGAAATCCTTCGGGTTGATCAGGCCGGCCTTCAGGAAGATCTCAAAATTGATGGCGGTGTTCCAGAATTTTGAGTCGTAGAGAATGACGGGCAGGGCTTTGGTCATCTTGCCGGTTTGCCTGAGGGTGAGGATTTCGAAAAGTTCGTCGAGCGTGCCGAAGCCGCCGGGGAACACGACAAGGGCAGCGGCGCGCATGGCAAAATGCATCTTGCGCATGGCGAAATAATGAAAGCGGAACGTCAGGTCCGGGGTGGAGTAGGGATTGGGCTCCTGCTCAAGCGGGAGCGTAATGTTGTAGCCGATGGAAGGGGCGCCCGCATCGTGGGCGCCGCGGTTTGCCGCTTCCATGACGCCGGGGCCGCCGCCGGTGGCAACGACGTTCTGGCGGCGGGTCTTGCGGTCAAGTTTCGCGCCGCCATTCAGCGAGCAGATTTCGGCGAATTTTCGCGCCCCCTCATACCAGCCGGAGCCGTCTTCTTCCCGGGTGCGGGCGGAGCCAAAAACCACGACCGTCGATTCCACCCCCCAGGCGCGCAGGTGCTCTTCGGCTTTCTGGTATTCAAGCTGGAAGCGCAGGCCGCGGGTTGAATCGCCCAGGAGAAAATCCTGGTCGAGGGCGGGCAGGCGATAGGCAGGGGCAGCCATTTGCGGCTTGTTTGACGGGCGTTCTTCCAAGGCAATCTCGAAGCTGTTTGATTGTAACAAAGGGTAGCTGCTATTGAGGGGGAATAGAAGAGGACAGGGATATGCCCGAGAAGAAAGCATTTGCAGCAAAGTTCATTCCCGCAAGGGGAAAGGCATTCTCGCTCGCGGCGCATGATCCGCGCGACGGCAGCGCCTTTGACGACAAGGACAAGGCGAAGGAGCAGCTGGCCAAGGATGCGGCGGCGATCGACGGCTTGCAGGACCGGCTTTTCGCCGAGGGCAAGCGGGCGCTGCTGGTGGTGCTGCAGGGCATCGATTGTTCGGGCAAGGACGGCACGGTGCGCGCCGTGTTCAATCCGTCCGGGCCCTTGGGGGTGACGGTCAAATCCTTTGGCGTGCCTTCGGAGGTGGAGCGCGCGCATGATTACTTGTGGCGGGTGCATCAGGCTTGCCCGGCCAAGGGCTATATCGGCGTGTTCAACCGCTCCCATTATGAGGACGTGCTGGTGGTGAAGGTTGAAAAACTTGCGGCCGCCGAGGCAATCGAGCGGCGCTACGACGAAATCAACGCCTTTGAAAAACTGATCGCGAATTCGGGCACGCGCATCCTGAAGTTCATGCTCAATATATCGAAGGAGGAGCAGGCGGTGCGCCTGCAGGAGCGGGTCGATGATCCCGCCAAGCAATGGAAATTCAAAATGGGCGATCTGGCCACGCGGGCCAAATGGGCGGACTACATGGCGGCCTATGAGACCGCCGTTGCGCGCTGTTCAACCGAGCACGCGCCCTGGCACATCATTCCGGCGGACCGCAACTGGGCGCGCAACGCGGCAATCGCGCGGATCGTGCGCGAGGCGCTGGAAGAAATGAACCCGCAATATCCGCTGGCCAAGGACTGGGATCCGAAAGCGGTGAAGATCATTTGACCTGAAGCCCGCGCAGGAGAATTTCCAGCACGGCTTTCTGCGCGGCCTTTGCGTCCTCGCGGCGGCCCAGCACCGCGTCGACCTGCACGGAAAAATCGGCGTAGTGCTGGGTCACGGCCCAGATGGCGAAGAGCAGATGATAAGGATCGACGGGGGCAAGCTTTCCCGCCGCGATCCACGACTGGATGACGAGGGATTTTTCGGCAACCAGCTGGCGCAATGGGCCTTTAAGGAATTTTTCGATCATCGGCGCGCCATGGAGAATTTCATTGGCAAAGAGCCGTGAGGCCTTGGGGTTTGCCTCCGACATTTGCAGTTTGGCTGTGACATAGCGCGCCAGCTCGGTGAGCGGATCGCCCGCCGGGTTGAGCTCGCGCAGGGGCTCAAGCCAGTCGCTCAGCGTATGTTCGAGCAGCGCCACATAGATGTCCTCCTTGCGGCGGAAGTAATAAAGCAGGTTGGGCTTGGACATTTCGGATTTGGCGGCGATCTGGTCCACCGTTGCGCCGCGAAAGCCGGAGGCCGAGAAAACATCAAGCGCTGCCTCGAGGATCAACTCCTTGTTGCGGGCCTGAATGCGGGTATTGACCACCGGTTTGGCTTTAGTATGCGGCATTGCCGATACCTTGATAATTCTTGATCAAATGGTCAAGGGCAGCCGTTTTAGCTTTGTTTCGCTACGACCTTTCGATTTATCACGGAACTATTGCGGCGCTTGGCCATTCCGAAGAGGGCGGCATAAACAAGGAGACAGGCAATGCGTGTGATGGTGTTCGTCAAAGCGACCGAAGACAGCGAAAAAGGTTTTTTCCTCACGCCTGAGACCAAAAAGATGATGGAGGAAATGGGTAAATTCAATGACGAGCTCAAGAAATATGGCATCTTGCGCGACGCCGACGGCCTTACGCCGTCCTCCCAGGGCAAACGCGTTGCGTTCAATGGTTCATCGCGGACCGTAATTGACGGCCCTTTCAGCAATCCCCGCGATCTCGTTGCCGGCTTCTGGATATGGGACGTCAAGGACATGGACGAGGCGGTTGCTTGGGTAAAGCGGTGTCCCAATCCCATGATGGGACCAAGCGAAATCGAAATCCGGCCGTTCCAAGAGTTCGCCGCGTAAATCTGCTTTAGCGTTAAGCGAGCTTACGTTTTCTGCGCCAACCCATGAAGCCCATAGCACTGAGGCCAGCCGCGAAGAGCGGGAGTGCGGCGGGGATATGCACTGCACTCGCGATGTTTAAACTTTTTTCCGATTCAAAATCATGTCCTTAGCGGCAATGAGAGCCCCCACCACAATCAGGCAACAGGCTATGGCAACCGACCAGTGATACTCGCCATAGCCAAACACAAGCAAAGCAACAACGGACAGCAGTGGCGCAGCATATGACAAAGCGCCGATCACCATGATGTCGCCGTGTTTGCAGCCCCAATCCCATGCGTAAAAGCCTGCACCAAGAGGTATGGTACCGAGTATTGCTATAGCTAACCACTGTCCAGCAGATGAGGGCCAAACTGTATTCTCAAGCCCAACGTGCAGGCAGAACGCAACCGCTGAAGTAATGAGACAGTACCCAGCGACGACGTCAACCGGTACCTGACCGAAGCGTCGCGATAGGACCGAATAGCCAGACCAAATGAAGGCGCAAAAAAGCGCAATAATATGGCCGGGTAGTATTCCACCCATTAGTCCCACACTCCCACCTTTGGTGATGATCGCGACCGCGCCAAGGAGACCAAGGGCCACCCCAACAATGTGATGGAGACGAAGTTTCTCGCCTGGGAGAAGCGATGCAAAGAGTACTATGAGAAGCGGCCAGAGGTAGGCGATGAGACTGGCTTCAACAGGGGGTGCGGACTGGATCGCAAAGAAGTAAGCACAGTGGTAGATGCAGAGGCCCGCCACTCCCAAGGCCCATACTTGCCAAGGCTGGCGCAGCGATCTGAGCGCGTGAGGCCGAAATATCCAACTAACTACGCCAACCATGCCGCCAAGAAAGAATGACATGGCCGCAAGCTGGAAGGGAGGGATAGGACCGGCAGCAGTCGAGAGAAGCGCTAAAAACGACCAAGTCAGTATCGCTATAAAGCCGATTAGCGTGGAAATATTTTTGGTCATTTCAGATAGCGGCGGAAAACGCTCATGCCCCCGTCATAATTCTGGCAGCGCCAGGAAAGCGTAGAGAAACGACGCATATAGTCTGCTTACGTCCCTGGTGTGGTGTTTTGAACGATCAGCGCCGCCCAGCGAAGTGGTTTCCGGGGTGAAGCGGTGCAATCACCCCTCAGCGGTGCTTGCCCCTTGGTTAAGGCGCTGTCATAAAGCTCGCTTAGGAGATTGTCTCCGGCACCTCTTGGAATCCTGCTCCCCAAAAACTATCGTTTGCAAACAACATGTTGTAATGGGAATCTGGCTGCGTGCGCCTTATTCTTGATCAACTGGTCAAGAGCAGTTAGCTTTCGTCCAATAACAAGAATTGCCCGGGGGAGGGTTTATGGCGGCTCAAGCCGTGATCGATGCGCGTGACCTGAGCCTCACCTTCATAACGGCGGACGGGCCGGTGTATGCCCTGGAAGGCATCAACCTCACGGTGAATGACGGGGACTTCGTTTCCTTCATCGGGCCTTCGGGCTGCGGCAAGACCACCTTGCTGCGGGTGATCGCCGATCTGGAACAGGCAACAGCGGGAACCATTTCGGTGAACGGCATGAGCCCTGCGCAGGCGCGGATGGCGCGGGCCTATGGCTATGTGTTCCAGGCGCCGGCGCTCTATCCGTGGCGCACGGTCGAACAGAATGTCGGGCTGCCGCTGGAGATCATGGGCACGGCGGATGCGGCCTCGCGGGTGAAGCGCAATCTGGAGCTGGTGAACCTCGCAGGCTTCGAGAAAAAATTTCCCTGGCAATTGTCGGGCGGCATGCAGCAGCGGGTTTCCATTGCGCGGGCCCTGGCCGTCGAGCCCAAGCTGCTGCTGATGGATGAGCCCTTCGGGGCGCTCGATGAGATCGTGCGCGACAAATTGAACCAGCAATTGCTGGAACTCTGGGCGGCGACAAAAAAGACCGTGGTGTTTGTGACGCATTCGATTCCCGAAGCGGTGTTCCTGTCGTCGAAGATCGTGGTGATGAGCCCGCGGCCCGGCCGCATCATCGATGTGATCGAAACAAATCTGCCGGCCGCCCGCACGCTCGACATCCGCGAGACGCCGGAGTTCCTGAAAATCGCCCACCGGGTGCGCGAAGGCCTGAAGGCGGGGCACAGCTATGAGGACTGAGGGCCGCAACAGCTCCGTTCTCCCCGTCGCCGCGGTGTGCGCGATCATCCTGGTGGCCTGGTACATCGCCGCCATTTTCATGAACACGGTGGTGGCGGAGCCGAAGATCGAAGCGCTGGGCGGCGGCTTCGCCAATACGGTCAATGTATCGTGGAGCCTCGACCGGCCGGTGATCCCGGCGCCGCACCAGGTCGTTGCGGAGGTGTGGAAAACCGTGTTCCTGGTGGCGCCGTGGAAGGTGAAGTCGCTGGTCTATCATGTCTGGGTGACGCTGTCCTCGACACTGCTGGGTTTTGTGCTGGGAACCTTGCTGGGCATCGGGCTCGCCGTGGCCATCGTGCATTTCAAATTGCTGAGCAAGAGCCTGATGCCGTGGATCATTGCATCGCAGACCATTCCCATTCTCGCCATCGCGCCGATGGTCATCGTGGTGCTGGGATCGGTTGGGCTCACCGGGCTGGTCCCCAAATCGATCATCTCGATGTATCTGTGTTTCTTCCCCGTGGCCATCGGCATGGTGAAGGGGCTCACCTCGCCGGACCCGATGCAGCTTGATCTCATGCGCACCTATAACGCGAGTGTTGCCCAAGTGCTGTGGAAACTCCGCTTTCCGGCCGCCATGCCTTTCCTGTTTGCGTCATTGAAAGTCGCGGTTGCCATTGCGCTGACGGGGGCGATTGTCGGCGAACTGCCCACGGGGGCGCAGTCCGGCATCGGTTCGCGCATGCTGGCCGGATCCTATTACGGGCAGACCATTCAAATCTGGTCGGCGCTGGTGGCCGCATCCGCCGTGGCCGCCGCGCTGGTTTACGGGGTCGGCGGCATCGAGCGCATCGTCAACCGGCAGATGGGAGCGCGGCCATGAGGCTGTCCCGGTTCCACGATATCCTGGCCCCGGCGCTGTTCGGCATCGCGGTCCTCATCCTGTGGCAGGCCACGGTGCGGTTTTTCAACGTGCCCTTCGTGATTTTTCCCGCACCCACGGATATCTGGTCGAAGCTCATCGTGTCGCTGCCCATTCTTTATGCGGATTTTGTCCAGACCTTCATCCGCGCGGTGATCCCCGGCTGGATCATCGGTTCACTCTCAGGCTTCCTCGTGGCGCTGCTCTGCGACCGTTTCGCCTTCCTGCGCCAGGGGCTATTGCCGCTGGGCAATCTGGCTGCGGCGCTGCCCATCGTGGGGGTCGCCCCCATCCTGGTGATGTGGTTCGGCTTCGACTGGCAATCCAAGGCCGCCATGGTGGTGGTGATGACCTTCTTTCCCATGCTGGTGAACGCCGTGGCGGGCCTGCAGGCCTCGGGGCACCTGGAGCGCGACCTGATGCGCAGCTATGGCGCCAGCTGGTTCCAGACGCTCATAAAACTGCGGCTTCCCGCCGCCATGCCTTTCATTTTCAACGCCCTCAAGATCAACTCGACATTGGCGCTGATTGGCGCAATTGTTGCTGAGTTTTTCGGAACGCCGATTGTCGGCATGGGCTTTCGCATTTCAACGGAAGTGGGCCGCATGGGGCTGGACATGGTTTGGGCCGAAATCGCCGTGGCAGCACTGGTGGGTTCGGCATTCTACGGGTTGCTTGTCGCTCTCGAGCGCTGGGTGACTTTTTGGCATCCGTCTTACCGGAGGTAAGCGGGAATTTGAAAAGAAGAAGGAGAACAGGGAAATGAAAAAATACTTACTCGCCGCAGCAGCGGTGGGCGCAATGCTTGCAAGTTCGGGCGGGGCCCTTGCCGAAGCGGTAAAGCTTCAACTCAAATGGGTGACGCAGGCGCAGTTTGCCGGTTACTACGTGGCCCAGGCCAAGGGCTTCTACAAGGACGCAGGGCTTGAAGTCACCATCATGCCGGGTGGCCCGGACATCAACCCGCAGCAGGTTCTGGCCGGCGGCGGGGCTGACGTGGTGATCGACTGGATGCCATCGGCCCTGGCGACGCGCGAAAAGGGCTCGCCGGTGGTCAACATTGCCCAGCCGTTCAAGAAGTCGGGCATGATGCTCACCTGCCGCAAGGATTCAGGCATCACCAAGCCGGAAGACTTCAAGGGCAAGACGCTTGGCGTGTGGTTCTTCGGCAATGAATATCCGTTCCTGTCGTGGATGAGCCAACTCGGCCTGGCGACGGCGGGAGGGGCTGATGGCGTCACCGTGCTGAAGCAGGGCTTCAACGTGGACCCCATCCTGCAAAAGCAGGCCGAATGCATCTCGACGATGACCTACAACGAATATTACCAGATCATCGAAGCCGGCATGAAGGCGGAAGACCTCGTGGTATTCAAGTATGAAGACCAGGGCGTTGCCACGCTGGAAGACGGGCTTTACGTGCTGGAAGACAAGCTGAAGGATCCGGCCTTCGTTGCCACCATGGCGAAGTTCGTCAAGGCCTCGATGAAGGGCTGGGACGAGGCGCGCGCCAATCCGGCTGAGGCGGTGAAGGTCGTTCTGGAAAACGATGCTTCCGGCTCGCAGACCGAAGGCCACCAGACCACCATGATCGAAGAGATCAACAAGCTCACCGAAGGCTCGGACGGCACGCTTGACGTGGCCGCCGCCGAGCGCACGGTGGACACCCTGATGAAGGGCGGTTCCGATCCGGTGATCACCAAGAAGCCGGAAGGCGCCTGGACCAGCGTGGTGACCGACGCCGCCAAGGCGCTGTAAGCAACTGGGATGCCCCTCGCCCTTCGAGGCATGGCTCGCGCCATGTACCTCAGGGTGAGGGACTTCCAACATTCCTCATGGCTCGAGGGGCTCATTCGGGCGTCGGCTCGAATGAGCTCCAAGGCACGCAGGCATTGATTTTTGCCGCCAGTTACACTATGTAGTGAGATCACTACATTGGAGCTTGTGATGAAAAAGGTGACTTCCACGCATGCCAACCGGAGTTTTTCGAGAATTTTGGCGGACGCAATCAAGGGTCAAACAACAGAGATAACGGTTCGCGGAAAGGTGGTTGCCAAGATTGGGCCTGTGGAAGAGGCGGGCAGGTTGAACGACGTGCGGCGCAAAAAACGCTGGGATTTATTTGTGGAGCAGTTGAAGAGCCAGCCGGCGCAGAATTTGCCGCGAATGACGCGGGATGAGTTGTACGATTAGCGATGCTGATCGCGCTTGACAGCAATATTGTTATCTATGCAGAGGGCATAAATGATGAGCGCCGCCGTTTGCTTGCGACCCTGCTTTTGGATGCGATCGGCCCAAGCAACCTGGTGCTGCCGTTGCAAGCGGCAGGCGAAGTGTTTCGCGCCCTCCTGAAGTCGGCATTTCATACGCCAAAATCCGCGGCGCAGCGGGTGCGGGCATGGCAATCGCATTTCCGATCCCAGGAAACGACTCTCAAGGTTTTTGACCGGGCACTGCAAATTGCGAGCCTGCACGGCCTTCAGGTCTGGGACTCGATAATTCTTTCTGCGGCGGAAGAGTCAGGAGCGCACTATTTGCTCTCGGAAGACATGCAGGATGGATTCATTTGGCAGAACGTTACCATCATCAATCCATTCGCTGGCGACACCGAAAAAATCGTCGAACGGCTGATTAAAGCAACACTGCATTAACTGGAGAATTCCCATGTCCACACTCATTCGCGGCGGCACGGTTGTCAATCACGATCATTCGGCCCGCGCCGACGTGCTTATCGACGGCGGCAGGATCGTGGGCATCGGCGAGAAGCTATCGGGCACGACCACGATTGACGCGGGCGGCTGCTATGTGATGCCGGGCGGGATTGATCCTCACACCCATATGGAGCTCATGTTCATGGGCAACGTCTCGGCGGATGATTTCGAATGGGGCACCAAGGCAGCACTTTCCGGCGGCACCACGATGATCGTGGATTTCTGCATTCCGGCCCCGGGTGAATCGATGCTTGCCGCCTATCAGGCCTGGCGGCACAAGTCGGAAAAGGCCGCCACCGATTATTCCTTCCACATGGCGGTGACGTCATGGAGCCCGCAGGTTCACGACGAGATGGAAACCGTGGTCAAGACCTACGGCATCAACACCTTCAAGCATTTCATGGCCTACAAGGGCGCGCTGATGGTGAATGACGACGAGCTCTACAACTCGTTCAAGCGCTGCGCCCAGCTCGGCGCCCTGCCGCTGGTCCATGCGGAGAACGGCGATGTGGTGGCGCGCATGCAGGCGGATCTGCTGGCGCGGGGCATTACCGGGCCGGAAGGCCACAGCTATTCGCGCCCGCCGGAGGTGGAGGGCGAAGCGACCAACCGGGCCATTATGATCGCCGACATGGCGGGCTCGCCGCTTTACGTGGTGCATACCTCCTGCGAGCAGACCCATGAGGCGATCCGGCGGGCAAAGCAGGCGGGCCAGCGGGTTTACGGCGAACCGCTGATCCAGCATCTGATGCTCGATGACAGCGAATACCAGAACAAGGACTGGGACTATGCGGCGGGCCGGGTGATGTCGCCGCCCTTCCGCAACAAGAAGCACCAGGATTCTCTCTGGGCCGGCCTGCAATCGGGCACGCTCTCGGTGGTGGCCACCGACCACTGCTCCTTCACGATCAAGCAGAAGCGGGTGGGGGCCAAGAATTTTGCGATGATCCCCAACGGCACCGGCGGGCTTGAGGACCGCATGCCGGTTCTGTGGAACGCCGGGGTGAACACCGGGCGGCTGACCAAGGAGGAGTTCGTGGCGGTGACCTCGGCCAACATCGCGCGCATCCTCAACATGTATCCCCGGAAGGGCGCGGTGGCGGTGGGCAGCGACGCCGACATCGTGATCTGGGATCCGGCGGCGACAAAAAAGATCAGCGCCAAGAACCAGGTGAGCCGCATCGAATACAACGTCTTCGAAGGCTATGAATGCAAGGGCGCGCCGCGCACGGTGCTGTCGCGCGGCCGCGTGGCCTGGGAGCAGGGCGACATCCGCGCCAAGCCGGGCGACGGCGATTTCGTGGCACGGCCCGCAAATGCGCCGGTGCACCAGGCCAACGCGATCTGGAAAGGCGTCACCGCGCCGAAGGGCGTGAAGCGGGTGGAGGTTACGCCTTAGTCTACTCTAGGTGTTGCTGAATATGGAAAGATGCGGTATGAATATATCATACTCTGTACCATGTCGAAAGCTTATCTCATGTCCACTATCGAAAAACGCACTATCAGCCTGCCCTCGGAACATGCAACCTTCATTGATGCGAAAGTTGCTTCTGGGGCCTATGCCTCCGCCAGCGAGGTGGTCCGCGCCGGGCTTCGGGCGTTGCAGGAGCGCGATGAGGCGGTGGAGCGGTGGCTTCGTGATGAAGTCGCCCCGGCCTATGACCGCATGAAATCGGACCCCAAACGCGGCGTGCCGGCGGGCAAGGTGTTTACCGATATTCGCGCGCGCCATGGCAGCCGTTCGAAAGGGAAAGCATGAGGCAAAGAGAGGTTGTCTTTTCGCCTGAAGCGATAGACGATCTCGACAGGCTCTATGACTGGATAGCTTCGGCTGCAGGCGCCACCGTCGCATTTCGCTATATTGAACGCATCGAAACCTTCTGCATGAGGCTGGACCTTGCATCCAAACGCGGTGTTTTGCGTGCGGACATCCGCCCGGGCCTGCGGGTTGTGGGGTTTGAACGGCGATTTAGCCGTCGCTTTCTCCGTTGAAGCGGAAATCGTTACCATCTACCGCTTGTTTTATGGCGGGCAAAACTGGGAAGGGATATTTGCGTAAATCATCAAAATCGAATCCCGTCGTCCGCAAGCTGTCGCTCACACCGGAGCTTGTGGCGCTTTGCCATCGTGAGGTTATCGATCCCGGTCCTGAAGCGAAGTATGATTATTTTGTCGCTGCGGATTATGAGAAGGCGGTGGAGCGCCTGTTGAAGGAAAGGCCCGCAGGCCCGTTCTGGCTCTTTGCCTATGGCTCCCTCATCTGGAAGCCGGAATTTCCCACGGAGGAAAGCCTGGTTGGCGTCGCCGAGGGTTGGCACCGTTCCTTCTGTCTGCATCTGGAGCGCTGGCGGGGTTCGCCGGAACAGCCCGGGCTGATGATGGCGCTTGATAGGGGAGGCCGCTGCGAGGGCGTTCTGCTGCGCATGTCGGAACAGGACCTGGCATCACAGCTTGACCTCTTGCTGCAGCGGGAAGTGGGCAGCCACGAAGCGCTGGAAAGCATACGGTGGATCGATGTGCAAACCGCTCGAGGCTCAATTCGAGCGCTGGTCTCTTATGCGCATCCCGCACACCTTGATTACTATGTGAACTCATTGCCGCTTGAAAAGGTGGCCCATATTCTGGCCCGGGCCTGCGGGCATTGGGGCTCCGGCGCGCAATACCTGCATCAAACCGTGTCGAAGCTTGAAGACTTCGGCATCCATGATGAGGACCTCTGGAAGCTGCAGGAATTGGTGGCGGAAGAGATAATTCGCCGCCGGGAGCCAGGAGGCTTGCAAAAATAGCTGCGAAAGCCCTTGACAATCTATTCCTATCGGGTTCATATGTTCCTGTTTTGTTCTTTATAATAGGAATACACCATGGACTGGACGATGGATTGGGACGCGGCCATCAAGCGCCACAGCGAGGCGCTTAACCGGATAGTCGCCGCCCTGTTCGCCCTGCTGGGGCTGGAAGGCGAGGCTATCGGTGGGACGGATTCCGAACCCCCTCTACCGGGCCGTCTTGCTCGTGCTGCGGCCTGCCGAATCCGCGGTGCGCCGCCTCATCGTCATCGCGGCCAAGGGCTTGGTGGTGAAGCTGGCGCCGTCGCGTCCCATGCCCAAGGGGACAATCATCGGAAAGGGTGACGGAAGCAGGCTCCCTTCCTTCCAGCTCTACGATACCCGGAAATACTTCCCGGAGCTGAGCCAGCGCCGCATAAAGTATGCGAAGCATCCCCCGCGGGTCCTTTTCTTCGGACCTGGTTCCCGGGTTGACGACCTGTGGCCATCACCCCCGCCCAAGGCTGCTCCCGCACCGCCACCCTCTGACGGCCTGGTCAATGCCTCCCGCCTCGGCCGCAGGCTCCAGGTCCTCAAGCTCGGCGCTCGACGACCTTCCCCGCCAGGCCCGGCGCATGGCCCGCTGGCGGATGAGGCGGGAGGCCATGAAGGCTCCCAAGTTCAAATCACCGCTGCGCCCCGGCCCGCCGCCCGGCCGCCGCAAGCGGCACATTCACGAAATCGATGAAATCCTCGCCGAGTGCCATGGGCTTGCCCGCTGGGCGATGGAGCCCGACACCAGCTGACGTCTAAATCATCCGTCCACGGATTAATATGATTCCGCGGCCATGCTGGAGCGGCGCAGATGGAGCTTGCCGGCCAAGGCGCCGGGCCTTGGCCTTTTTATTTTTCTTGTTGATCCCCGATGAGGTTTGTGCGTGTAAGTAGTGTTTCAAGCCCCTCGCACCGGAGTTTCCCATGATCCGCCACACCGCCGCGTTCCGCCTCAAGCATGCCGCGGGTTCCGCCGCCGAACGCGACTTTCTCGCCGCCAACCGGGCGCTCAAGGCCATTCCCGGCGTCGACGCCTTTGAAATCCTGCGGCAGGTGAGCCCGAAGAATGATTTCACCTTTGGCGTGTCGATGGAATTCGCCGACGACGCGGCCTACCAGGCCTACAACAACCATCCGGCCCATGTGGCCTTTGTGCGCGACCGCTGGCTGCCGGAGGTTGAGGCCTTCATGGAAATTGATTACGTCGCTGTTGCCGGAGTAATCGCGCCCTCAGTATCCCGGCAGCACGATCAGTTTCGGCTCCTTGGGCAGGGTCTCGCGCGAGACGATGACGACGGGCGAGGATGACATTTCCAATTCGAATGACCCGCGCACATTGGCGATGAAGCGCGAAAGCGTCTCGGGGCCGAAATAGTGCATGGGGATGACGATGCGGGCCTTCAGGTCCTTCAGCACCTGGATCATGTTGACGACCGGCATGGTGTAGCCGCCGTCCACCGGCACCAGCACCACATCCAGCCTGCCGATCTGGCCCACATGGGCGGGGGTAAGTTCGTGGTGCAGATGGCCGAGATGGCCGATGCAGAGGCCCGCCACTTCAAAGACGAAAATCGAATTGCCGTCGGGCACGCGGCCCAGCGTGCCGCCCCTTATGTCGGTGGTGACATTGCGGATGTGGACGTCGCCGAACGTCACATCATGCTGGGCCGGGGTGCCGTCCTCGTTCCAGCCGCGCAGCACATTCCTGATCGCGGGATCGGGGGTGGGCGTGTAGTGCGAGCGGTGGGCGCGGTTCATGGTGATGACGTCCGGCACGGTGCCGCCGGCATTGCCCGAAAAATCCGTGGCGATGCGAAGGCCGCCGGAGCTTTCGATGAGGAAGGTTGAATGGCCGACAAAGGTGAGCTGCACCTGGTTTTCGGTCAGGGCTGTGGGAACAAGCCTTGCAAATTGCACGCGGGCCGGGCCTTGGGCCACGGCGAGGCAGTCACTCGACAGGCTCTGGGCATGGCCGGACGCGGAAAGCTGGACAATTGCAAAACAGAAGGCAGCAAGAAATCTGAACGGCATGTGCATCTCCTCGCAACGAGATAGCGCGCTCTCATTATGGCGGAAATTTGGGATCAGCCAATCACGCAATTGAAGCTCACGCTGATGCGGTCTTCTTTCGCCCGGTTCATCGGCACTTCATGGCGGAGCCAGCTTTCCCAGAGCATCAAGGTTCCGGCTTTCGGAAGACGGCTTTCATAGACGCCGGCCTTGCGCGGGGGCGCGGCCATCATCATGGCGTGGCGCGGGTCTTCAAAGACAATGGGGCTGGCCCCTTCCGGGGCGGTTACATAATAGGTGCCGCTTATAACCGCGTTGGTATGGATGTGTGAAGTATGCGAACCGCCTTGCGGCAGAACATTCACCCAGAGTGAATCGCAGACGGGCTTGCCGCCGCGCAGATTCCATTGCAGCGACTTGGCGAAATCCGCCGCATGGGCATGGATGATTTTTTCCAGCCGGGCAAAGGGTTTCGAACGCCGGCTGAGATCGTCAATCGAGGCATAGGAGGTATAGCCGGCATAGCCATGTTTTTCGCACCAGCGGCGGCCCTTGGCATCGTGCTGGCTGAGCGAAAGGGCAGCCTCCTCCAAATCCAGATTGAGGGGCTGGGCGTTGGCCACTTCGGCGCGGTAAATAAGGGTGGGAAACAGGCTTTCCACGGTGCTTTTCATGGCTGTCCCTTAATCAGCTTGTCGCCTGCTGACAAGGGCAGGCGTTAATGGCAGTCTGGGATTCGAACAGACAGAGAGCGGAGCGGTAATGAATTGGGTGAAGGCAGGATTTGTTTTGGCAGTATCGTCAGTTTTTATGGCGGGCGCGGCGGAGGCGGCGAAATGCAGCAGCACGGGCGGCGGCTTTGAAGCGTGGAAAAAAGGCTTTGCGGTCGAGGCAAAGGCCAATGGGGTGAAGCCCAAGGCGATCTCAGCCCTGATGGGCACCAGCTATTCCAAGGGCACCATCAGGGCCGACCGCGGCCAGCACAGTTTCAAGCTGTCGCTCAATGCCTTCATGGCCAAGCGCGGGGCCGCCGGGATCATCGCCCGGGGCCGCTCGCTCAAGAATGCCAATGCGGCGCTTTTCGCGAAGCTTGAAAAACGCTACGGGGTTCCCCCCGGTCCGCTGCTTGCGATCTGGGGCATGGAAACGGGCTTCGGCGGCTTCACCGGAAACCAGAACACATTATCGGCGGTTGCGACGCTCGCCTATGACTGCCGCCGGACGGCGTTTTTCACCGAGCAGCTCTATGCGGCGCTGAAACTTGTCGAGCGCGGCACGATCTCGGCCTCGTCCAAGGGGGCCATGCACGGCGAAGTCGGGCAGACGCAATTCCTGCCGAAGAATATCCTGCTTTATGGGGCCGACGGCGACGGCAACGGCGGGGTCAACCTCAATTCCAAGGCCGACGCGCTGGCGTCCACGGCAAAGTTTCTCGCCGGGCATGGCTGGTCGGCGGGCGAAGGCTATCAGCCGGGGCAGGGCAATTTCGGCGCCATCCAGGGGTGGAATGCCGCTTCGGTTTACCAAAAGGCCATTGCCATCATGGGCAAGAAGATCGACGGGCCGTGAGGCGGCTTGACATCCTGGTATATACAGAATATATTCTGGTATATACGGAGAAAAACCATGACTTTCTATGTGAAAGACCCGGCAACTGACAAAGCAGTCCGCAGGCTTGCCAAACTAAAGGGCAAGACGCTGACCGAGACGATCCGCGAGGCGGTGGAACTTGCCCTTGCTGAGCAAACCCGTGAAAAGAAACTCACGTTCCTTGAGCGCATCAAGCCGATACAGGACCGGATTGCCGCTCGGGGCAAAACTGGGCTGGAAGCTGACAAGGCGTTTTACGATGAGTTGAGCGGACAGTGAAGGTATTCGTCGACTCTTCAGCATTGGTAGCGATGCTGACCCGCGAGGAAGATGTAGAAATCGTTGCCGGTAAACTGGTTAAGTTTGAATCGGCCTTGACATCACCAATCGTGATTTTTGAATCTGCGCTTGCCATAGCACGGAAAAACAATTCCACACTTATTGAAGCTCAAGACGACGTATCTGACTTTATCAATTCCGAAAAAATTGTAGTTGTCGAAATTTCGGAAGATACTTCCAATTTGGCCTTGAGCGCTTTTGACAGGTTCGGCAAGGGCAGGCACAAGGCCGCCCTCAACATGGGGGACTGCTTTTCATACGCCTGTGCGCGCCAGCATCATGTACCCTTGCTGTTCAAAGGTGAGGATTTCATCCACACTGATATTCGTATTGCCTGAGGAATTGCCCATGACCTCCAAATCAAATCTCGTGATCAATCCGCAGCGGCTGTGGGACAGTCTCATGGAGACGGCGAAGTTCGGCGGCACGGCGAAGGGCGGCATTAAGCGGCTCACAGTTTCCGATGAGGACAAGCGGGTGCGCGACTGGTTCAGGGCGCAGTGCGAAGCGCTGGGCTGCGTCGTGCAGGTCGACAGCGTGGGCAACATGTTTGCAACCCGGGCCGGCAAACGGAGGGACGTGCTGCCGATCGCGCTGGGTTCGCATCTCGATACGCAGCCCACGGGCGGCAAGTTTGACGGCGTGCTGGGGGTGCTCGGCGCACTTGAAGCGCTGCGCACGCTTGTCGACATGGGCTATGAAAGCAATGCGCCGCTGATGATTGTGAACTGGACCAATGAGGAAGGTTCGCGCTTTGCCCCGGCCATGCTGTGTTCGGGGGTCTATGCGGGGGTGTTCACGCCGGAGTTTGCCTATTCCCGCGAGGACCGGGACGGCATCAAGCTCGGCGATGAATTGAAGCGCATCGGCTATCTCGGCTCCGAGCCTGTCGGCTCGCATAAATTCCAGGCGATGTTCGAACTGCACATCGAGCAGGGTCCGATCCTGGAAGCGGAGGAAAAAATGATCGGCGTCGTCACCGGCGTGCAGGGCATGCGCTGGTATGAGGTGACGGTGCGCGGCCAGGAATCCCATACGGGGGCCACGCCGATGCTGCTGCGCAAGAACGCGCTGCTCGGCGCAGCGCGGATGATTGAAGCCGTTCACCAGGTGGGCCTTGCACATCTGCCCGGGGTTGCGTCGGTGGGTCTGGTCGAGAACCGGCCCAACAGCCGTAACGTGGTGCCGGGGGAAGTTTTCTTCACGGTTGATCTGCGCCATCCGGATGAGACGGTGCTGGATAAAATGGAGGCGGCTTTCCGTGCCGCCCTGGGCCCGATTGCGGAGGCCGAAAAGCTGACCTTCGAGGAGAAATGCATCTGGAAATCCCCGGCGGTGAAGTTCAATCCGGAGCTCATTGAATGCGTGCGCAAGGGCGGGGCACAGGCGGGCTTCAAGATGCGCGAGATGGCGTCCGGCGCCGGCCATGACGCGGCCTATATCGCCAGGGTTGCGCCGACGACGATGATTTTCGTGCCCTGCCTTGGCGGTATTTCACATAATGAGGCGGAGTCCACCACCTTTGAAGAATGTGGTGCGGGTTCCCAGGTGTTGCTGAACGCAGTTCTCGAATATGACCAGAAATTCGCCTGAGCTTTCGGCCCGGGCGCGGGAGATTGCCTTAGAGCTGACCTCATGGCCTTCGGTGACGGGAACGGAAGGCGAGGCCGCGTTTGCTCCAAGGCTTCAGGCATTCCTCCGTCTCAAGGGCTTTGATGAAAGCCTGTTGTTTCCCGTCGGCACGGGACCAAAGCCGCGCGGCAACATCGCCGTTCTGAAACGCGGCCGTTCTCCCCAAACAATTGTACTGACCGGCCATTTCGATACGGTGCCTTACGATGACTATGGCACGCTTGCAGACCTCGCGCTCAATCCCGAGGCGCTTACACAATCCATCATCAGCCGGCTGCGGCAAAGCGGCGAAAGCAGCCACGCCTTGCGGGATTTCGAAAGCGGGGACTTTCTGGCGGGGCGCGGGCTGCTCGACATGAAAGCCGGATTGGCCGCAGGACTGGCGGCCATGGAGGCTTACTCCGGCGAGGCCTCACTTCTCTTTCTTGCGGTTTGCGATGAAGAAGAAACCTCGTCGGGGGCCCGGGCGGCGGCTGCCATGTTAAAAAACCTGGAAAAGCAGTTCGGCCTTGAAATCAGACTGATTATCAACCTCGATGCCATTTCAGACCAGGGCGATGGCTCGAGCGGCCGTGTCGTTACCTTTGGATCAATCGGGAAACTGCTGCTGACAGCTTTCGTTCACGGCAAACAGACGCATGCCGGTTACCCGCAAGACGGGGTGAACGCGGCCTATGTGGCGGCAGAACTTCTAACCGAGTTTGAATTGTCCCCGTTGCTTTCGGAGCACACGGGGGAAGAACTGGCCGCACCGCCGACGGCCCTCCATGCAAAGGATTCCAAAACCGGCTACAACGTCACCACGCCGCAGCAGGCCTGGATTTACTGGAATACACTGCAGCATAAAAGAACCGCCGGAGAAGTTTTTGAGATTGCGATGGACCATGCGCGGCGCGCCGTGCAGCGGGCCAAGGCGCGAACCCGCCAAGACATCGATGTGATCAGTTTCGCGGAGCTCAAAGCCAGGCATGGCCACAGTTTGCCGAAGCAAGATGCGTCGCTGAATTTTCCCGAACAATCGCGCCTCGCTACGCGCGCCATGATTGAAAGCCTTGGGATCGGCAAGCCAACGGTGGTCATGGGTTTTGGCGCGATTCCCTATGCGGCGGTGTCGCTCAGGGACGAAAGTTTGCGCGCCGCGATTTCACAAGCGGTGAAACCCTTTGGCCTGGGCCCGGTTAATTATTTTGCCGGAATTTCAGACATGAGTTTCCTTGGCGAGGCATCAGACGATCTCTCGGCGGTGGCGGCCAATACGCCGATCTGGGGAACGAGCTTCACCTTGGCCGAACCGGCGGGCTATCCTTGCATCAATATAGGGCCATGGGGACGCGACTATCATCACTGGCTGGAGCGGCTCCATGCGCCCTACGCATTCGAGACTCTCCCCAAAGTCCTGCTGGCGGTGATTGATGCGGTGTTCAAGAAGGGCTAGACAGCCTCACCCCTCAAACAGGAGAGAGCGATGAGCATTACGAGAATTGGCGCCGGCAAGCGCATGAGCGAAGCAGTTATCCATGGCGGCAAGGTCTATCTCGCCGGATTTGTGGCGGAGAAGGCCGTCGGCAAATCGGTGAAGGAGCAGACAGCCGATATCCTGGCGCAAATCGATGCCACGCTGAAACAGGCAGGCACCGACAAGAGCAAGCTCCTGAAAGCGAACATCTGGCTCACGGACATTGGCACGTGGGCTGAAATGAACGAGGCCTGGGATGCCTGGGTCGTTGCCGGGCAGACGCCGGCGCGCGCCACGGTTGAATCGAAACTCGCAGGCCCGGGCCTTGACGTGGAAATCATGGTGGAAGCCGCCATTTAGCGCACCTCTAGCATAACGGCTTGTTATGGCAGCATTTTTGCCGTGACGGCCGAGCCGATGGAACCTTCCGAACTGACGGTTGTTAACTATTAACAATTGGTTAGTTCGGGGTCACATTGCGGCCATAAAGGGCCCTATGTTGCACCGCAACATGAGAGAGAGGGTCTATCATGAAGCATATGGTTTTTGGCGTTTTAATCGGGTTCCTGACGCTGGGTGCGTTTGATTCCGGGGTGCAGGCCAAGTCGACAAGCGGCGTGGCGTCCTACTACAAATCCGGCAAGCAAACCGCCAATGGCGAAAGCTTCAATCCAAACGGGCTGACGGCGGCCCACCGCACCCTGCCTTTCGGCACAAAAATCCGGGTGACCAATACACGAAACGGAAAATCCGTCGTGGTCCGCATCAATGACCGCGGGCCCTTTATCCGTGGCCGGGTGATCGACCTGAGCCTGGGTGCGGCGAAACTTGTCGAGATGACGACCACCGGCGTGGCCACGGTCACTTACTCGGTCCTCAATTAAGATTTTTACGCTTACTGGAATTTGCAGGCTCACGCTTGCTTAACCAAGTTTGTTGAACAAGTTCCATTTCTTACCCTCCATTAACGCCCCCCGCCCGATATTGCTTTCGAAAATAGTGGGAAGTGTCTCGTGGAAGTCAAAGACGATATCAGCCAGCGGACCGAAACTCCGGCGCGCAAATGCGTCTTGATTGTCGACGATGACCCGCTCATCTGCGATGTGCTGGCCAGCCTGTTCGCCAATCTCGGCTATGAGACGGTAACGGCCGAGGACGGCGAAGCGGCCTGTGACCGCATTGCCCAGGACAATCTTTCCCTGGCCGTTGTCGACCTGAACATGCCCAAGCTCGACGGCTTCGGCCTGCTCCGGCATATCCGGCAGCACCCGCGCACCGTCGACCTGCCCGTCATCATTTCAACCGGCTATGACGACCGCCCTTCCATCGAAGAAGCGTACCGCCTCGGGGCCTCATCCTTTGTCACCAAGCCGATCAACTGGGCGCAGTTCGGCTACCACGCGCAGTTCGTCATCCGCAACGGCGAGATCGAACGGGACCTGCGGCGCGCCGAGGCCGAAGCCCGCGCCGCCAGCAAGATGAAGAATGGCCTGTTCAGGATTCTGAGCCATGAACTTAAAACGCCGCTTGTCGCCCTCATCGGCCTGACCGACGTTCTGGCGGAAGCGCTCAAGGACAGGGTGGCGGCGATCGAAGCTGAACAGCTCGGCCACATTGTCGGCGCCTCGCAGCGCCTTAACCGCCTGATCAGCGATATCCTCGTCTTGTCCAAATCATTCTCCGGGGCAGCCAGCCTCCGCGTTTCCAACGAAAGCATGACCGACCTGCTCGACGACAGCATCGTCGGGCTGGAGGCCAACGCCAGGGCCAAGAGCATCAAGATCAAAATCGCGCGGCCGGGCAAAGGCCTGATGCTGCGCTGCGACGGCCAGTTGCTGCGCCAGGCCATCAAGAAACTGGTGGACAATGCCATCAAATTTTCGCCGGAAGGCGGCACCATTGAAATCTGGGCCCACCGCAAGCCCGACAACTCGACGGTGCTTTCGGTGCGCGACAACGGGCCAGGCATTTCCCCCAACAAACTGGCGGAATGCCTGCTGCCGTTCATCCAGGAGGACATGTCCTATGGCCGCCCCGCCGAGGGACTTGGGCTGGGCCTTCCCATCGTGAAAGCCATTGCCGAAGCCCATGGCGGCGAACTGATCTGCCAGAGCACGCAGGGGCTCGGCACGGTTGCGGCCATCTGGATTCCCGACCTGGCAACGCCTGTCACCAAGGCCGCCTGAGCCACTCACTTCCGACATGATCGTGGCCAGCCGCCGCATGGGGCTACATTTGTAACAATTGCAAATCTCTGACAGACTGCGCGGGTCTGGAGGAGGTTCCATGAAAGTTGTGTTTACCGACGACCACCGTCTGCATTTTGCACAGGGCGAAATTTCGGGCGGCGAATTCGTCACGCCCTTTGAGCGCCCTTCGCGCATGGAATATATCCTGCGCGAGCTCAAGAAGCGGAAGATGGACAATATCGTGCCGCCCAAGCCCCTGGACATGAAGGCGGTGGGGCGGGTCCATGACAAGGGCTTCCTGAAATTCCTCGAAACGGCGTGGAGCGAATGGACCAAGGCGGGCTATCGCGGCGAGATCGTGCCGACCGGATTTCCGGCGCGCAGCATGCAGCAGCGCTGCCCCAGGCATATCGACGGCAAGGTGGGCTATTACATTCATTCGGTTGAAACCTGCATCACGGCGGGCACCTGGGATGCGGCCCGGGCCTCGGCCTCGGTGGCGCTCACGGCGCAGAAACTGGTGGCGGGCGGGGAACGAGCGGCCTTTGCCCTGTGCCGGCCGCCGGGACACCACGCCCATGATGACCTCTATGGCGGCTACTGCTTCCTGAACAATGCGGCCATTGCCGCCCAGGCCTTCCGCGATTCAGGGGCGGCGCGGGTTGCCATTCTTGATGTGGATTTCCATCACGGCAACGGCACGCAGGATATTTTCTATGAGCGCAATGACGTGCTGTTCTGTTCGCTGCATGGCGAGCCGGAAACGGCCTATCCCTATTTCCTCGGCTTCAAGGACGAGACCGGGGCCGGCAAGGGCGAGGGTTACAATCACAACTATCCGCTGCCGGAGGGATGCAGCTATGACAACTGGCGCAAGGCGCTGGGCCAGGCCTGCGGGAAAATAAAATCCTTCGCGCCCGATGTGCTGGTGGTTTCCCTTGGGGTTGATACCTATGAAAAGGACCCGATCAGCTATTTCAAATTGAAGTCGGAGGATTTCCGCGATTACGGGGCGCGCATTGCCAAGCTGAAGCTGCCCACGCTTTTCGTCATGGAAGGCGGCTATGCCGTCGAGGCCATCGGGGTGAATACGGTGAATGTGCTGGAAGGCTTTTTGGATGCGTGATCCGCGCTATGACGTGCTTTTCGAGCCGGTCAAGATCGGGCCGGTGACGGCGAAGAACCGTTTCTATCAGGTGCCGCATTGCAATGGCGGCGGCTACCGGGACCCCAGTGCCGCGGCGGAAATGCGCCGGGTGAAATCGGAAGGGGGCTGGGGGGTGATTTTCACCGAGCAGGTGGAAATCCATCATTCATCGGAGATCACGCCGTTCATTGAACTGCGCATCTGGGACGAGGACGACATGCCGGGCCTCACGAAGATGGCCGACGCCATTCATTCCAATGGGGCGCTGGCCGGCATCGAGCTGGCCTACAGCGGAAGCAATGGCCCCAATCTTTACACCCGCGAAGTGCCGATGGGGCCGATGCACAGCCCGATTATGACCTTCACCAGCGATCCGGTGCAGGCCCGGGCCATGGACAAACAGGATATCCGGAACCTGCGCCACTGGCACAAGCTGGCATACCGCCGGGCCAAGCGGGCGGGCTACGACATCATGTGTCTCTATGGGGCGCATGGTTTTGGCATTCTGCAGCATTTCCTGTCACGGCGGACCAATCAGCGCAGCGACGAGTATGGCGGCTCCCTGGCGAACCGGGCGCGGCTGCTGAAGGAATTGCTGAGCGATGCGCGCGATGAGGTGGGCGACAGTTGTGCCGTGGCGGTGCGGCTCTCGCTTGATGAGATGGCGGGCGAGCAGGGCTTTTCCAACGCCGAACTTCGTGATCTCATTGGCCTGCACGCGGAGCTTCCCGATATCTGGGATTTTGCCCACGGCACCTGGGAGGCCTGTTCGGGAACTTCACGTTTTAAACCGGAAGGCGCCCAGGAAGATTTGATCCGCGGGATCAAGCAACTGACGTCGAAGCCCGTGGTTGGCGTTGGGCGATTTACCTCGCCGGACCTGATGGTGCGGCAGATCAAGCAGGGCATCCTGGATTTTATCGGCGCGGCGCGGCCCTCCATCGCCGATCCGTTCTTGCCGAACAAGATCGACGAGGGCCGGGTTGAGGATATCCGTGAATGCATCGGCTGCAACATCTGCGTTACCGGCGACATGACGCAGTCCCTGTCGCGCTGCACGCAGAATTCCTCCTTCATGGAGGAATGGCGCAAGGGCTGGCATCCCGAGCGGATGAAGCCTGCCGCCTCGGCGCGCAAGATTCTGGTGGTGGGGGCGGGGCCGACCGGGCTTTCGGCGGCGCATCGGCTGGGGCTTCGCGGCTATGAGGTGGCGCTATCGGAAACCAGCACGGAACTTGGCGGGCGGGTGGCCAGGGAATGCAGATTGCCGGGGCTTTCCGCCTGGGGCCGGGTGCGGGACTACCGCCAGGGCCAGATCGAGAAAATGCCCAATGTGGCGATCTACCGGGAATCAAAACTCACGGCTGACGATGTTTTCGATCTCGGCTTTTCGGATGTCGCCGTTGCAACAGGTTCGACGTGGCGAAGGGACGGCGTGGCGCGCTATCATACGCTGCCGATAAGCATCGATGCGGGAATGCCGGTGTTCACGCCCGATGACGTGATGAACGGCAAGCTCCCTTCCGGCCATGTGGTGATTTATGATGATGACCACTATTACATGGGAAGCGTCCTGGCGGAGCTCCTCGTCGCCAAGGGATGCCGCGTGAGCTTTGTGACGCCGTCCACAAAAATCTCCGAGTGGAGTGTCAATACGCTTGAACAGGGACAGATTCAGCGCCGGCTTCTGGAGCTTGGCGTTGAGGCCAAGACAAGCCATGCGGTGGTTGAAATTGGCGCCGGTTCCGTGACTGTTGCTTGCGCTTACACGGGTAAGCTCAGTGAGATTTCCTGTGACGGGGTGCTGCTGGTTACGGCGCGGCTTCCCAATGATGTGCTCTATACGGACCTCATGGCGCAGAAAGCGAAATGGGCCGACAGCGGCATTGAATCGGTGAAGACAATCGGGGACGCGCAGGCGCCGGCGGCCATTGCTTGGGCCACCTATGCGGGGCATCGCTATGCGGAGGAATTTGACGCGGCCGATATCGGCGATGCATTGCCATTCAAACGGGAAGTCGCGGGGTTGAAGACCTGAGATGAGCAAATTGACTGTGGCCATTACGCAGATGGCATCGGAGAATGACTGGAAGAAGAATTGCGACAAGGCGGAAAAGCTGGTGCGCGATGCGGCCAAGCAGGGGGCGCAGCTCATTCTTCTCCAGGAACTTTTTGACGGGGATTATTTCTGCATCGAGCAGCACACGCGGTTTTTCAAGAATGCCCACGAGATCGAGAATCATCCGACGGTGGGGCGCTTTACGGCCCTGGCCAAGGAACTGGGCGTGGTGCTTCCCATCAGTGTTTTCGAGCGCGCCGGGCAGGCCCATTACAACACGACGGTGATGGCGGATGCCGATGGCAGGCGCCTTGGCATCTATCGCAAGTCGCATATTCCGGATGGGCGCGGCTATCAGGAGAAATTCTATTTTTCGCCCGGGGATACGGGCTTCAAGGTTTGGGACACGGCGGCAGGCAAGGTCGGGCTGGGCATTTGCTGGGACCAGTGGTTTCCGGAAGCGGCGCGTGCCATGGCGCTGATGGGGGCGGAAATCTTGCTCTATCCCACGGCCATTGGCTCGGAACCCGGCGATCCCTCCTATGATTCCAGCAACCACTGGCAGAACACCATGCGGGGCCATGCGGCGGCCAACATCATGCCGCTGGCCGCTTCCAACCGGGTTGGGCGGGAGGTGGCGCCTGACGGGCGGGCCGACACGTTCTATGGCCGGTCATTCATTTCCGATCAACACGGGGAAAAGCTGACCGAGATGGACAGGGTCGAAGAAGGGGTGCGGCTGCAAAGTTTTGACCTGGCGGCGATTGGCGAATTGCGCCGGACCTGGGGGGTATTCCGCGACCGCAGGCCCGAACTTTATGGCAGTCTCTTGTCAATTGATGGTAAATTACGCTTTCCCGCCACATAGTTAGCTGGATTGCGACAATCCGGCGCCGTATTCCCCGGTTAGTTTGGCATCATGGAGAAACCGGGCTTTCTCATCCAGCACCTGATAATCGCGGGCCTGCTTGCCGCCACCGCCGTTGTTGTCCTCACGGGGCAATCCCAGGCGGGCAACCGCTACTGCACCTATTACCCGGAAGATCCCAATTGCTTTGAGGCGCTCTTCGACCAGCGCGGCGTTTCGCAGGCACCGCGGCCGCGGGCCAAATCGGTTAAGTCATGCCAAAGCATGGGCCAGGCGTTGCGGCAATACGGCTACCGCCAGGTGCGTCCGGTGGATTGCGGCGGGGTGGATTACAAGTATGTGGGCTATCTCGGCTACCAGCGCTACCTGCTCCGGGTGAACAGCCGCAACGGCGAAGTCGTTCACGAAATCAATTATTGATCACCGGGCGTTTTTCCCTGGCCGCGTACCAGCCGCCAAGGGCTTTCTCGTAAGCCAGCCCGGCGCGGAAGACGCGGGCATCATCCCAGGTGCGGCCGACAATTTGAATGCCGGTGGGCACGCCTTGCGTTGTGTGGCCCGAGGGCACAGCCAACACCGGGCAATTGTGCAGCATGTTGAATTGCGCCGTCATCACCCAGCCGTATTCCGGATCGGCCTTCTTGCCGTTGACGGTAAACGCCTGGTCCCAGGGATCGTGGTCGGCCTTCACGGCGGCGAGATTATTGGTGGGGCAGATCAAGACATCGTGGGCCGCAAGGATCGGCCCCAGTGTCTGATACATGGTGTGGATGCGTTCCCAGGCCTTGTGCACGTCATTGATGCCGGTGTTCCTTTCCACCGCATCGGCCATTTTTAAGGCATAGTCCGTCATCAGATGGGCGTTCTGTTCACGGTGCCAAATCGTCTGGCGGCCGAAATGCATGGTGTTGTACCAATGGAAGCAATCAAGATCGACCTGGGCCGTCCAGCCAAGCTCGACTTCAGTGACCACGGCGCCGAGGCGGCGGAAAACCTCAAGCGCGGCCAGGGTATTGCTGCGCACTTCCGGGTCAACCTCGATGTAACCAAAATCAAGGGAATAGGCGATCTTCATGCCCTTGATGCTTTGCGCTTTCAGGGGGAGCTTCACACGGCTGCGCAGCGAGTCGTGATCGAGAGGATGGGGGCCTGATGTCACGTTCTGCATCAGGGCTGCATCAGCGATGGTTCTTGTCATGGGGCCGCAATGGTTGAAGCGGTCAAAATTGCTTGGCGGGCCATCAGGATTGCGCCCGTGCGGCGGCTTGTAGCCCACGACGCCACAGGCGGAAGCGGGGATGCGGATGGAACCGCCGATGTCGGTTCCGGTGGCAAGCGGGGTAAAGCCGGCGGCAAGCGCTGCGCCGGAGCCGCCGGAAGATCCGCCGGGACCATAATCAAGATTCCAGGGGTTCCGGGTGATGCCCCAAATCCGTGAATGGGTGACACCGGAAAGACAAAACTCCGGCGTCGTGGTGCGGCCAAAAATGATGGCGCCGGCTTTTTCCAGGCGCTCGACCTGGGGATCGGAACTATCGTCGATGCTGGCGGCGAAAATCAGGGAGCCATGGGTGGTGCGCTTGTCTTTCAAGCGCTGCGCATCCTTGACCAGCAAAGGAATGCCTTCGAAGGCGCGGGGCTTGAAACCGCGCTTGGCGTAGAGTTGTTCCGCCGTCTTTGCCTTGGCGAGGGCTTCATCGAAATAGCAGTCGGCGAGGCAGTTTATCTCTTTGTTCAACTTCTGGCTGCGCGCGATCAGCGCCTTGAGCACTTCAACCGGCGAGGCCTTGCGGGCCTTGAACAGCCTTAAAAGCTCCGTTGCAGGGGCATAGGCCAGATCAACATTGGTCATAGACAATTTCCATGGATTAGAGTTAGGCAGGAGTTTGAACCACAATGAGGGAATTAGTCCATGGCCGGGAAGCTTGAGGGTCGCGTCGCATTGGTCACATCGGCGGGGCAGGGCATTGGCCGGGCCTCGGCCATTGCTCTGGCGCGGGCGGGAGCAAGGGTTTTTGCAACCGACATCCGGGAAGACCTGTTCAAGGATATTGCCAAGGACCACCCCGGCATTACCGGTTTTGGACTGAATGTGCTGGAGCAGCCGGCGGTGGATGCGGCCTTGAAACGCACGGGCCCCATCGACATCCTGTTCAACTGCTCGGGATTTGTGCACAACGGCACGGTGCTGGACTGCGAAGAAAAGGATTGGGACTTCTCATTCGACCTCAACGTGAAAGCCCATTACCGCATGATCAAGGCCTATCTGCCGGGGATGCTGGCCAAGGGCAAAGGCAATGTCATCAACATGGCGTCGGTGGCGTCGTCGGTCAAAGGCGCGCCAAACCGCTTTGTCTATGGGGCCAGCAAGGCCGCCGTAATAGGCCTCACCAAGGCCCTGGCGATTGATTTTGTGACCAAGGGCATCCGCTGCAACTGCATATGCCCCGGAACGGTGGAAACGCCATCGCTTTACGACCGGATGCGGGCCCAGGGCGATATCGAAAAGGCGAAAGCGGCCTTTATCGCCAGACAGCCCATGGGGCGCATGGCGCAGCCTGAAGAAATAGGAGAGATGGTGGTTTATCTGGCAAGCGATGACTCGGCCTTTGTAACCGGGCAGGCGCTGGTCATCGACGGCGGGTGGTCGATTTAACCCTTCGCCACTCTCCCCATTGGCAAGCCGAAAAATTCCCCATAGGATAGTATTTTAATCGTCTGGAACAAGACGAAGGGGAGTGAATTAATTGGCAAGTGGCAAGACTGCCATCGAGGCAGTCGGCGTTACAAAGATATTTCAAAGCTCGGGCCAGGACAGCCTCAAGGCGCTGGACAATGTTTCCGTCACGATTGGCGAAAACGAGTTTTTCACCCTTCTCGGCCCTTCGGGCTGCGGGAAAACCACGCTTTTGCGCCTGATTGCGGGATTTGATTTTCCGACCGACGGGCAAATCCTGCTGCATGGACAGGATATTGCGCCGCTGCCGCCGTTCCAGCGGCCGGTGAACACGGTTTTTCAAAACTACGCGCTGTTTCCGCACATGACGGTTGGCCAGAACATCGGCTTCGGGCTGGAAATGCAGGGCAAGGCCCAGGCGCAGGTTGAGGCGCGGGTCGCGCAAATGCTGCGGCTGGTGCAGATGGAAGAGCTCAAGAACCGGCGGACCAGCCAGATTTCCGGCGGCCAGCAGCAACGCGTGGCGCTGGCGCGGGCCCTGGCGCCGGAACCCAAGGTCCTGCTTCTCGATGAGCCGCTTTCGGCGCTCGATTACAAGCTGCGCAAGGAAATGCAGATCGAGCTGAAGCGCCTGCAAAATGAAACGGGAATCACCTTCATTTTCGTGACGCATGACCAGGAAGAAGCGCTGACCATGTCGGACCGCATCGCGGTGATGTCGAAGGGCAAGATCCTGCAGGTGGGATCTCCACGCGATATCTACGACCGGCCGGCGGTGCGCTTTGTCGCCAATTTCATCGGCGAAACAAATTTTCTCGAGGGCAAGATTGTTTCGGCCGCCAAGGGCCAAGCCAAGGTCGCGCTTGACGCGGGCGCCACAATTGCCGCCGGGCTTGGCGAAGGTGCCGCACCTTCCGGCAAGGTGACGGTCGTGGTGCGCCCGGAACATGCAAGCCTCGTTGCGGCGTCAGGCAAGGCGACGCTTTTGGGCAAGCTTGAAAACATCGTTTATTTCGGCACGGACACCCACTACCACGTGAAGCTCAACGGCGGCGGGGAATTCACCGTCCGCCACCAGAATGTTCACGCGGGCGCCCTTGCCTTTGAAAAGGGCGACAAGGTTGGCGTGCTGTTTGGCGCTGGCGCGGCCCGGGTGCTGAGGGACTGATGGCGACGCCCCGCGAAATCGCCGTGGCGGCGGAGCAGCGCGACATCCGCAACCGGTGGCTGCTGTCTTCGCCGGCGCTGGTGATCATCGCGCTGGCGGCCATCGGCCCGCTGTTCGTGGTGCTGCTCTATTCCTTCATGGTCAAGGGCGACTACGGCGACGTGAAGGCCTGGCAGTTTTCGGGCGACGGATGGTTCGGGGTTTTCCTGCAGCGGGATATTTTCGACGACACGCTGACAGTCGCCGATGCCCACATCTCGATTTTCTGGCGCTCGGTGAAGCTTTCGCTAGTTACCACGCTGGTGACGCTTTTCCTGGGATTTCCCACGGCCTATTTCATTGCGACGCGGCCGCCGCAACGGCGCGACATCTGGCTTTTCCTGGTGACCATCCCGTTCTGGACCAACATCCTGATACGGACTTTCGCCATGCAGGAAGTTATCCGCAACGAAGGCATCCTCAACAGCGTGATGGTCTGGATCGGGCTCATCAGCGCGCCTATCCAGATCATGTTCACCGATTGGGCCATCCTGTTCGGCATGGCCTATGTCTACCTGCCGCTGATGGTGCTGCCGCTTTACGCCAGCATGGAGAAGATCGATTTCAGGCTGGTGGAAGCGGGCTATGACCTCTACGCCACGCGGCTTCAGGTTCTCAGGCGCATCATCATTCCCTTGGTCAAGCCCGGCATCATCGCAGGCTCCATCCTTGTGTTCATCCCGTCGCTCGGGGCCTACGTGACGCCGCGGGTGCTGGGCGGCGGCAAGAACATGATGCTCGGCAATCTCATCGAGCTGCAGTTCGGGCAGGGGCGCAATTGGCCGCTTGGCTCGGCGCTGTCCATTACGCTGATGATCATCGTCACATTCGCCTTGCTGGTATATGTGCGAAATGCCTCCAAATCCGGAGGCGGCCATGGCTAGGACATTTTCCGTCAGGACGCAGCCCGGCTTCACATTCATTGCGATGTTTTGCTTTTTCCTGCTCTATCTGCCGATTGCCACGCTGGTGGTATATGCCTTCAATTCGGGCCAGTCGGTGGCGATCTGGGAAGGATTTTCGTTCCGCTGGTTCGAATCGGCGTGGAGCAACCGGGCGGTGCAGGAAGCCTCGATGCGCTCGATCTTCATCGCCACGTTTGCGGCCACGCTTTCGACACTTGTTGCGACAATGGCGGCGCTGGCCACGACGCGAACCGCGCCCTACCCGGGCCTTACCTTCAAATACGCCTTTATCAACCAGCCGCTGATGGTGCCGGAAATCGTCACGGCGGTGGCGCTGCTCATCGTTTTTTCGCGCATCAAGGTGTGGACGGGATACTCGGGCATTGCCTATCTGCTTGCCGCCCATACGGCTTTCTGCATTCCCTTTGCCTATCTCCCCATCCGGGCGCGGCTGGAGAATATGGACCTGACGCTGGAACGGGCCGCCGCCGACCTCTACGCAACGCCCTGGAACGCCTTCAAACGGGTGACTTTGCCGCTATTGTGGCCTGGCATCATCGCCGGGTTCATGCTGGCCTTCGTGATTTCACTGGATGATGTGGTAATAACCGAGTTCGTGAAATCGGGCGGGCAGGAAACCCTGCCAACCTACATGCTGGGGCAATTGCGCCGTGTCGTGACGCCCGAGATCAACGCGATCGCCACGGTGTTCCTGCTGATCTCGGTCGCATTCGTGACAAGCTTTTTTATTATCAACCGCAAGAAACCATGATGCGCGTACAACAAGGAGGAAGACGACCATGAACTGGAAACTGACAGCGGTGCTCGCAGGCGCCGCACTTTTCGCCGCGGCGGGCACAGCGCACGCCGAAGGCGAACTCAACATCTACAATTGGGGCAACTACACCAGCCCGGAGATGATCAAGAAGTTCGAGGAAGCCTACAAGGTCAAGGTCACGGTGACTGACTATGATTCAAACGACACGGCGCTGGCGAAGGTTCGCGCCGGCGGCCATGGCTTTGACATTGTCGTGCCCTCGGCCAACTTCATTCCGATCTGGGTCAAGGAAGGCTTGCTGCTGGAATCGCGCCCCGACCAGATGGAGAACTTCAAGAATGTCGACGACCGCTGGGTGAACGTCGACTGGGATCCAGGCCGGCATTATTCGGTTCCATGGCAGTGGGGCTTGACCGGCTCGACGGTCGATACCTCGGTCTACAAGGGCGACATCAACACCTCGGCCATCTGGCTTGACCCGCCGCCGGAACTGGTCGGCAAGATCAACGTGGCGCCGGAAATGAACGACGTGATGTTCGCCACGATCCGCTATCTCGGCGGCCAGTGGTGCACGGACGACAAGGAAGTGTTGAAGAAGGTGCGCGACAAGCTGCTGGAGGCGAAGCCGAAATGGATTGCCATGGATTATGGCACCATCGAAAAATTCGCCAGCCGCGACTACGCCGCCGCCTATTACTGGAACGGTGCGGCCATGCGTTCGCGCGAGCAGAACAAGGATGTGCGCTTCGGCTATCCAAAGGAAGGCTTCCCCTTCTTCATGGACAGCGCCGCCATTCTCAAGGATGCAAAAAATCCCGACAATGCCAAGATTTTCCTGAACTTCATCATGGACCCGCAGAACGCGGCGATGATCTCGAATTTTGCCAAATACGCAAATGGCATCAAGGGATCAGATGCGTTCATGGATCCGGCGATGAAGGATGCGCCGGAGCTTAACGTACCGGCGGAATTCCAGGCGGCGGGCGAGTTCCTTAAGCCCTGCGCCCCGGAAGTCACCGACCTTTACACGAAAGTCTGGACGGAAGTCCTGAAGTAACACAAGGCAGATGGCGGCCCCCGGAGTTCGGCCTCCGGGGGCTGTCTCCGTTTCAGTGCCGTCATTTGATTTCGCCTGTATTTATGGCCATAGTCGCCGCCAGCAGCCGCGAGAACCAAGACACATCAAGACAGAGAGGAATCCAGCCATGAAATTGAAACTAGCGGCGGCGCTCGCCGGACTTGCCATGGTCGCCGGCTGGGCAGGCCCGGGCGGAGGGCGAATTACACATTTACAATTGGGGCGACTACACCAGTCCCGAACTTATCGCGAAGTTCGAGAAGCAATACAACGTCAAGGTGACAATCACCGACTACGACGCCAACGACACGGCGATCGCCAAGGTCCGGGCCGGCGGCCACGGCTACGACATCGCGGTGCCTTCGGCGAGCTACGTGCCGATCTGGGTGAAGGAAGGCCTGCTGCTGGAGTCCCGGCCTGACCAGATGGAGAATTTTAAGAACATGGACCCGCGCTGGGTTGACGTGCCTTTCGATCCGGGCCGCCATTACACGGTGCCGTGGCAATGGGGCACCTCCGGCATCCTCGTCAATACCAAGTTCTACAAGGGCGATCCCAATACCTCCGCCATTTTCCTCGACCCGCCGGATGAGTTGAAAGGCAAGATCAACGTCGTTCCCGAGATGGTCGATATCATGCATCTGGCCGTCACATATGTGGGCGGCGAGCCCTGCACCTCCGACAAGGAGGTGCTGATGAAGGTCCGCGACAAGCTTGTGGCGGCCAAGCCAAGCTGGATTTCCATGGACTATGCCAATCCGGATAAATACGCCAAGGAGGATATTGCCGCCGGCGTCAACTGGAATGGCTGGTCATTCCGCGCACGTCTTTTGAACAGCAATCTTGTCTATGGCTTTCCCCGGGAAGGCTTCCCGGTTTTCATGGACAATGTGGCGGTGCTGAAGGACGCCAAGAATGTGGAGAACGCCAAACTGTTCCAGAACTTCATCATGGATCCCGAGAATGCCGCGATGATTTCTTCCTTTGCGCGCTACAACAACGGCATCAAGGGCTCGGAGAAATTCATGCCGGAAGACATGAAGACGGCGCCCGAGGTGAACATTCCCGAGGACGTGATGGCGCATGGCTCGTTCACGCCGACATGCCCGCCGGAGGTGACGGAAATCTATACGAAGATCTGGACTGAGCTGTTGAAATAGCCAATGCACACCTTGCCCCGGCGGGAAACTGCCGGGGCTTTTTTGTTGTTCAGGAATATCATGCCCACATTCAAGAATTCCGATACGCGCCTGCCCATCATGGAGGGTTCGCCGCCGAGCCTGGTTCCGCCGAAGCTGGATTGGGACAGGCCGCCATGGAACCGCTGGTCGTTCCAGCATGTCAGGGAAATCCTGCCGACGGCGGAAATCTGGCGGGGAAGCGGGCCGGTGCGGGCGCTGCCGCGCGCCGATGTGAACCTCGACGACCTGGCGGTTGTCGATGGGGCGGGAGCTACCATCTCATTGGCGGGATTTCTTGATGAAACGTATACGGATGGTTTTCTGATCCTGAAAGGCGGGGCCATTGCCTATGAGCGTTATTTCAACGGCATGGACCAGCGCACGCTGCATCTCTCGCAGTCGGTGGCGAAGTCATTTGTCGGCATGGTGGCCGGCATTCTGACCGGGCGGGGATTGCTTGACGTGAATGCTCCAGTCACCACCTATTTGCCCGAGCTCGGAGCAGACGGGCTGGCGCGGGGCCACGCTGCAGCAGGTGCTCGACATGACAACGGGCACGCGGTTTTCAGAGGAATACACCAATCCCTATTCGGATATCGGGCAATCGGATGTGGCTTCGGGATGGAAACCCATTCCGCCGGACGGCGATGCCGGTTTCAAATGGCCGCGCCACATGTGGGAACTCATCACTGGCTTAACCGAGACGATACGGCCCCATGGCGAGCTGTTTTCCTACCGTTCTGTTGAAACGGATGTGCTGGGTTTTTGCATGGAGCGGGTGACGGGCAAGCGCCTGCCGCAGCTTCTCTCGGAAGAGCTCTGGCAGAAAATGGGAATGGAGGAGAGCGCCTGCATCACGGTTGACGGTGCGGGCTTTGCGCTGGCCGATGGCGGCCTCAATGCCTGCCTGCGCGACTATGGGCGCTTCGGGCAAATGATTTTGGAGCGTGGTGGCGACATTGTTCCCGCCTCGTGGATTGAAACCACGCGCAGTGGCGATCACGGCATTTTCAAGGAACCCTATACGTTTTCGATTCCGAATGGTGCTTACAAAAACCAGTTCTGGATCGAGAATCCGGCGTCGCGCGCCATCCTGGCGAAGGGCGTGTTCGGGCAATTGATCTATGTGAACTGGGACTACCAGATGGTGGCGGTCAAGCTTTCGAGCTGGCCGGACTTCCTCAACCGCCCCTTTGATGTCGCAACCTTCAGGGCGCTGCACGCGATCGGGAAAGCGCTCTAATTCTCACCAAAATGACAGGGCTCGACCAGGTCATCTTCTTCGTAGATGCGGAATGCGGAGATGCCCGCGTCAAGCGCGGGCATGATGAGAGGAAAAAGATGTTTAAAGACTAAATAGTAATCCCCGGAAGCTTGAGGCCCTGTTCCCTGGCGCAGTCCCTGGCGATGTCGTATCCCGCATCGGCATGGCGCATGACGCCGCTCGCGGGGTCGTTCCACAAGACGCGCGCCAGACGGCGGGCCGCATCATCGGTGCCATCGGCGACGACCACCATGCCGGCGTGCTGGGAATAGCCAATGCCGACGCCGCCGCCGTGGTGGATGGACACCCAGGTTGCGCCGGAGGCAGTGTTAAGCAAGGCATTGAGCAGCGGCCAATCGGAGACCGTATCTGAGCCATCGAGCATGGCTTCGGTTTCGCGGTTGGGAGAGGCGACGGAACCCGAATCGAGATGATCGCGGCCGATGACGATGGGGGCTTCCACTTCGCCGTTTTTCACCATTTCATTGAAGGCGAGGCCAAGCCTGTGGCGCTGGCCGAGACCGACCCAGCAGATGCGGGCGGGCAGACCCTGGAAGGCGATGCGTTCGCGGGCCATGTCGAGCCAGTTGTGCAGGTGCTTGTCATCGGGGATCAGTTCCTTGACGCGCCGGTCGGTTTTGTAGATGTCTTCCGGATTGCCGGAAAGGGCGGCCCAGCGGAAGGGGCCGATGCCGCGGCAGAAGAGCGGGCGGATATAGGCGGGCACAAAGCCGGGGAAAGCAAAGGCGTCCTTCAGGCCCATTTCGAAGGCCATCTGGCGAATGTTGTTGCCATAGTCGAGAGTGGGAATGCCGGCCTTCTGGAAATCCAGCATGGCCTGGACATGGATTTTCATGGAGGCCATGGCGGCTGCCTTCACCGCTTGCGGATTTGAAACGCGCTTTTCTTCCCACTCGGCGAGAGTCCAGCCGATTGGCAGATAGCCATTCACCGGATCATGGGCGGAGGTCTGGTCGGTGACCGCATCCGGCCTGATGCCGCGCTTGACCATATCAGGCAGAATTTCGGCGGCATTGCCGAGAACGCCAACCGAAATCGGTTTGGGCGAACGCGTGATCATTTCAATGGCCTCATCGACAGACTTGGCCTGCGTGTCGAGGTAGCGGGTGCGGAGCCGCATGTCGATACGCGAGGGCTGGCATTCGATGGCGATCATCGAGGCGCCGGCCATGGTGGCAGCCAGCGGCTGGGCGCCGCCCATGCCGCCGAGGCCCGCGGTCAGGAACCATTTGCCCTTGAGATCGCCGCCGTAATGCTTGCGGCCCACTTCGGCGAAGGTTTCATAGGTGCCCTGCACGATGCCCTGGGTGCCGATGTAGATCCACGAGCCGGCGGTCATCTGGCCGTACATCATCAGGCCCTTTTTATCGAGCTCGTTGAAATGATCCCAGTTGCCCCAGTGGGGCACGATGTTGGAATTGGCGATCAGCACGCGGGGCGCATCCCGGTGGGTGCGGAAGATGCCGACGGGTTTGCCGGACTGCACCAGCAGTGTTTCATCGTCTTCAAGGGAACGCAGGCTGGCGACAATCCGGTCGTAGGCCTCCCAGTTGCGCGCGGCCCTGCCAATGCCGCCATACACCACGAGTTCCTCGGGGCGTTCGGCCACGCCGGGATCGAGATTGTTCATCAGCATGCGCAGGGGCGCTTCAGTGAGCCAGGACTTGGCGCTGAGCGTCGTTCCGGTGGCGGAACGGATGACGCGGGTATTGTCGCGGCGGCTGTTCATAGGGGTTTTCCTTGGGGATTGGTTTTGTAGCGGCTGTGAAGGCCGTAGCGGCTGGCGGGATAGATGAGGGTTGCGACGGTCACGACCTGGCCCTGGTTCCAGCTCCGGCGGTGAAGCGCCAGGCAGGGCTCGTGAGGCTTTATGTGCAAGAGCTCCTGCTGGGCGGCATCGGGCAGCATGGCCTTGACGGAGTGTTCCAGCTCATCAATGGGAACGGTGTTCAGGAGATAGGCGGTCGGCGTTTGCTTGGTGAAACTCTGGATCAGGAAATCCGGGGCAATGTGGGGGTTCACCCAGCGGTTCTCGAGCTGGACCGGAAGGCCGTTTTCTTCGTGGACGATGGCGAGATGGAACAGGCCCTGGGGGGATTTCCATTCAAACTCTTCGGTGAGAACGGGGCTGGCGGTGATCTTCTCCCGGGTGATCAGGCGCGAGGTGTGGCGGTGGCCGCGGGCGGCGATTTCCTCGGCGATGTTGCGGAGCTCCATCAGGCTGGTGCGGGCGGTCTGCTCCTTGACAAAGGTGCCGACGCCGGGAACCCGGGCGAGATAGCCATCGGCCGAGAGCTCGCGCAGCGCCCGGTTGGCAGTCATGCGGCTGATGCCAAAGCTTTCGACGAGCTCATTTTCGGACGGCACGCGGGTGCCGGCAGCCCAGACGCCGGACTGGATATTATCCAGGATGTGCTCCTTCACCTGCATATAGAGGGGCTGCATCTGGTTCACGGGAGGATTCCCCTGATGAGCTCGCCGTTGCGGATGACGGCGGCGAGGGGGTTGAAGCCCAGGGGATAGGCTAAGTCGCCGGGGCGCGTGACATCCCAGAGGGCGAGGTCGGCCTTCTGGCCCACCGCTATGGTGCCACGGTCCTTGAGGCCCAAGGCCCGGGCGGCATTGGCGGTGACGCCCAAAAGGGCTTCTTCGGGGGTGAGGCCGAAAAGGACGCAGGCCATGTTCATTGTGGCGAGCAGGGAATGGACCGGGGAGGAGCCTGGATTGAGATCGGTGGCAATTGCGATGGGGACCTTGTGCTGGCGGAGTGCCGCCACGGGCGGCGCCTGCTTTTCGCGCAAGTAATAAAAGGCGCCGGGGAGAAGCACCGCCACGGTGCCGGACGTGGAAATAGATTCGACTCCATCCTCATCCAGATATTCGATGTGATCGACGGACAGGGCCTTGAAGCGGGCGGCCATCTTCGCCCCGCCCAGATTGGAGAGCTGTTCGGCATGCAATTTCACCGGCAGGTCGAAAGCCCGCGCGGCCTTGAAAACGGTGCTGGTTTCCTCAACGGAAAAGGCAATGCCTTCGCAGAAAGCGTCAACCGCATCGGCCAGGCCTTCCGCGGCAATCCGGGGAAGGGCCTGATCGCAGACAATTTTCAGGTAGGCCTCATGGTCTTCCCGGAATTCCTGCGGGAAGGTGTGGGCCCCCAGGAAGGTGGTTTTCACGTCGACGGGGCGCAGGGTGCCAAGCTTTCTGGCCACTTTGAGCATTTTAACTTCCGTCTCAACATCCAGCCCATAACCCGACTTGATTTCGATGGTGGTGACGCCTTCGGCCAAAAGAGATTCGAGTCGACGCAAAGCAGATTCGAGCAGCTCCGCTTCGCTCGCGGCGCGGGTGGCACGCACGGTGGACATGATGCCGCCGCCCGCCTTGGCGATGTCGGCGTAGGTCGCGCCATTGAGGCGCTGCTCGAATTCGGCAGCGCGGTTGCCGCCGTAAACAAGGTGGGTGTGGCAGTCGATGAGGCCGGGCGTCAGGAGTTTGCCGCCGCAATCCACCGCATTGCCTGCGGGGGTGTCGGGTCCAACCGATTTAATGATACCGTTCTCGATCAGCACCACGCCCTTCTCAATGAAACCGTAGCCGTCGACCATGGTGGCGATGGAAAGATTGGTGAGGAGCACGCGGATTCCCTACTTGTATAGTGTTGTATATACAGTATACTCGGAAGCATGACCAAAGGCAAGTTCCGTTTCGCATCGGCCCTCACTTCTTCCGGCTGGCAGGAGGACGTGAGCGTTTCCGTCGATCAGAACGGGATGATTGAAAATATTGAGACTGGAGCGAAAGGCGGAGGGCTGATTGCGGGCATCGCCATCCCCGCCATTGCCAATGTCCACTCGCATGCTCACCAAAGATTGATGGCGGGGCTGGCGGAGCGGGCCGGCCCTGGCACCGACAGTTTCTGGACCTGGCGGGAAGCGATGTATGGCTTTGCGCTCAAGCTTTCGCCCGACGATCTCGAAGCGGTAGCGGCGCAGGCCTATGTTGAAATGCTGAAGGCGGGGTTTTCCTGCGTGGGGGAATTCCAGTATCTGCATCACCAGCCCGACGGCTCGCCTTACGATGAGCCCGCTGAAATGTCGCTGCGCTGCATTTCGGCAGCAGATCAGGCGGGCATTGCCATGACCATGCTGCCGACGCTTTATAATTATTCGGGATTTGGCGGGCAGGCTTCGACGGCGGGGCAGCGGCGCTTTGTGAACGATGCGGAGCGGTTCCTGGAGATTTACGGGACATTGAAAGCGGTTTGCGGAGCCAACTCCCAGCGGCGGCTTGGGATTTCGCCCCATAGCCTGCGGGCGGTGACGCCGGAACTTTTGAAAACCGTGCTGAATGGCATCGCGGATGACGCCCGGGTTCATATCCATGTGGCCGAGCAGAGCAAGGAAGTTGATGACTGCCTGGCCTCGTCCGGCAAGCGGCCGGTGGAATTCCTGCTCGACCAGTTTGATGTCTCCGCCCGCTGGTGCGCTATTCATGCGACCCATATGACGGCGGGCGAAACCCAGCGGCTTGCAAAGTCCGGGGCGGTTGCCGGGGTGTGTCCAACAACCGAGGCAAATCTGGGAGATGGGATTTTTCCGGCTGACACATTCATGAAGCAGGGTGGGGCCATTGCCATCGGTAGCGACAGCCAGATCACCATTTCACCGGCGGAAGACTTGCGAATGCTGGAATATTCGCAACGGCTGCGGGACCGGAGGCGGAATGCGCTGGCTTCCGGGGCCGGGGCTTCGACGGGCCGCAGTTTGCTAGAGGCCATTCTCAAGGGCGGGGCCGCCTGCCTTGATCAGCCGATGGGAGCGATTGCGGCGGGCAGGCGCTGCGACATTGCGGTGCTGGATGAGGGGCATCCCGCGATGATCGGGCGTTCAGGTGACGCAGCGCTCGACACCTGGATTTTTTCGGCCGGGAATGCGGCGGTGAAAGACATGATTGTCGGCGGGTGCGCATGTGGTGAAGGATGGCCGGCATGTCGATGAAGACCGTATTCAAAAGAAATTTTCTGAAACCGTGAGGCGTTTGTCATGAAGATCATCATAGGTGAAACCGCAATTACACTGGAACACGCACGCGCCGCGTTGGCCGGGCCGGTAACGGTTTTGCTTTCGACCAAAGCGCGAGGGCTCATTTCCAAGAGCGCCGAGACAGTGGCGCGGCTGCTCAAGACGGGCGATGCGATCTATGGCGTGAACACGGGGTTTGGAAAGCTGGCCAAGACGCGGATTGCGGCGGAAGACCTGTCAAAGCTGCAGATCAATATCGTGCGTTCGCATGCGGCGGGGGTTGGCGCGCTGCTGGACCAGAACGTGGTCCGGCTCATCATGCTGCTCAAGATCAACGCCCTTTCGCAGGGGGCTTCTGGCATTTCGCTCGCCGCGATGGAAACATTGGTTGCGCTGCTGAATGCCGATGTTTTGCCCGCCGTTCCGGGGCAGGGCTCGGTTGGCGCCTCGGGTGACCTGGCGCCGCTGGCGCATCTGAGCCTGGTGCTGATTGGCGAGGGCGAGGTTCTGCACAAGGGCAAGCGGCTCAGCGGGGCAAAAGGATTGGCGGCGGCGGGGATTGGGCCTGTTGCCCTGGGACCAAAAGAAGGGCTCGCGCTTCTCAACGGGACGCAGGTATCAACGGCGCTGGCGCTTTCCGGCTTGATTGCGGCGGAGCGCAATGCGGCGGCGGCCATTCTGGCGGGGGCGCTTTCAATTGACGCGGTGATGGGCTCCGATACGCCGTTTGACCCCCGCATCCATGCGCTGCGCCCGCATCCCGGACAGGTGCTTGCGGCGTCTCACTACCGCCGCTTGCTGGTGGGCAGCGCCATCCGCGCTTCGCATCTGGTTGATGACGAGAGGGTGCAGGATCCCTATTCGTTCCGCTGCCAGCCGCAGGTGATGGGGGCGTGCCTCGACATGCTGGCCAATGCGGCGCGCACCCTGATGATCGAGGCCAATGGGGTTTCCGACAATCCGCTGGTGTTTGCCGAGGACGGCGCGGTGCTGTCCGGCGGCAATTTCCATGCGGAGCCGGTGGCCTTTGCCGCCGACATGATTGCCATTGCCGTTGCGGAAATGGGCTCGCTGTCGGAACGGCGCATGGCGGCGCTGATTGATTCCTCGATCTCGCTGCTGCCGCCCTTTCTCATCCGCAATCCGGGGCTCAATTCGGGCTTCATGATCCCGCAATGCACGGCGGCGGCCTTGATGAGCGAGAACAAGCAGATGTCGCATCCGGCGTCGGTCGATTCAGCGCCCACCTCAGCCAACCAGGAAGATCATGTCTCCATGGCAACCCACGGGGCGCGGCGGCTTGGGCCGATGAATGCCAATCTGGCGCGCATCGTCGCAATCGAGCTGATGGCTTCGGCGGAAGGCATTGATTTCCGGCGGCCGCTTCAATCCTCGAAGCCGCTGGAAGAAACGCACAAAATGCTGCGTTCCAAGGCCGCAGCCCGCGAACAGGACCGGGAGTTTTCAACGGACATAGAAGCCATCGCGGGCATGATCGAGCATGGAGAATTTCAAGCCCTGGTGCCAAGGCTTCTCAGCGATCTCGGCTGCCGTTAGTTCTTCAGGCGGTAACCGGTCCGGAATATCCAGGCGATGACGGCAAGGCAGGCGGCAAGGAAGCCTGCAATGGCCAGCAGGCTGTAACCGATGCTGACATCGGAATGGCCGAAGAAGCTCCAGCGAAAACCGCTGATGAGATAGACCACCGGATTGAACAGGCTGATTTTCTGCCAGATCGGCGGCAGCATGTTGATCGAATAGAAGCTGCCGCCCAGGAAGGTGAGCGGAGTGATGACCAGCAGGGGGATGAGCTGCAGCTTCTCAAAGCCATCGGCCCAGATTCCGATGATGAAGCCGAAGAGGCTGAAGGTCACCGCGGTCAGAACCAGAAATGCCAGCATCCAGAAGGGATGCAGGATCTGCAATGGCACGAAGAAGGCGGCGGTTGCCAGAATGACGAGGCCCAAGACAATTGACTTGGTGGCGGCGGCGCCAACATAGGCGATGACGATTTCGAGATAGGATACGGGGGCCGAGAGCAGCTCGAAAATCGTACCGACAAAGCGCGGGAAGTAAATGCCGAACGAGGCGTTGGCGATGCTTTGAGTGAGCAGCGACAGCATGATCAGCCCCGGCACGATGAAAGAGCCATAGTTGATGCCGTCGATTTCCTGAATACGTGTGCCGATGGCGGCGCCAAAGACCACGAAATAGAGCGAGGTCGAAATGACCGGCGAGACAAGGCTTTGCGTCAGGGTGCGGAAGAAGCGCGCCATTTCGAAGACATAAATGGCCTTTACGGCATTGAAATTCATGATGGCTTCCTTACGAGACTCACGAAGATTTCCTCGAGCGAGCTTTGCTTGGTTTCCATGTCCTTGAATTTTATTTTTGCGGTGTGCAGGTCTTCAAGCAGGGCGGCGATGCCGGTCTTGCTGCCCTGTGAATCATAGGTATGGGTGATTTCGGTTCCTTCGCCATTGAGCTCAAGTCCATACTTCAGCAGCGCTTTCGGAATGCTCTTGATGGCGCGGTCGAGATGAAGGGTGATCTGTTTCTTGCCGAGCTTGGCCATGAGGGCTTTCTTGTCCTCGACCAGAATGATCTCGCCCTTGTTGATGACGCCGATGCGGTCGGCCATTTCTTCGGCTTCGTCAATGTAGTGGGTGGTGAGGATGATGGTGACGCCGGTTTTCCTGAGATCGCGCACGAGCTGCCACATGTCGCGGCGAAGCTCCACATCAACGCCGGCCGTGGGTTCATCGAGGAAGAGGATCTTGGGTTCGTGGGACAGGGCCTTGGCGATCAGCACCCGGCGTTTCATGCCGCCGGAGAGCTGCATGATCTTACTGTCCTTCTTGTCCCACAGGGAAAGCGCCTTGAGGATTTTCTCGATATGGGCGGGATTGCGCGAAAGGCCAAAGAGGCCGCGGCTGAAATTCACCGTTGCCCAGACGGTTTCAAAGGCATCGGTGGTCAGCTCCTGGGGCACCAGGCCGATGAGGGAACGCGCCGCCCGGAAGTCCGTGACAATATCGTGGCCGTTGGCCAACACCTTGCCGGAGCTGGCATTAACGATGCCGCAAATAATGCTGATGAGAGTGGTCTTGCCCGCGCCATTGGGGCCGAGAAGCGCGAAAATTTCCCCTTGCCGGATCTCAAGACTGACGTCTTTCAGGGCCTGAAAGCCTGACTTGTAAGTCTTTGAAAGGCCGGAGATCGAAATGGCGGATGACATTGCGTCCAAATAGGGGCTGGAAGGCGGAAAGGCAAGGTGCCGCGGCGCTTGATGAACCGGATTTTATTTGCCGGAAAAGCAGAATTTGGGATACACAAATTCGTGAGAATTGGACGGAAATCCAGTCCATTTCCGTCTTGAGTAGGTTATGCTGAAGGTGGCATTATACTCGGGGAGTGGTAGTCAATTGAAAAAGTCGGCGGCGGCAGTGGTTCTCCTCCTGGTTTTGGGAGGCGCAGCCTATTGGCTGCAAGCCGATGGCCAGCTTAAATCCTTGTGGCCCGCGGCACCGGTGGCGCAAGTGCAGCCTGCGCCTGACAGCGGGGCCAAGCGTCCTGCATCATCGGTGGAGGTGGCAACGGCGAAAGAAGGCCGGCTCAGCGACGATATTGCGGCGATCGGTTCGCTGGTGTCGGAAGAGTCGGTCGACATCTCGGCGGAGACGAACGGGCGGATTGTGGAAATCCTGTTCGCCGACGGCACGCAGGTCAGCGCGGGCGATGTGCTGTTCCGGCTCGATGACACGCTGGTGAAGGCCGTCGTGACCGATGCGGAGGCCAAGCTTGCACTGGCCAGAACCGTTGTCGAGCGCAATGCCGCCCTGCTCAAATCGCGGAACATCGCGCAAAGCGTTGTCGACCAGGCAAATACCGAACTTACGCTCGCTGAAAGCGCTCTGGCGCTGGCCCAGGTGCAGCTTGGCAAACTGACGATCCGCGCTCCCTTCAGCGGCCGGGCGGGATTTCGCGGCGTTTCCATCGGCGCCTATGTGCAGGCCGGAGCGCCGCTCGTGCATGTTGAAAAAATTGACCTGTTGAAGGCAGCCTTCAGCGTTCCGGAACTGAATTACACCCAGCTGGCCCTTGGCCAGAGCATCATGGTGACCGCCGATGCGGTGCCGGGCGAAACCTTCGAGGCAAAAATCTCCGCCATCGACCCGCTGCTTGACATCAACGGACGGGCGCTGCGGGTGCGGGCCGACCTTGACAATTCAGCCGACAAGCTGCGGCCCGGCATGCTGATAAGGGTGAGCGTGCGCGGACCATCGCGTTCATCGGTCATGGTGCCGGAAGCGGCCATCGTTCCGCGCAGCAATGGCGCGGTGGTGTTTGTCGCAATGGGTGAAACGGCGGAAGAAACAAAAGTTCGCACCGGCAAGCGCATCGACGGTGATGTTGAAATTCTGGAGGGGCTGAAGGCGGGGGCACAGGTCGTCACCGCCGGAAACACGCGGCTGGCGGACGGGGCGTCGATCGCCATCGTTCCGACCACAAGCAATTGAGGCGGCGATGACGCTTCCTGAACTTTGCATCCGGCGGCCGGTTTTCGCAACGGTACTGAGCCTCATCCTGGTGCTAGTCGGCCTCATGGCCTTCAGCCGGCTGACGATCCGGGAGTATCCCAGCATCGACGAGCCGCAGGTCTCAGTGTCTACCACCTATTCCGGTGCATCGGCGGAAATCATCGAAAGCCAGGTGACGCAGGTGCTGGAAGGATCGCTGGCGGGCATCGAGGGCATCGATACGATTGAATCCACCTCGCGGGCGGAATCAAGCCGGATCACGATCCGCTTCCGGACAGGCATCAGCATCGATTCGGCAACCAGCGACGTGCGCGACCGGGTAAGCCGGGTGCGCGGCCGGCTTCCCGATGAAATTGACGAACCGACAATTTCCAAAGTCGAAGCGGACGCGCAACCCATCATGTTCCTGGTGCTGCGCTCCACCGGCATGACGGCCCTTGAGCTCACCGACTACGTGGACCGTTTCGTGGTTGACCAATTCAAGAATCTTAACGGCGTTGCCGATGTCACGGTGAACGGCGAGCGGCGCTATGCCATGCGGGTCTGGCTCGATCCCGGTAAGCTTGCCGGCTATGGCATCACCGTACAGGACATCGAGGCGGCGATCCGTTCGCAAAACGCCGAAATCCCGGCGGGCCGGGTGGAGAGCACGGACCGCGAATTCACCGTGCTGTCGCGCACGTCGCTTGGCACGGCTGAGGAATTTGCCAAGGTCGCGCTGAAGGCGGCTGGCGGCTTGCAGGTGTCGCTGGGCGACGTGGCCAGGGTTGAGCTTGGAACGGCGGACGTGCGCCGTGAGAGCCGCTATGACGGGCAGACCGCCATCTCGATCGGCATCGTGAAGCAGGCGGTTGCCAATCCGCTTGATGTTGCAATTGGGGTCAACGGGGTGCTGCCGGCGATCAACGGGGCGATGCCGGAAGGAACCTCCATCGAGGTCGGCTTTGACTCGACGGTGTTCATCGACCGTTCGATCAAAAATGTGTTCACGACAATCCTCGAAGCGACCGGGCTGGTAATCGTCATCATTTTCCTGTTTCTTCATTCGATCCGCGCGGCGATCATTCCGGTGGTCACAATCCCCGTATCGCTCATCACCGCTTTCGCCATCATGTATGCGGCAGGGCTCACGATCAACACGCTGACGCTTCTGGCATTCGTCCTGGCCATCGGGCTGGTGGTTGATGACGCCATTGTCATGCTGGAGAATATTTACCGGCATGTGGAAGAAGGCATGAAACCTTTCGATGCGGCGCTGAGAGGGGCCCGGGAAGTGGGCTTTGCCGTCATCGCCATGACGATGACACTTGCTGCCGTCTATGCCCCTATCGCTTTCACACCGGGGCGCACGGGCCGGCTTTTCATGGAATTTGCCGTGACGCTGGCAGGTGCCGTGGTGGTGTCGGGCTTCATTGCGCTCACGCTCACGCCGATGATGTCGTCCAAGCTGCTGAAGCACGCGGAACGCGAGAACATCTTCTCCCGCACCATCGAGGGAATGCTGAAAAGCCTCGACCGGGGCTATCAGAGGACGCTGCGCCTGGTGCTGCGGCTGCGCTGGTTCGTGATGCTGGCCGCCCTTGGCATTGCCGCGGTGGGCGGCCTGCTGCTCACCCAGCTCAAGTCGGAGCTGTCGCCCACCGAGGACCGCGGCACGATCATTGTTTCGGGCAACGCGCCGGAAGGGGCGAGCTTTGCCTATACCCAGCGCTACGCTGAACAGGTGGAAGAGATCCTCAAGGATATTCCCGACCTGCGCTCGGCGCTGGTGATCGTGGGGTCCGGCGAGGTGACCCAGATGAATTCCTTTGCCCGCCTCAAGGATTGGAGCGAGCGCACGGTGAGCCAGCAGGAAACGGTGCAGAAGCTGCTGCCGAAGCTCCGGGCCATTGCGGGCATCCAGGCTTCGGCCTCCAATCCGGCCTCGCTGGGCGTGCGCGGCTTCGGCAAGCCCATGCAGTTCGTCATCCAGTCCTCCGCCACCTACGAGGAGCTCAACGGGATAGCCAACACCCTGGTCGAAAAACTCAAGGACAACCCGGGCCTTGCCGACCTCGATACGGACTTGCGACTCAACAAGCCGGAAGTGCAGATCGAAATTGACCGGGCACGGGCCGCCGACCTCGGCCTTGACGTGACGGTAATCGGACGCACCCTTGAGACGCTGCTGGGCGGGCGCAATGTCACCACCTTCGAGATCGGCAGCGAGCAGTATGATGTGACGGTGGCGCTTCCGGTGGAGGACCGGACCTCGACCGAAACGTTGTCGCGTATTTTTGTGCGCAGCGCCTCGGGCGAAATGGTGCAGCTTTCCAATGTGGTGACGGCGCGCGAGGCGGTGGCGCCCCGCGACCTCCGGCGCTTCAACCAGTTGCGGGCCATCACCATACAGGCCAATCTTTCGCCGGGTTACACGCTGGGCGAAGCGATCACCGCCTTCAACACCGCGGCCCAGGAGGTTTTGCCTGATGGCGTGGTCACGGATCTCACCGGCCAGGCGCGGGAACTGCGCGATTCAAGCTCCAACCTGGCGCTGGTTTTTGTGCTGGCGCTGGCCTTCATTTATCTTGTGCTCTCGGCCCAGTTCGAGAGCTTCCGCGATCCGGTGATGATCATGTTCAGCGTGCCGCTCTCCATGACCGGGGCGCTTGCGGCGCTCTATTTCACTGGGGGCACCTTAAATGTCTATTCGCAGATCGGGCTGGTGACGCTCATCGGCCTTATCACCAAGCACGGCATCCTCATCGTCGATTTCGCCAACCGGATGCAGGAGGAGGGCCGTTCGCGGGTGGAGGCCATCGTTGAAGGGGCCACGCTGCGGCTGCGGCCCATTCTGATGACCACTTCGGCCATGGTGCTTGGCGCGGTGCCGCTCGTTCTTGCGAGCGGCGCGGGGGCCGAAAGCCGCATGCAGATTGGCTGGGTCATCGCCGGCGGCATGACGTTCGGCACGCTGCTCACGCTGTTCGTGGTGCCTTGCGCTTACAGCATCATGGGACGCATTCATGCGGGCCCGACGATTGAAGCGACAAAGGCCGAAATTCATCTGGCAAAGCCGCTGCCCAAGGCGGCAGAATGACGGTTGTGCCGGAATGAAAAAGCCCCGCCACTTTTCAGCAGCGGGGCCGATTGCCGGCTGCGAAGCAACCACAATCATGCCCTTGGTGCGAACCAGGACAGTACGCCAGTTCCCGGATTGAAGGGCAACGGGAGCGGCGACGCCGATAGAACGGGGCAAACCATCAATAGTTCCCCGCCGTGCATAACCTTCACGCGATCATGGAACCTTGTGCTTCATGGAATCGTTGTAGCTTTTCAATCCGGGAGCGGGACATGGATAGTTTGGACTTCTTTTTCGTGCGGACCGCCATTCCGGAAGGGCAGCTCATTAGCAGGCTGGTAATCGCGCTGTTTCTCGGCGGCGCCATCGGCTTTGATCGCGAGGTCAAAAACCGGCCCGCGGGGTTGCGCACCCACATGCTGATTGCGCTTGCGGCCGCAATTTTTTCGATTACGACGCTTGAAATCATCGCCAACCTTGAGAAGACGGGCCACACCGCCGATCCCATTCGCGCCATCGAGGCGGTAACCGCCGGCGTGGCATTTCTTGCGGCGGGCTCGATCATCCAGTCGCGGGCGCAGATCTCCGGCCTGACCACGGGGGCCAGCATGTGGCTGGCGGGCGCCATTGGTGTTGCCTGCGGGTTTGGGCTCTATTCGATTGCGGTTCTCGCCACGGCTCTTGCCCTCATCGTGCTGGTGTGGCTGCAACGTCTCTCACAGAAGATAAACGCCACCGCGTCCCCCGTCAGCCAGAAGGACATCAAGCCGTAGAGGGGGTTTCGGTCTGGCAGACATCAACCCATTCCGCCCCAATCAGCTCTGCCATGCGGAAGGGATTTATGCGCAAGGCGCTGTTGGCCGAGCCTGCCGCAGGCACGACCTCATCAAAGGCTTTCAGCGAGACATCGCAATAGACGGGCAACGCCGTTGCCAGGCCGAAAGGGCTGACGCCGCCCACCGGGTGACCTGTTACCGCCAGGACCTCATCGGCGCTGAGCATCCGCGCCTTGCCGCCGAAGGCCGCCTTGGCCTTTTTATTGTCGAGCCGCGCATCGCCACGGGTGACCACCACGAAGTTGCGCTCGCCTACCCGGAGCGACAGGGTCTTGGCGATCTGGCCGTGGGTGACGCCATGACCTTGCGCGGCCAGAGCTACGGTGGCGCTGCTCTTTTCCAGCTCGATGATATCAATGTCGGGAGCCTTTTCGGCCAGAAAGGCCCGGACGGACGCTAAACTCATCGGAAACAGCCTTTGCTTGCCGGCCAAGGATTAGCCGACTGGCGACGGCATTCAAGCAGAAAGGGCTTTGGTCACAGGGAGATAACCGGGTATCTAAATTGTGCCTACTTGTGTTGCATTTAGCGGTCCTCTATTTATGCCAGGTAACAATTCGTAACCTGCTTCATAAAGAGGACTCCCATGAGCAAGCTCAAAATCGCCATCGTCATCAGCACCACCCGCGCCACCCGCTTTGGCCACAAACCGGCGGAATGGGTCAAGGCCATCGCCGCCGAGCGCAGCGACATGACCGTCGAACTCCTGGACTTGCGCGATTACCCCATGCCTTTCTTCGACGAAGTGGCCTCCAACGCCTGGGCGCCGACGACGAATGAAGTGGCCCGGCGCTGGCAGAAGAAAGTTGCCGAGTTCGACGGCTACATCTTTGTGACGGCCGAATACAATCACAGCATGCCGGCGGCGTTGAAGAACGCCCTCGACTATGCCTATCCGGAATGGGTCAAGAAGGCCGCTGCCTTTGTGGGCTATGGCGCCGTGGGCGGCTCACGCGCGGTGGAACATCTGCGTCTGGTGGCGGCCGAGCTGCAATTGGCCACGGTCCGCACCGGCGTTTATATCCAGGGCGCCGATTTCATGGCGGCCCTCAGGGAGGGCAAGGACCTCAAGGACATTCCGCATCTCCAACAGGGCGTTAGAGACATGCTCGACCAGTTGGTCTGGTGGACCGCGGCGCTCAAAACCGCGCGCCAGCAGGACGCATTGGCCGTGGCTGCCTAAATGCCGTCATAAAGCGGCGGAAGTTATGGCGGTGCACAGTTAAACGGAAGTTGAGTCATGGCCGCCGCTGCAAAGACCAGATATGACGCTGTTGCGATGAGCCTGCACTGGCTCATCGCCGTTCTCTTGATCTTCATGCTGTTTTTCGGAGAAGATCTTATCGAGGAGGAAGACGGCTTCGAGGCGATTGGGCCTTCGTTGCATGTTTCAATCGGCAGCGCCATTCTCTTGCTCAGTATAGTCCGGCTGGTCTGGCGCCTGTTCAATCCGCCACCCGGCTATCCCGCCGGAATGGCCACCTGGGAGCGCATGGCCGCAAAGGCCACGCATCTCACCTTCTACGCATTGCTGATTGGCCTGCCGCTGACCGGCTGGCTCGCAACGCCGAAGTTCCTTCGCGAGGAAGGAGCGATGATGAATCTCACGATCTTCGGCGCATTTCCGCTTCCGGAGGCACCAAGCCTTGGTCTTCCCATGAAGGACATTCACGAGATTGGCGCCAATCTCGGCATCGCGCTGCTGGCCCTGCATGTCCTTGCGGCGCTCAAGCATCACTTCCTCACCCGGGATGACGTGTTGCTCCGCATGCTGCCTTTCAGGCGGAACAGCTAGCTTCCGGGCAATTTGCCGGGCGGCGGCGCGGGGCAGTTGTGGCGCGGCAGGGGTATCTGCTCGTAAGGGTTATCGGCACGCGCGACCGGGCCCATGGGACAATCAGGAGACGGCAGAGGTTTTGCCTCGGGCACGGCATCGAGGAATGCCTTGGCTGGCGGAAATTCGCTTTTCCATTCTTCATCGTGACCTTCCCAATTCATGGCGAGGGCCGGATGCGCCGCGGCAAGCAGGGCGATGATGGCAAGCATCCTCATGGGCCGAGTATGAACCTGTGAGGCATCAATGCAAAGTCCTAAAGCAGGACTGTTCTTTAGGCCTTGCTCAGGCGTTGCTGCTTGACCAGATAATCGACGATGGTTTCGGCGGCCTGTTCGGCCGAGAGCTTTGCCGTATCGAGCGACAGTTCAGGAGTTTCCGGGGTTTCATAGGCGGATGAAATGCCGGTGAAGTTCTTGATTTCACCACGGCGCGCCTTGGCGTAGAGGCCTTTGACATCGCGCCTTTCGGCTTCGGCGAGCGCTGTGTTCACGAAGATTTCAACGAACTCGCCTTTCTCAACGCTTTCCCTCGCCATCAAACGCTCAGCGCGGAAGGGGGAGATGAAGGAGACAAGCACGATCAATCCGGCATCGACCATGAGCTTGGAGACTTCGGCCACGCGGCGGATGTTTTCAACCCGGTCGGCATCGGTGAAACCCAGGTCACGATTGAGGCCATGGCGGACGTTGTCGCCGTCGAGCAGATAGGTCATGTGGCCCGAAGCGTGGAGCTTTTTTTCCACGAGATTGGCGATGGTGGATTTGCCGGAGCCGGACAGCCCGGTGAACCACAGCACGGTTGGCTTCTGCTTGGCCTGGCCGGCGCGCGAGAGCTTGTTCACATCCATGGCCTGCCAGTGAATGTTGGAGGCGCGGCGCAGGGCAAAGTGAATGAGGCCCATGCCAACGGTCGAGTTGGTGAAGCGGTCAATGATGATAAAGCTGCCGAGGTGGCGGTTCTCGGCATAGGTGGTGAAGGCAATGGAGCTGTCGATCTCGAGATTGCACACGCCGATTTCATTGAGGGTGAGCGTCTTCGCCGCCACATGCTCCATGGTATTGACGTTGACTTTGTATTTAAGCGAATCAAGCGTGCCGGGAACCTGGCGGTTGCCGGTCTTGATCACATAGGGGCGGCCCGGCAGCATGGGCTCATCACCCATCCACAACACCTCGACCTCAAACTGATCCGACACTTCAATGGGGTCCGCCGCGTTGCAGATGACATCGCCGCGGCTGACGTCGATTTCAGTGGTGAGCGTGATGGTAAGCGACTGGCCTGCGACACCAACCGGCAGGTCGCCATTGTAAGTCACAACGCGGTCAACGATGGCTGTTTTGGCGGAGGGCAGAACCTTGATCTGATCGCCGGGGCGCACCGCACCGCTGGCAATGGTGCCGGAAAAGCCACGGAAATTCTGGTCCGGGCGGTTCACCCATTGCACGGGCAGGCGGAACGCTTTGGTGGCAAGATCATCATCAACCGGCACGGTTTCGAGATGGGCCATGAGGGTGGGGCCGTGATACCAGGGCATGGCAGCGGAGGGCTCGACGACATTGTCGCCGGCGAGGGCTGACAGCGGAATGCAGGTGATGTTGTCGGCGCCGATGCTTTTGGCGAAGGCGCGGTAATCGGCTTCGATATCGGCAAAGACTTTCTGATCGTAGTTGATCAGGTCCATCTTGTTGATGGCGACGACGAGATGGCGGATTCCCAAGAGGGTCGCGATGAAGGTGTGGCGGCGGGTCTGGGTGAGTACGCCCTTGCGCGCATCAATCAGGATGACGGCGAGATCGGCGGTGGAGGCGCCGGTGGCCATGTTGCGGGTGTATTGTTCATGGCCGGGTGTATCGGCCACGATGAATTTGCGCCTGTTGGTGGTGAAGGCCCGGTAGGCCACATCAATGGTGATGCCCTGTTCGCGTTCGGCGGCGAGGCCATCCACGAGAAGGGCGAAATCGAGATTGCCGCCCTGGGTTCCCATTTTTTGGAGTCGGCTTCCAGGGCGAGGAGCTGATCCTCAAACAGCATTTTGGCTTCGTAGAGGAGCCGGCCGATGAGGGTTGATTTGCCGTCATCGACGGAGCCGCAGGTGATGAAGCGCAGGAGATCCTTGTTCTCCTGGGTTTTCAGGTAGGATTCAACATCGCCACCTTCAAATTCGATGAAACGGGACATCAGAAATATCCCTCCTGCTTCTTCTTCTCCATGGAGGCGGCCTGGTCCTTGTCGATGACGCGGCCCTGGCGCTCGGAGGAGGTGGCCACCAGCATTTCCTCGATGATGTCGAGAAGCGTGGTGGCGCTTGAGTCAATGGCCCCGGTCAGGGGATAGCAGCCCAGGGTGCGGAAGCGGATGCTGCGCATTTCCGGTTTTTCGCCGGGGTTGAGGCGCATGCGCTCGTCATCCACCATGATCATCTGGCCATCGCGCCAGACGATGGGGCGGGGGGCGGCGAAGTAGAGGGGCACGATGGGAATATTCTCGAGGTGGATATATTGCCAGATGTCGAGTTCGGTCCAGTTCGACAGTGGAAACACGCGGATCGATTCGCCCTTGTTCTTGCGGGCGTTGTAGAGGTTCCACAGTTCGGGGCGCTGGTTCTTGGGATCCCAGCGGTGCCTGGCATCGCGGAAAGAAAAAATGCGCTCCTTGGCGCGGGATTTTTCCTCGTCGCGGCGGGCCCCGCCGAAGGCTGCGTCGAAGCCATATCTGTCGAGGGCCTGTTTCAGGCCATCGGTTTTCATGATCTGGGTGTGCAATGCCGAGCCGTGGTCGAAAGGGTTTACATCCTTCTCGACGCCGTCGGGATTGATATAGACGATGAGATCGAGGCCGAGGCGTTTGGCGGTTTCATCGCGCAAGGAAATCATGTCGCGGAATTTCCAGCGGGTATCGACATGCATGAGGGGGAAGGGCGGCTTGGCGGGATAAAAGGCCTTCATGGCGAGGTGCAGCATGACGGCTGAATCCTTGCCCACGGAATAGAGCATCACGGGCTTTTCGCATTCGGCGGCGACTTCGCGGATGATGTGGATGGATTCCGCCTCGAGGCGTTCGAGATGGGTCAGTTTTTTGACGGCAGGGGCCTGCGGCATTACGCTATCCTTGTACGGGCGGGTTTATGGCGGGGTCTTTGCGCAAAGGCAAGGCGGGACTTGCCCGTTACTTGGCTTTGGGGTTAGCTCTTGGCAAGGGGAGCTGATGAAAAATCCATCACCAAAAAAACCGGCGAACAGGAAGGGCACGCCCAAACTTCCTTACCAGGAACCGCATCTGGGTGCTGCGGCGCGGGGCAAGCTTTTGGAGGAAGCCATCGGGCGCGAAGTGCGCGGGTTTCGCGAAAAGCTCGGCATCACCATTTCAGAACTGGCCAAGGCGGCGGGCATGTCGGCGGGCATGCTGTCGAAGATCGAGAATGGCGCCACCTCGCCCTCGCTCGGCTCGCTGCAGGCCTTGGGCAAAGCCCTGCAAGTTCCGGTCACCTCGCTATTTCGCGGCTTCGAGGAAATAAGAGATGCCTCCTTCGTGAAAGCCGGACAGGGCCTCACCATTGAGCGGCGCGGCACACGGGCGGGCCACCAATACCAGTTGCTGGGCCACAGCCCCCATGGGGCAGTCATGGTCGAGCCCTACATGATAACGCTCACGGCCCAATCCGACGTATTCCCCACCTTCCAGCATGGGGGGCTTGAGATGCTTTACATGCTGGAGGGCAATGTGGTTTACCGCCATGGCGACAAGACCTATGACATGCACCCCGGCGATACGCTGTTTTTTGACGCCGACGTTCCGCACGGACCTGAGGAGCTGAAAAAGCTGCCGGCGCGCTATTTGAGCGTCATCAGCTACCGGCGGGATGATTAACCCTTTCATTCCTCTTGTGAAAAAATAATTCCTGGTAGTTGATATTGCCGCAATGCCCTGATACAGTCATTCAGCGCTGTTTCAGGAGAGGTTTTTTGGCATGTGCGGCATTGTCGGTCTTTATCTCAAGAACCCCAAATTGAAGTCCAAACTGGGCAAAATGTTCAAGCCCATGCTCATCGAAATGACCAATCGCGGGCCGGATTCAACCGGCGTCGCGGTGTACCGCAATCCGGTGAAGAAGGCCCAGACGAAATTTTCTCTGGCCCACGACGATGCCAGCTACGACTGGAAAAAAATCGATACGGGGCTGGAAAAGGCCCTGAAATGCGATTGCACGATCACCAAGATCGACAGTCACTGCATTCTGGTGACGACGGGCAAGGAAGCGGCGGTGATCGCCTGGCTGAAAGCCCATCATCCCGGGGTGCGCGTGGTGGGCACGGGCCACACCATTGAGATTTTCAAGGAAACGGGCCTGCCGGCGGAAGTCTATGACCGGTTTGACCTGGATGAGGCGCAGGGCACGCACATCATCGGCCATACCCGCATGGCCACCGAGAGTGCGGTGACCACGGCGGGCTCGCATCCCTTTGCCACCGGGGCTGACCTTTGCCTGGTGCATAATGGCTCGCTGTCCAACCATAACCGCCTGCGCGAGAACCTGCGCCGGGAAGGCATGGATTTCCAGACGGAGAATGATACGGAAGTAGCGGCCGCCTACATGACCTGGAAACTGCGTGGCGGGGCCACGCTGAAAGAAGCGCTGGAAGACGGGCTTCGTGATCTTGACGGCTTTTACACCTTCCTTGTCGGCACGGCGGACGGCTTTGCCGTGGTGCGTGATCCCATTGCCTGCAAGCACGCGGTGATGGCGGAGACCGATGACTGGGTTGCGATGGCCACGGAGTACCGCGCCATTGCGCATTTGCCCGGCGCCGACACGGCGAAAATCTGGGAACCGGAACCCACCACGATTTACACGTGGGGCGGCCACGCATGAACGAGCTTGATCTTCACAAGGTTGGGGTGCGGGGGATCAATTCGCAGCTTCACAGCCTGCCCAGGAACACCAATGAAAAGCACTGGGTCATTCAAAACCCCAAGGGGCAGCATTCCATTGCGGTCGGCCTCGATGCGCCGCTGCAGATCGATATCAGAGGCCACGTGGGCTTCTATTGCGGCGGCATGAACAAGGATGCGGAACTCACCATTCATGGCCATGCGGGCGTGGGGACGGCGGAAAACATGATGTCCGGCGTGGTCTGGGTGAAGGGCAATTCATCGGAATCCGCCGGGGCCACGGGCAATGGCGGGCTTCTCGTCATTGAGGGCGATGCCTCGTCGCGCTGCGGCATTTCGATGAAGGGCATTGATATCGTGGTGGGCGGCTCGGTGGGCCACATGTCGGCCTTCATGGCGCAGCGCGGCAATCTGATCGTCTGCGGCGATGCGGGCGACGCGCTGGGCGATTCCATTTACGAGGCGCGGCTTTATGTGAAGGGCAAGGTGGCAAGCCTTGGGGCTGATTGCATCGAGAAGGAAATGCGGGCGGAACATCTGGCCGATCTTGAGCGCCTGCTGAAGGCCGCCAAGCGCCGGGAGAAACCGTCGGACTTCCGGCGCTACGGCTCGGCGCGCAAGCTTTACAATTTCAGCGTCGATCACGCGGACGCGTACTGAGGACACCATGGATAAAACGCCCCGCACGCTGCCGCGCAAATCAGCTACCTTTGACGATTACACGCTTTCCGAAATCCGCCGGGCCGCAAGCACCGGCATTTATGACATCCGCGGGGCCGGGGCCAAGCGCAGGCTGCCGCATTTTGACGACCTGCTGTTTTTGGGAGCCTCCATCTCGCGGTATCCCCTGGAGGGCTACCGGGAAAAATGCGGCACCAATGTTGTACTCGGCACGCGTTTTGCCAAGAAGCCGATTGAGCTGAAAATTCCGATCACCATTGCGGGCATGAGCTTTGGCTCGCTTTCGGCGCAGGCCAAGGAAGCGCTGGGCCGAGGCGCAACCATCGCCGGTACGTCAACGACAACGGGCGATGGCGGGATGACGCCGGAAGAGCGCGGGCAGTCCAAGACACTGGTTTATCAATACCTGCCGTCGCGCTACGGGATGAACCCGGACGATCTGCGCAAGGCCGATGCGATTGAAATTGTCATTGGGCAGGGGGCCAAGCCCGGAGGCGGCGGCATGCTGCTGGGCCAGAAAATTTCCGACCGGGTGGCCGCCATGCGTTGCCTGCCGAAAGGCATTGACCAGCGCTCGGCGTGCCGGCATCCGGACTGGACGGGGCCCGATGACCTTGAAATCAAGATCCATGAACTCCGCGAAATCACCAATTGGGAAAAACCGATCTATGTGAAGATCGGCGGGGCGCGGCCTTATTATGATGTGGCACTGGCGGTGAAATCCGGAGCCGATGTGGTGGTGCTGGACGGCATGCAGGGCGGCACGGCGGCCACCCAGGAAGTATTCATCGAGCATGTAGGCCAGCCGACGCTTGCCTGCATCCGCCCGGCGGTGCGCGCGTTGCAGGAACTCGGCATGCACCGCAAAGTGCAGCTCATCGTTTCCGGCGGCATCAGGAATGGCGCCGATGTGGCAAAGGCCCTGGCGCTTGGCGTCGATGCGGTGTCGATCGGCACGGCGGCGCTGGTGGCGCTGGGCGACAATGATCCGCATTATGAAGCAGAATACAACGAGCTTGGCTCAACGGCTGGGGCCTATGATGACTGGCATGAGGGGCGCGACCCCGCCGGCATTACGACGCAGGATCCGGAGCTTGCCAAGCGGCTTGATCCGGTGAAGGCCGGCGGGCGGCTTTCCAACTACCTCAAGGTGATGACGCTGGAGGCGCAGACCATCGCGCGGGCCAATGGAAAAAGCCACGTGCACAACCTTGAGCCGGAAGACCTTTGCGCGCTCACGGTGGAAGCCGCGGCCATGGCGCAGGTCCCCCTTGCAGGAACAGACTGGATTCCGGGCCGGGGCGGGTATTAGGATGGGGATTTCTTAGGGAGACCATTTTGGAAATCACGGTCCTTGCCATTTTCGCCGGCGCGCTTTTCATAAATTCCAGCTCGCCTGGCCCGAGCGTCGCGGCCTTGGTGGCGCGGGTTCTGACCAGCGGCTGGCGCAGTGTCATGCCGCTCCTTGCCGCCATGTGGATTGGCGAAGCGCTCTGGCTGACGGCGGCGGTTTTCGGACTCAGCGTCATGGCGCAGACTTTCTATTGGGCCTTCGTGATCCTGAAATACCTGGGTGTGGCCTATTTGCTTTATCTCGCCTACCGGATGTGGACGGCACCGTCCGACGTCAAGGATGAGGCGCTGCCGGCGGGCGGTTCTTCATGGCGGCTGTTTCTGACCGGCATGGCCATTACGCTGGGCAATCCCAAGATCATGGTTTTTTATCTGGCGCTATTGCCCTCGATTGTTGACCTGGCGCGAATTTCGTTGATTGGGTGGATCGAGCTTACCGCCACCATGGTGGCGGTGATTGTGGCTGTCGATCTGACCTGGGTGATGATCGCCGCGCAGGCGCGCCGCTGGCTCAAGAGCCCGCGCGCGTTAAGCATTGCGAACCGGACAAGCGCTACGGCCATGGGCGGGGCGGCGCTCGCGATTGCAACACGATGAAACTTAAAAATGATAACCGGGAGAGAAATTAGATGGCTGGGGAACTCGAAGCATATGCCAGGAAGAACAAGGTAAAGTTCTTCCTGTTCAATTTCACCGACCTGTTCGGCACGCAGCGGGCCAAGCTGGTGCCGGCGGAAGCGGCAACGCGGATGCAAAAGGCGGGTGCGGGCTTTGCGGGTTTTGCCACCTGGCTTGACCAGACCCCAGCGCACCCGGACATTCTGGTGATGCCGGACCCCAATGCGATTATCCCGTTGCCGTGGCGCCCGGATGTGGCCTGGGTTGCGGGCGATCCGTGGATGAGCGGAAAACCCCTGGAACAGGCGCCGCGCTATGCGCTGAAGAAAGCCATGGAGAAAACCGCCAAGAGCAATCTCAAATTGATGGCCGGCGTGGAGCCGGAATTCTTCCTGATCAATGCGGATGGCACGCAGATTTCCGATGGCCGGGATACGCAGGAGAAACCCTGCTACGACCAGGCGGCGATCATGCGGCGTATCGACGTGATCACCGAGATTTCCGCGACAATGATTCAACTGGGCTGGGGTCCCTATCAGAACGACCACGAGGATGCCAATGGCCAGTTCGAGATCAACTGGAACTTCAATGACGCGCTGACGACGGCGGACCAGCTTGCCTTCTTCAAGTTCATGGTGAAGTCAATCGCCGAGAAGCACGGACTGCGCGCCACCTTCATGCCCAAACCCTTCATCAATCTCACGGGCAGCGGCTGCCATGTGCATCTCTCGGTGTGGGACAATGCCCGCAAGAAGAACCTCTTCGACGATCCCAAGGATGAGATGGGCCTGTCGCCCATGGCCTATAATTTCCTGGGCGGTTTGATTCATCATGCGGAATCGCTGGTGGCGATTACCAATCCCACAGTGAACTCTTACAAGCGCATCAACGCGCCGCGCACGGTTTCGGGGGCCACATGGTCGCCCAACACGGTCACCTTCGGCGGCAACAACCGCACCCATATGGTGCGCATTCCCGATGCGGGACGCACCGAGTTCCGCCTGCCAGACAATGCGGCCAATCCCTATCTCATGCTGGCGTCCATCATGGCGGCGGGCATGCACGGCATCGAGGCGAAAATGGACCCGGGCAAGCGCCTTGACATCGATATGTATGCGGAGGGCCATACGGTGAAAAATGCCAAGAAGCTGCCGCTTAACCTGCTTGATGCACTTCGCAACTTCGAGAAGGACACATATTTGCGCGAAGCCTTAGGGGCTGAAGTATCATCGGCCTATCTCAAGCTCAAACATGCGGAATGGAACCAGTATTGCCGTCACCTCACGCAATGGGAGCGGGACACGACGCTGGATTGTTAGACATCATCTCTCCATGGTCGCACGTGATGCGACCACCCAGTCTTGGGCAAAGGACTGGGTGGTCGGCTCAAGCCCGACCATGGAGAAAAAGAAAAGCCCGAAATGAAATACTCTGTCTTCTCACTTCTGAAGAATACGCTGTCGGGCCACAAGAAGTGGCCGGCGGCGTGGCGCGATCCGCAGCCCAAAAAGGACTATGACGTTGTCATCATTGGCGGCGGCGGGCATGGGCTGGCCACCGCCTATTACCTGGCGAAGGTGCACGGCATCAGCAATGTGGCGGTGCTGGAAAAATCTTGGCTGGGCTCGGGCAATGTCGGGCGCAACACCACCATCATCCGCTCCAACTACATGCTGCCAGGGAACAATCCCTTCTACGAATGGTCGATGAAATTGTGGGAGGGGCTGGAACAGGATTTCAACTTCAACGCCATGGTCTCGCAGCGCGGCGTGCTCAACCTCTGCCATACGGATCCGCAGCGCGACGCCTTCGCGCGGCGCGGCAATGCCATGCGCATCGACGGGGTGGATGCGGAACTCCTCGATACCGAAGGGGTGCGCGAGATGTATCCGTTCCTTGATTTCAACAACGCGCGCTTTCCGATCAAGGGCGGCATTTTGCAGCGGCGCGGCGGCACGGTGCGCCATGATGCGGTGGCCTGGGGCTATGCGCGAGGTGCGGATTCACGCGGCGTCGACATTATCCAGAACTGCGAAGTCACCGGCATCAAAACGGTGAAGGGCAAAGTGGTGGGGGTTGAGACCAGCCGGGGATTTATCGGCTGCACGAAGCTGGGCCTTGCGGCGGCAGGAAATTCCTCGGAAGTGGCCGCTATGGCCGGCCTGAAGCTGCCGATTGAAAGCCATGTGCTGCAGGCCTTTGTGTCGGAAGGCTTGAAGCCTTACATCGATGGCGTGGTGACTTTCGGCGCCGGGCATTTCTACGTTTCGCAGTCGGACAAGGGCGGATTGGTGTTCGGCGGCGATCTCGACGGCTACAATTCCTATGCACGGCGCGGCAACCTGCCGATGGTCGAGCACGTGATCGAGGCGGGTGTTGCGATGATTCCGGGACTGGCGCGGGTGCGGGTGCTGCGCTCGTGGGGCGGCATCATGGACATGTCGATGGATGGCTCGCCGATCATCGACAAGACCTCGATCGACGGGCTTTATCTCAACGCGGGCTGGTGTTACGGCGGCTTCAAGGCCACACCGGCTTCCGGCTGGTGTTTCGCCCATACGATTGCCAACGACGCGCCGCATAAATTGAACGCGGCTTACCGCCTGGACCGGTTCCGCCGGGGTTACATGATCGATGAAAAAGGGCAGGGCGCTTCGCCCAATTTGCATTGATGGAAAAACCATGCTGATCAAATGCCCCAATTGCGGAACGCGGCCGGTGGAAGAGTTTACCTTCAACGGCGATGCTTCCATTCAAAGGCCCACATCGAATGATCCCAAGTCGATGGATCAGTGGTTTGACTATGTTTACCTGCGCGACAATCCCAAGGGGCGCTTTGACGAATACGCGCATCATTCCAGCGGCTGCCGGGCTTGGCTGGTGGTGACGCGCGATACGCAGAGCCATGAAATCTTCAACGTGGTGACGGCGCGGGATTACGCGAAGAAACGGGCTGCGCCATGACCGGGTTTCGCTTGGACAAGGGCGGATTGATTGACCGCGCCACGACGCTGGATTTCATCTTTGACGGCAAGGTGTTCACGGGATTTGCGGGCGATACGCTGGCTTCGGCGCTGATTGCCAATGACGTGCATCTCATGGGGCGCTCGTTCAAGTATCACCAGCCGCGCGGGGTGATTTCGGCGGGCAGTTCCGAGCCCAATGCGCTGGTTGAACTGCGCGAGGGGGCGCGCAAGGAAGCCAACACGCGCGCCACCATGATTGAGCTCTACGACGGGCTGGTGGCGCGGAGCCAGAACCGCTGGCCATCGCTTGCGTTTGATATCGGCGCGCTGAACTCGCTGGCGTCGGCGATGTTTGTGGCGGGCTTCTACTACAAGACCTTTATGTGGCCCAAGAGCTTCTGGGAAAAAATCTATGAACCCATTATCCGGAAGGCTGCTGGCTTGGGTGCTGCTTCCAAGGAAGCGGATCCGGACAAGTATGAAAAAGCCTATGCCCATTGCGATCTGCTGATTGTGGGGTCCGGTCCCGCCGGCTTGATGGCGGCGCTGACGGCGGCGCGATCAGGTGCGCGCGTTATACTGGCCGATGAAAGCTCGGCTCTCGGCGGTACTTTGCTCAATGAGAATGAAGAGATCGGCGGCATGTCGGGTCACGCCTGGGCGATGGCTGGAATCGCCGAACTCAGCGCCATGCCCAATGTCACGCTCATGCCGCGCACGACGATCTTCGGCTGGTATGACGACAATATTTTCGGCGCGGTCGAGCGGGTGAATGACCACGTTCTCGAACCTTCGCCCTATGAGCCGCGGCAGCGCTATTGGCGCATCATGGCCAAGCGCGCGGTGATGGCGACGGGCGCGGAAGAGCGGCCCATCGTGTTTGGCGGCAATGATGTGCCCGGCGTGATGCTCGCCGGTGCGTTACGCACCTATGCCAACCGCTATGCGGCGGCGGCGGGCAAGTCGGTTGTGGTGTTCACCAACAACAATTCGGGATATCGCACGGCGCGCGACATGAAGGCCCACGGCGTGCATGTGGAAGCCATCATCGACTCGCGCAAGGAGTCTGCGGCGGATGCGGGCGGAGTTCCGGTCATTCGCGGCGGTGCGGTCGTCAATGTCGCGGGGCGGCAAGCGGGTGAGCGGGGTTGAACTCGCCGATCACCGCATGATCCCTTGCGATGCGGTTGCCATGTCGGGCGGCTGGAGCCCCATCGTCAACCTGATGTGCCATCGCGGCGCGAAACCGAAATGGGACGAGCGCCTTGCCGGATTTGTGCCGCCCAATGTCGGGGATGCGTTTGTTGCAGCGGGATCGGCGGCGGGCCAGATGCTGCTGTCGGAATGCCTGGCCGATGGCGCGCGGGCCGGCACGCTGAAGGGCAAGACGCCTGCCGTTCCCAAATGCCGCGACGAGGCTTTTGCGGTCACGCCCCTGTGGTGGGTGAAGGAATCGACGGGCAAAGCCTTTGTCGATTACCAGAATGATTCAACGGCGAAGGATTTGCCCCTTGCGGCGCAGGAGGGCTACCGCGATATCGAGCTGGCCAAGCGCTATACCACGGCGGGGATGGCGACAGACCAGGGCAAGCTCGGCAATGTGAATGCCATTGCCATTCTGGCGGAAGCCACGGGCCGCACGATGGACCAGGTGGGCACCACGACATTCCGGCCCTACTACACGCCTGTTTCCTTTGGCGCGATTGCCGGGTCCCTTCGTCGGCCATCATTTCCAGCCGGTGCGCAAGACGCCGCTGCATGACTGGGCGGAGGAACTGGGCGCGGTGTTTGTCGAAACCGGATTGTGGATGCGTTCGTCGTGGTTTCCGCAAGAGGGCGAGGATTGGCTGGCCAGCGCCTCGCGTGAAGTTCTGGCGACGCGTGAGCGCGTCGGACTCTGCGATGTCTCCACCCTCGGCAAGATCGACGTGCAGGGTGGTGACGCGGCAGAATTTTTGAACCGCTTGTATTGCAACACCTTCAGCACGCTTGACGTGGGCAAGGCGCGCTACGGCCTGATGCTCAGGGAAGACGGCATCGTGTTTGACGACGGCACGACGTCGCGTCTGGCCGCCGATCATTTCCTGATGACGACGACCACGGCCAATGCGGCGCGGGTTATGAGCCATATGGAATTCTGCCACCAGGCGCATTGGCCGGACCTCGATGTGCAGTATGTTTCGGTGACGGAACAGTGGGCCCAAATGGCTATTGCCGGACCCAAAGCGCGGGCGACGTTGCAGAAGATCGTTGATGGCGTGACTTTGGATGACACGAGCTTCCCTTATTTGGCGGCCAAGGAGATCAGCATTCTCGGCGGCATGTCAGCGCGGCTGTTCCGCATTTCATTCTCCGGCGAACATGCCTATGAGCTGGCGGTGCCGGCGGATTACGGGAACCTGGTAGCGCGCGCCATCTTGCAGGCGGGGGAAGAATTCGGCATTACCCCCTATGGCATCGAGGCGCTGTCGATCATGCGCATCGAGAAAGGCCATGTGGCAGGCGGGGAACTTAACGGCACGACAACGGCCGGCGACTTGGGCCTTGGTAAGATGATGTCGTCGAAGAAAGATTATATCGGGCGGATGATGGCGGCACGCGAAGGCCTCACGGACAAGAACCGGCAATGCGTCGTGGGAATCAGGCCCTTTGATGCGACGGACAAGATACGTTCAGGCTCGCACATCCTCAAGAAAAGCGATGCGCCGTCGATGGCGGCCGACCAGGGTTATATTTCTTCGGTTGCGTGGTCGCCGATGCTGAACATGTGGCTGGGGCTGGCGCTGCTGGCCAATGGCCGCGAGCGCCATGGCGAAGTGGTGAAGATTTTCGATGGTGTGCGCAACATCCACATGTTCGGCGTGATCTGCGATCCCATGCATTACGACAGGGAGAACAGGAAACTCCATGCCTGAGAATTTTCAAAGGGCTTCGCCGCTGGCCGACATTGCCATTCAGGGCCGTTTTGGCGCCGATCATGGCGCGCCGGGTGTCACATTTTCGCTTCGCCATCCCGTGCAGATCGCTATGGTAATCGCGCGCAAGGGCCAGGCGAAGGGGCTTGGCGATGCCCTGAAAAACTGGCGCGGCGCCTCCGTGCATTGGGCGGGCGCGGAGCAGTATTTTGTTCTGGAGAAGCCCTTTGACGAGGTGCGCAAAAAATTTGAAGGGCTTGCCTCCTGTTCCGATCAGAGCCATGGCCGGGTGATCATCAGTATAGAAGGGCCGAAGGTGCGCCAAGTCCTGTGCAAGGGTACGCCGGTTGACCTGCATGAAAGCGAGTTTGAGATCGGGCGGAGTGCGCTGACTCAAATGGCCCATGTGGGCGTGCATCTCGCGCGCACAGGGCAGGATGCCTTCGAGCTATCGGTGTTCCGCGGATTCTCGGAAAGCTTCTGGGAGTGGCTGACGGAGCAGGCGGAAGAGTTTGGGTATCAGGTGATTTAGCTCAGAGTGCCGCCGCCAGCCTTGCAATCCTTTTGCAAGCTTCAATGATTTGCGCCTCGTCCACTGTCAGGGCCACGCGGACGTGGCCGGCGCCGCCGGCGCCGAAGCTTTCGCCGGGCATCGTGACGACGTTTTCTCTGGCCAGCAGCTTCCGGGCGAAATCTTCGCCAGACAGCCCCGTCTTGCGCACATCGACCATCACGAACATGCCGCCTTCGGGCATGCGGGCGGAAATATTCTTGGCGCCCTTCAATCCGGCAACCAGGGCGCGGGCGCGGCGCTCGTAGCTTTGCTTCATGGCGTCCACTTCGGGGAAATGGTTGGCAATCGCAAAGGCTGCGGCATCCTCAAGAAAGGCCTGGGAGCCGAAGAGCATGGTTTCGGTGAGCGGCAGGGCGGCTTCAATGAAGTCCTCGGAAGCGGCCAGCCAGCCGCAGCGGAAACCGGGCATGGCATGGGACTTTGAGAGCGACGAGACAACGATGGTGCGTTTTTCCAGGCGGGGCTCATCGAAGGGCGAAGCAAACACGGTATTGCCATAGGTCATGGTGGCGTAGACTTCATCGGAGATGATCCACAGGTCATGGCGCTCGCAGACATCGCCGATCTGGGCAATGGCCTCGCGCGTGAGCACGGCCCCGGTGGGATTGCTTGGGGTGTTGAGCAAAAGGGCGCGGGTTTTCGGCGTGATGACCCGCTCGAGGTCCGCGGCTTTCAGATGGAAACCGTTGTCGGGATCGACGCCCACCGGAACAGCGATACCGCCCGCCGCGGCGATGACGCCTTCATAGGTCGCATAATAGGGATCGGCCATCAGCACTTCGTCGCCCAGTTCAACGGTGGCCTGCAGGGCCACGAACAGGGCGGTTTGCGTGCCGGGCAGGAAGATGAATTGCTGGGTAGTTATGGGGCGGCCGGTGCTTTTGGTATATTGCGCCGAGAGACCGTCGAGGAGTTCGGATTCGCCGCGGCTCGCCGCATATTTGTAGCGGCCGGCGCGCATCCGGGTGTTCACCACATCCATGATGGCGGTGGGGGTTGGCGCATCGGGTTCGCCGATGGAGAGGAATATTAGATCTTCTCCGGACCCGGCGCGGCGCTTGCCTTCGATATGCACGGCCCATTTATCGGAGCCGAGGCCGCTCAAGCGTTGGGTGATGGATGCAAATTTCATGCGGGCCTTCTAGCCGAGGAGTTAGGCATCGTCGAGGGATGGCCCGACCCTGCCGTCATGGGAGATATGCAAATAGGCTGACTTGGCCAGTTCCTGAAATTCCGCTGCAGTGACGGCCAGAACCGGGCAGGCCTTGCCATAGAGCGTTTCGGCCACGGCGGCGCCGATGGCGAGGTTGATATCGGGCTGCACCAGAATGATTCCGGCAGGTGCCGTATCAAGCCGGATGGCCTCAGCCAGGCCGCCGGGGGCGCTGCCGGAGCCGCGGCTTTCCAGCATCATGAGGACTTTGCCCTTAAGGCTTTGACCGTTCTGCGGATGGTGAGTGTCGATAATGAGTCCACTGCGCGGGTCGAAAGCGCCCCAGAAGCTCAGGGGTTCGTCGAGCAGAAGGACGGGTCCCCGCGCCAAGCCTGCATGAAGCACAGTCATGGATTTGACCACAAATTTGGATCGCGCCACACTTGGCCTTGCATGGCGCTTTCCACGCATTCCTGCAAGCTGCCAAAGCAGACTTCAACTCCCAGCATACCCGGCGCGTAATAGGCCCATTTCGCCGCATTGGTCATCACCCGCCCCTTGAGGCCCTGAATTTTCGGCGAGTAGTAGGTGCAGACATCGACGGGAATGGTGATGCCTGCGTCGTGCAGAGATTTGAGCCAGCCCCTGGCGGCGAGCATTTCGCGGATGCCGCGGCTGGTGGAAATATAGGTGGTGGTTTTGACCTTGCGTCCCTCCAGCAGCTTTACGAGCGCGGCGAATTCCGAAAGCGAGAAATGCGGTGTGCCCAACGCAACCGCATCAAGCGGGCCATCGTTGAATGCGGAAAGCTCATGGTGAGCTTCTTTCAGGTGATCGGGCGTGACTTCTAACATCTCACCAATCTTGAACACCGTGTGCAATGTCGGCGCTTCAGGCGTTACACCTGCGACATGCAGAAGCTCCACGCCGCCCGAGGCGGCGCTTGCGGCGCACAGGGCCTTGAGCTGATCGGTGGTGGTTTCCTTGGGCAGGCCGGAGATTGCGGGAATGCGGCGGCCTGCCTTGCGGCCCACGACATAACCCAGGAGATGGAAGAAAATATCCTGGCGTTTCCAGCCGTCGGGAATGGAGGCGCAGGAAAAATGGATGTCGGCCAGGCGGCCTTCATCGGTATGGAGTCCGGCGAAGGGCGCAAGGCCGGTGATGGCGCAGGCCACGTCGAGGTAATCGCCATATTTGTTGGTGCGGGCGCCGACGGCGGAATTGTAGAAGGCCACCGCATTTGATTCGCCCACGGCGATGTGATCGCCGGATTTGGGGCCTCCCGCGAGCTGATAAGGCGCGCAGGTCCAGGTGGGTTTGCAGCCGAGCCTGGCATAGAGGTCCATCAGTTCATGGGCGCCCCTCACCATTTCGGGGTCCGAACTCTCGGGCCTAAGGCCGCCGTCATCGGGGCTGGCGACGCTGTTGTTGGTCCAGGTGGGCACCGAAAGCCTTGCGCCGTGTTCCAGAAGAAACCTCACGAAATCGAGGTGGGAGCGTCCGGTGTAAAAGCAGGCATCGACATGGGCAAAGCTGATGGGAATAAGGCGGGGAGCGCCCATGATGCGGGCGGCCTGCTCCACCAGCTGCAGGGCAAGCTGGTGGGCTTTGCCGTCAGCCATTGGCGCCCTCAATGGAAATGCGCGTCAGGGTCACATAGTCGGTCTTGCCGGAGCCGAGGAGCGGAATTTCCTCGAGATGCACCAGAACCTTGGGAATCATGAGGTCGGATGCGCCACGGGCTTTCAGCCCTTCGGTAATGGCGGCGCGTTCAGGCTCCGCAATGGTGGTGAAGAGAATCAATTGCTCGCCCTTTTTCTCGTCGGGAATGGCAACGACAGCGAAATTCTCCCCGGGGAAGGCTTCCTGCAATTTCGTCTCAACGGCGGTGAGCGAGACCATTTCACCGGCAATTTTTGAGAAGCGCTTGGCCCGGCCCAGAATGGTGACGAAGCGGTGCTCGTCAACTTCCACGATGTCGCCCGTGTCATACCAGCCCTCGGGCGGGGCTTCGACGACGCCGGGGTTATCGGCGCGGAGGTATCCCAGCATCACATTGGGGCCCTTCACGAACAGCCTTCCGCCCGAGGCAATGCCTTCGACCGGTTCCAGGCGGTAGTCGATGCGGTCCAAAAGCCGCCCCACGCTGCCGGAGCGGTTGTGCATGGGCGTGTTGATGGCGATGACGGGTGAGCATTCGGTGGCGCCATAGCCCTCAAGAATCCGGTGGCCGAATTTCTCCATCCAGGCTTGGCGGGTTTCCGGCTTCACCCGTTCGGCGCCGGCGACGATGAGGCGCATGCTGAAGAAATCATAGGGATTGGCAGTGCGGGCATAGCCTGCAAGGAACGTATCGGTGCCATAAAGCACGGTGGCGTTCGTGTCGTAACAGAGTTCCGGCACGATCTTGTAATGCAGCGGCGAGGGATAGAAGAAGCTGTAAACCCCGGAGAGAACCGGAAGCAGGGTTCCGCCCAGCAGGCCAAAGGCGTGAAACATCGGCATGGCGTTGAAGACAATATCCTGGGCGCTGAAGCCGATGCGGGCGGCGGCCTGGAGCCGGTTGGCATTGAGATTGCGGTGCGACAGCACCACGCCCTTGGGCACGCCTTCCGAGCCGGAGGTGAAAAGGATGATGGCCGGGCTGTTGGGATCCCTGCTGGCCTTTGAAAGCCGGAGGGCGGTGCGGGAGAAAAACCTGGCGAGCAGGCCGTAGAGCTTGTCGCCGGTCCCGATATTTTCGCGCACGTCCTCGAGATAGATGATCTGGCAGTTCTTGGAGAGGATGGCGATATCGCCTTCCATTTCCGCCGCTTCGATGAATTTGCGCGAAGTAACGATGGTGGTGACCTGGGCCGCAATGCAGGCTGCTGACATGTTGACGGCCCCGGTGGAGAAATTCAGCATGGCGGGCACACGGCCAAAGGCCTGCAGGCCGAAGAGCGTCAGCAGGCCGCCCACCGCATTGGGCAGCAGCACGCCCACGGTTCTCTGCTTGGGCGCAAGCCTGGCGATCTTGCGGCCGAGAATGAAGCTGCCCATGATCACGCGGTTGTAGGCGATGGGCTGGCGCTGGATGTCTTCGACGATCTTGTGGCTGCCGCCATGGGTGGCGCGGGCATCCAGCAGGGATTCAAACAGGGTCTGCTCGGTGTTCGAGGTGGAGAATACCATGTCGGTCATCACGTCATAAAGCTTGTCGGCCTGGTGTTCGCGCAGGCGCGAGCCGCGCATTCCTTCGGGCGCATCAAATTTCACCGGCGGCAGGAAGGTGATGGTGATTTTGGGAAACCAGCGCTGGCGCAGCTTGCCGCGCATGCTGGAGAATTTGGAAAATTGCGCGCCATCTATGCGCACCGGCAGGACCTTGGCGTCGGCCATCTGGGCAATGGCGCCGGGGCCTTCGTAAACCTTCATCAAGGTGCCGGTGACGGTGATGCGGCCTTCGGGGAAAATCACCACGCGATTGCCCTTTTTCACGGCCTCGACGAGCGTGCGGAGCGACAGGGGATTGCCGGGATCAATGGGCGCAAGATCAAAAAGCGCGAAGGCGGGCCTCACCCACCAGCGCTTGGCCATATAGGTATCAATGGCAAAAGTTGAACGATCGGGAAGAAAAGCCGAGAGCAGGGGGCCATCGAGAAATGAGGTGTGATTGGCAACGATCACCGCCCGGCGGCCCGCCGCCTTGTAGTTTTCCATGCCCTTCACCTCGACGCGGTAGAGCAGGCGGAAGAGTTGCCTAGCAAAATTCGCCAGGGTTTCCTGGGGCAGGAGGAAGCAGATCCAGATCGCCGCCACCGCATTGGCAAGGCCTAAGCAGAGGAACAGGCCGCGCGCCGTGATGAACTGCAGCAGGATGACGGAGGTCACGGTGGCGGTGATCATGAAGACGGCGTTGATCAGGTTGTTGGCGGCAATGACGCGCGAGCGCTTGGGCGGCGCGGCGCGGGTCTGCATGATGGCATTGAGCGGCACGGCATAGATGCCGCCGAAGAAGGCGGTGAAAAACAAATCGAAGGCGACGCGCCAGCTTGACCAATCGGAGAAGAAAACGCCGGCGCCGTTGAGCGTTGTTCCGGCAAGCCTGGCATTGACCTGGCCCGCGGCGAAATAGAGATCGATGAGGAACAGCGTCATCATGATGGCGGCGACGGGGACATATTTCGCCGAGACCTCGCCCTTGAGGAGAAGGTTGGTGATCATCGAGCCCAGGCCAATGCCGATGGTGAAGGTGGCGATGAAGGCGTTGGCGACATGCTCGTTGGCGAGCAGGATGTCCTTGGTGAAGACCGGAAACTGCACCAGCAGGACGGTGCCCACGAACCAGAACCAGGAGGCGCCGATGACGGCCCAGAACACGTCGTGGCGCTCACGGGCATAGCCCACGAGCTTGGCGGTCTGCCTGAAGACATTCCAGTCGATTTCGAAATCAGGCGTGGCCGAGGGGGCGGGCGGCATGCGGGTTGTGGCATACCAGGCAATGACCGACAGAAGGATCAGCGCGCCCGAGAGAAACTGCCTGCCGCCAGTCTCCATCACGAGAAAACCGCCGAACATGGTGCCAAGGAGAATGGTGACAAAGGTTCCCATTTCGATCAAGGCGTTGCCGGCGATGACCTCGTCGCGCTTCAGGTATTGCGGGAGGATTCCGTATTTGATCGGGCCGAAAAAGGCCGCGAGGCTGCCGGCAAAGAACAGCACCATGAGGTCAAGATAGGGATTGTCGAGCCACAGGGCCCCGGCGCCGAAAACCATGGCGCCGATTTCGGCCAGCTTCACGCGCTGGGCGATGAAGGCCTTGTCGAACTTGTCGGCGAACTGGCCGGCGATGGCCGAGAATAGGAAATAGGGCAGGATGAACAGGGCGGTTCCCGCCTGGACGAAAAGCGTGGCGTTCCAGCCGTGATTTACGGCGAGATCGAAGGTGATGAGGATGGTGATGGCGTTGCGCAGGCCGTTGTCATTGAAGGCGCCGATCGCCTGGGCCACGAAAAGCGGCAGGAAGCGCCTTGTTCTGAGGAGTGAAAACTGGCTTGCATGGCTCATAAGTAAAATCCTAGAGTAAGACTTTGTGCTTTTTATGTTCTCTTCGACTCAGCGCCGCAATAGATGGCCGATCAAGCGAAAACTATCCAGATGATTATTGCTGGTGTGGCTGGCTCCGGCGCGTTCCAGCTCTTTTAAACGGGCGGGGTCGGTGTTGAAACCGATGAAATGAACGCCATTCGAGAGGCCCGCCTCGACATCATTGAGATTGTCGCCGATATAGACGATGCGGGTCTTGGGAAGGCTGGTGGCAGCTATGGCACGGGCCAGAATTTCACGCTTGTGGCCGCCGCCATCAGCTCCATGGGCGTGAGCCGAAACATGATGCCAGAGCCCCGCATCTTTCAGGCGAAGCTCGGCGGCGCTGAGGAGATTTGCGGTGGCAATGCCCTTTTGCAGGCTACGGTCAAGATTTCGCAAGAGCTCCAAGGCTCCGGGAACGGCGATGGTTTCAATCGTGCCATTTGCCAACTGCAGTTTCAGAACGTCCAAGTAGTCGGCAACGACTGCGGCGTATTCATGCGTCGGCAAGCCATGGCGCGCGAGGATTTCCGCGATGATGTTTTCGTCGTTGCGGATGGCATAGGAATTCCAGTCGCGGGGAATACCTTTGAGGCCATAGCGCCGTTCAAAGGGAAGAAAGAAGGCCTCTTCCTCGGCGCGCGTGAGTTCGAGAAGCACGCCATCGACATCAAAGATTACCGCTGCAGATTCTATTTGCACATGATCTTTTCGCAAGACCGGTTCCCACTTTTGCGGATCGTGCGGCTAGCCATTGACCATGGCGGGAGTCATTTCAATAAAGGTGGGGCCATCGGCATTGAGCGCAGCCTTTATGACAGCGGCGAGGGCTTTCAGCGAGACGGGTTTTTCGGCGTAGCAGCCATAGGCTTTTGCCAGCATCTGGAAGTCCGGGTTCTTCAGGGTCACTGCATTGGGCTGGATGCCCTTGCTCACCATGTCGTCGCGGATCTGGCCGAGCGCATTGTTGTTCCACATGAGGATCACCACGGGCAATTTGTGTTCAGCGGCGGTTCCCAATTCATTGATGGTGAACTGAATGCCGTAATCGCCGATCATGATCGCGACAGGTTTTTTGCCGACGCCGAATTTTGCGCCGATGCCGGCGGGCAGGCCGAAGCCCAAGGTGCCGAAGCCCACGGGGTGCAGCCAGGTGCGGGGCAGATACATGGGGAAAATGATATTTCCGGCATAGGCAATCTGCGTCATGTCGGAGGCAATCACGGTGTCTTCCGGCAGGGCCTCGCGGATTGTGGCCAAGACCTTGCTGAGCAGGATACGAAGCTCGTCATCCTCGCCTTTGGCAAGTTTGGGTTTGGACGGCGCGGGCTTCGCGGTGATCAGGGGAGCGAGCGCCTCGAGCGTTTCCCTCGCATCGCCGAGGATGGGAATTTCCGCCGAATGGGGCCGCGCAATGGCAGCGGAATCAATATCGATGCGGATCAGGTTTTTATCGACGACAACCTGGGTGTCCCAGAAATCCGTTTCGGAAAGCTCGGTGCCGACGGCGAGGATGCAATCGCTGGCCTGCAGCATTTTTTGAATCTGCGGATTGCCCATGCAGTAGCCGAGGCAGAGGGGATGATCCTCACGCACGGCGCCCTTGCCAGCCGTGGTCGTCACAATGGCACAGCCCAATTTTTCGGCGATCTGCAGGGCGGCAGGGCCGGCGTCCAGGGCGCCGCCACCCAAAAGGATGACGGCGGTCTTTGCACCGTTGATTTTTTTGGCGGCCGCGGCGATCTGGGCCTTCGAAGGCGATGGTTTTGGCAGAAGCGGGCGTGCCGTCCAGCCATCGCCCGCCGGCATCTGCAGAACATCGAGCGGGATTTCGAGATAGGCAGGGCGCGGGCGGGCGGAGGCGAAATTGGCGAAGGCGCGGGCAATGCAATCGCGGACATCGCGCGCGGTGTAGGCGCGCATGGCAAGGCTGGTGACGGTGGCGGCGGCGGCGCGCTGGTCCAGCATTTCATGGAGGCGGCCACGGCCCTGCGCCGCATCGGCGATATCAAGGGCGGTGGAAATCACCAGAACATTGCTGGAGTCGGACCAGGCCTGGCCCATGGGCGTGAGGATGTTCAACAGGCCGGGGCCGGTGATGGTGAAGCACACGCCGGGCTTGCCGGTAGCCCTGGCATAGCCATCGGCCATGAAGCCCGCGCCCTGTTCGTGGCGCACCAGGACATGTTTAATTTTCGAGCGCGGCAGGGCCCGGTACATCTCGACATTGTGGACGCCGGGAATGCCGAAGATCGTGTCCACGCCATAAGCTTCGAGCAGGCCCACGAGAGCTTCGCCGGTTGAAAGTTCTGGACGCGATGACATGTTCAGGCCGCCTTTGAATTCGAAGTGGGAGGGTTCACGGCGTGGCATGCCACAAGACTGTCGTCATGGGCAAGAAGGGCGGGATTGAGCTTGTTGCAGGGCTCGAAAGCGATGGGGCAGCGGGGATGGAACGTGCAGCCGGGGGGCGGCGCGAGCGGCGACGGCAACTCGCCTTTCAGCACTATGCGCTCGCGCTTGCGGGTGGGGTCCGGCGCCGGCGTGGCCGAGAGCAGGGCCTTGGTATAGGGGTGCTGCGGGTTCCTGAAAATATTGTCGCGCGTGCCCTGTTCCACCACGCGGCCGAGATACATCACCATCACTTCATCGGCGATGTGCTTTACCACGGAAAGATCGTGGCTGATGAAGAGGTAGGCGAGGTTATGCTTCTCCTGCAGGTCGGCGAGGAGATTGAGGACCTGGGCCTGGATGGAAATATCAAGGGCCGAGACCGGTTCATCGAGCACGAGAATTTCGGGATCGAGCATGAGGGCGCGGGCAATGGCGATGCGCTGGCGCTGGCCGCCGGAAAACATGTGGGGGTAACGGTCGTAATGCTCCGGCCTGAGTCCCACGCTTTTCATCATGGCGCGGGCTTTTTCCTGGCGCTCGGCTTTTGGAGCCCTGGTATTGACGAGCAGCGGCTCTTCCAGAATGGCGCCGATTTTCTGGCGGGGGTTGAGCGAGCCGTAGGGGTTCTGAAAAACGATCTGCACCTTGGGCCGAAGCGACCGCAAGGTTTCGGCAGTGGCACCGACAATGTTGTGGCCGCCGATGTTGAGCGTGCCGGAGGTCGGCAGTTCAATCATCGTGACAAGGCGGGCCAGCGTTGATTTCCCGCAGCCGGATTCGCCAACGACGGCCAAGGTCTTGCCGCGCTCCAGGGTGAAACTTGCGCCATCAACGGCTTTCAGGAGGGAGGTTTCCTTGAAGGCGCCACGCGAGACGGCGTAATAGCGGGTGAGGTTTTGGGCGTTCAGGACCTGGCTCATGCGGCAACCTTTCCGAGCGGATAATGGCACAGGGCGCCAAAGTTCATGGCTGGCTGGGTGGTCCGGCAGAGGTCCGTGGCGTAGAGGCAGCGCGGCGAAAACAGGCAGCCGACCGGGCGGTCAAATTGCCCCGGCACCACGCCCGGAATGGAGGGCAGGCGCCGCGCGTGGGCCCGTTCAGGCAGGGCCGCGAGAAGGGCCGCCGTATAGGGATGGCGCGGCGTGGCGAAAAGATTCTTCACCGGCTGCTCCTCGACTTTTTGGCCGGCATATTGAACGCTCACCCGTTCCGCCGTTTCGGCCACAACACCCATCGAATGGGTGATGAGCACCAGCGCCATACCGGTTTCCTTTTGCAGGCGCACCAGAAGCTCGAGGATCTGCGCCTGAATGGTGACATCGAGCGCGGTGGTCGGCTCATCGGCAATCAGCAGCTTTGGCTTGCAGGCCAGCGCCATGGCAATCATCACGCGCTGGCTCATGCCGCCTGAAAGCTGGTGCGGGAAAGACGAGAGACGGGTTTCAGGGCCGGGAATTCCCACTTCTTCGAGAAGCTGAATGGCGCGCTTGCGCCGCGCGGCCTTGTCCATGTCAAGGTGGGTGTTGAGCGCCTCCATGAGCTGGAAACCAACGGTGAAACAAGGGTTCAGGCTCGACATGGGTTCCTGGAAAATCATTGCCATGTCCTTGCCGGTGATCTGGCGGCGGTCGGCGGGAGTGATGTTCAGGAGATCGCGGCCATCAAAATCGATCTTGTCGGCGGTGATCTTCGCGGTCCAGGGCAGGAGGCCCATGACGGCGAGCATGGAGACGGACTTGCCGGAGCCGGATTCGCCGACAATGGCCAGAACCTCGCCCGTATCCACGTTCATGGAGACATTGTCCACGGCGCGGAAGTAGCCGCTGGCGGTCTTGAACTCAACGGTCAGGTTCTTGATATCAAGCAGGGGCATGGCCGGTTCACACTATTTTCATGTTAATATTCTTGAACTTGCATGTCGGATAGTACTTCCTATATGCTGTCAAAAGAAGGTGAGTGATCATGGCACAGTCCAAACCACAATCTACAGGTTTTCAGAAGCCGGGTTCTGGCCCGCTTCCTGGCTATTGAGCGGCACGCCGAGCGAGCTGCGCAAGGCGCTCCGCGCTTGTTCGCCCGTTACCAGCACCGTTTTGATCTGCCAGACGTAATCCTCGTAGATTCTGGCCTTCCTGTCCTGCTCAAGTTCCTGATAGCGGCTTGAGCGCAAATCCTCCACCAGTTCCCGCAGTTTGTACTCCTGCTTGTAGTAGGCCACCACATTGTCGATCGTCTCGGTGGGCAGAATGTGGATGTCGGCAATCATGGCCTCGAAGACTATCTCGGGCGCATCGCGGGGCACAAAGGGGGTGAAAGCTTTTCCTTGCCTCTTTCCGGTGATCCGGCGGACCATGTCGGCAGTGTGCCGGTCGAGATCGATCTCTTCATAGCGCGTGAGATTACTCTCGATTTCAGCCAGAATCGCCGTCTGGACATCGACGATGCGCTCAATGCGTCTTTGGCTTTCCAGGCGTTGCTCGCTCCAGTGGCTGGCATACCAGCCCAACGCCGTCACGGCCGCCGAGACGATGGCTGCGATGAGGGCGGTATCGAGCAGGCTGGGCATGCTCAACTCTTCTTCAGGCGCGGGTCGAGTGCGTCACGCAGGCCGTCGCCCATGAGATTGATGGCCAACACCGTGATGAGAATGGCGATGCCGGGCATGGCCATGACCCAGGGGTTCGAGGTGATGAGGTCGCGGGAATCGGCCAGCATGGAGCCCCATTCCGGCGTTGGCGGCTGGGCCCCGAGCCCGAGGAAGCCCAGGCCTGCGGCGGCAAGAATCGCGTCGGAAATGCCAAGGGCGGCCTGCACGATAAGCGGGGCGAGGCAATTAGGCAGCACGGTTGAGAGCATGAGCCGGAGCGGGCCAACGCCCGCCACCTTGGCGGCGGTGACATAGTCCTTGGTGAGTTCACTGATCGCCGAGGCGCGCACGAGGCGCACATAGAAGGGCAGGCCAACGACGGTCACGGCCACGATGGTGTTGGTGAGGTTAGGGCCAATGACCGCGATGATGAGGATGGCCAGCACGAGGCTTGGAATGGCAAGGATCAAATCCATGACGCGGATGATGATGACATCGACGATGCCGCCCGAGAAGGCGGAGAGCAGGCCCAGCAGAACGCCCAGCACGGCTGAGACAAACATCACCGACAAGCCGATGAAGAGGGAGATGCGCGACCCATAGAGAATGCGCGATAGCATGTCGCGTCCCACGGGATCTGTCCCTAAGGGATGGGCCCAGTTGCCACCCTCGACCCAGACGGGCGGCAGCCTAGTGAAGCCGCGGTATTGCTCGATGGGACTGTAGGGGGCGATGACATTTGCAAAGATCGCAATGAAGACCACGGCGCAGACCACGGCGAGGCCTATGACGGCGCCGCGGTTTTCACGGAAGGAGCGCCAGAAGGAGAGGAGCGGCCCGGGTGGTGCGGCCATCACGAGGGTTTCAGTGGCCATGGCGGATCCGCGGATTGATCAGGCCATAGAGCAGGTCGATGATGAGGTTGACCAGAATGACAACGCCGGCAATGAGCATGATGCCGCCCTGAAGAGCGGGGTAATCGCGGCGCCCGATGGATTCAACCAGCCATTTGCCCACGCCGGGCCAGGAGAAAATCGTTTCGGTCAGAACCGCGCCGGCAAGAAGCGTTCCCACCTGCAAGCCGATAACGGTGACGACCGGGATCAAGGCGTTGCGCAGGGCATGGAGGCCGATGACGCGGAAGGCGGAAAGGCCCTTGGCCCTGGCGGTGCGGACATAATCCTCTTCCAGAACTTCGAGCATGGAGGAGCGCGTCATGCGCGCAATGACGGCAAGCGGCACGGTGCCCAGCACAATGGTGGGCAAGATGAGATGGCGCACGGCATCCATGAACGCCCCCTTCTGGCCGGAGATGATGGAATCGATCAGCATGAATCCGGTGACCGGCTGGAAATAATACTTGATGAGGTCGATGCGGCCCGAGACAGGGGTGAGGTGCAAGGTGTTTGACATAAACAGAATGAGAATGAGGCCCCACCAGAAAATGGGCATGGAGTAGCCGGTGAGTGCCGCCCCCATCAGGGTCTGGTCATAAAAGCTGCCACGCTTGGCGGCGGCCATGACGCCGGCGGGAACGCCCACCACAACGGCAAAGAGCATGGCGCAAAAGGTAAGCTCGAGGGTGGCGGGAAAAAGGGTGAGGAATTCATCGGCGATCGGTGCCTTGGAAATGATCGAGGTGCCGAAATCGCCGTGCAGCAAGGCCCAGACATAATCGACAAACTGTTTCCAGATGGGCTGATCGAGCCCCATCTCATGGCGCAGTTGCTCCAGCCGCTCCGGCGAAATCCCGCGTTCGCCGCGCCGCACCTCGATGGGGTCTCCGGGGACAAGCCGGATCATCGTGAAGGTCACGAACATCAGGGCAATGAACGTCGGCAGCGTGAGCGCCGCGCGCTTCAGGAAAAATCGAAACATCGGGTCCCCAGTAACCTGATAGAAAGGGCCCTCATCCGGCCTTCGGCCACCTTCTCCCATCCTGCGGACGGGAGAAGGCCATGCCTTTAGAGATTATCGCCTTCTCCCGTGGCACTTGGGCCATGGGAGAAGGTGCCCGACAGGGCGGATGAGGGCTTCTTTACTGTTATTCGGCTACGTCCACGTTCTGGAATTCGTGGGCGCCCAAGGGACTTACCTTGTAGCCTGAGACCGCCTTGCGGATGGGCTCAAAAACGGTGGAGTGGGCGACGTTCAGCCAAGGCACCTCGGCCGCCACGATCTTCTGGGCGTCCTGATAGAGTGCGGTGCGTTCGGCCTGGTCGGTAATCTCGGCCGCCTTTATGATGTCTTCCTGGAACTTGGCGTTACACCACTTCGGGATGTTGTTGGCGTTAGGCTTTCCGTCCTTGTCGCAGCCCAACAGAACCGCAAGGAAATTGTCCGGATCGCCGTTGTCGCCGGTCCAGCCGAGGAAACCCATCTGGTGTTCGCCCGCCTGCATGCGCTTACGGTACTCGCCCCACTCGTAGGAGACCAGTGTCACGTTGATGCCAACCTTGGCCAAATCCGCCTGGACCATTTCGGCCATGCGTTTGGCGTTCGGGTTGTAAGGGCGCTGCACCGGCATCCACCAGAGGTCGGAGTCAAGCGTGGTTACACCGGCTGCCGCCAGCATTTCCTTGGCCTTGACTGGATCGTAGGGAATATCCACGGTCGAGTCGTCATAGGACCACATGGTTGGTGGAATGGGGTTCTTGGCCTTCTGGCCAGCGCCCTGATAGACTTCCTTCAGGATCGCATCGCGGTCGATTGCCATGGCGATTGCCTTGCGGACTTCGGCATTGTCGAAGGGCTTCTTCTGGGCATTCATTGCCATGTAGCCGATGTTGAGGCCGGCCTGCTCCAGGAGCTGGATATCCGGATTCTTGCCCATCTCGGCGAGATCAGCCGGATTTGGATAGCCCATCACCTGGCATTCATTGGCCTTGAGCTTGGCGTAACGGGCCGTTGCATCGGGCGTAATGGCATAGATCAAATCATCCACTTTTGGCTTTCCTGCCCAGCCATCGAAGGCCTTGAAGCGGATGACAGCATCCTTCTGATAGTCGACAAACTGGAAGGAACCGGTACCGACCGGGATCTGGTCGAATTGCTCAGGAGTTCCCTTCTTCATCAGGTAATCAGCATATTCCGCCGACTGGATGGTGGCAAAGTCCATGGCGAGGTTTGCCAGGATCGGTGCGTTCGGCTTGCTGAGTTTCATCACAACGGTCAAGTCGTCGCTGCCCTTAGTGATGGCTTCGAGCAGGTCCGGCATGCCCATGTCATTGAAATAGTCGTAAGCTCCGCCGGATACCTTGGCGTAGGGATGCTCAGGCTTCCACTGGCGCTCAAAAGAAAAGATCACATCGTCGGCGTTGAGATCGCGGGTGGGCGTGAAGCCATTCACGCCGGAATGGACCTTGATGCCTTTACGGAGTTTGAAGGTAATGGTCTTGCCTTCGTCGGAAACTTCATAGGATTCGGCAAGGCCTGGTTCAACCGCGGTCGAGCCGGGGGTGAACTGCGTGAGCTTGTTGTAAACGGGGCGCGCCGCGTCGAGGCTGGTGCCCGTGGTGTTCATGGCGGGCGTGAAGTTTTCAGGCGAGCCTTCCGAACAATAAACAAGCGATTTTGCCTGGGCACTGCCTACCGCGAGCATTGTGCTCATCAGCAGCGCGGTACCCAACAGTTTAGTGGATTTCATAGTTAGTCTCCCTTATTTTTTTTAGACACCCGAACGGGCGTTGACGCATCTAAGCACGTTTTATCCGATTGATCAAAATCCTGTTTTTGGCTGAGGTAAATCAATCTGATTTACTTATTATGGACGCCATGCTGAAAACGGGGCAGGGAGTGCAGGCATGACAAAATTGACAGTTCCAGCCCAAACAATCGCGGCATTTGAGCGCGACGGGGCGGTGGCCCTAAAGGGCTATTTCGCCGATTGGGTTGAGGTTTTGCGGGCGGGAATTGCGCGCAACATGGCGGAACCCAGCGCCGACGTGAAAATCTACAAGGGGCGGGATGGCGGCGGGCGCTTCTTCGGCGACTACTGCAATTGGGACCGGATTGCGGAATACAAGGATTTCATTTTCAGTTCACCGGCAGCCGAGATTGGCCGCCAGCTCATGGGCACGAAAACGGCGCGGCTGTTTCACGAGCATGTGCTGGTGAAGGAGGCAAGCGCCGGGGTGGCGACGCCTTGGCACCAGGACCAGCCCTATTACTGTGTGGATGGCAATGACACGGTGAGCCTCTGGATTCCGCTCGACCATGTGCCGCGCGACCGCACGCTGGAATTTGTCGGCGGTTCGCATAAGTGGGGGAAGCATTTCAGGCCCGAGCGGTTTGACAAGACACCGCTCAATGAAAATGACGGGCTTGAGGAAGTGCCCGATATCAACGGCAACCGCGGCGCCTTCAACGTGATCGGTTGGGCGCTTGAGCCGGGCGATGCGGTGGCCTTCAACTACAAGACGCTGCACGGTGCGCCGGCCAATAATTCGGCGAGCGAACAGCGCCGGGCGTTTTCGTTGCGGCTGCTGGGCGATGACGCGCGCTTTGCCAGGCGCGAGGGGGTGAAGACCTCGCCGCCATTTCGCGGCGTGACGCTGGCCCACGGCGCGGTGATGAATTCACCGGAGTTTCCGATTCTTATCTCTTAGGGTTAGCGGAATCGTTGGGGCGCAATGTCTGCCAATGCCAGCCCTGTATCCATGACATCCGGTGGAAGTTTTTCGCCCAGCACCATGGCTGCGGCGATTCGGGACAAGGCGGGGGCGGACTGGATGCCGTAGCCGCCCTGGCCGACGAGCCAGAAGAATCCCTCCGTAGACGGATCAAAACCGGCCACCGGTGAACCGTCGGGAGCGAAGGTGCGGAGGCCGCCCCAACTGTGATCGAGATGGTTCACTTCAATGGTCGTGGCACTCATCAGGCGCTCGATGCCTTCGGCTATCGCCATGTCGTCGGCATAGGCATCGTGCGGGTCAACCGGGGTGGCGTCGGCGGAGGACACTATCATCTTGCCGCTTTGCGGCTTGGCGTACCAGGTTTCACCGACGTCGGTGACCATGGGGAAGCTGGCCACGCCGGGAATGCCTTCAACCGGAATGACGCCGATGGAACGGCGTTTGGGTTGCAGGGCAATGGGCTTTGCGCCGGCTTTTGCCGCCACAACATCGCCCCAGGCGCCGGCGGCATTCACAAGGATCGCGCTTTCGAAAACTCCTTGCGGGGTGATCACTTCCCAAATGTGGCCCGGGCGCCGAATTGTTTCGGCGGCGGCGCTGTTCAGCAACTGGCCGCCGCGTGTCTTGAACAGCTTGAGATAGCCGCGGTGCAGCAGATCCACGTCAAGATCGCCGGTGTGTGGATCAAGAAATGTCCGCTTGGCATAGCCTTCACGGAGGACCGGGAAATGCTTGAGGGCTTGGGCTTCTGAAAGTTCTTCAAGGCCGGAGCCGGAGGCGAGGAGTTTTTCGGTAAACGCCTCCTGGCCTTCGGCTTCAAAAAACAGCGTGGCGCGCGGCACCAGCAAAGGCCCGTCGGTGAAACCCCGAGGCGGGTTCAGGAAGAACGCGTTGCTGGCGCGGGTGAAGGCCAGAATGGGCGGCGGGCCATAATTGGGCTCGAAGGTGGCGGCGGACCTTCCGGTGGTGTGAAAACCGGGACGGTCCTCCATTTCGAGAATCAGCACGCGTTTGGTTTCGGCGAGGTGGGCTGCAATCCCGGCGCCGGCAATGCCGGCGCCGATTACAATGATGTCAAATGCGTCGGCCATGGTCCAAGAGTAGCCACTGCACTGGCCTTGCGTCAAATTGATCGTCAGGCCAAACTCACGCAATGTTCGAAGCCACCTTGCATTTCCCCATCGGCGAATACCAGCGGCGCATCGCCGAAACCCGCAAAGCCATGCAGGCGCGCAATCTCGATCTCATCCTTGTTTCCGACCCGTCAAACATGGCCTGGCTCACGGGCTATGACGGCTGGTCGTTCTATGTGCATCAGGGGGTGCTGCTGGGGCTTGCGGGCGAGCCTGTATGGTGGGGGCGCGGCATGGATGCCAAGGGAGCCATGCGCACCGCGTTCATGAGCCATGACAATATCGTGGGCTATCCCGATCATTATGTGCAATCCGCCGAACGCCATCCGATGGAGCATCTTTCAAAGCTGATGATGGATCGCGGCTGGAAGGACGCACGCATCGGACTGGAGATGGACAATTACTGGTTTTCAGCCAAAGCCCATACGACGCTGCTCAAGGCTTTCAAGCCGACCAATCTCCATGATTCTACGGGCCTGGTAAATTGGCAGCGCAGCGTGAAGAGCGATCTGGAAGTTGCTTTCATCCGCAAAGCAGCCAAAATCACCGACGCCATGCATGCCAGGGTTTTTGAACTTGTGAAGCCTGGACTGCCGAAAAATCTATTGGTTGCCGAGATTCAGAAGCAATCCATTCTCGGAACTGACGGCAATTGGGGCGACTACGCGGCCTTCGTCCCCATGCTGCCGTCAGGCATTGACGCGACGGCGCCGCATCTCACCTGGGATGACCGGCCCTTCCTTAAGGGCGAGGCCACCTTCTTTGAACTGGGCGGCTGCTACCGGCGCTACCATGCGCCGCTGTCGCGCACGGTTTACCTCGGCAAGCCGCCGCAGAAATTTCTGGATGCGGAAAAGGCAGTGCTGGACGCCACTTCCGCCGGGCTTGAAATGGCGAAGCCAGGAAAAACCTGCGGTGAAGTGGCGGACGGATTTTTTGACGAACTCAAGCGCCATGGATTTGAGAAAGACTCACGTGCCGGTTATTCAATCGGCCTTTCCTATCCGCCGGATTGGGGTGAACGCACCATGTCCATCCGCCGGGGCGATGGCACGGTGCTTGAGCCAAACATGACCCTGCATTTCATGCCTGCCCTCTGGCTTGATGATGGCGGGCTGGAACTGTCGGAAACCATCCTGATTACGCCGAAGGGCGCTGAATGCCTGTGCCAGACGCCGCGCAAGCTGATGATCAAAAACTGAACGGAAGATTACGCCTTGAAAAAATTCAATGAACCCGCTCCCAGTCTTGTGGTGCCGCGCTTCGGCGGCATCGCCACCTTCATGCGCTTGCCGCATGTGCCCCTGGACGAGGCGAAAGACATCGACATCGGCCTGGTGGGCATTCCCTGGGACGGCGGCACCACCAACCGTCCGGGCCCGCGCCATGCGCCGCGCCAGATGCGCGACCAATCCTCCATGGTGCGGCGCATGCATCAGACATCGCATATTGTTCCCTATGAATTGGCAAACGTTGCAGACCTCGGCGATTGCCCGGTCAACCCGGCAAGCGTCGACGACGCGCTGGCACGGGTCGAAGGCTATTTCAAGAAGCTTGTGGGCAAGGGCATCCGCCCGCTCTCGGCAGGCGGCGATCATTTGTGCTCGCTGCCGGTGCTGCGCGCCGTCGGTGAAAAAAAACCGGTGGGCATGATTCATTTCGATGCCCACACGGATCTCTACGACAGCTATTTCGGCGGCTTCAAATATACCCATGGCACGCCGTTCCGGCGGGCAATCGAGGAGGGCGTGCTCGATCCCAAGCGCACCATCCAGATCGGGCTTCGCGGCTCCATGTATGACCTGGAGGATTTCAAGTATGGCGAGAAGATGGGAGTTCGCCTTATGCGCATCGAAGAAGCGGTAGAACTTGGGCCGCAGAAGGTGATGGAGATTGCGCGGGGCATTGTGGGCGGGGCCGAAACCTATGTGAGCTTCGACATCGACATGCTTGACCCGGTTTATGCGCCGGGCACGGGCACGCCAGAAGTGGGCGGATTTACAACCTTGCAGGCACAGCAGATGCTGCGCGGGCTTCGCGGGCTGAACCTGGTGGGAGCCGATGTGGTTGAAGTGTCGCCGCCGTTCGATGCGTCCGGCATGACGGCCTATGCGGGAGTTACGATGATGTTTGAAATCCTGTGTTCGATGGCGGAGACGGTGGCGAAACAACGGAGGACGTGATGATCGGTTCCAGTTTGATGAGCTGGCAGAGCTGGGCGTTCCTGTCGGCGGTGTTTGCGGCCCTCACCGCCATATTCGCCAAGATCGGGGTGTCTGAGATCAATTCCGACATGGCGACATTGATCCGCACCGTCATAATTTTATGCGTGCTGGCGTTGATTGTTCTGGCAACGGGGCAGTGGCAGGAACTGTCCGGGATTACCCCTCGTACGTGGCTGTTCCTGGCGCTCTCGGCGCTGGCCACCGGAGCATCCTGGGTATGCTATTTCCGCGCGCTGAAACTTGGCGATGCGGCGCGCGTGGCGCCTGTCGACAAGCTCAGCATTGTATTGGTCGCCGTGTTTGGGGTTTTGATTCTGGGCGAACGGCTGTCGGCCGCCAATTGGCTGGGTGTGGGCCTGTGCGCGGCGGGAATCGCCCTTGTGGCGATGCGCTGAAGCCCGAGATGCTTCGCGTGATTGAATTTCTGCGGGAGGCAAGGGGCTGGCGGCGCGCCGGGCTCGGGCTGATTGCCGGCATGGGTGCGGCACTTGCCATGCCGCCGCTTGATTTCTGGCCGCTGCTTTTTGTGGCTTTCCCCGTGGTGCTTTTGATGCTCGAGGGAATTGAAAGAGACCTGCGGCTTTCATCCTTTTTCCTCGGATGGTGCTTTGGTTTTGGCTATTTCATCGTGGCCCTGCACTGGATTGGCTTTGCCTTCCTTGTCGATGCCGAGGCCTACCTCTGGATGATGCCTTTCGCGGTCATCGGACTTGCGGCCGCCATGGCGGTTTACTGGGGGCTGGCGTCCTTGTGCGTAACCTTGAGCGGGCGCAGGCGGCTTCCTGCGGCGCTGGTTTTTGCCGCGGCGCTGGCGGCATTTGAATGGCTGCGCGGCACCCTGTTCACGGGGTTTCCCTGGGCCGCGCCAGGCCTGGCAAGCGACGGCATGGGGGCGGTGGCCCAGACCGCGTCACTATGGGGCATGCCGGCGCTGACGCTGTTGATTGCGGCGTGGGCGGCAACCTGGCCGTTCATTTTTGGCGGGCCGCGATTGCACCGCTTTACCGCGGTGCTGACTATCGCGACGCTGCCCTTGTGCTGGGCGTGGGGAAGCTACAGGCTGCAGCATGGCGCCGTGGCAAATGTGGAGGGGGCAAGGATCAGGATAGTCCAGCCCAGTATTTCGCAGGACATCAAATGGCGGGATGAAAACGCGCGGGCGATTTTTGATCAATTGCTGGAGATGTCGGCCCGCACCACGCCGGACGGAACGCCTCCCACCCACATCATCTGGCCGGAAACGGCGGTGTCCTTCCTCATTGACGAGAGCGCTGCTGCAAAAGTTGAGCTGGGGCAATTGCTTGGCGGGAGCAAGATCCTGGTGACCGGCGCCTTGCGGCGCGATGTCAACATGACAGGCGATGGCCAGGACAACAAAGTCTACAACAGCATTCTGACCTTTGACGGGTCGGGCAGCGTGGTGGCGCGCTATGACAAGTGGCGGCTGGTTCCGGGAGGAGAGTTTTTGCCTTTTGAATGGCTGCTTGAACCGATGGGATTTCGCAAGGTGGTTACGGTTCCGGGAAGCTTTGCGGCGGGACCGGGTCCGGTGAGCCTCGCCGTTCCGGGCGCACCCCGGGCGGGATTTGGGGTTTGCTACGAGGCCATATTCCCCGACCGCTTTGTTGATCCGCAGCAGCGGCCGGGATGGCTGATCAATGTCACGAACGACGGGTGGTTTGGAAACTCAACCGGGCCCTACCAGCATCTGGCCCAGGCGCGGCTGCGCACCATCGAACAGGGGCTGCCCATGGTGCGGGCGGCAAACACCGGTATATCGGCTGTCATCGATCCCTATGGCAGGATTCTGTCGAGCCTTCCGCTGAGCGAGTCCGGCATACTGGACGTGAGCCTGCCGCAGAGCCTGCCGCCGACATTTTTTTCAGATTACGGCGAATTAATCCTGGGCCTGATGCTTTTGCTATTGTTAGGTTTGGGCTTCGTATTATAATGCAATTTGAAGTGGAATACGCTTCAAACGCCTGTTATTCGGCGTAAAATTCGCTGGTACTAGCGAATTTTGTTTACAGGACGGCAACTATTATACTACTTTTCACAGAAAGTTGATCACGGAATCTGTGGCTACTCTCAGATGAAATGAGCGATGACGTGAGTCAGGCCGGGGGCAACGGTCTGAGGGGAATATGACGAGACGAGATCCAAACTATATCGACGTCCATGTCGGTTCGCGCATTCGCATGCGCCGCCAGCTCATCAGCATGAGCCAGGAGAAGCTTGGCGAATTGCTGGGGATTACCTTCCAGCAGGTGCAGAAGTACGAAAAGGGCTCCAACCGGATCAGCGCCAGCAGGCTGTTCTACGCGGCGAAGATTCTGGGGGTTCCGGTGCAGGCCTTTTTTGAGGATTTGCCGGGCACGGACGGTGACACCGGCTTCAGCGAATCCAACGAGGAGAGCAGCGTCATGTCCTCGATGATGAATGCCGAGGGCATTAAACTGGCCAAGGCGTTCCGTGACGCTGACAATTCCACGAAACGCAAACTGATTGCCACACTGGCCCGCTGTATTGTGGATATGAAGGACTAAAGCGTTCTTTTAATATCGCTTAATACCGCGCGCTTGACCTCGCTTGCCAACACTGCCATTAACGCCTTTTCAGGGGCATAAAGAATTCTTTATGCGGGCAACACGTCGTCGCAGAGGCAGGGTCCAGATGTCACGCAAGAATTATCTTTTTACCAGCGAATCGGTGTCCGAAGGTCATCCGGACAAGGTTTGCGACCGGGTTTCCGACGAAATCGTCGATCTGTTTTACCGCGAGGCTTTGGAGCAGGGCATGGATCCGGCGCTGGTGCGGGTGGCCTGTGAAACATTCGCCACCACCAACCGGATTGTGATCGGCGGCGAAACCCGCGGGCCCTCGTCGATCAGCCATGGCAAGATTGAAGAGGCGGCGCGGCGCGCCATCAAGGCCATCGGCTATGAGCAGAGCGGTTTTCACTGGCAGACGTGCAAGATTGAAATTCTGCTGCACGACCAATCCGCCGATATTGCGCAAGGCGTCGATTCGGGCGCCAAGAAAGATGAAGGTGCGGGCGACCAGGGCATCATGTTTGGCTATGCCTGCGATGAAACGCCGGCCCTCATGCCGGCGCCGTTGTATTACGCCCAGCGCATCCTGCAATTGCTGGCGGAAGCCCGCCATTCGGGGCGCGAAAAAGCCCTCGGGCCCGATTCAAAGAGCCAGGTCACGGTTCAATACAAGAACGGCAAGCCGGTCGGCGCCACCCATATCGTGGTTTCGCACCAGCATATTGACGAGAGCCTTACCTCCGACGACATGCTGAAGCTGGTGAAGCCCTATGTGACAAAGGCGCTGCCCAAGGGCTGGATCACCAGAGACACCATCTGGCATGTAAATCCCACGGGCAAGTTTTTCATCGGCGGGCCCGACGGGGACGCGGGGCTTACGGGGCGCAAGATTATTGTGGACACTTACGGTGGCGCTGCCCCGCACGGCGGCGGGGCCTTCTCCGGCAAGGACCCCACCAAGGTGGACCGCTCGGCAGCTTATGCGGCGCGCTATCTCGCCAAGAATGTGGTGGCAGCGGGACTGGCGAGGCGCTGCACCATTCAGCTTTCCTATGCGATCGGCGTTTCCGAGCCGCTGTCGATTTATGTGAACACCCATGACACGGGCAAGGTGGCGGAAGCAAAGCTCGAAAAGGCGATTGCCAAGGTCATGGACCTGAGCCCGCGCGGCATTCGCACCCATCTCAATCTCAACCGGCCGATCTATGCGCGGACTTCCGCTTATGGCCATTTCGGGCGGAGCCCTGAAAAGGATGGCGGCTTTTCCTGGGAAAAAATTGACCTCGTGAAAGCCCTCAAAGCGGCGGTGAAGTGAGCGAAGGCAAGAAACGCTTTCAGTATTACGGGCGGCGCAGCGGGAAAACCCTGCGCCGTCATCATTTGCAGCTGATGGAAGACATGCTGCCGAAGCTGCGGGTTGACCTGGAAAATCCCTTGCCCGCCGGCGAGGTGTGGCTGGAAATCGGCTTTGGCGGCGGCGAACATCTGGCGCATCAGGCGGCGCTGTTTCCGGAGGTGAATTTTATCGGGGCGGAACCGTTTCGCAATGGCGTGGCCAAGCTTTTGGCAGCGATTGAAGAGAAGGGCATTGGTAATATCCGCATCCATGACGATGACGTGCGCTATTTGCTGGAGAAGCTTCCGCCGGCGTCATTGGCCAAGATTTTCGTGCTGTATCCTGACCCATGGCCGAAGAAACGGCACAATGACCGGCGGATTGTGAATGCGGATACCATGAAGCAGTTTCACGCCCTGTTGAAGCCGGATGGGGTGTTCCTCTTCGCCAGTGATATCGGTGATTATGTCGAATGGACCCTGCGCGAATGCGGGGAACATGGCGGGTTTGAGTTGGTTAACGATTCAGCCGAACCCTTTGAAAACTGGCTCCAGACGAGGTACGAGACTAAAGCCAAGCGTGAGGGGCGGGAAACGCGGTATCTGACGTTGCGGCGGAGCTAGGCTCTTGCGGGTTTCCCCGGAAAGGCCTATATAGCCCCTAACTTAAGTTCACTCGCAAAATTTTGAGAGTGGGTTCCGCACCGGGGCCCGCTTTTTTTGTTGCCTTGGGAAATGATGGATACGACGAGGATTACACGCGAAACAGGACCGGCGCAGCGGGTAGCAGCGCTGGTGGAGCCGGTGCTGGAGAGCATGGGTTTCAGGCTGGTGCGCGTGAAGCTGTCGGGCACCACCCTGCAGATCATGGCGGAGCGGCCCGACGGGACCTTTTCCATCGACGACTGCGAAAAGTTCAGCCGGGCGATTTCGCCGATGCTCGACGTGGCCGATATTGTTTCAACGCGCTACCAGCTTGAAATTTCCTCGCCGGGCATTGACCGGCCTTTAGTGCGCCATGAGGATTTCGAGCGCTGGGCGGGCCATGAGGCGAAGATTGAAATGGCCGTGCCTGTTGCGGGCCGGAAGCGCTTCAAGGGCAATCTTGAAGGAGTGACCGGCGGCGAAGTGCGGCTTTTCATTGAGAATCCGGAAGGCGGGAAAGACCCCCTGCTGATCGGCGTTCCCTTTGCCGATATCGGCGAAGCTAAACTCACGCTCACCGATGAACTGATTGAAGCGGCCCGCGCCAAATTGCCCACAAAGGCGCTTGGTGATGGCAGCGAATGGACCGAAGAAACAACGGAAATTTCCGAAAACGGGAGAATGAAAAATGGCTGAACCAGTGGTAAGCGCAAACCGGCTTGAGCTTCTGCAGATTGCCGATGCGGTGGCGCGCGAAAAGGTGATTGACAAATCCATTGTGCTGCAAGCCATGGAAGAAGCGATCACGCGTGCGGCGAAAGCCCGCTACGGCGCGGAAAATGAAATCCGCGCCGAGATCGATCCGAAGTCCGGCGAAATCCGCTTGAACCGCTTGCTGCTCGTTTCAGAAAAAGTCGAGAACGAGGCAACGGAAATCAGCCTGGTTGAAGCCAACCGCCGCAACCCCGCGGCTACGGTGGGTGACTTCATCGCCGAGCCGCTGCCGCCCATCGATTTCGGCCGCATCGCGGCGCAGAACGCCAAGCAGGTGATCGTGCAGAAGGTCCGGGATGCGGAACGCGAGCGCATGTATGACGAGTTCAAGGACCGTATCGGCCAGATCGTCAACGGCACGGTCAAGCGGGTTGAATATGGCAACGTGATTGTTGATCTTGGCCGCGGCGAAGCAATTGTCCGGCGTGACGAAGCCCTGCCGCGCGAGACCTTCCGCCCGGGCGACCGGGTTCGGGCTTACGTGTTTGACGTGCGCCGCGAGCAGCGCGGCCCGCAGATATTCCTGAGCCGCACCCATCCGGAATTCATGTCGAAACTGTTTGGCCAGGAAGTGCCGGAAATTTATGACGGGGTTGTCGAGGTCGTCTCGGTTTCGCGCGATCCGGGCAGCCGCGCCAAGATTGCGGTGCGCTCCAAGGACGGGTCGATTGACCCGGTCGGCGCCTGCGTCGGCATGCGCGGTTCGCGGGTTCAGGCCGTGGTGAATGAGCTCCAGGGCGAGAAAATTGACATCATCCAGTGGTCGCCCGATGTGGCGACCTTTGTGGTGAATGCCTTGGCCCCGGCGGAAGTTGCCAAAGTTGTTCTCGACGAGGAAGCCGAGCGTATTGAAGTTGTGGTGCCCGATGACCAATTGTCACTGGCGATTGGCCGGCGCGGGCAGAATGTGCGGCTGGCTTCGCAGCTTACGGGTTGGGACATCGACATTATGACGGAAGCGGAGGAATCCGAGCGCCGCCAGAAGGAATTCGTGGCCCGCACCGCGCGCTTCATTGAAGCGCTCGACGTGGATGAAACCCTGGCCCAGCTTCTGGCGTCGGAGGGTTTTGACACGGTGGAAGAAATTGCTTTCGTTGAACTGAACGACATCGCCTCCATTGACGGCCTCGACGAGCAGACCGGCGAAGAATTGCAGAACCGGGCGCGGGAATATCTGGACCGCGTTTCGAAGGAGCAGGATGCACGCCGCATTGAATTGGGGGTGAGCGATGAACTCAAAGCCCTTGAAGGGGTGAATGCCGCCATGCTGGTGGCCCTTGGCGAAGCGGGCATCAAGACCATGGAAGACCTCGCCGATTGCGCCACGGACGACCTTACGGGCTGGACCGAGCGCAAGGGAACCGAGAGCGTGAAGCACAAGGGCGCTTTCTCGGGCCTCGAGGTTTCGGCTGCCGAAGCTGAAGCCCTGATCATGGCGGCGCGCCTCAAGATGGGCTGGATTGAGGCTGCAGTTGAACCTGAAGCGGCCGCGGCGGAAGCCGAGGCTTAAGAGATACGGGAGGAGCATGGAAGCCGGGCTGGACGAGCATTTGACGGAACGCATGTGTATTGTAACCCGCGCGGTTCATGATGAGGATGCTCTTATCCGTTTTGTGCGAAGCCCCGACGGCTATGCGGTTCCGGACCTGCAGCGCAAGCTGCCGGGGCGGGGCGTCTGGGTGTCCTTGAACCGACAGCGGGTATCCGAGGCGGTCAAGAAAAACCTGTTTTCCCGGGGGTTTAGCGCCGAAACCAAGGCGGCGCCCGAGCTTGCCGAAACGATCGGGGAAATGCTCCGGAAACTGGCCCTTTCGTACTTCTCCCTGGCCAAAAAGGCCGGGGTGGCGGTGGCGGGGAACAGCAAGGTGGAAGACATGGTGTCTAAAAACCTAGCGCAAATCATCATACATGCGCTAGAAGCAGCACCAGACGGGCGGCGCAAGATTGACAAGTTGGCGGCGCCGGGCGTGAAAACGATCAATATTTTCCACGTTGACGAATTGGATTTGGCCTTTGGCCGGTCAAATGTGATACATGCTGCCGTGGGCCGGGGCAGGCTTGCCGAAAAGCTTCTTCTGGCCGTGCAGCGGATTGAACGATATGACGCTCAGTTGAGCGCCTTGTAACTGTAGAGAGAGCATGAACGACAGCAACGACAAGAACGAGACGAAATCCGGTGCGGGGCGCGCTGGCGGGGGAACTTTGACCCTCAAGCGCCCGACGACTGAGCAGAGCAGGGTCAAGCAGAGCTTCTCGCATGGACGGACCAAGACCGTTGTTGTGGAAACCAAGCGCAAACGCTTTGGCGATGACAAGCCGGCCTCAGCGGACGCAAAGCCGCTGTTTCAGGTGCAGCCGAAAGTGGCCGCACCCGCCACGCCGCCGCGCACCACCCAGACCAACCGTTCCGGCGTTGTTTTACGCACCCTGACGGATGACGAAAAGGAAGCCCGCGACCGGGCTCTTGTCGGCTCACGGGTCCGCGAGGCGGAAGAGCGCAAGCAGCAGGAAGTGGAAGCGCTGCGCCGCAAGGAACATGACGAAAAAGACCTGCGCGACCGGGAAGCCGCGGCCAAGCGCAAGCTTGAAGACGATGCGCGCCACCGGGCCGAAGAAGAAGGCCGGCGCAAGGCTGAAGAAGCCGCCAAGAAGCTCAATCCAAAGAGCCTTCAACAGGCAGACCGCGAAGATGAAGCCGAAGCGCGCTCAAAAAGTGTTCGGGGCAGCGCCGGCGTCATCAAGCGCAAGATTGAAGTGCCGGCGCCCACGCGCACCAAAGCCGACATGGACAAGCGCCGTGGCCGGCTCACGGTTGCCAATGCCCTGTCTGATGACGAGGACCGCAACCGTTCGGTTGCCGCCTTCAAGCGCCGCACCGAACGACTGAAGAAGCAGGCCCAGGGCTTCCAGATGCCGACGGAAAAGATGACGCGCGAGATCATCATTCCGGAAGCCATCACCATCCAGGACCTGGCCAACCGCATGGCGGAACGGGCCGTCGATATCATCAAGATATTGATGAAGCAGGGCCAGATGCACACGATCAATGACGTGATCGATGCGGATACCGCCCAGATCATTGCGGAAGAAATGGGACACCGCGTCAAGCGCGTTTCCGAATCCGACGTTGTCGAAGGCCTTTCGGCGGATACCGATGCGCCCGAGCAATTGCAGTCACGGCCGCCGGTCGTGACCATTATGGGCCACGTGGACCACGGCAAGACCTCGCTGCTTGACGCCATCCGCAAGACCAATGTTGTATCCGGTGAAGCGGGCGGCATTACCCAGCATATCGGCGCCTATCAGGTTGCCACGAAGAACGGCCTTGTCACGTTCATCGATACGCCAGGCCATGAAGCTTTTACTTCCATGCGCCAGCGCGGCGCAAAAGCCACGGATATCGTGGTTCTTGTGGTTGCCGCCGATGACGGCGTCATGCCGCAAACGGTTGAAGCGATCAGCCATGCGCGCGCCGCCGAGGTTCCGATCATCGTGGCGATCAACAAGGTCGACAAGCAGTCGGCCAATCCCAACAAGGTGCGCACCGAATTGCTGCAGCACGAAATCGTGGTCGAAGGCATGGGCGGCGATACGCTTGATGTCGAAGTCTCCGCCATGAAGGGCACCAACCTCGACAAGCTTCTGGACTCGATTCTGCTGCAGGCCGAAGTGCTTGACCTCAAGGCCAATCCAAACCGCGAGGCTTCCGGCCTGGTGATTGAAGCGCAGCTCGACAAGGGCCGGGGGCCGGTGGCCACGGTCCTGGTTCAGCGCGGCACCTTGCGGCTCGGCGATATTTTCGTGGCCGGTTCCGCCTGGGGCCGGGTTCGCGCCCTGATCAACGACAAGGGCGAGCAGATCAAGGAGGCCGGGCCTTCGGTTCCGGTGGAAGTTCTGGGCCTCAGTTCAGCGCCGGAAGCGGGCGACCAGTTTGACGTGGTGCCGACGGAAGCACGGGCCCGCGAAATTACGGATTACCGCGAGCGCAAGCGCCGCGACAGCCGCGGCACATCGGTTGTGCGGTCGTCGCTTGAGCAGATGATGAGCCAGCTTTCGCAGGCTGGACGGAAAGAGTTTCCGATCCTCGTCAAGGCTGACGTGCAGGGTTCCGCAGAAGCGATCGTGCAGGCGCTGGAAAAAATCGGCAATGATGAAATCCGCTCGCGGGTGGTGCATTATGCGGTGGGCGGCATCAACGAAAGCGACATTGGGCTGGCAACGGCCTCGGGCGCGGTGGTTCTGGGCTTCAATGTCCGCGCCTCGGGCCAGGCCCGGGATGCGGCAGAGCGGGCCGGCATCGAAATCCGCTATTACAACATCATTTACGACCTGGTGGACGACATCAAGGCGGCCATGTCGGGCAAGCTGGCGCCGGAACTGCGCGAAACCTTCCTCGGCAACGCCAAGATCCTCGAAGTGTTCAACATCACCAAGGTGGGCAAGGTTGCGGGCTGCCAGGTGACCGAAGGCCAAGTGCAGCGCGGCGCCAAGGTGCGCCTGATCCGCGACAACGTGGTGGTGCATGAAGGAACACTTTCGACGCTCAAGCGCTTCAAGGACGAGGTGAAGGAAGTGCAAGTGGGCCAGGAATGCGGCATGGCCTTCGAAGGCTACCAGGACATGCGCGTCGGCGACGTGATTGAATGCTTCCGCGTGGAGAAGATCCAGCGCAAGCTGGACTAAGCGGGCCAAATGCGTCCAACCAAGGGTTCAACCGGACCTTCCCAACGCCAGCTTCGGGCGGGCGAATTGATCCGCCATGCCCTGGCTGATATCCTGATGCGGGGTGATACGGGCGATCCGGAGCTGGAAAAGCTCGCGGTCAGCGTCGTCGAAGTTCAGATGTCGCCGGATTTAAGGATTGCCACGGCCTATGTGCGGGGCCTTATCAATAGTCAGGACCAGTTGGTATTGGCGGCGCTTGAGCGGAACAAGAAGTATATCCGCGGGCTGGTGGCGCCACGCATTGACGTTAAATACATGCCGGAAATTAGGTTTCGCATCGATACCGCATTAGAATATGCGCAGAAGATTGATGATCTTCTCGCCGACCCGAAGGTCGCCAGCGACCTCAAACACAACGAAAAATGAAAAAGCGCGGGCAGCCGGTTCATGGCTGGGTGGTGTTCGACAAGCCCTTGGGCATGACGTCGACACAGGCCGTAGGCAAGATCCGGCGGCTGTTTGATGCGGAAAAGGCCGGGCACGGCGGAACACTGGATCCGCTTGCGACCGGAATTCTGCCGATTGCACTGGGCGAAGCTACCAAAACAGTGCAATGGGCGATGGATGGGCGGAAAATCTATCGCTTTGAAGTGACCTGGGGGGCGGAGCGCACCACTGATGATATGGAAGGCGCAATTATCGCTCAATCCGAATCTCGGCCAGCTTCTGAAAGTATTGAATCGATACTAACCGATTTCCAAGGCATTGTTCAACAGGCTCCGCCGGCTTTTTCGGCCATAAAGATCGGCGGCCAACGGGCCTATGAACTGGCTCGAGCGGGCGAGACGGTGGAGATCGCCGAACGACCGGTCACCATTGAAAAACTCGCCCTTGTGAGCTGCCCTGACATTGATCACGCGGTGTTTGAAATGACCTGCGGCAAGGGTACCTATGTGCGCTCGCTGGCCCGCGACATGGGGCGCAAGCTGGGTTGCCTGGGCCATGTTTCCATGTTGCGGCGGATTGCCGTTGGGCCTTTTGTGGAGGCCGACATGATTCCGCTGGAAACCCTTGCGGAAATGAGCCATAAGCCCCTCGGCAATACTGCCGAAAACAGGGCTCTCCGCCCCCTCGAGACCGTGCTGGACGGCATCCCGGCACTGGCCTTGAAGGACGCGGACGCCCAGCGCCTGAAGCAGGGTCAGTCAATTCTGCTCAGAGGTGCGAACGCTCCCGTAGCATGCGATGCGGTTCTGGTGACCTGGGATTCCAAACCCCTCGGCATTTGCAGCATCGAACAGGGGTCGCTCAAGCCGAAGCGCCTGTTTAACCTTTAGACATCCTGGAGATGGCCGAATGACGATGACAGCCGAGCGCAAATCCGCGCTCATGAAAGACTATGGAACCAAGCCCGGTGACACGGGCTCACCCGAAGTGCAGGTTGCTCTTTTGACAGAGCGCATCAATGGTCTCACCGACCATTTCAAAACCCACAAGAAGGACAATCACTCACGCCGCGGTTTGTTGAAGATGGTGAGTTTGCGCCGTGGACTTCTCGACTTCCTGAAGTCGAAGGATGAGGGCCGTTACCAGGCCTTGATCAAGCGTCTCGAAATCCGCCGCTAAACAGCGGCTGACAATTGTATGAGCGGGCGGATCACCGAATTGCCGCCCGCGTCCCCTTTTCACAAGCCGGGCAATAGGGCCAGGTTTTGATCGCTCAATGGGGATGCCGTCCGGTCAGGTGAACGGAAGTGGCGGCGAAGAGCAAAAAGGAATGTTACATGTTTAAGATTGATGTTGAAGAACTGGAATGGGCCGGAAAGCCCTTGCGCATTGAAACCGGCCGCATGGCGCGCCAGGCAGATGGCGCGGTTGTTGTGACCTACGGCGAGACGACGGTTCTTGCCACGGCCGTTGCCGCACGCTCGGAAAAGCCCGGAATTGATTTTTTCCCGCTCACCGTAAATTACCAGGAAAAGACCTATGCTGCGGGCAAGATTCCCGGCGGCTATTTCAAGCGCGAAGGCAGGCCAACGGAAAAGGAAACGCTGGTTTCCCGCCTGATCGACCGCCCGATCCGCCCGCTTTTCCCCGCAGGTTTCCGCAATGAAACCCAGGTGATCACTACGGTGCTCTCCTACGATCTCGAAAACGACAGCGATATCGTAGCGTTGATTGGCGCTTCCGCTGCTCTCACCATTTCCGGCATTCCCTTCATGGGCCCGGTCGGTGGTGCCCGCGTCGGCTTCATTGAAGGCGAGTATGTCTTGAACCCGACGCAAGAGCAGATGAAAACCTCTGACCTTGATCTTGTGGTTGCCGGCACATCAGACGCGGTTCTGATGGTTGAATCGGAAGCCAAGGAGCTTTCGGAAGAGCAAATGCTCGGCGCGGTGATGTTTGGCCATGCGGGCTTCCAGCCTGTCATCGATGCCATCATCCGCCTGGCGGAACGCTCCTCGCGCGAACCTCGCGATTTCGTGGCGCCGGACAATGAGAAGCTTTACAAGGCCGTGAAGAAGTCCGTCGAGAAAGACGTGCGCGCCGCCTACGCCATTCCGAAGAAGGAAGAGCGCGTGGAAGCGGTGGCCAAGGCCAAGGACAAGGTTGTGGCTGCCCTCGTTGATGCGGAGAAAGACACTTCGCCGACACCGCAGAAGGTGGGCGAAGCCTTCAAGCATCTCGAGAAGGACGTTGTGCGCAACAGCATTCTTGACACGGGCCTGCGCATCGATGGCCGCGACACCAAGACGGTGCGCCAGATCGTTGCCGAAGCCTCGGTGCTGCCGCGCACCCATGGTTCAGCGCTGTTTACCCGGGGTGAAACCCAGGCGCTGGTTGTAACGACACTCGGCACCGGCGAAGACGAGCAATATGTCGACTCGCTCGACGGCACCTACAAGTCCAAGTTCATGCTGCATTACAACTTCCCTCCCTTCTCGGTGGGCGAAGTGGGCCGCATGGGTGGCGCAGGCCGCCGCGAAATCGGCCATGGCAAGCTGGCCTGGCGGGCGATCAATCCGATGCTGCCACCGGCTGATCAGTTCCCCTACACCATTCGCGTGGTGTCGGAGATCACTGAATCAAACGGTTCATCTTCGATGGCAACCGTGTGCGGCGCTTCGCTGGCGCTGATGGATGCGGGCGTTCCGCTGAAGTCACCGGTGGCGGGCATCGCCATGGGCCTGATCAAGGAAGACGAGCGCTTTGCGGTGCTGTCCGACATTCTCGGCGACGAGGATCATCTCGGCGACATGGACTTCAAGGTGGCGGGCACCAGCAATGGCGTGACCGCGCTGCAGATGGACATCAAGATCACCGGCATCACCGAGGAGATCATGAAGGTCGCCTTGTGGCAGGCAAAGGACGGCCGCTTGCATATTCTTGGCAAGATGGCCGAGGCGCTTGAAAACGCCCGTCCGGGCCTTGGCGAGCATGCCCCGCGCATCGAGGTTATCAAGATCCCGACCGACAAGATCCGTGAAGTGATCGGAACCGGCGGCAAGGTGATCCGCGAAATCGTGGAAAAGACCGGCGCCAAGATCGACATCCAGGATGACGGCACGGTGAAGGTTGCATCCTCTTCGGGCGCCGCGATTACGGCCGCCATGAAGTGGATCAAGTCAATCGTGTCGGAACCGGAAGTCGGCGAAATCTATGACGGCAAGATCGTCAAGGTCGTGGACTTCGGGGCTTTCGTCAATTTCTTCGGCGCCAAGGACGGCCTGGTGCACGTTTCGGAACTTGCCGCCAAGCGCGTCAACAAAGTCTCCGACGTGGTTAACGAGGGCGACGCGGTAAAGGTCAAGCTTTTAGGGTTTGATAACCGGGGCAAGGTCCGCCTGTCCATGAAGCAAGTTGACCAGGTGACGGGTGAAGACCTGTCAAAGCAGCAGGCAGAGGCGGCCCCTGCCGAGGAAGCCGACGCTTCGTAAGCTCACAGCTCCGATTTCCAAAGGCGCGGAGGGAAACTTCCGCGCCTTTTTAGTTGTTTGCTAACCACGATCGGGAGCTGCCTGCAGAGTTTCGCTAAAATCGGAGACAACCGCTTAAACCTATCGAAAATACGCAGTGATACAGATTTGGCCATACGAAATTGCACATCCAAAAGGTATCACGATGGCAGCGCCTACGGCACAAGAGCAACTGTTTCTCGAACTCATCAACCGGGCCCGCCTTGATCCCCTGGCCGAGGCGGCGCGGCATGGACTTAGCGACCTGAACGCGGGCCTTACTGCGGGTACAATCAACTCGGCGCAAAAGCAGGTTTTGACCTTCAACGAATTTCTCAATGATTCGGCCGACGGCCACAGCGCGTGGATGCTGGCCGTGGACGTGTTTTCCCATACGGGCTCCGGCAACACCGACCCGGGCCAGCGGATGGCGGCGGCGAGTTACGATTTTTCCGGATCCCCATCGACCTGGGGAGAAAATCTCGCCTGGGGCGGTTCTACTGCTGCCATTGATGCCAATGCTTATGTGCTCACGCTTCACAAAAACCTGTTTTTGAGTGCCGACCATCGCAAAAACACGATGAAAGAGGCATTCAAGGAAATCGGCGTGGGCGCGGCCGAGGGAAAATTCGGCAAGTTCAACAGCCTGATGGTGACGCAGAATTTTGCGGTATCGGGACCGGCTTCGTTTGTGACAGGCGTTGCCTATAACGACACAAATGGCGACAATTTCTATTCCATTGGCGAAGGCCAAGGCGGCATCGCCACGGAACTGCGGCTCGGCTCAACGCTGCTTGAGTCCACCGACAGCTGGCTGTCCGGCGGATATTCGCTGGAGACCGCCTCCACCGGCGTGATGCACATCACGTTTTCCGGCGGCGGGCTGGGTGCCACGATGGGCGCCACATTCACGCTGGCCGCGACGAATGCAAAACTTGACCTGGTGAACGGCAACACGATCCAGGCGTCGGTTTCGGCAAGCCTTAGCGACGCTTCGCTGAACCTGACGTTGCTGGGAATCAACGAAATCAGCGGCACGGGCAATGAACTGGCCAATATCATCAAAGGCAATAGCGGCGCCAATATCCTGGAAGGGCGCGGCGGCAATGATACGCTTGATGGCAAGACCGGCGGCGATACCTATCTCTGGCGATCAGGGGACGGCTCAGACGTCATCAATGACACGTCGACATCGCTGAGCGAGACAGACGTTCTGGCCTTGACCAATATTACCTCGACCGGGGTTGAGCTCTACAGGTTCGGCAATGATCTCAAGATCAGCATCATTGCGACCGGCGAAATTGTTACGGTCAAAAACCAATTCAATGCGTCAACTTTGGGTGACGGCATCGAAACGCTGAGCTTCAGCGACAGCGTGAGCTGGAATGCGGCCGCCATTGCCAGCCATTTGGCGCCGCCGCCGCCGATCAATGGAACAGCCGGAGCGGATGTGCTGATCGGCGCCAGTGACGTTGACTACATCAATGGCTTCGGCGGCGATGACATTCTCCGCGGCATGGCGGGCGCCGATGTGCTTGACGGCGGAGAGGGCGCCGACACGGCCAGCTACGCGGGCTCGGGCGCCGGCGTCACGGTAAATCTTGCGTCCAGCGCCGCCTCGGGAGGCGATGCCGCCGGTGACACGTTTACCAGCATTGAGAACGTCACAGGTTCGAGCTTCAACGACACTCTCACGGGCGACACCGGCAACAACCGGCTCGATGGCGGGGCAGGCCTGGACACGATGGCCGGCGGCGCGGGCGACGACACCTATGCGGCGGATGTGTCCACCGACAAGATCACGGAGCTTGCGGACGAAGGCAACGACACGATCGAGACTTCGCTTGCCAGCTTCAGCCTCGCACCATTCACGGCGGTCGAGAACCTGGCCTATATGGGCACCGGCAGCTTCGCTGGCACGGGCAACGCGCTGGGCAACACGATGCGTGGCGGCAATGGAAATGATACGCTGAACGGCGGCCTGGGCGCTGACATCCTCATCGGCGGGGCGGGCAATGACACCTATGTGGTGGACGATTCCGGCGATGTGGTCGACGAGGTCGCGGGCGGCGGCACCGACCTGGTGCAGGCCGCGGCGAGCTTCGATCTCTCGACCACTTTGGGCAATGTGGAGAACCTGACGCTGACCGGCAGTGCTTCGGTCAATGGCACGGGTAACGGCCTGAACAATACCATTATCGGCAATAGCGGAGCCAATAGCATCGAGGGCAAGGGCGGCAATGATGTCCTTAATGGCGGGGCGGGCGCGGACACAATGAACGGCGGCCTCGGCAGCGACACATATGTGGTAGACAGCGCCGGGGATGTCGTCAGTGAAATTGACGGCGATGGAACCGACCTGGTGCAGTCATCGGTGAGTTTTAACCTCTCGGACGGCGCCCATGCGCTGGGTGATATCGAGAACCTGACTCTGACCGGCGGGCTTGCGATCAACGCGACGGGCAACGCACTCGACAACATCATCGCCGGCAACGCCGCCGCCAACGTCATTGATGGCGGGGCCGGGGCCGACGCGATGAACGGCGGAGCCGGCAACGACACCTATATCGTCGACAACCTGCTTGACGTCATTACGGAGGCCCTCGGAGGCGGCACCGACCTGGTGCGGGCTTCCATCGGCTACTCGCTTGCTGGAACCAATGTGGAAAACCTGACCCTGGTCGGGACCGACAACATCGGCGCCACGGGCAATGCCCTGGCCAACATCCTCACCGGCAATGACGGAAACAACCGTCTTGACGGCGGCGTTGGCCTCGACACGATGATCGGCGGCTCTGGCGATGATACGTATGTGGTGGACAATGCCAAGGACAAGATCACGGAGACCCTGGGCAACGATACGATTGAGACCGCACTGGCAACCTTCAGCCTTAAGAAATTGGTGGCGATTGAAGATCTGACTTACGATAACGGCGTTGCCGCTGACGGGAGCTTCATCGCCACCGGAAATGCCCTTGCCAACCGGATTACCGGCGGCGCCGGCAATGACAAGTTCACCGGCGGGGCGGGCAACGATACCTTTATTTTCAACGTCGCTGCCTTTGGCGACGACCAAATCACCGACTACCAGGATAACCTGGACAAGCTTTCCTTCTCCCTGAGCGTTGCCGACAGTTTTGACGATTTCGTAATTACCGGCAATGGCACAAAGAGCGTGACGGTGAGCCATGGCGCCGACAGCATCATTCTGACAGCCAAGCTTGCGTTCACGCTTGATGACGGTGATTTCATCTTTGTCTGATGGCCTGATCTGCGCTTAAACAGGCGCATGCAAAATCTTGTGATGATTCCCGCTCTCGGCTGTGACGGCAGGCTTTATGCTGATATCCTGCCACGGCTTTCCGCGATGATTGAGCCCCTTACCATTGTTGCGGACGAGGCCACTATGATGGGCTGCGCGCAACAGGTCCTGGAGCAGGCACCGGAAAAATTCATAGTTCTGGGCACGTCCTTTGGCGGCAGGACGGCGCTTGAAACAGCGCTTGCCGCGCCTGACCGCGTGCAGGGCCTGGTGGTTATGGGGGCCGGAGCCGGGGTTGCCGCTGATCCATCCGCCGGTTTGAGGCGGGCGGAAAGATTGCGCGGCAAGGAGTTTGGAAATGTCGTCACGGAAATGGCTGGCATGATTTCGCACATGCCGGGGCCAAACGGGGCGAAGGCGCGCAACGCGTTTGTTTCCATGGCCCGCGAGCTTGGTGGCGCCCTGATGGCGCGGCAGTCGGAGGCTTTGGCAAAACGCGCTGACTTATCGCCGAGACTCGGCGAAATTGCCTGTCCATCCCTCATGCTGTGGGGGCGGGAGGACAAGTTCTCGCCTGCCGCGGAGGGCTTGAAACTTTCGACGGCCTTGCCCCATGGCCGTTTTTCCGAAATTTCCGAGTGCGGGCATTTTCCAAGCCTGGAAGCGCCGGAGGAAACCGCCGACATAATCTTGCACTGGCTGCAGGACGCAAAACTTATTTGAGGCTGATGAGATATTCGGCAATGGCCTCGACATCGGCTGGCGGAAGTTTCGCCATATTGGCCTGGACTTGGCCCATGCCGCCTGCCGACATATGCTCGTAGCCAAAGACCTCGCCATTTTGAAGGGCCAGGACCATGTCCTTTTGGTCCTTGTAGCGGCCTGTTTCAACCAGGCCATGGAGGCTTGGAACCTTGCCTTCGCCTTCCGGATGGGGGCCGCCCATCATGAAGCGGCGGTCATCGCGGACCATGATGAGATTTCGCGGCGTGTGGCATTCGCCGCAGTGGCCGGGACCGTTCACCAGATAGGAGCCGCGATTCAAGCTTGGCGTTTGGCGGGAGTCGGGCTGCCAGGGGGTGGTATCAAGCCCCGCAAATTTCCACAGGCCAAGTCCGCGGCGCAGCAGGAAGGCAATGGGTATTTCGGCCTCGCGCCTGGGCGAGACAACAGGCGGTAAACTCATGAGATAGGCCTTGATATCGAGGACATCTTCCACGGGCATGGCCGCATAGGAGGTGTAGGGGAAGGCGGGAATGAGATGCTGCCCGGATTTCGAAATGCCGCGCTGCACGGCGTTGACGAAGTCGAGGTCCGACCAGTTTCCAATGCCGGTCTGGGGGTCAGGCGTCAGGTTGGGCGGGTACAGAACGCCGACGGGGGTTTTGAGGGGAAAGCCGCCGCTGGGCAAAGCGGGGTCAAGTCCGGCCTGTTCGGCGCCTGGCTTGTGGCAATTCCGGCAGCCCCCGGCGGTGTAGAGAATTTCGCCGTTGGCGATATTGCCGGTATGGGCAGGAATTGCCGACGCCGGCAAAGGCCGTGGCGCGCTCACCAGCCAAAACGCCGTGAAGCCCAGCACGGCGAGCAGCGCCAGACTCCAGAGCCTTCGTTTGGACAGCAGGGTCAGGCTGAACTATCCCTTGGGGCGGCGGAACTTTTCATGGCAGCCACCGCAGGAGGCGCCGAGGGCCGGGAATGCGGCCTTGAAACCTGCTTCATCGGTTGTGGCGGCAAGGGCTGCCCGGGCATCCACCCAAGCCTGGTATTTGGCGCCAATATCGCTGCCTTCGGCCCAGATTTCGGGCTTTGCCCAGGTCTCAACCGTGGCGCCCTCCATGCTGCTGGCATCCCAGGCGTGAGCTTCAGCCGCTGCGGCGTCGGCGGCGGCCATGGCATCAAGGCTGGCTTTCACCACGGCGGCGTCATAGGGCGCTTCGCCTTTCATGATGGCAGCCAGGGCGCCCATGGCCTTGCCGTTTGCCTTCATTTCGGCCTGACGGGCCTTGATCTGGTCGTCGGCTGCGGCATAGGCGAGGGAAAAGCCCAGGCTCAACACGATGGCGCCGGCGGCGATTGATTTGCAGAGTTTGGTTGAAAGCATTTTCCGTCTCCTGGGTTGGCAATGGGCTCGGCAGGGATGCGTAACATTACATGTTACGTGAATATGTCCAGCGCCGGATCATCACGAAATGGTGAATATTTTCCGGCGCGATGAACGGGACCTGAACGGAGAAGTCGGGCCGTGTTCAGGCCCATGGTTTTAGGGTTTCCTTAGGTTAAATGGATTACCGTGGGAAACCAGGGAAGTGAAAACGAAAATGTTGAGTGAGCAGACGAACAGCCAAGCAAACCGTGCGATGCGCAGCAAAAAGCTGAGTCCCGAGCTCAACGAATTCCTGCACATGCTCGAGGCGCTCGAAAGCCAAACGGGCGGCCAGGACCAGGCTTCGCCACAAACCCGCTGACCTTCATTCTTGAAAACTAGATGATGCCGGCCTTGGCTGCCGCGGCCCAGGCATTGGCGCTCGTCTGCAAGGCGTAGATCGTTCCGCGATTGGCGCCATTGCGCTCAATTTCCGCGGCTTTTTTCTCCACCTCGGCAGCTTCGAAATTACTGGCAAGGCCCCTCAAGGCATGGGCGCAGCGATGGGTTGTTTCCACATCACCGGCCTCAAAGGCTGCCGCTGCCGCGTTAGCGTAGTGAATACTTTCCGTGGCCGCCAGGGTCATGAGCTTTATCCAGGTGCCCTTGGGCAGAGTGGCGCGAAGTCCGTTGAGAATCGAACCGGGCTTGGCGGGCTCAATGATAACGGGCGGCACCGGCAACGGGGTCTTCAAAACACCCCTTATGGCGCGGTGCAGTTCGTTGCTGTCGGCGGGTTTTGGCACGGCGTGATCGAAGGCATCGCGCCAATGGGAAAATTCGGTTGAATCGGCGAGGAAGGCCGAAAGCGCCAGAATGGGCGTTTTGGAGGTTTTTCCACCCAGGGCGCGAATGCCGCGGGCCGCCGTCACGCCATCCATGACCGGCATCTCAATATCGAGCAGAATGACATCGTAGAAGGATTTTTCCGCCTGGCGGAGGGCGAGTTCGCCGTCTTCGACCGCGTCAACCTCAAGCCCCATGCGCTTGAGCATGGCGGTGGTCACAATGCGCGAGGCGGTGGAATCCTCGGCGTATAAAACGCGCGGGCGTGTGCCATCGGCATGCTTGGAAAATTTTTGACCGGGGTGCAGATTCTGGCTGGCAACGGCGGCAACGGGCATTCTATTTCTGCACTCTCAAATCACGTTTCGAGGCAGACTAGGGGGTTAATTATTGTCGAATGGTATGCATTGCCGTTAACTTGTTGCTATGACTAACGGGAGATTAACCGGCCCCACGTCTTCATCACTTCGTGCCGAACATGCGGTCACCGGCATCGCCAAGGCCCGGTACGATGTAGCCGTGGGAATTCAGATGACTGTCAACCGCTGCCGTATAGATCTGCACGTCGGGATGGGCTTCGGAGAAACGTTTTATGCCTTCCGGGGCCGAGAGCAGGCAGACGAGGCGAATGTCCTTGGCGCCTTTTTCCTTCAACCGGGTAATTGCCGCCGCCACGGAATTTCCGGTGGCCAGCATGGGGTCCACCACAATCACCCGGCGCTCGGCGATGTCGATGGGAACCTTCATGTAATATTCAACCGGCTGAAGCGTTTCGGGGTTGCGGTAAATGCCGATGTGGCCGACGCGGGCCGAAGGCATGAGGTCGAGCATGCCTTCGAGCAGGCCGTTGCCCGCCCGCAGAATGGAGACGATGACAAGCTTCTTGCCTCTGAGAATGGGGGCTTCCATTTCCGCCACCGGTGTTTCGATGGTCTGGGTGGTCATCGGCAGATCACGGGATACTTCATAGGCGAGCAGCAGGCTGATCTCGCGCAGAAGCTGGCGGAACACGGCTGACGGCGTATGCTTGTCGCGCATCAGGGTGAGCTTGTGAAGGACGAGCGGGTGATCCACGATCGTCAGGGTTTTTGCGAGCGCCGATGTGGCCATAATTCACTCCTTCGATTTGGCCTTTCATTTCGGCGTTTCGCCCGGCAAACTCAAGGCCGGCGGCAGGTTCATCCACGGCTTTGACTTGATTATGGCCCGGGTTCCGCCTATCTGCGTAACATAATCTGTTACACAAGAGAAAAACCATGAAGCAAGCTGAAAAACCAATCGCCGCCGGCACCTCCATCGGCCACGTGCACCTGAAAGTGTCGAATATCCAGAAATCGCTGGATTTCTACTGCGGGGTTTTGGGTTTCGAGCTGCAGCAGCTTTATGGCGACCAGGCGGCGTTTGTTTCAGCCGGCGGCTACCATCATCATCTGGGGATGAATACCTGGGAAAGCCTTGGTGGCCCACCGCCGCCGCCGGGCACCACCGGGCTTTTCCACACGGCGATCCTTTATCCGACACGGGCCGACCTTGGCGATGCCTTGCGCCGGCTCAAGGCCCACAATATTCCGCTCGACGGCGCTTCCGATCATGGCGTTTCGGAAGCGCTCTACCTGCGCGACCCGGACCAGAACGGGGTAGAACTTTACTGGGACCGGCCCAAGGACAAATGGCCGCGCAAGCCCGACGGCAGCCTAGCCATGATGACGGCGCGGCTTGACCTCACCAGCCTGCTCAAGGAAGGCGCTGAGAGCTGACGGGTTTATCGCCCCCTATCTCATCATGCCCGCGTTCGACACGGACATCTCCGTCTTGCGAAGAAGATGACCGGATCAAGTTCGGTCATGGTGAAAATTTATTAATTAAGAGTCAGCCGCCTTCACTGCCAGCGGCAGGGCCTCTTCAAGAGCGCTAAGATTTTCGTCCGTTCCAACACTGATCCTGATGCAGCGGTTCAAGGGCGCGACGCCCGGCATGCGCACGAAGATGCCGTGGGTTGCGAGGCCCTCCAGAATTTTGCGGGCGTAGGCGCCGTCGCGGCCGCAATCGACGGCGACGAAATTGGTGGATGAGGGAATGCAGCCGAAGCCATTGAACTGGGCGATGGCATAGATTTTTTCGCGGGCCCGGGCGACGCGGCTCTGCACGCTCCGGAGATACTCCTGATCGGCAAGGGCGGCGATGGCGCCGGCCTGGCCCATGCGGTTCACGCCAAAATGATTCCTGATCTTGTCGAAGGCCGAAATGAGACGGGAATGGCCCAGGGCATAGCCGACGCGAACCCCCGCCATGCCATAGGCTTTTGAAAAAGTGCGAAAGCGCAGGACATTGGGATTTGCCATATCAAGGTCTGGGACGGCGCCATCGGCAAAGTCATGATAGGCCTCATCCAGCATGAGCAGGCTGCCAGCCGGAATGTTGTCGATCAAATCCTGCACGACGCCGGCCTTCCAGCAGGTGCCCATGGGATTGTCCGGATTGGCGAAATAAATCAGGCGGGCGTTTTCCTTCTTCGCCAGGGCCAGCAGGGAAGAGGGATCCTCGCGATCATTCACATAGGGCGTGGTGACAAGCCTGCCGCCGAAGCCCGCGACATGAAAGTTGTAGGTGGGATAGGCGCCAAGGGAATTTGCCACCGTCACGCCGGGTTCCACAAAAAGCCGGACGGCGAGGCCGAACAGGCCGTCGATGCCTTCCCCGACCGTGACATTCTCGATGCCGATACGGTGATGACTGGCAATGGCGGCGCGGAGATCATGGACTTCCGGGTCGCCATATTTCCACGACTCATGGGCTGCTTCCTGCATGGCGGCAATGGCCTTGGGCGAGGGGCCGAAGACGCTTTCATTGGCGCCGATGCGGGCGCGAAGCGGAATGCCGCTGCGCCGCAGGATGGTTTCGGGGCCAACAAAGGGAACGGTGGAAGGAAGGCTGTCAATGAGAGGAGTAAAGCTGGTCATGGGGCCATGGTGCTGATTAAAGTCGGCGCATCTGATATAAACGTCGGTGATAAGTCAATGTGCCCGGAATGCATTGCTGCGGCTCATTTTATCCATGAGGGAAAGGCGGGCATGTCTGAATTTTTACTGGCGCATGAAGCCCCGGCCCGGCTGGCTTTTTTCTTTTCCATCCTGGTCATCATGGCCGCCTGGGAAGTGGCGGCACCGCGGCGGCGGCAGGAGATTCCGCGCCTGTTGCGCTGGAGCAATAACCTTGGCGTCGTGGTGATCGACACGCTTCTGGTGCGCCTGACCTTTCCCATTGTTGCGGTGGGCATGGCGGTCCTCGCCGCCGAGCGGGGCTGGGGTGTGCTGAATATATTCGCCGTGCCCGGCTGGCTTGCGTTTCTCCTCTCGCTGCTGCTGCTTGATCTGGCGATTTATCTGCAGCACGTGATGTTCCACGCGGTGCCGGCCCTGTGGCGGCTGCACCGGATGCATCATGCGGATCTGGAATTCGATGTCACCACGGGACTGCGGTTTCACCCCGTTGAAATCCTATTGTCGATGGGGCTCAAGCTGGCGCTGGTCGTGGTGTTTGGCCCGCCCGCCATCGCGGTTCTGGTTTTCGAGGTTCTGCTGAACGGGACCTCGATGTTCAGCCACAGCAACATCCGCCTTCCGCTGGGGCTGGACCGCATCCTGCGCCTCATCGTGGTGACGCCCGACATGCACCGGGTTCATCATTCCATTCACCCGCAGGAGACCAACAGCAATTTCGGCTTCAACCTGCCGTGGTGGGACCGCTTGCTGGGGACCTACCGCGCCCAGCCCCGGGAAGGCCATGAGGACATGACGATCGGCATCGAACAATTCCGGACGGCAAGGGAGCTTTGGCTAGACCGGATGCTGCTGCAGCCGTTGCGCGGGCCTGCCAGCGGCTATGCGATCAACCGGGAGAGGCACACTGATTGAAGGGTGGCGGCCCCGACTGGATTCGAACCAGTGGCCCTCAGTTTAGGAAACTGATGCTCTATCCAACTGAGCTACGGGACCTCTCAGGCATTCTTATAGTTTGTAACACCCCCAAAAGAAAAGGCCCGGATTTTTGATCCGGGCCTGTCCCTCGAGGTCTTGGAAAAACTCTATGCAGCTTCTTCGGCGGCGGCCTCTTCTTCGGCCTTTTCGCCGGCGGCCTGGGCGCGCTTGGCGTTCTTGGCGAGAAATTCGGAGAGTTCCTTCACCGACTGGTCATCATCCACCTTGCGGACGGCGGCAAGCTCGCGGGCCATGCGGAGCAGGGCCTGTTCAAACAGCTGGCGTTCCGAATAGGACTGCTCGGGCTGGCGGTCGGAGCGGTAGAGATCGCGCACCACTTCGGCCACGGCAATGAGATCGCCGGAATTGATCTTCGCGTCATATTCCTGGGCGCGCCTTGACCACATGGTGCGCTTGATGCGGGCCCGGCCACGGATAACTTTCATGGCATGCTCGATCAGGCCGCGGTCGGCCAGGCGGCGCATGCCTTTCTGCTCGGCGCGGTTGGTCGGCACCTTGAGGCGCAGCTTCTCGCGTTCGAAATCGACGATGTAGAGCTCAAGCTTCGAGCCGGCGATCTCCTGCTCCTCGATGGCGGTAATCTTGCCAACGCCATGGGCGGGGTAAACCACCAGTTCGCCGATCTTGAAGGCGAGCTTCTTGGGCGCTGCGGGAGCAGCAGGAACGGCGGGCTTGGCCACGACAGCCGCAGGCGCGGCCACGGGCTTTACGGCCACATTCACGGGTTTTGCAACGGGCGCAGGAGCCGCATGGACGGGCTTCGCATGCTTCAAATGCCCGGTAACCTTGGTCAGAATCGTTTTCTTGGCGATGGGCTTGGCCACGGGCTTTGCTACGTGAACCACCTTCGCCTTGGGCTTGGTTTTTACAACTTTGGCTTTCGCCTTCGCAGCTACGGCCTTGGCTTTGGCCTTGGTTGCGGTTTTTGCCTTTGCAACCGACTTTTTGGTGTGAGCCGCCCTCTTTGCCAGAGCTGCTTTTTTGACGGTTTTTTTCATTTTTGTCCTTCGCTTTCGCCTGGACCCCGGATTCGCCGCTGAAAACTGGGCGAAAAAATAACCGAGCTTTATGGGCTCGGGTCTCATGACTTGCAGGGGCATTGTTTACATTGAAAGCGACTATAGCACGATTTTAAGGAAATTTAAAGCGCGATATATCCGTGTACGGTCTATCCCGGCATCGGAGCCCTGCGTTATTCACAGGATGGTTAACGAAATCAATCGCCTTCGCCGGGCTTTTCCGAGAAGTAGGTCTCGAATTTTCCGTCCACGCCCTCAAATTCCTTGGCGTCGGGCGGCGGGTCGCGCTTGATCGAGATATTTGGCCATTTCGGCGCATATTCCGCATTAACTTTCAGCCATTTTTCAAGGCCCGGCTCGGTATCGGGCTTAATTGCGTCCACCGGGCATTCCGGCTCGCAGACGCCGCAATCGATGCATTCATCGGGGTGGATGACCAGCATGTTCTCGCCCTCGTAGAAGCAGTCCACGGGGCAGACCTCAACGCAGTCCATATATTTGCACTTGATGCAGTTATCATTGACGATGTAGGTCATGACGGTCCAGTTGTTCTTTATAACGAACGAGGCTTAGCAAGGTTTTTTGCCTTATGCACGGTCTTTTTCGCCGCGTGAAGGGCCAGAGGTGAGCTCTTCGTATAGCTGGCATGCCTGGGCAAAGGGGCCGCGCCGGGTGCCCAGATCCTTGACCTTCAGGACGCGGACATGGCCGCCCACCGCAATGGTCAGCACATCATCGGGGCGCAGGACATGGCCGGGCTTGGTAACCTTGGCCCGGTTCAGGCGCACGTGGCCGGCTTCCACCAGTTCAGCGGCCATGGGGCGCTGCTTCACGACCCGGGCAAACCAGAGCCACTTGTCCAGTCGTTGCGTCAGTTTTTCTTACCCATCATCTGAGCCTTGAGGGTTTCCAGGATGGCAAAGGGCGAATTGGGGTCCATGGGCTTCTCTGGCCGGCGCTTGGGCTCCTCGCGCCGTTCAGGCCGCTCGTTGGCGTGAGGCTTGCGGCCCGGCCTTGGCGTCCGTTCTTTCTGCTCCACGGGCCGTGGTTGCGGCCTGGGCTTGGCTTCCGGGCGATGGCGGAAGGGGCCTGTATCCTTTGGCCACCAGACCTCGATTTCGACCTCTTCGAGGACGGGCTCAGGAGGTGGCGCGACAGGATCTTCCGCCGTTGGCAGGGTCTCGGTTTCCGCGACAGGGGCAACGGGTTCAGGTTCGGGGGCCACTGCCACAGGTTCAGGCTCCGCCGTCACAACCGGTTCGGAAATTGCTTCGGTTTCTGCGGTCGGGGCCGCGGCTTCGGCGACCGCTGCTGCCGGAGCTACCGTTGCTGCCGGGCGTTTGATTTTCTTTTTCTGCATGCGGAAGCCGAGGCTGCGCAGGATGCCTTCAAACTCCTCGCCGGAGCAGCCGACAAGCGACATCATGTCGGCCACGATGGCAAAGCCGCCGCCTTCAACGGACCCGGCGGGGCGCGCTTCATCGGGGAAACGGGCGCGCCAGAAGACCCGCTCGCGCACCAGATCGGCGAGGCGCTCCAGCATGTCGATGCGCACCACGCGGCTTCCGCAAATGCGGTAGCCGCAGACGCCATAAAAGCCACGCGGCGTCGAACGGTCGAAGATTGCTGAAGTAAGCCCCTGGCCGGGGGGCGTGGGAAGATTTGCCAAATCAAGGCCGCCGGCTTTTTTCAACTGAAGGGCCCAGAGCAGCAGGCGGAGCTCGGTTGCGGCGGGCTTCAAAAGCAACGGGGTAAAAATATGGAAAGCGCCAAAGCGCACGCCCTGGGCGCGGAGCACGGCACGGTCTTCCTGGGACAGGGATTTTATATCCTCAAGCACGGTTTCGCGCGGCAGCACGCCGAGCGTTTCAACGATGCGAAAAGCGATGCCACGGGCGATGCCCTGCAGGGTTTCGTTTTCCTGGAGCTTGATTAGCGGCTCAAGCAATGTTGCGACGTGGCGGTCGATGAATTTTTGCAAGCGGAGCTGCACATCCTCGCGGGCCTGGCCGTAGAGGAGGTCGCTGGCAAGCACGCGGGGCACGGGCTTCAGAAGGCTTTCGCCCGCTTCAACAAAGCCGATGGGCTCGTGGTTCCAGATGATGTTGCCGTCGCGGGTAAGTTTCAGGTCGGGATCGGCGGAGGTTGCGGCGGCGTTGGCGCGGGCCATGATTTCGGCGCTCACGGCATGAACGGCGGCGGCCTTCAAGGTGCGCTGTTCCTGGCTTTCGCTTGCGCCATCGGGAATAAAATTGAAACCCTTGATGCGGCCTACATACTCGCCTTCAACATGAATGGCGCCGTCTTCTTCAACACTCGACATTAACTCTTCCTTTTGTGCCAGGCGGCGCATCAATACACTGGTCCGGCGGTCAATGAAACGCTGGGTCAGCCTTTCATGCAACGCATCTGACAGCCTCTCTTCTATCTCCCTGGCGCGCTGCTGCCAATAGAGAGGAGCTTTCAGCCAATGCCCGCGATTGGCGATGAAGGTCCAGGTCCGGACATGGGAGATGCGGTTGGACAGCGTGTCGAGATCGCCCTCGGTGTTTTCGCAGTGCTTGAGCTGGCGGGAGAACCAATCCTCCGAAATATAGCCGGGAGGGCTGGCCAGAAACTGAAAGACGCGGCCCACGAGATGGGCGTGTTCGGCGGGTGAAATATTGCGATAATCCGGCAACTGGCAGACCGACCAGAGGAGCTCAACATTGCTTTTGGTTTTGGCCAGATCGGCAACGGCTTGGTCACGCGCCACGGCTTCCAGCGCCTGAATGTCGGGGCCCGCCTGGGCGCGGGTGAGGCCGTCGTGCCGGGGCATGGCGGTAAGGCTGCGGCGCAGGCGCTCGAGGGAGCCGAAATCAAGGTCCGGGTTGCGCCATTGCAGGGAACGGATGCTGTCGAAATTATGGTTCTCCAGCCGGTCGACGGTTTCCTGTTCAAAGGCTTCCGCCTCGCCGGTGCAGCCGAAGGTGCCGTCGTTCATGTAGCGGCCGGCGCGGCCCGCGACCTGGCCAAGCTCGCCGGGGTTCAATTGGCGGTATTGGAAGCCATCAAATTTCCGGGTGGCGGCAAAGGCCACATGATCCACATTCATGTTGAGGCCCATGCCGATGGCATCGGTGGCGACGATATAGTCCACCTCGCCCGATTGATAGAGGTCGACCTGGGCATTGCGGGTGCGCGGCGACAGGGCCCCCATCACGACGGCGGCTCCGCCGCTTTGCCGCCTGATGAGTTCGGCCACGGAATAAACCATTTCGGCGGAGAAGGCGACGATGGCTGACCGGCGCGGAAGCCGGGTCATTTTCTTGACGCCGGCATAGGCAAGCTTGGAAAAGCGCGGCCTGGCGATGAAACTGGTTTTGGGCAGCATGGCTTCGAGAATGGGCTTCATGGTGGCAGCCCCCAGAAGCATGGTTTCCTCATTGCCCCGGCGGTGCAAAACCCGGTCGGTAAAAATATGGCCGCGCTCGAAATCGGCGCAGAGCTGAACCTCGTCGATGGCGAGGAACGGCACCTCGATATCAGGCGGCATGGCCTCGACGGTTGCCACCCAGTAGCGCGGGGCGGCCGGGATGATCTTTTCCTCGCCGGTGACCAGCGCCACGGCGTGATCGCCGACCTTCAGCCGCACCCGGTCATAGATCTCACGGGCGAGAAGCCGGAGCGGCAGGCCGATCATGCCGCCGCCATGGGCCAGCATGCGCTCCACCGCCAAATGGGTTTTGCCGGTATTGGTGGGGCCCAATACGGCGGTGACATTTCGGATTTGCGGCATGGTCACAAAGTAGGGGCTGAAAGCGTGATGTGCAAACCCAAATTGAACTAATTCCGGGCCAGAGCCCGGCGTAATGAGCCGAAACGCAGGCGATATTGGGCGGGCGTCAGGCCAACCTTGCGGCGGAAGAGGCGTCCGAAGAAACTGGTGTCTTCATAGCCCACCTCGTTGGCGATGGCTTCCACCGACAGATCGCCGGTCTCCAGCAACTGTTTAGCTTCCTCAAGCCTATGGGCATGCACATAGTCGAGCGGCGTCATGCCCGTGGCCTCGGTGAAGCGACGCGTGAAGGTGCGTTCGGCGAGGTCGGAGACCTTGACCATCGCGGCGACGGGCGAGGGCATCCTGTAATTCTGCGCTATCCATTCCTGGCATTTGTTGATAACCGCATCCTGCGTCTGGTGAAAATACATCAGCGAGGCGAAAGGCTGTTGGCCGAGATCGTGCCACTGCAGCATGAAGACCCGTGCTACCTCAATGGCTTCCTTCAACCCCACAAAGCGGGCGATGAGATAGAGCGCCAGATCCTGCCAGCTCGATCCACCGCCGGCCATGATGATGCGCTGCGCCTCGCCGCTGAGAACAAGCGACTGATTGGCCTTGACCTTCACGCCGGGATAGTTGTTGGCGAGCATTGCGGCGTAACCCCAGTGAATGGTTGCTTCGCGATTTGTCAGCAAGCCTGCCTCGCCGAGCAATACTGCGCCGGAGCACGCGCTGGCCAACATGGCGCCACTGTCATGAACCTCCTTCAGCCATCGGGCCTCGGCATCGTAAAGGCCCGCAACACTCCCGCCCGGATTCACGTAGAAGTCCGGGATGCAGACGATATCAGGCTGCGGGCAATTCGTGAGATCATAGTCAGGCCGCACCCAAATGCCGTTTGCCGCGCTGAAACCATTGCCCTCACGAGCAACGATATAAGGCCGCATAAGTTGCTCGCCCGCAGTTCCACGCGTGATGAATGAGAAATCCCGCCCAGGCGAAGAGAACAAGTCGAACATGCCGAACAAGGCTGAAGCCGTGTCCTCCGGCACCGCGAGGATCGCAACATTCAATGGCACGTTCCGTTTCAGCATGGCGGAAATGACCGGACTCCAACTCTTTCGACTTTAGTGCTTGCCTGTGGGTTGAACTAGTCTTTTCTTCCACAATGGAGGACCGCACCATGGCACATGACAAATCCCGGGCGCTTATGGCCACGCAAATCGAAGCCTTTCGCGCGCAAATCAGCGGCGAAGTACTTGATCCGGCAAGCCCCTCCTATGAGGCTACGCGCGGTGTCTGGAATGGAATGATTGACCGCCGTCCGGCCGTCATCGCCCGTTGCCGGAGTGACGCCGATGTTGCCGCTTCAATCGGTTTTGCCCGCGCTCACGGGCTGGAAATCGCAGTGCGATCCGGAGGCCACAATGTTGCGGGCTACGCTGTCTGTGACGGCGGGCTGATGATCGACATGTCGCTGATGAACGGCGTGCATATCGCGCCGGGGCATGAGCGCGTCACTGTCGAAGGCGGCGCCACGTGGGGTGATGTTGATGCGGTTACCACATCCTTCGGCCGGGCCACCCCCGGCGGCCTGATCTCCGCTACAGGCGTGGCGGGCCTCACCCTTTCCGGCGGCATCGGCTGGTTGCGCGGGCAGCACGGCTTGAGCTGCGATAACTTGATGTCGGCTGATGTCGTTACCGCAGACGGCAAGCTGGTCCATGCCAGCGAAAGCGAAAATCCCGAACTGCTCTGGGCATTGCGGGGCGGTGGCGGCAATTTTGGCGTGGTTGTCAGTTTCGAGTTCACGTTGCACGCAATAGAGCCGGAACTCATGTTCTGCGGGCCCGCCTACCCCGAAGAGCGCGCCAATGAAATCCTTCCCCTATGGCGCGACTTTATGAAAACGGCCCCAGACAGGCTCAGCGGCCTGGCCGAGTTTTCAACGCTGCCGGAGGATCCTTCGATTCCTGAACACGCCTGGGGCCGCCGCGTTGTGGCGCTCGCCCATCTCTATGATGGGCCAGCGGAGGAAGGCGAGCGGGTGGTTCATCCCTTACGCAGTTTTGGCGAGCCGCTGGTCGATTTCAGCGGCCGCATGCCTTATCACACCATCCAGACGCTTTACGATGGGCTTTTCCCCAAGGGCCGCGACCGCTGTTATTGGAAGTCCACTTATCTCAAGGGCCTCGACGATGATGTCATCCATGACATCACGTCGCGCATGGCACAGCGCCCCTCCGAAATGACCTTTGCTTCCATCTGGAAATTTGGCGGGGCAGTGCAGCGGGTGGCTGCCGAGGCGACCGCTTTCGGCGACCGTTCCATGCCCTTCATGCTGAGCCTCGATGCCATCTGGTCGCGCCCTGCCGATGATGCTGCCAACATTGGCTGGGTGCGCAAATTCTGTGATGACATGCAGCGCCACTCGACCGGCCGGATGTACCTCAACTTCCCCGGCCATGGGGAAGGGAAAAATCTTGTACGCGATGCCTTTGGCGAGGAGACCTATGGGCGACTGCAAAAGGTCAAGGGCAAATACGACCCGCAAAACCTGTTCCGCATGAACCAGAATATTTTGCCGGCCTGAATGTGCCAATTCGCTCCAGGCGCGCAAGATTTGGATTCAAAGAAGAACATAAGGTGGGCGAATCGCTGACTCATGACGGATTCATTCTATGTTCCGGCGCAAGCGCCGGTGTTCGCGGGCGGCGACTTCGCCCGCGGCGGGCCTTGATCCAATGGGATGGATGGAAAGCTGAGCTTGCCGTTAAGATTTGTTTCCGCCTTTTAACGAGGGGTTAAAGCATTGGCGCTGCTTGGATTTTTAAAATTAACGAAGCGTTCCGGTTTGAGAACAGAAGGTGGGCGAATCGCGGATTCCGATATTTTCACTGTTTGTTCTCGCAAGATATTGTGGCCGAAGCGCCGCGAGACACTAGTATGCGGTTTCGTTTGAACGGTTTAGGCTGATCTGGCGCGCTGACTATTAACCCGGCTGTTCTAAAGCGGGACGTGAGCCCGCGGTGGAATTTATTGCCGTCCTGCTTGACCGGAGCTGGCGCGCCACTTATAGAAGCGCCAACCGAGCCGGACCTCTCATGGTCTGGCCTTTATTATATCGCGGAGTACGTATTATGGCTCGAGTTTGCGAGTTGACAGGCAAGAACCCACTGGCGGGCAACAATGTGAGCCATTCCAACAACAAGGTCAGGCGGCGCTTTCTGCCAAACCTGTGCAGTGTAAGCCTGATTAGCGATGCCATGGGCCTCACCTACCGGTTCCGCGTCAGCGCCAACGCGCTCAAGACGGTCGAGCACCGCGGCGGGCTTGATGCCTTTCTCTTGAAGGCAAGCAATGACGACCTGTCCAGCAAGGCGCGCAAGCTGAAAAGCTCGATTGCCAAGAAGCTGGTGGAAAAAGCTGCCTGACCATTTCAAATCCCCGGATTTTCAGAAGCCGCTCCAAAATGGGCGGCTTTTGTTTTAGGTTCAGGCCATGAGCAAACCGCCCAAACGCCATTCGCCGACGGCCACGCGCAACGGGGAACCCCTGGTTCACCCCTCAGCGGTTTTGCGGAACGCCAAGCTCGGGCGCTTCAGCGAGATCAAGGAACGCGTGGCTTTTTCCGATGCGGAGCTCGGCGACTATTCCTATGTGGAGCGGCAGGCGGAAGTGATCTACGCGAAGATCGGAAAGTTCTGCTGCATTGCCGCCAACGCGCGGATCAATGCGTTGGATCATCCGCTGGAGCGGGTGAGCCAGCACAAGATGACCTACCGCGCCAATGAATATTTCCTCGGCGCCAAGCTCGACAGCGAATTCCGTGCGAAGCGGCAGGGGAAGCCGGTCGAGACGGGCCATGATGTGTGGATCGGGCATGGGGCGATCATCAAGCCCGGGGTTAAGATTGGCCATGGCGCGGTCGTGGCGGCGGGCGCCATCGTGACAAGAGATGTGCCGGCCCATGCCATCGTCGCCGGAGTTCCGGCAAAATTCATGCGCTGGCGCTTTGAGCCAAAGATCAGTGCACGGATCATAAGGCTTGCCTGGTGGGACTGGGAGCATGACAGGCTGGCGGATGTTATCGAAGAGATGCGGCTGCTAAGTGCCGAGGCATTTCTTGAAAAGTATGAGGCTTAAGACCTAGGGGCACGATAGTATACGAGGGTGGGTTCGCCCTTGTAGGTGGTTTCGAGTTTTTTGATGAAGCCGATTTTTTCGGCAAGACGAGTTGAAGCGGTGTTTTCCGGGGCAATGATGGCGGAAGTTTCCTTCCCAGCAAAATGGGCGTCGCCCCAGGCGGTGATTGCCTGCAGGGCTTCGGTTGCGTAGCCCTTGCCATGGACGGCGGTCTTGAGGGCCCAGCCCATTTCAGGCCGGCCATCGAGCGGCGGGTCAATGTCACGATGGTAATCGGCAAAGCCCATTTCCCCTGCGTAGCCGCCGGTGGCGCGCTCCTCCACCACCCAATAACCGTAGCCGAGCAGGGCCCAATGGCCGGCGTAGCGGAGCAGCCGGTTCCAGGCTTCCTCGCGCGTCGAGGGGCGGCCGATGATGTGGCGATAGACGGCGGGCTCGGACCACATGGCGTGGAGAGCCTCAAAATCCTGAAGGGCGTGTTCGCGCAAGACCAGGCGTTTAGTGCTCGATTGGCGGTATCACGCGCGCGCACGCCGGCGCGGCGGGCTGAGCGGCGCGCTTGTCCTGCGGGCCGTTTTCCTCAAAGAGCTCGGCCAGCTTTTCAGTCATGGCGCCGCCCAGCTCCTCGGCATCGATGATGGTCACGGCGCGCTTGTAATAGCGGGTCACGTCATGGCCGATGCCGATGGCGATGAGCTCAATGGGGGACTTGCCTTCGATGTCGGCAATGACCTGGCGGAGGTGGCGCTCGAGATAGTTTCCGGAGTTCACCGAAAGGGTTGAATCGTCGACCGGCGCGCCATCGGAAATCACCATCAAGATGCGGCGCTGTTCCGAGCGCCCCAACAGGCGGTTATGGGCCCAGATCAGGGCCTCGCCATCGATGTTTTCCTTAAGCAAGCCTTCGCGCATCATCAGGCCGAGGTTGCGCCTGGCCCGGCGCCACGGCTGGTCGGCGGACTTGTAGATAATGTGGCGGAGGTCGTTGAGTCGGCCGGGATTTGCCGGCTTGCCGGCGCCCAGCCACTTTTCGCGCGACTGGCCGCCTTTCCAGGCCTTGGTGGTGAAGCCCAGAATTTCAACTTTCACGCCGCAGCGCTCGAGGGTGCGGGCCAGGATATCGGCACAGGTTGCAGCCACGGTTATGGGGCGGCCGCGCATGGAGCCGGAATTGTCGAGGAGCAGCGTGACCACGGTGTCGCGGAATTTTGTGTCCTGCTCCACCTTGAAGGAGAGGGGATGCATGGGATCGATGACGATGCGCACGAGGCGGGCGGTGTTGAGCACGCCTTCCTCGAGATCGAAATCCCACGAGCGGTTCTGCTGGGCCATGAGGCGGCGCTGCAGGCGATTGGCAAGGCGCGCCACGACGCCCTGCAGGTTGGACAATTGCTTGTCGAGATAATTGCGCAGCCGGGTCAGCTCTTCCGTGTCGCAAAGGTCTTCGGCGGCGATTTCCTCATCAAACTGGTTGGTGTGGACCTTGTAAAAATTATCGTTGGTGAGCGACGAGAAGGGAAGCTGGGGCCGCCAGGGCTCATCGCCATCATCCTGCTCCTCGCCTTCCATGTCATCGGGCGATTCATCCATATCCTTCGATTGCTGCTCCATTTCGGAGGCATCGGTGTCGCCTTCGGAATCCTGCAGTTCCTCGGCGGCGGACTGCTGGCTTTCCTCGTCTTCGCCGTCGGTGGTTTCCTGGCGCTCGCCGGCGTCAGGTTCGGTGTCGTCCTGATTGTCAGTCTCGTCCGATTGATCGGGATCGTCGCCCAGCTCATCGGCCATGTCGAGAGCGGCGATGATATCGCGCGAGGCCCTGGCAAATTCCGTCTGGTCGTGGATGGCGCTGCCCAGCCTGCTCAAGCGCACCGCCGCCTTTTCCTCAATCCACGGACGCCAGAGATCGACATACATTTTCGCGTTGGGAGGAGGTGCCTGGCCGGTGAGGCGCTCGCGCACCATGAGGGCCACGGCCTCTTCAAGGGGCGTATCCCGCCGGTTGCTGGAGCGGTTGACCACGGCCTTGGCAAAACGGTCTTCCAGGGCGGCATTCAGATTTTGCGCCATGCCCGGCATGGCGTTGGCGCCCAGCGCCTCGATGCGGGCCTGCTCGACGGCTTCGAACACGGCGCGGGCATTCTTTCCCTCGGGGCGATACTTGCTGTGAATCTGGTCCGAATGATTGGAGAGCCTGAGGGCGAAGCTGTCGGAAAGCCCACGGGTGATGGCAATGTCCTTGGGGGTGAACTGGCTGGTGACCTGCGGCAGCTTAGCCTTGTTGCCGGACAGGGCCGGCGTTTCATTGCCGAAGCTCACGGTGAGTTCCGGATCATCGGCAATGGTTTTCATCGCGGTCGTCAGGACACGCTTGAATTCCTCTGCCTTGCCTTCACGGGCCTCTGCCATTGACGCATATGCCTTCAGGCGATGGCCACATGGGCGGATGACTCAGGCAGTTCCTCGCCGAAGCAGCGCTGGTAGAACTCGGCAACGATGGGACGCTCAAGCTCGTCGCACTTGTTGAGGAAGGTCAGCCGGAAGGCGAAGCCGATATCGCCAAAGATGTCGGTGTTCTGCGCCCAGGTGATGACGGTGCGGGGGCTCATCACGGTTGAGACGTCGCCCTGCATGAAGGCGTTGCGGGTGAGATCGGCAATGCGAACCATGTTGGCGATGGTCTTCCGGCCCTTTTCGGTGTCGTAATTCTTGCACTTGGCCAGCACGATGCCGGTTTCCTCGGCATGGGGCAGATAATTCAAGGCAGAAACAATGGACCAGCGGTCCATTTGGGCCTGGTTGATCTGCTGGGTGCCATGATAGAGGCCGGTGGTGTCGCCGAGGCCCACGGTGTTGGCGGTTGAGAAGAGGCGGAAGGCCTTGTGCGGGCGAATGACTTTCGACTGGTCGAGCAAAGTGAGCTTGCCGGAGGATTCGAGAATGCGCTGGATCACAAACATCACGTCGGGCCGGCCTGCATCATATTCGTCGAAGACCAGCGCCACGTTGCGCTGATAGGCCCAGGGCAGGATGCCCTCGCGGAATTCGGTGATCTGCTTGCCGTCCTGGAGAACGATGGCGTCCTTGCCGATGAGATCGATGCGGCTGATGTGGCTGTCAAGATTGATCCGGATGCAAGGCCAGTTGAGGCGGGCGGCCACTTGCTCGATATGGGTTGACTTGCCGGTGCCATGGTATCCGGTGATCATCACGCGGCGGTTGAAGGCAAAGCCCGCCAGGATCGCCAAGGTGGTGTCGCGATTAAAAAGATAGTCCTCATCAAGATCGGGCACGTGTTCGGTTGCCGTCGCATAGGACGGCACGATCATATTCGATTCAAAGCCAAAGAGCTGGCTTACCGACGCGGTGGCATCGGGCATTCCGTGGGCGTCACCAATTGCCATACTATTCATCTTTTCATTCTTCTCTTCCGGGCGTGTCGTGGAATGTTCTGGGTTCTAAACGGTTCAAAGGGGCGCTGCAAGTTCCGGGCAGCGGGCAAACTAGCAGAAACCGCTGGCCCGCAATGTGTCGTAGGCATGGATCACCGCTTTCAGGGTATCCTCGTTCTCGCGTGAGCCGCCGTTGGCGTCAGGGTGAAGGCGTTTCACCAGGATCTTGTATTGCGATTTGGCCTTTTCAGAGGAGGCCGTTTCGTCAAGCCCCAGGGTATTCAGAGCCTTGATTTCATTCTTGCGCAGGGCGCGGCCCAATTTGGCGTTGATATTCTCGGCGCTGGGGGTGAACATGGCATAGGGGTCGTTCACGTTCCGGGCCTTGCGGCGCATGCCATTGATATTGGCATAGGAGTTCTGGCCCAGTTTCCAGGTGGGCCGGTGGCCGGTTTGGGCATCCTTCTGGAAGCCCGCCACGGCATCATCCTTCATTCCCTCGAAATAATTGTAGGTCTTGTTGTATTCCTGGACATGCTGGGTGCAGTAGTTGTGGAACTGGCCCTCGGCGCCGCGCCCCTTGGGCGCCTTGTGGCGCGACGGCTTGGCGCAACCCGGCCATTCGCACATGGTTGGAGCCGGCGGTTCCTTCTTGTTGGGGCCGGTTTTAATGCGGATTTTGTCGAAATATTTTGAATCAAGTTTCATGGGGCATGATTATGGGGATATGAAGCAAAAGTCGCAACCCTGAACCGCGCTGGACACAAAATGATTTTAGGACTGGTTGGAAAAACCCTTGAAGCGAAGCTGCAGGCGGCGTTTACACCCCTTTCCCTGCAGGTGATCGATGAATCGTCGCAGCATGAGGGCCATGCGGGGGCCCGGCCCGACGGGGAAAGCCATTTTCGTGTCAAAATTGTCGCGACGGCGTTTCAGGGCAAATCCCGGGTCGAGCAGCACCGGATGATTAACCACGTTCTGGCGGCCGAGCTTAAGGAGCGGGTGCATGCGCTGGCGATTGAGGCGGCAGCGCCCAAAACCTAGCTTCGGGTTTTTTTCAAGCGGTCCTCAAAGGCTTCCAAACTGTCACCTGCTTCGGCACGTTTGTGGAAATAGACGCGGCGGGCAAACCAGTTCATGGCCGGGGTTCCGATCATCAGGTCATAGAGCCAGTTTGGCGGGCCCAAATCCATGGCTTTGCGAAGGGCGCGTTTCTTCGCGAAGGAAGGAAGTTCGGCGGCCAAAATCTTTTCTGGTGGAGGCCCATGGTGCAGGAGATGGTCGGCAATGAGCTGGCCGGCCCGGCGGCCGAAGCGAAATGCCAGCCTGATGCCGCCGCCCGTCAACGGGGAAACATGGCCCGCCGCATCGCCAATGAGCATAACATTGGATGCCGCAAACGGTTTTACCGGGCCGCCGCAGGGAATAAGGCCGCTGCGCCGTTCCCTGATTGCCGCGGAGGAGTATCCGAAGATCGCTTCCGTGTGATTGAGAAACGTCTTGAGGTCGGGCTTCGCGTCGGCATTGGTTGCCAGGCCAACTTGAAAGAAGCCGGGAGCAGGCGCTACCCACGCGAGATAGCCGCGGGCCAATCTTGTATCCAGAAAACAATGCAGCAAGCCGGGATCGGCCTTCGGCAGGTCCTGATACTCAATTTCGAGACCGGTCAGGAATTTTTCGTTGCGCCCGAGCTTAAAGAGCCTGGCAACGGTTGAGCGGGCGCCATCGGCGCCCACGAGATAGCGCGTTCTAATGCCGAACTGGGGCAAGACGATTTTCTCCGCTTCGCGCAGGGCAACTTCAACTTTTCTGCCGCAAATGATTTCGGCGCCCGCCTGACGCGCTTCGCCGGCCAGCCAGCGCACCAGGCCGGCTGTATCCGTTGTCAAAAAATAATAGCCGGGGGCGCGCAAATCGATGGACTTGAGCGAGGGAGAATAAAGCCTCACGCCGTGAATGACGCGCGAAAATTTCGCAGGCGTATCGACCTCTTCGGCAGCTTCCTTCACCAGTATGCCGGTCGTGTGAATCCGCGCGCCGGGATCGGACTTGGATTCAATGACGATCACTTTGAGGCCGCGAAGGGCGGCCGAGCGCGCGCAAATGAGGCCGGCGAAACTGGCGCCGACAATGACAAGATCGGCCTCGCGGGCAGTCATGCTAGCCAAGGTTTTCCGGGGTCAGTTTCAGGACGGTGACCTGGTGCTTGCGTTTTTTGAGCACTTCGAGGCGGAAGCCGTGAAAATTGAAGACCTGGCCCACCTCGGGAATCGTGCGGGCATCGTGGATGACGAGGCCGGCAATTGTCGTGGCCTCATCATCCGGGAGATTCCAGTTCAGGGCACGGTTAAGGTCGCGCAACGGCACGGTGCCTTCGACCACATAGGAGCCATCGGGCTGCGGCTTGATGCCGGAGCTGACGAAATCATGCTCGTCCTTGATGTCGCCGATAATTTCTTCGATGATGTCCTCAAGCGTAATGAGGCCCTGGACCTCGCCATATTCATCGACGACGACGGCAAAGTGGGTCTTGCGCCTGAGGAACGCTTTGAGCTGGTCGGCGAGGGGGCGTGTGTCGGGCACAAACCAGGGCGGGTTCATGACCTCCTCGATTTTGACCTTGGTGGAGTCGCCATCATTTTCCTGCAACGCCGCGAACAGGTTCTTGGCGTGGAGGATGCCGACAATGTTGTCCTGCTTGTCCTTCCACACGGGAAAACGCGTGTGGCCGGACTTTAAGACCTGCTTGACGATTTTGTCGGGCGAATCCACGGCGTCGATGCTCACCATTTTGGTGCGGTGGATCATGGCGTCCAGAATCTCCAGGTCCTGAAGGTCAAGAATGCCGCCCAGCATGTTGCGGTCGTTGGTGAAGAAAGCGCCTTCCTTGTGATGCAAATCAATGGCGCCGCGCAGTTCATCATGGGCGGACAGGACATCTTTCACATTGGCCATGTTGGCGCCGAAGAGGCGGAGAATGTTCTTTACCAAGTATTCTACGGCGATCACAACCGGGCCAAACACCGCCACGAGGCCGCGCACAATTGGCGCGACCGCCAGCGCCACCCGGTCGGGGTAGGCAATGGCGTAGGTCTTGGGCATGACCTCGCCGAAGATCAGCACGAGAACCGTCATGGCCGCCGAGGCAATGATCGCTCCGCTGTCGCCGAAGGCCTTGACGAGAACGGCCGTGGCCAGGGCCGAGGCCGAGATATTGACGACATTGTTGCCGAGCAGCAGTGTCCCGAGCAGCCGTTCGCGGCTTTTGGTGAGGGAGAGCGCCACCGAGGCGCGCCAGCTCCCGCGGCGCTCCAGTTCGGTAAGGCGGGCCCTTGAGGTTGCCGTGAGGGCGGTTTCGGAGCCGGAAAAAAAGGCGGAGAGGAGAAGCAGAAAAACAATGGCCACTGCCGGAAGGCTGAGATCAAAACTCATTTTCTGTTCACGTCCTCCGCTAGAAAATCGGCCACCGCCGAATCGGGAATATTTTTGGCAATGAAGGCATCGCCGATGGCGCGCGCCAGGATAAATGTCAGCTTGCCGCCCTGGGCCTTCTTGTCCTGGCGCATGATGGCGACGAGATCGGCAATGGGCGGAAGCGGCCCTTCAATATCGTTCATGCGGGTGGGAAGGCCGACGGCCTGCAAGTGCTTGGCAACCCTGTCCGCCGTGCCCGGTTTGCAATGTTTCAGGCGCTCGGAAAAACGAAAGGCCTGGACCATGCCAATGGCAACGCCTTCGCCATGGAGGAGACGGTTGCCGTAGCCGGTGGCGGATTCAAGGGCGTGGCCGAAGGTGTGGCCGAGGTTGAGGAGGGCGCGGACGCCCTGTTCCGTCTCGTCTTCGGCAACGATAGAGGCCTTGGCGCTGCAGCTCCGGTGAATGGCGTAAGCGCGCGCCTGGGCGTCGCCGCGCAGCAGGATTTCCGCGTTGGCCTCCAGCCATTCGAAGAAGGATGGATCGCCGAGAAGGCCGTATTTTGCCACTTCGGCGTAGCCTGCGGCCAGTTCGCGGCGCGGCAGGGTGTCAAGCAGGCTGGTGTCGGCCAAAACCTTTACCGGCTGGAGAAACGCGCCAATGAGGTTTTTGCCGTGGGCGGAGTTGATGCCGGTCTTGCCGCCCACGGACGAATCGACCTGGGCCAGAAGCGTGGTCGGAATCTGGATGAACTCGACGCCGCGCCGGAGGATGGCCGCGGCAAAGCCGGTGAGGTCGCCAATCACGCCGCCGCCGAAGGCGATGATTTTATCGCGCCGTTCAACGCCGGCGGCGAGCAGTTTTTCGCACAAATCAGCCAGCGCCGGGAAGCTTTTGGTTTTTTCCCCGGGGGGCAGGATGATGGCAACCGATCTAATTCCCGCCGCCGCGAGGGATGCTTCCAGCGGCTTGAGATGATGGCGGGCCACGTTTTCATCGGTGACGATGGCGGCAAACGGCCGGTTGAGAAGCGGCGCAATGATGCGGCCGGCCTCCGCCAGCAGATTTTCCCCGATGTGAATGTCGTAGGTTCTCTGCCCGAGATCGACCGAGACGATATCGCGGCGCACGCCGTCAGATGCTTGCATTGTTCAGCCTGTCCCAACCCGGCCACCTGGCCAAAACCTTGATGACTTCGTTGACCATTTGCGTGTGCTGCACATCGCGGCTTTCAACCGTTACGTCGGCTTTGGCATAGATGGGATAGCGCTGGTCTATCAGTTTTTGCATGACCGCCTCGGGATCGTCGGTCTGCAGCAGGGGGCGGTCGGCGCGCTTCATTACCCGTTTCATCAGGAGCGACAGGTCGGCCTTCAGCCAGACCGAGATGCCGTGGGCCTGAATGCCCTGGCGGGTTTCCTCGTTGATGAATGCCCCGCCGCCGGTTGACAGAACCTGCGCGCCATTTTCAATCAGGCGCGAAATCACGCGGCGCTCGCCTTCGCGAAAATAAGCTTCGCCGTGATCCTTGAAAATTTCAGGGATGGTCTTGTCGGCGGCGATCTCAATTTCATGGTCGGCATCGACGAAGGGAACCTCAAGCTTTTCGGCAAGCCTGCGGCCGATGCTCGATTTGCCAGCGCCCATCAGGCCGACAAGCACGATCGAATGATTTCCGAGTTTTTCCCGGATATCTTCTATCTCCTTCGAGAGAGAACGCCGCGCCATTGTTCCAATCCTTGTGCTGGCGGAGCTTTTAGAACGGCGGGGTCAGTGCGCCAAGGCTTTTGATGAGGTAGTCATTTGCCGGCATCTGGGATAAACTGCCGGGTGATTTGGAGATTTGCGCTTGCCTGACAGCCTTCGGTTCCTGCTTGTTCTTCTCATACTGGGCGGCGCTGTCTATGGCATCGTTTGGGGGCTGGCGAATTTCCCGCCGGAGCAGTCGGAGATCGTAAAGTCCTTACCCCATGAAAAACTCAGGCAAAGATAGCATCGCAAAGCCTTCGACAGCGCATCGGCATGTGGAGCGGTTCCTTGAGATGATGAGCGCCGAGCGCGGTGCGGCGGAAAATTCCCTGCAGGCCTATGGGCGCGACCTTCAACATTATGTGGCCTTTCTTGAGGCGAGGGGCGGGGCACTCCTCAATGCTTCAAGCGATGACATCCGGGCCTATCTGGCAAGCCTCGAGGAACATGGCTTTGCCCGCACCACGGCGGCCCGGCGGCTGTCGGCGGTGCGCCAGTTGCACCAGTTCATGCACGGCGAAGGCCTTGTGAGCGCCAATCCGGCGGCCATCGTGGAAAGCCCGAAGGCGGGCCGGCCCTTGCCCAAGATGCTTTCGACGCAGGACATTGACCTGTTGCTCGCTGAAGCACAGGCTCGGGTTTCGCGGGCGGAAGGCAAGGCGCGTTTCAAGGCAGAACGGCTTCATTGCCTGCTGGAACTTCTGGCGGCTACGGGCCTTCGTGTTTCGGAGCTTGTCGGGTTGACGGTGCGGGCGGTGACTGCGGATGATGCTTTTCTGGCAATCAAGGGCAAGGGCGGCCGGGAACGGCTGGTGCCGGTTTCCGACCGGGCCAGAGGCGTTCTTCAGGCCTATCTCAAAACCCTGGCTTTGCGGGAGACGGCGGACACAAAGTGGCTGTTTCCCTCGCATGGGGCGAGCGGCTGCCTGACCCGCCAGCATTTTGCCCTGGAACTTAAAGCCCTGGCCGCCGCTTGCGGCTTGGACATTGCTAAAGTTTCACCGCATGTGCTGCGCCATGCCTTTGCCAGTTATTTGCTGGAATGCGGGGCGGACCTGCGGGCGGTTCAACAAATGCTGGGGCATGCGGATATTTCGACCACCCAGATTTACACCCATGTCCAGGCGGGACGCCTGCAGGCAGCAGTGGAGATTCACCATCCTTTGGCTAAGAAAAGTTGACTTTATCCCGTCCGGCGGTCACATCTGGCGCACCCAAAAGCCAATTCCTTCAATACCCTTTGAGGCCGTATGATCTACCTGGACTTTGAAACGTCGGTTACCGAGCTCGAAGGAAAAATCGCCGAATTGCGGGCCCTCGCCGCCGGGGACGCCACGGTTTCAATCGCCGACGAGGTCAAGGCTTTGGAGAAAAAGGCGGCCAAGAGCCTGGCTGACCTCTATGTAAACCTGACGCCCTGGCAAAAGACCCAGGTGGCGCGGCATCCGGACCGGCCCCATGCGCTGGCCTATATCAACGGCCTGATTACCGACTTCGTGCCCATGGCGGGCGACCGGAAATTCGCCGAGGATTTTGCCGTTGTCGGCGGGCTTGGACGGTTTCGCGGCTCATCGGTCGTTGTTATCGGCCAGGAAAAAGGGGCCGATACGCAAGAGCGCCTCAAGCATAATTTTGGCATGGCGCGGCCCGAGGGCTACCGCAAGGCGGTGAGACTGATGGAACTGGCCGAGCGGTTTGGCATCCCGGTGATCACCTTTGTCGATACGGCAGGCGCCTATCCCGGCATTGACGCCGAAGAACGCGGCCAGGCCGAAGCGATCGCGCGCTCGACCGATTGCTGCATGGGGCTCGGGGTGCCGCTGGTGTCCCTGATCATCGGCGAGGGCGGTTCCGGGGGAGCGATTGCCATCGCGACGGGAAACAGCGTGCTGATGATGGAGCATGCGATCTACAGCGTCATATCGCCGGAAGGGGCGGCCAGCATCCTCTGGCGTGACGCCGGACGCGCCAAGGACGCGGCGGCGGCCTTGAAGATCACGGCGCAGGATCTCAAAAAACTGGGCGTCATCGATGATATTATCAATGAACCGCTGGGCGGCGCGCACCGCCAGCCGGAACAGGCGATAACTTCCGCCGGCGAAATGATAGGCCGGATCCTGGAGGCATTCGCGGGCGTATCGCCGGACGTCTTGCGGACGCAGCGACGCGAGAAATTCCTGGCGATCGGGCGGAGTATCTAGAAAGCGCGCTGTATTCCGGTGGACTACCGCGAAAAGGCCTAGGTGGGGAACAGGCCCAGCATGACGTCAAACAAGGTCTCTTTGACGGTTGTCGACAGCGTAAGCATCACAGGTATCAACATCAGTCCCATCGCAGCCGCAATCAAGCCATATTCAATGGCAGTAGCGCCGCTGGCGTCGCGGGCGAAAAGCTTGGCTAGATATTTTGCAGTCTTCATTATGGCAACCCTGCATAAAACGACAATCGCTGTCTTGCCCCGACCTTATTCCTGACTTGTTTTCAGATTGTTAATCCAATGCCTTCCTTTGTATTAATCCCATTTTGGCAGCCTTTTCGGTGAATTTAGATGAATAAGAGGTTATCAAGACGGTCGGTTTTTCAGGGTATTTTCGCCGCAGCGCTGGGGGCAGGCCCTGCAGGCGCGCAAACGTCTGCCGAACTCAAGGCCGTTTCACGACTCATTGAGGTTAATGGCCGCGCCGCGAAGGTTTTTGGCATTGTGAACGGCGAGGGTGGAATGGGGCTCTCGCTGATGCTGGGAGAGAGGTTCCGGGCACGGGTCAAAAACGATCTGGAGGTGGAAACACTTTTGCACTGGCACGGCTTGAACCCGCCGTCCGCCCAGGACGGCGTTCCGATGCTGTCGCAGGCGCCCTTAAAGCCCGGCCAATCCTTTGATTATGATTTTGTGAACACGCGTTCCGGCACCCATTGGATGCATTCCCATCTCGGATTGCAGGAGCAGCAGCTTCTGGCGGCTCCCCTGATTGTGCGCGAAACGGCGGAACCCCTGTTTGACGAGCAGGAGCATGTTGTGCTGCTCCATGATTTCACCTTTCGTGATCCGCAGGAGGTCATGGCGGAGCTCAAAGCCGGCGGCGGGCATGCGGGCCATGCGGAGGGCGGCATGCTCAATGACGTCGTTTTTGACGCCTACCTGGCCAATGACCGGACACTGGCGGACCCGGAAGTGGTGCGGGTTGGCAAGGCTACGCTGATCCGCTTGCGGATCATCAATGGATCCGCCGCCAGCAACATGTGGATTGACCTGGGCACGCTTCAGGGCGAACTCATCGCGGTTGACGGCAATGCGGTCTATCCCCTGAAGGGCTCGCTGTTTCCCTTGGCCATCGCGCAACGGGCGGATATCCGCTTGAAGCTGCCGGAGGGCAGCGGGGCATGGCCCATTCTGTTCAGGCCGGAAGGATTGGGCGCACGAACCGGAATTTATCTTGCCACGCCGGGAGCTGAAATTGCCCGGCTTGCAAGCGAGGGCGAGGTGACGCCGGCGGTGGACCTGTCGCAGGAGATGAAGCTGCGGTCGGTCGCGGTGCTGCCCCCCGAGCCGGTGTCGCGGACCGAAATTTTGACCCTGACAGGCGGCGGGGCGGAGTATCTTTGGGGCCTCAACGGCAAGTCTTCCATGCATGATACGATTTTCACGGTTCGCGAAAATGAGCGCATCGAAATCGTCATGCAGAACCAGACCGGCATGGCGCACCCCATGCATCTGCACGGGCATTATTTCAAGGTTGCGGCCATCAACAACGTGGCCATCGAAGGGGCATTGCGCGATACGGTCCTGGTGCCGCCGTCAACCTCGGTCACCATCAGGTTCGCGGCAGACAATCCCGGGAACTGGGCCCTCCACTGCCACCATCTCTACCACATGAACGCGGGCATGATGGGAGCCATCAGGTATTCCAGCGCGGCCTAGCCGGTTTAAGCGAAGGCTCCGTGGCAATGCTTGTATTTTTTTCCCGAGCCGCAAGGGCAGGGTTCGTTGCGGGCAACCTTGCCCCAGGTTTCCGGCCGCTTCGGGTCGAGCGCGGCGACGGCCGTTGCCGTTGCCTGGCCGAAGACCGGAAAGCCCTCGCCGACATCGTCTTCGCCCGAGGTGGCGTCGATGTGATGGGCTTGCATGAAGGGGAGATCATCCTCGTCGGGCAAAAGTTCGCCGGGGGCCTGCGATTGAATCTCAACCCGCATGACCTGGGCGGTGCTGGTTTCGCGCAATTTTGAAATCATCGCCTCAAAGAGGTTGAAGCCTTCGGTCTTGTATTCGTTGAGGGGATCGCGCTGGCCATAGCCGCGCAAGTGAATGACCTGGCGCAACTGCTCCACCGTTACGATGTGGTCGCGCCAGAGCTGGTCGAGGGTTTGCAGAACAACCGCCTTTTCGACCTGCTGCATGACGGCGGGGGTGAATTTCTCGCGCTTGGCCTGATAGAACTCGTCGGCGGCTTTCGTGACGCGCTCCCGGATTTCCTCGTCGGCGATGCCTTCTTCCTTGGCCCAGTCCTCTATGGGAAAATCAATGGCCACGGCTTCGCGCAGGTGCTGGCGCAGCTCGGCGGTTTGCCATTGCTCGGCATAGGTGCTTTCAGGGATGTATTTTGAAATGAGATCGTCGATAATCTGGTGGCGCATGTCGTCCACGGTCTCGGAGACATCCTCGCCTTTCATGATGCCGATGCGCTGCTCAAAGATCACCTTGCGCTGGTCGTTCATCACGTTGTCAAACTTCAGCAGGTTCTTGCGGATGTCGAAGTTCCGCGCCTCAACCTTCTGCTGGGCCTTTTCGAGGGCCTTGTTGATCCAGGAATGGACAATGGCTTCGCCTTCCTTGAGGCCGAGTTTCTGCAGCATGGAATCCATGCGCTCGGAACCGAAAATGCGCATGAGATCGTCTTCGAGGGAAAGATAGAACCTGGACCGGCCGGGATCGCCCTGACGGCCGGAACGGCCGCGAAGCTGGTTGTCGATGCGGCGGCTTTCATGGCGCTCGGTGCCGATGACGAAGAGGCCGCCGGCGGCGATGACCTTCTGCTTGTTGGCTTCGATTTCGGCCGCTATGGCGGCAATGCGCCTGGTGCGCTCGGCGCCTTCGGGAACATCGGCCAAATCCGTGGCGATGCGCATGTCGAGATTGCCGCCAAGCTTAATGTCGGTGCCGCGGCCTGCCATGTTGGTGGCGATGGTAACGCCGCCGGCAATGCCTGCCTGGGCGATGATCGCCGCTTCCTGCTCATGGTAGCGGGCATTCAGCACATTGTGCGGCACGTTCATGGACTTGAGCATGGCGGCCAGGGTTTCGGACTTCTCGATCGAGGTGGTGCCCACCAGAACCGGCTGGCCGCGCTCGCGGGCGTCCTTGATGGTTTCGATGATGGAGGCGTATTTTTCGCGGGCGGTGCGATAGACCTCATCGTCCTCATCCTTGCGGTCGACCGGCACGTTGGTCGGGATGTCGATGACCTCAAGCTTGTAGATGTCCATGAATTCATCGGCTTCGGTGGAGGCCGTGCCGGTCATGCCGGCCAGTTTATGGTAAAGCCTGAAATAATTCTGGAAGGTGATCGAGGCGAGCGTCACGTTTTCCGGCTGGATGGCTGTATGCTCCTTGGCCTCGAGAGCCTGGTGCAGGCCTTCGGAATAGCGCCTGCCCGGCATCATGCGCCCGGTGAACTCGTCGATGATGATCACCTGGTCGTCCTTGACGATGTAGTCCTTGTCGCGCTGGAACAGCTTGTGGGCGCGCAGCGCCTGCTGAACGTGGTGAACGATGGTGACGTTTTCGGCGTCGTAGAGATTGTCGCCCTTCAGCATGCCGGCCGCACCCAGGACCTGCTCCAGGTGTTCGTTGCCCTTTTCCGTCAGGGTGCAGGAGCGCTGCTTTTCATCAAGCTCGTAATCATCGGGGGTCAGTTCGGGAATGTACTTGTCCAGGGTATTGTAAAGATCGGACTTGTCATCAAGAGGCCCGGAAATGATCAGGGGCGTTCTGGCCTCGTCGATGAGGATCGAATCCACTTCGTCGACGATGGCGTAGTGGTGGCCGCGCTGGACCATCTCGTTGAGATGATATTTCATGTTGTCGCGGAGGTAGTCAAAGCCCAGCTCGTTGTTGGTGGCGTAGGTCACGTCGCAGGCATACATGTCGCGCCGCTCGGCGTCCGACAGGCCATGGACGATGACGCCGGTGGTGAGCCCCAGAAATTCATAGATCTTGCCCATCCAGGCGGCGTCGCGCTTGGCCAGATAGTCGTTGACGGTGACGACGTGAACGCCCTTGCCTTCGAGGGCGTTGAGGTAAACCGCGAGGGTTGCAACCAGGGTTTTGCCTTCGCCGGTTTTCATTTCGGCGATGGCGCCATCGTCCAGCACCATGCCGCCGATCATTTGCACGTCAAAATGGCGCATGCCAAGGGCCCGCTTTGAAGCTTCGCGGACCACTGCAAAAGCCGGAACGAGGAGTTCATCCAAGGTCTTGCCGGCCGCCAATTCGGCCCGGAAACTTGCCGTTTTGGCTTTCAGGTCAGCGTCCGAAAGGGCTTCGAATTCGGCTTCAAACTGGTTTATTTCCTCGACGGGAGCGCGATATTTGACGACTTTCCGGTCGTTGGTAGTGCCGAAGAGTTTTGCCGCGATTGACCGCAGTCCGAGCATATGATTGTTCCTTGTTTCGGGAGGGCCCGTGAAATCTGTGTCGAGAATTGCTGCCTGATAAGGCTTCGGTTCTCAAAGGTCTAGACTTAGTTGCGTGGGCGGATTCCGGGATTGTTTGAATTGAACCCACAGTTAGGGGCGGATTCCTGATATTTCAATGTGTTGCAGGGCCGCAACAGGTCGCCAAACTACGAGCCCACCCTCTTGCGCGGCCTGTTCAACAAGACCAAGGTGCGCGGCAATTCAGGCTTATTGCCATCACGAGAAGCAGGAAAATCCGGCTTATTCTTGCCTCTTTTGGTGGCCATTGAGCGTTGCGGCGGGGCTTGTTCCCGCTGGAATAATTGGAATTTGGACAATGGGTCTCATGCCACGCATTCAAGATTATGTGAAGATTGCACTGCTCACCGGCTTTCTTGGCAGTGCCATGGCGCTGGGCGCCGGGGCGCAGGCCATCAAAGACGACAAAGTTGTCGCCATCGTCAACGGCCACGAGATCAAGATTTCGGAAGTGCAGATGGCGACCGATGACATCATCGGCCAGTTGCCGGATTTGCCGCCGAAACTTCGCTATCCCTTCGTTGTCGAGTTCCTGGTCGAGCGCCACCTGCTGGCCCAACTGGCGGTCAAGGAAGGCGTGGCGGACACGGACGAGTACAAGCGGCGGTTGGCCCTCTACCAAGCCAAAGCCCTGCGCGATGCCTATTTTTTCCAGAAAATCCGCCCCCAGGTGACCGACGAGGAGATCAAGGCCGCCTATGACGCAGAATCGGCGAAGGTGGCGCAGACGGAGCGGGTGCGGGCGCGCCACATTCTTCTAGGCTCGGAGAAGGAGGCAACCGACATTCTGGGGCGCTTGCAGGCCGGGGAGAAATTTGAAGATCTTGCCAAGAAATACAGCCTCGACGGCTCCAAGGACTATGGCGGCGATCTCGGCTATTTCACCGCGCCTGAAATGGTTGCCGAATTTTCGAAGGCTGCCTTTGCCTTGAAGGTCGGGGAAGTTTCGCAACCGGTGAAGACCGATTTTGGCTGGCACATTATCAAGATCGAGGACCGCAAACTGGGCGCGGCGCAGCCTTTCGACCAGGTGAAATCCGCGATCCGCAATGTTCTCCTGCGCAAGAAGGTGCAGGAAACCATGGACGAGCTGCGCAAGACCGCCAAGGTGGAAGTTCTTGACGAGGACCTCAAGAAATATGCGGCCGACGTCGAGAAAAAGCGCCGGGCCATCATGAACAGCAAGAATGGCGTCGTAGCCCAGCCGCCAGCCGAAGGCGAGGGAGATACGGGCGGCAAGGGCGATCTGCAGGTTCCTGAACAATAATCAGGCCAAGGGCAAGACATGGCGCATAGTGTTTCACCGCTCGCACCGCGCGCGGTTCCGCATCTTCCCGCCATTGCCGGGGTCGAGCTCGCCATCGCCGAAACCGGCATCCGCTACAAGAACCGGCCTGATGTTCTGCTGGCAGCGCTGGCACGGGGGACAACGGTTGCGGGCTGCTTCACCCTTTCCAAATCCCGTTCGGCGCCGGTTGACTGGTGCGCCCGGAGCCTGAAGGGTGGCGCTGCGCGGGCCGTGGTGATCAACGCGGGCAATGCCAATGCCTTTACGGGAAAGGCCGGGGTTGCGACGGTTACGGCGGTTGCCAAGGCAACGGCGCAACAGCTGAAATGCAAGCCGGCGGAAGTATTCCAGGCCTCGACAGGGGTCATCGGCGAGCCGCTTGATCCCGCGCCCATCGTGGATGCGCTTCCCGGACTCGTCGCGGCGGCGCGCGGCGACCGCTGGAGCGATGCGGCGCGCGCGATAATGACCACCGATACCTTTGCCAAGGTGGCAACCGCGAGCGTGAAATATGCAGGCAAGACGGTGACCATCAACGGCATTGCCAAGGGCTCGGGGATGATCGCACCGGACATGGCCACCATGCTGGTTTTCATTTTCACCGACGCGGCTATTCCTTCGCGCCTTCTGCAGGCTTTGCTTTCCGGCAGCGTTGCCAAGAGCTTCAATTGCATCACGGTTGACGGCGATACATCCACATCGGACACGGTGCTTTTGTTTGCCACCGGAAAATCCGGGCCGGCGCCCAAGGGCTTGAAGTCCGCCGGTGACGCGCGTTTGAAAGACTTCTCAAAGGGGCTGCAAAGCCTGTGCCTTGATCTGGCGCAACAGGTTGCACGCGACGGCGAAGGCGCCGAGAAGCTCATCGAAATTGCGGTCACCGGTGCTGAGTCTGACAAGGCCGCCCACCGGATAGCCATGTCGATTGCCAATTCGCCGCTGGTGAAAACGGCGATTGCCGGCGAAGACGCCAATTGGGGCCGCATTGTCATGGCCATCGGCAAGGCCGGTGAAAAAGCCATCCGCGACAAGCTGCGCATCCGCATCGGCGGCATCCAGGTTGCGAAGAACGGCATGCGCGATGCCGATTACAAGGAAGCGGAGATCATGCCCCACATGAAGGGGCGGGAGATTTCGATTGAAGCCGATGTGGGCGTAGGGCGGGGCAGGGCGAAGGTCTGGACCTGCGATCTCACCCACCGCTACATCGACATCAACGGTTCCTACCGCAGCTGATGGGAATCCTTCTGGTTGCCGCCGTCGCCCTTGTTGATCCGGATGGCCGCGTGCTGATTGCCAAGCGGCCGATTGGAAAAGCGCTGGCTGGCCTGTGGGAATTTCCGGGTGGCAAGGTTGAGCCTCACGAGCGGCCGGAAGCGGCGTTGATCCGCGAACTGAAGGAAGAACTGGCCATTGATGTGACGGAATCCTGCCTGGCTCCGCTCACCTTTGCGAGCCACGCCTATGAGGAGTTTCATCTGCTGATGCCGCTCTATGTGTGCCGGCGGTGGAACGGCGTGGTGGCTTCGCTCGAAGGGCAGGAACTGCAATGGGTAAAGCCGTTGAAGCTCCGCGACTATCCGATGCCGCCGGCGGACACGCCGCTCATCGCGCATCTCATCGATCTACTCTGATTTCTTCTCCTGCGAAGCGGGAGAAGAGGGGACCCGCCGCGGAACGCGGTGGGGAGATGAGGGCACTTTGACCTCGTTCCCCTCACCTTTCCCATTGCTGCGCAATGGGCCCCTTTCCTCTCCCGTTGCACGGGAGAGGACGTTTAATTCAGCTTCGTCTCGGGCACCTTCAGGGCATCGGCCAGGCGGAATTTTGCCGAGCCTGGCTTCAAGGGCTTCTGCTGGCTGTCATGGGGAGACCAGGCGGTAGCCCAGGCCACTTCGACGGTGGCGCGGATGCGGCCGTCAGCATCGGAAAATTTCTGCTGATAGATTGAAATGGCTTCGCCCAACAGATTCCTGGCCACGGGCTTTCGCGATCGCCCGGTCAGGACGTTCGAGAGACCCAGCGACCTGATTTCGTGAATGAGGGCGATGGCATCGGGGTAACGCACGATGGTGCGGTCAAGGTCCACAACCGGAAGGGCGAGACCGGCGCGCTGCAACAGCCCGCCCAATTCACGGAGATCGATCATGGGAGCGACGCGGGGCGAGACGCCGCCGGTCACGAGGTCTTCGGCCTCCAGCCAGGATTGGCGCAGTTCGTTCAGGGTTTGCCCGGCAAACAAACAGGCCATGAACAGCCCATCGGGGATGAGGGCGCGGCGGAGCTGGATGAGCCTGCCCGGCACATCATTGACGAGATGAAGATCGAGAATATCGAATATGGCGTCGAATGCGTTGGCCGCGAGGGGCAAAATTTCCGAGGCTGTGGGCTCAAGGACTTCCAGGTTTTTGACTTTGCCCGAAGCGCGAAGGGCGGCGGCAATGGGTTCTGGATCAACCGCAATGAGACAGGCGCGATTGAATTCGCGGGTTATGGGATCCAGCCGTTCTGCCAGTTCGGTGGCTATGGAATGCGAAAGGATGTCCGGCCGGTTGAGCTTGGTGCGTTCCAAACGTGCGAGATACAGCTCACGGTCAAAAATATTTTCTGCGCCGGAGGCCATCGCCGCTTAGCCGAGCAGCGCATCATGCAGCATCTGCCAGCACTCGCGATCCGGGGCGGAAATGATACCGCCTTCAAATATCGTCGGCAGATAGGGGTTGCCATCCAGCAGGGCGGAATAGCCGCCCGCTTCCGCATGAATCAGCACGCCCGCCGCATGGTCCCAGGGCATGAGCTTGTAATGCAGGGAGAAATCAACCAGGCCTTCGGCGACGATGCGGTATTCGTAAGCCGCGCAACGGTAGCCGAAGCTGGCTTTGACCTTGGCAAGGTTGGCGGCCACGCGGCTGCGCAGCGGTTCCGGCATGGTGTACCACCCGGCCGCGCCGGTCATATTGGAAAGCTGGGTTGGCTTGGCCACGCGAATATCGCGCGTGACGCCGCTTTCGGATTTGGCCCAGGCGCCCTGGCCCTTGAGGGCAAAGGTGCAGTCCCGGCCCACCGGATCATAGATGATGCCGCCCACCGTAACGCCCTGTTCGACGACGGCGGCGAGCACGCCGAACAGCGGCAGGCCCCAGGCGAAGTTGCTGGTGCCATCCACCGGATCGATGATGATGGCCAAATCCGCGCCGGCAATTTTGTTCAGGAGGCCCCGGTCTTTTTCAACCGACTCTTCGCCGACAAAAACGGCCCTGGGGAAGGCCTTGGCCACGGCTGCCTTGATGGCGGCCTCGGCGGCCTCATCGGCATCGGTGACCAGATCGAGGGCCGAGGTTTTTTCGCGGATGGCGCCTTCGCCAAGGCTGCGGAAGCGCGGCATGATTTCCTGGTCCGCCGCGATGGTCACGATATCGGCCAGCCGTTCCAAATCGTTTCTTGCAAATGACATTCTTGCTATGCTCCTGCTTGGCCCTGCTTTAGATGAGGCGTCTGCAAAAAGCCATGGACGAAGTCTCCGAGCAATCGACGTATTCCTTCACGGCATGGGGCAGGCGCCTGGGGCGGCAGGTGATCGATTTTCTGGCGCCGCCAAAATGCCTGGTCTGCCATGATGCGGTGCTTGAACCGGCCAGCCTTTGCCGCACCTGCTGGGCCCATCTCAGGCTTATCGATGCGCCGGTCTGCAATGTGCTGGGAATACCCTTTGCCTATGACCAGGGCGAGGGGGCAATAAGCCCGGCAGCGCTTGCCGACCCGCCGCCGTGGGACCGGGCGCGGGCGGCGGTGGCCTATGACGAGGCCTCCCGGCGGATTGTTCACGGGCTGAAATACCGGGATACCATGGAGGCGGGATTGCTGATGGCGCGCTTGATGGCCCGCGCCGGGCTGCCCCTTATTCAGGACGCCGATGTGATCATCCCGGTGCCGTTGCACCGCTTTCGCCTGTGGAGCCGGCGCTTCAACCAGGCGGCTTTTCTGGCGCGGCAGATTTCCCGGCAATCCGGCAAAGCCTGGCGCAGCAACGTGCTCTTGCGCAGCAAGGCGTCACGCTCCCAGGTGGGGCTCAGTTTTGATGAACGGCGGAAGAATGTGGCGAAAGTTTTTCAGGTGGCGCCGGAAGGTTTCGGGGATATTGCGGGCCGCCGGATTTTGCTGGTCGACGATGTGTTAACCACGGGCGCCACCGCCGGCAGCTGTGCCGCAACTTTAAAGAAGGCGGGGGCGGCGCATGTCGATGTGCTGACCTTCGCCCTTGTTCTGGAGCCGAAGCGGCCTCATATTGGCTGATGGAAAAAACCATGGCCAATATCACGATCTATACGACCCGTACCTGTGGATTTTGTTATGCGGCGAAGTCCCTTTTAACGAAGAAGGGCTTGCGCTACGACGAAATCGACGTGGGCGCCGATCCGGCGGCCCGCCAGCGCATGATGCTTCGTACAAACGGGCGGCGCAGCGTGCCGCAGATTTTCATAGGCGAGACCCATGTCGGCGGCAACGAGGAGCTTTATGAACTGGAGCGGCGCGGTGGGCTTGACCACAACCTGATGGCGACGTGAGTTTCAAAGCGGCCCTGATCCAGATGTGTTCGGGCGTCGACATGGCGCGGAACTTCAATGATGCGAGTGCGATGATCAGGGATGCCGCTTCCCAGGGCGCGCAATATGTGCTCACGCCGGAAGTCACCAATATTTTCGAAGCGGACCGCCAGCGCCTGCGCGCCATTGTGGCCATGGAACAGGACGATGCCAGCGTTGCGGGGTTTTCGCGCCTGGCGCAGGAGCTCGGCATCTGGCTCCATGCTGGCTCGCTGGCCTTGCGTGCGCCGAACGAGAAACTGGTTAACCGTTCACTGCTGTTTGCGCCTGACGGAACGGTGGCCGCGCGCTACGACAAGATTCACCTCTTTGATGTTGACATGCCGAGCGGTGAGCGCATCCGCGAATCGGATTTTTTCGCCCCGGGGGGCGAGGCCGTGGTTGCCGCGCTTCCCTGGGGACCGCTGGGCCTCAGCATCTGTTATGACATGCGTTTCCCCAAACTTTACAATGCGTTGGCCAATGCGGGTGGCATGTTCATGGCAGTGCCTGCGGCCTTTACCGTGCCCACGGGGCAGGCCCATTGGCATGTTCTGTTGCGGGCGCGGGCTATCGAAACCGGGAGTTTTGTGTTTGCGGCGGCGCAGGGCGGTGCCCATGAAAGCGGCCGGCACACCTTCGGGCACAGTCTGGCGGTAAACCCCTGGGGAGAAATCATAGCCGAGCTGGGAACGAAGCCCGGGGTTTTGCCGTTTGAAGTTGATGAAGGATTGGTAAACCGGGACCGTGTTAGAATCCCCGCGCTTAAGAATGCCCGTGCCTTTAACTTGAAGCCGACCCAGGGAATAGCTAACTAAGCACCATGATTAGGTATGATCTCATCTGCGACAAGGGCCACGCGTTTGACGGCTGGTTCAGGGACAGCGCGGCGTTTGAAAAACAAATCAAGCGGCATCTGGTTTCCTGCACCCGTTGCGGTTCCGATGATGTGAGCAAGCAGCTCATGGCGCCCGGCATTCCGGTTAAGTCCAACCGGAAAGTTGACGCTTCGCAGACCATGATGGCCGGCACGGTCGACCCCCGCACCCAGAAGCTGATGCAGATGATGCGCGAAGTGCGCAAGAATGTTGAAGCGAACGCCGAATATGTCGGCGACCGGTTTGCCGATGAAGCGCGCAAGATCCATTACGCCGAAAGCGAAAAGCGCGGCATTTACGGCGAGGCCAAGCCGGAAGATGCCAAGGCCCTGATCGAAGAGGGCATTGAAGTCCATCCGCTGCCGCGGCTGCCGGAAGACTCGAACTAGGCTTTACCTTGAACCGTCCACCCCTTTTGTCATTCCGGTGAAAGCCGGAATGGCATCGAGTTAGGCTTAGGAGAAGCTTTCACTTCTGGTGCGGACGGTGCCGGAATGACGATAGGTAGGCGTCGTTAGTCTTCTGCCCCACCAGCATGTAATTCACAGCCATGTCGCGTGACCTGCGCCATTCATTGGCGAGGGGATGATAGGTGACGCCGGTTTCGCCCTTGATGGCTACATGGTTGTCGGCGAGCCAGGCTTTCAGTTCAGCAGGGGTTATGAATTTTTCCCACTGGTGGGTGCCCTTGGGCAGCCAGCCCAGGACATATTCCGCCCCGATAATGGCAAGGCCGAAGGATTTGAGGGTGCGGCTGATGGTGGCCACGAACATCAGGCCCTGGGGGTTCAGCATTTCAGCGCAGATGCGGGTGAAGGCTTGCGGGTTCGCCACATGCTCGATCACTTCCATGTTGAGGATCACGTCGAAGCGCTCGCCGGCCGCCGCCAGGTCCTCGGCGGTGGCGCAGCGGTAATCAATCACCAGTTTCTGTTCTGCCGCATGGACCTGTGCGGTCTTGATGTTTTTCTCAGACGGATCAACCCCGAGAATAGCGGCGCCGAGCCGTGCCATGGGTTCGGTGAGGAGCCCGCCGCCGCAGCCGATATCGAGGAAGCGCAGGCCCTTGAACGGCTTGGGGTCATAGGGATCGCGGCCAAAGCGGGCGCAAACCTGCTCTTTGATGTAGGCCAGGCGGACCGGGTTAAAGACATGGAGAACGCCGAATTTACCTTTGGGATTCCACCATTCGGCGGCCATTCTGGAGAATTTCTCCACTTCGGCGGGGTCAAGGGTGGTTTGCGCTGCGCCAGTCATTTCAAGCATCCATTTTTATCGGGGCCATTATTGCATAAGCAAGGACCCTCATCTATGAGTACGCCGCGTCGCACCTTAAAGAGTTCATTTACATCTGACTTGGCCGCAAGCCAGAGTTTCGGGATCAAGAAGGATTTTGGCCGATGGGCCGTCTGGTTATGAAGTTTGGAGGCACTTCGGTTGCGGATATCGGGCGTATCCGCAATGTGGCGCGCCATGTCCTGCGTGAGGTGAAGGCAGGCCACCATGTGGCGGTCGTCGTCTCGGCCATGGCTGGGACCACGGACCAATTGGTGGCCTGGTGCAAGGAAGCGGCCCCGGTGCATGATGCGCGCGAATATGACGCCATTGTCGCCTCCGGCGAACAGGTAACGGCGGGGCTGCTGGCCATCGTCCTGCAGGACATGGGGGTTCCGGCCCGCTCCTGGCACGGCTGGCAGATCCCCTTGAAAACCGATGGCGTGCATGCTTCGGCGCGGATCGCCGAAATCGATGCGACGGAAATCAGAAAGCGCATGGAGCAGGGCCAGGTCGTGGTCGTTGCCGGATTCCAGGGCATAGGGCCCGACCGGCGCATCACCACCCTGGGGCGCGGCGGCTCGGATACCTCCGCCGTGGCGATTGCCGCCTCGCTGGAAGCGGGCTGCGACATCTATACGGACGTGGACGGGGTCTACACGGCCGACCCGCGGATCGTGACGGCGGCGCGCAAGCTGGAACGGATTTCCTATGAGGAGATGCTGGAACAGGCCTCCCTGGGAGCCAAGGTCCTGCAGCCGCGCTCGGTTGAACTTGCCATGGTGTACAAGGTACCCTTGCAGGTAAGATCGAGTTTTGAAGCGCCGGACTCGCCCCATCAGAACAGGCCTGACGGCAGCGGGCCGGGTACAATTGTTTGCGAAGAGGACAAGATCGTGGAACAGCATGTGGTCAGCGGAATTGCCTATTCGCGCGATGAAGCGAAGGTTTCGATCCGCAAGGTCAAGGACCAGCCGGGCGTTTCGGCCTCGGTATTCGGACCCCTGGCGGAAGCCGACATCAGCGTCGACATGATCGTGCAGAACGTTTCCACCGACGGCTCCACCGCCAACATCACCTTCACCGTGGCGCGCAAGGACCTGCGCAAGGCCATTGAAGTCCTGAACGGGGTGAAGGACAAGATCGGATTTCTCGAGCTTACCCATTCAGCCGATGTGGCCAAGGTTTCGGTGGTGGGCATCGGCATGCGGAGCCACGCGGGCGTTGCCGCGAAGATGTTCCGCTCGCTGGCCGACAAGGGCATCAACATCCAGGCGATCACGACATCGGAAATTAAAGTCAGTGTACTGATTGACGAGGCCTATACGGAGCTCGCGGTGCGGGCCCTGCACCAGGCCTATGGATTGGAAGCCTGAAGCCATGCAACGCAGCACCCGTCATAAATGCATGACCCGCTGCCGCTGCAAACGGCAGCGCGAGGACACCTGCTGATGGCCCACTCCGCCCTTGGCCCGCGTGTCCTGCTCCGGCGGCTCCGCGAGGTTATGGCGGAGCCGGAGACAGCCCAGAAGCGGCTGGATAAAATCGCCACCCTGATCGCGGCCAACATGGTGGCCGAGGTGTGCTCCATCTATGTGATGCGGCCGGGGCAGATTCTGGAACTTTACGCCACGGAGGGCCTGAAGCGCGCCGCCGTCCACAAATCCAAGCTGAAGGTCGGCGAAGGCCTGGTGGGCCTCATCGGCGACCAGGCGATTGGCCTCAATCTGGCGGACGCGCAGAACCACCCGTCGTTCAAATACCTGCCGGAAACCGGCGAAGAGATTTACCATTCCTTCCTCGGCTCGCCCATCATGCGGGGCGGCACGGTGATTGGCGTGCTGGTCGTGCAAAACCGCACCCGGCGGCACTATTCCGACGAGGAGGAGGAGGCGCTGCAGACCACGGCCATGGTGCTGGCCGAGGTCATTGCCTCGGGCGAACTGCGCGAAGTGGCCCGCGAAGTGGCGGCGGACGTTGCCCATATGCGCAGCCACCACCTGCGCGGCGAGTCGCTGGCGGACGGCATCGCGCTGGGCCATGTGGTTTTGCACGAGCCGCGCGTTGCGGTTCACAATCTCATTGCCGAAAGCATTCCGCTGGAAAAGAAACGGCTCGATGAGGCGGTCGAGCAGCTTCATTTGCAGGTCGACCAGCTGCTTGACGGCACGGAATCACTGCGCGGCGCCGATTATTCTGACGTGCTGGAGACTATCCGCATGTTTGCCCATGACAAGGGCTGGGTAAACCGCCTGGGCGAAGCGGTGGATACGGGCCTCACCGCCGAGGCTGCGGTTGAGAAGGTGCAGAACGACAACCGGGCGCGGATGATGCGGACGCCCGACGCCTACCTGCGCGAGCGCATGCATGATCTCGACGATCTTTCCAACCGCCTGATGCGCATCCTGACGGGGGCAGTTGCCACCGCGTCACGCAGCGATCTGCCGGCCAACGCGATTGTTGTGTCACGCAACATGGGGCCTGCCGAACTTCTGGATTATGACCGCAGCAAGATCCGCGGCGTCATTCTCGAAGAAGGCGGAAAGACCAGCCATGTGGCCATCGTGGCGCGGGCCCTTGGCATTCCAGCCGTTGGGCAGGCCACAGGCCTCATCGACCTGGTGGATACGGGAAGTTCCATCGTCATTGACGGCAACACCGGCGAACTGTTCGTCAGGCCGTCAAACGACCTGCAAAAATCCTATGCTGAGAAAGTGCGGTTTTACGCGCGCAAGCAGGCGCAGTATGCGGTGCTGCGCGACGTGCCGGCCGTCACCAAGGACGGGGTGAAGATCAATCTCAACATCAATGCGGGGTTGATTGTCGATTTGCCGCACCTTCATGATTCAGGCGCCGACGGCGTCGGGCTTTACCGCACCGAGCTGCATTTCATGATGGCCAGCAGATTTCCGCGCCTGACGTCGCAGGTGCGCCACTACAAGGCCATTCTCGACCAGGCAAACGGCAAGCCGGTGGTTTTCCGGACGCTGGACATCGGGGCCGACAAAACCCTGCCCTATCTGCGGCAGCCGCGGGAAGACAATCCGGCGCTTGGCTGGCGTTCCATCCGCATGGCACTGGACCGGCCGGCATTGCTGCGCCTGCAGGTCCGCTCCCTTTTGATCGCGGGGCAGGGCCATGATCTCAAGATCATGTTCCCGATGATCGCCGATGTGGACGAATATCTGCGGGCCCGGGAAATCGTTGAACTGGAGAAAGCCTATCTCCTGGCGCGCGATCATGTATTGCCGAAATCGCTCCAGCTCGGGGTGATGATCGAAATACCGGCCCTCATCTGGCAGCTCGACCAGCTTCTCCCGCTGATCGATTTTGCCTCGGTCGGCTCCAACGACCTGGTGCAGTTCCTTTTTGCCTCGGATCGCGGCAATCCCAAGCTTGCGGGGCGCTATGATCCGCTGAGCCCGGCAGCGCTTGGCGCCATGCGGCTGATTGTTGAAAAGGCGAAAGCCCACGGCAAGCCCGTCACCCTGTGCGGCGAGCTCGGCGGACGCCCCCTGGAAGCGATGGGCCTGCTCGGCATCGGGCTCACCTCGGTGTCCATGGTTCCCTCGGGCATCGGCCCGGTGAAGGCAATGCTGCTGGAACTCAATCAGGCCAAGCTCTGGTCCTTCATGGCGCCGCTCTTGAAGAGCCCGGCCCATTCAATCCGCGGCGACCTTCTGGAATTCGCCCAGCGCAACGGGGTTCCCGTATAATTTAATGCGGGTGTTAGCTTGCTGATAACCATTCTGCGTCATTCTCTCGAAAAGCAGCGTTAGTAAATAGTTAATGCTTGGTAGCACGAGAGAGTAAGACCATGGACGACCCACAGCTTGATTTTGGCCGGGACGAAACCGAGTACGAAGCCGCAGCAACAGGCTTCCGCGAGAAGCCTGATGGCGCGAGCGATCCCGCCGGAGAAGCGGGCTGGTTCCTGCAGCGCGAACGCGAAAAGCGCGGCGAGACCCTGGAGTACGCCGGCGAAGCCACGGGCATCCATCCCTACCATATCGAGGCCATTGAATTTGGCGACATGACGCGCATGCCGACGCGCCTGGAAGCACTTGAGATGATCTCCGCCTATGCGGAATATCTGGGATTTGACCCGGAACCGCTGCTGCACCACTACATTGAATTCCTGCCGCGGCCGGCGATTGCGCCGCGCGCCAGCCATCCGGCAAATCCGGCGCCGCTGTCGAGCGCCAAAATCCTGAGCTTTGGAAAGATGCCGAAGCTGATGCCCCTGAACATCAAGCTGTCGAACATTCCCGGCGGGGCGGGCGGCCTGGTTGCCTCCGTGGCGGGCGCCATTTTCCTTTTTGCCGGCGCAAGCTGGATGATGATTCCCTCGGCGGAGATTGCCTCGCCTGAGCCGCAGGTGGCGATTGCCGCCGATCCGATGCCGACCGCCTCGACGGGATCGGAAGCCGCCGCGGTGAAAATTACCGAAGAACCGATGACCGATGATATTCTGGCTTCGGCCGAAGCGAGCGTTCCGGCGCCGAGCGACACGCAGACGGGTGAAGATTTGGGCGGGCTCGGGGCTTTCATCGCCGAGCAGGTGCCTGATGCGCAGGCGGCCGTTCCGGTGCCGGCACCAAAGGCTGCGGCGCTGGAGGTGCCCATGGTCGATGATGTCATGCAAACCGCCGAGGGCCGTGTCTTCGGCGCGAAGAACGAAGCGAGCCGGCTTGTGCTGAAAGCCAAGGCTCCCGTCTGGGTGCGGGTTGAGGACGCCCAGGGCAATGTGGTGATGACCCAGATGCTGATGAAGGGCGACACCTACCAGGTGCCGGACCGCGAAGGCCTTGTGGTGATTGCGCGCGACGGCGGGCTTTTAAGCTATGTCATCGACGGCAAGGAAAAGGGCATTCTCGGAACGCCCGGCGAAATTCTGGTGGGCCGCTCGCTCAATCTGTCGACCTTCGAGGGCTGATACCCCTAGAATTCTGGCGGCCGCCTCGTCCAATCCTCTGCTTCTGACCCCTGGCGGACCTCAATGGCGATCGCGGGTGGAGTCGGAAATCTATTTGAGCCCTGCGGCACGCAACCCTTTGATGTAAATAGCGCGGTCCTCGGAACGCACAATTGGATGATGTTTCTCCACCCATTCAACGGACAGATCGGGCTGAAGCTGTTTTGTTTGGGTGAGCGCTGCTGCAGCGGTATCTATATCCCCGGCAATTCCGGCACTTGCGGCGAGACTTCGCCAGGCCGAAGTGAAGCGCGGACGGAGCAGCACAGCACGGCGGTTTAGGGTGGTGCATTCTTCGTACCGTCCCGCCACGAAATGGCAAATCGCACATGCAGTCAAATAGAACGCCTGGTGCGGGTCTCGAGGGCTGAGCCGCATCCCCAGCGCCAAATGTTGCAATCCACCGTCCCCCGCACCACCAAATCCGTGGGCTGCACCCAATACCATATGTCCGAGGGCGAAGTTTGGATTTAAGCGGACCGTTTCTTCAAGCTCTTCAATTGCCGGCTTGAACCGCCGTGACAGCATGTGGACGTAGCCAAGCGCCAAATGTGCCCAGGGGTCCTCGCCGTCTCGTTCGACCGACAGGCGCGCCGAGTCGAGTGCAGGGCCAAATACATCGGCGAATGCCACCCAGCCCATGTGGGAGCCGGTGATATAGGTCCAGGCGAGGAGACTATGAGCCCGGGCATAATTCGGTTCAATCGCGATGGCACGTCTGAGATCCGCCAGGGCCTTTTCGCTGTCTTCTTCGCCCCAGGTCCAGATGTGGGGCATCGCCCGCATGACATGGCCCCATGCGTCGAGACTGTCAGGAGGCTTGTTCTGAAAGCGCCTGTTCTCCGCTGCATAGAGCTCAGGCTCGATTGAGGCGACAACACTTTCGGTAATCTCGTCTTGCACCGCGAATACATCAGCCGTCGCCCGCTCGTAACGTTCCGCCCAGACATGTGCCCCCGTATTGGCGTCAATCAACTGGCTGGTAACACGGAGACGGTCACCAGCGCTGCGGACGCTTCCTTCGAGGACATACCGCACACCGAGATCTCTTGCGACTTGGCGGACATCAGGAGCGGTTCCCTTATAAGCATAGGTGGAGTTGCGCGCGATAACGAAGAGCCAGCGCAATCTGGAGAGACCGGTGATTATGTCTTCCGCAATACCATCGGCGAAATATTCCTGAGCCGGATCGCTGCTAAGATTGACGAATGGGAGCACGGCGATTGACGGCCCATCTCCAAAAATATTGATTGGCGATGCGTCCACGCTTCCGGGGCCCGCTGCCTTCCGGGGTTCCAAAGGGCCCACAAAACGATAGCCCACGCGCGGAATAGTCACGATCCAGTCTTTACCCTCCGGCGACTGGCCGAGGAGCTTCCGCAGCGATGCGACCTGAACCGAAAGATTGCCTTCCTCGACAGCAGCGCCCTCCCAGGCTCCGTCGATAAGGTCGGACTTGGTCAGCACCTGACCCGAACGTTCTAGAAAGGCTGTCAGCAGCCGGAGCGCCCGATAACCGACGGGCACCGGCACGCCTTGGCGCAAAAGTGTGCCAGCCTCTGGATTGAGGACGAAAGGACCAAAAACAAAGGATTGCCCCAGCATGGTGGCAAACTACATCTTTTTGGAATTTTTAGGAACTATTTGGCAGGGCTAAGGGACAATCCCGGTCCGCCTGGCTCATCCTGCTCCCAATGCTGAGACAGGAGAAATAACAATGTATGCCATCATTTCTGACTGGATGCCGTTTGTCACCAAAGCTGAGACAGAAACGCCACCCCAACACCCAGCAAATGCTAACAACGCGAATCGGCGCGAGGAGGAATTCCGTGCTGCTCTCGACAGCTATATTGCTGACTACCGGAGGCATCGCGCCGTGACCGCTAATAGGACCCGTCATCAAATCCCGTAGAACCCCATAGTCCGCAAATAGCCCAAGGCGGAAATTCAGACTGACTGCCATCCTGTGTTCTCAGGCCTTGGCGAAGGGGTGCGGCTTCCGCTACAAGCCCCGCCATGAGCGCTATCCAGACCGAAAAACTCGACCGGATCATCCACCGCTTCGCCAATGTTGAGCATGAGCTTTCCTCTGGCCCGGCCGGAGACGTTTTCGTCAAGCTGTCCAAGGAATATGCGGAGCTTGAGCCTACCGCCCGGGCGGCGCAGAACCTGAAACAGGCCTATACCGAGCGGCGCGACGTGGACGAGATGCTGAAGGCGGGCGGCGAATTGGCCGCCATGGCCGAAGCCGAGCGCGAGAGCCTCGACGCCAAGATCGTCGAGCTCGAACAGGCGATCCGCATTCTGCTGCTGCCGAGGGATGCCGCCGATGAACGCAACGTCATTCTTGAAGTGCGGGCCGGCACGGGCGGCGATGAAGCGGCGATTTTTGCCGGCGACCTGTTTCGCATGTACCAGCGCTATGCGGCGTCGAAAGGCTGGCGGGTTGAAGTCATTTCCGCAAGCGACGGCGAGCATGGCGGCTACCGTGAAGTCATCGCCAATATCTTCGGGTCCGGCGCCTATGCGCGGATGAAATTTGAATCCGGCGTGCACCGGGTGCAGCGCGTGCCCGATACGGAAACGCAGGGGCGCATCCACACCTCCGCCGCAACGGTTGCAGTGCTGCCGGAAGCGGAGGAAGTGGACATCAAGATCGAAGACAAGGATTTGCGCATCGATGTCTACCGCTCCTCGGGTCCCGGCGGGCAGTCGGTGAACACCACGGATTCGGCGGTGCGCATCACCCATCTTCCCACCGGGCTTGCGGTTGCCCAGCAGACGGAAAAGTCGCAGCTCAAGAACAAGAACGCGGCCATGAAGCTGCTGCGGTCGCGGCTTTACGACCTGGAACGCAACCGCATCGATTCCGAGCGTTCGGCCCAGCGCAAGGGGCAGGTGGGGTCAGGTGACCGCTCGGAGCGCATCCGCACCTATAATTTTCCGCAGGGGCGGATCACCGACCACCGCATCAATCTCACCCTTTACAAGCTGGACCAGATCATTGAGGGACCGGCCCTGGAGGAATTGATCCTGGCCCTGATGGCGGAACACCAGGCCGAACTCCTGGCCACTGAAACCTCTGATGTCTGAGACGCGGCGCGCGCTTCTCAAGCAAGTGGGCGAACGCCTTGCCGCACATGGCATTGAAACAGCAGTCCTTGACGCGCGCCTGCTGTTTCAGGCGGCGTCAGGTCTGCGGCATGAAGACATCGTGGCGGAGCCGGATCTGATCGTGCCGCCTGAAGTGGCGGCGGGTTTCTTGCTGCTCATCGAACGCCGCTGCAAATTTGAACCCGTGTCCCGCATCCTGGGAACCCGGGAATTTTATGGCCGGAGCTTCCGGGTGACGCCTGATGTTCTGGACCCCCGCGCCGATACGGAAACGCTGATTGGAGCAGCCCTTGGCCTGGTGCAGGGCAAGGGGCCGCTGCGCCTCCTGGACCTCGGCACCGGCTCCGGGGCCCTTGCGGTGACTTTGCTGGCCGAATTGCCGCAAGCTACCGCCGTGGCCAGCGATCTTTCGGCGGCGGCCCTGGCAGTTGCGAAAGCCAATGCCGGGGCCTTGGGCGTGGCGGGCCGGGCAAGCTTTGCGCAGGCCAACTGGTTTGAAGGGATTGCCGGCAGGTTCGATCTTGTCGTTTCAAATCCGCCCTATATTCCGCTCGGCGATATTGCCGGCCTGGCTACCGATGTGCGGGAGTTTGATCCGCCGAGGGCCCTTGATGGCGGGCCTGACGGATTGGAGGCCTACCGCCGCATCGCCGGCGGGGCGGGGGGCCATTTGGCTCCCGGTGGCCAGGTCGTTCTGGAGATCGGGGCGGGGCAGGAAAACGCGGTTAACGAAATCTTTATGAGGCAGGGTTTTGCCCGGGAAAGCCGCCATTTTGACCTGGCAGGGCACGTCCGCTGCCTGGTCTTCAGCCGGCCCTAAAGCTGCGGCTTGTCGGCACAAGCCAAAAAAACCATTGGAAATTGCCTTGTTCTACGCTAGATAAGAGTCGGTAATTCATTCTGCCCTTGCGATGGCGCTGGGCGGCATGTTGGGAAAAAGACCATAGGTCACAAGTTCCACACATCTCGCCTTCTTGCAGTCGGGGATGGTGTTTCCGATAGGGGAAATATCTGCGGCAGAGGTCTGCGACCATAACCACCGGATCCGGGTTAGTTCGACTCTTTAAGGGCCGATTTTTGAAACGGTAATGCAAAATCTCAACAAGATGGGACGGCAATTTTTGCCGAAGTGATGATTTGAACTTCGATAATGGACATCGCACACGTCAGGGCCAGCACAACAACAAGCGTGGCCGCGGCCGCAATAACCGCAGGCCGGGCGGTGGCGGAGGCGGCAGCCACAACAACAATGGCGGCGGCAATTCGGTTAACCGGGTCTATGAGAGCAACGGGCCGGACGTCAAGGTGCGCGGCACGGCGCAAACGGTGGCCGAGAAATACATGCAGCTTGGCCGCGACGCGCAGTCCTCCGGCGACAATGTCATGGCCGAGAGCTATTTTCAGTTTTCCGAACACTATTTCCGGGTGATGGCCGCGGCCCAGCCGGCCGGCCAGCCAACGACGCAGTTGCGCCGTCCGGAAGATGAGGATTTCAGCGGGGAAGGCGGCGACGCCGCAGACGGCGAAAACGATGCGGCGCAAGCCGCGATGGTTTCCGAAGGCGGGCAATCCGGCATGGGTGAGCAGGCCGACAGCGGCGGCGAGCCAGGCGGCGGCAATCGCCAGCGCGACAGCCGCGACGGCAACCGGGAGCGCTTCCGCCCCCGCTGGCAGAACCGCGACGAGCCGCCGCGGGATGGCGACAGCGAGCCGCGTATGGCCGAGGCTGACCCGCCAATGGCCCGGGAAGCCGCCGTTGAGGCGCGCCCCAACGGCACTGAGGAAGAAGCTGGCTCTGGCCAGTGGGAGGCCCCGTCATTCCTCCGCCGTCCGGCTGCCGTCGATGTATTGGACGAGCCCGTTGCCGACAAGAAGGCCCGCAATCCACGCCGTCCGCGGGCGGCAAGCAGCGAAGAACGGGAATAAAATTCCGCCGGGTCACTTGATGGGGGAACGATCACTCCCATATTCCCCTATAGGGCGTTTTTGAGGTGCCTATGAGGGCCTCTGGTAAACGTGCCTGGAGGAGAAGCGAATGGATTTCGAAAAATACACCGAACGCTCGCGCGGCTTTATCCAGTCGGCGCAGACGCTGGCCCTGCGCGAAGGGCACCAGAAATTTACCCCCGAACATCTGCTGAAAGTCCTGCTTGACGACGCGGAAGGCCTCGCTGCTGGCTTGATCAAGGCGGCGGGCGGCGACAGCCGTTTGGCCTTGCGGGATACGGAAGCGGTTCTTGCCAAGATGCCCAAGGTTTCGGGCGCCGGCGCGGGGCAGGTTTATCTCTCGCCTGAAATGGCGCGGGTGTTTGAGGCCGCGCAGAAACTGGCAACCAAATCGAACGACAGTTTTGTCACCGCGGAACGGCTTTTGCAGGCCCTGGCGATCGAAACCAGCGAAGCCTCCAAGATCCTCAAAAACGCGGGCATCACGGCGCAGAAATTGAATCAGGCCATTGACGCGGTGCGCAAGGGCCGCACCGCTGACACGGCGTCGGCCGAGCAGGGCTATGATGCCCTGAAGAAATATGCCCGCGATCTCACCGAAGCGGCCGAGGCGGGCAAGCTTGATCCGGTCATTGGCCGGGACGAGGAAATCCGCCGCACCATTCAGGTGCTGTCACGGCGCACCAAGAACAATCCGGTTCTCATCGGCGAACCGGGCGTGGGCAAAACCGCTATCGCCGAAGGCCTGGCGCTGCGCATCATCAAGGGCGACGTGCCGGAGAGCCTGAAGAACAAGAAATTGCTGGCGCTCGACATGGGTTCGCTCATTGCCGGGGCAAAATTCCGCGGCGAGTTCGAGGAGCGCCTGAAGGCCGTGCTGTCGGAAGTGACGGCGGCTGACGGCGGGATTATCCTGTTCATCGACGAAATGCACACTCTGGTGGGCGCGGGCAAGGCCGATGGCGCCATGGATGCCTCGAACCTGCTGAAGCCTGCCTTGGCGCGGGGCGAATTGCATTGCGTCGGCGCCACGACGCTTGATGAGTACCGCAAGCATGTGGAAAAGGATGCGGCCCTGGCGCGCCGGTTCCAGCCGATTTTTGTGGATGAGCCGTCGGTCGAGGATTCGATTTCCATCCTGCGCGGCATCAAGGAAAAATATGAACTGCACCACGGGGTGCGCATCACCGATTCGGCGATTGTGGCCGCGGCAACCCTTTCCAATCGCTACATCACCGACCGGTTTTTGCCGGACAAGGCCATCGACCTGATGGACGAGGCGGCGGCACGGCTGCGCATGCAGGTTGATTCCAAGCCCGAAGAGCTTGATGAAATCGACCGCCGCATCATGCAATTGCAGATCGAGCGCGAGGCCCTGAAAAAGGAATCCGATGCGGCGTCGAAAGACCGGCTGCAGAAGCTCGAAAAGGAACTGGCGGAACAGGAAGAGAAGTCCGCCATCATCACGCGCAACTGGCAGGCCGAGAAGGAAAAGCTGGCGGCGGCCTCGAAGCTCAAGGAAGAGCTGGAGAAGGCGCGCCTGCAGCTCGATCAGGCCCAGCAGCGCGGCGATTTCGCCAAGGCGGGCGAGCTTGCCTATGCAACCATTCCGGCCCTGGAAAAGAAATTGAAGGTGGCGGAGGAAGCCAGCGAATCCGACATGCTTGAGGAAGCCGTGACGGAAGCCCATGTGGCCCAGGTGGTTTCACGCTGGACCGGCATCCCGGTTGACAAGATGCTGGAAGGCGAGCGCGAAAGGCTGCTGCAGATGGAAGTGGAGCTGGGCAAGCGGGTGGTGGGCCAGGGCGAGGCGGTGGACGCCGTTGCCACGGCCGTGCGCCGCGCCAGGGCGGGCTTGCAGGATCCCAACCGGCCGATCGGCTCATTCATGTTTTTGGGCCCCACGGGCGTCGGCAAGACCGAGCTCACCAAGGCCCTGGCCAATTATCTGTTTGACGACGAGCATGCCCTGGTGCGCATCGACATGTCGGA
>CAVZAJ010000016.1:0-15886 GCA_963773295.1 uncultured Alphaproteobacteria bacterium
GCCAAGGCCGACGGTGCTCAATGCCAGGTTCACATAGCCCTGCGAGCGGAACACGGCAATCAGCGCGTAGGTACGGATGAGAAGATTTATCCAGAACGGCAGGACCACAAGCAGCAGCAGCAGGGGCTTCCATTTTTCGGAGGCAAAGCAAATGCCAAAAGCTATGGGATAGGCGGTAACGAGGCAGAGGACCGTTGCCAGCGCGCTGACCCAGATCGATTTCCAGATGATGGTGAGATAGAGGGTATCAAGGCTGCGGATGTAGTTCGATATGCCGGTCAAATAGTCGTAGTCGGTGATGGACACTTCCCCGTTGATCACCGCCTTGTCGCTGAAGGACATGACAAACAGGAAGCCCAAAGGCAGGATGAAGAAAACGAGAAGCCAGAATGTTCCAGGGCCAGCGAGGGTCCAAAAGACGTTCTTGTTGTCTTTCCAGTTATCCAAAGCGCGCCTGCTCTCCCCTGCCCTTGCGATCCCTGAATGCTAGCCAATAAGAACGGGGACGGCAAGCTGCCGTCCCCTGCAATCGCTCAAGCCGCTATCAGGCCGCCTGAATGCGCGTCCAGATTTCGTCGCGTACCTTGGTTGCCTCTTCGCCGAGATAAAGGCTGGGCTCGCATTTGGCCACGATTTCCGCCGGCGGGAAAATCGACGGGTTTTCCGTATAGGTCTTGTCCATCAAGGCGCGGGCTGCGGCATTCGGCGTGGCATATTTGATGGTTTCGGCAATATGCTTTCCTGCCTCTGCGTCGAGAACGAAATTCAGGAAAGCGTGGGCGTTTTCCGGATGCGGAGCGCCGGTGGGGATCGCCATCGTGTCCTGCCAAAGGAGAGAACCCTCGGTCGGCACCGCATAAGCAAGATCCTCATCCTCGGCCATGACCTGGATAATGTCGCCATTCCATTCCTGGCAAACATCAACCTCGCCCGAGGCCAGCAAGTCCTGGCCGTTGTCATCGGCAAACACCTTCACGTTCTTTTTCTGGGCGATGAGCAAATCCTCGGCTTTTTTGAGCTCTGCAGGATCGACCGAATTGAAGGAATGGCCGAGATACTTGAGGGTCACGCCGATCACGTTCTGGGCGTCGCCGAGAAGCGAGAGGCGGCCCGCGTATTTGTCGCTGTCGAGCAGGATCTTCCAGCTGTCGACCACGCCACCGTCAACTTTTGACTTGCGGTAGCCCACGCCCAATGTACCCCACATGTAGGGTATCGAATGCTTGCGGCCCGGATCGAAGGTTGCCTCCTGGAAGGGCTTGTCGATATTGGCCATGTTCGGAATTTTTGAATGATCCAGCGGCATCACCATGTTCGCCTTGATCATGCGTTCAAGCATGTCATTGGTGGGAACGATCACGTCATAACCGGGATTGCCGCCTTTGAGCTTGGCAAAGAGCTCGTCATTGTCGGCAAAGAGGTCGAGCTTGGCTTCGATGCCGGTGGCCTTGGTAAAATCGGCCAGCGTATGTTCGCCGATATAGGTGTCCCAGTTATAGAGATTGAGTTTTTTCTCCTCTTCGGCGAGCGAGAAACGCGGCAGCAGGGTCATGCCGGCGAACAGCGCGCCAGTTCCCTTTAAAAGGGTGCGGCGGCTGGGCGAAAATTTTGGACGGAAAGTTGTCATGGCGGGTTCCTTTCAAGACAATGAGAGGCTTGCTCCAAGCTTGTCACTTTTCTTCACAATTTCAACTAAATTCTGAGCCTTTCACATCTCAGCCTTAACGTCCTTATAGGTCGCATCAAGGGCCACGCGCGCCAGCTTAACCATTTCATCGATCTCCTTTTTGGTGATGATGAAGGGGGGAGCCAGAACCATGGTGTCCCAGCAGGCCCGCATGATCAGGTTGTTCTTGAAACAGTGATCGCGGCAGATGGTTCCGACCCGGCCTGAATCCTTAAATCGCGCCCGCTTGGCCTTGTCGCTGGAAAGCTCAATGGCGCCGAGCAGCCCCATGGCGCGGGTTTCGCCCACGATCGGGTGGTCGTTCAAGCTGGCCAAGGCCTTGGCGAAATAGGGCGCCAACTCAGCCACCCGTTCCACCAGTTTCTCGTCCTCGATAATCTCGATATTCTTCAAGGCAACGGCGGCGGCCACGGGATGGCCCGCATAGGTCATGCCGTGGTAAAACTCGCCTCCCAATCCGAAAAAGTCCTTGATCAGCGTATCGGCAAAGGCCACGGCGCCGATGGGCTGGTAACCCGATGACAGGCCTTTGGCCATGGTGACGATATCCGGTTCAAAACCCAGGGACTGGAAGCCCCACCATTTTCCGGTGCGGCCAAAACCGCAGATCACCTCATCGGAAATAATCAAAACGCCATATTTCCGGCAGATACGCTGCACTTCCGGCCAATAGGTGGTGGGCGGGATGAGAACGCCGGCCGCCCCCTGGATGGGCTCACCGATGAAGGCGGCGACGTTTTCCGGCCCCACTTCGAGGATTTTCTTTTCCACGGCGGCGGCCGCCTCAAGGCCGAATTCCTCAGGCGTTTTGTCGCCGCCGAAATCATACCAATAGGGCTGCTGGACATGGTGGAAGCCCGGGAATTCGCTTCCCACCTGTTCATGCATGCCGGCCATGCCGCCCAGATTGGCGGCCACCATGGTTGAGCCGTGATAGCCCCTGACCCTTCCAATGAAATGCTGGCGGTAAGGCTTGCCCTTCAGCTTCCAGTAATGGCGCACGAAACGCACGATAGTGTCGTTGGATTCCGAGCCGGAATTGGTGAAGAAAACATGCTGGAAGCGCTTCGGTAAAACGGACGAAATCTTGGCCGCGAGTTCGGTGGTGGGCACCGTCGTGGTTTTGAAGAAGGTATTGTAATAGGGCAGATCCAGCATCTGGCGGTGGGCCACCTCGGCCAGATCCTTGCGGCCGTAGCCCACATTCACGCACCACAGGCCGGAAAAGCCGTCAAGAATCTTGTTGCCCTTGCCATCCCAGATATAGATGCCATCGGCATGGGTGATGACCCGGGGGCCGCCGGCGGCATGAAAGGCCTTGTGATCGGTGAAGGGGTGAAAATGGTGATCGATGTCGTGCTGGACGACTTCAGCGATATTGATGTTTTTTTGATGTGCGGACACGGATTTTCTCCAAAATTGAACAGGGGGCAAGGTTCAGAAATTGGAGGCGTGCTAGGGCTTGAAGCCGATGCGGGCGCAATTGACCATGACTTCGTCGTGCCGGTTCCGGGTCCAGACTGGCAGGACTTGGCCGGAGGATGTCATATGGCAGCACATGGCCGGACCCTACAGTTAACGGCCGTTTTTTGCAACCTGACGGCGGATGCCGATGATTTGCTTGCGGAAGTTCAATTATTGCGTTCATATTGCAGCGCAATAGGGGGACCTGGGCAGGACGATGAGCTTCAACGAGATGTTTGCGCCAAACGGCAGCGTGCGTGCTCCTTACGCCCGCGTGGAAAAATGGCTCGAAAATCTGGGTAATGAAGTTATCGAACGGGCCTTGCGGGAATCCGAGGCCAGGTTCCGCCGGCAGGGCATAACCTTCGCCGTCTATGGCGATGACAAGGCTTCGGAACGCCTGATCCCCTTTGACATTGTGCCGCGCATCTTTTCGGCCACCGAATGGCGCAGGCTTTCAGCCGGCATCGAGCAGCGGGTGCGGGCGATGAACGCGTTCCTGCATGACCTTTATCACCGCCAGGAAATCCTGCGGGCCGGGCGCATTCCCTATGACGTGATTATCCAGAACGAGGCCTTTGTGCCGGAAATGGTGGGCGTCAATCCGGTGAAGGGCATTTACGCCCATGTCATGGGCATTGATATCGTGCGCGTGACCGAGAATGAATTTTATGTACTGGAAGACAATTGCCGCACGCCCTCGGGCGTTTCCTACATGCTGGAAGACCGGGAGGCGATGATGTTTCTTTTTCCGGAGCTATTCGCCCAGCAGCGGGTGGCACCGGTTGAAAATTATCCGGCGATGTTGCGCAAGACGCTCGACAGCGTGGCGCCCACCACCACCCGGAACGAACCCACCGTCGTGCTGCTGACCCCCGGCATTCATAACTCGGCATTCTTTGAGCATGCCTTTCTGGCCGACGAGATGGGGGTTGAGTTGTGCGAAGGCGATGATCTTTTCGTCTCCGATGGCTGGCTTTATATGCGCACGACGCAGAAGCCGCGCAGAGTGGATGTGGTCTACCGGCGCATTGATGACGCCTATCTTGATCCCCTGGCCTTCCGCCCGGATTCCAACCTTGGGGTTCCCGGAATTTTCGACGTCTACCGCGCTGGCCATGTGACTCTGGTCAATGCGCCAGGCACGGGCGTGGCGGACGACAAATCGATTTATACCTATATGCCCGACATCATCCGGTTCTACACCGGCGAAAAACCGCTGCTCAACAATGTGCCGACCTGGCGCTGTTCCGACCCGAGCGATCTCAAATATGTTCTTGAGCATCTGGCGGAACTGGTGGTGAAGGAGGTTCATGGCTCCGGCGGCTATGGCATGCTGGTGGGACCCACCTCCTCCAAGGCCGAGATTGAGCTGTTCAGCGCCAAGATCAAGGCGCGGCCCACGAACTACATAGCACAGCCGACCCTTGCGCTTTCGGCGGTTCCCACCTTTACCAAATCGGGTATCGCGGCGCGTCATGTTGATTTGCGGCCCTTTGTTTTGTCAGGGGACCGGATACGCATAACGCCGGGCGGCCTGACACGCGTGGCGCTCAAGGAAGGTTCGCTGGTGGTCAACTCCAGCCAGGGCGGCGGCACCAAAGACACCTGGGTTCTGGAGGATTAGGGCATGCTGGGACGCACCGCCTCATCGCTCTACTGGATGTCACGCTATGTGGAGCGGGCGGAAAACATGGCGCGCCTTCTCGAAGTGGGCTACCGCATTTCGCTGATGCCGGGGGCCATCGAAGGGCACCGGGACGAATGGCGCTCAACGCTCACCAGCGCCGCCTGCGAACACAGCTACACGGAAAAACACGGGGACATTGACGGGACGAAAGTCATTCATTTCCTGCTGTTCGATGAAAGCAATTCTTCCAGCGTGAAATCCTGCCTGAAAACGGCGCGCAACAATGGCCGGGGGGTGCGCACGGCGCTCACCCGCGACGTGTGGGAAAGCCTCAATTCCACCTGGAACGAACTGGCGCAGGTCCAGCCTGAGAACATCACTTCCGACCGGCTTCCGGAATTCCTCGAATGGATCAAGCAGCACGCCATGGGCTTTCGCGGTGCGCTTCTCGGCACCATGCTGCGCACCGACAATTACTATTTCAGCCAGCTCGGCAATTTCATCGAGCGGGCCGACAATACGGCGCGCATTCTCGACGTGAAATATTTCATCCTCCTGCCGCGGCCAAGCGACGTGGGCAGCGAACTCGACACCCAGCAGTGGGCGCAAGTGCTGCGCTCGGTTTCAGCCCACCGGGCCTATCGCTGGTTTTACAAGGACAGCCATTACAAACCGTGGCTGGTTTCGGAATTCCTCATTCTCAAGGAACAGATGCCGCGCTCCCTGCTCTTCACCTATAACTGGATAAATCTGGCGCTGGATGGCCTGGGCGAACTCTATGGCAGCCGCTACGCCTGCCACGACATAGCCAAGCAAACCCATGGCCGGCTGAAGAACGGCAACATGGAGGAAATCTTCCAGAATGGATTGCATGAATTCCTCCAGGACTTCATGTCGGCCAATAATTCCCTCTCCCAAAGCATTGCAACCACTTATAATTTCCCGTGACCTGATGCGCATTCATATCCGCCATGAAACATTCTATGCCTATGAAACGCCGCTGAGCTATTCGGTGCAGCGGCTCTATCTGACGCCGCAGAGTTTCGTGGGCCAGACGATTGCCGACTGGAAAATAACAGCGCCCGGAATCGAGGGGGCGCTCACCTATCTCGATGGCTTCGGGAACCGCATTCATCTCGTCACGATCCAGAATATCGCCGGCCCGATGAGCATCGTGGCGGAAGGCATGGTGGATGTGGAGGATGCGGCAGGCGTGGTCAAAGGCCTGCCCTGCCCCGCCCCTGACGCCATATTCCTGCGCCAGACGGCGGCAACGCGGCCCAGCCCGGCCATTCTGGCAATGCTCGAAAAGATCGACGTAAAGGGCCGCGGCAGGCTGGACTTGCTGCATGGACTGATGGCGGAAATCAGAGACAGGGTGGCTTACCGGATCGGCGTCACCGACGCGGACACCACGGCGGCGGAAGCCTTCGCGGCGGGGCAAGGGGTATGCCAGGACCATGCCCACATCTTCAGCGGCGCAGTGCGGCATCTGGGCATTCCTTCACGCTATGTGACGGGCTATCTGGCCCTTGAGGGCGGGGAATCGGCCACGGCCAGCCACGCCTGGGCGGAGGCGCTTTTGCCGGACCTGGGCTGGGTTGGATTTGACCCGGCCAACGGCAAGTGCCCGACGGACCATTATGTGCGGGTGGCCGGCGGCATTGACGCGCACGGCATTACCCCGATCCGGGGCAGCCGCAAGGGCGGCAGCGCCGAAGAAATGAGGGTGGAAGTCAACGTCGGAATTGCGCAACAATAGGAAAAGAGAATCGGCCGGGACGGAAACTGATGACTTACTGCGTGGGAATGCTGCTTGATGAAGGCCTGGTGATGGCCGCCGACACCCGCACCAATGCGGGAGTCGATAATGTCGGCAAGTTCAAGAAGCTTCACACCTGGCAGAAGCCCGGCGAATGCCTGTTCGTGCTGTTGACCGCCGGCAATCTCGCGGTGACGCAAGCAGTGGTCAGCCTGCTGGCCGAGGGCACAAAATCCAAAAAAAGCAAATCCGCCGAGGACAATCTCTTTGCTGCCAAGACCATGTTCCAGGCGGTGCGGATCGTGGGCCGCGCCATCCGCGAGGTCAAAAAAATAGAAGGCGAGGCGCTTTCGCCGACCAGCGACGCGTTTGCTTCGAGCTATATATTCGGCGGGCAAATCGGGCGGGAGCGACCGCGGCTGTTCCAGCTCTATGCGGAGGGCAACTTCATCGAAGCAACCACCGATACGCCTTTCTTCCAGATCGGCGAGCACAAGTATGGCAAGCCCATTCTTGACCGCGTGGCCCAGACAACGATGAAGCTTGGCGATGCGGCAAAACTGGTTCTCCTGTCGTTTGATTCAACGCTGCGTTCGAATTTGAGCGTCGGGCTTCCCATCGACATGCTGACCTATGAAACCAATACGCTCAAGCTGGAGCATACCAAGCGCATCGGGCAGGATGATCCCTATTTCAAGATGCTTTCCTCGGAATGGTCAAAGGCCTTGCGGGCGGCGTTTCAGAACATCGAGGCGTTTGATATTTAACATCCCAGTTGCATCATTCCAGGGGGAGCTCTCATAAGTTCTGTCACCCCGACGTAAGCCGGGGCCCAGGCTTTCAGCAATCCCGGATGCTCCAAGTCCGGCACCCGGCCTGCGCCGGGATGACAGAAGGGGATGATTTTCAAATTAGTCCGTAGACGGATGATTTAGCTCAGCTGGTGTCGGGCTCCATGGCCCAGCGGGCAAGCCCATGGCACTCGGCGAGCACCTCATCGATCTCGTGAATTTTCCGCTTGCGGCGGCCGGGCGGCGGGCCGGGGCGCAGCGGTGATTTGAACTTGGGAGCTTTCATGGCCTCCCGCCTCATCCGCCAGCGGGCCATGCGCCGGGCTTGGCGGGGAAGGTTATCGAGCGCCAGCTTAAGGACCTGGAGCCTGCGTCCGAGGCGGGAGGCATTGGCCAGGCCATCAGTCGGTGGCGGCACGGGAGCGGCCACGGGCTGGGGTATCGGCACTCAAGGTATCGTAGGGGAAGAAATGGACGCGTGGCGGATTCTTCGCGTATTTGACCCGGCGCTGGCTCAGCTCCGGGAAGTATTTCCGGGTATCGTAGAGCTGGAAGGAAGGGAGCCGGCTTCCGTCACCCTTTCCGATGGTTGTCCCCTTGGGCATGGGACGCGAGGGGGCAACCTTCACCACCAGACCCCGGGCCGCGATGACGATCAGGCGGCGGACGGCAGATTCAGCGGGCCGCAGCACGAGCAAGACGGAGCGGTAGAGGGGATTCGGAATCCTTCCCACAGATCAGCCTCGCCTTCCAGCCCCAGCAGGGCGAACAGGGCGGCGACTATCCGGTTAAGCGCTTCGCTGTGGCGCTTGATGGCCGCGTCCCAGTCCATCTTCCAGTCCATGGTGTTTCCTATCCCTCATAAAGAACAAAACAGGAACATATGAACCCGATAGGAATAGATTGTCAAGGGGATTTATTCATATTGCAAGTGAGTTCCCGGCCCCGCCTTCCCGCTACTCTCCATGGTCGGGCTTGACCCGACTAACCAGTTTTTCGGGCAGCGCAAATGTTGAGAGTCTGGGTGGTCGGGTCAAGCCCGACCATGAAGAGAGGGAGTGATCATAAGGCCGGCGTTTTAGGCGGGCTTTATCTACGCGAAAGCGGCGGCCATCAGGCGCTTGGTGTAGTCCTCGCGCGGGTTTTCCAGAATTTCGTCGGGGGTGCCCTGCTCCACCAGGCGGCCGTCCTTCATCACCATGATGTGGTCGGCCATGGCGCGGACCACCGCGAGGTCGTGGCTGATGAAAAGATAGGACAGGTTGTTCTTGATCTGCAGATCGCGCAGAAGCTCGATGATCTGGCCCTGGACCTGGCGGTCGAGGGCCGAGGTCGGTTCATCCAAGACGATGAGCCGCGGCTTCAGGATAATGGCGCGGGCAATGGCGATGCGCTGGCGCTGGCCGCCGGAAAATTCATGGGGGTAGCGGTTGCGCAGCTTTGGATCGAGCTGCACTTCCTGCAGGGCCTGCACCGCCCTCGCGTCGCGCTCCCTTGCCGTAATGGACGGCTCATGCACCAGCAGGCCTTCAGTGACGATCTGGCCAGCGGTCATGCGCGGGGAGAGTGAGCCAAAAGGGTCTTGCAGCACGATCTGAATTTGCTTCCGAGAGGGCGCATTTCCTCCTTGCTCAGCCTGGCAATATCGCGGCCTTCGAAAGCGATGGCGCCTTCACTGGGCAGGAGGCGCAGCAGGGCGCGGGCCAGCGTCGATTTTCCGGAGCCGGATTCGCCCACGATGCCGATGGTTTGCCCCTGTTTCAGGACAACCGAAACCCGATCGACGGCCTTGAGCAGCAGGGGCGGGCCGGACAGGAACCCGCCGCCAATTTGGAAGGTCACGCGAAACATCGGTGCCATCGAGGATTTTGCGGCGCCTTGGCGGCGGGCGGGGCCTTGCGGCCCGAGGGTTCGGCATCCAGCAGCGCCTTGGTGTAGGGGTGACTGGGGTGCTTGAAAACTTTCTTCAGCTCGCCTTCTTCCACCACCTCGCCATAGCGCATCACCATGACGCGGTCGGCGATGCGGCGCAGGATGTTGAGATCATGGGTAATGAAGATCATGCCCATGCCGAGGCGCTGCTGCAGCCCAGCCATGAGTTCGAGGATTTCGAGCCTGGATGGTGACGTCAAGCGCCGTTGTCGGCTCGTCGGCGATGAGAAGATCGGGGTCATTGGCAATGGCCATGGCGATCATCACCCGCTGGCGCTGGCCGCCGGACATTTCATAGGGATAGGACTCCATCCGCCGTTCGGGTTCCGGGATGTTGACCAGGTTCAGCATTTCGATGGCATGGGCATTGGCTGCATCCCAACCGATTTTCTGGTGATGCATGATCGGCTCCATGAGCTGATTGCCGATCGTATAGAGCGGATCGAGCGAGGTCATGGGCTCCTGGAAGATCATGGTGATCTTGCGCCCGCGGATGGTGTTGAGTTCCTTCTTCGGCAAGCCAATGAGATTTGTGCCGCGATAGCTTGCCTCGCCGGAGATCGTCGCCGTTCGACGCCAGCAGCCCCATGGCGGCCATCATCAACTGGCTTTTGCCGGAGCCGGATTCGCCAACGATGGCCACCGTTTCGCCGGCATTCACATCGAGGTTCACGCCTTTCACCGCCTCGACAATGCCATCAAGAGTGCGGAAATTTACCCTCACATCCTTGCAAGGAAAGGATGCTGTTCCGCCATGCTCAGCGGTCCTTCGGATCGAGGGCATCGCGCAGGCCATCGCCAATGAAGTTCAGCGCGAAGAGCGTGGTGGTGAGGAAGAAGGACGGGACATGGAATCAGCCAGTTGGCGTAAGGCATGTTCTTCGCGCCTTGCGAAATCATGCACGCCCCAGCTCGACATGGGCTCCTGCACGCCAAGGCCGAGATAGGAGAGGAAGCTTTCCAGGATGATGACCTGGGGCACGAGCAGCGTCATATAGATCACCACAGGGCCCAAGAGATTCGGCATGACATGGCGGATCAGAATGCCCCAGCGGTGACGCCCAAGGCTTCGGCGGCCTGGACATATTCCTGGCGTTTGATGGACAGCGCCTGGCCGCGGACGATGCGCGCCATGTCGAGCCAGAGCACCGCTCCGACGGCCAGGAACATCAAGACGAAATTTCTCCCGAAGAAACACGACCAGCATGATGACGAAGAAAATGAAGGGCAGCGAATAGAGCACATCGACAATGCGCATCATGACTTCGTCGGTCTTGCCGCCGATGAAGCCCGCCGTGGCGCCATAGGCGACGCCGATGACCACGGCGACAAGGCCGGCGAGAAGCCGATGGCCAGCGAGACGCGGCCGGCGATCAAGGTGCGGGTCAGCATGTCGCGGCCGGAAATATCGGTGCCGAAGCAGAAATATGCTTCTGGAATCAGGTACTCATGGTGAGCTTCAGGCCGTCGGCGGATTTTTCCACGACTTGCGTTCTCGAAGAGATCGGAGCGATCGAGATAGCGGGTGACGCGCTCGTCGATCGGTTTGGCGGACGTGACGGTAATGAGAATTTCCCGGCCTTCTCCTGCCAATCCGGCAAGCTGCGACGCGTGCGCGCTGCACCGCCTCCTTGACGGCGACGTCGATCATGTCGGGCTTGGGATAGGGCGGAGAGGCTTGGCGGCACACGAACATAGTTCTGATAGATGGTCGTGAACTGATGGCCGGTGAAAGACGGACCAAAGAGGCAGGCGAGCGTGATGAAGATGAGATAGATAGCGCTCACCACGGCGGCCTTGTTTGCCTTCAGCCTGCCCCAAGCATCGGCCCAAAGCGAGCGGCCCAGCCGGCGGGGACATGACGACGATGTCAGTCATAGCGCACCCGCGGGTCGACGACGGCATAGAGCAGATCGACGATGAGGTTGAACACGATGGTGAAGATGGCGATGACGCACGACCGTGCCCATCACCAATGTGTAATCGCGGTTGAGCGCGGCATCGACGAAATAGCGCCCTACTCCGGGAATCTGGAAAATGGTTTCGACGATGATCGAGCCAGTCAGCAAGGCGGCCGCGGCAGGACCTGCATAAGAGATGATCGGCAATAGCGCGCCGCGCAGCGCATGGCTGATGACAATCGAGTAGTCGGAAAGCCCAAGCGCGCGGGCGGTGCGGATATGATGCGAGCGCAGGGACTCGATCATCGAGCCGCGCATGAGGCGCGCGACAATGGCGATCTGCGGCAAGGCATAGCGTTACGATCGGACCGATCTTGTTTACGAATGCGCCGTCGCCCCAGCCGCCGACCGGCAACCATTTTAGCGTCAACGCAAAGAGGAGCTGGAACAGCGGCGCGATGACGAAAGTCGGGATGGTGCTGCCGGCCGTGGCCGTGGCGATCACCGCATAATCGGCGCCCTTATTCTGATGGAGTGCCGCAACAATGCCAAGGGCTCCGCCGAGCAGAAGTGCCAGGACCAGTGCGCTCGCGCCGATCTGGCCGAGACCGGCAGGCCGACTCGGAAGAGTTCGGCGACGGTGAAATCAGGAAGATTGTAGCTCGGGCCGAAATCGCCGTGCAGCAGGCTTCCGAGATAGAGGAAGTATTGTTTCCAGAGCGGCTCGTCCAAATTGATAGACGCGCTCGAGATTGGCCTTGATGAAGGGATTGAGTCCCTTCTCCTGGTTGAACGGGCCGCCCGGCGCCAACCGCATGAGAAAGAACGAGATCGTCACGATGACGAAGAGTGTCGGTATGGCGGTCAGCAGCCGCCGCAAAACATAGCGCAGCATCGCGCCCCTCGCGGCAAGTGAAACCGCCGCCCTGCTCGGGCAGGGCGGCGGTTTTCAATACTGGTTTATTCCTTGCTCAGGAAGCGGGTGGGATGACGTCCATCACATTGTCTTCCCAGCCTTTGAGCTTGTCGGAAACGACGGTGTGGAATCCGTAGTACAGAAGCGGCATGACGCAAAGATCGCGCGCCACGCCGATCGCTTCTGCTTCGGAAAGCTTCTTCATGCGCTCAGCCGGATCGGCGGAGGCCGCCGCCGCGGCCATCATGTCATCATACTCCTTGTTGGAGTATTCGGCGTAGTTGTTGCCGGTGCCGGTCTTGCAGAGGGCCAGGAAGTTTTCCGGGTCCTTGTAGTCGGCGATCCAGCCAGCACGCGCCACGTCGAAATCGCCATGGTTTTCAAGATGCGCATAATGCGTCTTGGTATCGGTGTTGAGGAGCGTGACCTCGATACCGAGCGGCTTCAACTGCTCCTGGATCGCCACGGCGGTATTCTTGTGGTTCTCCGAAGTGTTGTAGCGAATTTCCAGTTTCAGCGGCTTGTCCGGGCCATAACCCAATTCGGTCAGGATCTTCTTGGCCGCATCCTCGCGGTCGAGCTGAGACATTTCGGCATAGTCCGTGGTTTTGGTTTCATAGCCGCCAATGCCCGGGGGAACGAAGGAATATGCCGGGATCATGGTGTTCTGCCACACCTTCTCGGCGAGATAATCGCGGTCGATCGCCATCGGAAATGGCATGGCGGAGCTTGACATTGTCCCACGGCTCCTTCGGCATCTTGAACACATAGTAGTAGGTGCCGAGATAGGGCCCGATGCGAACCTGGTCGCCGAACTTGGCCTTGAGGTCGGCCAATTGCTCGGTCGGGATATCGTCGTTGGAATCGAGTTCGCCCGCCTCGAAGCGCTTCATGGCTGTCGAGCGATCTTCGGTCGGAATGAAGTTGACAGCGTCGATCTTCACATTGGCGGCATCGTAGAAGTTCGGGTTCTTGACGACCTTCACGTGATCGTTGGGCACGAATTCGGCGAGCATGTAAGCGCCGTTCGAAACGAGATTGCCGGGCTTGATGAAGTCGGCGCCGAACTTCTCGACATTGGCCTTGCTCACCGCGTAGGTCGATTGGTGGCTCAGCATTTCCAGGAAGTACGGCGTCGGCGCGTTAAGCGTGACCTCGAAGGTCGATGATCGATCGCCTTGACGCCCAATTCTTCCGGCTTCTTCTTCGCCCTTGTTGATCGCTTCGGCATTAACGACGGGCGCCAACATATAGGCGTATTCGGCGGCGGTCGCAGGATCGACAAGGCGGCGCCAGGAGAAGACAAAGTCGTCAGCGGTGACTGGCGAGCCATCGGACCACTTGCCGTCGGCGCGCAGCTTGAACGTGTAAAGGTCTTGCCGTCGGGCGAAACCGTCCAGCTTTCGGCGGCACCCGGGATGATCTTCGGCCTTGGCATTCTGGATCGTCAAGCCGGAGAAGAGATCGCGCAGGATGTGTGCCTCATAGACGGTCGAGGTCTTATGCGGATCGAGCGATTCCGGGTCGGCGGAGTTGCCGCGATTGAAGACGACCTCGGCAAAGGCGCCAGAGGCGCCCATGACCAGCATGGTTGTCCCTATTAGCCAGGACTTGTAATTCAGCTTCATTATTTCTTACTCCCTCATTTACGATTCTATTACTTACGGTCGCGATTGCCAAAAAAATTTGGCTCATGTGTCAAATGCTAGCACCAGTTTTTTCGGTTGTCGCCCTTGACTTTCGTCGTAAGCTTTTCCAAATGGCTTACATTGACAGTCTTTTCGGGTTGGGTTCTAGGCGCCCAAAAAGTATACTTCGGCAATGAAAAAGCGGGTTTGGAGGTTCATTTTCGCCCCCTCGCGGCATGCGGCATTGACCTCAAAAGATATCATCGCCGAAATCTTCGCGAGCTTGGCAGCGAGGCGCGCCTCGTCCAGTCGCGGGCCTGAGGAACGCCAGCGGTCGGTCCAGGCGCAAATCTGCGGCACAACTGTCAGATTATAGGCGGTCGCTACCGCCAAGAGCATAATGAGCGTGCCGGAGAAGGCCTCAAATTCCTGCAGGTGCAGCAAGCGGATCGGCAGGATAATGGCAACGATCACCGCGACGGGCAGCAGAATGATGAGTTCGGATATTTGCGGCTGGCGTTTCCGCCTCACCAGAAGCAGCGCCGTCGCAACGCCAAACAATGAGGCCATGATCAGGGCGGGAATCGTTACCGGGCTGATTGCCGTGGCCGTTGTCACGATAAAAGCGGCGTAGAGCGGCAAAAGCAAGAATGAAGATGCCACGACAATTAGCCAATCTACAATATTGCGCAGATAAGCGAGTGAAATGAGCAGCGTAAATATAAACCCAAAGGTAAGCGCTGATTTGGAGACTGATGCGAGGGCGCGAAGTTCCGCCTGCTCGGTCATCAGCGGGCCAAGGGGAATGGCGTCCACCCCTTTCGTTGCGTCGATAAAGGCGGCTGCCGATATCAGGCGTTTCGGCAAAGCCTCAACCCGCCACCTGTCACCACGCGACACGTAGAGGGCGCGCAGGTTTTGATCAAGGTCGGGGAGTTGAGGAGCGGTTAGGCGCGAAAGCCCGTCGGCGGTTTTCGCCAGTTCGCCAAAGCCTGAAAACAAAAGCCGCTCGAGTTCCGCGGCGGTTGATTCAGGCGTCTTGCTGGTACTGGCGAGTACGGCAAGGGAGCGGCGAAGTTCGTGGGCGCTGGCGCGCAGGCCCTCATCAGTCCCTGCCCCATCGGAAATGACACGCAGACCAATTTCAATGCCACGCAAATTCTCCAGCAAGTCGTAGGGGCCGACGGCACCGCCATCACTCACGCCAGGTATCGTTCCGGCAAGGGCCTGAAGTATTTTGCGTTTCTCCTCAACCTGTTGCGGCATGAATGTTCCCATCCAGCGCACGGTTCCCACCTCGGGTATCTGCTGGAGATCAACCACCAGCTTTGCCGCGGCAGCCTCTCCGTCAACAGTGAATTGCAGCCCCCGCGATGCGCTGGAGGCTTCGAATACCGGAAAGGCGTGAGGCGCTAAAATTCAGGGATGAAAAAAACACGATGCAGAAGAGTGAAACCGCGATCACGAGGAACGTCAGGGGTGGCCGCAGCTTGTGCCAGATGGAGCGGAGGTTGTGGGTCGTGGCCTGATCGTAAAAATCCGCCGGCGGCTCTCCTTGCGGTTTTGAAATGAGCGAGGCGAGAGCCGGAACCAGCATTAGTGCAGCAGCCAGCCCTGCAAAGGCGGCCAGGATAACAATGATCGAAAGCCGGGCAATGCTTGAAAAACCCAGGGCGGCCCCAGCAGCCAAGTCGTGCAAACCATGCCTGCCAGCGTCAACAGAAGCGGCCCCATATCATGCGCCGCCAGCATGATAAGGGAGGTGCCCCGAACTTCTTTTCCCGGGTTTTCGCAAGGCAGACGCCATGGCAATGGAGAGCCCCATGACTGGCAGAATCACCGCAAATGGCAGGGTTGCGATCGTCTGATCCAACACAGGTGCCGCAAAAGAAGCCAGCGCAAATGCAGCAGCGGTTGCAGCAATGGGCGGCACGAGGAAGAGCACGATGGAATACACGTTGCGCAGCGAGGCAACGACTAGGGGAAGGAAAAGCAGAAGCGACAAGAGCAGGCACACGACAATCTGGCGTCCGCTGCTGCTGGCGGCGTTTGCCTTTGCCTCGGGCGGAAAGTCGCTGGTTATTTTCATCGTCAGCCGGGATTTCAGGTACGGAGGCAGTGAGCGCCTCAATGGCAATCCTGGCTTCCTGCAGCCGGCCCGCCTGTGGTTGAATG
>CAVZAJ010000017.1:0-89814 GCA_963773295.1 uncultured Alphaproteobacteria bacterium
GTGGGCCATTTTTTGGAATGCCTTCAGCCACCTTGTCCTGCCGGCTTCTATCCTCGGCTACTACTCGCTGGCCTACATCGCGCGCATGACGCGGAGTTTCATGATCGAGCAACTCAGCCAGGAGTATGTAACCGCTGCCCGGATTAAGGGCCGCTCCTATTATGGGGCCGTTTGGAAGCACGCCTTTCCAAATATTATGGTGCCACTGATAACCGTCATAGGCCTGAGCTACGCTTCGCTGCTGGCAGGTGTTGTGTTTACCTAAACTGTATTTGCCTGGCCGGGGCTTGGAAATTATATTACGCGCTCGCTCTTCAATGGCGATATGAACGCAGTGCTGGGTGGCACACTCGTCGTGGGCGCTGTTTTCATCGGGGTAAATCTGTTTTGTGATTTCCTCTACAAGATTTTTGACCCAAGATTGCGGACCTCATGAGCTCGCCGGTGGATCCCTCCTCCCCTGAAATAGGGCCGTCGCTCCGACAGTGGCTTACCAACGATGCGCCCACGTCACGGCGTCAGGCCATACTGGGTAACTACTATCGCGGCGTAGTGGCGCTCTGCAGCAACCCGGCGGCACTGACAGGCCTGTTAATTGTCCTTACGTTGATACTTATTGCCATTTTTGCCCCTTTGATTTCGGGGCATGTTTCACCCATTCATCAGTCTCTATCTGACAGGTTGGCCCCTCCGAGTTCACTCTACTGGTTTGGCACCGATGAACTCGGACGCGATATCTTTTCGCGCACAGTACATGGGGCGCGGGTTACGCTGACCATCGTCATGCTTGTCTCGGTGGTGGTCGCACCGATAGGCCTCGCGGTGGGTCTTCTGGCCGGATATCTCGGTGGCTGGGTTGATGCGGTCCTGATGCGGATCACCGATATTTTCCTGGCCTTCCCCCGTCTCGTATTGGCGCTGGCTTTTGCCGCGGCTTTAGGGCCCGGCATTGAAAATGCGGTAATCGCAATATCCCTCACCGCCTGGCCACCTTACGCACGTATCGCCAGAGCCGAGACCGTCACGATCGCCCGCAGCGATTTCATTTCCGCAATCGTGCTACAGGGCGCCTCGACATGGAGGATATTGTTCCGCCACATCATGCCCCTATGTCTATCATCCCTTATCGTCCGGCTCACCCTGGACATGGCCGGTATCATTCTGACCGCCGCCGGGTTGGGCTTTCTCGGCCTCGGAGCTCAACCACCTACGGCTGAATGGGGCGCCATGGTCTCCGCCGGGCGCGACGTCATCTTGGACCAGTGGTGGGTGGCTACCATCCCGGGCATTGCCATTTTCGTCGTCAGTCTGGGTTTCAACCTTTTGGGGGATGGATTGCGCGATGTCTTCGATCCAAAAAATACGTGAGTGAGAGCCCGCTTCTTGAGGTTGAGGATCTCAGCGTGTCATTCCCCGGTCGCGGTGGCATAACTCGCGCCGTTCGGAACGCCACTTTCTCGCTGGGGCGGGAGCGATTGGGGATTGTCGGGGAATCGGGCTCCGGCAAATCAACGGCCGGGCGTGCGCTCCTCGGTCTGGTTCTGCCTCCCGGCATCGTGACCGCCAAGCGAATGGATTTTGCCGGACAGGATCTGATCAAATTGCGAGACGCTGATTGGCAGGCGCTCCGCGGCCGCCGCATTTCGATGGTGATGCAGGATCCCAAATATTCACTTAATCCAGTCATAAAGGTCGGCGATCAGGTGCAGGAGGCTTACCAGTTGCACCACCGCACGACGTCCGAGGACGCCCGCCGCCGCGCGCTGGAGATGCTTGACGCCGTCAAGATACGTGACCCCGATTTGGTCTATCACCTCTATCCGCACCAACTTTCCGGTGGCATGGGCCAGCGGGCGATGATCGCCATGATGCTGATTGCCGAGCCTGATCTGCTGATCGCCGATGAGCCAACCTCGGCTCTCGACGTGACAGTTCAAAACCAGGTCTTGCGTATCCTCGATAATCTGGTCACCGATCGCGGTATGGGCCTTATCTTCATCAGCCATAACCTGACCATTGTCTCGAGCTTCTGCGACCGGGTTCTCGTCATGTATGGCGGCAGGATCGTCGAGGAATGCCAAGCTAACGCTCTTCAGGACGCCAAACATCCCTACACCCGGGCGCTTTTGAAAGCCGCCCCCTCCCTCGAGCACCCGTTGACCGAACTTGCGGTGGTTAAGCGAAACCCGGAGTGGCTTTTGTGATTGAGGTCCACGATCTTTCCGTTACCTTCCGCCACGGTGGGCATACAATTCCCGCTGTGCGGGGCGTAAATTTCAAAGTCGCGGAAGGTGAAACCTTTGGCATCGTCGGAGAATCTGGATCAGGCAAATCGACTATCCTCAAGGCTATCGCAGGTCTCGTGAAAGCGGATGCTTCCGGTCTGAAAATCAATGGCCAACCCCTCGGGATAAAGCGCACTAAATCGGACCGGAATCTGATGCAGTTCGTGTTCCAGGACCCCTATGGATCGCTGCACCCCCGCCAGACCGTGGACGATATCCTTCGCGAGCCCCTACTAGTCCATGGGGTCACTGACGTCGTTGAGAAGGTAACCGTTGCCCTGAGCGACGTAGGACTTCTGCCCCTTCATCGGTTTCGCTACCCGCACCAACTCTCCGGCGGCCAGCGCCAGCGAGTGGCCATTGCCAGGGCATTGATCCTTCGTCCCCGAATTCTCCTGCTTGATGAACCAACCTCGGCCCTTGATGTCTCGGTCCAGGCAGAAATTCTCAACCTTATTTCCCGCCTGAGGCGGAGCTACCAGCTGACCAGCATTCTGGTCAGTCATGACCTGGGCGTGGTTGCCCATTTGTGCAGCCGCATTGCTATCATGCAGAGCGGCAGGCTGGTTGAAGTCCTTGATGTCGACAGTCTGCGGCGTGGCAGGGCGAAGGAGGCCTATAGTTTGGAACTCCTGGCCGCGAGCCGGGGGTTCAGCAGGGCTCCAAGTCAATCGCAGACGAACCTTGCTTTGCCCGCCAAAAGGGTCTGAGATGAACCTTCAGTCCGACACAGAGCGGGCCACCCCTGCACTGCTCGGGTTCAACAATCGATCTGGAGGTTTGAATGTTACAACGCTTTAGATATGCGCTTCTCGCTTGCGCACTCGTGACGGCAACACCTGTCGCATTTGCCGATACGCCGGCCGATACGCTGGTGATCGCAAAAAATATCGACGATATGATCACCCTGGACCCCGCCGAAGCCTATGAGTTCTCCGGCATCGAGATCATTAGCAATATTTACGACCGGATCATGCGCTTGGAGCCTACCGACATTACCAAGCTCGTGGGCGGCGTGGCCGAAAGCTACACACTGAGTGAGGACGGAAAAACCCTGACATTTAAAATCAGGGGTGGACAAAAATTCGCCTCCGGCAATGCCATTACCGCGGCAGACGCAGTTTTCTCACTGCAACGCGTCGTGAAACTCGACAAAACCCCGGCCTTTCTTATCGGACAACTAGGATGGACCAAGGACAATGTCGATCAACTGGTGAAATTGATTGATGACCAGACGTTCCAGATAACCATTACCGAGGATTTCGCGCCTTCGCTGGTTCTCAGCCTGATGTCGTCGGTGGTTGGTTCGGTGGTCGACATGAAAGTCGCCATGGAGCACGAAGCCGACAGCGATATGGGCCACACTTGGTTGAAAACGAATTCAGCCGGCTCCGGGGCCTACTCACTCCGCAGCTGGAAAGCCAACGAGAGCGTCGCGCTTGACGCCAATCCCAACTACCGCGGCGGCCAGCCTGCCCTGAAGCGCGTCGTCATCCGCCACGTTCCGGAGCCTGCAGCGCAACGCCTCCTGATTGAGAAAGGTGATGCAGATATTGCGCGTAACCTGACGGGTGATCAGGTGGCTGGCATTTTGGAAAATAAAGACATCACCATAACCCCGGTGCCGCAAGCCACACTCTACTACGTGGGCCTTAACTCGAAGATGGCCCAGTTCCAGGACGTCAAAGTGCGCCAGGCTATGCATTATCTCGTCGATTACGATGGTATGGTGAATTCCTTCCTCAAGGGCGGCTTCAAGGTGCACCAGACCTTTTGGCCCTCTGGATTCTGGGCCGCCCTCGATGAAAATCAATACACCTTCGATCCCGCCAAGGCCAAAGCGCTTTTGGCAGAGGCCGGCATCACTGACGGCTTTGAAGTTACGCTTGACACGCCCAACTCTTCGCCCTTCACCAATATCGCCCAGTCCATTCAGTCAACAATGGCACAGGGTGGCATCAAGGTGACGATACTCCCGGCAGAAGAAAAAACCGTCCTCACCCGTTACCGCGCCCGCCAGCACCAGATGCTGCTGATTAACTGGGGGCCGGACTATATGGACCCCCACACGAACGCCTCTTCCTTTGCCCGCAATGACGACAATTCTGACACACCGAAGGCAAAGCCGTTGGCTTGGCGCAACGCCTGGGACATTCCCGAGATCACCAAGATGACCGATGCGGCGGTGCGTGAACGTGACGAGGGAAAGCGCGAGCAGATGTACAAGGACCTGCAGCTCAAGGTCATGGATGAAGGTCCCTTCATCATCATGTTCCAGGATACGACGCAACTGGCGACGCGGGCCAACGTGAAAAACTTCGTCATGGGGTCGAGTTCCGATCTCGTGTACTACAACCTGACAACAAAGTAGGCGATTTGGTTTCCGGTTTCCTAAACCGTCAACACGCTAACCGGCTGATGCTGGAACAAGGGCTCTCCGCTCTTGTTCTGGCCCAGCCGGAAACCATAACTTACGCTGCGGGGGCTTTTCCCGGGGTGGCTGCCAATTGGCGGCGCGCCGGCGCGGCCTTCCTCGTGGTACCCTGTGATACTGCAGAGCCGCTCACTGCCATCGTGGGCGATTTGCAGGCCAACACGTTCAAAGCACGCTCGGGAGTCGTTGATGTTCGATCCCATCCCATATGGGTGGAAACCGGACAATACGACAACCACTCTGATCCAGAAAATGTGGCCTGCTCTCTTGTTGAAAAAGACGTGTTGATGGGGAAGCGTCCGCGCCAGCCACGCCCTGCCCAATATGACCCTCAAGCATCCCTCGGACTTCTACGCGACACGCTTGCCGAGCGGCATCTTTTAAACGAGCGCATTGGCCTGGAAATGGGCTTTGTCGCAGCCCGCGACTTCGCAATGTTTACCAATTTAATGCCCGACGTGACGTGGGTGGATACAACTCTTATTGTTGAGCGCTTGCGCGCTATCAAGGCGCCCCAGGAGATTGCTTATTTGCGCACCGCTGCAGAGCTATCACGCGCCGGAGTGGTAGCACTTACCCAAGCCATCACTTCCGGGATGGATGCCAGCCATATGACCGCCATCTGGCGAGAAGCCGCACTGGCGGATGCCCATTCCAAAAACCTGCCACCTCCTGCATCAACGTGGGCTTATATCGCGGTTGGCGGAGATGGCTTCGCGCCTGGCGGCCCAGTCCGCGCGGGCGATCTTATCAAAATCGACGTTGGCTGCGTTATTGCGGGTTATAGCTCCGATGGGGGCCGCACAGCTGTCTTGGGCCACGCCGGAGGTGCCGCTCAAAACGTCTACAGCGCTTTGCACAAATCTTTCGATGCCGGCCTTGCGCTGCTTAAGCCAGGGGTAGCATTGAATGGGGTTTACCGAGCCGTAGCAAAAACTATGTGGGATGCCGGATTTACGACCTACGGCCGGGGCCACTTCGGCCATGGCGTGGGAGCCAGTATATGGAGCGAGGAATGGCCATTCATTTCGGTTGATGCTACCGCAGTGGCCGAGCCCGGAATGGTGCTCGCCTTAGAAACTCCCTACTACATAAGCGGACTTGGGGGTTTCATAATTGAAGACCAAATTCTGATAACCGAAAACGGTGTCGAGGTGATGGCAGCGTTACCCCGTGATCTTACAGTAATTTGAACCCCTAAAAGTTGCCAAATCCCTCCCCTTCCCACACTGGACAGAAGCAAAGATTCCGTTCTCTATCCTGATCACGTGGTATCCCTCGGTGTCGGTGTTGCCACGGAAATTGAAAGCGCCGCGCCGCTCGTCGCAATCCCCGGCACGGGCGTACTTATCCGGGGAAATGCGAAACCAGCGGTCGAACCCATGGGACGTTGTTTGGCAGACGTCATGCGCAGTTCCCAGTAGATCCTTCACCTGTCTGGATGCCGGGGCTATAGACCGCCTAGTCAACTGGGACGCGGAAAAAAATACCGGCAGAACCTAAAAGCAGCAACTTAAGGCTGTAAGGGCCGGAATTTCGGATTGACCATTTCGTACCCATATCGTACCCAAAAACTAACTCTACGAGATTTTCTTCCCTCGACCATCCAGTAACAGATTGAAAAGATTGGCGACCTCGGCTGGATTCGAACCAGCGACCTAGTGCTTAGAAGGCACTTGCTCTAGTCCAACTGAGCTACGAGGTCGTACGCTAGACATTAGTGGGTCCAGTTGTCAGACCGACCCCATTTGAAGTTATCAGAATAGGATTTCTTATGCAGACGCACCGGAGGTTCGGTTGCCACGACGTAGGCCAGGCCATTCTTCGCGGCATAGGCAATGGCAAGTTCCTTGGACGCGAAGCTGAGCTTGAGCTGCTGGCGGGTATCGCCTGACGAAGTCCAGCCCATCAGCGGATCGGTGGTGCGCGGCGCCTCCGTTTCAAATTCGAGGAGCCAGTTTTCCGACTTGCCCTTGCCCGATTGCATGGCGCTGCGGGAAGGCTTGTAAATGCGTGCGACCATGGCCGTCCTGCCCTCTTCACTGTCAAATACCTGAATGGTCGGGGCGGCGGGATTCGAACTCGCGACCCCCTGCGCCCAAGGCAGGTGCGCTACCAGACTGCGCTACGCCCCGACATTTCAGCCTTTATGAAGCGCTGCTTATAGAGAAAACCTTGCAGAGAGCAAGCTAGTCCTCAACGGTCTTGAAAATACGGTGATAAACCTTGTCATTCACCCGCAAACCCAGTCTTTTAACGGTTCCGGCGGCCAATTCCAACACGCCCCTGACCGGCTCCTGGACACTGATGGTATCAAGCGACTGGGGCACCGTATCCTGGGCAATGGCGGCTATGGTGCCATCCTCCCGGATAAAGAGCATATCAAGTGAGATGTTGGTGTTTTTCATCCACATGGCCACCGGGCGCGGCTGTTCATAGTCGAAGAGCATGGCTTTGTCTTCAGGGAGGAAGTGCCGGAACATGAGGCCGCGGCTGCGCAGTTCGTCGGTGTCGGCAATCTCGGCGGTAAACATGGTGGCCGAATTCGCGCTGGTCACGGTGATCGGCTCCAGCTTGGAAATTTGCGCGTTTTCAGGAAAGGCGACCGAGGCTCCAGCCAGCCAAACAAAGCAGGTCAATAGGATGAAGGTGACCTGTTTCATCAGCTCTCCTCATACGCAACAGATTTTGGGGAATCTAGCCTAGTTCGTATGGGGCGGTCCACCCTCAAGACTCAGGCGGATTTCGGCCGCCATGTTGCCTTTCGGGCCTTCGCCAAATTTCACATAGACCCATTGGTCGGGCACAAGTTCGGCGATGGCGGTTTTGCGCAAGGTTTCCATGTGCACAAACACATCGGGCTTGCCTTCGCCTTCCGAGACAAAACCAAAGCCACGGGCCCGGTTGAACCATTTCACTTTGGCTCTCACCCAGCCGGTGGACGGCACTACAGTGTTATGGGTGCGGGACTTGCGCTCAACGGGATGAATGGCGGTTGACAGATCGACCGACAGAACACGCAGACATTGATAGCCCTTCTGCCGCGCCACAACTTCGCAGGTGACGCGTGCGCCTTCCAGCGGCGCTTCAAAACCATCGCGTTTCAGGCAGCTCAAATGCAAAAGAATATCCGGCATGCCGTTGTTGGGAATGACGAAGCCATAACCGCGGCCCACGTCGAACCACTTCACCAAGCCGTCAATCTGGATAATCTGCACGTTGGGCTCGGCGCCCTGTTCGTGGCCAACGACTGCCCCAGTTGTAGAGGTGATACTCACCGCCATGTTTCACCCACCCCATTTTCGCGTGGCTGCCTTGCCTCTGCACGCCACAGGGCCAAGTTTTGATCATTTCCTCAAGATTTGTACAGTGCGATTCACGCAAAGCCCGATGGAAAACTCCGACTGTGGCATTGCTGCATCTGCCGTTAATGCCACCGGCGCTGCAAAAATTCAGTATGGCTTTGAGATATAGAAAGAATTTCCGTTTTACCCGTTCGTTACCCAATCCAGTGAATCGAATTGGGTTTTGATTCCGCCGGCCGGGTCCGAAACTTCAGATTTTTATTGCCAGATGGCAAAATTGGTAAAACAGGCCCGCTTTGTGAGTGATTCGCTGCGGACTTTTGCCCCGGCTACCGCTAAACATGCCGGCTCAGGCTCTCTCCAACCCATGAGGTTCCCATGAAATACCTGCATACCATGATTCGTGTCGCCGACCTGGACGCGTCGCTGGATTTTTTCATCAACAAGCTTGGTTTTGTGGAGCAACGCAGGCATGTCAATGAAAAGGGGCGCTTTACTTTGGTGTTTGTTGCGGCGCCGGAGAGCCCTGACGCGCCGGTGGAGCTCACTTACAATTGGGATCCGGAAGCCTATACGGGTGGCCGGAACTTTGGCCACCTGGCGATCGAAGTCGACAATGTTTACGACTATTGCGCCAAGCTGATGGCCCAAGGGGTTATCATCAACCGTCCGCCACGCGAGGGCCGCATGGCCTTCATCAAGACACCGGACGGTATTTCCATTGAAGTGCTGCAAAAGGATGACGCCCTGCCGTTGCAGGAACCGTGGACCAGCATGCCGAATATCGGCAGCTGGTAAGTCAGGTTTTCGCTTTCCAGATTCCGGTGACTGCATAGGCCTCGTCCGGGCCGGGCCAGGGCGGCATGGTGACGCCCACGGCCTCGAGCGGCTCATCGCCATCACAGCGGAATTGGAAATGGCAGCCAACGGGAATTGAAATCGAAACGCCGGGATGGACATCGGCTGTCTCCTCGGCTTTGTCTGTTTTGCGCCAAAGGCGGCCCTGGCCGCTGGTGAAGAACCAGACTTCTTCAACGCTGTGATGGGCAACGGCGGCAGAAACCTTGCCCGGCGGCAGTTCGAAATGCGCCATGGAGCCGCGTGCAGATTCGGCCAGCAGGCGAACTTCCGAGCCATCGGGCGCAATGGCATCGGGCTTGTCGGCCAGGTGGCGGGTGATGAAATCTTTTGCCATGGGAAGTCTCCGGACGGGAGAAATGGCGCGCCCTACGGGAGTCGAACCCGTCTTTACAACGTGAAAGGCTGTCGTCCTAACCGATAGACGAAGGGCGCGGTGCGGCGTTCTATAGAGAGCTTCGGCGGTGCTGGCAAGCCTTACAAAACACGGGCGATATCCTCGATTTGCAGCGATGGAACGCGCTTTGCGCCCCATTCATCGATGGTTAAACGGCCGGCAAAATGCAGGGGCAATTTGCGTTCGGTCAGCAGCGTTTCGCCGAGGTCAGTGCTCATGGCGCGGAAGGCTATGGCCTTGATTCGGCTGCCATCGGCAGACGCCAGGGTGCAGCGGATGTGATCGCCGCCCGCCGGGTCCGCATAAACCACCTTGTGGGCGGGAAAGGCAAACACCGGGGCAGGATGGGCCGAGCCATAGGGACCCGCCTGTTCCAGCAATTCAATCAGGTCCAGGGTAGCGCCCGATGCGCTCAGCGCGCCGTCGATGAGGAGGGCATTTTCAGCGGCGTTTGCAACGGCCAAGGCAAGCCGGTCTTCGAGAAAACTTCTGAACTCCACGAGTTTGGCGACCTCAACGGTGATGCCCGCCGCCATGGCGTGGCCGCCACCTTTCACGATCACACCGGCTTCAAGCGCGGCGCGGACGGCGCTGCCGATATCGACGCCGGCGATTGAGCGGCCGGAGCCGTTGGCGAAACCGGTTTTCGGATTGCTGGCGAGAACAAAGCTCGGCAGTTGGTAGCGTTCCTTCAGCCGCGCGGCGGCAAGACCTACGACGCCGGGATGCCAGCCGTCGTTGGTGACCACGATGACCGAACCGCGCTGCTCCCTGCCGAGGGCGGCATCAGCCTGGAGAACGGCCGCATCGACGACGCGGATTTCGATGCCCTGGCGCTGGCGGTTGAGTTGCTCAAGCTCTTGGGCCAGTTGATTGGCCCTGCCCTTGTCTCTTGTCGTGAGAAGTTCCAGCGCCAGGTTCGCATGGCCGATGCGGCCCGCCGCATTGAGCCTGGGGCCAAGAACAAAACCCAAGGCATAGACATCCGGGCTGCGCTTGAGGCGGGCGATGTCGCCCAGCATGGCAAGCCCAAGATTTTCGCGGCGCGCCATGATCTTCAAGCCCTGCGTGACATAGGCGCGGTTCAGGCCCTTCAGGGGCACGACATCGCAGACGGTGGCAAGGGCCACGAGTTCCAGCCATTGCAGCATGTTGGGCTCGGTCCGGGCGGGCGCATACCAGCCCCTGGCGCGCAGCAATTTGTTGACGGTGGCGACAAGGATCATCACCACGCCGGCAGCACAGAGATAGCCGAAGCCGGAGACATCATCCTGCCGGTTGGGATTGATCACGGCATGGGCCTCGGGAAGAATTTCACCGGCCTGGTGATGATCGACGATAATGGTTTCCATGCCGAGCTCGGCGGCGTGGGCCAGGGGATCATGGGCGAGGACACCGCAATCCAATGTGAGCAGAAGAGCGCAACCCTGCTCCTTCAAAAGTTTCACGGCATATTCGCTCGGACCATAGCCTTCGGTCAGGCGGTCAGGCACATGGATGATGGCGTCCGATCCCACGGCGCGGAGGAACAACTGGAAAATTGCAGCGGAGGAAACACCATCGACATCATAGTCGCTGATGATGCCGATGCGGGTTTGAGCGATGATGGCCTCAGCCAGGCGCTCCGCGCCCTTCTCCATATCCTTCAGGGCGGAGGGTTGCGGCATGAGGCTGCGGATCGTCGGATTCAAAAAGGCTTCGGCCTCGTCAAGCCCTACGCCGCGCGCCGCCATGACGCGGCCGAGAATTTCCGGCAGCTCATGGCGCTCGGCAATGGCTTGGGCCAAACGTTCATCCTTTAGGCGCGGGACCCAGCGCCTGCCGCTTAGTGAACGCTGTACGTCCAGAAAGTTCCGGTTCGTCACAGCCGCTCAATGCGGATGACCCGGGGCTTGGAGGCAACGTGGCCATTCTTTTCGATCTGCTGGATTGCGGCGCGGATGGCCGTCTCGAGCGTGTCGTGGGTGATGAGGATGAAGGTGGCGGTGGCGCGTTTGGTCTCCTGGTCCTGGCGCCCGCGCTGAACGATGCTTTCAATGGAGATTTTTTCATCGGCGAGAATTTGGGCGATGGAGGCCACCGCACCCGGGCGGTCGATAAGTTCGAGGGCTACATAGTAGCCACCCTCATGGGCCTTCTTGGGCGACTGTTTGTAGGGTTTGAGTTTGGCGGCGGGAATGCCGAAGGCTGGGCGCCTGTTGCCGCGCGCGATATCAACGACGTCGGACAATACAGCGGAAGCAGTGGGGTGAGCCCCGGCACCGCGGCCTTCCAGCATGAGATCGCCGACGAAATCGCCCTTCACGACGATGGCGTTGAACACGCCATCGGTATCCGAGACGGGCGCGCCCTTGGGAACGAGGGTGGGATTGACGCGCTGCTCAATGCCCTCCGCATGGGCGATGGCGACGCCGAGCAGCTTGATCTTATAGCCCATGTCGCTGGCATTGCGGATGTCGTCCAGGGTGATGGCTTCGATGCCTTCGATTTCAATGGCCTTGAGGTTTACTTCGGTGCCGAAGGCCAGAGAGGTCAGGACAGCCAGTTTGTGGGCGGTGTCAAAGCCGCCGATATCAAAGGTCGGGTCAGCCTCGGCGTAGCCCAGGTTCTGCGCCTCTTTCAAAACGTCGGTGAAGTTCCTGCCCTCATTGGCCATTTTGGTGAGGATGTAATTGCAGGTGCCGTTCATGATGCCGAAGAGCTTGCTGACACGGTTGCCGATCAGGCCCTCGCGGAGCGCCTTGATGATGGGAATGCCGCCAGCGACCGAGGCCTCGAAGTTGAGGGCAACGCCCTTGGCTTCGGCGGCCCGCGCCAGCGCGGCGCCATGGTGGGCCAGCAGGGCCTTGTTGGCGGTAATGACGTGCTTGCCCGCGGCAATGGCGGCCTCAACGGCTGACTTCGCCGGATCGCCCTCGCCACCCAGCAATTCGACGAAGACATCGATGTCCGGGGATCTGGCAAGGGCCACGGGATCGTCAAACCAGGCGAATGCCGAAAGGTCATGGCCGCGGTCCTTGGCCCTGCTCCTGGCGGCAACCGCCGTCACCTTGATCGGCACCCCGGTCCGGTCGGCCAGCAGGCTGCCATGCTTCCTTACGATATCAAGAACGCCCACGCCGACATTGCCGAGGCCGGCTATTCCGAGACGCAGAGCGTTAGTCATATTGTCCGCCGGGGCTTTCAGGTTAAGGGTGGTTTGTCTTATGCCTAGAGAGACATGATTTTGCAAGAAAGGCCGTTTATTCTTGGCGTTCGGCACCGGCGCCACTAAACTGCCGGGCAGGACTGAAAAGACAGGATAGATGAGCGATTCCACCCCGCAGAAACCGGCCGACTTCAAGCTGACGGACCCGGTCCAGCTGGCTCAGAACCTGGCGCGGGTTTTCGAGCATGCGGCGCAAATTGCCCGGACGATCGCCGAGCGCCCGGAACTGGCCAAGAAGCAGGCGGAAACGCAAGTCACCCCCATCGACCAGGTCGCCAAGACGCTGGGGGCCGTGGCGCAGGCGTATCTCTCCGAACCGCAGAAGCTGATGGAAGCCCAGACGGCTCTTTGGAACAGCTATAGCCAGCTTTGGCAAAATGCCTGGGCGAAGGCGCTTGGCACTGCCACCGAACCCCTGGCCAGCCCGGCGCGCAATGACAAGCGCTTCAAGGACCGGGACTGGCAGGAAAACACGGTTTTTGATTTTCTCAAGCAGTTCTATTTGATCTCGGCCAACTGGGCACAGGACTTCGTCAAGAACGCCGATGGGCTGGATGAGCATACGCGCCAGAAGGCGAAATTCTATGTTGAGCAGATTCTCAACGCGCTTTCGCCCTCCAATTTTCCGGTTTCAAACCCGGAGATCTTGCGCGCCACCCTGGCCAGCAACGGGGCGAACCTCATCGAAGGCCTGAAGCACCTGGAACAGGACATGGCCACGCCGGATGGACGGCTGCGCATCAAGCAGAGCGACACGACGGCTTTTGAAATCGGCAAGAACATCGCCATGACGCCGGGCAAGGTGGTGTTCCGCAACGACACCTTCGAATTGATCCAGTATGCCCCAACGGTGCAGCGCACTTACGAAATTCCCCTGCTCATCGTTCCGCCGTGGATCAACAAGTTTTATATTCTTGATCTCAACCCGAAGAAGTCATTCGTGCGCTGGGCCACCGAGCAGGGCCTTACGGTATTTGTGGTGTCCTGGGTGAATGCGGATGAGAAACAGGGCCGCAAGAGTTTCAGCGACTACATGCGCGAAGGCTTTCTCGAAGCGGTGCAGGCGGTGCAGGACGCGACCGGGGCCGAGAAGATCAACACCATCGGCTATTGCATCGGCGGCACCATGGTAGCGGCGGGCCTCGGCTACATGGCGGCCAAGAACGACAACCGCGTCAATGCCGCGACTTTCTTCACCACCCAGGTTGATTTCGAAAAGGCGGGCGACCTGCGCGTCTATGTCGATGACGAGCAGGTCAAGTGGATCGAGCAGCGCATGGAGGAAAAGGGCTACCTTGCGGGATCGCGCATGGCGGACGCCTTCAACCTGCTGCGCTCCAACGACCTGATCTGGTCCTATGTGATCAACAACTACATGCTGGGCAAGGAGCCGATGCCATTTGACCTGCTCTACTGGAACGCGGATTCCACCCGCATGCCAGCAGGCGTCCATTCCTTCTATTTGCGCGAGTGCTACCTGGGCAACAAGCTGGCGCAGGGCAAGATGATCCTCGACGGGGTTCACATCGACCTCAAAAAGGTCAAGCAACCAATCTACAATCTGGCGGCGCACGACGACCACATAGCGCCGCTGCCATCGGTTTTCAAAGTTGGCCAGTTCTTCGGCGGCGAGACGAAACTGGTGGTCTCGGGTTCGGGCCATATCGCTGGGGTGGTGAACCCGCCGGAAGCGCGGAAATACAAATACTGGTCCAACGAGGGGCCCGCCGAAACCTTGGAAAACTGGCTCACAGGCGCCACTGAACATGCGGGGTCCTGGTGGCCCGATTGGGCGGACTGGATCACCACCAGGTCAGGCGCAAAAATCTCCGCGCCTCACCCCGGCGATGGAAAACTCGACGTGCTTGAAGATGCCCCTGGAAGCTATGTTACTGTAAAATCTGAGTAAATTTGATCACAAAAATGTAATCCGAGGTGACTCGCAATTTGCCCAAGCCTTCCTATCTTAATTGCAGAAGCGAGCCTGTTTTTCCCCTCCCCCGCAATGGCGGGCTTGCTCGGAAGGCCCGGTCTCCCCTGCCCGGGCTTTCCTTTTCCCTGCAAACGAAAAAGGCCGGAGATTCCTCCGGCCTTTTTTGTCTGGCGTATCTGATTTAGCGCTTCGAGAACTGGAAGCTGCGGCGGGCCTTGGCCTTGCCATATTTCTTGCGCTCCACCGCGCGGCTATCGCGGGTGAGGAAGCCGCCCTTTTTGAGGGCCGGACGAAGGTCCGGCTCAAAATGGGTGAGGGCGCGGGAAATGCCATGGCGCACGGCGCCGGCCTGACCTGACAGGCCGCCACCGACAACGGTGCATTCCACATCCATCTGGGTATTGCGGTTAACCGCAATCATCGGCTGCTGAACCAGCATCCGCAGAACCGGGCGGGCGAAGTAGGCTTCAATGACCTTGCCGTTTACGGTCACCTTGCCGGTGCCGCGCTTGATCCAGACGCGGGCAATGGCATTTTTGCGGCGGCCGGTTGCATAGGCGCGGCCCTTGGCATCAACCTTTGGCTTGGCGGGGGCAGCGGGAGCAGTTGCATTTGCTGCGACTGCCATTCCCATGGCTGCGCCCAGATCGGAGAGTGTCTGTTGTTCTGGCATGAAGCTTAGCCTCTCACTACGTTCTTGGGGTTCATTGCTTTGATATCGAGCTTGACCGGGTTCTGGGCCTCATGGGGATGGGCCGAGCCGCTGTAAATGCGGAGATTGGTCATTTGCTGGCGCTTGAGGGAGGCGCCGGGCAAGCATGCGCTTCACCGCCGATTCGAGAACCCGCTCAGGGAACTTGCCGTCGAGGATCTGGTGCGCCTTGCGCTCCTTGATGCCGCCAGGGAAGCCCGTGTGCCAGTAATAGGTCTTGTCCTTGCGCTTGGCGCCGCTGAAGGCGATCTTTTCGCAATTGATGACGATGATGTTATCGCCGCAGTCCATCGACGGCGTGAAGGTTGGCTTGTGCTTGCCGCGCAGGCGATTGGCAATGATCGTGGCCAGGCGGCCGACAACCAGTCCTTCTGCGTCGATCAGCACCCAATTTTTCACGATGTCCTTGGCTTTCGCCGAATAGGTGCTCATGCTGTTTCTCTGGGTTGTTGATGACAAATGAAAAGGCACAGGAAGCCTGCAGCCATTCCGGTTGCGCGGTGATTAGGTGAGCGGGACGGTGAAGTCAAGAATTACCCCGCAAAAACATGAATATTTTTGATGTGGTACTATATTACCAGTAGAATACTGTTTTCCTCCAAATTGTTTGCGAATACTGCTAATGATATGCACCGGATGTCCTTGGCAACATGAGAAAAGACCTCCGACCGGGGAGAATAATGACGCGTTTGGCAGGGTTTTTGGGCGCTTTCTGGGCTGCACTCGCACTGGCGGGAACACCCCCTGCAATGGCCGCCGTGCACCCCACCCAAAACGCTTACGGCGTTGCTGGCCGGGGCCTGGGGCCGGAAATGGCGGCCAGCACAAGGCATGGCGAGGAAATCCAGCCGGCACCGCCCGCCGATGTCGAAGACCTCACGGAGCCGGATCCCACGCAACCCACCGACGGGGAGACGCCGCCTGAAGACGAGGTGAGCATTGGGGAAATCCCCGTGGTTCAAATGGTTGAACTCACGCCGGAAACCGCCCAAAAGGCGGTCGACGCCTACGTCATCGTCAAGGAAAAATACAAGGACGCGGCGCTTGAGAACTTTGACAGCCTGCAGGATTTCGTTGACCGCGATCCCCTCGGCAAGGCCTTTGACGCCGATATCAAGGCCGCCGGCTTTGCAAATGTGACGGACTGGAATCTTGCCATCACCACGGTTGGCGCGGCTTACTCAAACATCATTGACGATCAATCGACGGACATCAAGCAACAGATCGAAGAAGTCGAGAAAGACACGGAACTGGCGCAAGACATGAAGGACCGGATCATCACTTCGCTCAACGCCTTGATCCCCTCGGAGAACAATCACAAAATCGTGCAGGAGATGATAGACAATCCGGTCTATGCTGAAAAACTGAAACTGCTGGAAACCGAAGAAGAATGAGCGAGTTAGTTCTCCGCGACTTGAGCGAAGGCATTTTGCGTCTGACGCTCAATGATCCCGCCACACGCAACAGCCTTTCCGAAGCGATGATCAAGGAGTTGCGCTCCGCCATCAGCGATGCAGAAGCGCGGGTCATCGTTCTGGCAGCCAATGGCCCGGCTTTCAGTTCCGGCCATAACCTCAAGGAAATTACCGCCCGCCGCGCCGATGGGGACGAGGGCCGCCGCTTCTTCAAGGACCTGTTCGACAGCTGCGCCGACCTGATGCTTGCCATCACCCGCAGCCCCTGCCCTGTCATTGCCGAAGTTGACGGGCTGGCCAGCGCGGCGGGATGCCAGCTGGTGGCAAGCTGCGACATGGCAATTGCAACGGACCGGGCAACATTCTGCACGCCGGGGGTGAACATCGGGCTTTTTTGTTCGACCCCCACGGTTGCGCTGGCCCGAACAGTCAGCCGCAAGCATGCCATGGAAATGCTGCTCACGGGGGATGTCATCCCGGCTTCCGAAGCGCTTCGCATCGGGCTGGTCAACCGAGTCACCACGCATAATGAACTCAAGTCAGTGACGCAGGAACTGGCGCGGAAGATTGCGTCTAAATCCGGGGCCGCGATCAAGGTTGGCAAGCAGGCGTTTGACCGCCAGGCGGATTTGCCGGTGGCGGAAGCCTATGCCTATATGGCGCAGGTGATGGCGGACAACCTGCTGCTGGCAGACGCCCATGAAGGCATCGGAGCCTTTATCCAGAAACGAAAGCCGACGTGGGAACAGGAGCATTGAAGCCACGCATCAATTTTGTGACGCTTGGCGTTATCGACATGGTTGCCATGCGGGCCTTCTATGAACGGCTGGGGCTTGTTGCATCGAGCGCCAGCAATGCGGATGTTACATTCTTCGATGCCAATGGCATTGTCTTGGCCCTGTTCGGCTATCATGCGCTTGCGGAAGACGCAGGCATGAAGGCCGGCCCAGCGCCCGAATTTCGCGGTGTCGGCGTGGCGTGGAACGCCGGCAGCGAGGATGAGGTGAACCGCACCATGGCCCATGCGAAAGCATCCGGCGCCACAATCAAGAAGAAGGCCGAGAAAGTTTTTTGGGGCGGCTATTCCGGCTATTTCGCTGACCCGGAAGGGCATTTGTGGGAAGTGGCGTTCAATCCTTTCATGCCGATTGACGCAGACGGGCACGTTCAGCTGCCATGAATCATGACAGCTATCCGGCGGATTACATCCGTGGAATCCTGCATAGCGTCAAGGTGATCGCCATGGCGGGCGCTTCCAGCAACGTGGTGCGCCCCTCCTATCTGGTGATGCAGTATCTCCTGTCCAAAGGCTATGAGGTCATTCCGGTCAATCCCGGGCTGGCGGGACAGGAACTCCAGGGCAAGATGGTTTATGGCCGGCTGAGGGACATTCCCCAGGCCATCGATATGGTTGACATCTTCCGGAATTCGAACGCCGCCGGCGCCATTGTTGATGAGGCCTTGACTTTAACGCCCCTGCCCTCGGTAATCTGGATGCAGCTATCGGTGCGCGATGACGCCGCCGCCATGCGCGCCGAGGCGGCGGGCGTGAAAGTCGTCATGAACCGCTGCCCCAAAATGGAATATGGCAAGCAATCCGGCGAATGGGCCTGGGTCGGCGGCAATTCGGGAATTCTATCCTCCCGTCGGCAGAGCATGCATGAGAGCGGAAAAATGCAGAGCTTGGGGCTTGGCGTCATACCCACCAAGCGATAGGTTCACTTCACAAGACACAGGAGAGCAGCATGACCGACCAGCCACCCGGATTTGATACCCTAGCCATTCACGCCGGTGCGGCGCCCGATCCTTCCACGGGTGCCAGGGTCACGCCCATCTACCAAACCACGGCCTATGTTTTCAACGATGTGAAACATGCGGCCGACTTGTTCGCCCTGCGGGCCTTTGGCAACATCTACACCCGCATCATGAATCCAACGCAGGGCGTTCTCGAAGCCAAGATCGCGGCACTCGAGGGCGGCACGGCGGCCCTGGCATTGGCTTCAGGCCATGCGGCGCAAATGCTGGTGTTCCACACGATCATGCAGCCCGGCGACGAATTCGTGGCGGTGCGCCAGCTCTACGGCGGCTCCATCAACCAGTTCAACCATTCCTTCAAGTCCTTCGGCTGGCATGTGGTTTGGGCCGACGCGGAGGACATGAACTCAATCGAGAAGGCCCTGTCGCCGAAGACGAAGGCCATTTTCATCGAATCCATCGCCAATCCAGGCGGGCGCATCACCGACATTGCGGCGGTGGCGAAAATCGCCAAGCGCGCCGGCGTTCCGCTCATCGTCGATAACACCCTGGCCACGCCCTATCTGTGCAAGCCGATTGAGCATGGCGCCAATATCGTGGTTCATTCACTGACAAAATTCATGGGCGGCCATGGCAACTCCATGGGCGGCGCTATTGTCGATGGCGGCAATTTTGACTGGGGCAAGAGCGGCAAATATCCGCTGCTGTCGGAGCCCAATGACTCCTATCATGGGATGAAGTTCTACGAGACTTTCGGCGGCATGGCCTTTGCCATTACCTGCCGGGTTCTCGGGCTTCGCGATCTGGGCCCCTCCATTTCCCCGCAAAATGCCTTCTACATACTCACCGGCATGGAAACACTGGGATTGCGGATGCAGCGCCATTGCGACAATGCGCTGAAGGTGGCGGAGTGGCTGTCGCAGAATCCGAAGGTTGCCTGGGTGATCTATGCTGGCCTGCCAAGCGATGCCCATCATGCGCTCCATAAGAAATACGCGCCCAAGGGCGCAGGTGCTGTGTTCACCTTCGGCCTCAAGGGCGGCTATGAGGCGGGCGTCAAGGTCGTTTCATCGGTGAAGCTGCTGTCGCATCTCGCCAATGTCGGCGATACGCGCTCGCTCATCATCCATCCGGCATCGACAACCCACAGCCAGCTCACGCCTGATCAATTGAAGAAGGCGGGAGCCGGACCTGACGTGGTGCGGCTGTCAATCGGCATCGAGGACGTGGCCGACATCATCGCGGATTTGGATCAGGCGATCGGATAACAAGCCGCGTGTGAAGATTCCACAGGGCGAGGGCCAGAACGATCATGGCTCCCGCCTGATGGGCGAGGGCCGCGGCCAGCGGCACATGCAGCAGCAATGTCAGAACACCAAGGCAGGCCTGCGCCAATACCGCATAGGCCAGAACCATGGCTGGCAAGGTGAAGCTCCGCCAGACGTGAATGATGCTTGCAAGCAAAACGACATAGGCGAGAACCCGGTGGCTGAATTGCACGGTCATGGCGTTCTCAAATATATTCTTCCAGCCGGGTGCCATGACCCACAGACCGGAGGGAATCCATTGCCCGTCCATCTTCGGCCAAGTGGCATAGCCCTGCCCCGCATCGAGCCCCGCCACAAAACCGCCCGCCGCAATTTGCAGCAGAATGATGGCTATGAGGAGAATGGCAAACCAATCATCGGAAGATGACGACGGTTGGCGTTTCCGCCCCACGCCTTGGGCAACCCAAATGATCGCGGCGAAGATTACCGCGGCAAGCGTGAGGTGGGCGGCAAGGCGGTATTGACTGACATCAATGCGGTCAACGAGGCCGGAGGATACCATGTACCAGCCAAGCGCACCCTGGGCGCCGCCGAGAATGAAAAGTGCAAGCAGCCTCGGCCACAAATTCCGCTGAATCCGGCGAGTTAGGGTGAAATAGATCAGCGGCAATGCGAAGGCTACGCCGATGAAGCGCCCCAGGAAGCGATGGGCCCATTCCCACCAATAGATGAATTTGAATTCGGAAAGGGCCATGCCCCGGTTCTGGATCTGGTATTCGGGGATGAGCTTGTATTTTTCGAATGCAGCCAGCCAGTCGGCTTCGCTCAACGGCGGAATTGCGCCCAGCAAGGGCCGCCATTCGGTGATCGACAGGCCGCTGTCGGTCAGGCGGGTGGCGCCGCCGACGATGACCATGCACAATACCAGAAAGGCCATGGCATAAAGCCAGAGGCGCACCTTTGGTGCCGCGGCCTGGGCTGGGGACAGAGTTTGCTCCATGACCGCCCAATACGTGTCCGCCCGGCGAAGTTCAAGCGAACCGGCGTCGCATCCTCAAGCTTGGATGATGTAATGCAACGTATTGAACTTGGCGCGGAATTGGGAGACTTCGGGGGCAAGGCTGGCGGGATCATTGGAGCTCAGCGCCCTGGCAACAAATTCTGCCAGTTGGGGCGCATCCTTCTCCTCGACGCCCCATCTTACGATCTCCGGTGTTCCAAACCTTATGCCATTCAGATCGCCCGATACGGCGGGAATGGGCAAGCCAATGCCGGATACCAGAAGATTTGCCTTGCGCAGTTTTTTCGAGGCGGTTTGCCCGCCGCCAAACTTTTCAGACTTCACGGCAAATTGGTGGGAAGCAGTAAATCCGCCCGCGCCGGCGAACACAGGCACACCTTTTTTATCGAGTTCCTGGGCTAGAACCTTTGCCATCCTCACCATGGCCTTGGCGTAATCCTGCCCGTGTTCGCGCCAGTCCAGCATGGTGAGCGCCAGGGCTGCTGACTTCGCCACGTCAAAATTTGCGGTCATGCCGGGATAGGCAATTGCATCAAGACTCTGGGCAAGGCCTGCGTCATTGGTGACAAGCAATCCACCGGCGGGGCCGCCAAGGCTTTTATAGGTACTCATCGTCATAAGATGCGCCCCTTCCAGAAGCGGATTGGCCCAGGCCCTGCCCGCTATCATGCCGCAGAGATGGGCGGCGTCGAACATCACGAAGGCGCCGACCTCATCGGCAATGGCCCGCACCTCTTTCACCGGATGGGCAAAGAGATTGAGGCTTCCGCCAATCGTTATGAGTTTTGGCTTCAGGCGGCACGCGCGCTTGCGGAGACCTTCAAGATCAACGGTGAAATTGGCGGCATCAACGGGGGCTTCGTGGATGTCCAGGCCATAGAGCCCGGCAGCGCCCGCCATTTGATGGGTCACATGGCCACCGATGCTGGCGGGGGGCACAATGATCGTGTCACCGGCCTTGCAGGTTGCCATGAAGGCATAGAGATTTGCCATGGCGCCGGAGGCCACGCGAATTTCCGCATACTTGGCCTGGAAAATTTCAGCGCAGAGTTCAGCCGCAATGGCCTCGATCTGCTCGACGGCTTCCAGGCCCATTTCATATTTGTCGCCGGGATAACCAAGCGAGGGCCGCGAGCCCAGGCCTTCTGCCAAGTATGCCTCGGCCCGCGGGTTCATGGCATTGCCGGCGGGATTGAGATTGAAACAGTCCTGCTCATAGAACCGGCGATTGAGGGCGGTAAGCTGAGAAATCTCGTGCGCTATTTTTTCCGCCGGCTGGGTGGAGGCAAATTCAGCAAGGCGCAGGACATAATTTTCCGAAGCTTCCGGAACCCAATTGCGGCGCGACAGTGAAGGCATGCATAACTCCCACTTGCTCTGAGCGAAAGAACCAGATTGCGGTTGAACTGGCAATAAGCTAGGGCAATTCCATGAAAATACGCCAGCGCAAGTTCGTGGGGCTTGTGGCCACAATTGCATTTCTTGTGGTTTATGCGCTCATTGCCATGGCGATTGGCGGGCAATTTGTGGTGGGCCAAGGCGCGGCAATTGAGCTGCCGGCATTTATCCTTTTGGGCCTGGGCTGGATACCGGTTGCGATGGTTCTAGTCCGCTGGATGTCGCGGCCCGATCCGGAGGCCTAGGCCACGTTCAACTGCCTGAAGCCGTTCCACAGGGCAAAGGCCGAGCCGGAGAGCAACACATCGACGTAGCGAAGCTTCTGGAATTCACCGGCAAGCGACAGTCGCGGCAGGGCGGTCAAATGATCGCGGTGGCCGGAAAAGATCAGGCCTTTACGTGTGGTGACGGCCGCTTCGTAGCCGGAATTCTCAGCGAGTTTGAAATCACGCGACGAGGCGGAGTTGGCATCGCCATAGGGATAGGCAAAAAACTTCGGCGCCGCACCAAGCTCCTTGGCAATCCGGCGCCTGGATTCCACAAATTCATAGCGCGCATCCGCCTCGCTCAACTGGGCCACGGCATAGTGGTTGACCGTATGGGCCCCGATTGTGCACAGCGGGTCCTTTGAAATTTCGCGCAGTTCATTCCAGGTCATCGCCTCGGCCCGGCAGATGGCGCCAAGATCGACGCGGTTGGTATCGCAGAATTCCTTGATCCAGATGCGCTGCTGCTTCTGCGGGAGGTGGCGCACGGGCCAATAGAGCTGCAGCCAGGCCGCTTTTTTCTGCAAATCGCTGATTGTGTCGAGGGCCAGCTTTGATTGCCCAATCCTGGCGCTCACCCTGGTGTTGCCGGCAATCACCGCTTCGAGCCCGCGCCACCAGAGTTCGCAGGTTCCGTCCTGAATGGCGGGGCTTGCAAATATCGTGAAAGGACAATGATGTTTTCTGAAAACCGGACGCGCATGCACGAAATTATCGCGGTAGGCATCGTCAAGGGTGAAGACCACAAAGGGCTTCCTGTCCGGATTGTTTTCCCGGATGCGGCGCACAGCTTCAGCCATGGGCACGAGATCGTAGCCGCGCAACTTCACGAAGCTGATCACGGCATCGAGGAATTCCGGCGTCACCTCAAGCCCGGCGTTGGGGGCAAAGCCCATTTGCTGGCCGCCGCCGGGGCGGACATGATGCAGCATGAAGATTGCGCCGAGACCGCCGAATACCGGCCGAAGCGCCTGGGATGCCCCAGAATAATACAGCAATTCCAAGCTGGTTTTCAGCATTGCAGTTTTCGCCATGGCGGTGCGTTCCACATCAAGGGGAGTTCGTGCGTATCAGATGGGTAAAGCACAATTCCTGCCAAACACCTTCCGACCTGCGCCGGGCGGCGATAAATGTGGCAAACAGGTTAACAAGCAGAAATGCTAATGATTTGCCGCGGAGCCATTAACCTTCGCGGACGTCACTTTAACGGTTTTAAGCCGAGGCGGCCCGTCGATCTTCCCCTGATCTTGCCGACTCCAGCCTGGCGAACTGAACATCAGCGAGGCCGGATACGAGGAGCGACTTCGCGGTTTTAGCAACATCCTGGTGACGAAGCTCCGGCGCCAAGAGAAGTGCGGCCTGACATTTGACAATGAGCAATGTCGTGCGGCTCGAAGCCTCGCCGGCATGGATCAGGACGACATCGTAAATGTTGCCCAAGGCGCTCAAAACCGCGTCGGTGCGCTGGTCCATCAGTGACATGGTCGCCTCATTGCGCTCCACGCCGAAACGCAGCAGATGGGCGTTGGACAGCGGATCGCGTGCAATGACTTTGGTGAAGTCGGTGGTTCCGGCGAGAAGATCGACGAACCCTGGTCCTGAAGCCAACCCGAAAAGCGTGTCGATGCTCGATGCTTCCGGCGCCAGATCAATGACAACGATGCGTGCACCTTTCGCCGCAATCGCCCGGGCGATGGCGACCGTCGCCAGGGACGAGTCGGCGGCGCCGCCTCCGAGGCTGGTTATCGCAAGGCGGCGGAGTGCCGACATTCTCTGAAGCTTGAGGGCCCAGTCGGCCACCTGGCGGGAGGCGGCATGCAGCCCCTTTCCATCCTGACGGTCAACGTCCTTGAGCAGTTCAAGGTTTCCCTGGGGCGACAGGGCCGAAGGAAATGTGGCGAAGGCCGGAATAGCATCAACCCCACCCGAAGATTGGTCAGGAATTTGTTTTTGGGACTTCGCCTCGAGGGCCGCGGTCACGGGCCGCGGGGCAAACACGACAGGCTTGCGCAGGTCAACCGGTGGGCCGGCGGCAATCGCAAGTGGCATGGCCAGCCTGTTTGCCGCCGCCATGATCTCCACCAGGAATGAAAGACCCAGGGACAAAGCGAGTCCTGCCAGGGTGATCAACATGACGAGCGGGCCGGATTTGGGGAATGACGGAGAGGTGGGAACCGCGGCCTGCTGAATGATCCGCGCCATGCCCGGCTGGGTGGACAAATCCTGGCGTGCGCTGGCGTCGGCATAGCGCAGGAGAAGCGATTCAAGCAGAGCCTTGTCGGCGGCCGACTCGCGTTCCAGGGCCTTCAACTTCACTGAGGCGAGATTGGCAGTGGATTCACGGCCTTTCATTTCTTCCAATCTGGCACGCAAAGCCTGCTCGCGCGCGGCGGCAATTTTTGCCTGCTGATCAAGACTGTCGACGAGTTTCAAGGCTTCGCTGCGAATTTGGCGATCGATGTTCCTGAGATCATTCTGGGCGGCGATCATTTTGGGGTGGCCAGGCAGATAGGTCGCAGACAGTTCCGCAACGCGGCGGGCGGAGGACACCTGCTGCTCGCGCAGGCTCTGGACAATGGTGGAGTTCAAAACATCGGTCGAGCCGACAACCGTGCCTTTTGTGGCGAGAATGTTCTTTATCGACTTGGCCCGCTGCTCAGCCTCGGTGCGCGCGCCTTCGGCTACGCTTATTTGGGTATTGAGTTCGGAAAGTTCCTGGATTCCGAGAGTCGAATTCTCTCCTTGCAGCAGGCCGGCCTGGGACCGGAATTCTTCAATGCTTGCATCGGAGCTTGCAACTTTTTTCCGCAGATCCTCAATTTGCCCAGCGATCCAATCCCGCGCCCTGGTGGTTGGCTGCGAGTTGGTTTCCGCCGTTGAGGCAACATAGATTTTGACCAGCGTGTTGGCGACCTCCGCCGCCGTCTTGGGATCGGAAGAAGCGAATTTTACGGCCACAACGTTCGATTCAGGAATTTGATAAACCGTGAGCCCGCCGGTCAGTCGATCCAGGGCCCGCTGCTCCGGAGTTTGCAGGCGCGGGTCCTCACCAAAGCCAAACCTCAAGAGGAGCTGCTTGATTTTGCCGAGGCTCTTGGTCTTCAGGGAATCAAATTCGGGGCGCTCCTGCAAATTCAGGGAGGCAACGACACGCCGCGCGACATCCTGCGACTTAAGCACCGATATCTGGCTCTTGATTACCCTATCATCGACAGGATCGGGCCGCTGTTCCTCAGGCGACTGGGTGCGGTCAAAGGGCGAGGCCAAATTCTCGATCAGGATCTGCGCTTCGGTTGAGTATGTGGGTTTCAGGACCTTCACGATCCCGAGGCCGGAGCAAAGCGCCAAAAGCGTGAAAACAAAAATGACCAGCTTGCGCCGGCCCATGGCGCGCACAACTTCGAGCAGGTTAATGGTTGGTGCAAGTTGCGGTTGGTGGTTCATAACGGTGCCCGGCGCTCCATCGAGGCTATGTAACCGCTTTATTTTGGGCGCTTATGGTAACCAATTTCTTAACAAAATGGCCTCCGCCTTTAAGTCATTACTAACGGTGTTCGTCTTATGGTCGTGCGGGGTGCATTCAAAGGCCCGCATTTGAAAAATGGGACGGAAAGCTGTGCGTAAGCGTATTTGCATTATTTTACTCGCTTCTCTCGTGCTAACCGGCTGTTCCCGATCCGGCAAACAGGCGATTGTTGCATCGCCAGCTGGCGGCACCGGCGTAATGGCCAATGGCAGGGTTGCCGAGGGCCCGAAAGCGGTTTCCAGCGTATCGCAGCTCCCTTCCCACGATTCGGCAGGCGTCGTTGCCCCTTTTGGCGCCCAGGGAACGGCGGCGGCTTATGAATATCAATCGGGCTACAAGGTTGGCGCCGGCGACCAGTTAACCATCCGCGTGGCAGGCGAAAGCGATCTCACGGCCGAATATTTGGTGGATGGCTCCGGCAATATCTCGCTGCCCTACATACAGACGGTTCACATCGCCGGGATGACCACCCCGCAGGTGGAAAAACTCATCACCGCACGGCTGCGCAACGGCTATCTGCGCGATCCCAAGGTCTCGGTTCAGGCAACTGCGCTGCGGCCTTTCTTCATTCTGGGCGAGGTGACTACGTCCGGAGGTTTTGCCTATCAAAGCGGCATAACGGTGCAAAACGCCATCGCGATTGCCGGCGGATATGGGGCGCGCGCCGATCACGGATCCGTTCTGATAACGCGCAAGAACGTGAACGGCACGGAAACCTATCGCGTTCCAGTGACCACGCAAATCTATCCCGGTGACATCATCTACGTGCGTGAACGCTGGTTCTAACCGGGGCGGCACGGCCATGAAAATCCTCCACGTGTTCAGAACTCCGGTGGGTGGGCTGTTCCGCCATGTGCGCGATCTGGCACGGGGACAGTCGGAACTTGGGCACGAGGTCGGCATTGTCTGCGACTCGACAACCGGCGGCAATGTCGCTTCCGGCTTGCTTGATGGCCTTTCCGCCTTCTGCTCGCTTGGAGTGGCGCGCATCGGGATTTCCCGGCTCCCCGGCTTCGGCGATCTTTCGGCTCTCTCAAACACACGGAAGCATGTCCAAAAACTTGGCGTCGACATCGTTCACGGCCATGGCGCCAAGGGTGGCCTTTATGGCCGGCTGGCGGCGCGGTCGCTTGGCATTCCCTCGGTTTACACCCCGCACGGGGGCAGCCTGCACTACCACTGGCTGGCATTTCCCGGCTTTGCGTTCCTGCTGTCCGAATGGGCCTTGGCACGCGTCGGCACGGGGATGTTATTCGTTTGCGAATTCGAGCGGCGAAGTTTTGCGAAGAAGATTGGCCTTGGCGGCAAACCAAGCACGGTGGTCCACAATGGGCTGTGGCCTGAAGAGTTCAACGCCGTCAAGCCCGATAAAGATTCAGCCGATGTCCTATACATGGGTGACATGCGCCGCCTCAAAGGCGTTGACGTGCTGCTGAAGGCGCTTGCCATTGTCCGGCGCAAGCGGGCGGTTACGGCGTGCCTTGTGGGCGACGGCCCCGACAGCGCAGAATTTAAAAATCTCGCCGAGACATTGGGGCTCGGAACATCGGTGGTGTTTCCCGGCAGGTTGCCAACGGCGCAGGCCCTGAAGCGGGGAAAATTGCTGGTGCTGCCCTCCCGGGCCGAGTCGTTCCCCTATGTGGTGCTTGAAGCGGCCGCGGGGCGTGTTCCGATGATTGCCAGCGAGGTGGGCGGCATTCCGGAAATCCTCCCCGCACGTAACCTGTGCCCGCCCGGGAATCCTGAAGCCCTTGCCCGCCATATCGAAATGGCCCTGGCCATTCCGGCGGCCATTGCCGAAGATGCAAAAGCGTTGTCCAACAGCGCGAGGACTTCATTTGACGCGAGGATCATGGGGCGGAACATAACTGCCTTTTATCAGCGTCTGCTTACAGCCCCGGCGAACATGGAGAGCAGGGCTTGACCTCCGCCGCTGACATGGCACCTGCCCCGATCGGTGTACGCTTCATGGGGTTCACCCTGGCGCAGGTGCGGGCCGTTCTCGTTTGGCTGATGTTTGCCTCGAGTTTCTACGTCGCGGTTGAACCTGCCCCTTCGGATCTCTTGTTTCTTGTCGTGCTGGCCTGTTTCCTCGGGTCGGGCCTGGCGATCAGTGCCACGGTGCTGCCTTTCGTGGTGTTTCTGCTGCTCTATAATTTCGGGGGATTCATAAGCTTTCTGCAGGTCGCCGGCGATGAAAAGGCCAGGATGTTCGTCATCACATCCTTTTACATGGCCTTCGCCGCCATTTTCCTTGCGTTCTATGTGGCCTTCGATCCGCTGCGGCGCATGGCCATTATCAAAAATTCGCTGGTCATCGCCGCGGTGACCGCATCGCTTCTGGGAATTCTTGGTTATTTCGATGTTGCGGGGCTGGGCGGAGTCTTTTCGCAAAATATCAGGGCCTCCAGCACGTTCAAGGATCCGAATGTATTTGCAACTTATTTGATTTTCCCTGGCGTCATGCTGGTGCAAGGTTTTTTGCTGGGCACGCAACGCCAGAAATTCCTCTCCCTGATCGGGCTATTCACCATTCTCGCCGCGCTGTTCCTGGCATTTTCACGTGGCGCCTGGATAAGCTTTCTGGTCTCCGCAATCATGGTCGTTGGCCTCAATTTCCTGCTTGCGCCGGCGTCACATACGCGCCGCCGCATTCTGCTGATAACGGTGTCGGGAGCCATCGGCCTCGCCGTTTTGCTGGCGATCCTGCTTTCCGTTGACGGCATACGCGACTTGTTTCTGGACCGCTTTACCCTCGTCAAGGATTATGACGCTGGCGAGAAGGGGCGCTTTGGCAATCAGCTCAACAGCATTCCCCTTTTGCTGGAACTGCCGCTGGGCTTCGGGCCGCTGCAGTTTCCAAAGTTTTTCGGCATGAATCCCCACAACGTCTACATCAATGCATTCGCGTCCTATGGATGGCTGGGCGGCATTTCGTATTTCCTGCTGATGATCAGCACGATCATTATTGGCTTCAAGACGGTGCTGATGCGGACGCCGTGGCAGAACTGGGCCATCGTGGTGTTTTGCCCCCTGCTCGCAACCATGTTCCAGGGCGTGCAAATCGATATCGATCATTGGCGGCATTTCTTCTGGATGCTGGGCATGATGTGGGGGCTGTTTGCCGCCTCAATGCAGTATCGATACTTGGGCCAGGAACCAAACTTCCGCCGTTCCTAGGCATCGGCAACTGGCAGGGTTTGTGCAGCCACTCCCTTACCTGCCAACGGAATCGATGGATACGAAAATGCTGCACCCCACAAACGACGCGCCTGGGCGCCTTAACCATTTGTCGCCATTTCGTCACAATTTATTGAATTTACTCAAATTAATCTCCATCGTTAGTTTCGTCCTGGTGGTCAATTTTGGTTTTTTCTCACGCATCGGCTTGCTGCTTGACCAAGGACGCCTGTCGACGCTTGTGCCATTTTTGGTCATCTGGGCAATTTCGATATGCGCCGTGCTGGCTGCCGCCTTTCAACCAAACATCTATTTGCGCGGGTTTTGGGCGGTTGTGATCGCCGCGTCGAGCGCCATGAGCTGGGGGTTCTATGACCTGAGCCGCTCGGAGATGTCCGTGTTCGACATTCTGTCGCTTTGGAATGCGCGCCACGAAGCCGGGCGGGCGGGCGAATTTTACGCACACCATCTCACCTCGGCTGCAATCGTGCTGGCTCTTGGTCTTCTTGTGCTTTTTTGGCCGGCGCATATTGCCGGCCGTGCGAAGGTTTGGCTGCACCGGCTGCGCTGGTTGCCAGCGCTGCCTATTGCGCTGATTGCCGGGGTCGTGTTCGCCAAAAGCGGCGGCGGCTCGGATGCCATGCCATGGCAGTTCAGGCCCCTGGCTCTATCGTCGTTGGCCGGTGTCAAGATCGCATTTCTGGGAACTGCCGCCCGCGAGCCCGTCAGGTGGCTGCCCGCAAAGGGGCACAGTTTAGGCAACGTGGTCGTGCTGGTTGATGAAAGCGTGCGCGCTGACTACATCAATCTTGAACCGGGAAACCCGTATACTCCACAGTTCGCCGGGCTTGCCGACCAATTCGTGAACTTCGGGCCTGCCGCGTCGACCGGCAATTGCAGCAGCTATTCCAACGCGCTCATGCGCTATGGCGTTTCCCGGCAGAATATCGTTGGCGGCGTCAACCGGAACCCTTCCCTTTGGGAGTACGCAAAGCTGTCGGGCTACCGGACGGTCTTTATCGATGCGCAGGCGGGCAACATTTCCAACGCGGGATTGATGCAAAACTTCATGACGATGCAGGAAAAATCCCATATCGACGGTTTCTATGCAATCCGCGATATCCCGGCCGCCGAGGCGGACGGCAAACTTGCCGACATCATCACCAAGGAATTGGCTGGGGGTAAACCGGTCTTCATCTATGCAAACAAGAACGGCGCGCATTTTCCGTATGATCATGCCTATCCTGCCGAAGCCGGGGTTTTTCATCCGACGATGAGCGAGTCCGGCGTTGACAGCGCAGCGACGCGGATAGCCTCCTACCGCAATGCGATAGCGTGGTCGGTCGACACGTTCATGGGATCCTTATTCGCCACCGCTGATCTCTCGCACGCCACAATTGTCTATACTTCTGATCATGGGCAAGAATTTCAGCCGGACAGCTTGACCCATTGCCAGGTCGACACACCCGATCCGCGGATGGGACTTGTTCCCCTGCTGGTTTACAGCTCGGACCCCTCCTTGCGGGCGCAACTGCAGAATGGCGCGAAGCAACTCAAAGACAAGACCAGCCAATTCCAGATTGCGCCCACCCTCCTGCAACTCATGGGATACCGGCCTGAAGATATTGCAACCGTATATGACAAGTCGCTGTTGACCGGTTCACAAAGGGCGGCGGCCTTCACCAGCGGCGATGTATTTGGGCTTTTTTCCACGACGGTCCGATCGACGCCGATCGATCTCTCTGCCGATTATCTGGAGCCCGAAGCGAAAGAGTCGGATGCCATAGTCGTGACGGCCGCCGCCAAAAAATAAATCCGGCGGCTTGACCGCATGCATGGTTCCATTTGGCGTCAGTGATGGAGACCTAAACTATTCGTGTGCCGACTAGAAATGTTTCTTAGCAAAAGCTCTTCCGGAACCCGATTTCAAGTATTTTTCGAATTTGTAAGCTTTGTCGAGTTCATCAAACGCAAAATAGTTCTTTATTCGCCAAGGCGTATATTTTGCCGTATGGAACACTTCGCCCGCATTGTGTTGTTGCAGCCGTGATTTCAAATCGTCGGTGATGCCGTCATAATAACGCTCGGGATCTGCCAAGCTTTGAAGGATGTAAACGTACTTCACATGTTGCCCCGGTCCGCCTTCGTGCTCCGCACTGCGGCGTGACAGCCTCGCTCTCATCTCGCCTCGTTCGGCCCGCCTGCGGCATGCCGAGCCGAAGCTCGAAGAGCGGAGGCTGGTCGGAGCGGCGGGATTCGAACCCGCGACCCCTATCCCCCCAGAATAGTGCGCTACCGGGCTGCGCTACGCTCCGACTAAGGGGGTAGTTAGCATCCCGCTTGGGAAAGCGAAAGTGCTGATTATCGCCTTGGCTTTCAGGATTTTTTCTCGAGCAACACGCCAATTATATCGCCGCGCCTGCCCGTCAGGCGCTGGGTCTGGAGGGCCAGGAGCCCTGCCCATACCGCATCGGCGATCAGCACCGCGCAGGCCAGTCCCATGACGCCATGGCTGGGCGTGAACAAAGCCGTGGCGCCAATCAGCACTGCCATCGCGACCAGGCAGGACCCCGCCGTCTTGAGCTGGTAACCGGCAAGGGAAAGCAGATGCTGGTTCATGCCGCTCGCGGCGCGGAAGGCCTGGCTGATCATAAACAGCACAAGCGGCCAATGACCCGCTTCATAGCCCGAACCAAATATGCGCAGAACCCACGGACCAAGCAACATCGCGCCCACGACACAGGCCAATATGGCTGCAAGGGCAATAGCGTTGATACGCAGAAGAAGAGCGTGAACTTGCTGGGAGGTTCCGCGCGTCATGGCGGCGGTCAAGTCCGGCAGAATGAATTGCTGGGTTGCCTGGGTGATGAAGCCCGCCAATGCGGCCAGCCTGATCGTCACGCCAACGAGGGCCACGTCGGCCGTGCTCAGGAAGAAACCGGCGATCAGGGTAACAATGTCCGCAAACGAGGCAGTCACTATGCCAACGATCACGAGGGCGGCGGCGCGGCTGCGCAAAACCGGAGCCAGGTTGTGCCGGCCCGACCATTTGAGGCCTGACCTCGCGCCATCCTCACCAATGAGCCAGGCTTGGACAAGGGCAACTATCGTGTTCATGATCACGAAAGCCCACAGGACGTGGGCGATGCTTAACTGAATGCCCATTGCCCATGCGAACAGCAGATAGGCCAGCAAGAGCCCGGGGCGATACAGAAAATCCGGGACATAGGACAGGGCATAGCGCCGGACCGAATTGGCAACCGAACCGTTGATGCGGATGAGGGCCGAGGCCGGAGCCGACAGGCAGCCAAAAAGCAAGGCGATTTTCAGGCCGTCATTAAGCGGCAGCCAGAAGTAAGCCAATGCGGCCAGCGCAAATGAAACCAGCGAAATCCACAGGCTGTCTCGCAGAAAAGCCGCATGGAAGGCGCGGACCAGATTTTTCCGCCCCAAAGCGTAATAGCGGGGCAAGCACGTTATCGCGAGAATTGGGTAACCGCCGGTAATGAACAAGCTGATGAAGGCCGCGGCGCTCATGCCCAGAAACACGACACCCACATCATGCTGGGAAAGGAGCCGAGCCAGCAGGATCTGGCTTGTCAGTCCAATCGCGGCACCACCCAATCTCACGCCCACGAGATTGACCGCCATAAGAATCGTTCGCCAAAGGGACATTGCCTAGGGTGCCTTTTCCGGACCTGAAAAGAGTAGCAATAAACAGGCGGCCTTTATTTTGTATTGCGAAGAATGGCTCAAATCCGGGACGTGGGATCCAGCAGTTTCCGGGCATCGCCCAGGTCCCGCAACGCGGCCTTCAGGGCGTCGGCCTGCATGTCGGAGAGCTTGTGCACATAGGTCGGGGCCTCGCCTACGTTTCCGCCCGGACGCGCCAGCGGAGCTCTTCCGGGAAGAGGTGCCGAGCCCCGAAAACGGGGCGCGATCTGGGTCTGGCCGGGTCTTGGCACCCCGTCCAATTCCATGTCCCGCTTGCGGGCAACAATTTCACCCCGGCCCACGCCGCACACGTAAGCAACACCTTCCTCTTTCAGGATGCGTTGCAGCCCGCGGATAGTGTAGCCTTCGCTGTAGAGAAGGCTGCGGATGCCCTTCAACAGGTCGAGATCGGCGGGGCGGTAATAACGCCTGCCGCCGGCGCGCTTCATGGGCTTTATTTGGGTAAAGCGGGTTTCCCAGAATCGCAGGACATGCTGGGGAACATCGAGCTCTTCTGCCGCTTCGCTTATGGTGCGGAATGCTTCAGGTGATTTTTCCAAGGACTATCTCCGATTCGCCGTAAAGAGATACTCAATCATCACTGCCGGGCTCAAGACCATTTATGACATTTTTCATGACCTGGCTTGGACGGAACACCATCACGCGGCGCGGCGTAATTGGCACCTCTTCACCGGTTTTAGGATTGCGCCCGATGCGGCCTTTCTTGCTGCGTACCATGAAGGTGCCAAAGGAAGAAAGCTTTACCGAGGTTCCCTCAACCAGCGCCGTTGAAACCAAATCCAGAACAGACTTCACCATCTCGGCTGATTCGGTGCGCGACAAGCCAATATCCCGGTGCACCGCTTCGCTTAAATCCGCACGCGTCAAAGTCTTGCTTGCCATGTGTTTCCCCTTGCAAGAACCCCCGTAAGTTATGTCGGCCAAACGGTTGGGTCAATAGAAAATTATGAAAACTCAACGACTTACGACTCGTTCTAAAAGCGGGCTAGAACCGCCCCCCAAGTAAAGCCGCCGCCCATCGCTTCCATGAGCACCAGTTGCCCGCGCTGGATGCGGCCATCCTTTACGGCGGCATCAAAAGCCAGTGGAATCGAGGCAGCGGAGGTGTTGCCATGGCGGTCGAGGGTCATCACGATCCGGTCTTCGGGAACGCCCAGCTTTTTGGCGGTGCCTTCCAGAATCCGGCGATTTGCCTGGTGAGGCACAAACCAATCTATGTCCATGGGCTTCATCCCCGCCTTGGTTATGGTTTCTTCCATCACGGCGGCGATGTTGGTTACGGCGTGCTTGAAGACTTCCCTGCCTTCCATGCGCAGGTGCCCCACGGTTTTTGTGGTTGACGGCCCGCCATCCACATAGAGCTTGTCACAGTAACGGCCATCGGAATGAATGTGGCAGCCGAGAACGCCGCGGTCCGCGTTGGTGCCGGCGCCATTCGCGGCCCGCACGACCACGGCTCCGGCGCCGTCACCGAACAGCACGCAGGTGGCACGGTCATTCCAGTCAAGGATGCGCGAGAAGGTCTCGGAGCCGATGACGAGCGCACATTGGGACTGGCCGCCCCTGATGAAATTATCGGCAATCGTCAGGCCATAGACAAAGCCCGAGCATACGGCCTGCACGTCGAAGGCAGCGCCCCGCGTAATGCCGAGATCGGCCTGCACCTGGGTAGCGGTTGCCGGAAAGGTTTTATCCGGCGTGGACGTGGCCACGATGATGAGGTCGATATCGGCAGAGGTCAGCCCGGCATGCGCCAGGGCATTGCGCCCCGCCTGCACCGCAAGGGTGCGCGTGGTTTCATCTTCGGCCGCGATGTGGCGCGCTTTAATGCCGGTGCGTTCGACAATCCATTCGTCGGTCGTGTCAACAATCTTGCTGATATCGGCATTGGTCATGATCCGCCTTGGCAAGGCGGAGCCAATACCTTCAATAACTGACCTCAGCATAACACCACTCACTCCGCCACCTGCGCCGCCGGCTCCATGATTATGGCATTCATTGCGGCAACATCTTCGGCGATCTTACTGACCAGGCCATTGCGCACCATTTCAATTGCCACGTCAATGGCGGTGGCAAAACCCAGTTCATCGGTGCCGCCATGGCTTTTCACCACAACCCCGTTGAGCCCGGCAAAGACCCCGCCATTATGCTTCCTGGGGTCCATGCGGTCACGCAGGGCATTGAAAGCGCCGCGGGCCAGCAGGGCGCCGAGCCTGGACATCCAGGTGCGGTTCAAAACGAGCTTGAGATACGTCGCCACCTGCTTGGCGGTGCCTTCGGCGGCTTTCAGGGCGATATTGCCGGTGAAGCCTTCGGTCACCACGACATCAACCGTCCCCTTGCCGATATCATCGCCCTCGACAAATCCCACATATTCCATGGGCAGGTTCATTTCGCGCAGCAGCCGTGCGGCGTCTTTAACCTGTTCCAGGCCTTTAACTTCTTCCACGCCTATGTTCAGCAAGCCGACGGTGGGCCGCGTGAGGCCAAACAGGCAGCGCGCCATGGCTTCACCCATAATGGCAAACTCTACCAATTGGGAGGCGTTGGCGCCAATTGTAGCGCCGACATCAAGAACGATGCTTTCACCCCTCAGGGTGGGCCAGATGGCGGCAATGGCCGGCCGGGAAATACCGGGCATGGTTTTCAGCACAAAGCGCGACATGGCCATGAGCGCCCCGGTATTGCCGGCGGAAACGGCAGCCGCGGCCGCGCCGCTTTGCACGGCTTCTATGGCCTGCCACATGCTGCTTTTGCCGCGTCCACGGCGCAGAGCCTGGCTTGGCTTTTCCGTCATGCCCACCGCCACATCGGTGTGGCGAATCTCGGACTTGGCTTTCAATTTGGGATGCTGCTCAAGTAGCGGCGCAATGACGGCCTGATCGCCGAACAAAAGGAATCTATAGGTTGGGTGGCGGATGGCCGCGAGTTCGGCGCCGGGAATCACAATGCTGGGGCCCAAATCGCCGCCCATTGCATCCAGTGCTATTGTCAGTTCGCTTGTCATTATCCCGCAATATCACGTGTCATGCCGAATTATTCAGCACATGTAATGGAAACTCCCCTGAGTCGCGAAAATAAAGGCAATCGCCTGGGAAACAACCCTTTATTTTTTCAGTCAAAATTGGCGTTAAATTCAATCAGGTTTGAGCCTCGAGAGACCGGTAAAGGGCGACACCTTGGCGCTTTCCGGATGCTCCTCCTTGATGTCGTTAAAGACTTCGCCCTCCCGGCGGGGATAGGGATCAAGCTCAAGGGCCATGCTTTCGGCCAGTATTTCCCCCAGATCGACGACGCCGTTTTCAATGACATCAACATCTTCTCCGGCGGCCGGCTGGCCGGCGCGGGGCGACAGGAAATAGCGCTCGATGGCGAACTCGAGATCCGAGGTGAAGGTCTCGAGGCTGATGACGGAGACCTGATCAACCCTGGTATCGAGGGTTCCCGTAACTTTCAGACCACCACCACGCCATGGCACCACCTTGAGCAGCCCGCCCAAAGAATGAATCCTGGGAAGGTCAAAGCGTTTTGCCAAAGCGGCACATTCCTTTTCGTCAGCCACGAGGCGTTCGTGACAACCCAACGCCGGAACGCGATCAACCCGAAGCGGCCGGGAAAATTCATAGACAACCTGCTTCATGGGAACCTCAATTTCCCTTCAAGAATTTGCTCCACCGGGATCGAGCCGAGCTGTTTTACCGTATTTCCAAAATAGTCCGCCATTGCCCTGATCGATTCTTCTGAAGCTCCATCCGGATAGATATTCCTGCCTATCGCTTCCTCCAGCACTTTGGGGCCTGCCGACAACGCCTTATCGTAGGCGGTCACGCGGCCAAAATAGGATTCGGCTATTTTCCGCACTTTCTTGCCCACCGCCACATCGCTGACCCCGAGTTCGCGCAAGGAACGATCCATATCGGCGAAAAATTCATCCGTCAGGTTTTGCCGGAGCGCTTCAACGCCTTCACCCTTCAGCCGGTTAAGGACGAGAAAGAGATGCAGCACAAGCATCTCAAAACGGCCGTCAATTGTATCGGCAACCCCCATATTCTCATAAAACCGGATGTGCCGCGCGGCAGCCACAATTGCCTCGTAAAGGCGTTTGTCGCGTTTTTCGCGGGCCCTGAATAAATGTTTTAGTATCATGCACTTGCCGTCATGGCTGGGCTAGGGCAAAAGACCATTGAGTGAAACCCTTGAAGTGGCGGATTGAATTTGCTTTCCATGACCAGAATATACCTTGCGCGGGCTTCCATGTGGCTGGTTGCCGCCATTTTCGCAAGCCTGATTGCGGCCTGCTCGCCCACCATAAGCCACCATGGTTATCTTGCGAAACCCGGCGCCTTCGGACAGATTTCCGAAGGCATGTCGAGAAGCGAGGTCGAAGGCATTCTGGGTTCGCCTTCGACGACCGCCAGCATCAATTTTCAGGGCGACAGCAATTATTACATTACCAGCGTGACCGAGAGCCGGTCTTTCCTTAAAGCCAAGGAAACCAGCCGCGAAGTTATCGCGGTGCGTTTTGACAAGGACAACCAGGTGACAAGCTTTGCCCAATATGGCCTGGAAGATGGGCGCATAATCAACATCAATTCACGCCAGACCGCCATCGTTGGCAATGAACTGTCAATTCTGCAGGACATTTTCCGCGGAATTTTGGGTTCGAAACCGGGTATCTAGCACCCTATTTTTCCTTGCCGCCGGCGGCTTCGGCTTGCAGCAAACCGTAGTTTTGAATGCCCAAGCGTTCCAGCAGGCCGAGTTCGGTCTCGAGGAAGTCGATATGGCCCTCCTCGTCCTGCAGCAATTGCTTGAACAGTTCCATGGAACCGATGTCACCCAACTCCCGGCAGGCGTCATGGGCCTCGCGGTAAAGTTCGCGGGCGCTGTATTCAGCCTTGAGATCGCACTCCAGGACTTCCTTGATGTTCTGGCCGATGGCGAGCGGGTCAAGAGTTTGCAGGTTGGGATGGCCTTCGAGGAAAATGACGCGGGCGACCAGTTTGTCGGCATGCTGCATTTCCTCGATTGATTCTTCGCGCTCTTTCTTGGCGTATTTGGCGAAGCCCCAATCCTCCAGCAGGCGGTAATGAAGCCAATACTGGCTTACAGCGGTCAGCTCATGGCGCAGCGCCTTGTTGAGGTATTCGATGACTTTCTTGTTGCCCTTCATGGCGCCTGCTCCGCATTGGAATGAACCCCGCCGGCAGACTAACTAAATTTAGCAGCTAATCAAGCCGATGGCGCTGCTGCATCGCTCCGACAATGACTTCCGTGACATTCAGCATGCAGCCGCCACACTGGGGCCTGACACCGCAGGCCCTGAACACGGCGCCGGGGGTTACAATGCAATGCGGATCGCAGGCGTTCAGGCGCTCCGTGGCGGACTTGAGCTGGGTGCATGACAGAACGTTGCACTGGCAAATGATCACGGTTCTGACCCTCCAAGGGGCGGGTTGAGCAGATCAAGGCGGGCGCGCATATGGGCGATTTCAAGCCTAAGCGCTGCAATCTCCAACTCAACTTTTTTCCGCGGCGGCTTCGCGTTTTGCTTGCGCCAGTTGTAGATGGTCGTATCGCTTACACCGAGGCGGCGGGCGATCTCAAACATGCGCATGCCATCGCTGCGGAACTGCTCGACGATTTCCAGCTTCGCGGCAATGGCGGAGGCATCATAGCCGCGGCTGTAGCCACGGCCCTGCTTCGGCATGGGACGCGACCTGGCGATCATGACAGGCCGAGGGCTGCGATCGAGCCCAGCGTGAGCAACAGGGCGCAGGAAACATCAAGGCAAAACTGCCAGTGCAGGCGTTGCAGGGCAAACATGGGTCACCAATTTATTAGCCGACTAATTTACTCGGTTATAAATTGCGAGGCCGGGAAGTCAATCCCTGACTGCCTGGGCCAAATTGGCAAATTGCCGCGGCAGAGGGGTTGCGGGGGTTTTATTGGTTCATCTTTCCGGCCGTGCTAATTTGGCATTCATGGACGCTATCGATCATCGGACCGCCATCACCAACCTGGACCCCGCGTTGCGCCAGTCCCTTGTTGAACGGCGCGATGCGCCGGGCCTGTTAAGATTCAGCTTCCATCTGGGAGCAATCCTGGTGCTCGGAACCCTGATTGCCCTGCGCGTGCCCTCCTGGTTTGCGCTGCTGCCCGTTCAAGGCATCCTGATCGTCTTTCTTTTTACGGCGCTCCATGAATCCACCCATGAAACGGCATTCAGGAGTTCATTTTTCAACACGGCCATTTCAAGCATAAGCGGCTTCCTGATCCTTATCCCGCCGGCGTGGTTCCGGTTTTTTCATTTCGCCCATCACCGCCATACGCATGACCCGGCCCGCGATCCGGAACTTCAGACGCCCAAGCCCACTACGCTGATTGGCTATGTGAAGCATGTGTCGGGGCTTCCCCTGTGGTTTGCTGCGATTCACACCCTGCTGCGCAACGCGATGGGCCGCGGCGCCGATGACTTTGTGCCGGAAAAAGCCAGGGCCCGCGTAACTCTCGAGGCACGGGTGATGCTGGCCCTTTATGTTTTGATCGCCGCCGCGTCAGTTTTGTGGGAATCGTCACTGGTGATTTGGGTATGGATCATCCCTGCCCTCCTCGGCCAACCATTCCTGCGTCTCTTTCTCCTCGCCGAGCACACGAATTGCCCGCATGTGGAAAACATGTTTGAGAACACGCGCACGACCTTCACGACGAAGCTGGTGCGGCTGGTGGCGTGGAACATGCCGTTTCATGCGGAACATCATGCGCTTCCCACGGTGCCATTTCACAAGCTCCCGGACCTGCATGAAGCGGTGCGCGATCACTTGAAGACAACGGCGGAGGGCTATGCGCGGTTTAACGGGGAACTGGTTTCAGGCTACGCCAACAACAGGCCTTGAAAGGCCTTCCCGGTCGCATTTCGGGTGGCTTTGGCCCGCCAACAACTGCACCTTGATCCCAGACAACTTCAAAACAGGGTGCAGAGATGACTACAGACAAGCTTAACAAGGACGAAGAAATCCGCTTCGCCTTCGGGAAATTTTCACTCGGCATGGCGCTGGTTGCCGTCACGGAAAAGGGTATCGCCGCCATTCTGCTGGGCGACAGCCGGGACGAGCTCCGCCGCGAACTGGCCTACGCCTTCCCACAGGGCCGGCTCATTGCCGACGAGACGGGGCTTTCGGACAAGGCGGCAAAAATCGCGGCTTTCCTTGATGCTCCCAACCAAGGCCTTGACCTGCCGCTTGATATTCGCGGCTCGGCGCAGGAGCAGGCCGTGTGGCAAGCGCTGCGCGATGTTCCGGCGGGCCAAACCATCACCTACGGACAGATCGCCAAATCATTGGCGCTGCCCGCCACCGCCCAGGATGTGGGTGCTGCCTGTGCTGCCAATGTGCTGGCCGTTGCCATTCCCTGCCACCGGGTGGTCAAGGCCGATGGTTCGATTTCGGGCTACCGCTGGGGGGTTCAGCGCAAGCGGAAACTGATCAATCTGGAAGCGGTGGCATGAGCCGGTTTGAAGCCATTGACTGGCCAGCTATTTCTGCCGACCTCGATGCGCAGGGATGGGCCGTGATGCCGAGGCTGCTGTCCGCCAGGGAATGCGAAACAGTGGCCAGCTTCTATCAAAAAGACGAAGGCTTCCGCAGCCGGATCGTCATGTCCCGGCACGGCTTTGGGCGCGGCGAATACAAATATTTCGCCTACCCTTTGCCGCCCGTGGTCGAGGCCCTGCGCACGGCGCTCTATCCCCGCCTCGCGCCTATCGCCAACCGCTGGCACGAGGCCATGGGGATGGAGGTGCGCTTCCCCGCGGCCCATGCGCAATTTATCGCGCGCTGCCATGCCGCCGGGCAGACCCGCCCTACCCCATTGCTGCTGCAATACGGCCCTGATGACTACAACTGCCTGCATCAGGATCTTTATGGCGAGCATGTATTCCCGCTCCAGGTGGCGCTCCTCCTCAGCGAGCCTGGCGAGGATTTCGAGGGCGGCGAGTTCGTGCTCACCGAGCAGCGCCCGCGCATGCAGTCACGCGCCGCGGTGGTGCCCTTGAAAAAGGGTGATGCCGTGGTGTTTGCGGTCAACAGCCGGCCCGTGCAAGGCACGCGCGGCTTCTACAGGTGCAATCTCCGGCACGGCGTCAGCAAGCTGCGCGCCGGCAACCGCCATACGCTCGGCATCATCTTTCACGACGCGGCGTAATCTGCAAAAGCAGAACCCCGCGAAGATTGCTCCTCGCGGGGTTCGATCAAGCAAATGACAGATCGTCAGTGCGCCAGAACCGCCAGGAGGAGCAAGGCCACGATATTGGTGATCTTGATCATGGGGTTTACGGCGGGGCCGGCGGTGTCCTTGTAGGGGTCGCCTACGGTGTCGCCGGTGACTGAAGCCTTGTGGGCTTCGGAGCCCTTCAGATGCTTCACGCCCTTACTGTCAACAAAACCATCTTCAAAGGACTTCTTCGCGTTGTCCCAGGCGCCGCCGCCGGCGGTCATGGAGATGGCCACGAAGAGGCCGGTGACGATCACGCCCATGAGCATGGCGCCAAGGGCTGCAAAGCCCGCTTCCTTGCCGGCAATCGCGTAGATCACATAGAACACCACGATGGGCGAGAACACGGGCAGCATGGACGGAATGATCATTTCCTTGATGGCCGCCTTGGTGAGCAGGTCCACGGCGCGGGCATAGTCGGGCTTCTCGGTGCCCTTCATGATGCCGGGGCGTTCCTTGAACTGGCGGCGCACTTCAACCACCACGGATTGGGCGGCGCGGCCCACGGCGGTCATCGACATGCCGCCGAAGAGATAGGGCAGCAGGCCGCCGAAGATCAGGCCCACAACCACGTAAGGGTTGGAGAGATCAAAGGTGACGTTCACGCCTTCGAAGAAGGTTCCCGGCGACGCGTTGGCGGCGAAGAACTTCAAATCCTGCGTATAGGCGGCAAAGAGCACGAGAGCGCCAAGGCCTGCCGAACCAATGGCATAGCCCTTGGTGACGGCCTTGGTGGTGTTGCCCACGGCGTCAAGCGCGTCGGTGTTGTGGCGCACTTCCTTGGGCAGGCCCGCCATTTCGGCGATGCCGCCGGCGTTGTCGGTGACCGGGCCGAAGGCGTCAAGGGCAACGACCATGCCGGCGAGCGCCAACATCGTTGTCACCGCAACGGCAATGCCGAAGAGGCCGGCGAGATTGAAGGTGACGATAATGCCGGCGATGATGATGAGGGCCGGAACGGCGGTGGCTTCCATCGATACAGCAAGACCCTGGATCACGTTGGTGCCGTGGCCGGTGATCGAGGCTTCGGCGATGGAGTTCACCGGGCGCTTGCCGGTTGCGGTGTAGTATTCGGTGATCCAGATGATGAGACCGGTGATCACGAGGCCGGCGATGCCGCAATAGAACAGGCTCAGGGGTGTGAAGGCCTTGGTGGCGTCACCGAGGGCCACGTCCATGCCGCCGAACACATAGGAGATCACGGGGTACAAGGCGGCGAGCGAAAGAACGCCCGTTGCGATGATGCCCTTGTAGAGGGCGCCCATGATGTTGTTGGAGGCGCCGAGCTTGACGAAGTAGGAGCCGATGATCGAGGTGATGACACAGGCGCCGCCAATGGCAAGCGGCAGGACCATGCCGGCGAGCTTCATGGCATCGGGCAGCACAATGGCCGCGAGAACCATGGTTGCAACGGTCGTCACCACATAGGTTTCAAAGAGGTCGGCGGCCATGCCGGCGCAGTCGCCCACGTTGTCGCCAACGTTGTCGGCGATGGTGGCGGGGTTGCGCGGATCATCTTCCGGAATGCCGGCTTCGACCTTGCCCACCATGTCGCCGCCAACGTCTGCACCCTTGGTGAAGATGCCGCCGCCAAGACGGGCGAAAATGGAGATCAGAGATGCACCGAAGGAAAGGGAAACCAGCGCGTCAATTACCTCACGGCTGGTGGGTTCAAAACCCATGGAGCCCGTAAGGAAGCCGAAATAAAGGGTAACGCCGAGAAGGCCGAGGCCTGCCACCAGAAGCCCGGTTACCGCGCCGGATTTGAAGGCGAGATCCAACCCGCCGGCAAGCGACTTTGTCGCGGCTTGCGCCACCCGCACGTTGGCCCGCACCGAGACGTTCATGCCGATAAAACCCGCGGCACCCGACAGCACCGCGCCGATCAGGAAGCCGATGGCCGAATAGCCGCCGAGCAGGAGCCAGGCAATGATGAAAATAACCACGCCAACCATGGCAATGGTTTGATACTGGCGTTTGAGATAGGCGGCCGCCCCTTCGCGCACGGCAGCGGAAATTTCCTGCATGCGGGCCGAGCCCGCATCGGCGGCGAGTAGGCCGCGCGTCGTGACAATGCCGTAGACGATGGACAGCGCGCCCGCGAGCACGATCAGCCAGAGAGTGGAGGTCATGGATTAACCCTTTTGTTTGTGTTGCCCCGGCGCAATCCAGACACGCGAATCCCCGCATGTCCGTCCCCTGCCCCGGATTGATGGCTGGGATATGCCAAATCAGGCAAAAAGAAGCAATGGGCAGTATTCAGGCCGGCATTTAGTCTTGCCAGTGTGTCAGGCGGTTTTGGGGCGGTTCATAACCAGCCAGCCGAGCAACAGCAAGGTCAGCAGCGCGGCGGGGAACATGGCGAAGCCTACGGCTCCCCAGCCCAAACTATCCAATACTTTTCCGGAGCTGAAGGAGGCCACAACCATCAGCGCCGAAATGCCGAAGTCGTTCGCGGCCTGGACCTTGCCCCGTTCGGCGGGCCGATAGGTGGTGGTCAGCATGGTGGTGCCGCCAATGAAGCCGAAATTCCAGCCGAGGCCCAGAAGAACCAGGGAGACGGCGAAATTTCCAAACTTTATATCGAGAATGCCGACCACGCCGGCGGCAAACAACAAAACCATGCCGATGGCGATGATGCGCTCAACGCCCCAGGCCTTGATGAGATGACCGGTGAAAAAACTGGGCACGAACATGGCCAGCACATGCCATTGCAATACCCACGATGCATCAAACTTGGTGAAGCCGCAGCCAATCATGGCAACCGGAGCCGCGGTCATCATGAAGTTCATCATGGCGTAGGAAATGATCGCGGTGACCATGGCGACGATCAGCCGGGGCTGGCGCAGCAATTCGCTCCAGGGCCGGCGCTCGCCGCTGATTTCTTCCGCCGTGGGCTTGGGCAGGTTCAATAAAAACAGAACCAGGATGGCCACGAGCGCGATGATGGCGGCGGCGAGATAGGAGCCGGCGAAGGTAAAGGGGGCAAACAGGTCGGCGGTGGCGTTGGAAAGCAGGGTGCCGGCAACGGCTGCGACAACGCCTCCGGCAAGGACCCAGGAAATGGCAATGGGTTTCAGATCGGGGGTGGCGCCTTCCACGGCGGCAAAACGGTAGAAGCCGCTGGTCGCCTGAAACATGCCCTGCAAGGCAGTGGCCAGGCAGAAGAGAAGGAAATTCTGGGTATAGATCGCATAAACCGAAATTCCGGCGCCCAGCACGCAGGCCGCGGCGCCAAATACGAACACCGGCACCCGCCCGAGGCGCTGCATCATCAGGGATGCCGGTATCGTGGTAACGGCCGCTCCCAAAACAAAGGTGGTGACCGGCGTGGTGGCCAATCCCGGGCTTGGGGCCAGCATGAGGCCAACCAGCCCGGCTGTCGCAAACACGATAATCACGCAGCAGGAATAGAGAGCCTGGGAAATCGCCAGCAACAGAATGTTGCGTTTGGCGAGGGCGATTTCGGTCACGCGGCGAACTCGCCGGGGCGGCGGCTGCGCGCCAGGGTATTCAACACGCCATTGATGAAGCGCGGCTCTTCCTCGCCAAAGAAAGCGCCGGCCACATCGAGATATTCACTGATGGAAACCCGGGTCGGGACTTTTTCCATGAACATGATTTCAAAGGCGGCGGCGCGCAGGATGGCGCGCACGGTGGCATCCAGCCGGTGCATGGGCCAGGCCTTGTCGAGAACGGCGTCAACGGCGGGATCAATGGTTGCCTGCTCGCGCACCGCGCCATCCACGACTTCCTTGAGGAACTTGTAATCGGCCTCGCCGCACTGGCCATCATCAAAATTTTCGCCGGAGGCGCGGGCCGAAAACTGCGCGAGGGTTTCGCCGACATCGGTGCCCGCCAGGTCCATCTGGTAAAGCGCCTGCACGGCGCCCAGGCGGGCGGCGGCGCGTTCAACAGGTTTGGCGCGCTTGCCGGTCATCTTGCGGTTTTCTTTTTCATGGCGCGCTTGAAGCGGATCATGGCAAGAGCGGTATCCGCCGCACCGCCGCCCTTGTCGCCTTCGGTAGTTTTTGCCCGGGCCCAGGCTTGCGCCTCGTTCTCGCACGTCAGAATGCCGTTGCCGATGCAAAGGCCTTTCAGCGTCAACTCCATGAGCCCGCGGGCGCTTTCGCCGGAGACGATTTCATAATGGGTGGTTTCGCCGCGCAGCACACAGCCCAGCGCCACATAGCCGTCATAACGCCTGGACGCCTCCGCCATGGCAATGGCGCCCGGCAATTCCAAAGCGCCGGGCACGGCCAAACGATCCCAGGTGGCACCGCTGCGCTCAAGGGCGGCGATGGCGCCCCTGGCGAGTTCATCGCACAGGCCGGCATAGAAGCGCGCTTCAACAATGAGAAGCTTCGCCTTGATCTTGGCGGATTCCGTTTTTTTCTTTTCGACCTTCATGACTTCCCGAATTCTGCGAGACGCGCCACATAGCGCGCCAGCATATCTATTTCAATGTTGACGGCGTCGCCTGCCCGCGCATGGCCCCATGTGGTGACTGCTTGGGTGTGCGGAATCATGTTCACGCCGAAGTAACTGCCGTCGACTTCATTGACGGTGAGCGAGGTGCCATCGAGCGTGACGGAGCCTTTTTGCGCAATGAAGCGGGCAATGTCGTTTGGCGCGGTGAAGCGAAAGCGCTTGGAATCGCCTTCGGGCTCTATGGAGATGATTTCCCCAAGTCCATCGACATGGCCTGAAACGATATGGCCGCCCAGTTCATCGCCCATTTTCAAGGACCGTTCGAGATTGATGCGGGTGCCGGTTTTCCAGTTGCGCAAGGTGGTTTTTGAAAGTGTTTCAGCGGAGGCCTCAACAATGAACGAACCGCGCCCATCCGGCTGGCGGCCCATTTCAATGGCCGTGAGGCAGCAGCCGGAACAGGCAATTGAGGCTCCCACCGCGATGCTTTCGGGAGCGTAGGCGGTGGCGATGGTGAAACGGGTATCGCCGCGCTTTTCAACGCGCATGACTTCGCCGATATCAGTGACTATTCCGGTGAACATGGGGCCGTTCATAGACGGTCAAAGTATCGCTTCCAAGCACTTCCTTTTCCGTCTCGCGAAACCGGTTAGCGAGCTCTGCGAGCGGCATTTCCGCAATGGCATCAATTCCTTGCGGGCCGATGACAAGCGGGTTCTGGAAGAGCTGCACCGCATCGACCAAATCAGCGTCCAGCAGGCTTTGCGATATGTGCGAGCCGCCCTCAACCAGCAGGCGATTGATGCCCCGTGCCGCGAGCTGTTCCAGCGCATCGGCAAAATCCACCCAGCCATCGGGGGTTTGCCTGCAATCGATCACGGTAATGCCGGCACTTACCCCGCCCTTGCGCGTGGAGAGGATCCAGACCGGCACCTGTTCGGCGGTTTTAACCAGCTTAGCCTTGGAGGGAATGGACAGGCGCGTATCGGCCACAATGCGGGTGGGCGAGCGGGCCTCCATTCCCGGCAGACGGCAGGTGAGCTCCGGGTCGTCAATCAACACGGTGCTGAGGCCCACGAGGACGGCATCGCTTTCAGCCCGCATGAGATGCACCCGGGCCTTGACCTCCGGGCCGGTTATTGCGGTGCGCTGGCGCGGCCCGGCGGCGATCTTGCCGTCGGCGGAAACTCCAATCTTTAGCGTAACATAAGGGCGTTTCCTGGCAATCCGCGTGAGGAAGCCTGCCAGGTCACGGCGTGCCTCTTCGGCGCCCACGCCCACCTCCACGGCCACGCCCGCAGCGCGCAGAATAGCGTGGCCCTCGCCTGAAACGCGGGGGTCCGGGTCTTCCATGGCGGTAACCACGCGGGCGAGGCCTGCCTTGACCAAGGCTTCGGCGCAGGGGCCGGTTCTGCCCCGGTGGGCGCAGGGTTCAAGGGTGACATAGGCAGTGGCCCCGCCGGCGTGCTCACCGGCCATTTTAAGGGCCTCAGTTTCGGCGTGAGGCCGGCCCCCGGGTTGGGTCCAGCCGACGCCTAAAACCCTGCCATCCCTCACCACAACGCAGCCTACGGGCGGGTTTTCGGCAGTGGTGCCGAGCGCCCGGCGGCCCAGCCGCAAAGCATAGTCCATCCAGCGCCGGTCGGCGTTCAAGTAGCCTCGCTTTCGCCCTCGTCGCTTGCGAGTTCGCCGATCAGTTCCTCAAAGTCCTTGGCTTCGCGGAAGTTCTTGTAGACCGAGGCAAAGCGGACATAGGCCACATCATCGAGGGCCTTGAGCGCCTCCATGATGAGCTTGCCCACGGTTTCCGACTTGATCTCGCTCTCGCCCAGGCTTTCCAGGCGGCGGACAATGCCGGACACCATGCGTTCAATCCGCTCGGGTTCGACCGGGCGTTTGCGGAGCGCAATCTGCACCGAGCGCATGAGCTTGTCGCGGTCAAAGGGAACGCGCCTGCCGGTTTTCTTAATCACCATGAGCTCGCGCAACTGCACGCGTTCGAAGGTGGTAAAGCGTCCGGCGCAATCCGGGCAATAACGCCTGCGGCGGATCGCGGCGCCATCTTCGGTGGAGCGCGAATCCTTCACCTGGGTTTCTTCGTTACTGCAGAATGGGCAGCGCATGGCTTCCTTTGCTTAATAGATCGGGAAGCGCTTGGTGAGCGCCAAGACCTTGCGCTTGACCGCCGCTTCCACCTTAGCATTGCCCGCTTCGCCATGCTTCGCAAGGCCATCGAGAACCTCGATGATCAAAGCGCCCACGTCCCGGAATTCAGCGACGCCAAAGCCGCGGGTGGTTCCCGCCGGAGTTCCCAGGCGGATGCCGGAGGTAATGGTGAAGGGCGCGGGATCAAACGGGATGCCGTTCTTGTTGCAGGTGATGTAGGCACGGCCCAGGGCGGCCTCGGAAGCCTTGCCGGTCAATCCCTTCTTGCGGAGGTCTACCAGCATCAGATGGGTGTCGGTGCCGCCTGAGACGAGATCACAGCCTCCGGCAACCATGGCATCCGCCAGCGCCTTGGCATTGGCCACAACCTGGGCGGCGTATTTCCGGAATGCCGGGCGCAGCGCCTCGCCAAAGGCCACGGCCTTGGCGGCGATCACATGCTCCAGCGGCCCGCCCTGGAGGCCGGGGAACACGGACGAATTGATCTTCTTGCCGATGGCGTCATCGCGCGTGAGAATCATGCCACCGCGGGGGCCGCGCAAGGTTTTATGGGTGGTGGTAGTTACGACGTGGGCGTGTTCAAGCGGGTTGGGATGCACGCCGCCGGCCACGAGGCCGGCGATATGGGCCATGTCGACCATCAGATAGGCGCCGACGCTGTCAGCGATTTGCCGGAAGCGGGCGAAATCGAGAAAGCGCGGATAGCCCGAGCCGCCGGCAATGATGAGCTTCGGCTTCACCTGAAGGGCCTGGGCGGCCAGCGCATCGTAATCGATCTGGTGATTGTCCTCGCGCACCTTGTAGGGTGCCACATGGAACCATTTGCCGGACTGGTTGACGGGTGAGCCGTGGGTCAGATGCCCGCCGCAGGCAAGATCAAGTCCCATATAGGTGTCGCCGGGCTGAAGTAGCGCGAAGAACACGCCCTGGTTGGCCTGGGCACCGGAATGGGGCTGGACGTTGGCGAAGGAACACTCAAACAGCTTGCAGGCGCGCTCAATGGCGAGGGTTTCGGAAACGTCCACATACTGGCAGCCGCCGTAATAGCGCCGGCCGGGATAGCCTTCGGCGTATTTGTTGGTCATGATCGAGCCTTGCGCCTCCAGCACGGCGCGCGAGACGATGTTTTCCGAGGCGATCAGCTCAATTTCGTTCTGCTGGCGATGCAGCTCCCGGGTGATCGCCTGGGCGATCTTTGGATCGGTTTTAGCGAGCTTTTCGCTGAAGAAGCCGGGGAACAGGGGAGCTCTCTTCGCCTTGGCTTTGGCGGCTGGTTTCTTGACGGTTTTCTTGCTTGCCTTCTTGGCCATGATGGTCCCCTGCCCTGATTCCGCGTTTCGGCTGCAAAATAGCGAAAGGCGGGTTGGGGTCCAGTAATATATGACCGCAGCAAAATAAGCACCGGAGAAGCGGCGTGAATGGCCGGTTTTGCGGCAGTCAGGCGGCGCGGCGCAGCATCATCTCGGTCCAGAGCTGATCAAGGGCTGCCACCAGCCTGGAGATTTCGAGTTCGCCGTGGAGCGGACCCGGGGTGAGGCGCAGGCGTTCCGTGCCCTTCGCAACCGTGGGATAGTTGATGGGCTGGACATAGATCGAAAAATCGCTGAGCAACCGGTCGGTCAAGACCTTGCATTTTACCGGATCACCCACAATCAGGGGCACGATATGGCTCTCAGTTTCGGTCACTGGCAGCCCCCGCGCCTTCAACGAGGCCGTCAGCAATTTGGCGTGCCGGCTCTGCAACTGCCGCTCCAGGCTGCTTGCCTTGAGGTGGCGGATAGCGGCCGTGGCGCCTGCGGCGATGGCCGGCGCTATTGAGGTGGTGAAGATAAAGCCCGGGGCGAAAGACCTTATGGCATCAACGATGGTGGCGTTGGCGGCGATGTAGCCACCCATCAAACCGAAGGCCTTGGCGAGGGTGCCTTCGATGATATCGATTTCGCCCAACATCCCATCGCGCTCGGCAATGCCGCCACCCCGGGCGCCATACATGCCAACGGCGTGGACTTCATCGAGATAGGTGAGCGCGCCATGGCGCCTGGCAAGCGCGCAGATTGCGGCGAGCGGGGCAATATCGCCATCCATGGAATAAACGGATTCAAATGCGATCAGCTTGGGGCGGTCCGCTGCCAGCGTTTGCAATTTCGCTTCGAGATCCGCCAGGTCATTGTGACGCCAGATCAGTTTTTCGCCACCGCCGTGGCGGATGCCCTCAATCATGGAGGCGTGGTTCATCTCGTCGGACAGGACAATGCAGTTGGGCAACGCCCTGACCAGGGAGGACAGGGTGGCTTCATTGGCCATGTAGCCGGAGTTAAACAGAAGGGCCGCCTCCTTGCCGTGCAGGTCGGCCAATTCCTGCTCAAGCTCAACATGATAATGCGTGGTGCCGGAAATGTTGCGGGTGCCGCCAGACCCGGCGCCGACATCATCGATGGCTGCATGCATGGCAGCAAGAACGGCTGGATGCTGTCCCATGCCGAGATAGTCGTTGGAGCACCACACGGTGACTTCGCGCTCTGCGCCTTGCCCGCGATAAAGGGCCCGGGGAAACCTGCCCCTTACCCGGCAAATATCGGCAAACTCGCGGTAACGGCCTTCCGCCCTCAGCCGGTCGATGCCGTGGGCCAGAACGCGATCATAATCTTGCGGTGTCATGGCCAAATCTTAGCCCTTCGAAAGGGCCAAGTTATGGCGCAAAATTGCGCAGGGTCAGTTCGTCGCAGAAGCCGTTTCCGCCGGTTTGGCCTTGGGTTTCGCGGCGGCTTCGACCTTGCAATCCTTTGGCAGTTTGCCGTCTTTGCCGGCCTTGCATTCGTCGCTGGTTTTCTTGGCAGCAGCGGTTGCCGGCTTGGCGGACTTTTTCGTGGTTGCGGAAGCGACCTTTGCCGCGGCCTTCGTCGATGTCTTCTTGGCGTCAGCGGTCGCCGGCTTCTTCTTCGACGATGAAACGAGTTTTTTCTTTACAATTTTTTTCTTGGCATCCCTGGAGTCATCACCGCGGCTGAAGAAGCTCACAGTTCCCGACTTTTTGACAATGGAACCCTTCGAGCGGGAGTCCACCGCGCTTTCATTCTTTCTCGACCGCTTGCCAAACCAGAAAAATCCGTCGGCCTCCGCTTCATCAATCTGGGCAAGCTGGCGGGGCACCGGCTTCAGGACAAAGCGTTCGCCGCTGGCGGTCTTTTCCCCCACCGGCAATGGCTGGCCAACAATAAATCCGGTTCCATCCAGGCCGTAAACATCGCCACGGAAAGCAACAATGCCGTCCGAGGTGGGCCAAGCGGTGAGATAAGTCACGCGGAGTTGCGGCGGCGCCACGAGCTTCACGTCAAGGCGCTCAAGCGATTGGGCCAGATATTCAATGCGGCTGGGGTCAATTCCATCCTGACCGTTGAGAATCCAGTTCAGGAGAACCGCAACCTTTTGAACACGCACGCAGCCGGAGCTATAGAAGCGGTTGCTGCTGTCAAAGAGATGCTGCTCAGGCGTATCATGCAGATAAATTCCGAAGGGGCTGGAGAAATTGATCTTGGCGGTGGCCATGGCGTTTTCACCGCCGGGCTCCTGCCGGAAATGGTAGTTGTCCACAACGGCGCGGCGCCAGTTAATACGCCGGGGATTGATTTCAGGTCCGCCAACCCCGTCAAACACCTTCATGTTCATTTTTTCCAGAATGCCGCTCGACATCTTTGGAAGAATGTCGCGCTCAATGATGGAAGGCGGGGCATTCCAATAGGGGTTGAAATTGATGTCCGAAAGCGCCGTCATCACCACGGGAGTCGGACGCGACGGCCGTCCCACGATGGCATTGTGCCGCGAAAACACCCGGTTGCCGTTTACCGTTTCAATCTGCTGGGCCGGAATGTTCACGACAACGTAGCGGCTTCCAAGATCCTTGGAGTATTCGGCAAGGCGGGGAATGTTTGCCCTGATTGTGGCCACTCTTTCAGCCGCAGGCACATTGAGCGCGTAGAGCGTTGCGCCATCCATCTGGCCGGTTGCAGCCAAGCCGTTGTTGCGCTGGAACCGCATCAACCCGTCCTGCGTGGCGGTTGTGAAAATGGCAGCGAATTCACCCTCCGCAGCCTCCGGGCGGACATAACCCTCGATGAACAGGCGCTGGTTGAGCGCCATCACGGCCCGGCCCTCCGAACCCTTTTTCAGGGCGCCTTTTGGCACCTTGGGCCAGCCGCCGTTGCTGGCGATCGCCGCGTACTTGCTCTCGGCAGCGTGCATTTCAGCAGTGCCGCCCATCGACAACATCGGCTGCACAATCTGGGTGGAGAAAATCTCGGTTTCAGTCACCGCCTTGCCGGACGGGGTGGGGTCAACTTTTCCGGTTGAAGGCGTATAATTTCCAAAAAGCCCCTTGTTCTTGAGCTTCTGCTTTTTAATCAGGTCGCGCATTTCGTCGGTTTGCTCGGCCTTGACAGCCGGCGCGTCCGCCAAGGACAGGCCCAGCATTAGGGCGAGCGAAACCCCGATGACCTTGGAAAAAAGCATTTTGCCTGCAGAACCAAAGTTTAAAAACATCATTGCCTCTTTGCCACCCCTGCACAGGCCTCTTCCGGGCCGTTGGCAAGTCTCATTCCTGATTTGCCAAGCTGTACCAGCCTTGGTGCGACTCGTCAAAAGTTAGGATGGGCAATCCAATCGGGCGCCAGCCAAGTAAATTGAGCAAAAACTTATACTTGCCGGCCATCGAACGCGTAATTTCAAACAAAAAAAAGCCCTGAGGCTTTTCGGCCACAGGGCTTCTACTTCACTATCTTGTTACAGGCGGTAGAGGATCTGGTCAGTCCAGAACCGCTCAAGCCGCGTAAGCGCCTTGTTCAATCGGTCAAATTCCTCGATCGACAGGCCGACAACTTCTTCAACGGCCTGAAGCTGCCGGTTGTAAAGCGCGTCGATTCGGTCGCGAATGGCCTGGCCCTTCGGCGTCAGCTTCACCCGCACCGAGCGCTTATCGGCGCTCGAACGCTCGTGGTTCACGTAACCCGATTCAACAAGCTTCTTAAGATTGTAAGAAACGTTTGAACCCTGATAGTGGCCACGGGTCTTGAGTTCGCCGGCGGTCAATTCCGAATCGGCGATGTTGAACAGGAGAAGCGCCTGAACCGGATTTACCTCCGGTTCGCCGGAACGCTCGAAATCGTCCTTGATGACGTCGAGCAAGCGGCGATGCAGCCTTTCGATCAGCGTCAAAGCTTCCATATAACGGTGTTTAATTTCTTTGCGCTGCGGCGCGACGTCCACAACACGGACTCCCCCAGCTACTTGCGTATTCATGTTATCCACCTATCCCTTGTTTGCGAGGCCGGCTCTTTTGTCCGTTCCTCTTATGCCCCCAGAATACGCCGGCCGATTTAAAGCGACCTGAACAGGTTGGGTAAATTTATCCTTATATTTTCGATAGTTTGCTGCTTCTTCGAAGACAGTTTATGGAGTCTTTTTTTCCTATGTTAATCAAATGCGACCTTGCCTGGTCATAAGGCCGGGAAAATGGGGCGCGCCACACCCTACATGGTTAATGCGATGTCGCGGCCGGCCCACGGCGAAAGAAACCCTGCGACCACGGCCCTATTCAGTTCTTGAGCCAGACTTGATACAAGGCCCCATGGACCACTTAAAGTCGCAACCAAGGGGCTTTCCGGCCACACGCCTGCGGCGCAACCGCAAGGCAGCCTGGTCCCGGGCCCTAACCGCTGAAAACACCCTTCAGGTCTCCGATCTCATCTGGCCGATGTTTGTCATCGATGGGCATAAAACCACGGATCCGGTGGCTTCGATGCCGGGTGTCGAACGCTACAGCATTGATCTGGCGGTGAGGAAGGCCGAAGAAGCAGCGGCCTTGGGCATTCCCCTCATCGCCCTGTTCCCAAATACCAGCCAGGCCTTGAGGACGGCTGATGCAAGCGAGGCCCTTAATACGGACAATCTGGTCTGCCGGGCGGTTCGCGCCATCAAGGCCGCGGTGCCGGAAATCGGCATCATGTGCGACGTGGCGCTCGATCCCTACACCAGCCACGGCCATGACGGACTTATGGAAGATGGCGAGATCGTCAATGATCCATCGGTTGCCATTCTGGTGAAGCAGGCCCTGCTCCAGGCGGAGGCCGGCTGCGATGTCGTGGCGCCTTCGGACATGATGGACGGCCGCATTGGCGCGATACGCCAGGCGCTGGAGGCCAATGGCCACAGCAACGTTCAGATCATGGCCTATAGCGCCAAATATGCCTCAGGCTTCTATGGGCCATTCCGCGACGCCGTCGGCTCCTCCGGCACCTTGACCGGCGACAAGCGCAGCTATCAAATGGACCCGGCCAACATCGACGAGGCCTTGCGCGAAGTTGAGCTCGATATCATCGAAGGGGCGGACATGGTGATGATAAAGCCCGGCATGCCCTATCTCGATGTGCTGGCGCGGGTTAAGCAGAGGTTCGGCGTGCCGACCTTTGCCTATCAGGTGTCGGGTGAGTATTCGATGCTAATGGCGGCCATCGAACGGGGCTGGCTCGATCCAAATAAAGTCATCCCGGAAAGCCTGATGGCTTTCAAACGGGCGGGCGCTGACGGCATTCTTACCTATTTCGCGCTCGAGACGGCGCGGCGCCTCAAGGCCTAGCGATTGAGCCGGGCAATCAGGCTCGAGGTATCCCAGCGCTTGCCGCCCATTTTCTGCACTTCGGAGTAGAATTGATCGACAAGGGCGGTCACCGGCAGATGGGCGCCATTCTTGCGCGCCGCTTCCAGGCAGATGCCCAGGTCCTTCCGCATCCAGTCCACGGCAAAGCCAAAATCAAACTTTCCGGCAATCATGGTCTTGTGGCGGTTTTCCATTTGCCAGGACCCGGCAGCGCCTTTTGAGATCACCTCAATGACATCCTCCATGTTGAGGCCTGCCTTCATGCCGAACTGGACACACTCGGCAAGGCCCTGAACCAGTCCGGCAATGGCAATCTGGTTGCACATCTTCGCGGTTTGGCCGGACCCTGCGGGCCCCAGCAGCTTTCGCATTTTTGAATAGTGCTTGATCAGCGGTTCGGCTTTGGCATAGGCGCTTTCTTCTCCGCCGCACATGACGGTGAGCGCGCCATTTTCGGCCCCGGCCTGGCCGCCCGAAACGGGCGCATCGACAAAGCCAATGCCGCGCTTTGCCGCTTCGGCGAAAAGTTCGCGGGCGACATCGGCTGAAGCCGTGGTGTGATCAACAAAGATGCTGCCGGCCCGCATGGTTTGAAAGGCGCCCTCGGGGCCTAGCGTTACGCTGCGCAAATCATCGTCATTGCCGACGCAGGCAAAGACAAAATCTGCGGCGGCGCCCGCGGCGGCGGGCTTGGCGGCTGTTTTGCCCTTGTATTTCTGGGCCCACTTTTCCGCTTTTTCGGAGGAACGATTATAAACTGTCATCTCGACATCGGCATTAGACGCGAGATGGCCCGCCATGGGGAAACCCATGACGCCAAGGCCAATCCAACTTGCTTTGATCGTCATTCCAGCACTCCGGTTTGTCCCCTCTTAAACTGCCGGCAGGCCAAATTCCACCGGTGTTTGAATGTCACTTGCACGAAGCAGGCAAGGGGCATTAACCTTGCGCTTCGAACAAAGGCTTGAAGGATACCAAGATTGAGCATCGAACGCCGGAATTTTCCGCAGTTTTTTATTACGGCACCGGCGCCCTGCCCTTATCTCGCCGGGCGGCTTGAGCGGAAGGTATTTACCCATCTCGTGGGCCAGGACGCACGCACCCTGAATACTCAGCTTTCGAGGGGCGGATTCCGGCGCAGCCAGAATATAGCCTATCGCCCGGCCTGCGATGGATGCAGCGCCTGCGTTTCGGTGCGCACGCCGGTCAAGCAGTTCACCTGGAGCAAGTCCGCGCTTCGCGTCCTTGCCCGCAACAAGGATCTGGTGGGAACCCCGGTGCGGGCGAAAGCCACAAGCGAGCACTATGGCGTGTTCCGGGACTATATCGATTCACGCCATGGCAATGGCGGCATGGCGGAAATGAGCGTGCTCGACTTTGCCGCGATGATCGACGAGACTTTTGTGGACAGCCATCTGATGGAGTACCGGCTGAAAACCGAAAGCGGGGCGCCGGGAGAGCTTGTGGGCGCTGTGCTCATTGACATGCTGGATGACGGCCTGTCGCTGATCTACAGTTTTTATGAACCGCGCTTCGAAAAGCGCAGCCTTGGCACCTTCATTATTCTTGACAGCATTTCGCGGGCACAGCGGATGGGCCTGGACTATCTGTATCTTGGCTATTGGGTCAAAGGCTCCGCCAAGATGGAATACAAGTCCCGGTTCCTTCCCCAGGAAAGATTGACGCCCGACGGTTGGACACTTTTCGTCAGGAAATAGCCATTCACCATATTTGCTTGGTCCGGTTCATCTTTCTTCATTGAAACGCTATTCAATACATAATTAATTCGCTTCAGTTGGAGCCTCGATGTCGCAACTCTACGTTGAAGATCCTCTCGGCACGGCCAGAGTGTGCGTAGCACTTGCCTCGGAAATCGAGCAGCTTGGCCTTGTCATCAACATCGGATCCGACGCCAGAAAATTCAACGCCATTAGACTGGCCACGCGCGGAACCGCCGTTTCGCCATTTTTTGACCCCGACGTGTGCAATTTTACGCCAGAGCGCTTTTTCTGGATGCAGGCGGTTTCGCGCGACGGGATAACCTCTGCGCTGCAAGCTTTTAGATACGATTATGTCGATACCAGCCTGGCCGACTGGGGACCAAGCCTTACGATCGGACTTGCCATGCTCAGGCAGGAGCTCATGGTGCCCTCCAGCGCCCCGCCGGCGCGAAGCAGCATAGCGGAAAGAATCCGTGGAAGACTGGTTTATCATGGAGAATTTTGGATTGACCCGCAGGTTCGAAATCGAAAATTGCTGGAGAAGTTTTCGCGGCTTGGACTGATCTTATGTCTCATAAAGTGGATACCGGATGCAGTCTGGTCACTGAGCGGCAATCGCATGGCCACCCATGGCCATTTGAACCGCATGGGCTATAATTACGTCGAAAAAGGCTTCCTGCGCTGGCAATGGGCTACCGACGGCATTGACCTGGTCGAGTGGCTGAACGTCGCCGAGCGCCAATCGATCGAGCAGATGATCAACGAAATTATCACGAACCCCGAGTAGCTTTTTTGTGGCTCGGGCCACCGCAAGACGTTTTTGAAAACCGGTTAATGTGCGTGATTGTTGAAAGGTAGCAATGTCAGAGACCTGTATCGACGATCCGCTTGGCACGGCCAAGGCAGCAACGGGCATTGCCTCAGAGCTTGAGCGGTTAGGGTTTGCAATCAATGTGGGCAAAAACCTCAACGACCTCACCGCCGCAAGAATGACGACGCGGAATGGGCCCGTGACGCCGTTTTTTGATCCCCTGGTTTGCGGCCTTACGCCCGACCGTTTTTTCTGGATGGCGCTAAAGTCAGGCGATGGCTCGATAGTGGCGCTCCAGGCCTTTAGGCACGACTATGTCGATACAAGCCTGGCCGACTGGGCTCCGACCTACCACATTGGACTCTACATGCGCCGCAATGAAATATGCCTTCCGATCCATGCAGCGCCATCGAAACACAGCATCGCCGACCGGATCAGGGGACGGCTGGTTTATCACGGCGAGTTTTGGGTCGACGCGCACGTCCGTTATCGGAACTTGTTTGAGAAATTCTCGCGCCTTGGAATCCTGCTCGGTGTCATCAAGTGGAATCCCGATGCCATCTGGGCGCTCAGCAACAAACAGATGGCCTCACATGGCCATCTCAACCGGATGGGATATACCCATATCGAGAACGGATTCCTCCGCTGGCAGTGGACCAGCGAGCCAGAACACCAGATTGAGTGGGTGAGCGTGGCGGAACGGCAGTCAATCGAACAGCTCGTCAGTGAAATGCGTTCCAGCGGCCTGGGCCAGAACCGCGCATAGGCGATATTCAGATCAGCTTGATGTCTACGTCGGAAATTTCAGTTATGACGCTTACCCGCGGCATCACAGTATCGGACCGGCTGGGAACAATAAGCCGCTGATAGGGCAGCCACCGGACAACATTGTCCGGCATCCGCATTGCAGCAAGCACATGATCGTAACGCGGCTTGCCCGATCGCAGCACGTGGGCGTAGCCTTCATAAACAATGTCATCATAGGAGCCGCCGCGCACGTAGGGGTAAGAAACGGGAGACATGCCGAACAACCTGGCGATGGTCGATTGCGCGCCCACACGATCAACCTGGAAATTGTGGGACCGCTCATCATAGATGAAGTCAATTGAATTCTCAGGATAGACGGTGTGGTCGTGCCATGTTTTCTGCAGCATCGGCGGCAGCGTCCGGCCATTCGGGTCGAACACTTCGACAAATGTCCGTTTCGTCAGATGCAATTCGCTTTTCGAGAGAATTTGCTCAATGCGGTTTGCGGCCTGGGCGAAGTTCGTGCAGGTCTCCTCAAACCAGCCGGAAAGATAGAAGCGCAGGACAATGGGCAACTGCAGGGAAGGCAGCCGCTCGAGCACATAGTACAGCGACGCAAAGCAAGGCGAAAAAACCGACCACTTGATCTCGGTTCCGGCCGGACCGGCGGTCAGCCTTACGAAACCATCCTTGTCATAGCGTTCCATTTCAGTATAGCCGCGCGTTTCATCGAGGGCTGCATCCGGCACCCTTTTTCCTTCGGCTATCCAAAATCTCTGGCCGTCCATGACCTCATCCGCTTGCGCGGCTCCACAAATTCTTGCAGCCCTTTCGTGAATTACATCTGCAAACTGTAACCGTTTTCCAGCCACATCATGTGAGCAGGCGGGATAATTTTGTCTTAAGTTTCCTAGCGTGATTTGCCGCCAGACGCTGCGCCGTTGGTTAATTTTAAGCAAAATCAATGTCTTATGGCTGGCCCATTAACCAAAGCGGTTGTTTTTGGGGAAGCCCTTGGGCGGCAGGCGGCCCGCCTGGGCCCGTTCGCCGAGCCAGTCCTTCAATTCGGTCACGGTGAAGTTCCGCCCGGAAGAATCAATCCAAGACAGGCCTTCCTTCAACCTGAAGGTTCGCGCGTCCGACAAGCCGCCATCCTTGAATTTCTGCATGCGGACGCCCTTGCCGCGGGTCATTTCCGAAAGCTCGGAAAGTTTGAAAATCAGCAGCTTGCGGTTGTCGCCGACGGTTGCAACATGGTCGTCGGACTCCGCCACCGGCGCGCAGAGCAGCGCCTCGGAAGGCGCCTTGACGTTCAGCACCTGCTTGCCCTTGCGGGTGGTGGCCACGCATTCATCCTCAAGGACAACAAAGCCGTCGCCATCGGTCGAGGCCAGGAGGCGTTTTGTTCCCGGGACATGCACGAACAGGGCGACGATTGAATCAGTGGAGTCGAGATCGGCCATGAGGCGGACCGGTTCCCCGTGGCCGCGGCCGCCGGGGAGTTTTCCGGCTTCCAGGGTGAAGAACTTGCCCGATGAAGAGAACAGCATGATCCTGTCGGTGGACTGGGCGTTGAGGACGAATTTTCCCCGGTCGCCATCCTTGTAGGAAAGCGTCGCGGCGTCTTCGATGTGGCCCTTCATGGCCCTGATCCAGCTCTTTTCGCTGCAGACAATGGTGACCGGCTCCTTCTCGATCATGGACTGCTCGAGGTCGAGGTCAATTTCAGGTGCCTCGGCGAAATCGGTGCGCCTTCTGCCAAGCGGCGTCTTCTTGCTGAACTTCTCCTTGACCGCCTTGATCTCCTCGGAGATCTGCTGCCATTGCTGATCGTCGGACTTGAGAAGGCCTTTCAGCCCCTTCTGTTCCTTGATCAGCGCATCATTCTCGGTCCGGATTTCCATTTCCTCGAGCTTGCGCAAGGCGCGCAGCCGCATGTTCAGAATCGCTTCGGCCTGGTTGTCGGTGAGCTTGAAACGTTTCATCAACGCCGGTTTCGGTTCGTCTTCATTCCGGATGATGCGGATGACTTCATCCAGGTTGAGATAGGCGATGAGATAGCCGCCGAGAATTTCGAGGCGCCTGGCAATCTCGGCGAGGCGGAAATTGGTGCGCCGGACCAGCACGGTTTTACGGTGCTGCAGCCATTCGCGCAGCACATCGGCCAGCGACATGACAACCGGAACCTTGCCGCCGGAGAGGACATTCATGTTCAAGGGAATGCGCGCTTCGAGTTCGGTGTTGCGGAACATCTGCTCCATCATCAGGGTCGGATCGACGGTGCGGCTCTTCGGCTCCAGGACGATGCGGATGTCCTCGGCGGATTCATCCCGGATGTCGGCCAGAAGCGGCAGCTTCTTCGCCGTCAGGAGTTCGGCGCATTTTTCGATGAGGCGGCTTTTCTGCACGAGGTAGGGAATTTCGGTAATGACGATTTGCCAGCCGCCACGGCCCAAATCTTCGGTGGTCCAGCGGGCCCTGACGCGGAAGCCGCCCCTGCCCGTCTTGTAGGCTTCAACGATCGAGGCACGGTCATCGATGACAATGCCGCCGGTCGGGAAATCCGGCCCGATGACAAATTGGGTGAGCTTTTCCACCCCGGCATTGGGAAACTTGATAAGATGGAGGGCGGCATCGCACAGTTCAGCAGCGTTGTGCGGCGGAATGCTGGTGGCCATGCCAACGGCAATGCCGGTCGCGCCATTGGCCAGGAGGTTCGGGAAGGCGCCGGGCAGGACGATCGGTTCCTGCACGGTGCCATCGTAATTGGGGCGGAAATCAACCGTGTCTTCATCGAGATTTTCGAGCAGCAGCCGCGCCACCTCGGTCATGCGGGCTTCGGTGTAACGGTAGGCGGCGGCACTATCGCCATCGACGTTGCCGAAGTTGCCCTGGCCATCAATCAGCGGATAGCGCGAGGAAAAATCCTGGGCCAGGCGCACCAGCGCATCATAAATCGACTGGTCGCCATGGGGATGATAGCCGCCCATGACGTCGCCCACGATTTTGGCGGACTTCTTGAAGGCCGCACCCGGATCCAAACGCAGCAGGCGCATGACGTGGAGAAGGCGGCGATGCACCGGCTTCAGGCCATCGCGCACGTCGGGCAAGGCCCGGTGCATGATGGTCGAAAGCGCATAGGCGAGATAGCGCTCCTCCAGCGCCTCGCGAAGCTGAATAGGCTCGATATTGTTGGGATCCTGGGGCGGTTTTACGGGCTTGCTCATGATTCGTTGCAGTATATCACGCGCGCTGCACGAGCACCTTGCAAACGGGCTTTTTGCCCCAGATTTGATCGGCGGCGCGGCGCACCGCTATGCGGATGGTCTCGGCCACGACCGCATCATCCTTGCGCCGCGGCCTTGGCATGGACTCGAAAGCATCCTCGGCCGCATCCAGCAAGTCATCTTCCAGACCCGCAGGCAGACCATCGCCGATCAACTGGAGATCATCGGCGAGTTGCAACTTGTCATCCAGGACAACGGAAACAAAGACGGCGCCGACGGCGGAAAGCTTGCGGCGATGCTTGGCAGGACCCTCTTCGGCGGGAACGATCAGTTTTCCGTCGACATGCAGGCGGCCAAAGGGCGCTTCATCGACATTTTCCAGAGGTCCGGGGGACAATCGCATCAGGTGGCCATCAAGCGGAACCAGGGCTTGGGGAACGCCGCAGGCCCTGGCGAATTTTGCGTGGGCCCGGAGATGGCGGGGCTCGCCATGCATGGGCACCACGGCCCTGGGCTTCAGCCACGCATACATGGTCTTGAGTTCGCCCTGGCGCGGATGGCCTGAGGTGTGGACCAGGGCTTCATCGGCGGTGATCACATCAACGTCGAGCTTCGCCAGATTATTGTGAACCAGGGAAACGTCCTTTTCATTTCCGGGAATGGTGCGCGACGAAAAAATAACCAGATCGCCTTTCTCGAGGGCGACGTGGGGATGCTGGTCTTCGCCAATGCGCGCGATTGCCGCGCGGGGCTCGCCCTGGCTTCCGGTGCACAACAGCATGATCTTGTTCACGGGCAGATAACCAAAAGATTCTTCATCGAGAAACTCGCCGGCATCGCGCAGGTAGCCGCAGGCGCGCGCCGCTTCAATGGTGTTGCGCATGGCCCTGCCCGCCAGCACCACTTCGCGGCCATGGGCCCGGGCGGCGCGCACGGCGGAGGCGACGCGCTCAACATGGGAGGCAAAGGTCGTGATGGCGACCCGGCCCTTGGCGTGCTTGACAATGTCGGCGATGGTCGCCGCGACCTCGCTTTCGGATGGCGAAAAACCTTCGCGCAGGACATTGGTGGAGTCGCAGACCAGCGCATCGACGCCTTCATTGCCGATTTCGGCGAGGCGCTTTTCGTCCATCCCGGCGCCGAAGGTGGGGGTGCGGTCAATTTTCCAGTCACCGGAGTGGAATACGGTTCCTTCACTTGTTTTGATCAGCAGCGCACAGGGCTCCGGAATGGAGTGGGTGACATTCACAAATTCCAGATCAAACGAGCCGACCTTGAATTTTCCGCCGAGCGGAATGACGTGAACCTTTACGTCCTCATCAAGCCCATGTTCCTTCAGCTTGTTGTTCAGAAGGGCGGCGGCAAACGGCGTGCAGTAAACGGGGCATTTGAGCTGCGGCCAGAGCCACGGCACGGCGCCAATGTGATCCTCATGGCCGTGGGTAAGCACAAGGCCCGCCAGTTTCTTGCGGTTCTTGGCAATGAAGGAAACATCCGGGAGAACGACATCAATGCCGGGTTCAAACTCATCGCCAAACTTCACGCCGAGATCAACCATCAGCCACTCGCGGTCATCGGTTGTGCCCGCGCCATAGCAATAGCAGTTCATGCCGATTTCGCCGGTGCCACCCAGAGGCAGCAGCACCAGATCCCTGGCATGGGGATTTTTCTTCTTCGCGTTCATGTTGGTCCTAATCGCACTTCCCCGGCGTGAATCTGTTTTTGCGTGCCGTCATTGAGCGTAAGCAGCATGGCACCGTCAACGTCCAGGCCATCAAAACGCCCCCTGGTCCCGTCTACCGAGACTTCCTTACCGACCCCTGCGGCTCTTTCCAACCAGGCCTTCCGGATGGCTGGAAAGCCCCTGCCCTCATCCCATATTTGGAGCCAATCCCAAAAGCTTAGCGTCAGGATTGGCAGAATTGAGTCAGGTGTGTACTCACCCCCCAGCGCCGCAACCGGGTATGGCGTCCCTTCTGGCGCATGAGCCAGGTTGATGCCACAGCCCAGAGCAATGCGGGTTGGATTTGTGCCCACCACCTCCGCCAGAATGCCGCAAAATTTCGCGCCGTCCAGCAGCACGTCATTGGGCCATTTCAGGAAGAAATTTTCCTTCGGCAAAAGATTTGACGCTACTTCATGGACGGCGATTGCCGCCACAAAGCTGAGCTGGGCCGCTGCCGCCACTGCTGCCGCGGTTTGAAACAGGCAGGTGACGTAAAGATTTCCCGGCTCCGAAACCCAGGTGCGCCCCAGCCTTCCGCGGCCACCGGTTTGCTCGTCGGACCAAATCCACAAGGGCCCGCACTCTCCGCCTTCAGCCAGGCGCCGGGCCTCCGCATTGGTTGAATCAATGCGTTCAAAATGGATCAGGCGATGACCGGCAGGCAGTTTCAATAGAGCGACTTGGCGGCGGCTTCCGCGAGGTTCACCAGGTAATTGGCAAAGCCCACGAACAGCAGGGCAAAGGCGCCGCTGGCGTAAGCCACCCATTTCACTTCGCCATCCAATGCGTCGAATTTTTCGGCGGGCTCGTCAAAATAAATGACCTTCACGATGCGCAAGTAATAGTAAGCACCCACCACGCTGGCGACGACACCGATAATGGCCAAGGCAAAGAGGCCTGACTTCACCGCCGCGAGGAAAACGAAATACTTGCCGAAGAAACCGGCAAGCGGCGGAATGCCGGCGAGCGAAAACATCAGAATGGCAAAGACGAAAGCCAGCCCCTTGTTGTTATGGGCAAGGCCTGCCAGGTCAGAGATTTGCTCAACATGCTGGCCCTTGCGGCGCATCGCCAGGACGCAGGCAAACACGCCGAGCGTGGAGATCAGATAGATCATCATGTAGACGATCACGCCCTGGGCCCCCTCCTGGCTTCCCGAGGCGAGCCCCACCAGGGCAAAGCCCATATGGCCGATGGAGGAATAGGCCAGCAGGCGCTTGATGTTGTTCTGGCCGATAGCCGCAAAGGCACCGAGCACCATGGAGGCGATGGACACAAAGACGAGGATTTGCTGCCAGTCCTGGACCACCGCGGCGAAGGGCGAGATCATGACCCGGATGAACAGGGCCATGGCGGCAATCTTTGGGGCGGCGGCGAAAAAGGCCGTCACGGGTGTCGGCGCGCCTTCATAGACATCGGGCGTCCACATGTGGAAGGGCACGGCGGAGACCTTGAAGGCAAGGCCCGCGATAATGAAGACCAAGCCAAAAACAAGCCCGAGGCTTGAACCGCTGGCGCTGAGGGCTGCGGCGATTTGCGGGAAGGTCGTCGTCCCCGTGAAGCCATAGACGAGTGAAGCGCCGTAGAGGAGCATGCCTGAAGAAAGTGCGCCAAGCACAAAATACTTGAGTCCGGCTTCGGAAGACCGGGCGCTGTCCCGGTCGATGGCGGCCACGACGTAAAGCGAAAGTGACTGCAATTCGAGGCCTACATAGAGCGAGATGAGATCGTTGGCGGAAATCATCATCATCATGCCGACGCTCGCCAGCATGACGAGGATGGGATATTCAAAGCGCGCCATGTTCACGCGCTTCATAAAATGGGTGGACAGAATGATCGCCACGGCCGAGCCGAAGAGCGCCATGACTTTCATCACCCGGGCGAAGGTGTCGACCACAAAGGCGCCGCCGAAAGCCGTTACCTTGCCTTCACCGCCAAATATGACAAGCGCCGCGACGAGGCCAAGGGAGACAACCGCGCCGAGGGTGACGTGATCATTCGCGTCGCCCTTTTTGAAGACCCCGAACATCAGCAAGAGCATGGCAAGGCAGGCCAGAACGATTTCCGGCAGGCTTGCCACGGCATCGTAATTTTGCAGGTAATTCATCAGCGGGCCTTTATTGCAGCGATGCGGTTGAAAGCGCCTGGGCCGCAGCCGCAGCGGTTTGAACCGTCTTCATGAGATTTTCAACGGAGGCGCCGAACACATCAAGGATTGGGGCGGGGTAAACGCCAAACAGGATTGTCAGCACGATGAGCGGCGCGAGGGTGGCAAGCTCACGGGGCGTCATGTCAGAAATGTGGGCAAGCGAGGATTTTTCCAGTTTGCCGAACACCACGCGGCGATAGAGCCAAAGCGCATAGCAAGCCGAGAGAATGACCCCGGTCGTGGCGAAGAAGGCAACCCAGGTGTTGTTCTGGAATGTGCCCAGCAGGACAAGGAACTCACCGACAAATCCCGAGGTTCCGGGCAGACCCACGTTCGCCATGGTAAAGAGCATGAAGGTAAAGGCGTAGAGCGGCATGCGGCTGACCAGCCCGCCATAGGCGGCAATCTCGCGGGTGTGCATGCGGTCGTAAACCACGCCGACGCAGAGGAAGAGCGCGCCGGAAACAAGGCCATGGGAAATCATCTGGAACAAAGCGCCGTCAATGCTCTGCCGCGTCATGGCGAAGATGCCCATGGTGACAAAGCCCATGTGGGCGACCGATGAGTAGGCGATGAGTTTCTTCATGTCCTCCTGCATCAGGGCGACAAGCGAGGTGTAGATGATGGCGACGACGGAGAGCGTATAAACGAAGGGCTGGAAATAGAGGCTCGCATCGGGGAACATGGGCAGCGAGAAACGCAGGAAGCCGTAACCGCCCATTTTCAGGAGGATCGCGGCAAGGATGACCGAACCGGCGGTGGGCGCTTCAACGTGGGCATCGGGCAGCCAGGTGTGAACCGGCCACATGGGCATTTTCACCGCGAAGGAGGCAAAGAAGGCAAGCCACAGCCAGGTCTGCATTTCCGGCGGGAAGCCGGGGCTGCGCGAAAGCAGAGCCACAATATCGGTGGTGCCGGACTGCCAGTACATGGCGATGATGGCGATCAGCATCAGCACCGAGCCCAGCAGGGTGTAGAGGAAGAACTTGAAACTGGCATAGACCCGGCGCGGGCCGCCCCAGACGCCGATGATCAGGAACATGGGGATCAGGCCCGCCTCGAAGAAGACATAGAACAGCACCAGATCGAGGGCGGTGAACACGCCGATCATCAGGGTTTCCAGCACCAAAAATGCGATCATGTATTCGCGCACGCGCTTTTCCACATGCCAGCTCGCCAGAATGCAGATTGGCATGAGGAAGGTGGTGAGCATGACGAACAGCATGGAGATGCCGTCAACGCCCATCTGGTAGGAGGCGATGCCGCCCAGCCATTCATGGCGCTCAACAAGCTGGAAGCCCGATTCATTCGGGTTGAAGTTGAGCCAAATCAGCAGCGAGACGATGAAGGTGACAACGGTGGTCCACAGGGCCGTCCAGCGGATGGTGCGCCTGGCGACCGCATCCTCGCCGCGGGCAATCAGGATGAAGGCAACGCCCACCAAGGGCGCAAAGGTGACAAAGGACAGGATCCAGCCAGACATCAGTGTGCCCCTCCGAAGGTAAACCAGGACACAAGGGCGGCCACGCCAATCAGCATGGCGAAGGCATAGTGGTAGACATAGCCGGTCTGCAGGCGCACCACGCCGCGCGTGACATCAATAACCCGGGCCGAAACGCCGTCCGGGCCCAAGCCATCAATGACCAAGCCATCACCCTTCTTCCACAGGAAGCGGCCCAGCCACATGGCGGGACGGGTGAATATCAGCCAATAGAGTTCGTCGAAGTACCATTTGTTGAGCAGGAACTGGTACACGGGCCAGTTCATGGCGGCGAGTTTCCTGGGCAGCGACGTGTCGCGGATATAGAAGAGGAAGGCCAGCAGGAAACCCAGAACCATTACCACGAAGGGCGCCGCCTTGACCCAGAAGGGCACGTCATGGATGTGATGGATGATTTCATTCTCCGGGGCGCGGTAGATGGCGGAGCCCCAGAACAGCGCCTCTTCATGCCCAATGAAATAGGGCGCGAAAATAATGCCGGCGAGCAATGCGCCAGCGGCAAGCACATAGAGCGGCACCAGCATCACGTTCGGGCTTTCATGCACATGCTCCAAAGTATGGGCATCGGCATTGGACTTGCCGTGAAAGGTCATGAAGGCCAGGCGCCAGGAATAGAACGAGGTGCAGAGTGCGGCGACAACCAAGAGCGTGAAAGCAAACGCGCTATGGCCGGCGAAGGCGCTTTCGATGATGGCGTCCTTGGAATAGTAACCGGCGGTGAGCGGGAAGCCGGTCAGCGCCAGATTGCCGATCACCATCAGTATCCAGGTCTTGCGGATATGGGGTGCAAGGCCGCCCATCTTGCGCATGTCCTGCTCGCCGGACATGGCGTGAATGACCGAGCCTGAGCCCAGGAAGAGCAGCGCCTTGAAGAAGGCATGGGTGAAAAGATGGAAGATGGCGATGCCATAGGCCCCCAGTCCCAGGGCCACGAACATGTAGCCGAGCTGTGAACAGGTTGAATAGGCGATGACGCGTTTGATGTCGTTTTGAACCAGGCCCACGGTTGCGGCGAAGAAGGCGGTGATGGCGCCGACAATGACCACGACTTCCTTGGCATGGGGGGCAAGTTCATAGAGCGGCGACAGGCGGGCCACCAGGAACACCCCGGCGGTCACCATGGTTGCGGCATGGATGAGGGCGGAAACCGGGGTTGGGCCTTCCATGGCGTCCGGCAGCCAGGTGTGGAGCAGGAACTGGGCGGATTTGCCCATGGCGCCCATGAAGAGCAGCAGGCAAAGGGTGGTGAGCGTGTCAAAGTCCCAACTGAGGAAATGGATAGTCTTGCCGGTCTGGGTGCTTGCAGCGGCAAAGATCGTGTCAAATTCAACCGATTGGAAGACGTAAAAGCAGCCGAAGATGCCCAGCGCGAAGCCAAAATCGCCGACGCGGTTCACCACGAAGGCCTTGATGGCGGCGGCATTGGCGCTTTCGCGGGTGTACCAGAAGCCGATGAGCAGATAGGACATGAGCCCCACGCCTTCCCAGCCGAAGAACATTTGCAGGAGATTGTCGGAGGTCACCAGCATGAGCATGGCGAAGGTGAAGAGCGAGAGATAGGCGAAGAAGCGCGGCTGATGCTCGTCATGGCTCATGTAGCCAAGGGAATAAACATGGACGAGGGCCGAGATGGTGTTCACCACCACAAGCATGACGGCGGTCAGGGTATCGATGCGGAGCGCCCAATTGGCGGTGAAAGCGCCGGAATTCACCCAGCGCAGGATTTCGACTTTTGCGTCATGTCCCTCATGGAGGAAACCGAGGAACACGATCCACGACAGTACGGCTGATACGCAGAGCAGGCCCGTGGTGAGATACATGGGCCAGGCGGGGCCGTCATAGTGGCCGTGGTGGTCATCATGGGGGTGATCGGCATCGGCGGCATGGGCCGTGTGATCGCCATAGACATCGGCGTCGCGGCCAAGGTTCTGGAACACCCTGGTGCCGGCAAGCCCGGCGATGAGGGCGCCGATAAGGGGGAGGAATACGATGGCCTGATACATTGGTTTTCGTTTCAGCCCTTCATGAGATTGATGTCTTCCACCGCGATGGAGCCGCGGTTGCGGAAGTAGGTGACGAGAATGGCGAGGCCAATGGCTGCTTCACCGGCGGCAACGGTGAGGACCAGAAGGGCGAACACCTGCCCCACAAGGTCATGCAGGGCGGCGGAAAAGGCCACGAGATTGATGTTCACCGCGAGCAGCATGAGTTCGATCGACATCATGATGACGATGACGTTCTTGCGGTTGAGGAATATGCCGAAAATGCCGATGGTGAAGAGAATGGCGGCAACGGTGAGATAATGCGAAAGCCCAATGGCCATGATCAGATCCCCTGCCCCGGCTTGACCTTGACGACTTCCATGGCGGTTGCCGGATTGCGCGCCACCTGCGCCGAAACGTCCTGGCGCTTGACGCCCTGCTTGTGGCGGAGCGTCAGCACGATGGCGCCAATCATGGCCACCAGAAGCACAAGGCCAGCGGCCTCGAAGAAATAGACATATTTGGTGTAAAGAATCTGGCCCAGGGCTTCGGTGTTGGTGACATTGCCCGACGATGGCGCGCCCGCCGCGGTCAAGGCGTCAGAGGAGATCGCCCAGGTGCCGGCAACGAGCGCCAGTTCCACCAGAACGATCAGCCCGATGGTTCCGCCAACCGGCAGATAATTCAGCATGCCCTGGCGGAGCTGGACGAAATCGACGTCGAGCATCATGACGACAAAGAGGAAGAGCACCGCCACGGCGCCGACATAGACCACAACCAGGATCATGGCGAGGAACTCGGCCCCCAGCAGAATGAACAGGCCTGCCGCATTGAAGAAGCAGAGAATGAGAAACAGCACGGAATGCACGGGGTTGCGCGAGGAGATAACCATCACGGCGGAGGCTATGGCCACGCTGGCGAAGAGATAAAAGAAGAGGGCTGCTACCATGTTACTGTCTCTCCCTCACCGGTATGGCGCATCGAGCGCCAGGTTCTGGGCAATTTCGCGCTCCCAGCGGTCGCCATTGGCCAGAAGCTTTTCCTTGTTGAACAGGAGCTCTTCGCGGGTTTCGGTGGCGTATTCAAAATTCGGGCCTTCAACGATGGCATCCACCGGGCAGGCTTCCTGGCAGAAGCCGCAATAGATGCATTTCACCATGTCGATGTCGTAGCGGGTGGTGCGGCGGGTGCCGTCGTTGCGGCGGGGCCCCGCTTCAATGGTAATGGCCTGGGCCGGGCAAATGGCCTCGCAAAGCTTGCAGGCAATGCAGCGCTCCTCGCCATTGGGATAGCGGCGCAGCGCATGCTCGCCCCTAAAGCGCGGGCTGAGCGGCCCCTTCTCATGGGGATAGTTCAGGGTGGCCTTGGGACTTACGAAATATTTCAGCGCCAGCCAGGTGGCTGAAGCAAATTCCTTCAGGAAAAGGGAGCGCGCGGCTTGTTCAAGTTTCATCGGTCATTCACCCAAACATTGCCTCAAAAGTGTCGCCCAGCATGAAGCCTACCACAGGCAGCAGCACAAGGCTGAAGAACCTTATGCCGTGCATGAACAGGGCCGGATCGCGCCCCTGCGCGCCGGTCACCTTGGCTTCCTCATGGCGCCGGCGCATCTGCGGATAGACCATGCGCTGGACGAACATGATATCGACCAGGCCGATCACCAGAAACACCAGGGCGCCCAACAGGTTGTACATCATGGCAGCCACCCAAAGGCCACCAGGGCCCCGGCGGTAAGCACCACCCAGGCGAGCGAGAGGGGCAGAAACACTTTCCAGCCCAGGCGCATCAGCTGGTCATAGCGGTAGCGCGGCACGATGGCCTTCACCATGGCGAACATGAAGAAGACGAAACAGAGCTTGGCCATGAACCAGAAGACGCCGGGAATCCAGTTCAGCACCGGCACGTCGATGATCGGCAGCCAGCCGCCGAGGAAGAGGATGGTGGTCATGGCGCACATCAGGGTGATGGCCACGTATTCGCCGAGCATGAACAGCAGGTAAGGGGTGGAGGAATATTCCACCATGAAGCCCGCCACCAGTTCCGATTCCGCCTCCACGAGGTCGAAAGGCGGGCGGTTCGTTTCAGCCAGCGCCGAGACGAAGAAGACAATGAACATCGGAAACAGCGGGATGAAATACCAGTCGAGGAAGGAATTGGGCAGGCCCAGCATGGTGCCCAGGCCGGTTTCCTGGGTCCTGACGATTTCCGTGAGGTTCAAGGAGCCGGCGCAAAGCAGAACCGTGATGATGACGAAGCCGATGGAGACTTCGTAGGACACCATCTGTGCGGCGGAGCGGAGCGCTGAAAGGAAGGGATATTTCGAATTCGAGGCCCAGCCCCCCATGATGATGCCGTAAACGCCAAGGGAGGACAGCGCGAAAAGATAGAGAATGCCCACATTGAGATTGGCGACCTCCCAGCCTTCGGCCACCGGGATCACGGCCCAGGCGGCCAGCGACAGGGCGGCGCTGATGATGGGCGCCAGCACGAAAACGCCCTTGTTGGCGCCATCGGGAATGATCACTTCCTTGAATACGAATTTCAGCAGGTCGGCAAAGGATTGCAGAATGCCGAACGGCCCCACCACGTTGGGGCCGCGGCGCAGCTGGACGGCGGCCCAGACCTTGCGGTCGGCATAGATCAGGAACGAGACGACGATCAGCAAGGCCACAAGCAGGGCCACGCTTTGCAGCGCGATCAACCCGACGAGAGCAATCATCTCATTCATGCCCTACTCCGCCGCTTTCAAATGATAGCCCGCCAGCGCGAAATCCACTGCCGCATTGGCGTGGATGACAGCCGTATCGAACACCGGCATGGAGACGTTTCCGGCATGGAGCAGCATGGCGACTTCGGTGCAGCCCAGAATGAGGCAATCGCTGCCGCGCTGCTTCAACCGCTCGGCGATGGCCTCATAGGATCTGGCGCGATTGGTCCGTGACAACGCCCTTGCACAGTTCGTCATAGATAATGCGGTGGGTTTCGCGGCGGTCCGCCTCTTCGGGAACAATCACCTCGAAGCCGAACTTGTCGCGCAGGCGGCCCACGTAGAAGTCCTGCTCCATGGTGTAGGCCGTGGCCATCATGGCCGGGCGCTTCAGCCCGTGTTTGCGGATTTCCCCGGCCGTGGCATCGGCGATGTGGAGGAAGGGCACGGTGATGGCGGCCTCGATTTCGCCGGCTACCTTGTGCATGGTGTTGGTGGCGAGGATGATAACTTCGGCCCCTGCCCGCTCGAGCCGGCCTGCAATATCGGCCAATCTTTTCCCGGAAGCCGCCCAATCACCGCGGGATTGCATGTCGGCAATGTCGGCAAAATCCACGGACCAGAGAAGCAATTCGGCGGCGTGCAATCCGCCGAGGCGCCGGCGCACCGCCGCATTGATGTGGGCGTAGTAATGGGCGGATGATTCCGCGCTCATGCCGCCGATGATGCCGATGGTTTTCATCATTCCGCCGCCTGCAACTTGCGGCCGTTCTTGATGGCCGAGCATTCCGCCATGGTGCGCGAGGCCCGGGCGATGGGGTTGGTCAGGTAGAAATCCTTGACCGGCGAGACGAAGGCCGCCGAGGAGGTCTTGCCCTCGCCGCGGCCGAGTTCCGAAAGTGCGGCCGCATCGGCGGGGAAAAGCTGGTCGAGGGCGGCCAGTTGCGGGGCGATGGCATACATGGCCCGGCGCAGTTCCTCCAGGCTGTTCCACGCTTGCGTCACGCCAAGTGCTTCTGACAAAGCGCGGAGAATGGCCCAATCTTCCCTGGCCTCGCCGGGCGGGAAATGGGCGCGCGTGGTCATCTGGGCACGGCCTTCGGTGTTCACATAGGTTACCGACTTCTCGGTATAGGCCGCCGCCGGCAGGATGACATCGGCGCGGTGGGCTCCGGCATCACCATGGGTGCCCATGTAAACCACAAAGGTTGAAGCCAGTTCGTCTGTACCGAATTCGTCGGCGCCACCGAGGAACAGCACGTCAAGCTCGCCCTTCTTCGCGGCGGCGAGAATCCCCCGGGTAGCTTTGCCGCCTTCGCCTGGCAGCGCACAAACATCGAGTGCGCCGACACGGCCCGCTGCGGTGTGGAGGATGTTGAAGCCGTTCCAGTTTTCCTTGACGACGCCGATTGCGGCGGCGGCCTTGGCGGCAAGAGCCAGAATGGCTGCGCCATCGGCGCGGGCCAAGGCGCCCTGGCCGATGATGAACATGGGTTTCTGGGCTTTTGCGGGGGCGTGCTCGGCCAATGTGGCCAGACTTTCAGCGCCTGCCCCCATGTAATGATACGTGTAGGTGAGATCAGCCTTTTCACCGATCACGCCGATCGTGCAGCCGCCCTTCAACATACGCTTGCGAATGCGGGCGTTGAGGACGGGGGCTTCAAGGCGCGGATTGGTGCCGATGAGCATGATGGCGTCTGCTTCTTCGATGCCGGCGATGCTGGAGTTGAAGAGATAGCCGGCCCGGCCCCCCTGCTCGCCGAGCGGCGTGCCATCCTGCCGGCAATCGATGCTCTTGATGCCAAGCGAGGTTGCCAGCTGTTTCCAGGAGAAGGCCTCCTCGGCGCCCACGAGATCACCGAGAATGACGCCCATGCGCTCCGGTTTCGCCGCTTTCACCCGTTGGGCAATCCGTGCAAAGGCCTCGGGCCATGTCGCGGCCCGCAGCTTGCCGAACTCACGCACATAGGGCCGGTCAAGGCGCTGGGTCTTCAAGCCGTCCCAGACAAAGCGCGTCTTGTCGGAAATCCATTCCTCGTTCACGTCCTCATGGGTGCGGGGCAGGATGCGCATGACTTCGGAACCCCTGGCGTCAACGCGGATATTGGAGCCCACGGCGTCCATCGCATCAATCGTATCGGTCTTGCGGAGCTCCCAGGGCCTGGCCTTGAATTCATAGGGGGCCGACGTCAGCGCGCCCACGGGGCAAAGATCGATGACATTGCCCTGCAACTCTGAAGTCATCGCCTTGTCGAGATAGGTGGTGATTTCCATATCCTCGCCGCGGCCCGTGGCGCCCAATTCCTCAACGCCGCCCACTTCCGTGGTGAAGCGGACACAGCGGGTGCACTGGATGCAGCGGGTCATCTCGGTTTTGACCAGGGGGCCGATGTATTTGTCCTCGATGGCGCGCTTGTTCTCGACGAAGCGGTTGTAGGATTTGCCATAGGCCATGGCCTGGTCCTGCAAATCGCATTCGCCGCCCTGGTCGCAGATCGGGCAATCCAGCGGGTGGTTGATGAGCAGGAACTCCATCACGCCTTCGCGGGCTTTTTTGACCTGCGGGGTGCGGGTGAAAACTTCCGGCGCTTCGCCGTTAGGGCCGGGGCGCAGATCATTCACCGACATGGCGCAGGAGGCCTGCGGCTTCGGCGTGCCCTTCACTTCGACAAGGCACATGCGGCAGTTGCCGGCAATCGACAGGCGTTCATGGAAACAGAAGCGCGGCACCTCGGCGCCGGCCTGCTCGCAGGCCTGCAGCAAGGTGGTGCCGTTCTCGATTTCCAGTTCAATGCCGTCTATTTTTACTTTGGGCATCCGGTTCCGCCTCTCAAGCGCAGCGCTGGGCGTGCCAGCGCTCCTTGTCAATGACTTCCGCCCAGCCAAAGGCGTGTTCGCTCGCGCCATGCTTCTGATAGTGCGCGAGCCGGTCCATGGCTTCCTGCAAGTCCGGCTGGTGGCCTTCTTCGACCCACCAGAACACCATGTGCGGCTTTTCCATCAACTCGAACCAGGCGGCGCGCTTCTTGTAAAACTGCACATGGACCGTCTTGAAAACATAATGCTCAAGAGCTTCAGGTGTTTCCCAGACCGAAAGGTTCACGGCATTGTCGTCGCCGACGCGGAATTCGGTGGCGTTGTTGTTGTCGCCCTTGAGGCGCCAGACAAAACCGGGCGACCGCTCGGCCAGGGCATTGATGCGATCAAGGTTATCCATGAACCCCGCCATGCGCGGATCGGTTGTCGGATACTTGAATTTGCCGATATTGAGCTCCGCTAAATGCATGTCCCTACTCCGCCGCCACGCGGGCCAAGGAGCCGTGCGTGTCCGGATTGTGGCTGTACTGGTCAATGCGTTCCTCAATGACATGACGGAAATGGCGGATGAGGCCTTGCACGGGCCAGGCGGCGGCATCGCCCAGGGCGCAAATCGTGTGGCCTTCGATCTGGTAGGTCACTTCCAGCAGCATGTCGATTTCGCGCTTTTCGGCGCGGCCGTCGGCCATGCGGGTCAGCACCCGCCACATCCAGCCGGTGCCTTCGCGGCAGGGCGTGCACTGGCCGCAGGATTCATGCTTGTAGAACTGCGCCAGCCTGGCGATGGCGCGGATCATGTCGGTGGACTTGTCCATGACGATGACGGCCGCGGTGCCGAGGCCGGATTTGAGATTGCGCAGGGAGTCGAAGTCCATCGGTGAATCAATGATCTGATCGGCGGGCACGCAGGGAACCGAGGCGCCGCCGGGAATGACCGCAAGCAGATTATCCCAGCCGCCGCGCACGCCGCCGCAATGCTTCTCGATCAATTCGCGGAAGGTAATGCCCATTTCTTCCTCGACATTGCAGGGCTTGTTTACATGGCCGGAAATGCAGAAGAGCTTGGTGCCCACATTGTTGGGGCGGCCGATGGAGTTGAACCAGGTGGCGCCGCGGCGGAGAATGGTGCCGCAAACGGCGATGGATTCCACATTATTGATGGTGGACGGCGCGCCATAGAGGCCGACGTTGGCCGGGAATGGCGGCTTCATGCGCGGCTGGCCCTTCTTGCCCTCAAGGCTTTCGAGCAAGGCCGTCTCCTCGCCGCAGATATAGGCGCCGGCGCCATGGGCCACGTAGAGATCGAAATCCCAGCCGTGGATATTGTTCTTGCCGATGAGGCGGGCTTCATAGGCCTGGTCGATGGCGGCCTGGAGATGCTCGCGTTCGCGGATGAATTCGCCGCGCACGTAGATGTAGCCCACGTTGCAGGCCATGGCGGCGCCGGCGATCAGGCAGCCTTCGACCAGCAGATGCGGATCATGGCGCATGATCTCGCGGTCCTTGCAGGTGCCGGGTTCCGACTCGTCGGCGTTGACGACAAGGTAGTGGGGCCGTTCGCCCACCACCTTGGGCATGAAGGACCATTTGAGGCCGGTGGGGAAGCCCGCACCGCCGCGGCCACGCAGGCCGCTTGCCTTGATTTCGTTCACCAGCCAGTCGCGGCCCTTGTCGATGAAGGATTTGATATCGAGCCAGCAGCCGCGCTTCTTGGCGCCCTCAAGGCCCCAGTCGTGGAGGCCGTAAAGATTGGTGAAAATGCGATCCTTGTCAGCGAGCATGGTTCACTCTCACCTTTTCTTCTTCGCAGGCGCTTTGGCCGGCGCAGGTTTCTTGGCGGCTTTTACTGCCGCCGGTTTTTTGGCGGCAATTTTTTCAACCGGTGCGTTGGGCGCCGGGGCGGCAGCAGCCCCTGCAACAGGCGCTGCAACCGGAGCGGCGGTGGCTGCCGGAGCTGCGGGCGGCGGAGGCGGCGGCGCTTCGATGCGCTTGAAGGTGCGGTTGCCGCTGTAGAGGGACTTGTCGGTGAGCGACGTCAGGGCGCCTTCCGGCGCCGAAAGCTGGCGGCCATTCTGCGGCCCGGGCGTAACGCTTTTTCCGGCAGCCAGATCATCCAGCAGTTTTTCAAAGCTCTCGGGCGTCAGATCCTCGTAGGTGTCCTTCCAGATCTGCACCATGGGGGCGTTCACGCAGGCGCCGAGGCATTCCGCTTCCTCCCAGGAAAAATCGCCGTCGGCGGAAACATGATGCGGATCGTGGTGAATTTTGCGCTGGCAGATTTTCTTCAAATCCTCGCTCCCCCGCAGCATGCAGGGCGTGGTGCCGCACACCTGGATGTGGGCTTTGCGGCCCACGGGCGAGAGCTGGAACATGGTGTAGAAGGTGGCCACTTCGTAAACGCGGATGAAGGCCATATCGAGCATCCGGCCGACATATTCCATGGCGGGCTTCGAGAGCCAGCCGGCATTCTGCTCCTGGGCCCGCCAGAGCAACGCGATCACGGCGGAAGCCTGCTTGCCGGCGGGATAATAGCCGATGGTTTTTTTCGCCCACGCCATGTTCTCGGCGGAGAAGGCGAAGCTATCCGGCTGTACGGGATCAAGACGGCGAACGCTCATCGATCAACCTCGCCAAACACGATATCGAGGGAACCGAGGACGGCGGAGACGTCGGCCAGCATGTGGCCGCGGCACATGAAATCCGTGGCCTGCAAGTGGGCAAAGCCGGGAGCGCGAAGCTTGCAGCGGTAAGGCTTGTTGGAGCCGTCGCTTACGAGATAGACGCCGAACTCGCCTTTTGGCGCTTCCACGGCGGCATAGACCTCGCCTTCGGGCACCTTGTAGCCTTCGGTGTAAAGCTTGAAATGGTGAATGAGCGCTTCCATGGAGCGCTTCATCTCGGCGCGCTTGGGCGGCACGATCTTGCCGTCGCTTGATGCGATTGGCCCCTGCTCTCCTGGGCTGCTCAGCAGGGCAACACACTGTTTCATTATCTTGGTGCTCTCGCGCATTTCCTGAACGCGGAGAAGGTAACGATCATAATTGTCGCCATTCTTGCCGATGGGAATATCGAAATCCATTTCGGAATAACATTCATAGGGTTGGGCCTTGCGCAAATCCCAGGCAGCGCCGCTGCCCCGCAGCATCACGCCGGAGAAGCCCCACTGGAAGCACTCCTCAAGCGAGACAACGCCTATATCCACGTTGCGCTGCTTGAAAATACGGTTGCCGGTCAGCAGCGTCTCAATATCGTCAAGAACCTTGGGGTGGGCATCGCAGAAATGGCCGATATCATCAATCAGCTTCTGTGGCAGGTCCTGGTGCACGCCGCCCGGACGGATATAGGCCGCGTGCATACGGCTTCCCGAGGCGCGCTCATAAAACACCATGAGCTTTTCACGCTCTTCAAAACCCCACAGAATGGGCGTCAGGGCCCCAATGTCCATGGCCTGCGAGTTGACATTCATGTGATGCGACAATAGCCGGCCGATTTCGGAATAGAGGACGCGTATGAGCTGGGCGCGCCTGGGGATGGCAATTCCCAACAGCTTTTCCACGGCCAGGGCGAAAGCATGCTCCTGGTTGATGGGGGCCACATAGTCAAGCCGGTCGAAATACGGAACGGCCTGCAGATAGGTTTTGTATTCGATCAGTTTTTCGGTGCCGCGATGGAGAAGGCCGATGTGCGGATCGACCCGGGTGACGACTTCGCCATCAAGTTCAAGCACAAGCCGCAACACGCCGTGGGCCGCCGGATGCTGGGGACCGAAATTAAGGGTGAAGTTGCGAACGGCGGCTTCGGTCATGGCTTCGCCTTTTCATCACCGGGCAACACATATGTCGTGCCTTCCCATGGCGATAGATAGTCGAAGGAGCGGAACTCCTGCACGAGTTTCACGGGCTCATAAACTACGCGCTTGGCCTCATCATCGTAGCGGACTTCGACATGGCCGGTGAGGGGGAAATCCTTGCGCAAGGGATGGCCGGAAAAACCATAGTCGGTGAGAATGCGGCGGAGATCCGGGTGGCCGGAGAACAGCACGCCATAGAGATCGAAGGTTTCGCGCTCATACCAATTCGCGGCGGGGAAAACCGGAATAGCGCTGGGCACTTGCGTATCTTCATCGGCCTGAACCTTCACGCGAACGCGGTGATTCTTGTAGGGCGACAGCAAGTGGTAGACGACGTCGAAACGTTTTTCGCGGGCCGGATAATCCGCGCCGCAGATATCGATGAAGCAGACGAAGCGGCATTCCGGATCGTCACGCAGGAAGGCAAGCACGGTGTTGATTTCGGAGGCTTCCGCGTGAAGGGTGAGCTCACCAAAGGCAACCGCGTGTCCCGTTACGGCGCTTCCCAGCTTGGCGGTGATGTGCTCGCCCAATGCAGACAGGTTTTCAGCCATGGTCAGCGCTCAATCGTGCCAGTGCGGCGGATTTTTTTCTGCAGTTGCAGGATGCCGTAGAGCAAGGCTTCCGCGGTGGGCGGGCAGCCCGGAACATAGATATCGACGGGCACGATCCGGTCACAGCCGCGCACCACCGAATAGGAATAGTGATAATAGCCGCCGCCATTGGCGCAGGAGCCCATGGAGATCACGTAGCGCGGCTCCGGCATCTGGTCGTAAACCTTGCGGAGCGCCGGGGCCATCTTGTTGGTGAGCGTGCCGGCCACAATCATCACATCGGATTGCCGGGGCGAGCCGCGCGGGGCAAAACCGAAGCGTTCAACATCGTAGCGCGGCATGGCAACCTGCATCATTTCGACGCCGCAACAGGCCAGGCCGAACTGCATCCACATCAGCGAGCCGGTGCGCGCCCAGGTGATCAGGTCGTCAGTGGTCGTGACCAGGAAGCCCTTGTCGGCAAGCTCGGCGTTGACCTCGGTGAAGTATTCACGCTGCTCGGGAGCGGCAGTCTCGATCAATCCCATTCGAGGGCCCCTTTCCGCCATTCATAGACAAAGCCGATGGTGAGGATGGCAAGGAACACCATCATGGACCAGAACCCCAGAACGCCAATCTCCTTCAGGCTCACGGCCCAGGGAAAAAGAAACGCCACTTCGAGGTCGAAAATGATGAAAAGGATGGAGACGAGATAAAAACGCACATCGAATTTCATGCGCGCATCGTCGAAAGCGTTGAAGCCGCATTCGTAAGCCGAAAGCTTTTCCGGATCGGGGTTGCGAACGGCGATCAGAATGGGCGCAATCATCAGCGCCAGGCCAATCCCGGCGGCGACACCCATGAAGATGACAATCGGCAGGTAATCTTTCAGCAGGTCAGGCATCTTACCTCATCGCAAGCCCGCCGCAGACGAGCCAGATTCACCCGTTTGGTAGCGCAGCGCGGGCCCTATCGCAAGCGTTACAAAAGCCGCACTTCCAGGGGAGTCCGGATCGCCGGAAAACAGCGTCCGGAGCAGCAAAAGGGCCGCATTCCTGCAGCCCTTTTTTGTTTCATTGAATGGCGCGAGAGACGGGGCTCGAACCCGCGACCTTCGCCGTGACAGGGCGACGCTCTAACCAACTGAGCTACTCCCGCAATTCAACTGCGCGGTGGATAAAGTAGCCCTCCCCCCGTGTCAAGCTAAGCGGAGGGCTTTTTGCCGGTTACCTCGATTTCGATCTTCATGCGCGGATCGGCCAATGCCGCCACAAACATGGTGGCCGCCGGGCGAATTTCGCCGAGAAATTTCTTCAATACCGGCCAGCAGGCTGGAAAATCCTCCGCCTTCGGCAGGATATAGTGAACCCTTACAATGTGCTCCAGCCCAAATCCCGCCTTCTCCATCGCGGCCCTGATATTCAGGAAGGTTTGCTCGGCCTGGGCCACCACGTCGGCGGAAATTTCCATGGTGGCGTAGTTGAATCCGGTGGTGCCGGAAACGAAAATCCAGTCGCCGTCCACGACGGCGCGTGAATAGGCCATTTCCGTCTCAAATTTTGAGCCCGAGGAAATGAGCTTTCTGGTCATGGGGCTTTCTCCATTGCCGGTGACTTCGCGCGGGCGGAGGGGTCAGAAAAGGTCACCCCAATCCAGCTTGCGAACCCGCTTGTATTCCGCCTTATCGCGCCTCGCAATGCCTTGTTGCGCAAGGCCGTTTCCAGCGCAAAGCTTGAACTTGATTTCGGCCTTGCTGGCGGCGGGCGGCGACAGGATGCGGGCACCCTCAAGCGCGCCGGGCTGGCGCGAGGCGATCAGGTAACTGAACTTTTCGTCCTCAAACGGCACCGTGGCTTTCTTGGCATGCATATGGTCGCGGCGGCGCGCCAGCCTGACGGAAAAGTGACACCAGTCGGGAGGCTTCATGGGGCAGGAATTCATATGGGTGCAGGGTGCAATCAGATGGGCTCCTTCGGCGATCAGGGCAGCACGCACGGCATGAACGCGCGCGAAGCCTTGCGGCGTGCCGGGCTCGATGACGAGCAGTGTATCTTCACAGGCCTGCCACAGGGCAACGGCTGTTTCCCCGGCCCGGGCAAGCGGCAATTCAGCCAGGGCATAAGCGGCAACAACCAGATCGGCCGATGCCCCGCCGGGCGGGTTGCTCAAATCGGCATGCAGCGCCTTGGCGCCGCGCAGCGCCGCGTGGCTGCCCTGGGCGGCAAGGGTGCCGGCCAGCTTCAGGAACGGCAGATTATTGTCGAGGAACATGACAGCCGAAATACCGGGATAGGCGCCGGTTGCCGCCCAAGCGGCCGTGCCCGGACCAGAACCCGCGTCGAGCAGCGCTTCGGGGCGAAAATTGCGGGCGCCTTTCCGCAAGCTCGGCCAGGCAGAATACGACGGCCGCATGGGTGGCCGGCAGCCGCGCCACAAGATAAGCGGCAAAATCCAACGCGCTGCCGGAACCCCCGCCCCGCCGGTAACCCCCGGACATGCGGGCGGTTTTGTCCACCAGGGATCCCGCTTCGTTTTCGGCGAGATACCGGTCGATTGCCGCCTTCAACTCGGATGGAATGGCAGTCATGGTTGGAGAAATTCCGCTTCCTGGCGAGGTTAACGGTGCGCATCGGGGATGGCCGACCGGCGGCCAGGTAAGGTTAAGTCTTTACCCGTCCAATAGTTACAAGTGGAATTGAAACTTCGAAAGCCTGAAATTGACCGACGAAAACATGTGGCCCTGGTTTTGCATATTTGTCATGGCAAGCAGTTCAAACCCCGGTTTCGAACTTTTGCGAACTGGATTGTACCATGGCGGCACAGGCGCCAGGTTTTAACGTGGAAGAATTTTGGACGGCCTGCAGATTTTGCGGTCGGTGGGCAAGAAAAGCGAGATGAAAGAATTCAGCGATCTCCACATTACGGTTTCCGGTGGTTTTACGCGGCGTTCTGGGACCTACAAACTTACGACGGATATTGACCCGAAGGAGATTAGCGTGACGACAAGACATCTCGAACATTCCGGTCAGCCTTCGGATCGGTCTATTTCCGGATGCCCCGGACGAGGAAACGTCGGTAACCCCTGCGGTTCAGGGCGAGCAAAATACCCCGCATAGATCTCCGTCCAGAAATCCCCTCACCAGCCAGACTCCCAGGTTTACGCCAGTCGAGAGGTTCCCCGGCGGCTCGAAATACACTGAATCGGTGCTCAGCAAGAAGGTTTTGGATGCCCTGTCGGAGGATATCGATCCGGCCAAATCGCTGGCCGACATCCGCCGTGTCCTGGTGGGCCCAACGCGCCGCCTGCATGAAGCCCGCATGGAGGAAGTGATCGCCATACTCGAGGAATCCGACCGCGCCGCCCAGCAGTCCCTGGGCTCGCTTGAGCACCGCTACGGCGAACTGGCCCGCAGTTGCGAGAAGCTGTTCGCCGCCTCGGATGACGCGCAGCGCCGGCTGCAGGACCAGGCCATGCACATGAATTCCGAGCTTCAGAAGAGCCATGAAGCCCAGCAGCAAATGCTCTCTGAAATGTTCCTCGTGTTCGACAAGCAGCTTGAAAAGCTGACCACCGAACTGAATGAGAAAATTGATTCACTTGCCGCGAAAACCGGCCATGACAACCAGATGCTGGCCAACGAGCTGTCACGGCGCATTCAGGACCTTGCGGCAAACACCCGCGCCGACAACGACAAGATCGCCGCGGTTTTTGATGCCCGCCTGACGCGGTCCGAAGCGCACACGGAAAAGGAACAACGCCGGCAAGTTGAAGTTTTCGCCGACGGCTTTTCAGACATTGCCGACCGGCTCCTGGCGCTTCGCGGCATTCAGGGCAGCTAGATCTTCGGCGTCATTCCGGCGCACGCCGGAATCCCGTTAAGGAAGGAAACTGCCACCAGATTCCGGCTTGCGCCGGAATGACGATTGTTTTTTTGACTTCAAGACCCGAAGCTGCACTTACAAGCGCCGTCCAGGTCGATTTCTACTGAGGGATGGTGGGAGATGAGAGACTCGAACTCCCGACATCTTCGGTGTAAACGAAGCGCTCTACCAACTGAGCTAATCTCCCGGTGGGCGCTTAATAGCCAGATGGTTTGGGCTTTGCAAGGGCATTAAGAAACCCCGCGCGATTCTGAGGGCGCACGGGGCCGATAGTTTTGAAACGCCGTCAGATGTTAGCCGTTAACTGCCTCCTTGAGTAGTTTGCCCGCTTTGAATTTGGCCCGTTTTGAGGCCGGAAGCCGGATGGCTTTGCCGGTCTGCGGATTGCGCGCCTCGCCCGCCTTGCGGCGCGTCACGGTGAAGGTGCCGAAGCCTATGAGGCGCACGTCGTCGCCCTGGCGCAGGGCCCGCATGATGTTCTCGATGGTCGCCTCTATGGCCTCGCCGGCCTCGCCCCGCGTGAGCCGTGTTTCCTTGGCGACCTTGGCTATCAACTCGTTCTTGTTCATGTCTTCGCGCTCCCGGAACCAAAGGGGGAAGAAAGCCCGCACACCAAATGCCGTGCAGGGAGGAAACGACAAAACAGCGGGGATTCGCAAGAGTTCCGGGGAGAAAAATTTATTCGGGAGTCAGATCAACGGGTTATGGCGGGGCCAAATAAAAGCAGGCGGAGCAAGGATGCTCCGCCTGCGGATTATTTGAAAAAAGTGATTCGAAAGGCCTAGTGCGACCGGGCGCCCTCGCCGGCTCTCTCGGCTGCTCTTTCGGCCAGGGCCCGGGCGGCGGCGGCGGCCTCTTCGGCCACCTCGTCCCACTCGATGGGCTCGGGCATGCGCACCAGCGCCTGCTTCAGGACATCGTCCATCATGGCCACCGGAATGATTTCCATGCCGTTTTTCACCGAGTCCGGGATTTCCGCCAGGTCCTTGGCGTTTTCTTCCGGAATCATCACCTTCTTGATGCCGCCGCGAAGCGCCGCCAGGAGCTTTTCCTTCAGGCCGCCAATGGGCAGCACGCGGCCACGGAGCGTAATCTCGCCCGTCATGGCCACGTCCTTGCGCACCGGAATGCCGGTCATCACGGACACGATGGCGGTCACCATGGCGATGCCCGCCGATGGGCCATCCTTGGGGGTTGCCCCTTCCGGAACATGCACATGGATGTCCTTCTTGTCGAAGACCGGCGGCTTGACGCCAATCGCCGGGGCCCGCGAGCGGACATAGGAGGAAGCAGCCGAAATCGACTCCTTCATCACGTCCTTCAGGTTGCCGGTCACCGTCATCTTGCCTTTGCCGGGCATCATCAGGGCTTCAATGGTCAGCAGCTCGCCGCCCACTTCGGTCCAGGCCAGGCCGGTTACGACGCCTATCTGGTCTTCGCGCTCGGCTTCGCCGTGCTTGAATTTCTGCACGCCAAGATACTGGTTCACCACTTCCGGGGTGACCTTGATCTTCTTTTTCTTGGACATCATGAGATCCTTCACCGCCTTGCGGGCAATGGTGTTGATCTCACGCTCAAGGTTGCGGACGCCGGCTTCGCGGGTGTAACGGCGGATGGCCTCGTAAATCGCCTCGTCGGTGATTTCGAACTCCTTCTTGTCCAGGGCGTGATTTTCCATCACTTTCGGAACAAGATGGCGCTTGCCGATTTCCATCTTCTCTTCCTCGGTGTAGCCGGCGATCCTGATGATCTCCATGCGGTCGAGAAGAGCCGGCGGAATGTTCAGCGTGTTCGAGGTGGTGACGAACATCACGTTCGACAGATCATATTCCACTTCAAGATAGTGGTCCATGAAGGTCGAGTTCTGCTCGGGATCCAAAACCTCAAGCAGGGCCGATGACGGGTCGCCGCGGAAATCCATGCCCATCTTGTCGATTTCATCGAGCAGGAAAAGCGGATTGGACTTCTTGGCCTTCTTCATCGACTGGATGATCTTGCCGGGCATCGATCCGATATAGGTGCGGCGGTGGCCGCGGATTTCGGCCTCATCGCGCACGCCGCCAAGCGACATGCGAATGAACTCACGCCCCGTGGCCTTGGCGATGGATTTGCCGAGCGAGGTTTTGCCGACGCCGGGAGGCCCCACGAGGCAGAGGATCGGGCCCTTCATCTTGTTGGTGCGGCTTTGCACGGCAAGATATTCGACGATCCGCTCCTTCACCTTGTCGAGGCCGAAATGGTCGGTATCGAGCACATTCTGCGCGAAAGGCAGATCGCGCTTGACCTTGCTCTTCACGCCCCATGGCAGGCTCAGCAGCCAATCGAGATAGTTGCGCACGACGGTGGCTTCCGCCGACATCGGGCTCATCTGCCGGAGCTTCTTGATTTCGGCTTCGGCGCGCTCGCGGGCTTCCTTCGAGAACTTGGTGTTCTTGACCTTCTGCTCGAGCTCGCCGACTTCGTCGCGCTCTTCGCCGTCGCCCAATTCCTTCTGAATGGCCTTCATCTGCTCATTCAGATAATATTCGCGCTGGGTCTTCTCCATCTGGCGCTTGACGCGGCTGCGGATGCGCTTTTCTACCTGCAGCACGGAAATCTCGCCTTCCATCACGGCAAAGGCTTTCTCAAGCCGGGCCTGGACGGACTGCATTTCAAGGATTTCCTGCTTCTCGGTGATCTTGATGGCAAGATGGGCGGCAATGGTATCGGAGAGCTTGCCGAGATCGGTGATCTGGCCAAGGGTGGCGAGGATTTCCTGCGGCACCTTCTTGTTCAGCTTCACATAGCTTTCGAACTGCGAAATGGCGGTGCGGGCCAGCGCCTCGGTTTCCTGCTCGTTGGCGATGATGTTGGGCAGCAGCTTCACTTCGGCTTCGAAATAGTCGGCATGGCTGGTGAAGCGCTCCACCTTGGCGCGCTCGGTGCCTTCGACGAGCACCTTCACGGTGCCATCGGGCAATTTCAAAAGCTGCAGGACCTGGGCAAGCGTGCCCACTTCATAGATCGCGTCAATTGATGGATCATCATCGGCCGGATTTTTCTGGGCGACGAGCAGAATGCGCTTGTCCTCGCGCATCACTTCCTCAAGCGCCTTGATGGATTTTTCGCGGCCCACAAACAGCGGCACGATCATGTGGGGGAAAACCACGATGTCGCGCAGCGGCAGCACCGGGAGGGTTTCCGGGCTGCTGGGGATTGCCGGGGCCTTTGAAACTTTATTCGTCATTTTTATTCCTTTCGCGGGTTTGGCCGCTTGTTTCGACCGCCCCCGGGAGGTGGGCTGCGGTCTACTTGCGCCTTCGGGCCATCACGCATCAGCTCTCGCGTTACACACGCAACAACCCGAACCAATAGGCTAGAAGTGGAGGTCCGGCATTAACTTTTCAATGGCCGCATTCGGCCATTTTTCGGTCCCTATCAGGCAGAAGCGGGCGCCAGCTTGGCATTGCCCTGCTTGTCGCGGTCGGCGTAGATCAGCAGGGGCTTGGCATCGCCATCAACCACTTCCTTGGAAATTACCACCTCTTCCACGCCGTTCATGGTGGGAAGATCAAACATGGTTTCCAGGAGGATCAGTTCCATGATGGAGCGCAGGCCGCGGGCCCCGGTCTTGCGGTCGATGGCGCGCCGCGCGATGGAGCGCAGGGATTCCTCGGGAAACGTGAGCTTGACGCCTTCCATCTCGAACAGGCGCTGGTATTGCTTGATCAGGGCATTCTTCGGCGCGGTCAGGATTTGAATGAGCGCCTGCTCGTCCAGGTCTTCCAGAGTTGCGATGACCGGCAAGCGGCCGACAAACTCGGGAATGAGGCCGAAGCGGAGCAAATCCTCAGGTTCCAGATCGCGCAGCATGGCGCCGGTGCGGCGGTCGTCAACGGATTTCACTTCGGCGCCGAAGCCGATGCCCGACCCCTTGCCGCGCTGGTTGATGATGCGCTCAAGGCCGGCGAAGGCGCCGCCGCAGATGAACAGGATGTTGGTGGTATCAACCTGGAGGAATTCCTGCTGGGGATGCTTGCGCCCGCCCTGCGGCGGCACCGAGGCAACGGTGCCTTCCATGATTTTCAGAAGGGCCTGCTGCACGCCCTCGCCCGATACGTCACGGGTGATCGACGGGTTGTCGGATTTCCGCGAAATCTTGTCCACTTCGTCGATGTAGACGATGCCGCGCTGGGCCCGCTCGACGTTGTAGTCGGCGGACTGGAGCAATTTCAGGATGATGTTTTCAACGTCTTCGCCGACATAGCCCGCTTCGGTGAGCGTCGTGGCGTCCGCCATGGTAAAGGGCACATCGAGGATGCGGGCGAGCGTCTGGGCCAGCAAGGTCTTGCCGGAGCCGGTGGGGCCCACCAGCAGGATGTTGGACTTTGCCAATTCCACGTCATTGTTCTTGGCGGCGTGGTTCAGGCGCTTGTAGTGATTGTGGACGGCGACCGCCAGGACCTTCTTGGCATAGACCTGGTCGATGACGTAATCGTCCAGAACCTTGCGGATTTCCTGGGGCGAAGGCACGCCATCCTTGGATTTGACCAGCGACGACTTGTTCTCTTCGCGGATAATATCCATGCAGAGTTCGACGCATTCGTCGCAGATGAATACGGTGGGTCCGGCAATAAGCTTGCGGACTTCATGCTGGCTCTTTCCGCAGAAAGAGCAATACAGCGTGTTCTTGTTGTCGCCCGCGCTTGCCTTACTCATGCTTTCTCCTTGAACATTCCGGCCCGCACTACATCAGCAATATACGTGCCAAGCCTTTAACGGGATATCACCCAACTGTCACAAACAAGGCGAATTTAGCTCAATTAACGCGACTCAATCCAGCATGCGCCGCCAGAGTTAATCAAAAATTGATGATCCCCTGACCGGATCACCCAATGAAGCCCTATTCACCATAAAACTCAAGTTAACTATTTGGAATCGCTGGGCTCTGCCCGTTTTTCCAGTATTTTGTCAATCAGTCCGAATTCCTTCGCTGTTTCCGCCGTCATGAAATTATCACGTTCGAGGGCTTCCTCGACTGCCTTAATGTCACGCCCGGTATGCTTCACATAGATCTCGTTGAGGCGCTTTTTCAGGCTTTCAACTTCCTTGGCGTGAATCAGAATGTCCGTCACCTGGCCCTGATAGCCGCCGGACGGCTGGTGCACCATGATGCGGGCGTTCGGCAGGGCAAAGCGCATGTCCTTCTCGCCTGCGGCCAGCAGGAGCGAGCCCATGGAGGCCGCCTGCCCCATCACGGTGGTCGAAACCTTGGGGCGGATGAACTGCATGGTGTCGTAGATCGAAAGCCCGGATGACACCACGCCGCCGGGCGAATTGATGTACATGGAAATCTCTTTCTTGGGATTGTCGGCTTCCAGGAAGAGGAGCTGCATGCAGATGGAGGCGGCAACATTGTCGTCAATCGCGCCGGTGATGAAAATGATGCGCTCGCGCAACAGGCGCGACGGCAAATCATAGACGCGCTCGCCGCGGGCCTCCTGCTGGATGACCGATGGCCAGAAGGAAGCCTGGGTCAGATAATCGACGGGATCGCGCATATAGTCCTCGGTTCGGGTGAATCAGTTGAATTGGCTGTCCTATAGATAGGTGACGCCCGCCGCTTCGGGAAGCCCCTTATTTTCAACGCGGATAATGGCAAGCAGTAGTCTTCTCCTGCGGAAGCGGGAGAAGAAAGGGGCCCATGGCACGAAGTGGCATGGGATAGATGGGGGCGCTTCGACCTTGTTGCCCTCACCTCCCCGCCGCGTGCCGCGGTGGGTCCCTTCCTCTCCCGCTTGCGGGAGAGGACGAAAAACTTTAGTCTTTCTTCTTGGCTTTCTTGGCGGCCGGTTTCTTCTTTGGCTTGGCCTCACCCTCGGCATGATCGTGGTCATGGCCGGCATGGTCGTGGTCGTGATCGTGATCGTGGCCGGAATGATCTTCCTCATCGTCCTGGACCATGGCCTGCAGTTGCTCGCGGCTCACCGCCTTTTCGGTGACCTTGGCCTTGGACACGAGGAAATCGACGACCTTCTGCTCGAACACCGGGCCGCGCAATTCGATGAGGGCGCTGGGGTTCTTGCGGTAATGGTCAAATACCTGCTTTTCCTGGCCGGGGAACTGGCGGGCGCGGGCCATCAGCGATTGCTGCAGCTCCTGCTCGTTCACCTGGATGCCTTCTTTTTCTCCCAGGGTGCCGAGAACAAGCCCAAGGCGAACCCGGCGCTCGGCAATGGCGCGATATTCCTTCTGGGCGGCGTCTTCGCTGGTGCCTTCGTCGGCAAAGCTTTTGCCGGCCTTCTGCATTTCGTCGACAAGGGCTTTCCAGATGCCGGCGAATTCGGCGTCAACCAGGCGCTGGGGCAATTCAAAGCTGTAGAGGCCGTCGAGCGCGTCAAGAACATCGCGCTTCAGCTTCATGCCGGTCATCGAGGCATATTCCTGGGACAGGCGCGAACGGATCATGTCCTTCAGCTTGCCCAAATCTTCAAAGCCCATCTTCTTGGCGAATTCATCGTCGACGGTGCCTTCCTTTGGGGCCTCGACGCCTGCTACCTTCACGTCAAACTCGGCAGGCTTTCCAGCCAGTTCCTTGACGCCATAGGTGGCCGGGAACGTCACTTTCACGACCAGTTCGTCACCGGCCTTGTGCCCTACAAGCTGATCCTCAAAGCCCGGAATGAACTGGCCGGAGCCGAGCTCGAGGGGCACATCCTCGGCGGTGCCGCCGTCAAAAACCTTGCCGTCGACCTTGCCGACGAAACCGATGGTGACCTTGTCGCCCTTGGCGGCCTTGCCGTCCTTGGGCTCCCAGGCCTTGTATTGGGCGGTGAGGCGGGTCAGCGCCTCGTCAACCTGGGCATCGGTGATTTCAACCACGTGGCGGGTCAACTGGACGCCGGACACATCCTTCAACTCAAACGTCGGAATGATTTCAAAGGCCAGCGAGAAGGCAAGATCGCCTTCACCGGCCATGATGGCGTCCACTTCCTTTTCTTCTTCGGGAAGCTTCACTTCCGGCTGGTAGGCGGGCTTCAAATTGCGCTCGGCCAGAACCTGCTTGGACTGGTCGTCAATGGTCTTCTGCACCACTTCGGCCATGAGCGCCTTGCCGTACATGCGCTTCAAATGGGGCACGGGCACCTTGCCGGGCCTAAAGCCCTTGATATTGGCGCGGCCGGCCATTTCATGGAGCTTCGAATCCAGCTCCTTGCCCAGTTCGGCGGCGGTTGCCACAACCTTGAATTCACGCTTGAGCCCGGAGCTCAGTGTTTCTGTAACCTGCATCGTCTCTTGTCTTTCCGGTTTGACCTAAATTATCCCGCCTCGGCGCATTGGTGCGGGCGGAGGGACTTGAACCCCCACGGGTTTCCCCACAGGAACCTAAATCCTGCGTGTCTGCCAATTTCACCACGTCCGCGCGCTGCGCTTCCTAATCGGGGCGGTCTATAGCAGAGGGGTTTGGGGGATGCCAGTGGAGAAAAATATGGGGATAATGGCCCGTTTTCGCAAGGATTTACGGGGCGGCTTCCCGCCAAGGGGCGAGTTGCGCGGCGTGATAACCTTTGACTTCCTGGACGCGAAGCGAAACCGGAATGTCCTAGTAAGCGCTTGCGGGCGGCCCTGCTATGTGCTACATTGTAGCTACATTATGAACGGAGGTATGGTCATGGTCGCCATCAGCAAGTCCGATGTCGTGCGCGCCCGCATCGAGCCAAAGGTGAAGCGGGATGCCGAAAACATCCTGAAGCGCTTGGGCGTATCGCACAGCACTTTCATCAACATGAGTTACCGGGCGGTGGTCGAGGAAGGCGGAATTCCCCTTTCGCTCCATGTGCCCAACCGGGAAACCGCCGCCGTGCTGCGCGATGCGCGGAAGCCTTCGAAGCGGCGGGGCTATGCGAGGGCCGGCAGCCTGGATGATTTCAGCGCTGCCATGAAAAAGGGTGTGAAGCGCTAGGCCGTG
>CAVZAJ010000018.1:0-21461 GCA_963773295.1 uncultured Alphaproteobacteria bacterium
TCCGTCAGTACCGGCTTGCCCAGCATGAAGCAGTCACTTACGAGTTGAAGCGGCGAGGCATCCACCTCGGATTTCTTCGCTTTCAGAAGCCTGGCGAACTTGGCGTAGATGTCTTCATACTCATGCAGAACGGCCTCGTGGGCAATCTTGCCGTTGACGATCAAGACTGACCCTCCCTTTTTAAGATGAAGGGCCAAGCCGTCTTTCGTGCCAATTTCAATTTCCCATGTATCGCCGGTCTCCTGACGCCAATCGAATACGGCGCTGAGATCGGCGGCCATGCCGTCGCCTCGTTTGAAACGGATATTGGCTGCAATGGGCGTTGCCGCGTTCGCGGGGACTTCGATCGTGGCGCTGTCTGCAAAAATGGGTTCGGGCAGAATTTTGGTCACGATCGAAAGAGCATTGATGCCGGGATCGAAAACACCAAAGCCGCCGGGCTGCCAAATCCACTCCTGGCCGGGATGCCATTTCCGCACATCCTCCTTCCAGGTGATTCTCAGAAAATTCACATGGTGGCCCTTGAGCCTGGCTTTCGCCATATCCACGGACTTGTTGTAGCGCGAATGCCAGGCGGCATAGAGCACCCTTTTCTTTTTTCGCGCATAAGCCTCCATCGCAAGCAACTCGCCCACCGTAGGCGTTGGCGGCTTTTCGATGAGGAGATGCCAGCCGTAGTCCAGTGCTTCGCGTGCCAGGGCGAGCCGCACCGTTGGCGGAGTGCACAGCGCGATGCAATCCACCGCTATCTTGCTCGCGCGGAGTTGGCCCAATGATTCAAAACAGGGAACCTGGTCGACCTTCGCGTGACGGCTGACGCCGGCCACCAATTTGAAGTTCCGGTTCTTGGCAATGCACGGCAGGTGCTGGTCCGTTGCGATCTTGCCGAGGCCGACGACGGCAATTCTGAATACCATGTGCTGCGTCCTAGTTCTTGATGATGCGGGTGAGGGCAGAGAGATAAGTGTCAACCTCCGCTGCCGTATTGTAATGCGCCAGCCCCACCCGCAACACGCCGCCCTTATCCAGAAGGCCCATGCGGCCTACCGGTTCAATCGCGTAGTTGTGGCCAGACCAGACAAACATGTTTTCCGCCGCAAAGCTCTTGGCGAGGGCATCGGGATGATGGCCCTCAAGGGTGAAGGACACTGTGGGCACCCGGCGGTGCAGGGCGTTCGCCGAAGTCAGTCCGCGAATAGTCACGCCCTTCACCCCGCGCAACCCGTCAATCAGTTGCAGGGTGAGTGTGTGTTCGTAAGCCGCCAGCCTGTCCCAGGCGCTGGAAATGCGTTTTGCCCGCGTCTCGCCCGCGCCAAATTGCTCCAGATATTCGATGGCTCCTAAACAGCCCGCCATGCCCTCATGGCTCAGGGTGCCCGTTTCAAACTTGTGCGGCAGATCTTCGCCGGCAGGCCGCACTTTGTAACTAAAAGTCTCCTTGAGCAGCTCTTCGCGCCCCCACAGCACGCCCATATGCGGGCCGAACCACTTGTAGGCCGACGACACCAGAACATCCGCTCCCAAATCCTGTACATCGATGGCGTAGTGCGGCGCGAACTGCACCGCATCCACATAGACCAGCGCCCCCGCGGCTTTGGCCTCCCTGGAAAAGGCCTTCACGTCATTGACGGTTCCCGTGCAATTGGAAGCCAGCCCCAAGGCAACAAGCCGCGTCCTGCCGGAAAGCACCTTGCGCAACGCGTCTTCCGGGAACTCGTAAGTCTCCGGATCGAAATCCATCCAGCGCACCACCAGGCCGAGGTCTTCCGCCAGCAGCAGCCACGGGGCGATGTTGGCGTCATGGTCCATGCGCGACAAAACGATCTCATCGCCGCGCTTGAACTTGCGGCCAAGGCAGCGCGACATGTGCAGCGTGAGCGTCGTCATGTTCTGGCCGAAGACGATTTCGGAGGCGCTCCGGGCATTGTAGAAATCCGCACACGCCTGATGAGCCAGATTCACCATCTCGTCCGCCAGCTTCGTGGTGCTGAAAAAGCCGCCAAGGTTGGCGTTTTTTGTGGCAAGTGTTTCAACCGTCCGGTCGATGACCTGTTGCGGCACCTGGGTTCCCGCCGGATTGTCGAAGTAAACCCGCGGATGGCTTCCATCCTTCAAGGCCAAGGCGGGGAATTGCGCGCGCACATGAGCGATGTCGAGGGAAGGGGCCACGTCAAAACTTTCCGGGAAAAACACTGTTGGAGGCGCTACCAATACCCGCCATTTCCGCTTGCTTCAACCGTCGCTTTCCGGCATGTGGATGTCGCGCGATGGCCGCGTAAAGTCAGGCAAACCCGCTATCCTGCTGCGATACTATAAGACCTTCGGAGTCCCCCATGAGCGATGACGGCGAACTTGATCTGAACACCCTCAATGATGAGGATTTGGTGCTCCAGGTCCATGACGATCTCTATGATGGCCTCAAGGAAGAGGTTGAGTCCGCCGTGCACATTCTGCTGGGCCGCGGCTGGGCTCCTTATAAGGTGCTGACCGAAGCCCTCGTTGAAGGCATGCGCATCGTCGGCATCGATTTCCGTGACGGCATTCTGTTTGTTCCGGAAGTCCTCCTCGCTGCCAACTCGATGAAGGCCGGCATGTTCATCCTCCGCCCGCTGCTCATCGCTACCGGCGCTCCGCGCCTGGGCAAGATGGTGATCGGCACCGTCAAGGGCGACATCCACGACATCGGCAAGAACCTCGTCGGCATGATGATGGAAGGCGCCGGCTTTGAGGTGATCGACCTCGGCATCAACAATTCCGTCGAGAAGTATCTGGGCGCCATCGAAGAGCATGGCCCGGACATTCTCGGCATGTCGGCGCTGCTCACCACTACCATGCCCTACATGAAGGTGGTGATCGACACCATGAAGGAAAAAGGCATGCGCGACGACTACGTCGTCCTCGTGGGCGGAGCCCCGCTTAACGAGGAATTTGCCAAGGCCATTGGTGCTGATGCCTATTGCCGCGACGCGGCGGTGGCCGTTGAAACCGCCAAGAGCTTCATGGCCCGCAAGCATAATCAATTAACCAAGGGCTAGAAGTCCCGCTGACCGGCGCGGAATTCTGGTGTCTTTAGGTTCCCGCGATGACCACTGTAGACCTTAAGCCATCTGACGAGTTTCAGTTCGCCACCGGAAAGGGCGAAGTGCTTCTGATTGCCTGCGGGGCGCTTGCCCGGGAAATCGTCGATCTCATCGAGCGCAACCGCTGGGCCGCCTTTGATGTTCAGTGCCTCCCGGCCAAATGGCACAACACCCCGCAATTCATCGTTCCCGCGGTGCGCCAGAAAATCCGTGAGCAGCGCGGCAGGTACAAATCCATCTTCGTCCTCTACGGTGACTGCGGCACCGGCGGCCTGCTCGACAAGATGCTGGAGGAAGAGGGGGTGGAACGCATCGGCGGCCCCCATTGCTATGCCTTCTTTTCCGGAAACCCCGAATTTGCCGCCAAGGCGGACGATGAGTTCACCGCCTTCTACCTCACCGACTATCTGGCGCGCCATTTCGACAAGCTGATCTGGGCCGGGCTCGGCCTCGACCGCCACCCGGAACTGCTCTCTTCATATTTTGGAAACTATACCAAGGTCATTTATCTGGCCCAGACTCATGATGAACAATTGGTTGAGAACGGCCGGAAAGCGGCCGAGCGCCTGGGCCTGGCCTATGAATACCGCTTCACCGGTTATGGCGAACTCGAATCCGACATGGCCGCCCGCTCAGCTCCACTGGCCTAGCTTGTAATCGCCGCCGGCAATTTCATAATAATCGCCGGCATTGTCGCAATAGATATGGCCCTCAAGCTTGAGGCCCGTCATTCCGTCAATGGACCCGGCACAAATCGAAGTGGTATCGCGGCCGTCCGCTTTCCAGAAAAGAGTGGAACCGCAATTCTTGCAAAACCCGCGTTGCGCCGTATCCGAGGCCCGGTACCAGGCGAGCAAATCCTTGCGCACGAAGTGCAAGTCAGCATCGGCGCTCGTCGTTGAGGCCCAATAATTGCCTGTCTGCTTGCGGCATTGTGTGCAATGGCAGGCAGTGATGGCCTTCAGGGGCCCGCGCATTTCAAAAGCCACGCCGCCACACAGGCATGAACCGGTTTTCATCAGTTAAACTCCTTGCTCAGTGCTGCAATATGATCCGGTCCGATGCCGCAGCAGCCGCCAAAAATCGTCGCGCCCTTTGCTTCCCACGTGCGCGAGTGCTCAACCAGCGCTGCGGGCGAAATGACGTCGACAAAAACCCAATCGGGGCTCTTGAAATAACCGCTCTCGGGATAGGTTCCGAGCGGCCCATCCCAATGCCGCCGCACGGCATCAATAGCGTCGGCGGTGTCGTTGGCTGACGTGTGCATGACGCTGATGACGGCCGGTTTTTTTGCCGCAAGCGTTCTGACAACATCTTCAAAAGGAAACTCGGGACGTCCAAACCCAACCAAAACTCCATCCTCGCGTCGCTCCGCCGAAACGCCGATCCAGACCGGCAGTCCGGTTGCCATCGCGGCCTCCGTGGCCCACAGCGCGTAGTCACAATCGCGCATAAGCTCCATCATGATCAGGTCAACCCCGGTCTTGGCCATATTCTCCGCTTTTCGCTGGAACAGACGGCGCGCCTCCGCCTCGGGCCACGACACAGTCGAGATTGTTGCGGTCGGATCCCGTAACCATGGGGCGCATGGTGGACATGGAGCCCGCAACTGCTACTTGCTTTTTCTGTGCGGCAACAGCGGTCTGGGCGATCTTTACCGCCACCCGGTCAATCTCGAGAAGGTCATCGTCCCGTTTCAGATTGTTGAAGAGCAGGGCGCTGGTGGCAAAGGTATTGGCGATAATGATGTCAGCGCCTGCAGCAATATAGTCTTCATGCACCGCCCGCACGGTGCCCGGGTGGGTGAGATTGGCGTCGGCGCACCACGTCTCGCCGCTCATCGGCACGCCGCGCCGCTGAATATCCGTGCCCGTGCCGCCATCGAGGATGATGGTTTGGCCGCTGTATCGAGTTTCTCTGGATGTTTTGATACATCTCGCAACAATAACCGGCCTAGGCAGCATTTCCAGTCGAATTGCGACGTGCCGTGCGAAATGCCCGCATGAAAAATTGCGCCTGAACCGGATGGTAGGTGAAGCCCCGGCCTACCGGGCAGGCCCGCCGCGCCAGGCAGCCGCCCGCCATGCAGTCCTCGCCCGCCGGCGTTTCCAGATGGCTCGCACAGGCCGCCACATTATAGGACGAGCCATCAAAGGCATGCACCGGGCAGGCGGACAGACAAGGCTTGCCGACGCACGTCTCGCAGGGATGCGCCCCAGACGATTGCATAGGAAGGTCAAAGGCCACGGGAAAGAGCAGGGCGGCGCGAAAGGCGTGCCATAGCCCGTAAGTCGGGTGAATGTTGAGGCCTAGCGGTGAGACATGGCCGGCGCCTGCCCGCCGCGCCCAGGTCAAAAAGGGCAGGGGCGGTGTGTCAAAGGGAAACACCGCCTTTGCCGAAAGGTCATCGCCCAGCCCGCCAATGACATCCCGCGTCCAGTCATCGATTTTCGCGCTCCGGTGATCGCGCTCATGGGCAAACCGGCGAAACATCTCGGGCCCCGCATTGCCGACCAGAATGACAAACTTTGCTTCATGGGGAACCGCATCGGCGGCTCTCGGTTCAAACCAGCCCAAGGGCGTGAACCCCGCGCGCCGGATGCTGGTAAGTATCGGATGTTCCATAGCAGCCTATTTTATCCAGCGCGGGTCGCCCATCTCCATGACCTCGCGTGGCAGTTTTATATCATGGCGCGCCCGGATCACCTCATCCATGGCGCGCGGCAAATAGTCGGGATAATGGGTCGAGAGGATTTCCCGCTTGCGCGCCGCCGCCCGTTCAACCAGGTCGGGCCGGCCCGCCTCGATCCATTCCTTGGGGCTCATGCGGTTGGCAATCTTCGGATAGATATATTCCTTCTGCATCAGGGTAAGCGTCTGGTCGCTGCCCAGGAAATGGCCGGGGCCGTTGAGGCAAACTTCGCGGATGACTTCGACCGACAGCGTATCCTCGTTCACCTCAATGCCGCGCACATTGCGGTTGATGGCCCCCAGCATGTCATTGTCGATGAGCAGGCTTTCCAGGCAGAAGCCCAGGAGCGAGGCATGCATCCCAGCACTTTCATACATCAGGTTCACGCCGGTCATGGCCGAGATGCCGGCGGTGACACCCTTTTCATAGCCCGCCTGCATGTCAGGCAGTTTTGAATCGCACATGCCGGCAGCCGAACCCACCGTGAGATTGTAAAAATGTCCCATCTGGGCGCAGCCCGAGGTGATCAATGCCTGCTCGCCCGAACCGCCCGACATGGCGCCGGTGCGCAAATCCGATACGAAGGGCCACGGCCCCCAGATGGCCACGGCCCCGGGAACGATGCAGTTGATGTACACCAATCCAAACAGGCATTCGGCAACGGCTTGCACCAACGTACCCGCCAAAGCAGCCGGTGAGGTGGCTCCGGCCTGCGCCGCAGAAAGCAAAAGCACCGGCATCCCGCCGCGCGCTGCCGTTTCCAGGCAGCGGCAGGCATCTTCGGCGAATTTCATCGGCGGCACGACAAAGCAGTTGGATTGCGAAACGAAAGGCCGCTCGCGCCATTTCTCTTCGCTGCCCGCCACGAAATGCAGCATCTCCAGGCATTCGGTCACATGGGCGGGATCAACCATTGAGGTGCCCACATGCTTTTGCGTCGAAGCAATGCAGGCATAGAGCGTGTTGATGTCGAGGTCATGCCCGGTGATCATGTCGCGCGCCGTCAGGCAGCGCTGGAAGAAATGGATATGCTCGCAGGTGTCGACAATGCGCCCCGCGTCATAGAGATCAACCAGCAGCAACTCGCGGTAGCTGCGCGTTTCGGGCTCCACCACATGAACCGCCGCACCCGCCGTCCCGAAATAAACCTTGTTGCCGGTGGGCTCCATATCGTGCTGGGCATCGCGGCCATGGAGCAGGAAGCCCCGGGCGCAGCTCGCCAGAATGTCTTCGGTCAGCGCCCGCGGGATGAGCATGCGGCCCTTGTCCGTCATGGTGCAGCCGCGCGCCGTCATCGCCTCGATGCAGCTGGGGATAGCCTGGCCGAATCCAACCGTTTCCAAAAGCGTGAGAGCTGCTTGGTGAATGCGTTCCATGTCGCGCTGCGTCAGCGGTTTGTACTGCCCGCCTTCCATGCCGGGGCGAACTGCGGCCTCGGCCCTTGGAATTTCCCGTGACCGCAAGGCGCGCCTGGCTTCACGGCCGCCGCGGCGCTTGGAAAGGTCTTCGACGACGCTCATTTTGTGCTCCTGAATGGGATCCCCTATGTGCCAATTTTGGCAAGGCTTGCAAAGGCTTCAAATTTTATGGGACTGGTGAGGAATAATCACCATTAAATCTTGAAATGTGACTTAATTTATGGAATTTAGGGGTGCTATCTACCCCTAAGACATTCCATTGGTGAAGTAATTTGGCCAGACGTGACTTGCCCCCCTTGCGCGCCTTGACCGCCTTTGAAGCCGCTGCCCGGCTCGGCAGTTTCAGGCTTGCGGCCGGCGAACTGGGCATTACCCGCTCCGCCGTGAGCCACCAGGTGAAAGCCCTGGAACAGCGCTTGGGCATCCAGTTTTTCCGCCGGGATGCCAGGCGCGCCGAACTCACCCAGGCCGGCCACATCTATTACCCCGCCATCCGCGAGGCCTTTGATCAGATCGAAACCCAAACCCGCGCCCTGCGGCCCGCAGTGAACGACAATGAGCTCACCATTCAAGTCTACTTCACCGTGGCGCTGAAATGGCTCATCCCGCGGCTCCATGATTTTGAACGGCGCTACCCGGACATGAAGGTCAGGCTTTCCACTTCCTATTTCGATTGGGACTTTGACGAGAAGCATGTGGATGCCGGAATCATCCTGGCCCGCAACAAGTCGCCCCAGCACTATTACCGACCGCTGTTCCGCTCGCTGCTCACCCCCGTCTGCGCCCCGGAACTGATGAAGGGGCCAAACGCCATCAAGACCCCGCAGGATTTGAAGAAGCACAAGCTGCTTTATGTCTATACTGCCGAAGAGGATTGGCACCTCTGGTTCGAGGCGGCGGGCGTCAAGGGCCTGAAACTGTCCGATCGCCTGGCGGTAGATAGCTACATACTCGCCCAGGAAGCAGCCGTTGAAGGCAGGGGCGTGGCCATGACGATTGGCCCCTTCGCCACCGAAGAGATCAAGATGGGGCGGCTGGTGCAGCCCTTTCCCTTGCTCGTTCCGCACCGTCACCAATGGCAGTTCGCCTGCAACGGCGAACACCGGATGAAACCGAAAATCAAACGCTTCGAGGACTGGCTGGTAAAGCAGATTGCCGCCGATCCAACCCTTGAGGCCTATCGCGAAAAAGGAAAAGCAAAGTGACCGAGGCCGCCAACGAACCCCTGAGTCCCGAAACCTCACGCCGTGGCAGGCGCGATGCCGCCAACCGCCGGGGCGCTGGTGCTGGCGTGAAAGGGGCAATCCCACAATTACCCCGCCGCAAGATTGCGCGGGCTTTCCCGCCCATGGCGATTATCTCGGCCGACGAAGTTGAATCCATCCACCGCGCCTCGCTGAAAGTTCTGTCGGAAATAGGCATGGACTTCAATCTGCCGGAAGCCCGTGACCTTTTGAAGAAGGCCGGCGCCGACATTACCGGTGAGCGTGTGCGCTTTGATCCCGCCATGATCGAAGAGCTGATGAAATCAGCGCCCCCACAATTCACCTTCCATGCCCGCAATCCTGACAACAATGCCCAGATCGGCGGCCCGAACATGCTGTTTGGCACCGTGGGCAGCCCGCCCAATTGCGCCGACATGGAAGGCGGACGCCGCACTGGAAACCAGGCCGACTACCGCAAATTCCTGAAGCTCGCCCAGTATTTCAACTGCATCGGCTTTATCGCCGGCTATCCGGTTGAGCCCGTTGATGTCCATGCCTCAGTCCGCCACCTTGAAGCGCTGCGCGATGCGGTGGTGCTTACCGACAAGCCGTTTCACGCCTATTCGCTCGGCAGCGAGCGCATTCTGGACGGCATTGAAATCGCCCGCATTGCCCGTGGCATTTCGGCCGAGCAGATGGAGCGCGAGCCGTCGCTCTTCACCATCGTCAACACCAACTCGCCGCTGAAGCTGGATACGCCCATGCTGCGCGGCATTATTGAAATGTCGTCGCGCAACCAGATCGTTTGCATCACGCCCTTTACCTTGGCGGGGGCGATGGCCCCGGTGACCGTTGCCGGCGCCGTGGTTGAACAGAATGCCGAAGCGCTGGCAGGCCTTGCCTTCACCCAGGTCGTGCGCAAGGGTTCGCCGGTGATTTATGGCGGTTTCACCTCCAACGTGGACATGAAATCCGGGGCGCCCGCCTTCGGCACGCCGGAATACATGAAGGCCTGCATCGTCGGCGGGCAAATGGCGCGCCGCTACAATGTGCCGTACCGCACCTCGAACACCTGTGCGGCCAACACGGTGGATGCCCAGGCCGCCTATGAAAGCGTTTTTTCGCTCTGGGGCGTCACCATGGGCGGCGGCAATTTCATCATGCACGGCGCGGGATGGCTGGAAGGCGGCCTGGTGGCCGGCTTTGAAAAATTCGTCCTCGATTGTGATCTCATCCAGATGGTGATGGAATTCATGACGCCTCTGGACACCACCGAAGATGCGCTCGGCGTCGAGGCGATCCGCGAAGTTGGCCCCGGCGGCCATTTCTTCGGCGCCCAGCACACGCTGGCCCGTTATTCCAACGCCTTCTATGCCCCCATCATTTCCGATTGGCGCAACAGCCAGCAATGGGAAGCGGCGGGAAAGCCGGAAGCCATGCAGCGCGCCAATACGGTTTATAAGCAGGCGCTGGAAGAATATGTTGAGCCCGCCCTTGATCCGGCAAGGCGCGAAGAGCTAGATGCCTTCGTCGAGCGGCGCAAACGCGAGGGCGGTGCGCCGACGGATTTCTGAGGTTTCCCGTGTTTGATATCATCGTCATTGGCGGCGCGAACATTGATATCAAGGCGCAGGCCAGCGGCAAATATATAGCGGGAACTTCCAACCCGGGAAGGGTCAGCTTCACGCCGGGCGGCGTGGCGCGCAACATTGCCCACAATCTGGGCGGCCTCGGTGTGAACGTCGCGCTCATCTCCGCGTTAGGCAATGACGCGGCAGGCGAAATCGCAATCGCTGCAACAAAGGCCGCCGGCGTTGATCTCAGCCTGTGCTTGGCGGAAGAGGCGGCGACCGGCTCCTATGTGGCGGTGCTGGATGAGAACGGCGAACTCGTCTCCGCCGTCAACGACATGCGCATTCTGGAAAACCTGAAACCGGAAAATGTGAAACCCCACCGCGCCGCACTGGAGGCTGCAAAACTCATTGTCGTTGATTGCAACACCAGGCCGGACCTGCTCGATTACCTTGCGTTGAATTTCAGTGAGAAACTCATTGTCGAGCCCGTGTCGGTTTCAAAAGCGCAAAAATTGCTGACGCTACTGGATAAGCACGAGGTGTTCCTGGCAACACCCAACCGGGACCAGCTCAAGGCTTTGACCGAGCAGGACGATATTGACCAGGCCTGCCAGGATCTGCATGAGCGCGGCCTGCACAACCTTGTTGTCCATCTCGGCTCCGAAGGGGCGCTACTCTCCTCGGGAAAGGGCATGAAAAACATTCAATCCGCCAACAATGCGCAGGTCAGGGATGTGACGGGCGCAGGCGATGCGGCTGTTGCAGGCTTGGCCTATGGCTTGCTTAAAGGCTATGATATGTCGAAGGCCGCGCAATTCGGCCAGGCTGCCGCAAGTCTCGTCCTCAGTTCCACCGCATCAACCGCCATCGGCCTCACCGAAGCGGCGCTTCAGAATAGTGTTAATGCCTGCAATGAATAAACACCTCACGATCACCAAAGAAGTCTCAACGGCGCTGGCAGGCGGCAAGCCCGTCGTGGCTTTGGAATCAACCATCATTGCCCACGGCATGCCTTATCCCGCCAATTTTGAAATGGCTCAGGACGTGGAAGCCATTATCCGGGAGGCAGGAGCAATTCCCGCCACCATCGCAATCATCGGCGGCGCCCTGAAAGTTGGGCTGACCCCTGAAGAACTGAAAAAATTCGCCGTCAATGGGCCGGGGATCATCAAGGTATCGACGCGGGACCTGCCCTATGTAATGGCGCAAAAGCTGGACGGCGCGACCACGGTAGCTTCGACGATGCGTATTGCCGCCATGGCCGGCATCCCCGTGTTTGCAACGGGCGGCATCGGCGGCGTGCACCGCGGCGCCGAGCGCAGCTTCGATATTTCCGCCGACATGATGGAATTCGCCGAAAGCAATGTGGCCGTGGTCACGGCCGGTGCAAAGGCCATTCTGGATTTGGCTCTGACCCTCGAAACGCTCGAAACTCTTGGCGTTCCCGTGGTGGGCTATGGCACCGATGACTTCCCGGCGTTCTATTCCCGCACCTCGGGACATGCCGTACCGATGCGCTGTGACATGCCGCAGGGCGTCGCAAGTCTCATGGCGGCCAAATGGAACCTGGGGCTGAAAGGCGGCATCGTCATTGCCAATCCCATTCCGAAATCCAGCGAAATCATCGCTGCGGAAATAGCACCCGTGATTGACCAAGCCGTGGCGGAAGCGGCCAAGCAAAATATTTCAGGGAAGAATGTAACGCCGTTTCTCCTCGCCAGGTTGGCGGACGTGACCGGCGGCCGCTCGCTCAAGGCCAACCTTGCCCTGGTGAAACATAACGCCGCCGTTGCGGCAGAAATCGCCAAGGCCTATGCGCTGGCGCGAAACAACTGACGTTCAAACACATGGAGTAACGTAATGGAATATCGGCAACTCGGCAGATCGGGCTTTTCCGTTCCGGTTCTGAGCTTCGGCACCGGAACCTTCGGCGGCGGCACGGAATTCTTCAAGGCCTGGGGTTCCACCGATGCCAAGGGCGCGACCCGCCTCATCGACATTTGCCTCGACGCCGGCATTTCCATGTTCGACAGCGCCGATGTCTATTCCAAAGGCTTGGCCGAGGAGGTTTTGGGTGCCGCCATCAAGGGCCGCCGCAACAAGGTGATCATTTCCACCAAGGCAACCTTCCGCTTCAGCGACAGGCCCAATGATGTGGGTTCATCCCGCGCCCATCTGACGGAGGCCATCAACGGTTCGCTGAAACGCCTGGGCACGGACTACATCGACCTGTTCCAGCTCCACGGCTTTGACGCCATGACGCCGCAGGAGGAGGTGATGGGCTGCCTCGATGATTTCGTCCGCGCCGGAAAAATCCGCTACACCGGCTGCTCCAATTTCTCCGGCTGGCATTTGATGAAGTCGCTCGCCACCTCGGAAAAACTCGGCCTCAACCGCCATGTGGCGCACCAGGCCTATTATTCGCTGGTGGGCCGCTCTTATGAATGGGAACTCATGCCGCTGGGCCTCGACCAGGGCGTGGGCGCCGTTGTCTGGAGCCCGTTGGGCTGGGGCAGGCTTACGGGAAAAATCCGCCGCGGCACCGGGCTTCCCAAGGAAAGCCGCCTGCATGTGACTGCCGACAATGGCCCGCCGGTTCCGGAGGATTATCTCTTCCGCGTCATGGATGCCATTGACGAGGTGGCCAAGGAGACGGGCAAGTCCGTTCCGCAGATCGCCATCAACTGGCTGCTGCAGCGCCCGACCGTTGCCAACGTGATCATCGGCGCCCGCAACGAAGAACAGCTTAAGCAGAACCTCGGCAGCGTCGGCTGGAAGCTGACGCCGGGGCAAATGGCCAGGCTCGACGCCGCCAGCAAAATCACCAAAACCTATCCCTACTGGCACCAGGAAGAATTCGTTGAGCGCAATCCTCTCGCGGTTTGAGGGAAACCATTCTCCACGCAAACTAACCTTTGTCACCCCGACGGAAGTCGGGGCCCAGACTCCGCGACTACAAAATCTTTGAAAAGCCTCGGTTTCGGCGTCCGTCGGGATGACAGCAAGTGGTGAGATTTAGGATAGCTAATAATCTGTAGACTGAGTTAGTTGTATCGTAGCGCGATTCAATTCCGCAACTTTTTCAATGCCTTGAATCAGTTTCCTCAGCGCTTCGTCCACTGTGACCGATTGATCACAGTGGCACACATGCAACGTAATGATTGATTTTTTTGAATCTGTTGTTGCATGATTCTTCGCGTGTTACCTCTTGTCCCGGCGGCAAACCATCGTGAGGCACAAGTATGACCGATGATACGACGCTCCCGGAAATTCCGTCGCAATTGCGAAGAACCAGTTCGCCCGGTTTCCTCACGGGCAGTCCGGTCAAGCCGACAGCCGCCGCAACGCGCGCCCGCGAAAGCAAGATCAGGAAATCCATCAAGACCGTGACGCCGGTAAAAACCGCCACGTCGATTTATGCCCAGATGCTGCGCTGGTCGTTCGGCGCAACATTGCTTGTCTCCGCCATCTTGGTGGGCTTCATCTATCTCACCTGGCAGCCCGGAAACCCGCCGTTTTATCTCTTTGCGATTTTGGCGGGAGCCCTCGGCGCCTTCATGAGCACGCTTATCAGGCTTTACAATTACGAGGAATTCCCGCGGCTGGTGGAGAACAGGGAGCTTGGCCGCCTGCGCCGCTCCGATCTCACCGTTTATTCCCTGGTGCCGCCGGTTGTCGGCGCCCTGGCTGCGGCGATCCTGTTCATCGCCTTTGCCGCCGGCCTTGTGCAGGGCGGCTCATTCTTTCCGACCTTCGCCTGTCAGGCCGGAGACAATATGTGCGGAAGTTTTGACAAGCTCATTCATCAATTCGGGCCTGCCGCCGCGACCGACTATGCGCGAACACTTGTCTGGTGTTTCATCGCCGGTTTCGCCGAGCGTCTCGTGCCCGACAAACTCAAGGGACTGGCGGCAGGAGCAGGCGAAAGGTAGGTAATTTTCCGAGGAGGCTGTGTGTAGAGTAGCGAGTTTTGCGGGACGTTTGGCGATGGGGGAAGAGGGCCCCTCTCCTGTGATTTGCACGGGAGAGGGGCCGACGCATGGCATTTAGCGGAATGCCCACAATTGCCTGGACAGCGTCAGCAATGCGACCGCTGCCCAAGTTCCCTCAAGCAGCACAAACGGCATGAAACCGATGAGCCATGAGGAAAGACAGGCCAGCGCCGCGCCGATCAAATTAAGAACGAGGTAGCGCTTGCTGCTGCTCAACAAAAACCCGGCGAGATTCAGGAAGAATCCTGCGAGCAAAATTGAAACGCCGACAAAACCGATAATTTCGGGAAGTGAGAGGACAGGCATTGGAAGCCCCTTTTCAATCGGGGCAGGGCCGTCCCTGCGACTTTCTGGAATTCGGGGCCGTCCCCGAAAACTTAAAATAGTGCTGCCCTGGGACTATTTCAAGGAGTCACTCTTCACACAGATCCGGACGCCTTCTGCGCAGGAACGCCAACACATCGAATGTATCAAACACCATTGTATCGGCTGTAAGCAGGATGCTCGTAAGCGTTCGCCGCCAGAAGAAGGTGCGGTATTTTCCGTCTATCCTGATGGTCGTATGTGTGGCGAAGCCAAAACGCCGGCCGCGCATAACGCCAATCCGGGTAGCTTCGGACCAGGCAATACCGCAGGGGCCGAATGCACTCCAGCAACGAATGCCGCTTTTATCCAATACAGCGACTGGTTCCCGCTTGAAAATCCGCGTTAATCCGGAAACTGCCCCAGAACCGAACAACCAACCGATATAGGCTGGGACGCTTGCGACAATCGTTGCGCTGGCCCATGGCGGGAGTTCCTCAAAAACCCGTTCCAGCAAATGCACGTAGGAAGATTCGTTTGGCCTGAAGCGATGCTCGGCGGGATGCCAATTAGGGTCCAGAGAAAGCCATACGAGCCAAAGCAGCAGCGCCAATACCGCGATCCACATCAACAGGCCCAAGCATTGAGCCAGAAAGAATTTTCGCGTCATATGAATGTGGATTTGCTGGTTCATGCTATCAACAATCTGGCATGCAGATGTTGTAGGATAGTAAACGACAAGCTCAACAATCTCACCAAGTTGGAGGGAGTTTGTGACCGCTAACCCCGCCTTCTCTTCCGCCGCTCCCCGCCGCCGTCATCCAGCGTCTGAATTTCCTTGACCGGCGGCAGCGTCACAACTTTTGACAGGTTGGGATAGGGCGCCGTCTTGTGCGGAATAGCCATGGCTTCCACGAAATGCTGCTGGAACTTCGGCTCCACCGCCGTTTCGATCTTCTCGATGCGGCGCACCACCGCCTCAATCTCGTCACGCGCTCCCTTGTTGAGCAGCGCGATGCGCGCCCCCGTTCCCGCCGCATTGCCCGCCGATGACACATGCTCCAGCGCGCAATCGGGGATGAGGCCAAGGATCATCGCATATTTCACGTCGATATGGCTGCCGAAGGCGCCGGCCAGCCGGATGCGGTCCACCTGCGCCAGGCCCAGCTTGTCCATCAGCAGGCGCACGCCCGCATAAAGGGCAGCCTTCGCCAACTGAATGGCGCGCACGTCATTCTGCGTGATCGAGATCAGCGGCTCGCCATCCCTGACCACATAGGTGAAGGTGCGGCCATTGCTGCGCACACGGGGGCTGACCGCCGCCATGCCGCCGTCCACCTGGCCATCCTGGTTGATGATGCCGGCCAAATACATCTCGGCGATCACTTCGATGATGCCGGAGCCGCAAATGCCGGTCACGCCCGTGGCGGCCACCGCCGCATCAAAACCCGGCTCATCGGACCACAGCTCCGAGCCGATCACCCGGAAACGCGGCTCAAGCGTTACGGCATCGATGCGGATGCGCTCGATGGCGCCCGGTGCGGCGCGCTGGCCGCAGGAAATCTGCGCCCCTTCAAAGGCAGGGCCTGTGGGCGAGGAGCAGGCGAGCAGCCGCGCCTTGGAGCCCAAAATGATTTCGGCGTTTGTGCCGACATCGACGGCAAGAATGATTTCATCGGAATCCTGCGGCGCTTCCGACAGCACCACGCCCGCCGCATCGGCCCCCACATGGCCAGCGATGCAGGGCAGCACATAGCATTGCGCGCCCGGGATTCAGTTTCAAATCCAACTCGCGGGCCGGGCAGGTAATGGCAAGCCCCGTGGCCAGCGCGAACGGCGCGCCGCCGAGCTCGGTAGGATCAATGCCAAGGAACAGGTGGTGCATCACCGGATTGCCGACGAGGACGATTTCCAGAATATCCGTGAGTTCAATTTTTGCTTCCGTGGCGACCTGCCGCGCAAGCGTGTTCAGCGCCTCGCGGATGACCGCGGTCATTTCCTTCTCGCCGCCCGGATTCATCATCACGTAAGAGACGCGGCTCATCAGGTCTTCGCCGAAACGGATCTGCGGGTTCATCAACCCGGCAGAGGCCACCACATCGCCGCTGGCGAGATTGCAGAGATGGGCCGCAACCGTGGTGGAGCCCACGTCGACGGCGAGGCCGAATATCTTGTCATGGAAGCCGGGCCAGATTGCCACCAGTTCTTTGCCACCGCCGGCAACGCGCGAATTGACCGCGCAGGTGAGTTTCCATTCGCCCTTTTTCAGCGCAGACTGAAGCTGGGCGATGATGGTGAGGTTGCAGGTAAGGTCACGCACCTCCCATTGCTCGGCAAGGGCGCGGTAGACGCGCTCCAGGTCGGAGGAGGGCTTGTGCATGTCAGCCTCTTCGACCTCAATGAAATAGAGCCGCGTGGCCGGGTCCATCTCGATGTCGCGCACCTCGGCGGCCTTGCGCACCACTTGGCGGTGCACCTGGGATTCAGGCGGAACGTCAATCACCACATCGGCGAGCAATTGCGTCTGGCAGGAAAGACGGCGGCCCGAAGCCAGCCCGCGCAATTTGTCGTAACGCTCCTCGACTTTGGAAAAAGCGGAGAGATGATCTACGCCCGAGGTGATGCCGTGCTTGGCGAATTCGCCTTCGCCCACATTGATCTGGCAGCGCCCGCAAATGGCCCGCCCGCCGCAAACCAAATCGATGTCAACGCCCAGCGAACGCGCCGCACTCAGCACCGGCGTCCCAAGCGGAAACCGCCCGCGCTTGCCCGAAGGCGTGAAAACGATCAGCGCGTCGGTTTTGTTCATCAGCGCCTGCGCCTTGCCTCGCGCGCCGCCCGGCGGGCTTCGATGTCCTCGTTGGACGAAATCTCGCCTGCCGCCTGCGCCGCCTTGGAAGGGGCCGCCGTCATCTCGCGGAAGCGGTTCGTCCAGAACTTGCAGTGCTTGTCCGTGCCGTTCAGGACATTGGCGCCGTAAATCGCGTGCATGTCTTCGTCATGCAGCGGGTTCATGATGGCCGAGGTCATGCCGTGGCTTGCCGCCATGGCGAGGAAATAACCGGTGAGCGCCCGGCGGTTCGGCATGCCGAAGGAGACGTTCGATGCGCCGCAGGTAGTGTTCACTTTCAATTCTTCGCGCAGGCGCCGCACCAGGCGGAACACCTGCTGGCCTGCCGTGCCCATGGCACCGATCGGCATGACCAGCGGATCAACCACGATGTCATGCGGCTTGATGCCGAAATCGGCGGCCCTTTCCACGATCTTCTTGGCCACCGCAAAGCGCACATCCGGGTCTTCCGAAATGCCGGTCTCGTCATTGGAGATGGCAACCACGGGCACATTGTATTTCGCAATCAGCGGCAGAATGGCTTCGAGCTTCTCTTCCTCGCCCGTCACCGAATTCACCAGCGGGCGGCCCTTGGCCGTCTCAAGGCCCACCTTCAGCGCCGAAGTCACCGACGAGTCGATGCACAGTGGCAGATCGACCAGCGACTGCACGATCTCCAGCGTCTGCTTCATCAGCGGCGGCTCGGTCTCGTTGGGATTAACGGCGGTGACACCCGCATTGATGTCGAGGATATGCGCCCCCGCTGCAACCTGGGCCAGGGCATCCTTGATCACCGTTTCAAAATTGCCGGCCTGCATCTCGGCCGCCAGCTTTTTGCGGCCGGTGGGATTGATGCGCTCGCCGATGACCGTGAAGGGCCGGTCAAAGCCAATGATGTGCTGGCGCGTGGCGGAAGCAACGAGAGTGTGGGTCATGACGAGAGTTTGCCTCCATTGGCAATAAGGGTTTTGAGCCGATCCTTGTCGTAGGTGGCTTCTATATCAGATTTGGCCTTTTCCACCTCGGAAACGAGATCGTCACCCACCGGAATAGGTTCGGCGCGGCGCCAGTCGGCGAGATAGGCATCGGTTTCAGTGGCCCCGCCCCGCATGGCGGCCATGTCGATGGCTTCCATGAAGCGGTTGTCCAGCATGCGCTTTTCCTCCTTGCGGCCAAGTTTTACAGCTACTTGGGAAGGAATATCGCGCCAGTAGGTAATGATGAGATTGGCCATGGTGGAAAGCCTTATGCCCCGGTTCAAAAGCGGCGAATAGCCCAAAAACGACGCCTAGCCAATGACACCCGAAACTTTGAGCTTGGCAATTTCTATGGCGGTTAATCCCAGCACCCGGCCCAGAACAGCTTCGTCCCATCGCCCAGATCCGGCGGGGCCTTTTCATATTCAACCGGGGTCTGCGAAAGCAGGATTGGGTTGGCGACCCCCGGAATCTGGACCCCGTCTTCGCGGGTGAGGCCGATCTGCAGGCCGCGCGCCAGAACCTGGGGATCACTGAACATCTGGGCGATGGTGTTGATCGGGCCGCAAGGCACCGCCGCCGCCTCCAAGGCCGCGACCCACGCCAAGGTCGTGCGGGTTTTCATCGGGCGGGCGAGGAGGGAGGCAAGATCATTCCGGTTCTCCACGCGGCTGCGGTTGCTGGTGAAGCGTTGGTCATTGGCAAGTTCCGCCACGCCGATGATGGCGCAATATTCCTTGAATTGCCGGTCGGTGCCCACCGCAATGATGATGTGGCCGTCCGCCGTTTCGAAGGTCTGGTAGGGCACGATATTTGGGTGGGCATTGCCAAGCCGGCCCGGCACGGTTCCACCCACCAGGTAATTCGACGCCTGATTGGCCAGCACCGCGACCTGCAAATCAAGCAGCGCCAGATCGAGATACTGCCCTTCACCGGTGCGCTCCCGGTGGAAGAGGGCGGCGGTAATGCCGATCACCGCGTGTAGCCCGGTAAAAATATCGGCATAGGCCACGCCGCTTTTCATCGGCGGTCCGTCCGGCTCCCCGGTGATCGACATGCTGCCCGCCATGCCCTGGATCATGAAATCATAACCGGCCCGCTGCGCATAGGGCCCGTCCTGGCCGAAGCCGGTGATCGAGCAGTAGATCAGCTTGGGATTGACCGTTTTCAGGCTGTCAAAATCCAGCCCGTATTTCTTCAGGCCGCCCACTTTGAAATTCTCGATCACCACATCTGACTTGGCCGCCAGCGACCTTATCAGATTCTGGCCCGCCGCACTTGCCATGTCGATGCAGACCGAAGTCTTGCCCCGGTTGGCCGACAGGAAATAGGCGGCGTCACCCCTCGAACCGTCAGCGTTTTTCAGGAACGGCGGGCCCCAGCCCCGCGTGTCATCGCCTTCGCCGGGCTTTTCGATCTTGATCACCTCGGCGCCAAAATCCGCCAGCATCTGGGTGGCCCAGGGCCCCGCCAAAACGCGGGTGAGGTCCAGCACGCGAATGTTGGAAAGGGGTCCGGCCATCTATATCTGCTCCACTGCGCGCCACAAATCATCGTCCACGACGACACCTTCGCGCGCCGCGAGCTCAAGTTTTTCACTATAGGGATTCTTGTGGCGCTCGCCACCCAGCGCGAAGGCCGGGTCGACCGGGCAGCCAATGCCGATGTTGGCCTCTACTGCCAGCGGCACCAGATACAGGCCATGGCGCACATTGCGCAGGTATTCCCGGCCATGCCTGGCGACGTGGGCAGCGATTTCGGGCCCGAGGAACACACAGGAAAAATTCGCAAGTCCAGTCCCATGGCATCGCGCGGGGTGGCACTCAGCCTCATTCCGGTACGACAGCTTGTGGAAATTCGCTTTGGTTCTGGCCAATGGCTCCCGATGCGCGCAGCCGGGCGATGTCGGCTCCGCTCAATCCCAAAATCTCCGACAACACGCAAATCGTCCCATCGCCCAGTTTTGGCGGGGCCTTTTCATATTCAACCGGGGTCTGCGAAAACAGGATTGGGTTGGCAACCCCCGGAATCTGGACCCCGTCTTCGCGGGTGAGGCCGATCTGCAGGCCGCGCGCCAGAACTTGGGGATCACTGAACATCTGGGCGATGGTGTTGATCGGGCCGCAAGGCACCGCCGCCGCCTCCAAGGCCGCGACCCACGCCATGGTCGTGCGGGTTTTCATCGGGCGGGCGAGGAGGGCGGCCAGATCATTCCGGTTCTCCACGCGGCTGCGGTTGCTGGTGAAGCGTTGGTCATTGGCAAGTTCCGCCACGCCGATGATGGCGCAATATTCCTTGAATTGCCGGTCGGTGCCCACCGCAATGATGATGTGGCCGTCCGCCGTCTCGAAAGTCTGGTAGGGCACGATATTTGGATGGGCATTGCCAAGCCGGCCCGGCACAGTTCCACCCACCAGGTAATTCGACGCCTGATTGGCCAGCACCGCGACCTGCGAATCAAGCAGCGCCAGATCGAATATTGCCCTTCGCCCGTTCGCTCCCGGTGGAAGAGGGCGGCGGTGATGCCGATCACCGCATGAAGGCCGGTGAAAATATCAGCATAGGCCACGCCGCTTTTCATCGGCGGGCCATCCGGCTCACCGGTGATCGACATGCTGCCGGCCATGCCCTGGATCATGAAGTCATAGCCCGCCCGCTGGGCATAGGGCCCGTCCTGGCCAAATCCCGTGATCGAACAGTAGATGAGCTTGGGGTTCACCGTTTTCAGGCTGTCATAGTCCAGCCCGTATTTCTTCAGGCCGCCCACCTTGAAATTCTCGATCACCACATCGGACTTTGCCGCCAGCCCCCGGATGAGTTTCTGGCCCTCAGCACTTGCCATGTCGATGCACACGGAGGTCTTGCCGCGGTTGGCCGACAGGAAATAGGCGGCATCCCCGCGCGAGCCATCGGCATTTTTCAGGAAGGGCGGCCCCCAGCCCCGCGTGTCATCACCTTCGCCGGGTTTTTCGATCTTAATGATTTCGGCGCCAAAATCCGCCAGCATCTGGGTGGCCCAGGGCCCCGCCAAAACGCGAGTGAGGTCCAGCACGCGAATGTTGGAAAGGGGTCCGGCCATCTATATCTGCTCCACTGCGTGCCACAAATCATCGTCCACGACGACACCTTCGCGCGCCGCGAGCTCAAGTTTTTCACTATAGGGATTCTTGTGGCGCTCGCCACCCAGCGCGAAGGCCGGGTCGACCGGGCAGCCAATGCCGATGTTGGCCTCGACTGCCAGCGGCACCAGATACAGGCCATGGCGCACATTGCGCAGGTATTCCCGGCCATGCCTTGCGACGTGGGCAGCGATTTCGGGCCCGAGGAACACACAGGAAATATTCTGCAAGTCCAGTCCCATGGCATCGCGCGACAGGTTAACCGAGCGCC
>CAVZAJ010000019.1:0-249648 GCA_963773295.1 uncultured Alphaproteobacteria bacterium
CCCGGGCACCAGCCGTTCCGGCATCACCATGACGGCGGCGCGGGCGCTGGGCTTTGAACGCCCGGAAGCGGCGAGATTCGCTTTCCTGCTGGGCATCCCGGCGATTGCCGGGGCCGGCGTGCTGAAGCTTGGCGATGCCGTGGCCGCTGGCGAGTCGATCAGCCTCGATGTGCTATTGACCGCCGCGCTCACCTTTTTCGTGGCGCTCGGCACCATCACCATTCTGATGAAGCTGGTGCGCCACGTGAGCTTCCTGCCCTTTGCCATCTACCGCGTTCTGCTCGGTGTGGTGCTGCTCGGCTTGATTTATTCAGGAATTCCCTTGGGCACGGTGAACTGACCGGCCCGGCGGTAGCGGTAGAGATAGCTCGGCACGATCCCCTGAATGCTGTGGCCAGCAATACCCAGCCCCGCCAGGTCGCGGCCTTCGCGTGTCGCCGCGTCGCTCACCACATTATCGGTTTTCAGCAGTTCGACCTGATCGGCCGTCAGCGGCGCAAAGGGCAAAATGCCCATGACGGTTCCCAAGGCTGTGGCGACCGGCCATGGCAGCGGAACCAGCAGGCGCTTGCGCCCGATGGTGTCGAGGGTGAATTCCATGAGCTGCTTGAAGCTGAACACTTCCGGGCCGCCGAATTCAAAAGTCTTTCCGCTGGCCGTGCCCTTGTCGATGAGGCGCGCGATGGCCTCGGCCAGATCGCCGACGAAGAGCGGCGTGAATTTTGTATGGCCGCCGCCGATCAGCGGCAGGGCCGGGGCCAGGCGGCTCATGGCAGCAAACTGGTTGAAGAAATTATCCTCCGGCCCGAACACGATAGAGGGCCGCAGGATGATGGCGCCCGGATAAGCCGCCCTGGCCTTCGCCTCGCCCGCTGCCTTGCTGCGCGCATATTCGCTGGCTGACTCCGCCGCAGCGCCAAGCGCCGACATCTGGATGAAGACCTGGGCCTTGGCCGCCTTCGCGGCCTTGGCCGAAGCTTCGGCGCCAAAAACATGGATGGCGTCAAAACTCTGGGCTCCCCGGCTCGCCAGAACCCCCGTGAGATTAACGACCGCGGTGGCCCCGTCGCACACGGCGGCGAGCGAGGCCGGGTACCGCACGTTGGCCTGCACCGGCATCACCTGTCCGGGGGTCCCCAAGGGCTGCACATGGCCCGCCAGATCGGGCCTGCGGCAGGCCACCCTGATGCGGTAGCCGCGCTTGGCCAGGGCCCGCACGATATGGCGGCCAATAAAGCCCGAGCCGCCGATCAGGGTTACGATTTTCTCAGAATTTTCCGCAGTCACGAAGCCATATCCCGTTGTTTCAAGGGTCCGGGCCGCTTTTAGCCCCGGCGGGCGGCGTTTGCAAAGAGCCTTGCATTGACATTATATCGGGGCTCCCGTTAAGAGACGCCCCATTGCCCTGATGGCGGAATTGGTAGACGCACTAGTTTCAGGTACTAGCGATGAAAGTCGTGGAGGTTCGAGTCCTCTTCAGGGCACCATTTTTCCAAAACAGAGCCATTTCAAAACCGCACCGGTCGCGGTGTTTTTGCAAACCTTTATTTTCTCACCTTTCCCGGTTTTCGGAACCTGGCGCCTCGCTGCCAGTTGAGGAGTCCGCGCAGCGCGGGAGGAAATCATGGGAATTGTGGAATTTGAAAAATCGTTTGCCGTCTTTGCCTCGAAGGTTTCCAAATGGGCGGGAAGCTCTGCGGCCTTTTGTATCGCAGCGCTGTTCATTCTGGCCTGGTCCATCAGCGGGCCTTATTTTGGCTTTTCCGCCACCTGGCAAATGGTGGTCAACACGGTCACCACCATTGCCACCTTCCTCATGGTGTTCGTCATTCAAAACAGCCAGAACCGTGACGGCCTGGCCCTGCAGATCAAGCTGGATGAGATTATCCGCGCCGTCGGGAAAGCTGAAAACAGCCTTATAGACCTGGAGGACCGCTCCCAGGAGGAGCTCGACGAGATCAAGGATAAGTACGCCAGGATCGCCGTGAAAGCCCGGAACGGCAAGACGTCGCATCCTCCCGCGCCCGTGAAGGAAAAAGCCAAAACTAAATTTTCGAAGGGCGGAACCAAACGATCAGCCGCAGATTGAATCGGCTTGAGAAGGGACTCCCTCTTCTCCTTATCGCCACATGGATTTAGGAGAATATCATGGCCGACAAAAACTTGGACGACCTGTTTCACGACACCCTCAAGGACGTTTACTACGCCGAGCGCAAAATTCTGGCCGCCTTGCCCAAAATGGCCAAGGCTGCCCAGAGCGCCGAATTGAAGGCCGCCTTCGAAAAGCACCGCGATCAGACCGAAGGCCAGGTCGAACGCCTGGTCGAGGTGTTCGGGATTATCGACAAGAAGCCCCAGGGCAAAACCTGCCCGGCGATCGACGGCATCCTTGAAGAAGGCGCCGAGATCATGAAGGACTACAAGGGCACCGCCGCCCTTGATGCCGGCCTGATCGGCGCGGCCCAGGCCGTGGAGCATTATGAAATGTCCCGTTACGGCACCTTGAAGCGCTGGGCCGAAATGCTCGGCCATGCCGACGCCGCCGAGCTTTTGAACGAGACCCTGGAGGAAGAAGAGCAGACCGACGTTGACCTGTCGGCGCTGGCTGATGCGTCCGTCAATCAGAAAGCCCAGATGGCTGCTGAGTAAGGGTCTGGGGCGGTGGCTGGTCCGCCGCCCCATTTCCTATCCCGCCTCCCACGCATTCACATCCTTTCACCTACCCACAGGGGTCCCCTCATGGCCAAATCAGCGAAGAAGACTCCTAAGAATGCCGCCAAGATTCACGATCAGAGCGTGCGGCGCGGCGAGGGCGGCGAACTGCATCAAACAGCTGAAGATGGCTTCCCCGTTCTCACCACTGCCCAAGGGGGGCCGGTCGCCGACGACCACAATTCGCTCAAAATTGGCGCGCGGGGCCCAACCGCCCTTGAAGATTTCCATTTCCGCGAGAAAATTTTTCATTTCGACCATGAGCGTATTCCGGAGCGCGTGGTCCATGCCCGCGGCTATGGCGCACACGGTTACTTTGAAAATTACAAATCCCTCGCAAAACACACCCGTGCTGATCTGTTCCAGCGCGCCGGCGAGAAAACCCCGGCCTTTGTCCGTTTTTCCACCGTCGCCGGCAGCAAGGGCTCGGTTGATCTCGCCCGCGATGTGCGGGGATTTGCGGTCAAGCTCTATACCAAGGAAGGCAATTGGGACTTGGTGGGCAATAACATCCCCGTCTTCTTTATCCAGGATGCCCTCCGGTTTCCCGATCTCGTTCACGCGGTGAAGGAAGAACCCGATTCCGCTTTCCCGCAGGCCCAATCGGCGCACGACAATTTCTGGGATTTCATCAGCCTTACCCCCGAGAGCATGCACATGATCATGTGGGTCATGTCCGACCGTGGACTGCCGCGGTCCTTCCGCTTCATGGAAGGCTTTGGCGTCCACACCTTCCGGCTGGTTGATGCCGATGGCGCGTCAACCTTTGTGAAATTCCACTGGAAACCAAAGCTTGGCCTCCAGTCGGTTGTCTGGAACGAGGCGGTGAAAATCAACGGCGCCGATCCGGACTTTCATCGGCGTGACCTGTGGGAAGCCATCAAATCAGGAAACTTCCCTGAGTGGGAACTCCAGGTTCAGCTCTTCGATGACAAGTTTGCCGATAAATTTGAGTTTGACGTTTTGGATCCTACCAAGCTGATTCCGGAAGAGGTTTTGCCCCCGGTTCCGGTAGGCCGCCTTGTTCTTGACCGGATGCCCGACAACTTCTTTGCCGAAACCGAGCAAGTGGCATTCATGACCCAGAACGTCCCGCCAGGCATAGACTTCTCAAATGATCCTCTCTTGCAGGGACGGAATTTTTCCTACCTCGACACGCAGTTAAAGCGCCTTGGCGGGCCTAATTTCACGCACATTCCGATCAACGCCCCCAAATGTCCGTTCCATCATTTCCAGCAGGATGGTCATATGGCAATGCGCAATCCCACCGGTCGTGCCAATTATCAGCCTAACTCCTGGGAACTCGGGCCCAGGGAATCTCCGGTTAAAGGCTTTCCATCCTTCGCCGAGTCAGTCGACGGGACAAAGCAACGTGTGCGGTCGGAAACATTTGCGGATCATTACAGCCAGGCCAGGCTATTCTATATCAGCCAGTCTGAACCCGAGCAAAATCATATCGCGGCCGCGCTGACCTTTGAACTGAGCAAAGTGAAAACCCCCGTCATAAGGGATCGCATGGTGTCTCATCTCGTTAACATTCACGAGGATTTGGCCGGGAAGGTTGCCCGGGGTCTTGGAATTAAAGAGTTGCCTGAGGCGGCAGAGGCCGCCTTGCGAACCCGCACCGACCTGAAGCCCTCCCCCGCGCTCAGCATTGTTGGAAATGGGCCCAACCGGTTTGAAGGGCGGAAACTTGGAATAATGCTTACCGAAGGCGCTGACGCCGTTATCTTTAAGGCGTTGAAAGCGGCAGTGAAAAAAGCCGGTGGCGTTTGTGAAATCATTACGCCTGAAATTGGTGGGGTCAAACTTGGCGATGGCAGCGCCGTGCCGGGAGACCAGATGATCGGCGGCGGGCCTTCGGTGCTTTACGACTCGGTTGCCCTCCTTTTTGGCGAAGGAACCGGGGAAGAGCTGGTGCAAAAGCCGGAAGCCGGTGATTTCCTGGCCGATGCCTTTGCGCACTGTAAATTTATTGCCCTGACTCCGGAAGCTTTGCCATTGGCGAAAAAAGTGGGCATTTCCGATAAGCTTGACGAGGGAGTGGTCAATCTGGACAGCGGTAAGAGCGTCGCTGAATTCGTCACTCTCCTGGGCCGGTTAAGGTTTTGGAAGCGCGAGGCATTATTTAAGGATTGAATTGGAAGAGATCCTTAGCTGAAAGTCGATTGCGAAGAGCCCTAGAATTTTTTGCTCAGAAATTCGGAGCCGCCAAGACCAAACCGCCAGGGTTCTTCCACCGCCTTGCTGATGCCGATACGTTTTCCGGTTTGGACAGTCGGGGGCTTTTGCCGTGCCACGGCCTGAAAGGGCGCTGCAATGAGAGGCAGCCCGTCATGGCTTCCCTCAATGGCCAGCGCCTGACATAACCGGCCCGGACCGGAACAAAGCAGGCGATCCGCCTCCACGCCCCGTCGGGCCCGCATGAGCGGTATCCCCGTAGTAGGCTGCAAGGCCCTGATCAAGACGGCGGAACCCGGCAGACACACCGCATTGAGGCACCAGTGAATGCCGTAGGACCGGTAGATATACGCATGGCCTGCCGCGCCAAACATGCTTGAATTTCTTTTGGTCGGGCCGTTGAAGGCATGGGACGCGGCGTCTTCCGGTGAATAGGCTTCAGTTTCGACGATGATCCCGCCAACGCCGTGAAAGAGCAGGGTGCTGCCGATCAGATCCTGGGCAACGTCCAGGACCGGCCGCTCAAAAAAACTCTTATCCATAATTTCCATGGGCAGCATTTAGCTAAAAAAGGAGATGGCCGAAAGGCCATCTCCTTCCCGGTAAGTCCGGCACAGGGCATGTATTACCGCTCCTTGGAGCCGCGTTTTTCTTCGCCCGCGCGCGTGGTTCCGGTCCCGCTCTTGCTCCCTTGCTGAGAGCCAGGCTTTCCCGTGCCGCCATCCTTCTTGGTGCCCTTGTCGTCGTCGCGGTTTCCATTGCGTTGATTGTTGTTTGCCATTGACGTGATCCTTCCAAAATGGAGGATAATTGCAGTCATTTACTGGGACAGGACGTCGAAGCTATCTGCACCGCCGGAACGGGCGCCAAACCCGTTGGTTCCGGATCACGCGCCCATATTTTTATCTGCCCGGAACCTTCCGCAGCGGGCTCGATTATGACTCGCAACAGCTTCGAAAGGAAAACACCATGGCCCATCCCGATCAAACCGCCTATGACGCAACCCGCGATCCGCGCACCGGAAGGCCCATCCTCCCGATAGATGCGGATAACGCCAGCAAAGCTGACGCGGAATCCCTGCCCCTGACCGATGAGGATAACCAGGGCATTGATATCGGCGATGACCATGCGGCGGGCGAGCAAGACGATCCGCCCCACGAATTGGAGGCGGACGATGCGGAGGACGACGACGCAGCAGCACCTTCATCGGTAGACGTAAACGCCACCGTGCCGAGAATGAAAGCCGCAGATCCTGAAAGCGAAGAGTTGCAGTCCGGCGACGAACTCAGCGACGAAGACATAGTGGATGAAGCGGCCGTGGAAGGCGAAAGGCCGGAAGCCCTGGCAAAGTTTGCCGAGGTGGCGCGCCACGCCGATGGCAAGCCGGTGCGGAACGGCACCGAAGCCACCGCGGAAAACGCCCCAATCCCCATGGACCCGGCGCAAAAGCAGGACGCGGCCACACGCGTATTGCGTGAAGGCGTATTGAAGCAGGATCAGGGCGCCGATGAAGCCATTGACAGACTGCCTGATCGCACCGCTCCGCGCCACAATCGTCCAGAGGGGCAATCATGACCGGAAAAAAGCTGCCAGATTCGCCCTTGCGCCCTGATGCGCCGGACTACGGCAATGCCCGTGGCCGTGACGCGGCCGAGGACAACGCGGGAATCGAGGAAGAAAATAACCCGGGCGTAAGCCCCGGCAGCCTTCCGGAGCCTGCCGAGCGAGCCGATGACGCTGTTTCCGAACGAACCGATGATGCCCAGGAATTTCAAGACAGGAATTATGCGCAATACATGAACCGCGGCGATGGCCGCTACGTGAAGCTTCTGCAGGATCAGGCCGAAGGCGCCTTTGGGCCCGACACGGACCACGGCGGCGAGACCCGCCAAATCCATCGCCGGAAAAGCTGATAAAATTGCCGTTTCGGCCAAGCCTTGAGTATTTTCGCCCAGTCTTGTAAGCCTCGGCACCTGTCGAATGCACGAGGCTAAGGCTGCGGAATGGCGATTAAACTCTACAAGGGCGACTTGCCCGCCGGATTGGATTTCGGCGCTTCCGTCGCCATTGATACGGAAACCCTCGGGCTGCTGCCGCGCCGCGACAAGCTCTGCCTCGTGCAGCTCTCTTCCGGCGATGGCAATGCCCATCTCGTGCAGCTTGACCGCGCCACCTATGAGGCGCCCAATCTCAAGGCGCTGCTGGCCGATTCCAGGACCACCAAGATTTTCCATTTCGCCCGCTTTGATGTGGCGATGCTCAAGCAGTATCTCGCTGTCGACACCTTCCCCCTCTACTGCACCAAGCTGGCCTCGCGGCTGACCCGGACCTATACAGACCGCCACGGCCTCAAGGATCTGGTGAAGGAATTGCTCGGCATTGAACTGAACAAGCAGCAGCAGAGCTCCGATTGGGGGGCCCATGTGCTGAGCGATGCGCAAAAGCAGTATGCCGCCCAGGACGTGCTCTACCTCCATGAACTGAAAGCCCGCCTCGACCAGATGCTGGAGCGTGAAGGCCGCACCGCCCTGGCCAGCGCCTGTTTCGACTTTGTGCCCACCCGGGCCGCGCTCGATCTGGCGGGTTGGACCGAAGAAGATGTCTTCGCGCACTGAAATTCAGCCCGACAACACCGACGAACTGTTGCTCGCCGCAGCCCGCCGGGCACGCCTCGCTCCCCTGTTCAGTTGGGCGGCCCTGGCCTTTGGCCTTGGGCTGGTCATTGTTTTTCTCGTCCAGGCCGGCGTTTTTTCGGCCCTCCGCCCCAAACCCAGACCGGCTTCCCTGACCGTCGAAATGCCGGACCAGATTGCCGGCGCGTATGCCCGCATCGCCGGTTTCGACCGCGAAAATCAGTCCTATGTGATAACCGCCAAAAAAGGCTATCAAGACAAGGAATCGGCGGAACTGGTCCACATGGAGGACCTGACCGGCACGTTCCAACGAAAATCGCGCCAGCCCTTTGAGCTGTCTTCAAAGACCGGCCTGTATCATTCGAAGGTAAGAGAGATGGACTTGGAAGGCAATGTAAGGATCGTCGAGAAGGGCCGGTTTGTCGCAACCATGGCAAAGGCCCATGTGGAGCTCCAGAACAAAAATCTGGCCTCCGACGTGCCGGTTGTGGTTGAAATGGAAGCCGGAACGATTGCGGCGAACGGCTTGCAAGTGAGCAATGACGGAAACAACATAAAGTTCTTGAATGGGGTTAAAGCCCGTTTCAATCAGATAATGACTAAGGGAGACACCACCCCATGATCCGGAAGTTAGCGGCTTCAGCCTTCGTTCTTGGCCTCATGGCTGCGCCCTTGCATGCCGCCGAGAAGGTCTCCACGCCCGTTGAGGTGGAAGCCAATGAAATGGAAATCATTGATGCCGACAAGCAGGCCATTTTCCGGGGCCAGGTCAATGCGGTGCGCGGCGGCCAGCGCATCCGGAGCGATGTCATGACGGTGTTCTACGCCCCGGTGAAACAGCCCGACGGCACCAGCAAATCGCAGGCCAGCAAGCTCGATGCCAAGGGCAACGTCACCATCACCACCAGCAAGCAGGTGATTACCGGCGAATGGGCGAAAATGGATATTCTGGCGAACACCCTGCTGGTGGGCGGCAAGGTGAAGCTCACCGAAGGAAAAACCACCCTGCAGGGCGAAAAACTCACCGTTGACCTCAATACGGAGAGAACCCTCATGACCGGTGGCCGCGTTAAGGGCAGTTTTGTTCCGAATTAGCGGGCTTCATTTTATATTAACGAAAATAGGCGGTAATCAGGTGGCGCAGAACGGTGAAGTTGGACGTATTCGGCGTCCGGATATGGCGATAAATGCGCCAGCTCGGGCAAAGAATGTGCGCTCCACGGGTCAAAAGCCCGGCGGAGGCGCGCGGTTCCATGGCCAGCCTGCGCGCGAAGGGATTGTCGCCCGTTTGCTCGCCAAGAGCTACAAGCGCCGTCCCGTCGTGCGCGGCGTGACTCTCACCGTAAGGCGTGGCGAAGCCGTAGGTCTTCTCGGACCCAATGGCGCCGGCAAGACGACGGTGTTCTACATGATCACCGGCCTGATTGCCGCCGACCAGGGCACGATCAGTCTTGACGGGGCAGACATAACCCATCTGCCGATGTACCAGCGCGCAAGGCTGGGGATCGGCTATCTGCCCCAGGAAAGCTCGATCTTCCGCGGACTGTCGGTTGAAGACAATATCCGCGCTGTACTTGAGCTCGTCGAGCCCGGGAAATCCAGCCGCGAGCGTATGTTGCGTGAGTTGCTAGATGAGTTCTCGATCACCCATATCCGGCATTCGCCGGCTGTTGCACTCTCTGGCGGAGAGCGTCGCCGCGTGGAAATCGCCCGCGCCCTTGCCGCCAAGCCAAAATTCATGCTCCTCGACGAGCCCTTCGCCGGAATTGACCCGATTGCGATCGGTGATATTCGCGACATGGTGCGACAGCTCACCGCTCGGGGAATCGGGGTGCTTATTACGGATCACAATGTCCGAGAAACCCTCGAGCTCATCGACCGGGCGCTCATCATCCATGAGGGTCAAGTCCTGACCGAAGGCACGCCCAATGAGATTGTCAACAATCCCGATGTGCGCCGCTATTATCTCGGCGAAGAATTTTCGCTCTAGGATTGGTGGTCGGCCATGGCATTGACGCAGCGGATGGAGTTACGCCAGGGCCAGTCCCTGGTCATGACCCCGCAGTTGCAGCAGGCCATCAAGCTGCTGCAGATGTCCAATCTCGAATTGCAGGCCTATGTCGAAGGCGAGCTTGAGCGCAACCCGCTGCTTGAGCGCGACGAGCGCGGCGGCGATGTGCAGAAATCCGAAACGCCCGAACCAGATGCGGACACCGTTTCGGCGCTGAATGCCAGCTCTTCCCAGGAAGACAAGCTGCGCACCCTCGATACCGACCTGGAAAATGTCTATACCCATGAGGCCCGCGCCGATGCGGCGGGCCGCGAGAGCCAGGCGCCGGCCGAGTCCGGCTGGGCCTCGCTGCGCCCCGCCGGCGGAATTTCCCTCGACAGCGACGAGTATGATTTCAGCGCCTCGCTCACCAAAACGCAGACCCTGGCCGAGCATCTCACCGATCAGCTCAATCTCAATATCGCGGCCCCCGCCGACCGCCTCATCGGCCAGCACCTCATCGGCATGGTGAACGAGGCGGGCTATCTCACCGGTGATGTCTCCGACATCGCCAACACCCTCGGCACCAGCCGCGAGCATGTGGCCCGCGTTCTCGAAACGCTGAAGACTTTTGATCCCATCGGCGTCTTCGCCGCCGATCTGCAGGAATGCCTCGGGCTGCAATTGCGCGAACGCAACCGCCTCGATCCGGCCATGGCAACCCTGATCGCCAATCTCAATCTTGTCGCCAAGCGGGATTTTTCCGCATTGAAGGCGCTCTGCAAAGTGGACCTCGAAGACATCAGGGAAATGATCGCCGAGCTCAAGCATCTCAATCCCAAGCCGGGCCATGCCTTCGGCTCCGAACCGGTTCAGCCCGTCGTGCCCGATGTCTATGTGCGCGCCGCCCAGGACGGTTCATGGCTGGTGGAGCTCAACAACGACACCTTGCCGCGCGTGCTTTTCAGCAATCAGTATTTGAGCAAGGTTTCGCGCACCGCCTCGCGCGAAGCCGACCGCAACTATCTCAATGAATGCCAGGCCAATGCCACCTGGCTGATCAAGAGCCTGGACCAGCGGGCAAAAACCATTCTGAAAGTGGCGCGCGAAATCGTCCGCCAGCAGGATGCCTTTCTGGTATTGGGAGTTCAGCACCTGCGCCCGATCAACCTCAAGACCGTGGCTGAAGCGATCGAGATGCATGAGTCGACGGTGAGCCGCGTGACCTCCAACAAGTATATGGCAACTCCGCGCGGTACATATGAACTGAAATATTTCTTTACCACCGCCATTGCTTCTTCGACGGCGGGCGGCGACAGCCACTCGGCAGAATCAGTGCGCCAGCGCATCAAGGAGATGATCGCCGCCGAGACTCCGGAAAGCATCCTGTCGGATGACGCCATTGTCGAAAATCTCCGCGCCGATGGCGTTGAAATTGCCCGGCGGACCGTCGCTAAATATAGGGAATCACTGAATATTCAATCGTCCATCCAGCGCCGCCGGATAGCCCGGTCGGAAGCCCGCTAGACAATTGACTTAGAGCGCCCGCGCGGCTAGTTTCCGCCCCGTTTTGAGGGGCAGGCCCGGCGTTCGGATGCGTGTCGAGGCTGACCTTAACGTCCAAAAGGAACATTTTCAAATCAGTTGACGTTAGCATTTCGCGCGCCCATGTCTTATAAGTAGAGGTGGCGGAGAAGGATTTTCGAAAGCCATGCAGATTAAGGTCACCGGCAAGAATATCGATATCGGTGAGGCACTCAGGATCCACGTGGACGGGCGCCTGCAACAGTTCCGCCAGAAATATTTTGAAGGCACCGTGCATGCCCACGTGACGGTTGAAAAGCAGCGCTCCAGTTTCCAGACGGATTGCAGTTTGCACTTGGCCACCGGCCTCGTGCTGCAGTCGCATGGCACGGCGGCGGACGCGTTTCCGAGTTTTGATGCCGCCGCCCAGCATCTTGAAAAGCAGTTGAAGCGCTACAAGCAGCGCCTGAAGGACCATCACAAGGAGCGCCGCGAACCGGTGCGCCAGACCGAAGCCGCAAGCTATGTCATTCAGGCGGAGGGTGACGGGGATGAGGAGCCGTCGAGCCTCAACCCCGTGGTCATTGCCGAATCATCCACCAGCGTACCGGAGCTTTCCGTCGGAGAAGCCGTCATGCAGCTTGAAATTTCCAGTGTTCCCTTTGTTCTTTTCAGGAACAGCAGGGGTGGCCAGACCAATGTGGTCTACCGGCGCAGCGACGGCAACATCGGCTGGGTTGACCCCCGGCCGGTTGCGTAAGTGGAAAAGAAAAAAATGACAGATCTCGCTGACATCATTGACGCCCGCGCCGTATTGCCGAGTGTGAAGGCGCAAGGCAAGAAGCAGCTCCTCGCCGATCTCTCCCAGGCCATGGCGAAATTTGTGGCCGTTGATCACCGCGTGATTTTTGAAACGCTGCTCACCCGCGAAAAACTCGGCTCGACCGGAATTGGCCAGGGTATCGCCATTCCCCACGGCAAGCTTGCCTCGATCAACCGCGTTTACGGCTTGTTCGCCCGCCTGAGCACGCCGATTGCCTATGATTCGCTCGATGGCCAGCCGGTGGATCTGGTGTTTGTCCTGCTGGCGCCCGACCATGCCGGCGCCGACCACCTCAAGGCCCTGGCGCGCATTTCAAGATTGCTGCGCGAGAACGACACCATCGCCAAGCTGCGCGGCACCGACACCGCCGAAGGGCTTTATTCAATCCTGACCGAGCCATCGGCCGCCGCGTCCGCGGCGTAATTGTTCCTCTCCCCCATTTTCATGGGGGCGAGGGAAGGCGCCGTTCTCAATGCAAGCTGATAGCCACCAGTTCGTGCTCGGCGGCGCTGTCGGCGGCCGCTTCGCGGGTTCCCGAAATCGAGATCGGCGAGCCGTTGGCGTTGAACAGGCAAAAGAGCTTGGCGTCCGGCGCAACCCGCGCCTGCGGCCCGACCAGGCGGATGACCTCCCGGCCCTCGATTTCACGAATATAGGACAATGCCCCGTTGCCCAGTTGCGCGAGCTCTTCCGGGCTCAGCTCAAAGGCTTCCTTGCTGTTGCTGGTCTCCATCTTTTACTCCTCAATCTCAATGCGGCGTATAACGCTGCTTGGTTCCGGTCTCCTTAAGTTAATAATTAAAAGACCGTTTACAAGGGCGGCGCCGGTCACATCCATGCCGTCGGCCAGCACGAAGGCCCGGGCGAACTGCCGCCCGGCGATGCCGCGGTGCAGGTAGTCGCGCGGGCCATCGTCTTTGATCCGTCCCCGGATGTTCAACTGGTTGTCCTCGATGGTGATGTCCAGGTCCTGGCGCCGGAAGCCGGCAACCGCGATGGTGATGCGCAGGACCTCGCCGCCGCCTTCGCTCAAGCGCTCGATATTGTAGGGCGGATAGCCCTCGCCCGAGGTTTTGAGGGCCCGCTCGAGCAGGCGGTCCAAATCGTCAAATCCCAGCAAAAGCGGCGAGGAAAACATGGATATCTTGCTCATCGGCTTTGCCCTCGCTAAAGCGGCTCCACGAATGCTGCGGCCCGTCTGGCACCGCGGCTTGATTGCTAATATGAGAGTGCCGGAAGCTGTTTTCAAGGGAACGTCATGGCAGGGGTTTGGGATCGTGTTGCGCTGGTAACCGGTGCGGGAAGTGCCGAAGGCATCGGTTTTGCCACAGCCAGGGTCTTGGCCGCAGCAGGCGCGCGGGTGGCGCTGACCTCGACCACCAAGCGCATTTTCGAGCGCCGCGAAACCCTGGGCGGAGGCCATTCGGCTTTCACCGCCGATCTGACCATTCCTGAAGACGTCGATAAACTCGTCAATGCCGTGAAGGCAGAATTTGGCCGCATCGACATCGTCGTGAACAATGCCGGCATGGTTCAGCAGGGCAGCAGTTTCAAGAGTTCAAGGATCGAGAAAATCACCGATGCGGAATGGCAGCGCCACTTGGCGCTCAATGTCACCACCGCTTTCAATGTCACCCGCGCCGTATTGCCGCTCATGCAGAAGCGGAAATACGGACGCATCGTCAACGTGGCTTCCGTGACAGGCCCGCTTGTCACCAATCCCAAAGCCGCCGGTTATTCCTCGGCCAAGGCGGCCATGACCGGTTTGACACGGGTGACCGCCATCGAAAACGCCGGCCGCAACATCACCTGCAACGCCGTGCTGCCGGGCTGGATCGAAACCGCCTCGTCGAGCAAGGCAGAAATTCTGGCGGGCAGGGCCACGCCTTCCAAACGGCCGGGCACGGCCTCCGAGGTCGCCGCCGCTTGCCTGTTCCTGGCCAGCGAAGAGGCAAGCTACGTCAACGGCGCCATGCTGGTGGTTGACGGCGCGAACTCCATCGTCGAATTCAAGGGGGCAGGCGATGACTGGTATTGATGACTGGTCGGGAAAAACCGTTCTCATCGTTGGCGGCAGCGGCGGCATGGGCCGCGCCACCGCAACGGAATTTGAAAAGGCCGGGGCAAATATCGCCATTGCCGACATCAGCATTGAAAACCTGCCGCCGCACGTTCTCGCCATCAAGGGCGACGTCACGAAAGTTTCGGACTGCGCCGACATGGTTTCCAAAACCGTGGCGCGTTTCGGCCGGCTCGATCTCCTCGTCAATGCGGCGGGCGTCTGGGTGGAAGGCGAAACATCCGCCATGTCCGAAGCCCAGTGGGACCGCACCATCGGCATCAATTTGAAAGGCACTTTCTTCACCTGCCGCCATGCCATTCCGGAACTGGAAAAAACCGGCGGCCAGATCATTAACATCGCCTCCGATGCGGGGCTCATGGGCGGTGCGCAAGCGGCGATCTACTGCGCCTCAAAAGGCGGCGTCGTCTTGCTCACCAAGGCCCTGGCCCTTGAACTCGCGCCAAAAGGCGTGCGGGTGAACGCCATTTGCCCCTGCGATGTGGAAACCCCCATGCTGGAATTCCAGGCCCGGGAATTCGGCGGCGGCGACCCTGAGGCCTACATCGCAAAACTGCGCGCCATCTACCCGCAAGGCCCCCGCCAGCGCTTCGCAAAAGCAGCGGAAATAGCGGCTTTTATCTTCGCCATCGCCTCGCCGCGCTTGGCTCCCATAACCGGCGCGGCGCTGCCCATCGACTTCGGAACCACCGCCGGACGATGATGGTTCGCCACTTGCAAATGACAGGAATTTGGCGTCAATTGCCTGCAAGGCTTGATCAGCCGGTCAAAAAAATAAGGGAGATATTTATGATCAGGAAATTACTCGCGACCGCTGCGTTGACAGCAATGATGGCGGCCTCCGCCTTCGCCGCCGACGACAAGCCCGCCATCGTTTTCGACATCGGCGGCAAGTTCGACAAGTCCTTCAATGAAAGCATGTACAACGGCTCGGAAAAGTTCAAGGCTGAATCGGGCACCGCCTACGGCGAATTTGAAATCGCCAACGAAGCCCAGCGCGAGCAGGCCATCCGCAACTTCGCCGACCAGGGCTATAGCCCGATCATCGCTGCGGGCTTCGCCCAGGCCTCGGCTCTCGAAAAAGTCGCCAAGGAATATCCCGATCTGAAATTTGCCATTGTCGACATGGTTGTCGATTTGCCCAACGTGCAGTCCATCGTCTTCAAGGAGCAGGAAGGCTCCTATCTCGTCGGCATGATGGCCGCCATGGCGTCCAAATCCGGCAAGGTTGGCTTTGTCGGCGGCATGGACATTCCGTTGATCCGCCGCTTTGGCTGCGGCTATGTCCAGGGCGTGAAAGCCGCCAAGGCCGATGCAACAGTATTTCAGAACATGACCGGTGACACCGGTGCCGCCTGGAACGATCCGGTGAAGGGCGGCGAAATCACCAAGGGCCAGATGGCCCAGGGTGCTGACGTGGTTTACGCCGCCGCCGGCGCTACGGGCCTCGGTGTTCTGCAGGCCGCAGCCGATGGTGGAGCTCTCTCCATCGGCGTTGACGCCAACCAGAACTATTTGCATCCCGGCAAGGTTTTGACCTCCATGCTGAAGCGCGTCGACGTTGCGGTTTACAACGTGATGAAGTCCGGCAAGGACGGCACGTTCAAGCCCGGCATCCAGGAGCTTGGCCTCGCCGAGGATGGCGTGGGCTATGCCGTTGACGACAACAACAAGGCCCTTGTCACGCCGGAAATGGCAGCCGCCGTCGAGAAGGCCAAGGCCGACATCATCGCCGGCACCGTGAAGGTGCATGACTACATGGCCGACAACAAGTGCCCGGTTGAGTAATTAAGCTGCGGCCCTCTCTCGTCCTGCGTAGCGCAAGCGAAGCAGGATGGGAGAGGGTGCCCGGCAGGGCGGGTGAGGGCTCTTTGGTCGAAACAGTGAAGGGCCCTCATCCGGCCTTCGGCCACCTTCTCCCATCTGCGACGGGAGAAGGCCAATTGAAGGGCGACCCTCAGTCACCATGATCCCAGCCATTGAACTCATCGGTATCGACAAGCGTTTTGGCGCTGTTCACGCCAACAAGGACGTGACGCTGGAAATCGCCCAGGGCTCGATTCATGGCATCATCGGAGAGAACGGCGCCGGAAAATCCACCCTGATGTCGATCCTCTTCGGCTTTTACGCCGCCGATAAGGGCGAAATCAGAATCAGGGGCGAACCGGTCAAGATAAAATCCTCGGCCGATGCCATCAGCCACGGCATCGGCATGGTCCACCAGCACTTCATGCTGGTTGATCCCTTCACCGTTCTTGAAAATGTTGTGTTGGGCGCCGAAGGCGGGAGATTGATCGGCCCCGCCCTTGCCAAGGCCCGCGACGAACTCACCCGGCTGGCCCGCGATTACGAATTGGATGTTGATCCCGACGCCATCGTCGGTGAATTGCCCGTGGGCCTCCAGCAGCGCGTTGAAATTCTCAAAGCCCTTTTCAAGGGCGCTGAAACCCTGATCCTTGACGAGCCGACCGGCGTGCTCACCCCCGATGAAGCCGATCACCTCTTCCGCATCCTCGGCCAGCTCCGCGACCAGGGCAAAACCGTGATCCTGATCACCCACAAGCTGCGCGAGATCATGGCCATCACCGACCGCGTCTCGGTCATGCGCCGCGGTGAGCTGGTGGCTACCAAGGAAACAAAAGGAACGTCAGTTGGCGAACTGGCTGAACTGATGGTGGGCCGCCGCGTGCTGCTCCGCGTGGAAAAGGGCCCGGCCAAGCCCGGTGCTGTGGTGCTCGAGGTCAAGAATCTCACCTGGAAGGACCGCAAGGGCACGCCCCGCGTTGACAATGTTTCTTTCACCGTGCGCAGCGGTGAAATTCTCGGCATCGCCGGGGTCTCCGGCAACGGCCAGTCGGAACTCCTCGAACTGATCAGCGGCATTTCAAAACCCGCCTCGGGCCAGATCATTTTTGAAGGCAAGGACATCGGCGTTCTCGGCGATCCCCGCCATGTCCGCGAGGAAGGCCTTGCCCATGTGCCGGAGGACCGCCAGCACCGCGGCCTCATCGCCTCATTTGACGCGTCGGAGTCGGGCATTCTTGGCTGGCACTACGATGAGTCCCTGGGCCGCGGCTTTCGCTTGGACCGCCCGTCCGTTGTGGCCCGCAGCAAAAAGGAGATGCAGGAATTTGACGTGCGTCCCGCCGATCCGCTGCTCAAAAGCTCAAAATTTTCCGGCGGCAACCAGCAGAAAATCATTCTCGCCCGCGAAATCGGCCGCGACCCCGATTTGCTGATTGTCGGCCAGCCCACCCGCGGCGTTGACATCGGCGCCATTGAGTTCATTCACCGCCGCCTCATTGCCCTGCGTGACCAGGGCAAGGCCATCCTGCTGGTCTCGGTCGAGCTCGATGAAGTCCGCTCCCTGTCCGACCGCATCCTGGTGATGTTCGCCGGCCGCATCATGGGCGAGCGCGATTCATCCGCCGATGAGCGCGAGCTTGGCCTGCTCATGGCCGGCGTTTCGAAGGATGCGGCCTGATGGCGGCCCGCGGCGAGCTTCCGGTCTGGGTTGACGTGGCCTTGATCCCGCTTCTCAATCTGCTGTTCGCCCTGGTGATCTCCGGCCTGGTGGTGCTGGTCATCGGTGAAAATCCCCTGGAGGCCATGTGGATCATGCTCAAGGGCGCGGTGGGCTCGCTCAAGGGCTGGGGCTATCTTCTCTACTACGCCACCAACTTCGTCTTCACCGGCCTTGCCGTGGCTGTTGCCTTCCATGCCGGGCTCTTCAACATCGGCGGCGAAGGCCAGGCCTATATGGCAGGCGCTGGTGCTGCAGTCGTTGGTTTGAGCCTCGAATTCCTGCCCTGGCCCATCGTCATCCCGCTTGCCATTCTGGCGTCCATGGCGGTCGGCGCCTTTTGGGCCTGGGTGCCGGGCGTGCTGCAGGTGAAGCGCGGCAGCCACATCGTCATCACCACCATCATGTTCAACTACATCGCCTTGAGCCTGATGGGCTACATGATCAACTACTGGTTCCGCCCCGTGGGCAAGATGGCGGTCGAAAGCCGCGAAATCACCGGGGCCTACATTATGAGCTTCCGCGAAGTGGCGCGCGAATTCTTCGACCTGCGGCTGCCGTCGACGCCGCTCAATTTCTCGGTGTTCCTCGCCATCGCCGCGGCCATCGCCGTGTGGTATCTGCTCTGGCGCACCAAGCTGGGTTACGAAATCCGCGCCGTCGGCGCCAGCCCCGAAGCCGCCGTCTATGCCGGCATCAGGCCGGACCGCATCATCGTCATCACCATGGCGATCTCCGGAGCGCTTGCTGGGCTGATGGCGGTCAATGAAATTCTGGGCGCCCAGCACCGGCTGGTGCTCGGCTTCGTGCAGGGTGCGGGCTTCGTCGGCATCGCGGTGGCCCTCATGGGCCGTTCCCATCCGCTTGGGATCGTGCTTTCCGCCATGCTCTTTGGCCTCCTCTATCAGGGCGGCACCGAGCTTTCCTTCGCCAAGCCCGACATCAACCGCGACATGATCGTGGTGATCCAGGGTCTCGTCATTCTCTTCATGGGGGCGCTCGAATATGCCTTCCGCCCCTGGCTCACGGCGCTCTTTTTCAGGCCGGAGGATTGAGCCCATGGATCTCTATGTCGAAATCCTCGCCTCCACCATCCGCTATACGGTGCCGCTCATCCTCGCCTGCATCGCGGGCCTGTGGTCGGAGCGCTCCGGCATCGTCGACATCGGCCTTGAAGGCAAGATGCTGATCGCCGCCTTCGTCGCCGCGTCGGGGGCGGCGGTTTACGGCTCCGCATGGATCGGGCTGGGGCTTGCCATTCTGACCTCGGTGGGCTTTGCCCTCGTGCACGGCTACGCCGCCATCAACCAGCGCGGCAACCAGGTGGTGTCAGGCGTTGCCATCAACATGCTGGCGGCGGGCCTCGCCGTGGTGCTCGGCAATGAATGGTTCAAGGAAGGCGGCCGCACTCCATCTCTGCCGCCGGAGGGCCGGTTTCTCCCCATTCAAATTCCCTGGTTCAACGAGCTGGCCGATATTCCCGGATTCGCGGTCTTCGCCAAGATTTTCCTCTCGCATTCCATTCTCACCTACGTGGCCTTCATCCTCGTGCCTGTGACCGCCTGGGCCTTGGCGCGCACCCGCTTTGGCTTGCGCCTTCGCGCCGTGGGCGAAAATCCCCATGCCGTGGACACCGCGGGCATTTCCGTGGCCAAGCTGCGCTATATGGCGGTGATCATCACCGGCGTGCTCTGCGGCATCGCCGGCACCTTCATCTCCATTTCCCTGTCGTCGAGTTTCGTGCGCGACATCACCGCCGGCATGGGCTTCATGGCGCTCGCCGCCCTTATCTTCGCCAACTGGCGCGCCTGGCCGGCGCTTGGCGCCTGCCTGCTCTTTGGCTTCCTCCAGGCCAGCGGCACATTCCTCCAGGGCAAGCAGCTGTTCGGCGTGGCCATCCCGGTGCAGTTCATCAACATGCTGCCCTATCTGATGACCGTGATCCTGCTTGCCGGTTTCATCGGAAAATCCATTCCGCCGCGGGCCAGCGGCCTTCCCTACATCAAGGACCGCTGACATGAAGGATCTGATCGCCGCGGCAAAGGCGGCCCGCCTCAAGGCCTATGCGCCCTATTCGAAATTCCTGGTGGGTGCTGCGGTGCGCGACGAGCGCGGCCAGATCCACGGCGGCTGCAACATCGAAAATGCCGCCTATCCGCAGGGCTGGTGCGCCGAAACCTCCGCCATCGCCGCCATGATCATGGCGGGCGGCAAGGCGATCGCCGAAATGGCGGTGATCGGCACCGGCGACCTGCTCTGCACCCCCTGCGGCGGTTGCCGCCAGAAAATCCGCGAATTCGCCAAGGGCAGCGTCAAGATCCACATGTGCGGCGAAGACGGAAAGCTGAAACAGACCATGACGCTCGACGAATTGCTGCCCGCCTCCTTTGGCCCGGAAAATTTGGCATGAGCGAACTCCTCAATCGCCTTGAAGGCCGCGCCCCGAAAATCGCCATCATCCTGGGATCAAGCCTCGGTTCCTTCGCCGATGCGGTGAAGGATCCATGCGCATTCCCTACGGCGATCTCGCAGGGCTTTCCCGTTCCGAAAATTTCCGGCCATGCGGGTGAACTTGTCGTTAGGCCGCGTGGGCGGCAAGGAAATCGCCGTGCTGGCGGGCCGGGCTCACGCCTATGAAAGCGGCAATCCCGCCGTCATGCGCCCCGTCATCGAAGCCCTGAAAGCGGCGGGCATTGAAATCCTCATCCTGACCAATGCCGCCGGCTCGCTCACCCCAAAGATGCGCCCCGGCTCCATCATGCTGCTCACCGACCATATCAACCAGGCCGGCATGAATCCGCTGATCGGCAGCCATGGCGATGAAAATTTCGTGCCGATGACCGATGCCTATGATCCCAAATTGCAGAAGGCCCTGAAGGCCGCCGCCAAGAAGGAAAAACTGAAACTGCACCAGGGCATCTACGTCTGGTATTCCGGCCCGTCCTTCGAAACACCCGCCGAAATAAAAATGTTCCGCCTGGTGGGCGGCACCGCCGTTGGCATGTCCACCGTGCCCGAAACGATTCTCGCCCGCCGCTTCGGCCTGCGCGTTGCCGCCCTTTCGGTCATCACCAATCTGGCCGCCGGCATCGAAGGCGCCTCGCCAAGCCACGAGGAAACCAAGCGCGAAGGGGCCAAGGCGGCGGAGCGCATGAAAACCCTGCTCACCCGCTTTTTCAAGGATTTGAAATGATGCTGCCGCAGGAACTCATCCGCAAGAAGCGCGATGGCCGGCCGCTCACCCGCGACGAAGTGAAGGATTTTATTGCGGGTCTAACAACGGGTGAAATCTCCGAAGGCCAGGTGGCGGCCTTCGCCATGGCCGTGTTCTTCAACGGCATGGAGCCGCAGGAAGCCGTAGGGCTAACCCTCGCCATGCGTGATTCCGGTACAGTGCTGCAATGGGATATGCCCGGCCCCGTGGTGGACAAGCATTCAACCGGCGGCATCGGCGACAACGTTTCCCTCATGCTCGCCCCCATGCTGGCGGCTTGCGGCTGCTATGTGCCGATGATTTCCGGGCGCGGCCTTGGCCACACCGGCGGCACCCTGGACAAGCTCGATTCCATTCCGGGCTACACCACCCAGCCTGATCTAGCACTTTTCCGCAAAACCGTGCGTGACACCGGCGCTGCCATCATCGGCCAGACCGCTGACTTGGCTCCCGCCGACAAGCGCCTCTATGGCATCAGGGATGTGACTGCCACGGTCGAATCCGTCCCGCTCATCACCGCCTCGATCCTCTCGAAGAAACTCGCCGCCGGCCTGCAAATGCTGGTGCTTGACGTCAAAACCGGCTCCGGCGCTTTCATGGCGAAGAAGAAGGATGCGCTCACCCTTGCCAGCAGCCTGGTGAAAGTGGCCAATGGCGCAGGCCTCAAAACCTCGGCCCTCATCACCGATATGGATGAGCCGCTCGCCTCCGCCGCGGGCAATGCCGTGGAAATCAAGAACGCCGTGGACTACTTGACCGGCGCCCACCGCGATGCGCGCTTGCATGAGGTGACATTGGCGCTCGGCGCCGAGCTCCTCGTGCTGGCAAAAATCGCCACCGCCAAAGCCGCCCGCGCCCAACTGGAAAAAACCTTGCGCACGGGCGAAGCCGCCGAACGTTTCCAGCGCATGGTCTCGAGCCTCGGCGGCCCCCATGATTTTGTGGAGAGCGCAGATAAGCATCTGCCGAAAGCTCCCATCATTCGCGCCGTGCATGCGGCGAGGTCGGGAAAAGTCCAAACCATTGATACCCGCGCGTTAGGCCTTGCCGTCATTGAACTCGGCGGAGGCCGGCGCGTCGCCGCCGATAAAATCGATCATGCCGTGGGTTTGACTTCGCTCGCCGGCAAAGCCGCCGCCGTCGACAAGTCAAAACCGCTTGCCATCATCCACGCCCGCGACGAAGCGGGCTTTGAGCGCGCCCAGAAAATCATCCGCGCCGCTTACACCCTGGGAAAACCCAGGCGCGCCACACCTTGCATCATCGCGCGCATTGCCAAATGAGCCGCGCCTTCCTCTTCATTCTCGACAGCTTCGGCATCGGCGGCGCCCCGGATGCCAATAAATATGGCGACGAGGGCGCCAACACCTTTGTCCATATTGCCGAGTCCACAAAACTCCATCTCCCCAACCTGGCATCCCTCGGCCTTGGCCTTGCCGCCGAAGCGTCAACGGGAAAAAACCCCCTGGCTCCCGCCCCGTTGAAAGGCCAATGGGGATTTGCCGAAGAAATTTCAAACGGCAAGGACACCATTACCGGCCACTGGGAAATTGCCGGCCTGCCGGTTCTCTTCGACTGGGGCTATTTCCCCAGCATAATTCCAGCCTTTCCAAAATCATTGACCGATGAATTGATCAGCCAGGCCAAGCTTCCCGGAATTCTGGCGAACAAACATGCTTCCGGCACGGAAGTCATCGAAGAGCTCGGCGTGGAACACATGGCGAGCGGCAAGCCCATTGTCTATACAAGTGCCGACAGTGTCATTCAGATTGCAGCGCATGAGGAAAGCTTCGGGCTGCAACGGCTCTATGAAGTTTGCCGCATCGCCCGTGAGCTGACTTATGAACTGAACATCGGCCGCATCATCGCCCGCCCCTTCGTCGGCACCGCTGCCGCCAATTTCACCCGCACTGCCAACCGCAAGGATTACGCGGTGCTGCCGCCTTCGCCCACGCTGCTTGATTGTCTGACCAAGGCGGGCCGCAGTGTCGTCTCGGTCGGCAAGATCGGCGACATTTTCGCCCACTCCGGCACCGGCCGTGAAATCAAGGTTGCGGGCCATGAAGCGCTGATGCGCGCCTCGCTGGAATCCATTGCGGCGCTGCCGTCTGGCGGCTTCATAATGACCAACTTCGTCGATTTCGATACGAATTTCGGCCACCGGCGCGATCCCGTTGGTTACGGCAAGGCGCTGGAAGACTATGATGCCATGCTGCCCCGCGTCTTCGAAGCCATGGCAGAGGGCGACCTTTTGCTCCTCTCCGCCGACCATGGCAACGACCCCACCTGGAAAGGCACCGACCATACCCGCGAGTGCATTCCGGTTCTCGCCTATGCCAAGGGAATGAAGCCCGGCTCATTCGGCAGGCGTAAAACCTTCGCCGACATCGGCCAGAGCATTGCCAGCCCATCTCGGCATTCCGCCGCTGGGCACAGGCACGAGCTGGTTGTAGTCTTCGCCTTCTCCCGTCCCGCGGAGCAGAGCGGAGCGGGATGGGAGAAGGTGCCCGATAGGGCGGATGAGGGCCCTTGATTCCGCCGGCAACCCCGGTCTTATTTGTTGATGGCCTTTCAAAACTTCAACCTCGGTAAGCCGCGCGCGTCACTTGCGCAAGAATGATACAGAGGCCGAGCGGCGACTCTGGGAAGCTATCCGAGATCGCAGGCTGGCAGGATTCAAATTTGTGCGCCAGCTTCCCGTTGGCCCCTATGTGGCGGACTTTGCATGCCGGAAACGCAGGTTGAGTGTGGAGGTGGATGGTGCAACCCACGGCTCGGAAACCGAGCTGCGCTATGATGAAAAGCGAACAGCTTTCCTGCAAGCAGAAGGTTTTCGTGTAATGCGGTGCTGGAATGATGATGTGTTCACAAATCTTGAAGGCGTCCTTGATGGCATTCTGCTGCGGTTGACGGAGCAGCTGTAAGAGCCCTCATCCGGCCTGTCGGCCACCTTCTCCCATTCTTCGAACGGGAGAAGGCGAATGCTTCACGTGCCTCGAACGAATGTCTCTAAGAAAGTCCTGCCCTACTCCGACCGTCTCAGCACCGCCTGCAGCACGTCGCGCACCCCGATGGCCCCGGCAAATGTATTGTCGTCATTGAACAGCGCCACCGGCGCCGTATCGGCCCGGTGCATGGCCAGCATCACGGTTTTGAGCGAGGTGCCGGGCGTCGCCCAGAACACCGGATGGTCTTTCTTGCCCAGTTCCTTGTGGGCCTCGGCGCAGGAAACCCAGGTGGCCACCGCGCCGTTTCGTTCAACCTCGGTCACCTTGTTGTCCTTGTCCAGCTTGAAGCGCGTCGTCTTGCGCCGGTCCAGCCAGGTCCAGCCGCGCCCGGCCGATTCCAGTTCGCTCTTGCTGCGCATCACGTTCCAGGCGGTCAGCACGCTCAGCGGATTTACGTTGGCGATGAATTCGCTGACATACTCGTTGGCCGGCCGCAGCACGATGTCTTCCGGCCGCCCCGTCTGCACGATGTGCCCGCCCTCCATGATGGTGATGTGATTGCCGATCTTGAGCGCCTCCTCGAGATCGTGGCTCACGAAGATGATGGTTTTCTTCAGCGTCTTCTGCAGTTGCAGGAGCTCGTCCTGCAGCTTGGTGCGGATCAGCGGGTCAAGCGCCGAGAACGGCTCGTCCATCAGCAATATCGGCGCTTCCGTGGCAAAGGCCCGCGCCAGGCCGACGCGCTGCTGCATGCCGCCCGAAAGCTCATGCACATATTTCCCGGACCACTGGTCAAGCCCCACCAGCTTCAACTGCTTGTCGACTTTCGCCTTGCGCTCGGCCTCCGGCATGCCCGCAAGCTCAAGGCCAAAGCCCACATTCTCCGCCACCGTGCGCCAGGGCAGAAGGGCGAACTGCTGGAACACCATGGCCACCTGGCCCTGCCGCACATGGCGCAGCGTCGCCTCGTCGCAGGTGACGACATCGACCATCTTGTTGCCGTCGCGCACCAGCACATGCCCGCGCGACACCTTGTTGAGGCCGTTGACGGCGCGCAGCAGGGTGGATTTGCCCGAACCGGACAGCCCCATGAGCACGCTGATTTCGCCTTCCTTCACCACCAGGCTGGCGCCGGCCGACCCCAGCACGGCGCCGGTTTTTGCCAGGATCTCGGCGCGGGATTTGCCCGCATCAAGCATCGCCAGCGCCTCGCGGATGTCCTTGCCGAAGAGAATGTCGACCTTCTTGAATTCAACCGCCGTGCTCATTTCTTGGCTCCCGCTTTCACCGCGAGAACCCGGTCGAGAATGATCGCCAGGATGACGATGGCGAGACCCGCTTCAATGCCGAGCGGAATGTTGCGGTTGGCCAGCGCCTTGTTCACCGGGTTGCCCAGGCTGGGTGCTCCGATCAGGGTGGCGAACACCACCATCGAGAGCGACAGCATGATGCATTGCGTCAGGCCCGCCATGATCGAGGGCAGCGCCGCCGGCAGTTCCACCTTCCACAGCAACTGCCGCTTGGTGGCGCCGAAACTTTCACCCGCTTCGAGCATCGGCTTCGGGATCGAGGTGAGCCCCAGATAGGTCATCCGCACCGGCGCCGGCATGGCGAAAATGACGGTCACGATGAGGGCAGGGGCCGCGCCCAAACCAAACAGGATGAGGATCGGAATGAGATAGACAAAGGTCGGCATGGTCTGCATCAGGTCCAGCACCGGCTGCGTCATCCGCCAGACACGCGGCTTGTGCGCCGCCCATATGCCGAGCGGCACCCCGATCAGCATCGAAAGCGCCGTGGCGAAGACGACAAGCACCAGCGTTTGCACTGTTTCCTTCCAAAGGCCCTGGTTGATGATGAAGAGCAGCCCGATGAAAACCACGGCGGCAAGGGTTCGTGATTTCTGCATCCAGTAGGCAAGCCCGGCAAGGGCGATGGCGAGGATGACCGGCGGCGATTGCAGCAGGACAAAGGTCGTGCCCTCGACCCCCCATTCGAGAACCGCCGACAGCGCATCGAAAAACCACTGGAAATAGGTGACGATGAAATCGATGAACGCCTTGCCCCAGGGCCCCACCGGAATCTTGTAGGTGGCGATCAGCTTTGAAACGGGATCCATCGTGCCTTCCCCCTCGGAAATGTAGGCGGCTCCGTCAGATCGGTTCCGTGTCGGGCGCCGTCCGCTTCTTGGGCCGTAGACTCGCGGTCAAACTAGCTGACTTTCCGGCGAAGGCAAACTGCTTCGCCGGAAAGACATGTGGTGAACTGAAAAGTCAGTGAGGCCTACTTAAGCGCCGCCGAAACAGCCGCTGCCGCGTCGCCGCCGTCGAAGGTGGTCACACCCTCAAGCCAGGGCTTCACCGTGTCCGGATTGGCCTTCAGCCAGGTCAGCGCCGTTGCCTTGGGATCCGCGCCATCCTTAAGCACCGGGTCCATCATGGCGCCTTCCATGGCGAGGCTGAACTTGAGATTGCTCAGAAGCTTCGCGGCGTTCGGGCATTCAGCCGCATAGCCGGCCCGCACGTTGGTGAGAACTGTGGCAGCGCCGAAACCGGAATCGCCCATGCCGTCGAGATAGGCGATTTTCATTTCGCCCATCACCGGATGCGGCGTCCAGCCCAGGAAGATGATCCATTCATTGTTCTTCATCGCTTTTTCGGCCTGGGTCAGCATGCCCGCTTCCGAGCTTTCGACCAGTTCAAAGCCGCCGAGGTTGTTCTTGGCATCGGCAATCATCGTGCCGATGATGCGGTTGCCGTCATTGCCCGCTTCGATGCCGTAGATCTTGCCATCGAACTTGTCCTTGTTGGCGCCGAGATCGGCAAGGCTCTTGACGCCTGCATCGGCCACATATTGCGGAACCACCAGGCCGTAGCCAGCACCTTCCAGGTTGGTGCCGATCACTTCAACCGACTTGTCGTCCATGTAAGGCTTGATGTCGGCGGTCATGCTCGGCATCCAGTTGCCGAGGAAGGCGTCGATATCCTTGTTCTTCAAAGAGGCCAGGGTCACTGGAACCGAAAGGGTTTTCACATCCGGCGTGTAGCCCAGGGCCTCAAGCACCACTTGCGTGGCGCCGGTGGTCACCTGAATGTCGGTCCAGCCCACATCCGCAAAGCGCACCGTCTTGCAGCTTTCGGGGTCCGCAGCTGCTGCCGGGGCCGCCATGGCATAAAGGCTGACGCCCAGCGTGGCCGCGCCCAGAAACTTGATTAATACTGATTTCATTTACGTTCTCCCTTGTGTATCCGCCGTTTTGTGAAGTGAATAAGCGCGGATGATGGCTTGAGACTAAGGCGAAATACCCACGGTCCGTCAAGAAATCTATTGCGCTGCAATGATCAAAAAACGACATTTGCGCACTTATCGACGCCGTTTGCTTGTGCCATAAGGTGGGTTCGTTAAATTGAGGTGGGAAAAATCATGAAGCCGGTGAAATGGGGCATAATCTCAACCGCCAATATCGGCGTGGAAAAAGTCATTCCGGGCATGCTGAAAAGCCGGGATATCGAGATCGTTGCCATCTCCTCGCGCAAGCTCAAAAACGCCCAGGCCGCCGCCGCCAATCTGGGCATTCCCAGGGCCTATGGCTCTTACGAGGCCATGCTGGCCGATCCCGAAATCGAGGCGGTTTACAATCCGCTGCCCAATCACCTGCATGTACCGCTGACTCTCGCCGCCGCCAAGGCCGGCAAGCATGTACTCTGCGAAAAGCCCATCGCCATCACCGCCAGGGAAGCAGCCAAGCTCCGCAAGGTTCCCAAGGGAATTTACGTGGCGGAAGCCTTCATGGTGCGCCACGCCCTGCAATGGCTGGCCGCCCGGGCCCATGTGAAGCAGGGCGACATCGGCGATCTGCGCGCCATGCAGGTCTATTTCACCTATTTCAACCGCGATCCCAAGAACGTGCGCAACATGGCCGATATCGGCGGCGGCGGCCTCTATGACATCGGCTGCTATCCCATCACCACCTCGCGCTTCATGTTCGGCGCCGAGCCCAGGCGCGTCATCGCCACCTTCGACTGGGACCCCAAGTTCAAGACCGATAGGATGGCCGGCGGCCTTGCGGATTTTGGTGATGGCCGCCACTTGACCTTTCTGGTTTCAACCCAGCTTGCCCCCTGGCAGCGCGCCCAGATCGGCGGCACCAAGGGCCGCATTGAAATCGAAATCCCCTTCAACGCCCCGCCCGACAAGCCCAACCGCTATTTCGTCCAGGGCATGGAGATGAACGAGGGCAAATGGCACGAGCTGCCCGTCTCCGACCAGTACCAGCTGCAGGCCGAAGCCTTTAACCGCGTCATCCGCAAAGAAGAAAAACCCGTCTGGGGCGTCGAAGACGCCATCCAGAACATGAAAATCATCGACGCCTTCTTCCGCTCCGAAAAAACCGGCAAGTGGGAGAAGCCCTAGCTCAATCTCCTTATCTCTCCATAAGAGCAACCCCATATCTCTCCATGGTCGGGCTTGACCCGACCACCCAGACTTAGCAACATTCCCCATGCCTCAGGGTCATGTTTACATTCTTGCGAGCAAGAGGAATGGAACGCTTTACATCGGTGTGACGAGCGATCTGTCGGCAAGGGTTTCGCCCATCGTAATGGCACTGGCTCTGCATTCACTAAGAAATACGCGGTCACACAGCTCGTCTGGTACGAAACTTATGACATGGTGACGGACGCAATTCAGCGGGAGACTACCCTTAAGCATTGGCTCCGAAAATGGAAACTCGAGTTGATAGAGAAATCCAACCCCCACTGGGATGATCTTTATGAAACCCTGTAGAAGTCTGGGTGGTCGGGTCAAGCCCGACCATGGAGAGATTTTTGAGCTTTTGGCAGAGAATGCGCCAAGACCAGATGTCCAGGCCTGCCGCGCCCTAATCCCACAGCCGCGCTGCCCCGCGCACCCCGCTTTTTTCGCCGTGCTTGGCGCGCACCACCTGGGCCACCGCCGTCCCTGAAAAGCTGTAACGCGAAATCAGCGGCGGCAGCTGCTCGACCAGCTCCGGCAGTTCATTAAGCCCGCCGCCGACCACGAACACATCCGGGTCCACCACGCAGGCGATGTTTGCCGCCACCCGGGCGAAACGTTCCTGCAGGCGGTGCAGCGAAGCCTGCGCTTTTGCATCACCGCGCCGCGCCCGCGCCACGATCTCCTTGGCTGAAATGTCCTCGCCCGTGACACTGCGATGATCGCGCTGCAGGCCTGTCCCCGAAACATATTGCTCGGCGCAGCCCGTCTTGCCGCAGAAGCAGGCCAGCAGCGGCCACTCGCTGGCATTGGGCCAGGGCAGCGCCGTGTGGCCGAATTCGCCCGCCTCGCCGTTGGCCCCCACCAGCAGCCTGCCGTTCACCACCAGCCCGCCGCCAAGGGCCGTGCCCACCGTAAAGAACGCCACCACCGCATAGCCCTGGCCCGCCCCGTCGATGGCTTCCGACAGCGCAAAGCAATTGGCGTCATTTTCCATTTTAACCGGCCGCCCGATCGCTGCTTCAAGGTCGTGCTGGAACGGCTTGCCGTTGCAAAACAGGATATTGGCATTGCGCCACAGCCCGCTCGCCCGCGAGCTTGATCCCGGCGACCCGATGCCCACGCTGCCGTCGCCCGCTTCATGCACCAGACCCGCGATCGCCGCGACCACGCCTTCATAGGTCTTGGGCGTCGCCACCCGTTTCTCAAACAGCGTTTCGCCCGCCGCCGAAAGCGCTAGGGCATCGATCTTGGTGCCGCCGAGATCAATGCCGATGCGCCGGCTCATGTCCGGTTGTAGACATCATCATAGCGGATGATGTCGTCCTCGCCGAGATAATCGCCGAACTGCACCTCGATGATTTCCACCGGGCCGTCCGTGCGGTTTTCCAGCCGGTGCTTCTCGCCTTGGGGAATGTCGATGTGCTGGGCCCGCGAAAGATCCCGCACCGTGACGCCTACCGTAACCGTGGCAACCCCGGTCACCACCGTCCAATGCTCGCCCCGGTGCTTGTGGCTTTGCAGTGAAAGCCTGCCGCCCGGATTGACCGCGATGCGCTTCACCTTGAAGCCCGCGCCTTCATCCAGGATAAAGAACGTGCCCCAGGGCCGCGTTTCGCTATACATTCTGAATTCCTTTCAATGCGCCGTAAAGCGCGCGGAAATCTCCTAGCCGATCCGCATAGGCTTTGGAAAGTTTTTGCTCGGGCTCGAGATGCAAAAGCGCCTTGGGCTTGCGGCAAACCTCGGCAATGGCTTCGCCGGTAACCGCTAGCCGCGCCAGCCGCGCCGCGCCATATGCCGCCCCCACCTCCGATCCCTTAGGGATCGTAATCCGCCGGTTGAGGACATTAGCCAGCAGCTGCATCCAGAAGGCGCTGCGCGTGCCGCCGCCCGCCACCAGCAGTTCCGCCACCCGCGTGCCGCTTTGCTCCAGAACATCCTGGCAGTCGGCCAGCGACAGGGCCACGCCTTCAAGAACCGCCAGCGCCAGGTCCTCCTGCGTTGTGCCCGCATGCAGGCCGTGAAAGGCCGCCCGCGCCGCCGGGTCGTTATGCGGCGTGCGCTCGCCGCTGAGATAGGGCAGAAACAGAATGCGGCCCGGCCCGTCGTAGCGCCGCTGCGTGCGCTGCAAAAGATTTTGAATGGTGCCGGCCTGCATGATCCCGTTCAGCCAGCTCAGCGGGCTCGCGCCGTTGAGCAGGGCCGCCACCTGATACCAGAGGCCGGGCAGGCCATGGCCCAGCGCCTGGATCATCTGCTGCGGCCGTGGCCGGAAACTTTTAGTGGTCACAAAATACTGTGCCGAAGTTCCCAATGAAATAAAGCCGTCGCCGTCATTGATGGCGCCGATGCCGATGGCCGAGGCGGCCGCGTCCCCGGCGCCTGCCGCAATGGCAAGCCCCGCGGGCAGCCCAAGAAATTCTGCGGCGGCCTTGTGAAGCTGAGCCGAGGCCTGCGGCCCTTCCTCGATGCGCGGCAGGTTCTCGAGCCTGATGCCCGCCGCCTCCACCAAGGCGGGCGACCATTTTCTTTGCCCCACATCGAGAAGCGACATGCCGGAGGCATCGCAAGGATCGGTGATGAAATCTCCGCTCATCGCAAAGCGCAGATAATCCTTGGGCGCCAGAACCATGGCAAGCCGTTTGAAAATCCCGGGCTCATGGCTCCGCAGCCACAGAAGCTTGGGAGCGGTGAAGCCCGCCACCGCCCGCACCCCGGCGATCTGCCCGACATCGGAAAATTTCCCGTTGAAAAGGGCGGCCTCCGCCGCGGCGCGTCCGTCATTCCACAGAATGGCGGGGCGGAGAACCTGGCCCGCCGCGTCCAGGATGACAGCCCCGTGCATCTGCCCGGAAAGCCCGATGGCCGCGATGCGCCCCCATTCCTTGCGGTTTCTGGAACGCAGCATTTTACAGGCCTTCTGCAGCGCCAGCCACCAGTCCTGCGGGTTCTGCTCCGACCAGCCGGGCTGTGGCCTTGAAATCGGCAGGGAAACTTCGGCGAGCCCCGCAACGCGCTGTTGAGGGTCGGTGATGATGCATTTGAGCGCCGTCGTTCCGAGGTCGATGCCAAGATAGGTTGCGCTGCTGAATGTCATGGTTACCGATATGTAAACAGGTCGCTTTAACCCTTGTCCACTGGGCAATTGACGGGCCCGCCCGGCCCCGTTATAAGCCGCCCATCTCAATTTAAATGATCAGGAAAGTTCAATGGCCAATACAAAATCGGCAAAGAAGGCAACGCGTGTTTCGGCGCGCCGCGCCACCATCAACAAGAACCGCACCAGCCGCGTGCGCAGCACCATCCGCAAGGTTGAGGAAGCGATCAGCGCCGGCAACAAGGAAGAAGCGGTTGTCGCCATGAAGGCCGCTGAGCCTGAGCTGATGCGCGGCGCCCAGAAGGGCATTCTTCACAAGAATACCGCCTCGCGCAAGATTTCGCGCCTGACCAGCCGCATCCGGGCCCTTTTCGCCTGAGAGTTATCCACATAACTATTTGAAAACGCGCCGGGATCATCTCCGGCGCGTTTTTGTTTGTCAGATGACGGACGGTATTTGGCAAACTTAATTTAAATATTTCAATGCCTTGGCGCGGTTGCACGGCAGCCTGCCGAAATCCCCGCCGCTTCCCGCCCATGGTGCTTTGTAATTTTCCGGGTGTTGCAATGTCCCCGCGGTTGCTGCAGCGCCCCCGCGCGGCCTGATTCACAATGTCACATCATAGAGTTAGCAATTGTCCGCCGGGGTGGCCAAAAACCGCCCAATTCACCGGTGCGCTCCGTGTACGGAATAATGCAGGATTCATCTTGCAGTGTGTCGCGCTGCCTTTGTAGGTTCCCCTTAACGCTGCTGACGGGAAGGCCACGAGACAGCGGATTAAAACACCAAAGGGATGCAAAAAATGAAATGTCAGAGTGTGGGGCAGGTTTCTGACACGGAGTTATTTGGGCGTTTAAGGGCGGGTAGGTTCTCCAAGTTGTAGGTTTGAGGCGTCTTGCAGGCGTGGATTGTTCTTTTTGACAGGAACGATGCCGAATTTCTGTGTCTGAAGCGTCGATGGGGTTCCGAGTTGAAAAATGCAACGAGAGAGTGCGCGGGAAAATGACTGAACTGGCGGTAGCGGTAGATCTGAAACAGAAATGGCAGCGGGTTTCACACCGGCTCCGCGCCGAATTGGGCGACGATCTTTTTACCAGCTGGTTCGGCCGCATGGATGCGGAGGACTGCTGCAACCTGAAGCTCATCGTCTCGGTGCCGACCCGCTTCCTGAAAAGCTGGATTGAAAACCACTATGTGGCCAAGCTGCAAAAAATCGCCGAGACCGAATTTGGCCGGCTCGATGCGGTGCAGGTCCGGGTCCGTGGCCAGGTGACGCCGCCGCGCGCCGTCGAAATGGCCGAGCGCCCCGCCGAAAAACCCCGCTCCGCCTTCGAGGAGCTGCGCGGCAGCGTCACGCCGGGCGCCAATTTCCTGCAGCAGGGCGAGCGCAACACCCAGCTTGATTCAGCCCAGACCTTTGACAGTTTCGTGGTGGGAACCTCCAACCAGCTGGCCCATGCGGCCGCCTGCCGGGTCACCGACGCCAACGTCGGCGCCCCCGTCACCTTCAATCCCCTGTTCATTCATTCCGCCGCAGGGCTGGGCAAAACCCATTTGCTCAATGCCATCGGCCACCGCATCCGCGACATTCACCCCGAGCGCAAGGTGCTGTTCCTCACTGCCGAGCGCTTCATGTACAGCTTCATCCAGGCCCTGAGAAGCCGCGACACCATTTCCTTCAAGGACCAGTTCCAGTCCGTGGATGTGCTGCTGATCGACGACTTCCAGTTCCTGCAGGGCAAGACCATGCAGCAGGAATTCTGCCACACCTTCAATTCCCTGGTGGATTCGAGGCGGCAAGTGATCGTGGCGGCGGACGTTCCGCCGTCACAGCTTGACACCATCGACCAGCGCATGCGCTCCAGGCTCATGGGCGGCCTTGTCATTGACATCGAGTTGCCCGATCTCGAACTGCGCCGCAAAATTGTTTTGGGCCGTTATGTCGTTATGAACAGCCGCGACCGTTCGGTGGTCATCCCCGATGAGGTCCTGGAATTTGTCGCCAACCGCATCACCGGCGGTGGCCGCGAGCTGGAAGGCGCCTTGAACCGCATCGTCGCCTATCAGCAGTTCAACAAGGCGCCGATCACCCTCGACCTCGCCGCCATGGTGCTGCGCGACATGTCGGCCAATCCGGACCAGTGCCGCATCAAGATCGACGACATCCTGAAAATCGTCGGCCGCCATTTCAATGTGGCCCGCACCGACCTGCTCTCGCCGCGCCGCGCCCGCTCCATCGTGGTGCCGCGCCAGGTCGGCATGTATCTCGCCAAGAAAATGACTTCGCGCTCGCTCCCCGAGATCGGCCGCAGGTTCGGTGGCCGCGATCATTCCACCGTGCTCCACGCGGTGCGCAAGATCGATGACCAGATCAAGACCGATGACCGGCTGGCCAAGGAAGTGGCCCTGCTGATCCGTTTGGTCGAGCAGCAGTAGCTTATCCACAAGCAAAGCCTTGAACCTCGGCCGCTTTCGGGCCATTGTTTGCGGCCCGGCCTCAGGCTGGGTTCAGCGACAGGGGTATTTCCGTTATGCGTGTGACGATTGAACGATCTTCGTTTCTCAGGGCGCTCAATCATGTGCAAAGTGTGGTCGAGCGGCGCAACACCATCCCGATCCTCTCCAATGTTCTGATCCAGGCGGCGGGCGCCAGCCTGCGCCTGACGGCCACCGATCTCGACATCGAGATTGTCGAAACCGTCACCGCCGAAGTGGGCAAGGAAGGCTCGGCCACGGTGCCCGCCCACATGCTCTATGATATCGTCCGCAAGCTTCCCGAAGGAGCCCAGCTTCAGCTTGAACAAGGGCCCGACGCGGGCCGCATTTCGGTTTTCGCCGGCAAGTCGCGCTTTTCATTGCAGGCCCTGCCGCCCGAGGATTTTCCCGATCTCGCCAGCGGCGATCTGGCCAATACCTTTTCGCTGCCCGCCTCCGATCTCAAGGGCCTCATCGAAAAAACCCGCTTTGCCATCTCCACCGAGGAGACCCGCTATTACCTGAACGGCATCTATCTCCATGAAGTGGCGGCAAATGCCATGCTCCGTGCCGTGGCAACCGATGGCCACAGGCTGGCCCAGGCCCAGATCGCGCTGCCCAAGGGCGCCAAGGGCATGCCCGGCATTATCGTCCCGCGCAAAACCGTGCTCGACGTGGTGAAACTGCTGGAGGGTGAAGACAGCGACGTCGAGATCGCCCTGTCGTCCTCCAAGATCCGCTTCACCGTCGGCAATCTGGTGCTCACCTCGAAGCTCATCGACGGCACCTTCCCCGATTATGAGCGCGTCATCCCGCGCAACAACGACAAGGTCCTCGACGTCGACACCAAAACCTTCGCCGATGCGGTGGACCGCGTCTCCACCATTTCCATGGAAAAAGGCCGCGCCGTGAAGCTCAATATCGCCTCGGGCAAATTGACCCTCACCGTCAACAATCCGGATTCCGGTTCCGCCGAAGAGGAGATGCCGGTGGAATACGCCCATGATCCCATCGATATCGGCTTCAACGCCCGCTATCTCTTGGATGTGGCAGGCCAGGTGAAGGCCGATCACATCAGTTTCCTCCTCGCCGATGCGGGCTCGCCCACCATCGTCAAGGATCCGGGCGACGACCAGGCCCTCTATGTTTTGATGCCCATGCGGGTGTAAACTCAGCTCCACTGTGACTGATTCAACTGGCCTTGCCCTCACCCGCCTGACGCTCACCAATTTCCGCAACTATTCCGGCCTCCGGCTGGACGTCTCGGCGCGCCTCATAGCGCTCTCCGGCCCCAATGGCGCGGGCAAGACCAATCTCCTGGAAGCCATCTCGCTGCTCACCCCCGGCCGCGGCCTGCGCGGCGCCAGTTTCGATGAGCTCGCCAATCTGCAGAATGCCTCCTCCTGGGCCATCGCCGCCGAGGTGGCCACCCCAAATCACGAAGTGAAACTCGGAACCGGCTGGAGCGTGGCGGCGGGCGAAGCCGATGGCGCATCAGCCGGCCGCCTCGTGCTCATCGACGGCCACCTGCAGAAGGGCTCAGGCGCGCTCGGCGAATACATGCGCATGCTCTGGCTCACCCCCGCCATGGACCGCCTTTTTGCCGGGCCTGCGGGCGACCGGCGGCGCTTTCTCGACCGGCTGGTGGCCACCTTCGATCCCGAGCATTCCTCCCGTGTGGCCGTCTTCGAAAAGGTCATGCGTGAGAGGAACCTCCTGCTCCAGGAACCCCGCGCCGACTCGGTCTGGCTCGGCAGCCTCGAGGCCCATATGGCCGAGGCCGCCGTGGCCATCGCCGCCGCCCGCCTTGCCGCCATCGAGGCCCTGCAAAAACACATCCACGAAACCCGCGCGGCCAGCGCCTTCCCCTGGGGCGAAATCAGCATCGACGGCGAGATTGAAACCATGGTTTCGGCCATGCCGGCGGTGCGCGCCGAGGACGAATATCGTAGGATGCTGGCTGATTCGCGCGTCCCCGACCGGGCTGCCGGAAGGGCCCTCAAAGGCACCCACAGGAGTGATTTCATCGTCGTCCACGGACCCAAATCCAGGCCCGCCGCCCAATGCTCGACCGGCGAGCAAAAGGCCCTGTTGATAGGGCTTATTTTGGCCCAGGCCAGGGCAGTAAAAGCTGTGGCAAATCGGGCTCCTGTGCTATTGTTGGACGAGGTCGCAGCCCATTTGGACAGGCCGCGCCGGGAGGGGCTTTTTGCCACTCTCGAGGCCTTGGCGTGCCAGGCCTGGATGACGGGAACGGACGGCCATTTGTTTGAGGGGTTGGGGCAGGGTGCCCAGTGCTTCCATGTGGAAGCCGGAACCCTGGCGGAGATGAAGAGAAAAGATGCCACAAGGTAACGAAGCGAAATTGCCGGCCTATGACGCCGATTCCATCAAGGTGCTGAAAGGCCTCGATGCCGTCAGGAAGCGCCCCGGCATGTATATCGGCGACACCGACGATGGCTCGGGCCTCCACCACATGGTCTATGAAGTCGTCGACAACGCCATCGACGAAACCCTCGCCGGCCACGCCGACCGCATCGTGGTGACCCTCAATGCCGATGGCTCCTGCACCGTCACCGACAATGGCCGCGGCATTCCCGTCGACATCCACAAGTCGGAAGGTGTCTCCGCCGCCGAAGTCATTATGACCCAGCTTCACGCCGGCGGAAAATTCGACCAGAATTCCTACAAGGTCTCCGGCGGCCTGCACGGCGTCGGCGTCTCGGTGGTCAACGCGCTCTCCATCTGGCTCAAGCTCACCATCTACCGCAACAACAAGCTCCACAGCATCAACTTCACCAACGGCGATGCCGACGGCCCGCTGCAAACCTTAGGCTCAGCCGAAGGCAAGCGCGGCACCGAAGTCACCTTCCTGCCCAGCCCCCAAACCTTCACCAAGACCGAATTTGATTTCGCCACCATCGAGCACCGCCTGCGCGAACTGGCCTTCCTCAATTCCGGCGTGCGCATATTGCTGAGCGACCATCGCGGCGTCGAGCCCAAGGATGTGGAGCTCTACTACGAAGGCGGCATCCAGGCCTTCGTCCGCTACCTCGACCGCACCAAGCAGGCCGCCATCAAGGATCCCATCATGATCCGCGGCGAGAAGGATGGCCTCACGGTGGAATGCTCCCTCTGGTGGAACGACAGCTACCACGAGAACGTGCTGTGCTTCACCAACAACATTCCCCAGCGCGACGGCGGCACCCATTTGGCCGGCTTCCGCGGCGCGCTCACCCGCGTCATCAACACCTATGCGGCGTCCTCCGGCATCGCCAAGAAGGAAAAGGTCGCCATCACCGGCGATGATGCCCGCGAAGGCCTGACCTGCGTGCTCTCCGTGAAGGTTCCCGACCCGAAATTTTCCTCCCAGACCAAGGACAAGCTCGTCTCCTCCGAAGTCCGGCCCGTGGTCGAAAGCCTCGTCAACGAGCAGCTGGGCGCCTGGTTCGAGGAGCATCCGCAGGATGCCAAGATCATCGTGAACAAGGTGGCCGAAGCCGCCGCCGCCCGCGAAGCCGCCCGCAAGGCCCGCGACCTCACCCGCCGCAAGGGCGCGCTCGATATGGCGGGCCTTCCCGGCAAGCTCGCCGAATGCCAGAACCGCGATCCGGCCCAGACCGAAATTTTCATCGTCGAGGGCGACTCGGCCGGCGGCTCCGCCAAGCAGGCGAGGAACCGCGAGAACCAGGCGGTGCTCCCCTTGCGCGGCAAAATCCTCAACGTCGAGCGCGCCCGCTTCGACAAGATGCTGTCGTCGGCCGAAATCGGCACGCTGATTACCGCCCTCGGCACCGGCATCGGCCGCGACGAGAATGGCGATGGCTTCAACATCGAGAAGCTGCGCTACCACAAGATCATCATTATGACCGACGCCGACGTGGACGGCGCCCATATCCGCACCCTGCTGCTCACCTTTTTCTACCGCCAGATGCCCGAGGTGATTGACCGCGGCTATCTCTATATCGCCCAGCCGCCGCTTTATAAGGTCAAGCGCGGCACCTCCGAGCAATACCTGAAGGACGGCAAGGCGCTGGAGGACTACCTCGTCGACACCGGCCTTGATGGCACCGCGCTCGCCTTGGCCGATGGCAGCGACCGCGCCGGCAGCGATCTCCGCGCCATCGTCGAGGAGGCGCTCCAGGTGCGCGGCGCCCTCGACGCGCTCCATTCGCGCTATCCCCGCAACGTGGTGGAGCAGACCGCCATTGCCGGCGCCTTGAACCCCGAAGCCATTTCAAACCATCAGCGCGCCCAGGAGGCCGCCGCCTATATCAGCAAGCGCCTCGATGTGATTTCCGAGGAAACCGAGCGCGGCTGGTCGGGCTCCGTCTCCGAGGATGGCGGCCTTGCCTTCAGCCGCGAAGTGCGCGGCGTCAAGGAAAGCTGGAACATCGACGCCAAGCTCATCGGCTCGTCCGACGTGCTGCGTTTGGACAAGAAGGCGGCGCATTTGCAGGAAATCTATGCCAGGCCCGCCAGGCTCCGCCGCAAGGATTCAGACACGGTGATCTACGGCCCCATGGGTCTTCTCGAAGCCGTCTTTGCCGCCGGCCGCAAGGGCATCTCCATGCAGCGCTACAAGGGCCTCGGCGAAATGAATCCGGAGCAGCTCTGGGAAACCACCCTCGATTCCAACGTCCGCTCGCTGCTCCGCGTGAAGGTCTCCGAGCTCGACGAAGCCGACGACATCTTCACCAAGCTCATGGGCGACGTGGTCGAACCGCGCCGCGACTTCATCCGCGAGAACGCCCTGAACGTGGCGAACCTGGACGTTTAAGCCGCTTTCCCCCCGGTTGCTCAGCCGCTCCTGGCTTAACGTTTCCAGAAATCGCGGTGCGGCGCGAGCAGCTCATCCTCGATCTCGGGGTAGGGGCCGAGGACCTCGATCTTTTTTTGGCCGGAGCCGAGCACAATGTGCGAACGGAGGCTCAGCGTCGGGTTCTCCGGATGATTGCCGGTGAGCGCCAGGAGCTTGGCCTCCTCGTAGCCGTAGACCAGCCGGCCGATATTCGCCCAGTAGAGCGTGCCCGTGCACATCGCGCAGGGCTCGCCGGTTGAGACCAGAGTGCAGGTCCAAAGAAACTCCGGCGGGTAGGCCGCCGCGGCGCGCCGCGCTAGTTCGGTCTCGGCGTGGCGCACCGTGTCGATATTGCCCTGGCGCATGAGGATTTGGTCGTCGGGACCCACCAGTACAGCGCCGAACGGGTGGTGGCCGTGCGCGGCTGCATCGCGGGCCACGGCGTTGGCAGTGCGCAGGTGCGCGAGTATCTGGTCGCGGGTCATCATCTCAGCCGGTATCCGCTCAAGGAGCGTCCTATTGGGCAGAGGTTGCACGCACTGCCGGGCGGTAGCAAGTGCGAACCCTGCCGGATTAAAACCGTCCGGAAATCAGGCGGAGCCGTCAAAATAGGCGCGCCGTTGCGGATTCAAAATTTGATCGCCTCACACCTTCCCTTGCAGGCGAATTCTTGCGCCACGTCCTTCAGGCTGCAGGAGCTCTCTGCAAATGCCGCATCCTTCACCGAAAGAAGTATCAGAATGCCGTCAAACCAGGTCCGTTTCGGCGCGCCGCCTCCCGTTGGCAAACGCACTGTGGCAAGTATAGCCTTCTTGCCAGCGGAAAATTTCAGTTCAGGCGCAAACGCTCCGAAATTTGGCGCCACAGAAGGCCTGTGGAGCGCGAGCTTGCAAAAGCTTTCGCCCGCCGGAGCTTCAAAGCGGTAAACGCTCTGATCGCCTGAAACATTGGGTTGCGGTTCCTGCCTCGCGCGCGCCAGAAGAGCCGGGTTGCCGCCAACCTGCAGCACGGTTTGCGTAAGCCATGACAGGCACTGTTCTCTGACGAAACAGTCGGCAACCGTGTAGGCGGGCTTGCCAGGATCCCTCTTGGGATTGAGGCGCACAACCTGTTGGGTAAAATTCGTAATGGACTGTCCTATCGACGTCGCTGGCAAGCCAAGGATCGCCAAAAAGAGGGGTATGGCTCGCAACGCTGTGGATTGCTTCAGCATGTTGTATTCAAACCTCCCATTTCCGACGCGTGTTCTTCGCTCATTTGCGGGCGCTCTCACGTGCCGCTGAGCGTCGGCACTCCGCCGAGCCGCCTGTCCAACACGAAGAACGTGCGCACTGGGGGTGCAACCGGGCGGGTATTTCCGCCTATCAGAATGCCGACTAGGCTTGCCTCGTATATGGTGAGGGTGAAGCCATTCTGGGCAACCGTATCGATGATGAGCGGTTGTGAGATGACATATTGAATGCTGTCTGCCACCACACAGTTGACCGCTTTTTCATTAATGATGGCGGTGGCGGCATGAAGCGACATGTTCGAACTATAGTGCTCCAGAACGTCCCGCACCTGGCCTTCGGTATTGCAAAACAGGCCGTGCAAAGCCCGGATCTGCTCAGCCTGGGCGCCGCCGGTCAGCAGACATGTGGCGATCGCGAGTGGCCGAAAAGTGTTTCATTGTTTCCTCCTGAAAAGTCTTTGTGCCGGTGGTTTGCCTCTGCACCGGTGCGGACCATGCTGGCAGGCACTCACCCGAAAAGTCCCGAAAAACGACCGAAATGTTGCGAAGAAAATGCGAAAATCCCGGCGAATCCCGCCGGAACAGGCCGCTTGCTGACGTAGACCCCGCGACGTATTCTTGCGCGGCTCAAGCTCGGAGATTGAAGATGACGGCGGTTGCCTCCACCACCATTCGCGTCAACGGGCGTGTCGCCGATCTGGCGCGGGGAACGGTGTCCGATGGCAGGAAAGCCGCAACCGCACTCCGTCCGCAGTCATTGGCCATTCTGAAATTGTTGGCGGTAAAGCCCGGCGTACTTGTCTCCAGGGACGAAATCATGTCTGCCGTATGGCCCAACATTGCGGTGACTGATGACAGTCTGGTGCAGTGCGTGACCGAAATCCGCAAGGCACTGGGTGATGACAGGCACACTATCATCCGGACAGTGCCCAAGCGCGGTTACGTTTTCGAGTCTGGCACGCAGGAGGAGATCAGTCCTGCCGCGAAACTGTGGACGGCGTTTGTGGCTGCGATCGCTGTTGCAGGGGTAATTGTTGGGGTTTTGCTGTGGTACAACCGCCCGCCACCTGGATCGGTTCAGCGCCAGTCGGTTGCGGTCCTGCCTTTTGAGAATCTCAGTGATGATCCGCAACAGGTGTTTTTCGCCGATGGCATTGCAGAAGATCTGTTGACAGATATCTCGCGCCTGTCCGGCATCTTCGTGATCGCGCGGAATTCCTCATTTGCCTACAGGGGCAAGTCCGCCGATGTGCGTCTGGTGGCGCGTGAACTGGGTGTCCGCTATGTGCTCGAAGGCAGTGTCCGTCGGGCCGACGGGAAGGTCAGGATCAATGTGCAACTTATCGACGGCACAACCGGTTCCCAGCAATGGGCCGAACGCTACGATGGAGTCTATGCGGATATTTTCGCACTTCAAGACCGGGTAACCAAGGCCGTGGTCGAAGCGCTGGCCGTGCAGCTGACGGGCGACGAGCAGATGGCGCTGGGCCGCCGCGATACGGCGGTGCCGGCGGCCTACGAGGCGTTTCTGCGTGGATGGGAGTACTATCAGAAAACAACGCCGGAGGACTATAAGAAGGCCATTCCCCATTTCGAGCGGGCAACGGAATTGGACCCTGACTACGGGCGTGCCCATGCTGCTCTCGCCATGGTGTATTTCCGCAGCTACGACCAGAAATGGACCGGAAGCCTGGGGATATTGTCCGACCGTGCCCTCAGAACTACGCAGCGCTATCTGAAACTCGCAATGACCCACCCGACATCGACCTCACATCAGGTGGCAGGCAACATCTCGCGCGATCGCGGCTGGTATGATGAGGCACTCCGGGAGTTTGACACAGCAATAGACCTCGATCCGAGCGATTCCTGGAGCTATGCCGACCAGGCCTACACCTTGATCTGGGCTGGCCGTCCCGCCGAAGCGGAAAAGCAGATTGCCAAAGCAATGCAGTTGGATCCGCGCTACCCAGTTGTCTTCATTTTCTACAAGGGCTTGGCCCTCTTTGCGCAAGACCGATTGCCGGAGTCCATCAAAACGTTCGAAGAAGCATTGCAGTTGAACCCGGACCTGCCTTGGTTGCGGCTATATTTGGTTTCCGCATACGCCCGGAGCGGCAAGGTGGCTGAGGCGACTGCAATGCTTGCATCCTTCAACGAAGCACGTGTTAAACAAGGAGACTTGCCATTCACCATGAATCACCTGCAAGTAAATAATTACTTCGATAATCCGGCGCTTGGCCCGGTTCCCGAGATGCCCCGGCTTATCCGGGGCCTTCGCGAGATCAATATCCCCTACGACTTCTCAAGCAAAGTATTTGATCGCCAACGGCTGACGAGCGCCGAAATCGACGCGCTTATTTTCGGCCACCGCATCCATGGCCTGAGCGTTGACCGTGGCTTGGAACATGGCGCGTTCATTTCGGCGGATGGCAGTTCGGTCATGGCATATGGCGACTGGTCAGTCGGCAGCGGCAGCGCTCAGGTGAAAAATAACCAGCTCTGCCTGGTATGGTCATCAACCTTCTTCTGCAGTGACGTTTTGCGCAACTCAGGCGGAACGAAATCCAAAGAAAACGAATATATTCTGCTTCTCGATGGTTGGAATTATACGTTCTCCCGGGTTGATTGAAGCCGCGCTGACGTCCGCTTTGGGTCATTTACGTTCAGCCCTTGTCTCTATCGCTCGCGCAACCTTGTTGAGCGGTTCTTCAACAAGATCAAGCAATGCCGACGGAGCGCTGCCCGCTACGATGAGTTCGCGGCAAACTACTTCGCCTTCATCAAGCTGGCATTTGGCTGCGCGCTTATGAGTCCACGCCCTAGCTCAAGTATTTTAGCCCTACGAGATGCACCGCCGCCGCCTGGAGGGCCGCCTCCGAGGCCCGGGGCCGGTAGGTTATGACGATCGCCTTGGCGAGTTGATCTTTTTCTTTCGCGCTCTGCGTTCCGGGCAGCGCCGCGCACGCCTGGAACACCTTGCCCATCCTGTGCAGGTCCTCAGGGCCGAATACCTGGTGCCTTTTCATCATGGCTCCTCAATGGACGCTTTCGGTCTCTGTGATTGCGTCCATGAACGTATCGGTTGTGAGGTAGGCCGTAGCCTCGTAGCTCGCCCCTTCCGCTGCAAAAGCCCGGTTGTTGAATTCAATCGGAACGAACGCCGAGCCGGCCAGCGCCACAAGTTTTTCGATGATGTCTTCCCTGGCGACATTGTCGGAAATATTTTCAAGGCGGATAGTTTCTGCCGCCTTGTACACGTCGAGCATCCCGCCTGCCGTGCGGGTATTGTGCACCTGCTGTGCTATGGCTTTGAGCATTTGATTGGTGAACTGGATATTCATGCGGACCTCCGTTGTTGGAAGCACCTTGGGCTTAATTTTCAATTAGGCAATCCGCACAACGTGCAAAGCATCAATAGCAAGCAGTTGCCGCCATCATGGCTTTGAACGCCTTGTGCGCCGTGTGAGTAACTACTCGGCCTCGCCGTTCGGAACCGGGGAATGTATGACCCCGTAGCTGTCCGACTGCCCGCCGATATTTGCCAGCTTGAAGCCTTCCGCCGCAAGGCCGCGGCGCATGATTTCGCGGACCGCCGCGGCCCGGCTTGGCATCCGGGTCTTGAACCGCCAATTCTCGATGGCCGCCAATTCGGAATCATCCAGCATGATTTGAAGTCTGACGAGGCGCTCTCTTCCCATTTGACCCTCCCAATGTACGGAATAGTACTAAACATTACTTTAGCCGTTTGAGGCTATGATTGATAGTTAGACGTGTTAGTAATAACAGTCAAGGGGGTAAATGATTAACTTTGCAAATAGTACAAAAATAAACGGGCCGTGATGAAACGGCCCGGGAAAGATCGATTTTGCTGATGCAGCTATTCCTTTTGCGGGGAATTCACCACGCCGTAGCTTTCAGAAACGCCGCCTATATTGGCGATCTTGAACCCTTCGGCCGCAAGCCCCCGGCGCATCAACTCGCGCACCGCCGCCGCGCGGCTCGGCATATGCGTCTTGAAACGCCAGTTTTCGATGGCCTCCAGCTCTTTGTCATCCAGCATGATCTGGAGTCTTATAATGCGCTCTCGTCCCATGTGACCCTCCCTAGATAATGACTAACGCCACAAGCAAGCCTTCCGGCTATGTCCTATAGTTAGCCGTGTTAGCCATGATAGTCAAGTCTGCTAACACGTAACTGTTACAAAAGTTCCGTTTTATCCAGCCACGAAAGCCCTTGACACTATATTCCTAGTATGGCATTATATGTTCCTGTTTTGTTCTTTATGAGGGATAGGAAAGACCATGGACTGGAAGATGGACTGGGACGCGGCCATCAAGCGCCACAGCGAGGCGCTTAACCGGATAGTCGCCGCCCTGTTCGCCCTGCTGGGGCTGGAAGGTGATGTCCCGGTGGGGCGGATTCCCAACCCCCTCTACCGGGCCGTCTTGCTCGTGCTGCGGCCCGCCGAATCTGCGGTGCGCCGCCTGATCGTCATCGCGGCCAAGGGCTTGGTGGTGAAGGTGGCGCCGTCGCGTCCCATGCCCAAGGGGACAACCATCGGAAAGGGTGACGGAAGCAGGCTCCCTTCCTTCCAGCTCTACGATACCCGGAAATACTTCCCGGAGCTGAGCCAGCGCCGCATAAAGTATGCGAAGCATCCCCCGCGTGTCCTTTTCTTCGGACCTGGTTCCCGGGTTGACGACCTGTGGCCATCACCCCCGCCCAAGGCTGCTCCCGCACCACCTTCCCCTGACGGCCTGGTCAATGCCTTCCGCCTCGGCCGCAGGCTCCAGGTCCTCAAGCTGGCGCTCGACGACCTTCCCCGCCAGGCCCGGCGCATGGCCCGCTGGCGGCTGAGGCGGGAGGCCATGAAAGCCCCTAAGTTCAAATCACCGCTGCGCCCCGGCCCGCCGCCCGGCCGCCGCAAGCGGCACATTCACGAAATCGATGAAATCCTCGCCGAGTGCCATGGGCTTGCCCGCTGGGCCATGGAGCCCGATACCAGCTGAAGCCTAAATCATCCGTCTACGGATTAATACACTCCCTGCCGCCCCGGCTTGCGCCGGGGTGACAGAAATCATGGGCATTTTCGTCGGGAACCTTTTGCCCGCCCGGGAGTTATCACCAAACACCAGCGCCAAGGAGGGCACCATGGACAACACCACGCTTATCGTCATTATCATCATTCTGTTTCTTGTCTTTGGCGGCGGCTGGTACGGCCGGGGCCGCTGGTACTAGGCTCTCGTTCCAATTTTAGCATCGAAGGGAATAGCCAATGGATACTCTTTCAAAGATCAAGGAGCATGCCGAAGTCATCGGCGCCGACGGCGTGCATGTCGGCACCGTTGACCGCGTCGAAGGAAACCGCATCAAGCTCACCAGGGCCGACAGCGGCGAGGGCAGCCACAAGGGCCACCATCACTATGTCTCCCAGGCTCTCGTCGCCGGCATCGAGGGCGGCAAGGTCCGCCTCTCCGCCAATGCCGACGTCGCCGTCACCTTCGAGGAAGAAGCCTGATCACACATAGGCGATAAGGCGGCCCAGCGCCGCCACGCCCAGCCACGCGGCAAGTGAAACCCCGGCGCTGAGGCGGGCGAGGCGTGCGCCATCGCCATATTTCCGCAGCACCAGCTCGTTCCCGACCACATTGGCCAGCCCCAGAAGGATCAGCACCACCTTGAGCTGAAAGGCGGGATTGGCGGCAATCGCCACGGCTTCCGCCACGAACAGCACCGAACCCGTGGCGGCGATCAGCACCAGCAGCCCCACCGCGAAGGGCCGCAGCCGCGCGATCACCTGCCGCGCCGGCTTGCCGCCCGCCCCCAGCAGCGCCAGGTCCATCGTCGCCACCAGGCCGAAGAAACTGATCACCCCCAGCACATGCAGCACATTGGCGGCGGGATAGAAGAAAACCGAACTGCGCACGAAGCTGCCGTAGCCCGACTCCTGCAGCGTCAGCCAGAGCCCCTCCATCAGCGCAACGGATAGCGTTTGCCGTCGATCTCAATCCACTCGGCCCGCATCTCCTTGCTGCCGTCGCGCTTGGGATAGCCATGAACGGTGATCGAAGCGCCCTGCTTCACGATGTCGGCGGTGGCCCCCCGCGCATTCATCCGCGACAGCGGCGCCAGCGTCACATGCCACATCTCGCCGTTGTAGGTGAGCATCAGGTCGCCATGCGGATTGCCGATCGTCACCTCCTCGATGGTGGCGGTAATGGTCAGCGGCTTGCTGGCGTCATAGGAGCCCCAGCCGTGATGCGCCATGGCCGGAAGGAAAAACAGCGGCAAGGCAACGGCTGCAGCACGTGTCGGGCGCATGGCGAACTCCTGTGTCTGTCGGGCCCAAGTCTCCCCACAGGATTGCGACATTGCAATGGCAGCGCCTAAGCCCCGACCCCCGTGCCGATTTCGCACGCCACCCCCGTGCCGCCAATTCCGCAATAGCCCCGCGGATTCTTGGCGAGAAACTGCTGATGGTAGGTCTCGGCGAAATAGAAGGGCCCGGCCTCGGCAATTTCCGTGGTGATGGCGCCAAAGCCCTTGGCCGTCAGCGCCTTCTGGTAGGCCGCCTTTGAAGCCAGCGCCGCGTCGCGCTGCGCCGCCGAATTCCAGTAAATCGCCGAACGGTATTGCGTGCCCGTGTCGTTGCCCTGGCGCATGCCTTGCGTGGGGTCATGGGCTTCCCAGAACACTTTCAAAATCTCATCGCGGCTCACCTTGCCGGGCTCGAACACCACCAGCACCGATTCCGTATGCCCGGTCAGCCCGGAGCAGACCTCCTCATAGGTGGGGTTGGGGGTGAAGCCGCCGGCATTGCCGACCGCCGTCACCCAGACGCCGGGCAGCTCCCAGAACATGCGCTCGGCCCCCCAGTAGCAGCCCATGGCCACGATGATATGCTCGGACCCGGCGGGATATGGCCCCTTCAGCGGGTTGCCGTTGACGAAATGCGTGGCGGCTGTGGCAATGGCCGTGTTCCGGCCGGGCAGGGCCCGGGCGGCATCGGTCATCTCGGCTTTTTTGCGGGCGAAAATCATGGGGCTTTAATCTCCTTTGTCTCCCCGCCTATGTAGTGTGGCAGGTCCATCACTTCCACTCAAGAACGCTTGAACGGCAAGGTTTCATCGCTATAGTGCGCCGCACTTCCAAGGGGCCAGCCCCTTATCTAATGCGGAGAGGTGGCCGAGTGGTTTAAGGCGCCCGCCTGGAAAGCGTGTTTACGTGAAAGCGTAACGGGGGTTCGAATCCCCCTCTCTCCGCCAATGACCGCAGCTATATGTTTGATATGGAACGCTATTAGGCCAGGAACCGCACTTCCGCCTCGTGCCTCGGCGTCAGCGGGGAACTATTTTCGCCCGCCTGAATTATTGAGCTGTCGGCAACTTGGGCGCTAACGCCTTCATCAGTAAGCCCCAAGTTGCGGAACGTGCCCCAGTGCTTTCAACAAAGTACTGGGGCATTTATTTCGGCATTGCCGATGACCCCGCAAGCCTCATCCGCCGCATCCCGGAAGTCTTCATTCCGGTGGAACTAATTTCCTCCTTCCGAATTGCATCTTCAACCCGGCTTGGATGTCGTCTCCCCAGTCTGCCTAATCCAAGCTCTTAGCCCTGGTGCCCGAGAGTGGCGCCGGGGCTTCCATAACTCAGGAGGCCTTGCATGCCACAGCATCCCGACAAGCCGGTCGTCGAAACGACAACCGAAGCCCGCGCCGGCGTCACCGGACATAACGTCCGTTATGTCCTGCTCTTTGGACTGGGCGGCGTGATTGTCGCTTTCGCCATTCTTCTGGTCTACTTCGCAAACTAACGGGCGGGGCTTCGGTCATGCAAACTCTTGAAGGCCTGTTGACCAAATACTGTCAGATCTTCGGCTACTCATCCTGCCGCGGCCTGAGCTGGATGGAAATATGTTTTCTGGTTGCCGTCGGTGCCTTTGTATTTATCGTGGGTCTGAGCGTGATCCGGCGCGTGGTCACCGGTATTTCCGATTGAACGGTTACAAACGTTTAATCTCAAATGTAATTGAAAAAAATCGCGGCGCACCCATTTAGCGCTGCGTCCACAGATTTGTCGTGGTCGGTAGGAGCACGGCAAATGAGCAACCTTCTCACTCCCGAGAGCGTGGCGGCGCGTCCAGATGCGAGCCGGTTCTCGCCAGAACGGCTATCCCAGCTCAGGCGCATTTTCGAAAAGGTTTGCGCTGCGGAAAATATCATCTCCGAAGATCAAAGGGACTATCTCGCGGCCAATTTGTTGGAAGCCAGCAAGTTCACCCGGGATGAAAAGACCCTTGTTGCCGTGATGAAGTACGACATCGCGGGCCTCCGGCAATGACAGTCCTTGCCACGCGCCGCCCCAATCCAGGCCGGGAATTATGGAACTTACCGCTACGTTCGGGCTTGTTAGTTTAAAGGGTTCGAGTTTGAATTGCGCGGGGCGGTGAGCCATGAAATTCTCAAAAGACCAGATAAATAAGGCCAGGGCGGACTACTGCGTTTCACAGGCGGCGTTGGCCAAGGACGACAAGATCAAACAATTCTGGGATGATCTGGCCAACGAGTGGTTGGAGATTCATGCCAGCGCAAGCGCCACGAATCCCGAGCGGGATTAGCAAGTACCGGTCAAATGTTTTGAGTGGGGATGCGCTCAAAAAAACCCCGCGGGCCTTGCGGCAGCGGGGCAAGTTGGCGTGCCGCTATCTTTTCCAGCACGCATTCCAGGAACGGCCCGCGGTGCTGGTGAGTTTCAACAACAGAAATCCCGCCGCTTTCGGCCGCGCGGTGAAGTAGGATCGTTGGGGCAGGGTCGACCGGTGTGGGCCCCGCCTTTTTGCTGCCCACGGAAACGGTTGCTGGCGAAGCCTGGAACCGGCAGCCGGGCGGGCCCTTACACGACTGCATGATGCTGATTTAATGGGTATTTGTGTAATTCGTGGATTCTGGGAGCCAGGCGCCGTCGGTTTGGAACTTTGCGGCATGGCTTGCCGTTATGGTCCGATGAACGCACTCGGATCAGCCACGCCCGTGGGAGGAAATGTCTAATGGCCGTACGTCCTGCCTGGAAAGGTTATCTCAAATTATCGCTTGTGACCTGCGGTGTGGAGCTTTCAAACGCCACCACCCAGAACGAGAAGGTTTCCTTCCGCATCCTCAACAAGGCCACCGGCAATACCGTGTCGCGGCAATATATCGATTCCGTCACGGGAAAGCCCGTTGATGACAAAAACGAGATCAAGGGCTACGAAATCGAGAACGACAAGTTCCTGCTTTTCGACGAGGCGGAAATTGACGCGGTCAAGATCGAATCCTCCCACACCCTGAGCCTCGAAAGCTTTGTGAAGAAGTCGGAAATCGAGCAGATCTATCTTGATACGCCCTATTACCTGACGCCGTCGGACAAGGTGTCCCAGGAAGCCTTTGCCGTTATACGCGATGCGCTTGAGGAGAAGAAAATGGCCGGGCTGGCGCGCATCGTGCTCTATCGCCGCGAACGGCCCGTGGTCATCGAGGCGCTCGGCAAGGGCATGCTGCTCACCACCTTGCGTTACGATCATACCGTGCGCCAGCCGGAAACCGTGTTCGATGAAATCGCCAAGGTCAGCGTCGATCAGGAGATGACCGATCTGGCCGCCCACATCATCGACAAGAAAAAGGGCAAATTTGATCCGTCGAAATTTGATGACCGCTATGAAGATGCGCTCCTGGCGCTGATCAAGGCCAAGCAGTCGGGAAAAAAACCGCCTGTCGTGTCCGCTGCCGAGCCCCCTTCCAATGTCGTCAACCTGTTCGATGCGCTCAAGAAGAGCCTGGCATCGGAGGGCGGCGCCCCGTCGCGGGCCAAGCCGGCGGCGCGTAAAGCATCCGCGGCCGGCGAAAAGACTGTCAAAAGAGCCTCGGCGGGCCGCAGGCGGTAAACGGTTGGGTTGGCAACATGGCGAATGTGCTCGAACAATACTGGCGCAAGCGCGATTTCAAGCAAACCAGCGAACCCGCGGGGAAAAGGCGGAAGGCGGCCGGCAAGGCCAAAGCCGCCGGCGGTCTTTTCGTCATTCACAAGCACGATGCCCGGCGGCTGCACTATGACCTCCGTCTCGAACACAACGGCGTGCTGTGGAGCTGGGCCGTAACCCGCGGTCCAAGCCTTGATCCGGCTGAAAAGCGCCTCGCCGTCCATGTCGAGGACCATCCCCTGGATTATGCGGAGTTCGAAGGCAATATTCCCAAGGGTTCCTATGGCGCCGGGTCTGTAGCCGTTTGGGACCAGGGGACCTGGCTCCCCGAGGGCGATGCGGCGGCCGGCATGAAGAAAGGCCATTTGAGTTTTGAACTGGCGGGCAAGAAGCTGAAGGGAAGCTGGCATCTCGTTCGCCTCAAGGCCCGCGACAAGGAAAAGCGCGACAACTGGCTGCTCATCAAGTCCAAGGATGAATTTGCCGCCGTTGACGGCGACATTTTGGAAAGTGCCCCTGAATCCATCAAATCGGGACTTACCAATGAGGAAATTGCCGCGGGAAAAAAGCCAAGAACCGCGAAGTCCCCAGGCCCGCGCCAGCCGGCCAAGAAAAAGGCCGCCGCCGCCGGGAAAAAATCGGCCGCCATGCCGGGCTTCATTCCGCCCGCTCTCGCCACCTTGAAAGCCGCAACGCCCGAAGGAACCGGCTGGCTGCACGAAGTGAAGTTCGACGGCTACCGGATCCAGGCCCACCTTTCCGCCGGGAAACTGAAACTGTTTACCCGTTCCGGGCTGGATTGGACCCCGCGCTTCGGCGAGCCGCTGCGCCGCGAATTATTGGAGCTCAAGTGCAACCAGGCGATCCTCGACGGCGAGATTGTCGTGCTCGCCGGCAACGGCGTGGCCTCGTTTGCCCTCCTGCAAGCCGATCTGTCGGCCGGCCGCAGCGACCGGATGACCTTTTACGCCTTTGACCTGCTGCACCTCGACAATACGTCGCTGCTTGCGGAACCCTTGCTTGAACGCAAGACCCAGCTCGAAGGCCTTCTGAACGGCAGAAACAACACGTTGATCCGTTACAGCGAACACTTCGAGCAGGCCGGCGAGACCATCCTGAGCCACGCTTGCCGCATGGGCCTTGAAGGCGTGATCTCAAAAAAGATTGACGCCCCCTATCGGAGCGGGCGCTCGTTTGACTGGATCAAGTCAAAATGCACCTTGCGCCAGGAGTTCGTCATCATTGGCTACCTCACCTCCGCCGCGACGGGTCGGGGATTGCGCTCGATCATTGTCGGATACCGCAAGAATGGCAAGCTCGTGCATGCCGGGCGGGTCGGAACGGGATTTTCGACGAAGGCCGGAGACGACCTCAAGCGCAAGCTCGCCAAGCTCAAGGCAGCGGCACCGGCGGTCGCGGGACTGGAAAAGAAAGAGAAGGCTGCCGTTTGGGTGCGCCCCGAATTGGTGGCGGAAGTGGAATTCCGCGCGTGGACAAGCGATGGCATCTTGCGCCAGGCCTCGTTTCAGGGATTGCGCGAGGATAAGCCTGCCAGGGAAGTCGTAAAGGAACAGCCGGTGGCCGCGGCGCTGCCGGAGAGATCGAACCGCACTGGCAAGTCCAGGCCGAAGCCCGGTATGGAATTGAGCCATCCCGACAAACTGCTGTGGCCAAAGGCCAAAATTTCAAAACAGGGCCTGCTGGATTATTACGCTTCGGTGTGGCCGCGGATGGAGCAGTTCGTCATCAACCGCCCCCTCAGCCTTTTGCGCGCCCCGGATGGCATTGGCGGCCAGCGGTTCTTCCAGAAGCATGCGTCTCCCGGCATGCATGAGGCCATCAGCATCATGAAGGATCCCCACGATAAGCAGGAACACCTGTACATTCGTGATTTCCAAGGTGCCGCAGCTTTGGTGCAGCTCGGTGTCGTGGAAATTCACATTTGGGGAGCAACGGTGGAGGCGATCGAAACGCCCGACCAGGTCGTATTTGACCTCGATCCCGACGAGAGCGTGACCGCTGAAACGGTCCGCGCCGCCGCAATGGAAGTGAAGGCCCGTTTAGAAGAGCTGGGTTTTTCCGCATTTGTGAAAACCTCCGGCGGCAAGGGCTTTCATGTCCTTATGCCTTTGAAGCCCAAGGCCCGCTGGGATGAGGTCAAAACCTTTGCCCATGACTTCGCCGCAGCGATGGCGCAGGTCGCACCCGACAGATATACCGCAACACTCTCCAAGAAAGCCCGCAAGGGCCGGATCTTCATCGACTATCTCCGCAATGGCAGAGGCTCAACCACGGTGGCGCCTTACTCCCTTAGGGCGAACGAGGATGCCGCCATCTCGATGCCCATCACATGGGAATTGATAGCCGACAAAATCAGCCCCAAAGCCTTCACTGTTGAGGGGGCCCAGACCAAAAAAATAATGGGCCGGCCGGATGCCTGGCGGGATTTCTTCAAGCTCGGTAAAGCGCTCAGAAACTAACCCGGCAACCGGCCTATCTCTCTTGGCTCAGGTATTTTGGTCCTTGTCAGTGGTGCTGCCGGGCAGGAGGGGGGCGACTGCCTCAGTGACAGCTTTGACCGCCCGCCTGACCAAACTTTTGCCGGACTTCTTGGCCGCTGTCGTGCGCTTGCGCGCCGACTTGACCACCGCGCGCGCCGATTTCTTGATCGCCTTTACGGCGGAGGCGCCCTTTTTGGTGGCTTTTTTCGCCTTGCCTTTTTTCTTCGCAGGCTTCTTGGCAGTTGATTTCTTCTTTGCTTTACGGGCCATGGTCGTTCCTCTGTGTTGTTGCCACTGAAAACCTTCGCCCCACTTTGAGACTATTTTGACGAGGAAGGGAAGAGTTTTCCGTTAGCCGGAAGGGACCAGGCAGGGTTTGGCTCTCCCGCTGTAGGATTTATAAGTCCCCGTCGCTTTATTGTAGGAGGCATATTTCGCCGCGCAGTACTCGTTCCATGCGACCGACCCCGGGGCCAGGAGCGGGGTTCTCTTTGGGCGTGGCCTGGTTGCCGTGCCGGCGACTTTCTTGCCGGGGTTTTCCACGTCTTTTCCCTTCCGGACTGCCGGGGCATCTAACGCGTATTGCGTCATGCAGGAACCAAACGCATTGCGGTAGTCAATTTGCCAATGGTCCACATCGAGTGATCTGCCGTCGGCATAATCCTTGCTGAAAAGCTCGCAATAGGTCTGAGGATTTGTGAGCGCCGGGGCGGCAAACCCGCTCGCCGCGCCCATTGCAATAGCCATAACTAAAATACGCATTACGGTTGTCCTTGCATGGCCAGTGGGAAATGTCCTTTTCAAAACGAGCTGCGTGCCGGACCGGTATTTTAGTGCTTTATATATTTTACATCAAGGGGTTAGACTCGATGCCCCTGGAGAGGTGGCCGGCCCATGATTCACCGCCCCGTGGGATTATCGGGGCGGCCCGAAACGGACGGCCCGGGCGCCCTCAAATCACTGATTTGGAACGGATTTAGTAATCTGGTAAGGTTCGGCAGCCGCCCGGTTCACCGCCGGTTCATGCCGTTTGTGACAAACAATTAAGCATGAAACGCTAAAACTTGAATGACATTGAAACAATCGAAGCTGTTCCAAGGTTATTGAATGCGCCTACAGGATTTGAGTTACAAGAGATTGTGATGGCTGAAAAGATCGCAGTGCTGGTCGTGGAAGATGAGCCGATTACCCGCATGGATGTGGTCGAGCAGCTTGTGGAAGCCGGCTTCACAGTTTTCGAGGCGCCCGATGCCGACCGGGCCATAAAAATTCTCGAAGCCAATACCGCCATTCGTGTCCTCTTCACCGATGTCGATATGCCGGGCAGCATGGATGGCCTGAAGCTCGCCGCCGCCGTGCGCAACCGCTGGCCGCCGATCAGGATTGTCGTGGCCTCGGGGCTACGTAAGGTCAATTTGGATGCCCTGCCGCATGATTCGCGCTTCTTCTCCAAGCCCTATAATCTGAATGAAGTTGCCGCCACCATGCGGTCCATGGTCCAGATGCCCTAGGCTGATGCTTTGGGCAGGGGAAAGCGCATCTCGAACCGCGTGCCCTGCCCGAAGTGATAACTCGTCTCTCCCTGAATCTGCGCCACCAGCCCATTGATCAGTTTGCTGCCGGTGCCTTTTGGGGATTTTTCCGGATCAAATCCAATGCCGTTGTCATGCACCGTCAGAATGCCCGTGCGCCCGTCCTCCGTTTTCTTCAGGGTGATTTTTAGCTCGCCTTCCGTATTGTCCGGGAAGGCGTATTTCATCGCGTTGGAAACCACTTCATTCGCCACCAGACCAAGGGGCAGCGCGTGTTCGCGGTCGACTTCCATGGCCTCCAGGTCGTAATTCAATTTCACCTCGCGCCCGTAGGATTCGACAAGCTTCCCGATGATGGCGGGAATGTAGGCGGACGCATCCACCAGGCCGAACTGGTCATTCCGGTAGATCTGCTCATGCACCGCGACCATCGCCTGGATGCGGTGGCTCATTTCCTGTTTCGCGCCGGGATCGATCTTTTGCAGGTTGACGAGCGAATTCACCGCCTGCAGGTTGTTTTTGACCCGGTGATGAATCTCCCGGAACAGCATCTGGTTGGATTCAAGGGCCGCGCCCAGTTGGTCCCTTTGCCGCGCTTCCCGTCTAAGCCAGCGGTAGGTGAACCAGGCCAGAAAAGCCAGAAACAGCGCGATGGGGAGCGCAACAAGGAGACTGAGGATGGAGAACTTATAGAAAGGCGCAAACGCCACATCATGCCCGATCGAGGCAATGGCAATCAGCCGTGAACCCTCGACGCGGCGGTAGGCTACGATGCGTTTCACCCCGTCCGCCACCGAAACCGCTTCATAAGTCCCGTTGGGCGTCTGCGGCAGGTAAGTCGTGAACAGGACGGAAGCGCTGATGTCCATGGTTCCGTCCAGCCGGGGATAACGCGCAACGATCAGGCCGTCGTCGCGAGCCACCACGACCACCGAAGTGCGATCAAAGCGCAGCGAATTCCAGACTTTCTCGATGAGTTGCGAATTGAATGAAATGATGGCTGCCCCGACGAAAGTGCCATTTCGTTCGACCCTCTTGCTGATGACGAATATCTGTTCGCCGTTGAGCCGGCTCACCAGCATGGGTGAGACGTAGGTCGCGGCACCTTTGGCGACGGCCTGGAAATAGTCCCGGTCGCGGATGTCGATGGGCTTGAAATCCGGATCGGTTGTAAGCCGGGTGCTTCCGTCAGCGCCCACCAGATAGAGGCGCGGCGATCCGGGCAGCGTCGACACCGCCTCCTTGAGGAAGCCCAGGGCGTTTGCGGGCAGGGCATCCAGGTTCGGTCCCACAAAATTGTCGACCCGCTGCAACAGCTGGTGCGATGTCTCGCCTACCCATTCGAAGTTGGCCGCCACGACTTCGGCCGAAGAAATAGCCCGGATGCGCGCAATTTCATCGGCCGCTTGGTAGGCATTCCTCAGAACAACGGCTGTGCCGCCAAGCAGGAAAACCAGGAATCCAAGGATGAGGGCCGTTGCCAGGGTTTCGGAGCGAAACAGCGGACGGCGCAATGGTGGTGCCATTAGGTCACTTAATTTCCAGAAATTTGAGTCCCCTCCGGACGGTCAGGTACCGTACAGAACGCCGGCGCAGCGGCACACGGATTTACGCAGCATTCGCAAGTTTAAGCAAGCACTCCAAAGCGCATGGAATGACAGGCTTTAAACATACTTAGCACGGCGCAGGACAATCGGGACAATGATCACCGCCGCGGCAAGGACCAGCAGGACAGCCGAAAGCGGGTGGGTGACAAAAACCGAAGGGTCACCCTGGCTGATCGACAGGGCGCGGCGGAATTGGGCTTCCGCCAGCGGCCCGAGGATGAGGCCGATGATGCAGGGCGCCACCGGAAACTCATGGCGCCGCATCAGGAAGCCGATGAGGCCCACCACGAACAGCAAAACCAGGTCGAAGGTCGAGTTGTTGAGCGAATAAACCCCAAGCGTAGAGAACACCAGAATGCCGCCGTAGAGCAGCGGCTGCGGAATGGAAAGCAGGCGCACCCACAGGCCGACCAGCGGCAGGTTGAGCACCAGCAGCATGACGTTGCCGATATAGAGGCTGGCGATCAGGCCCCACACCAAGGTTGATGAGCCCGAGAACAGCAGCGGTCCCGGCTGGAGATTATATTGTTCAAAAGCCGCCAGCAGGATTGCCGCCGTGGCCGAGGTCGGAAGTCCCAAGGCAAGCAGCGGCACCAGCACGCCGGCCACCGCCGCATTGTTGGCCGCTTCCGGGCCGGCAACCCCTTCGATAGCGCCGCGGCCAAATTCCTCCGGGTGCTTGGTGAGTTTCTTTTCAAGAAAGTAGGACAGGAAAGTGGGAATTTCCGTGCCCCCCGCCGGCAGCGCGCCGAACGGAAAGCCGAGTGCCGTACCGCGCAGCCACGGCTTCCAAGAGCGCCGCCATTCCTCCCGCGTCATGAACAGCGATCCCTTGATCGGCAGGATTTCCGCCGTGCGCAGGCGCGTCTGCGAGGCCATGAAGAGAGCTTCACCCACGGCGAACAGGCCAACCGCCACCACCACGATATCAATGCCGCGGAGCAGGCTTGGATAACCGAAAACCAGGCGCGGCTGGCCGGTGAGAATGTCGGTGCCGACAAGCCCGAATGCCAAGCCCAGAAGCAGGCTGGCAACGCCGCGGCTGATGGAAGCCCCGAGCAGGGCGGAGACGGTTGTGAACGCCAGAACCATCAGCGCGAAATATTCGGCCGGGCCAAACAGCAGCGCCAGCTTCACAAAGACGGGAGCGAGAAATGTCAGCGCCAGGGTGCCCAGGGTGCCCGCCACGAAGGAGCCGATGGCGGCCGTCGAAAGCGCCGCAGCACCCCGGCCTTGCCGCGCCATCAGGTTTCCTTCAACGGCCGTCATGATCGAACCGGATTCCCCTGGCGTATTGAGCAGGATGCTGGTGGTGGAGCTGCCATACATGGCGCCGTAATAGAGCCCGGCAAACATGATGAAAGCTCCGGTGGGATCAAGGTTCCGCGTGACCGGCAGGAGAAGGGCGATGGTCAGCGCCGGGCCAATGCCGGGCAATATGCCGATGAGGGTGCCAAGCGTCACCCCGATCAGCGACCACATCAGGTTGATGGGGGTGATCGCCGTGGCAAAGCCATCCATCAGGGCAAGGAAGGACTCCATCTCAGAGCAATCCCTTCAATATGCCTGGCGGCAGTTGCAGGCCGAGGCCATGGGTAAATCCGAGATAGGCGAAGAGCGCCAGCAGCAACCCGACCAGAACGTCCCGGCCATAGCGCCGGCTGCCAAAGGCGAAGGCCACGCTCCAGAACAGAATAAGGCCCGCCGGCACGAAGCCTAAAGGCTTCAGCAGGTTCATATGGGCGATGAGGCCCGCCATAATGATGCCAACGGCTTTCCAATCCGTCGGCTCGCTGTCGGCAATTTCAGCGATGTCATCCGCGCCGCGATAGCTTTTCCAGGCGATATGCGCCCCGGTGATCGCCAGTCCTATGGCGATGATATAGGGAAAAATCTGCGGGCCGACCCGGGCGTAACTCGGCGGCACCTGCATCTGCATGGTTTCAAAACCAATGACCGATGCGATGGCAACAAGGCCGAGGCCGATCGCGAGACCGGCCCCCGATATCGTCTGCTTTGTGTTCATGGCCTCTCGTTATTGAACGAGGCCGATGCCCTTGAGAATTTCCGTTGTGCGGACGTTTTCAGCGGCGACCAGCTTGCCGAAATCATCGCCCGGAAGATAGAGGTCTGTCCAGTTCTTTTCCACCAGCAGCTTTTTCCAGGCATCGCTCTTGACCGCCGCATCAACTGCTTCGAGCAGCGCCTTTTTCTCCGCGTCATCAAGGTCCGGGGGAGCAACGATGGCGCGCCAATTTGCGAGCTCCACATCAACCCCCTGTTCCTTCAGGGTGGGGATGTCGATGCCGGGCTGGCGTTCCGGCGCCGAAATGGCAAGGGCGCGCAGTTCGCCGGACTTTATCTGCCCGGCCCATTCGCCGTAGCCGCTGATGCCGGCCACCACATGGCCGCCCATCACCGCGGCAAGCGCTTCGCCGCCGCCGGAGAAGGGCACGTAGTTCAGTTTTGAGACATCCGCGCCGGCCGCCTTGGCGACGAGGCCCGCGAGAATGTGGTCGGTGCCGCCGGCCGATCCGCCGCCAAAGGCAACCGCACCCGGGTCTGCCTTCAATTTGGCCACCAGATCCGCCGCCGTCTTGAGTTCCGAGGAAGCGGGAACGACAATCACTTCATACTCGCCCGTCAGCCGTGCAATCGGTGTCGTCATGTCAAGCGTTACCGCCGACTTGTTGGTGAGCAGCGCCCCCAGCATGACAAGGCCGTTGACCATCATGACATTGCCGTTGCCCTTTTCCTGGTCGACCAGTTGCGCGAGCCCGACGGCCCCGCCGGCGCCCGGAACGTTTTCCACCGTGCCGCCCTTGGCGCCCAGGCCGGCCATGACTTCAGAAAGCGAGCGCGCCGTCTGGTCCCAGCCGCCGCCGGGTTTTGCCGGGGCGATGATCCGCAGATCGTCAAGGGCCAGTGCCGGAGCGGCAACGCCTATCGTCAGCGCCAGGGCCAAAAGGCTTGTAAAAATTGTGCGTCTTTTCATGATCGTCTCCCGTTGCGTTTCTTGTGCCATTTTCTGGTACTCTTCTGAAACTAGCCCCCTTGACCGGGGGGTGCAAGTTTTCCTTGGGAAGAATACTGTTGCGGCTCCCATCTCCGGGGAAGCAGAAAAGAGAAAGATCATGGCAGGCCCCAAATTCGTGATCATCGAAGCACCCTCGGTACTTGGACTGTTTCCGCAGGGTGTCGAGATGTTGCCCGACGCCTTGCTGGGGGCAGGCCTCGCCGAGCGCTTGGGCGCGCAGCGCGCGGCACGGGTTGAGCCTTTGCCTTACGATGATCGCATCGATCCGCAGACGCATATGCTCAATCCACAGGCAATCGCCGATTACTCCGTAACGCTCGCCGCCGCGGTAGGCGCGGTGCTTGCTGCCGGAAAATTCCCGGTGGTGCTTGGCGGCGACTGCTCGATCATTCTTGGCTGCCTGCTCGCGCTCAAGCGCCGGGGCCGCTATGGGCTGCTGTTTGTCGACGGCCACGCTGATTTTTACCAGCCTGAAGCCGAGGAAAACGGTGAAGCGGCATCAATGGACTTGGCGCTTGCCACAGGCCGGGGTCCGCCGGTGGTGAGTGATGTCGAAGGTGCCCGCCCGCTGGTGCGCGATGAAGATGTTGTCGCGCTGGGTCGCCGCGATGCTGAAGACGCCGCGGAACATGGCAGCCAGCGAATTGAAGACACGGTGATAAAGGTCATCGACCTGGCCGCCCTGCGCGAGGCGGGGGCTGAAGCGGCCGCCGCCGGCGCCATTGCGCATCTCACAGATCGCGGGCGCGACGGTTTCTGGATCCATCTGGACGCCGATGTGCTTGATGACGCGATCATGCCGGCGGTGGATTACCGCATGCCCAATGGACTGTCGTGGGACGAGTTGGTGGCAGTTTTGCGCGCAAGCTTGGCGAGCGGCCGGGCGGTTGGCATCGATATTACCATCTTCAACCCCAAGCTCGATAATGATGGATCGATAGGCAAGGCGTTTGTTGATGCGCTGGCCAGGGGGTTGCGATCAGAAGCATGAACGGCACGCCACGCTCTTGCTCACGCGCTGCCGATGAATATGCCGGTGAGGAACACCAGGAAGCCGCCCACCGCAATCTGGAATGCCGCCTTCAGGAATGGCGTGTCCATGTATTTGTAACGGATCCATGAGATGGCCCAGAGCTCGATGAACACGATGGCGATGGCCAGGCCCGTGGCGGTTTTGAAATCGCTGATGAGATAAGGCAGCGTATGGCCGATGCCGCCTACCGCGGTCATGATGCCAGCGGCCAGGCCCCGGATCAGTGGATGCCCGCGGCCCGTCAGCTTGCCGTCGTCGGAAAGACCCTCGGCAAACCCCATGGAAATGCCGGCCCCGACCGAGGCCGCCATTCCCACTAGAAATGTCGCCCAGGTATTTCCCGTCGCAAAGGCCGCCGCAAACAGTGGCGCCAGCGTGGAAACCGAGCCATCCATCAGCCCCACCAGGCCCGGTTGAATAACTTGCAGCAAGAAGAGGCGGCGCCTGGTTTCGGCCTCGTCGATCTTCACGTCGATGGTTACGTGCTGTTTGCCAAGGCGCGCCGCCAGCGACTCGTGGCCCTTTTCGGCCTCCGCCAACTGGGCGAGGAGTTTTGCAATCTGCGGGTCCTTGCTGTGCGCTGACGCCTGCTTGTAAAAACGGTAGTTTTCCAGCTCAATGACTTCGGCGCGCCGGCGCATCGCCTCGATGTTGAGCTTGCCGATCATCCAGCCGGGCTTGTGCTTCACAAATCCGAAGATGTCGCTGCGCCGGATCAGCGGAACGAAATCACCGAATTTCTTCTGGTAGAGGTCAGTGAGCCAGTGCCGGTGCTGATGCTCCTCTTCCGACATTTCCATGAAAACCTTGGCGGAAGCCGGATAGGCCTCCATCAGGGCGTTGGCAAAGCCCGAGTAGAGGCGCGCGTCATCATCCTCACTCGAAATGGCAAGGGCGATGATTTCCTGTTCGGTCAGATCGGAGAAACGTTTCAAGGTGGACCTCTAAATCAGATTGGAATAATTCTAATCTATAGTCCAGCCTGAAACAACTCATTAACCCCCGGCTTGATAGGCTCACCCCTTTAACGGGACGCCCGCCGCCATGAGTGAAGCCTCGGCCTTGCCGCTGCACAACCGCCTTTCCGTGACGGCAGCGCATGTCGTTCACGGCATTCGCGCCCATGCGCTGCTCTACATGTTCGCGGCATTTGTCTGCGCCGTCTCGATAGCGGAATCCCTGTGGCTTGGCCTTCCCATCGATCTTCAGATGGTGATGATATTTTCTGGACCCGTATTGATGCTTTTGGGCGTCATGATTTTTTTCGGCCTTGTCCGTGAGCTCATCCGGTTGAACCGGAGCAATTATCCCGGCAGCGCCCTTGCTGGCCTATGGCTCAAAATACGCGACGATTATCTGTCGCCCCAGCGCCTCTCCAATTCCATCCACGCTTTCCTTTTCATGACCCTCTACATGGTGGGTTTTTCCTTTATCAAAAAGGCTATCCCGCTGGCCGTCCCCTTTTCCTGGGATGAAACCTTCATGCACTGGGACAGGGTGCTGCACTTCGGCCGGCATCCCTATGAATGGCTGGCGCCCCTGCTGAACCTGCCATGGGTCACCTTCCTGATCAATGTCAACTACAACATCTGGTTCTTCGTGATGTTTACCTGCTGGTACTGGCAGGGCTTTGCCGCAAAAGACACCGCACTCCGCATGCGCTTCCTGCTGGGTTTTACCCTTACTTGGTTCTTCGGCACCAGCATATTGGGCACAATCTTCTCCTCCGTCGGCCCCTGTTTCTACGGCAGGCTTCTGCCCGGCTTTGACCCCTACGCCCCGCTCATGGCCTGGCTCAATGAGGTGAATCAAAACCACACCATCTTTGCCCTCACCGCCATGGATGAGCTGTGGAAAAATTATGAGACCGGAACCGGCCTGATCAATGGCATATCGGCCATGCCGTCGATGCATGTGGGCGCTTCCATCCTGTTCGCAATCCTCGGGTTTTCCTCCGGCAGGAAATGGCTGGGCTATCTCTTCTCAGTTTTTGCCTTCCTCATCTTCATCGGCTCCATTCACCTGGGCTGGCACTATGCCATCGATGGCTACGCCGGGGCTGCCGTTGCTGTGGCCTGCTGGTGGGCGGCGGGAAAGATCGTCGATTGGGACCGGCGCAAGCGCGGCCTGGCCGAAGCCTAGCCTTGTCGTAAGTTATCCCGGCACCCGAGCGATTGCCGAGGCGGCTGAGCGGGCGCGCACGGCCCCTTCCAGACATGGCCAATTCAATTTTACAGACTGTGCTTAGACCAACTTCCCATTGCCGCGACGGCCAGCCATGAACTAACATTCAAACTGGACCAATCAGACGAGGCAAATTCCCATGGCATATGGCGAAATTATCGGATACCTCGCATCTGCCCTGGTATTCGCGACGTTCTACGTTCGCACCATGATGCCCCTGAGGATGCTGGCGATTGCGAGCAACCTTGCATTCATTGCATACGCCGCAAGCGAAAGTCTTATTCCCGTGTTGGCGCTTCATTCGGTGCTGCTTCCCGTCAACCTCGCACGCCTCTACGAGATAAAAAAATTGCTCGCGTTTACCCGCTCGGCCCCGGCGAAGGATGCGTCAATCGAAGCAATGCTCCCATTCATGCGCCAAGCAAGGATTCAGAAGGGCGAATATTTGTTCAAGAAGGGCGATTATGCCCGGCATATGTACTATCTGATGGAGGGGACACTGCAGCTGATTGAAATAGACAAGACCGTAAGTAAAGGCGCGATCATTGGGGAAATTGGCATGTTCTCGCCGTCGCGTGAACGCATTGCCTCAGCGCTCGCTGTTACTGACTGCCGGCTTCTGTCGGTAGATGACAACACTTTATATCAGGCATACTACCAGAACCCGAAGCTGGGCTTTTATCTCATCTCGCTGATTGCCGGCCGCTTCGTGGAAGTCCAGTCCAGCACGCCGGCAGCGATGCCATCAACGCCGGGACCGGATTGATGCCCGACTCTGCCTGAAGGCTTATGATTTCGCGGGCCTAGTTCTCGTCCATCTTCAACGCCGCGATGAAGGCCTCCTGCGGAATTTCGACCTTGCCGAACTGCCGCATCTTTTTCTTGCCTTCCTTCTGCTTGTCCAGAAGCTTGCGCTTGCGGCTGATGTCGCCGCCGTAGCACTTGGCGGTTACGTCCTTGCGCATGGCTGACAGGGTTTCGCGCGCCACGATCTTGCCGCCGATGGTGGCCTGAATCGGAATCTGGAACATGTGGCGCGGGATCAGCTCTTTCAGCTTCTCGCACATCACCCGGCCGCGCTGTTCGGCCCTGGCCCGGTGCACCACCATGGCCAGCGCATCCACCGCCTCGCCGTTCACCAGGATGCCCATGCGCACCAGGTCGCCCTTTTCATAGCCCACCATCTTGTAGTCGAAGCTGGCATAGCCGCGGCTCACCGATTTGAGCCGGTCATAGAAATCGAACACCACTTCGTTGAGCGGCAAATCATAGATCACCATGGCGCGCGACCCGGCGTAGGTCAGCTGCTTCTGCCGACCGCGCCGGTCTTCGCACAACTTGAGGATGGAACCCAGATATTCATCGGGCACCAGGATGGTGGCCTCGATCCACGGTTCTTCGATGGATTCAACCAGCGTGGCGTCCGGCATGTCGACCGGATTGTGCAGGGACTTCTGCGTGCCGTCGCGCATGTTGATCTTGTAGATGACGCTGGGTGCCGTGGTGATGATGTCCACGTTGAATTCGCGCTCGATGCGCTCGCGGGTGATTTCCAGATGCAAGAGGCCGAGGAAACCGCAGCGGAAACCGAATCCAAGGGCCGCCGAGGTTTCCATGTCATAAGAGAAGCTTGCATCGTTGAGGCGCAAACGGCCCATGGCTTCGCGCAGGTCTTCAAACTTCGCCGCATCGACCGGGAAGAAACCGGCAAACACCACTGCCTGGGCTTCCTTGAAGTCGGGCAGGGGTTCGGCCGTCGGGCGCTTTTCATCGGTGACCGTATCGCCGACGCGTGTATCGGCCACTTCCTTGATCGCGGCGGTGAAAAACCCGATCTCGCCAGGGCCGAGGCTCGCCACCATTTCCTTTTTGGGCCGCGACACGCCGACCCGGTCGATGAGATAGGAGCCGCCCGTGCCCATCATCTTGACGCGCATGCCCTTCTTGAGTTCGCCGTCAATAATACGCAGCAGAACCACAACACCAAGATAAGAATCATACCAGCTGTCGACGAGCAACGCCTTCAGCGGCTTGCTGCGGTCGCCGCTTGGGGCGGGCAGGCGGTGCACGATGGCCTCAAGCACATCGGGAACACCGAGCCCGGATTTTGCCGAGATCAGCACTGCTTCCGAGGCGTCGATTCCGATCACATCTTCGATCTGCTGGCGGATGCGCTCCGGCTCCGCGGCGGGCAAGTCCACCTTATTAAGAACCGGCACGATTTCATGGTTGTTGTTGATCGCCTGATAGACGTTCGCCAAGGTCTGCGCTTCAACGCCCTGGCTGGCATCGACCACCAAAAGCGAACCCTCGCAGGCCGCCAGCGAACGCGACACCTCATAGGCAAAGTCCACATGCCCCGGCGTGTCGATGAGGTTCAGCACGTATTTTTCGCCGTTCCTGGCGGTATAATCGAGGCGCACCGTATTGGCCTTGATGGTGATGCCGCGCTCCCGCTCGAGGTCCATGGAATCCAGAATTTGGTCCACCATGTCCCGGTCGCTCACCGCTCCGCAAAGCTGGATAAGCCGGTCGGCAAGTGTCGATTTGCCGTGGTCGATATGGGCGATAATGGAGAAATTGCGGATATGGGCGGTGTCGGTCATTGCGCGCGGTGTTTGGCATTGGCATGGCCAATGGTCAAGCCTTGCAATCAGCGCAGTTTCCGCGGCTTTACTGGCGGCGCGGAGAGCGGGTCTTCCGGCCAGGAATGCTTCGGATAGCGGCCCCGCAACTCGGCGCGGACATCCGGGTAACCGTTGCTCCAGAATGTCTCCAGGGACTTGGTGACCGCCAGCGGTCTTCCCGCCGGTGACAGCAATTCAATGCGCAGCTGGGCTCTTCCCTTGGCGATTGCCGGCGTTTTGGCCAGGCCAAACATCTCCTGCAGGCGCACCCGGATCACCGGGTCGCCCCCGGTTTCATAATCGATGGCGACATGGGCGCCTGAGGGCACTTCAATGCGGCGCGGCGCCAGCCCATCCATCTGCCGTTGCAGATCGTAGGGAACCATATCTTTCAGGATGGCCAGCAAGTCCAGCCGTTCCAGATGGCTCTTTCGCGAAATGCTGGCGAGATAAGGCTTCAGCCACGCTTCAAGGTTTTGCGCAAGCGCCTCGTCGCTGAGATCGGGCCAGGCTTCTTCAGGAAACAGGCGTTTCAAAAATTCCACCTGCGCCCGAAAACTATTTGCACCGTCCGTCCAGGGCAAAACCTTGAGGCCCATTTCAGAAATGCCCTTGAGCATCGCCTCGGCCATGGCTTCGGGATCCGCCGTTGTCAGCGGACGCTCCTCAAGGATCAGCGCGCCAAACTTTCTTACGCGCGCCGCAGCGACGGTTTGTGACCGCGTGTCCCAGCCGACATTTTCCGAAACCTCAATCTGGTCGTTAAAATGCCTTTCGATTTCAGCCAGCGTGAGCGGGGCCGCCAGAAAAATCTTCTGGTCGCCGCTCGCCCCATCGGTGGTCGCAACCGCCAGCCACTCCTGCCTGGCAAGGCCATCATGCTCGGGAAGAATTGCGCCGCCGCCACCCGATAGCCGGTAACGCCGCTCGCCGCCGCGCTTTTGCGCAATGCGGTCCGGCCAGGCCAGCGCAACCAGCACCCCTTCGCTGATCGATGCTGTATCAGCCTTGATGCTGAGGATTTGCTTGATCTGCTTTGCCGCGGCCTGGATACGCGCGCGCCCCGAACCCCGCGTCGCCAAAAGCCGCGAGGCGATATCGCAACCCGCGTCGCGTCCCAGACCATCGCGCTCCGACACAAATGCCGCCAGCTCCGTTGCCGCTTCCCCGGAACCCAAGGCCTCCCCCTTGACCACCATATGGGCAAGCCGCGGATGCAGCGGAACCCTCACCATGGCTTTGCCCATGGCCGTGATCCTTCCATCCCCATCCAAGGCCTCCAAACGCTTGAGCAGGTCCTGCGCCTGGGCAAAGGCCGCCGCCGGCGGTGGATCAAGCCACGACAGGGAATCGGGCGCATTCACCCCCCAGGCGGCAAGCTCAAGCACCAGCGGCGTCAAGTCGCTCACCAGGATTTCCGGCTGGTCATGGGCCGCCAGGGCTCGCGTTTCAGCCTCCGGCCAAAGCCTGTAGCAAACACCGGGGCCCAAACGGCCGGCCCGGCCCCGGCGCTGATCCGCCGAAGCAAGGCTCACCCGCACCGTTTCGAGGCTGGTCATGCCGCTGGCGGGGTCAAAGCGGGGGCTGCGCTTGAAGCCCGTGTCAATCACCGTGCCGATCCCTTCAATGGTCAGGCTTGTTTCCGCAATGGTGGTTGCCAGCACGATTTTCCGTGATCCTTCCGGCGCCGGATGGAGCGCCGCATCCTGTTCGGCAAAGCCCATCGCCCCATAGAGTGGGCGCACGAAAACCGTGGAGGGAAGATTTGCTCCATTCAGCATGTCTTCGGTGCGGCGGATTTCCGCCTCACCGGGCAAGAAAACCAATATGCTTTGCTTCGTTTCAAGCAGCGCCTGCTGCGTGGCCTTGCAGGCATCGGCGGACAGTGTCTGCCGCGTCGTCTTGCCGAGATAGCGCGTTTCCACTGGAAACATCCGGCCACTTGCCTGAACGACGGGCGCCCCCTGCAAATGTTCGGAAAGCTTCGCCGCATCGAGCGTGGCTGACATGATGAGAAGCCGCAAATCCTCCCGCAAACCCCGGCGCATATCAAGAGTGAGCGCCAGCCCCAGATCGCCATCCAGGCTGCGTTCATGGAACTCGTCAAAAATGATAAGCCCTGTGTCCTTCAGCTCAGGATCATTTTGCAGGCGGCGGGTGAGAATGCCCTCGGTGACGACTTCGATGCGGGTTTTCGCCGAAACCTTGCGGTCGAGCCTGACGGTGTAGCCCACCGTTGCGCCGATCTCTTCGCCAAGGGTTTCCGCCATGCGCCTGGCCGCGGCCCGCGCCGCGAGCCGGCGCGGTTCCAGCATGACAATTTTTTTGTCGCCAAGCCAAGAACTGCCCAATAACTTCAACGGCACCCGCGTGGTCTTGCCGGCCCCGGGCTCGGCCACCAGAATTGCGGCAGAGCCAAGCGTCAGGGCCTCGCCTAAGCGCGGGATGGCACCATCAACGGGAAATTCCATGGCAGGCGTGACAGTTCTCAAGTCTGCAGTTCATGCAGCCAGGGCGGATTGGCCCCGGCGCGTGAAACCGTAACCGCCGCGGCGCGCGCCGCATAAGTCACCGCATTTCGCAGCGAAGCCTCGTCGAGATAGGCGACGGCAGCCTTGTTGAGCTTCCCCGCTTTTTGCAGCGAAGCAAGAAAACCGGCGGTGAACGTGTCGCCCGCCCCCACCGTATCCACCACTTTTACGCCGATGGAGGGTTGCTTGAATGACAGGCCCTTGGTGAACACCTCGACGCCATTTTCACCCCGGGTGATGACCACAACCTTTGCCCCCGTATTGAGCCATTTTCGCGCGGCGGCTGTCAGATCGGTTTTGCCGGTGATCCAGGTGACATCCTCATCGGAAATTTTCAGGATATCGCAGATCGCAATGAGGCGGTCGATCCGCTCGAGATAGGCGCGGCGGTCCTTGATAAGTGTTTCGCGAACATTGGGATCAAGGCAGATCACGCGTTTTTCGGCCTCGCGTGTCATCAGGGCTTCAAGCGTCGAAGCGCCGGGCTCGGGAACGAGGCTGAACGAGCCAAAATGCAAGGCGTTGACGTCGGAAGCAAGCTTGGGAAGCTCCTTCGTGCTCAGCATCCGGCCTGCGGAATTTTCGTCAAAGAAAGAATAGCGCGCCTGGCCATTGTCCAGTTTTACAAAGGCAAGGGTTGATGGCCTGTCCCAGATCTTGGCATACTTCAAGTCAACATTGCTGGCCTTCAAGGCAGCCACCAGGCTCTCGCCGAAAAAATCGGTGGACAATCCGGTGAAGAATCCGGTGATGATTCCCAGCCTGCCCAGGGCAATGGCCGTATTGAAAGGCGAACCGCCATTGAAGGGCTGATAGACGGCCGCACCCTCTTTGGAGACGCGCGGCAGCATGTCAATTACCGCCTCGCCGCAACAAACGATCATATCTCTCTCCTCCAGGGTGCCCCAGCTATCCTTTGCCAGAGTCGGCAAAAAAATCAATAAATCAGTGGAATTGAATTATTGCAAAAGGAGCGTTCGGCGTGTAGATCGCCATTCTGATTGGCGCACCTCAAAACCGGAATTTTAACAGAATATGACCCCGCGAACCATTCCCGTTGAAGTCTTCGATCTCATCGTCTTTGGCGCCACCGGTGACCTGGCCCAGCGCAAGCTGCTGCCGGCTCTTTTCCACCGCGATTTGCAGGGGCAAATTCCGCTGTCGGCCCGCATTATCGGCTCCTCGCGCCGCGCCATGAGCCGCGAGGCCTTTCGCGCCTTCGCCCTGGCCGCCATTGAAACCCATGTGGCTGAAGATCTGCGCAAGCCCGACATGTGCAAGCGGTTTCTGGACCGCCTCGATTATGTCGCCGCCGAAGCAAGCCAGGAATCCGGCTGGAAGGATCTCGAAAAGGCCCTGAAGCTCCACGAGGACCGCATCCGCGTCTTTTATCTGGCCGTGGGGCCCGATCTCTTCGGACCCATTTGCGAGCGGCTTGGCAGCCACAATCTGGTGACGCCAAAGTCCCGTGTCGTGGTGGAAAAGCCCCTGGGCAAAAATGGCGCTTCCGCCAAGGCCCTGAATGAGCAGATTGGCCGCATATTCCCCGAGCCCTCGATCTATCGCATCGATCATTACCTCGGCAAGGAAACCGTGCAGAACCTCATGGCCCTGCGCTTTGCCAATGCTCTGTTCGAACCCGTCTGGAACGCCGCCCACATTGACAATGTGCAGATCACCGTGGCGGAAACCCTCGGTGTTGAGGGCCGCGCCGGTTATTACGACACGGCAGGCGCGCTCCGCGACATGGTGCAAAACCACATGCTGCAGCTTCTCTGCCTTGTGGCCATGGAGCCGCCGACATCGATTGAGGCGGATTCGGTGCGCGACGAAAAATTGAAGGTGCTGCAATCCCTCAAGCCGCTCACCGATGGCAGCCTCGCCAGCCACATTGTGCGCGGGCAATACCGGGCCGGCGCTTCCGCCAATGGTGCCGTCCCCGGCTACCTCGAAGAGCTGGGCTCGGACACCTCCAAAACCGAAACCTACGTGGCCTTGAAGGCCGAGATCGGAAGCTGGCGCTGGAACGGCGTGCCTTTCTACCTGCGGTCCGGCAAAAGGCTTCCCTCGCGCCTTTCGGAAATCGTCGTTGAATTCAAGCCCGTGCCCTATTCGGTTTTCGGAACAAGCGCCGGCAACATTGCCTCCAACAGCCTGGTCATCCGCCTGCAGCCCGATGAGGGCGTGAAGCTCATGCTGATGATCAAGGATCCGGGCCCCGGCGGCATGCGCCTGCGCCAGGTGCCCCTCGACATGAGCTTTGCCGATGCCTTCGGGGTCCGCAATCCCGATGCCTATGAACGCCTGCTCATGGATGTGGTGCGCGGCAATCAAACCCTGTTCATGCGCCGTGATGAAGTCACCGCCGCCTGGAAATGGATTGATCCCATTCTGGACTATTGGAAGGAATCTCCCGAACTGCCCAAGCCCTATACCTCGGGCACCTGGGGCCCGACCGCCGCCGTCGCCCTGATCGAACGCGATGGCCGCACCTGGCATGAGAGCGACGTTGCATGATCGCCAGGGAGCGGTTGTTTGAAAGCCGGGGCAGCCTCTCATCCGCCCTTGCAACCGATGTCGCCAATGCCCTGCAGCGCCATGTGCGGGCCAAGGGCAGTGCCTGCCTCGCGGTTTCGGGCGGAACCACGCCGAAGCTTTTCTTCGAGACCCTGTCGCGCTTCGATATTCCCTGGAGCCGGATCACGGTCACTCTGGTTGACGAACGGCAGGTGCCGGAAACAAATCCCCGCTCCAATGCCAGGCTGGTGCGGGAAAACCTGCTGCAAAATAGCGCGGCGGGCGCGGCCTTTGTTCCGCTCTTTGAAAATCCGGATGCTGAAAATATTGCCACTCTTGATGTCGTTGTCTTCGGCATGGGAAGCGATGGCCACACGGCCTCGTTTTTCCCCGGTGGCGACAGTTTAGGCGAAGCCCTCAGTTTGAAATCCGGAAAACGCATCGTCGGGATGTCCGCTCCCGCCGCCGGTGAGCCCAGGCTCACCTTCACCCTTCCCGCCCTTCTCGATGCAAGCCTTCTCTGCCTTCACATCGAAGGACAGGAAAAGCGCGCTGTGCTAAACCAGGCCCTTGCGGAAGGGCCGGTTGAAGCCATGCCGGTCCGGGCGGTTCTGCGGTCAAAAAAGCCTCTGACACTTTATTGGTGTCCCTGACGGAGTTAAGCCCATGTCTGTCCACGCCATCGTCTCTGCGGTCACGGAGAAAATAATCGAGCGCAGCAAGCCGACGCGCAGCCGCTACCTCGGCCGCATTGCGGCGGCTGCCAGTTCGCAACCCCGGCGCAAGGCGCTGGGCTGCGCCAACCTCGCCCATGGCTTTGCCGCCTGCGGCCCCCATGACAAGAATGAACTGCGCAGCGGCCAAGGCCCGAACCTTGGCATCGTCACCTCCTACAATGACATGCTCTCCGCCCACCAGCCATTTGAGCACTACCCGCAGATCATCCGCGACGCGGCCCGCGCAGGCGGGCGGCACGGCGCAGGTGGCAGGCGGTGTTCCTGCCATGTGCGATGGCGTCACCCAGGGCGAAACCGGCATGGAGCTCTCGCTGTTTTCGCGTGACGTGATTGCCCTTTCAACCGCCGTGGCGCTGTCCCACCAGATGTTTGATGCGGCCGTCTATCTCGGTGTCTGCGACAAGATCGTGCCGGGCCTGATCATCGGCGCTCTATCATTCGGCCATTTGCCCGCCGTCTTCATTCCCGCCGGCCCCATGACCTCGGGCCTGCCCAATGACGACAAGGCCAAGGTCCGCCAGCTCTATGCCGAGGGCAAGGTTGACCGCGCGGCATTGCTGGAAGCAGAAGCCCAGTCCTACCATGGCCCTGGCACCTGCACCTTCTACGGCACCGCCAATTCCAATCAGATGCTGATGGAAATCATGGGGCTTCACCTGCCCGGATCAACATTTCTAAATCCCGGCACGGCGCTTCGTGATGAAATCACCAAGGCCTCGGCCCAGCAGGCCCTTTCGATTACCGCGCTTGGCAACAACTACACGCCCATTGGCCGCATCTATGACGAGAAGGCCGTGGTGAACGGCGTTGTCGGCTTGCTGGCAACCGGCGGCTCTACCAACCACACGCTGCATCTCATCGCCATGGCCGCCGCCGCCGGTATCCTTTTGACCTGGAAGGACCTCGCGGAACTTTCCCATGTCGTGCCGCTGATGACCCGCATCTATCCCAACGGCAAGGCCGATGTGAACCACTTCAATGCCGCCGGCGGCATGGGATTTCTGATCCGCGAACTGCTGCATCGCGGCGTGCTCCACGAGGATGTCACCACCATCATGGGTTCCGGGCTCAAAGGCTATCTCGTTGAACCCAGGCTCAGCGGTGATGGCGCGCTGGAGTGGAAAGACGCCACTTCCGTCTCCCATGACGAGACGGTTCTGCGCGGTTGCGAGAATCCATTCCAGGCCACCGGTGGACTCAATGTGCTCGAAGGCCCGCTCGGCCACGCCGTGATCAAGACCTCGTCAATTCCTGACGATCGCCATTTCATCGAAGCCCCGGCCCGTGTCTTCCACTCCCAGGAAGAACTCCACGCCGCCTTTAAAACAGGCGATCTGCACCGCGATGTGGTCGCCGTGGTGCGCTTCCAGGGCCCGAAGGCAAACGGCATGCCGGAGCTCCACCGCATGACGCCGCCGCTCAGTGTGTTGCAGGACAAGGGCTTCCGCGTCGGGCTGGTTACCGATGGCCGCATGTCCGGCGCATCGGGAAAGGTCCCGGCCGCCATCCATGTGACACCCGAGGCCGCCGATGGCGGCGCCATCGCCAGGATCAGGGACGGCGATGTTATCCGCATCGATGCGGACAATGGCCGACTGGAAATCCTGGTGGATGCCAGGGAATTCGCCCGGCGCGTTCCCGCCACCGCCGATCTTTCAAAAAATGAGGAAGGAACGGGCCGCGAGCTTTTCAAGGCCTTCCGGAATCTTGCGGGCCGCGCCGACCAGGGCGCATCAATTTTCGAGGTTGCATGATGACGAGGGATTTGCAGGCAGGCATCGAAGCCATTCTCAAGGCAGCTCCCGTGGTGCCCGTGATGGTGATTGAGCGTGCAGCCGATGCGGTGCCGCTGGCCCGCGCCCTGGTGAAAGGCGGCTTGCCCGTTCTCGAAATCACCCTGCGCACCAATGCGGCCATCGAATCCATCCGCGCGATCATGGCGGAAGTGAAAGGCGCCATCGTCGGCGTCGGCACGGTGATCACACCGGCGCAGATGGCTGACATGGACAAGCTGGGCTGCGCCTTTGCCGTGTCGCCCGGTTCGTCGCCGAAGCTGCTGCAGGCCGCGAAGGATTTAAAAATGCCGCTGCTTCCCGGTGGCGTCACCGCTTCGGAAGGCATGAACCTCCTCGAGCAGGGTTACAGCTTCCAGAAATTTTTCCCCGCCGAACCGGCGGGCGGGGTCGCCTATCTATCGTCGCTGGCCCAGCCCCTGCCGCAGATCCGTTTCTGCCCCACCGGCGGAATAACCCTGGAATCCGCCCCCAAATACTTGAAGCTGGCAAACGTCATCACCGTCGGCGGCTCCTGGATGGTGCCGAAGAAATTGATCGAGGCCGGTGATTGGGCGGGGATTGAAGCCTTGGCCCGCGAAGCCTCTAAACTTGCGCAGCCCGCACAAATTCCGCCAGCTCGCGGTTGAACCGGGCTGCATCCTCGGCGAAAGGCGCATGGCCAATGCCCTCATACAGTGAGAGCCGCGCCCCGGGCACCGTTGTTGCCGTAAGCTCGCCAAGGCCTCTCAGCACAAGCTTGTCCTCGCTTCCCTGGGTGACCAGCACCGGCACATCAAGCTTTACCAGAATACTGCCGTCTGAGGCGGGCCTGCCGAGATGCGCTCCACGGATGCCCGGTGGCACCAGCATGTTGTAGTCGAAGACCGCCTCGAACTCTTCCGGGCTGGGCTGCTTCTCATAGCAGGCCTCCACGAAAGCCCGGGTGGCCTTGATATTGGCCTCAAGACCCCTGCCGCTCATGTCGCCCAGAAAATCCGTTCCCGGCCCGTTGAAGGCTGGATCATTGTTTGTCCGGGCGCAGACGTAGTTTATGCCGGCAATGCGGCTTGTGCCGTAGGCCTCCACATAGTCACCCACAATGCGCCCCGCGTAAGACCAGCCCACCAGCACTGGCCGCCTCAGGTTGAAGGCCTCCATGATACGATGAACATCATCGGCAAACAGCCTGTCATCGGCATAGCGCGATACGTCCACCGGTTTTTCCGAAGCGCCATGGCCGCGAACGTCAAAAGCGGTCAGGCGAAAGTTACGGGCCAGTTCTGGCGCGAAAAACTGGTTGCCCCAGCAAAGCGAACATTGCGAAAAGCCATGGATGAAAAGAATTTCAGGACCTTTCGGATTGCCATACTCATACCCGGCAAGAACCAGGCCATCGCTGGAACGGATGTGGCGCGCGATCATGCCCTGCCGTCGCCCTTTCCACTGTTCATCGCATCAACATAGCGTTCGATTGCCAGCGCCGTTGTGGAAAATCCCTGGCGGTAGAGCAGCAGCCCGCTCATCGCCGCCGTCATGGCCATGCAGGAATAGGGGCCGACAAACAGGAAGAATGCCGCCAGCGCGAAGTAATAGCCGCGAATGCCGGTGTTCAGGCTTTTCACTGCTTCGGTCATCACCGTTGCCGTTTCCACCACCATGGTTTTCGACTGCGGGTCATCACCCGGCGCCTCGCTCAACCCGCCGATCATCGCCAGCGTATAGGCGAGCTTCCGCAGCGCATAGGTGAAGGAGAAAAAGCAAACCGCCATGATCACGGTGAGTGTCACGAAATATATGGTGAAAAGTTCAAGGCTGATGACCGGCACAAATTTTATCTCCATCACCGCCGCATAAAGCCGGCTGATATTGGCCAGCGTTCCCAAGAGGCCCGCCAGCACCAGCAGCGTCGCCGAGCCGAAGAAGGCCATGGAATTGGAAATATGCCCCATCATCAGGGCATCGAAGGCGCGGTGGTCCCGGTGCGTTTGCAGCAGCATGCGCATCCAGCGCATCCGCACCACGTGCAGTTGCGCGTTCAGGGTGCCGCGGCCCAGGGCGCTCAGAATCGGGCTGTAAAGCCCCCACATGGCGAAAAGCAGGATAATTGCAAGGATGCGGGGCAGGTCAAGGTCATTTGGCAACATGATGTTTGCTCCTCAGGCGGCCTTGTGCATTTCCTTGATTTCCGTGGCCTTAATGTCGGGCGCCCGTTCCAGCGTGTAGTTCAGGCTGAAGGCCGATTGTGCCATCAGCACCGGCGAACCATCAAGGTCATTGGCAATGGAAAAACGGTTGGCCGTGATGAAATCGTCCAGTTTCTTCGGATCATCGCTCGCAATCCAGCGCATCACCTCATGCCGGGTCGTTTCAAACGCGACCGGAACGCCATATTCATTGGCCAGCCGGTCGGCCAGAACATCAAGCTGCAGGGCCCCCACCACGCCCACAACGGCAGCCGAGCCATCCACCGGGATGAAAAGCTGCACCACGCCTTCCTCGGCCAATTCTTCCAGGGCGCTGCGCAGCTTCTTGGCCTTCATCGGATCGCCAAGCTTCACCCGGCGGAGGATTTCCGGCGCGAAACTTGGCACGCCCGTAAAGATGATGTCTTCGCCTTCCGTCAGCGTATCGCCGATGCGCAGCACCCCGTGATTGGGAATGCCCACCACATCGCCGGCAAAGGCTTCCTCGGCCAGGGAGCGGTCCTGGGCGAAGAAAAATTGCGGGGCGTTAAGGGCAAGGGTCTTGCCGGTGCGGACGATCTTCACCCGCATGCCGCGCGTCAGTTTGCCGGAAGCCAGCCGCATGAAGGCGATGCGGTCCCGATGGTTAGGGTCCATGTTGGCCTGTATCTTGAACACAATGCCTGACATTTTGTCTTCGTTCGCATGGACTACCCGCTGCCGCGCCTGCTGGTCGCGCGGCGGCGGGGCATGGGCAATGAGCGTGTCGAGAAGATCGCGCACCCCGAAGTTTCTGAGTGCCGAGCCGAACAGCACCGGCGACAGGTGGCCTTCAAGAAAGGCCGCCCGGTCAAAGCTGTGGCAGAGGTCACGCACCAGCTCCATTTCGTCGCGCCAGGTCGCAAGCTGCGGCGGCGTGAGCAGGGTGGTGAACAGGGGATCGTCGGGACCGGACACCATTTGCCCGGCCGGATCCTCGTCGAGCCTGCGCACCCGCGGCGTATTGAGGTCATAGGTGCCGACGAAAGCCCGGCCCAGCCCAATGGGCCACACCATGGGCGCAACCGTCAATGCCAGGCTCTTTTCAATCTCGTCCAGCAGGTCAAGCGGCTCGCGGGTTTCGCGGTCCATCTTGTTGATGAAGGTGATGATGGGGATGTCGCGCAGGCGGCAGATTTCAAAAAGCTTGCGGGTGCGCGCTTCAATGCCCTTGGCCCCGTCGATCACCATGACCGCCGCGTCAACCGCCGTCAGCGTGCGGTAGGTGTCTTCGGAAAAATCCTCGTGCCCCGGCGTATCCAGCAGGTTGAACACGCAGTTGTTGTATTCGAAGGTCATCACCGAGGTGACAACCGAAATGCCGCGCGCCCGCTCGATCGACATCCAGTCCGAGCGCGTGCGCCGCCGGTCGCCCTTGGCGCGCACCTGCCCGGCCAGCTGAATGGCGCCGCCAAACAGCAGGAGCTTTTCCGTGAGCGTGGTCTTGCCGGCGTCCGGATGGGAAATGATGGCAAAGGTCCGCCGGCGCGAAACCTCGGACGCTATTTGATCGGTCACGTAAATTCCAACTGGTTCATGCAAAAACCGCTTCCTAGCGGAAATTATCACGATTAGCCAGATCACCGCCGCTCTTGCCCTGCAGCGCTGGCCGTGGCAGTGGAAGGCTGAGGAAAAGATGGCGGAATTTGCACTTGTCGGCGACATCGGGGGCACCAACTCCCGTTTTGGTCTGGTTAAGCAGGGCTCCATGGCGATCCAGCAGATGGAGGCCCTGCGCAACGACAATTTTCCGTCGCTTGAAGGGGCAATTCAGCAGTATTTGCGCAATAGGGAAGTCACTTCGCTTGCCTCTGCCGCCATTGCCGTCGCCGCCCCGGTTGACCGCGAGCACATTTCCCTGACCAATTATGATTGGTCTTTTACCAATGAAAGCCTGCGGCTGGCGGCCAAGGCGAGGCATCTCAGGCTGTTGAATGATTATGAGGCCCTTGCCCTTTCTCTCCCCCATCTCAAGGGTGATGACCTTGTCCAGGTCGGCGGCCAGGAGTCACCCGTCCCCAAGCTCAAAATCGTCATGGGCCCCGGAACCGGCCTTGGCATGGCAGCTCTTGCGCCCCTGCCGCACGGTGGGTGGATGGCGCTGCCCGGCGAGCTTGGCCAGGTGACGCTGCCCACCGTAACGCGTGAAGAATTTGACTTGCGCGAACGCATGAAAAAACCCGGCAGCATATTCATCGCCGAAGACGCGGTGAGCGGCAGCGGCCTGTATTTGCTCTACAAGACGCTTTCCCCAGGGGGAAAGTTGGCCAACCCGGAAGCTGTCATACAGGCCGCCCTGGCGGGGCAGGACGCGGTGGCCGCCAAAACCCTCGATCAATTCATCTCCTGGCTGGCGCGCATTTCCGGCGACGCGGCCATGGCGCTGCAGGCCCGCGGCGGCGTCTATCTTGCCGGCGGCATAGCCCCATCCATAATTGATAAACTGAAGAGCGGGCCTTTCCGCGCCATATTCGAGGACAAGGGAAAGCTGTCGGATATCATGCGTCCCATTCCCGTTTATGTCATTGTCGACCGGTTTCCAGCTTTCAAGGGATGCGCCGCGTCCCTTGCCCAATGAGGTTCCCATGCAGACCAGTGAAAACGAAGTCCTCCTTGTCGTCGACATCCAGTACGACTTTTGCGCCGGCGGAAAACTGGCCGTGCCCGATGCCGATGAGGTGGTGCCGCTCATCAACGACTTCGCCAAAAACTTCAAGCATGTGGTCCTGACCCAGGACTGGCATCCCGCCGGGCATTCCTCCTTTGCCTCGTCCCACCCCGGCAAGGAAACCTTCTCGGAATTTGAGATGCCCTATGGCCCGCAAACCCTGTGGCCGGATCATTGCATTCAGGGAAGCCACGGCTCGGCATTCCATAGACTTCTCGATATACCGCAGACCGAGCTTATTGTGCGCAAAGGCTTCCGCCATGAAGTCGATTCCTATTCGGCATTTTTTGAAAACGACCATGTGACGCCGACCGGCCTTGGCGGCTATTTGAAGGAGCGGGGCTTTACCCGGATATTTTGCGTTGGCCTGGCCTTCGACTATTGCGTGCGCTATTCGGCGGAAGACGCAAAAAACCTGGGCTTTGATACCGTGGTGATCGAGGAAGCCTGCAAGGCCATTGATCTCAACGGCTCGGCCGATGCCACGCGCAGCTTGTTCCGCGACCGGGGCATCGAACTGATATGAGTTGTGCTGCCGCCAATTAACCCGCAAGCGTGTAGGCTGTCTTGACCGCCGTGTAGAAATCGGCCGCGAAACGCCCCTGTTCGCGCGCCCCATAGCTTGATCCCTTGCGCCCGCCGAACGGCACGTGATAGTCCACGCCCGCCGTCGGCAGGTTGACCATCACCATGCCCGCCGCTGATTTCTTGCGGAAGTCCGTGGCATGTTTCAGCGACGTCGTGAAAATGCCGGAGGAAAGGCCGAACGCCGTGTCATTGGCGACCGCGAGCGCCTCGTCATAGCTCCCGACCTTGATGACGGAGGCCACGGGCCCAAACACTTCCTCCCGGTTGATCCGCATTTCGTTCTTTGTGTTTGTGAACAGGGCAGGCGACAGGTAATGCCCCTTGGTGTCGCGGTTCAGGCGCTCGCCGCCCCAGGCCAGTTCGCCGCCCTCATCCCGCGCGATGCCGATATATTTCTCGTCCTGCGCCATCTGGTTTTCGTCAACGACGGGGCCAACCTGTGTCCCGTCTTTCAGGGCGTTGTCAACCTTCAGCGCCTTCATGGCCGTCACCATCTTGTCGACAAAGGCATCATGGATCTTGCTTTGAACGACAAGCCGGGAGGAGGCCGTGCAGCGCTGCCCGGTTTGAAAGAATGCCCCGTCTATGGAAGCGGCCACCGCCGCCTCGACGTTGGCGTCATCGAGAACCACCAGCGGATTCTTCCCGCCCATTTCAAGCTGGTATTTAGCGCCGCGCCCCGAACAGGCCAGGGCAACTTTGGCCCCCGTCTCGACCGAGCCGGTGAATGATATGGCGTTTACGCCACGGGAATCGAGCATGGTCTGCCCCACCACCGAACCCCGCCCCATCACCAGGTTCAGCACTCCCTTGGGCAGCCCGGCGCGCGACAGGATTTCGACCAGGGCCCAGGCCGTGCCGGGCACGAGGTCGGCGGGCTTGAACACGACGGTATTTCCAAAGGCAAGCGCCGGGGCCATTTTCCAGGCGGGAATAGCAATGGGGAAATTCCACGGGCAGATGAGGCCAACCACGCCAAGGGGCTCGCGGGTGATTGCGACATCGACACCTGCCCGCACCGACGCCACCGAAACCCCCTCAATGCGCAGCGCCTCCTGGGCATAGAACTTGAAAATCTGGGCGGCGCGCATGGTTTCCGCAATGCCGTTGGCCAAGGGTTTTCCTTCTTCGCGTGACAGCAGCCGGCCAATTTCATCCTTGCGGGCGAGGAGCTCAATTCCGGCCGTTTCCAGAATGTCGGCCCGTTGCTGGGGCGTTGTTGCGGCCCATCCAGGCGCTGCCGCCTGGGCCGCGGCGATTGCTGCCTCCGCTTGCCCCTTGTCGGCTTGCGCATATTCGCCAACGATGTCGGAAACATCGGAAGGGTTGATGTTTTCCTTTGCATCCTTGCCCGCCACCCATTCGCCATTGATGAAATTCTTGTGTAACGCCATGATGCAATCTGCTCCTGTTTATGGGGCGGAAACTAGCATGGGACGGGACGGAGGCAAGCATGAGAATTGGGTTCATAGGAGCTGGCCTGATGGGACATGGCATGGTGCTCAATTTGCTGAAGGGCGGCCATGAGGTCCACGTCATGGCCCATCGCAACCGGGCGCCCATCGAGGATTTGCTCGCCAAAGGCGCCCGCGAAGCCGGAAGCTTGCACGAAATCGCTCAAACCAGTGACTGCATCATCCTCTGCCTTTCCTCATCGCAAATTGTCGAGGAGACGGTGGCTGTCTTGAAGCCCGCCCTGCGCTTCGGGCAGATCATTATCGATGCGAGCACCTCCGAGCCGGAGTCGACCCGCCGCCTGGCCGGTGAATTGGCCTCGCTCGGAGTTGCCTATGCCGATGCGCCGCTGACCGGCGGTCCCGAGCAGGCCGCAAGCGCCGAGCTTGGCGTACTCTGCGGCGCCAGCCCTGAAACGTTTTCAAGCATCCTGCCGCTGCTCTCCTGTTTTGCCACGACTGTTCGCCACATGGGCCCCGTGGGCTCCGGCCACGCTGCAAAACTCATTTCCAATTTCCTTGTGACCGGCATGATAGCCCTCGTGGCGCAAGCCTTTGGCGCCGCGCGGAAAGCCGATATCGACTGGCGCAGCCTTTATGACGGCATGCTGAACGGTTCGGGCAATTCCGGCGTGCTGCGCAAGATGGTGGCCCCGGCCCTGGACGGGGATTTTGAGGGTTACAAATTTTCCCTGGCCAATGCCTCGAAGGACATTGGCTATTTCAAGTCTCTCGTATCCACCCTTGGCCTGGATGCGTCATTGGCCGATGCCGTGGAAGACGTGTTCTCAACTGCGATTGCCAGGGGGCATGGCCAAAGGAACGTGAGCCGCTTGCTGGATCTATGACAGGCGAAGTGCAACCGCTCCGACAACAACCAAAATGCCCCCGGCGATGCGCAGCCAATTGAGCTGTTCCTTGAGGAGCTTTGCAGACATGAAGATGACAAACAGGATGCTGGTCTCGCGCAGCGCCGCTACCGCCGCAATGGGCGCCTGGGTCATCGCCCAGATGACAATCCAATAGGAAGAAGCCGAAAGTACGGCTCCGATGACGCCGCTTTTCCAGAACGGCGCAACCTTGGTTAAAATGCCGGGCCCCCGCATGTAGAGGCCCGTACCGAGGAGAAAAACAGCGTCCAGAATGAAGACGAGGGCCGCATAGGCGGAGGCCGATCCCGAGGCCCGCCCGCCCAGGCCATCCACAACCGTATAGGCGGCAATGAAACAGGATGTGACAAGGGCAAAGAATAGCGAAACCTTGTCAAGCTTGAGGGTTTTTGACCGGCCTACGGCGACAAGCCATATGCCCGACACCAATATGCCGATTGCGATGGCGGTTGTGGCGTTGATCTGCTCGCTGGCCACCAGCCAGGTCGCCAGAAGCGTTATCAGCGGCGCGGTGCCGCGGGCAACGGGATAAACCAGGCTGAGGTCGCCATCGCGGTAGCTGCGCGCCAGAAAAATATTATAGCCCGTATGCAGGACCCCTGAAAGCAGTGCATAGGGAAGGCTTTCGCGCGACGGCCAGGCAAAAAAGAAAAGCATGCCTATGCCCATGAGGCCCATCAGGGTTTGTATGAGAAACAGCGACAGAAACCGGTCCAGCTTGAGTTTGACCAGCAAATTCCAGCTGGCGTGCATAAGGGCTGCAGCCAGGACGGCAAGAAAAACACTAAGCTCCAATTATTTAACTCCGGATTCAAGCCCTCATACCGCGAGTTTAGCCCTCATGCCAGAGCCCAGGCAAAACATTATGGTTGAAGCTCTCCGGGAAAATCGGAGAATAAAAAAGGGAGCTCAGCTTAAGCTCCCTTTGGCAGGTCCAGTGGCTGGAGACGCGTTACGAGCAGACCGCTCCGCCCACGACCGTGTTGTAACAGGTCAATTTCAATGAGCTGCGTGGCCTTTGCGTAATGCTCTCGCCAATGTTGAATGATGTGCCGTTCACGATGCTGTGCCCAAGAAAATTCGCGGCATAAGGTGCGTACGTCGTGCATACGCGCGCGATGACAAGATCGTTTCCCGCAACCATGAGCGGGGCCATGGCGGTCGTCGTGGGATCCGAACCGCATGAGGCGGCTTGCCCGTTGTTTGATTTCCACACCTGCGAAATCGTCGTGCCGGCTATGCGGTAGCCAAATACCTCAATGCGAACCGCGGATGACGAAATTGGCGCCATGACCAAATTGGCGGCGCTATAGTAGTCAGTGAGTCTGCTCTTGAGCATTGAAGTCTTGTTCTGGGCAACCAGGTCCGCGACGATGCTTGCGGAATAGGTGACCTTTCTATTCACCTGAACGAGGGCCGTAATGTCAAAAAGCCCAAAATAGATCAAGAGCATGAACGGCATGATGAGGGCGATTTCGATGGCGGCAATGCCTTTGGTTTCGCCAATGAATTTTCTGAGCGTGTTCTTCATGATCTTGCGCATCCCTATGAGCACGCCGTGCCGGCGGGAAACGGCTCATTCTGAAAAATTGCGATGCCGTACAGCCGGCGTGTATGGCCGCCGGCAAAGTTTCCCAAAAACGTCATGAATGGCATGGTGAATTTCCAATCATAGGTCGCGATCACGCCGGCCGCTTGTTCAGGTGAGCCGCAGCTGTAAGAAGTTGGATTGGGTGTTCCGTCAGGTTTGGCGCCGACATTCATAAAGGTGGGCATCGCGGCCGCCAGCGCTGAGAACGAGCTCGCCGGTCTTACATAAACGGTGAGATGGCTTTCGCAATTAATGACAATGCCGGTGATTTCGCAGATCTTTGACTTGAAATTTGCCGCGCTCAGGCTTGAATTCTGGGCCTGCCCAGTCTTGATTTGCCGGGCAGCGTCCTGAACCCCGGCCTGAATGGAATACTCGGTAAAAAGCATAAGTCCCGTTTCGCAAATGCAGCCCATGAGCAGGAAAAACGGCGAAGCGACCAGCGCAAATTCCACTGCCGTTGCGCCGTTTTCAGACTTGATCATCCGCCGCACGAACTTCGGACGAAACCGGTTCAGAAAAGCCCGCATAACAATCTCCCGTAGTGAAACGGCCCGGGAATAGGGAGGGCCGTATCCGCTTCCATTTTATGGATTCTTATCAACAAGCCATTTCCACCAACTGAACGAATTCATTCAAATTGTAACGGGTTTCGCCGGGAGGAGGCGTTTTGAATGGAAAGGGCCCTGCTCATGCAAGGCCCTGCAGTGGATTAACCATGTTCACCCTACTGGGCGGCGGGAGGCGCTTCCTGCTCGGTGCTTGCCTTGCCCTGTGCCGTTCCGGATTTCTTGGCGTCCATTTTTGAGATATCACCGAAGAAGCCCACCGAGTCGCCCGACTGCAGGGTTCCTTCGCAGCTTGGCGCACATACATATGAATAACGCGCCCCGGCCTTGTAAACTTGCAAATTGTTCTGGCCGCCGAGCATCACCGTAATGTCGAGGGTGGTAAGTTGATTGCCGTTTTCATCAAGTATTATGAGGTTTGTTGAGCCGTAGGCGCGGCCATGGACGAATAGTTTATTTCCATGAACTGTCACGTCCGCAATGCTCGGATTGCCGATCACCACGGTGCCGGGCGTTCCCGATATGCTGATCAACTGGGTCTGGTCAGTCTTTATGACCAGCTCCTGGGCGGCAAGGGATCCGGAAGTATGAAGGAATGCCAGCGCCAGGGCACTTGAAGTTACGCGCAATAGTTTCAGCATGTCGCAAATTTCCTTAAGGGCTGTCCATCGATTGCCTTGCAATTACTTTCCAATGTGCACGTGAATGGTGAATCTTCTGTTACGAAATTGGGGAAATGCAAGTCTGCTGATACCCGGGGCTAAGCGAGCCGCCTGTTCCGACCAAAAACGAACCGCGCCGGTGAATAGGGCTGAAGCCATCCTGCGGTTAGTCGAATATAGCAAATGCAGACTTCCAGCCCGCATCCCGGTTAAACTCTGCTCAATTGCAAATGTTATCTGCTATACCCAAGTATATAAATTGCAGAGGAAATAAATACTGTGAGATAATGGATAATTTACCAAATAATATTATCTTATTTAAAATAGTACTGAATAATACATTGAATTGATAACCAAATCTAGCCTAAGTCACTACAATTATTCGTTCCAGTTGGAGGATTTACTTGGCATTAACAGGTGGCGATTATGGTCGGTCCATGGTTCACGCATACGGCGCATGAAGCACCGTTATGTGAGGAACCAGGTGCTGTAGAGTAATCTTGGAGATCTAAATGAAGAAGTTCATCAACGACGAGTCCGGCGCGACGGCTATTGAGTACGGCCTCATTGCTGCCGCCATGGGCTTGATGCTCGTATTTGTAATGCCAATCTTGGCGACCGCCGTTTCGGGCGTGTTCGGCAGGCTTAAGTCGGGTCTCGACGGCATGTAATATACCGGCATTTCAGGGCCGCCAGCGGCGGCTCTGATAGTGTCGTTCAAGAATGGAACCATTGGGCCAGCCCCGATGGTTCTTTTTTTGTGCAACGATTTGACAAGGTTAACTCTGTCTTTACGTCGGGCGTGTGATGCTTGAACTGGGCGCATGATTCCAATTGCGCGGGCAGCACCTTGGGAATTCATGATACACTTTCTTTCAATCTCGATTTTTCCGCTTCTCATGATCATTGCCGGCGCGAGTGATGCCCTCTCGCTTCGCATTCCCAATTGGCTGACGCTGACGATTTTCGCGGCGTTTTTTCCGTTGGCCTGGGCTACGGGCATGCCGCTCGCTGTCTTCGGCCTTCATGTTCTGACTGCCGTCATTCTTCTTGCGGTGGGCTTCGCGCTTTTTTCCGCGGGCCTTTTCGGCGGTGGTGATGCCAAGTTGATGGCCGCAGCGGGAGTCTGGTTTGGCAGCGCTCAGGCTTTGCCGTTTTTGACCTTTACGGTCATCGCCGGCGGCATCTTGGCGCTTGCTGTTGGCTTGTGGTCCGTCATCTCGATGAGTTCGGACATTCACGATGTTCCTTGGGCAAAGAAATTATCCGCCCTGAAACCAAACGTTCCATACGGCTATGCCTTCGCAATAGGTGCCATTTTGGCGTTTCCCGAAAGCTGGTGGATGGCGGCATCCGGTTAACGGAGCAACAGCAATCTGCCGGTCATTAACCTAAATTTGACCATTCCGTCCGAAAGTCTGAATTCCAATTGGCGCCAGGAGCGCGAGGTAAGGGTACGAAATGAGTAAAATGCGCATCGTCATATTCAGTTTGGCATTCGTTTCAGCCATCATGGCCGGCCTTTTGGCAAAGGGCTTTATCGGCCAGAAGCCGGAAAAGGAAATTGTTGAAATCAACAAGGTCAAGACCGTCGATGTTCTGACAGCCTTGAAAGATATCAACATGGGCGAGCGCTTTGTCGATGGCTCCACGTCCTGGAAGCCATGGCCGGTGGAAAATGTCACTGACCCCATGATCACCCGGGACGAACAGCCTGATGCCAGGGAGGCCTATCTCTCAGCCCGCGCCAGGATTACAATTTTTGAAGGCGAAACAATTCTTGAAAAGAAACTGGTTCTGCCTGGCCAATCGGGGTTCATGAGCGCCATCTTGCCAAAAGGCATGAGAGCGATCTCTGTTGCGGTCTCCGAACATTCCGGCGCCGGCGGTTTCATCCTTCCGAACGACCGCGTTGACGTTATTCTCACCAGGAAGCTGGATAATCCGCAGGGCTCGGACAAGATTGTCAACAGTGAAATCGTCCTTTCCAACGTGCGGGTTCTCGCAATTAATCAAACCTACCGGCAGGACAAGGAAGGCGACTCGGTAACCGTCGCGGAGGGCAAAACCGCTACTCTCGAGCTGGATCCGCGCCAATCCGAAATCATTGCCATGATCGAGTCGGTTGGCGAACTTTCGCTGGCATTGCGTTCGATTGCCGAAAATGACGGCAAGAACATGGAAAAAGAAGGTCCGAAACTTTCCGAAAAATACTCGGGCAGGAAAAAAACCGGCGGCGGCGACACGCTCTTCGTGCGTTACGGCGTTGAAACCTATTCGTCCACTCGTTGAGGCACCAGGTCATGTTGTTTAAAATGAAAGAATCTTCGGCGCTCAAATCCAGCCGTGTGCGTCTCAAGCTGGCGGCGCTCCTTCTGAGTTCGTTGGTCATGATGCCGGTCACCGGCGTGCTGCTGCATAGATCTGCCGCGGCCACCGATCTGGAAAGCATCGAGAGCGCGACGGATGGCGAAGGGCACTTCGTGCGCATTGGCTTGAACAAGTCCATTGTCATTCGCCTTCCGGCTGAGGCCCATGACGTCATCGTGGGCAATCCGGAGATTGTCGATGCCGTGGTCCGTTCAAAGAATACCGCCTATTTGTTTGCCCGGACCATCGGGCAGACCAATATTTTCTTTTTCGACAAAAGCGGGCGGCAGATTCTCAACCTCGACCTGGAAGTGGCGCTCGATGTGACGGCCCTGCGCCATCTCCTGCAAAGAAGCATTCCCGGCACGAAAATTACCGTCGACACGGTCAACAACAGCGTCGTCTTGGGCGGCACCGCCCCCAACGCGGCTGAAGCAAAGTTCGCCGAAGACATTACGACAAAATTTCTGACTCGCGAAGTGGACAAGGCGACGGGATCGGGATTCGTCAATACAATCAAGATCACCGGTGAAGACCAGGTGATGCTGAAGGTCCGCGTTGTTGAAGTGCAGCGCGAAGTTCTCAAGCAGTTCGGCGTCAATATACAGGCCCTCTTTGCCGCTGGGAAATTTGCGTTCAACCTGGCGAGCATCGGCCCGCTGGTCGGCGCGACTGGTGCCAAGGCCGTTTATACCGATGGTGCAACCAGCATAGCGGCCGTGGTTCGCGCCATGGAAAGTGACGGGGTGCTGAAGACGCTTGCCGAGCCGAATTTGACGGCGGTTTCCGGCCAGCCCGCCAAGTTCCATGCCGGTGGCGAGGTTCCCGTTCCGATTTGCACCAATGATGGCGGAGTGCGGCTCTGCGAGATCAATTACAAGGAATTTGGCGTATCCCTCGATTTCACCCCGGTGGTGCTGTCCGAAGGGCGCATCAATCTGAAGATAAAAAGCGAAGTGAGCGAACTGGGCCCCGTCATCGACGGCAATACGAGTTTCGTTTCGCGCAGCTCCGAGACCGTTATCGAACTGCCCAGCGGCGGCTCAATGATGATGGCGGGACTTATCAAGGATACGACACGCCAAAACCTTGAATCAACTCCGGGATTGAAAAAACTCCCTGTCCTCGGCGCGCTGTTTCGCAGCCGTGACTACAAGCAGGAGCAAACCGAGCTTGTCGTCATCGTAACGCCCTACCTCGTGGGCTCCGTTGCCGAAAGCCAGCTGTCCGCGCCGGATGATCGATTCAACATTCCGACCGACCGGCAGACAATCCTGCTTGGCCGTCTGAACAAGGTTTATGGCACGGCCGGGCAAAACCCCGACGGCGTTTATCACGGCAACGTCGGTTTCATTGTAGAATAAGTGTAAGCGGAGACTAACATGTACAAGTATCTTCCCGTGCCTGCCGCTTCAAGGATGAGCCTGATCCTGTTCATCGCGGTGTCATCGACGCTGGCCGCATGCAGCAACGGCGAATTGGCCCTCGACGACACATATGTGCCGGCGGCCCATTATGAGAGATATCCAATTGAGGTCACCAGAGGGCCGGTGAAAATGGAAGTTTCTTCGCGGCATGGAACCCTGCAGTCGTCGCAGATCAATGCGATTTCCGGGTTTTCGCGTTCGGCCATCAACTCTGGCTCATCCAGGATCATCGTCCTTCGCCCGTCGGCTGGCGGTGCGTCCGGCAAGGTTGCAAGGCAAGTCTATCAAGTGCTCGTGCAAAGCGGCATGTCGCCCGGCATGATTGTGCAAAAAACCTATCCCGGCCCGTCCAAGGGATCCGTCCAGCTTTCTTACATCCGCAGCGTTGCCGTCACCAAGGAATGCGGCGACTGGTCGGAGAGCGTTTCCGACACCTCGCGCAACGAGCCCTACCCGAATTTTGGCTGCGCCGTGCAGAACAACATTGCCGCCATGGCCGTAAATCCCGATGATTTTGTAGTGCCCCGCACGGCGACACCGGCACTTGCTGTCACGCGGACGCCCGGAGTTGCGGCCACCATGACAGCGGGTGCTGCTTCGGCACCGGCTGCGCCCTAAAACCGGATTCGAGCCTACGACATACAAATGCGACGTTTTAAAAGTTTGAGAACAGGTCAAAAAAAATGATCAACGCAACTGCCCAAAGTAACGCAATGCCGCAGGATGGTGAATTTCCGGTCGCCTTGGTGCCGCGCGTTAACATTCACACCTTTTGCGACAATCAGCAGACTGCCGAAACCTTGCAGGCCGCGGCAATGGACCGGCGCATGTCCAAGGCCCATGTCACAATTCAGCTCGGCGGAATTCTTGCGGCTGTCCAGGTCTACCAGACACAGCCGACGCCAAATGTTCTGGTGGTGGAGTCGCACAGCGCGCGGGACGGTATCTTGGCTGAGCTTGGGCAGCTGGCCCAGGTTTGCCAGCCGACAACCAAGGTTATAGTTGTCGGCCACCTGAACGACGTTATCCTGTATCGGGAATTGATCCGCCAGGGTGTCAGTGAATATCTCGTGGCCCCCTTGGCTCAGATGCAGATCATCGAAACGATTGCCTCGCTCTATCAGGACCCGAAGTCGGAGCCGCTGGGCCGCATCGTGGCCTTCGTCGGAGCAAAGGGCGGCGTGGGCTCAAGCACCATTGCCCACAACATTGCCTGGGCTTTGTCGAAGAATCACGGGCTTGAGACGGTCATCACCGACCTCGATCTGGCCTTTGGCACGGCCGGATTGAATTTCAACCAGGACTCGACAGGCGGCATTCTTGACGCGCTCGGCCAGCCCGATCGTGTGGACGCCACGCTGCTTGATCGCATGCTCACCAAACTGGGAGAAAAGCTCAGCCTTTTGAGCGGCCCGGGGGGCGTCGACCGGGACACCACGATCGAGGCGGGCGCCATAGAGACAATTCTCAGTGTGGTGCGCCACAGCGTGCCATGCGTCGTGGTTGATGTTCCAAACATGTGGGCGCCATGGATCAAGCACACGTTGCTGAATTCAGACGAGGTCATAATCACCTCAACGCCCGAACTTGCCAGCTTGCGCAATTCCAAAAACCTGATTGACCTTCTCAAGGCGGCCCGCCCGAATGACAAGCCGCCGCGCCTGATCCTGAACCAGGTTGGCGTGCCAAAGCGCCCGGAAATTCCTGCCGCTGATTTTGCCAAGGCCGTCGGCATTGTGCCGTCCTTGATCATACCGCATGATCCGCAGACCTTCGGAACCGCCCAAAGCAATGGCCAAATGGTATTTGAAGTCGCACCCAAATCCAAATCCGCCGAGCTGATGACGTCGTTCGCGCAGGTCATCGCTGGCAATGAAATGCCTGGAAAAACTGTCAAATCCGGGCGGACATCCCTGTTTAGCAAGATCCCGTTGCTGAGGAAGAAATAATGTTTGGCAAGAGAAGTGACGCAGGCGCCCAGCAAAAGCCCGTATTGCCGGTTCCGCAAACCATTGCGCCGAGCAGTGACGCCTTTGCCGGCGGCGCAACTGCCCCCAGCCACATTCCGGACCTGGGCATTCCGCCGGCCGGCACGCAGTTTAGCGGGCAGGCGGCGCGCCCCGGATCAAAAAGCATACAGCCGGAAGCGCCCAAGGCGCCGAAATCCGAATCCAACCTGACGGCCCGGAAATCTGAATCCTACTACGATATCAAGAGCACGATATTCAACGCGTTGATTGATGCGATTGATCTTACCCAGCTCGGCCAGCTTGACCGTGACGCGGCGCGCGACGAGATCCGCGACATCGTAAACGAAATCATCACGCTCAAAGACGTGGTGATGTCGATTGCCGAGCAGGAAGAGCTGCTTGAGGATATTTGTAACGACGTCCTGGGCTATGGCCCGTTGGAGCCGCTTCTGGCCCGCGACGACATCTCGGATATCATGGTGAATGGTGCCAACCTGACCTTCATCGAAGTCGCCGGCAAGATGCAGCAAACCGGCGTGCGCTTCCGCGACAACGGCCAGCTCTTGAATATCTGCCAGCGCATCGTGAGCCAGATTGGCCGCCGCGTTGACGAGGCGAGCCCCATATGCGACGCCCGTTTGCCTGATGGCTCCCGTGTCAACGTCATTGTCGGGCCTCTGGCCATCGACGGCCCGGCACTTACAATTCGTAAGTTTAAAAGAGACCGTCTGAAGCTCACTGACCTGGTGAAGTACAAATCGATCACGCCGGAGGGCGCAACGATCCTGGAGATCATTGGCCGGGTCCGTTGCAACGTGCTGATTTCCGGAGGCACGGGTTCGGGAAAAACCACGCTTCTGAACTGCCTCACAGGCTATATCGACCACGACGAACGCATCATCACCTGCGAAGACGCCGCCGAACTTCAACTGCAGCAGCCCCATGTCGTGAGGCTTGAAACGCGCCCGCCGAATTTGGAAGGCGAAGGCTCGATCACTATGCGTGATCTCGTGAAGAACTGCTTGCGTATGCGCCCGGAACAAATCATCGTCGGCGAAGTCCGCGGCCCCGAGGCCTTTGACCTCCTCCAGGCCATGAACACCGGCCATGACGGCTCCATGGGAACGCTCCATGCCAACAGTCCGCGCGAAGCACTGTCGCGGCTTGAATCCATGATTACCATGGGCGGCTTTTCGCTTCCTTCGAAGACAATCAAGGAAATGGTCTGCGGCTCGATTGATGTTATCGTGCAGGCAGCCCGCCTGCGTGACGGTTCCCGCCGCATCACCCACATCACCGAAGTTGTCGGCATGGAAGGCGATGTCATCATCACCCAGGACCTGTTTGTCTATGAAATTGTGGGTGAAGACGCCAATGGCAAGATCATCGGCCGGCACCGGTCGACAGGCATTGCCAGGCCGCATTTCTGGGATCGGGCCCGTTACTATAGCGAAGAGAGACGCCTGGCCGAAGCGCTGGAAAAAGCCGAAGCGCGCAATGACCAGGAATAGTGGTTTGTGGAAGCTGCGCTGCGTTGCGCGAAATATTAAGGGATAGTTGCTGCTATGTTCGGCCAAGATCTTTCACAAATTGCATTTGTGTTCATGGTGGCCATCGCGGTGGGCGGCATGGCCCTGGCGATATTTTTTCCGCTCTTTGCAAATTCGGCCGCATCAAAGCGCATTCAGGCAGTCACCTCGTCAACCAAGATGCCGGCCAGGCAAACACTGCGCTCGCGCCTCATGGAAGATCCGAAGGATGCAAGGCGAAAACAGATTCAGGACTCGCTGAACCAGCTTGGCGAGCGCGAAAAGCAGCGCAAGAAAAAACTCAATTTGCGCACTCTTATCGCACAGTCGGGAATTGACCTGTCGATTCGCATGTTCTGGCTCTGGTCGGTCATCATTGGCGTTATCATGGCTGTTGTGCCCCTCATCTTGGGCTTGCCGTGGTATGTTTCAGCCGGCTCCGGACTCGTGGGTTTTCTTGGTTTGCCGCGGTGGTTCATCAAGTTCCTGCGCACCCGCCGGCAAAATGTCTTTCTGAATGATTTTGCTGATGCCATCGACGTCATGGTCCGCGGGCTTAAGTCAGGCCTGCCGGTCACTGACGCGATGAAGATTATTGCGAATGAGTCGGGCCCGCCGGTCGGTCCGGAATTCAACGAGGTGGTGGAAGGCCAGCGCATCGGCATTTCCGTGGACCAGGGCATTGAACGCATGGTCGAACGGATACCGCTGGCGGAAGTCAATTTTCTTGCGATCGTGATGGCTATTCAGTCGAAGACCGGCGGCAACCTTTCGGAGGCCTTGGGCAACCTCTCCAAAGTGTTGCGCGACCGCAAAAGAATGAAGGCAAAAATCCGGTCCATGAGCCAGGAAGCCAAATCTTCGGCGGCGATCATCGGTTCGCTTCCCTTTATCATTATGGCTGCTCTTTCCGTGTTGAATCCCGCATATCTGAATCCCCTGCTTTACACAACGATCGGGAACATCATGCTGGGTACATGCGCCGTATGGATGCTCACCGGCATTCTGGTCATGCGTAAAATGATCAATTTCGAAATCTAGGGCCGGGTACCAGGAAAATGATAACCTTCATCGAAAATCTTTTCCAAATGGAAGCGTTGATTACGGCGCTCGTCGGCTTTGCCGCTTTTGGAACCGTGCTGACAATTGCCGCGCCCTACTTTGAGGGCGATAAGCTCAGCGCACGCATCAAGGGGGTTTCCCTGGAGCGCGACAGGTTGCGCGCCCAGCAGAAGGCCCAGCTCGTTGGCGGCGAGGCGAGGCTTCGGGAAAAGCCAAGGCGCAGCCTTGTATCGCAGATCGTTGAAGCGCTCAATTTGCGCAGCGTGTTTGAGGCCGAATCGTCGCGCGAGGCGCTGCGCCAGGCCGGCATGCGCAGCGAACGCCAGCTCATCACCTTCCTTGCGTTGCGCCTGATCACACCCATCATCGTTGCCGCGATTGTATTCATCTATTCATCGACGGTTTTTGCCGACAGTGTCCCGCCGCAGATGCGCTTGGTCGCAACCATGGTTGGTTTGGTGTTTGGTTTTTATCTGCCCAGCATTATCCTGAAAAATCTTAAGACAAGGCGGCAGGATTCAATCAGGAAAGCGTGGTCGGACGCGCTTGACCTCTTGCTGATTTGCGTGGAATCCGGCATGGCCATCGAACCCGCCATGCAGCGCGTTGCGCGCGAAATCGGCAGCAGCTCGGTGGCCCTGGCTGAAGAGCTGACCTTGACGGTGGCCGAGCTTTCCTATTTGCAGGACCGCCGCAAGGCTTTTGAGAATTTGGGTAAGCGCACCGGCCTGCCCACCGTCAAATCGGTCGTAACCAGCCTTATCCAGTCGGAACGTTACGGTACGCCGTTGGGTACGGCCCTTCGGGTTCTGGCCCAGGAAAACCGTGACGCGCGCATGCAGGAAGCCGAACGGAAGGCCGCCGCACTTCCTCCTAAGCTGACTGTGCCCATGATTTTGTTCTTCCTGCCGGTCATCTTCGTGATCATCCTGGGGCCATCCGCCATCCTGGTCATGAAGATCAAGTGAGAAAAGCTCATTAAAATGCCAAAAGGCGCGAATGGCTTTCGCGCCTTTTCTCAATTCCGGTCAGCGGTATCTAACCCTGCGTATCGCCCGAAAGCTGCTGCCACGTGTTGGGTTGCGACAGCATTTTCTGGAGATAGGCCATGTTGGCCTCGACCTCGTCGGGCGGCAGGTCTTCGCTGGCAATTTTCCGGGACTCTTCAAAGCGCCCTTGCAGGCCAACCACAAGCGCGAGATTCTGCCGAAGCCGTGGCAAGGACCCGCCCTCCGGCAGCGCCATGGCGCTGCGCAGGGTTTTCTCAGCCTCGTTGAGGTTGCCCTCAAGCGCGTGCGACATGCCCATGTTGTTGAGGACGGAAATTTGGTTGGGCTGAAGCGCCAGGGCCTTCTGATAGGCTTCACGCGCCGCGCCATATTGGCCCCGCTGGTCAAAGGCTGAGCCCAGTGCTGAATGAATCCGCCAATCAGCGGTTCCACTGTCGGCTGCAGCCTTGAGAACCGGGATCGCTTGTTCCGGCCGGCCGGCGGCAAGCAGCTTCTTGCCATACACCGCCTTGATATTGGTATTCTCGGGGTTTTGTTCCGTCAGTGTGGCAAGAACCTGCATCTGCTGGTCCGTCTGGCCGAGTTTTTCCAGCCCTTCGGCATAAGCCAGGCCGAGCTCAAGATTCTTTTGGTCGACTTGCCAGCGGTTGCCAAGCTCCGCTGTTTTCTTGAATGAGGCGGGTGAGGTGGTGCTGGCGGTATTGAGGCCATCAAGGCTTCCCAGGCTTGCTGACTTGTTCTGGCAGGCGGAAATCGCCAAAGCTGATGCCACAAGCAGCAAGGGCAGTGTAATCCTGCGCAAATTTCCGGTATTGACCGACACCATCACCCAAACCCCAGTAGAATCATGCGTATTGCGAAAATCAAGAAGCCTGATCATGGTATGCAGGTGTCAATAAACAATTAACCATATATGGCGTGAAGCCAGAGACGTTAACGAAACAAGGTGTGTTGATGGACCCTCGAAAAATCCTGCTGAAGGCCGGCGCCGGCAAGGCTATTAAAATCCAGGTGGCAACGGCGGCGACATGGCCAAAAATCCGGGGCCAGCTTTCGAGCGTCGCGCAAGGCTGGGCCGGGGCGCAGAATTTCATGGGTAACTCCGCAACCTGCCTGCAAATTCCCGATGGAAAGGGTGCCGTTTCGGAAGTTGTCCTGGGATCCAATCCAGGCGACAATGGTTTTCATCTTGCTCGCCTGTATAGACAACTTCCGGCCGGCACTTATGTTTTCAGCGGCCCAAAATCTGAGTCCCCCAAATTCGCGGAATTGGCGTGGTGCCTCGAGGCCTATGGTTTCGACCGTTACAAGGCGAGTGCCAAAAAATTTCCCTGTCTCGTTTGCTCTTCCCACGTTGCATACGAAGACATCGTGCGGCTTGCCAATGCCACCTATCTGGTGCGCGATCTCATCAACACGCCCTCCAATGATTTTGGCCCTGACGAACTGGAAGCTGCCGCCCGCAAGGTCGCGTCGCACTACAAGGCAAGACTTGGAATTGTAAAGGGCGAGGCTTTGAAGCGCGGCTTTCCGATGGTCCATGCGGTTGGCAAGGCAAGCCCCAGGCAGCCCCGCCTCATCGATTTTTCCTGGGGCTCGGCGCGGGCCCCCAAGGTGACGCTGGTCGGCAAGGGTGTGTGCTTTGACACCGGCGGCCTGGATATAAAGCCCGCCTCCGGCATGGCCCTGATGAAAAAGGACATGGGCGGCGCCGCCAATGTCCTTGGCCTCGCTCAGATGATCATGGACGCCAGGCTTCCCGTGCGCCTGCGCGTTCTCATTCCTGCCGTTGAAAACTCCATCGCCGGAAATGCCTTTCGCCCCGGCGATATCTTGAAAAGCCGCAAAGGCCTCACCGTGGAGATCGGCAATACCGATGCGGAGGGCCGCTTGATCCTCGGCGATGCCCTGGCTTTGGCCGACGAGGAAGCCCCCGATCTTCTCATCGACATGGCAACCCTCACGGGCTCGGCCCGCGTGGCCCTGGGACCCGACCTGCCGCCCTTCTATACCAATGACGAGAAGCTTGCTGGCGATGTCACCAGGCATTCTGAAGCCCAGAAGGATCCCCTCTGGCGCATGCCGTTCTGGGAACCCTATTACGCCCTGTTTGAATCACCCGTGGCCGACCTGAACAACAGTGCCGATACAAGCTTTGCCGGCTCCATTACGGCAGCCCTTTTCCTCAAGCGTTTTGTGGAAAATGCCAAATCCTACCTGCATCTGGATATCTATGGCTGGACCCCCACCGCCAGGCCGGGCTTCCCCAAAGGTGGGGAAGCCCAAGGTATCCGGGCCCTGTTTTCACTGATTTCCGAGCGCTACAAGAAATAGGCTTGCACCTTTTGGTCCAATGCGGGAGAATGAAACGCATCCGTAACGATTACCGAATCGCAAATGTCAATTCCGCTGGGAACCGCGCAGGCCCTCAAACTTTGGCACGATGTCTGCCTTGCCCAGGTGCATGGCGCCGAGGCTGATCTTTCGACGCGGCAGGTGAGCATTTTGCTGACGATTTATATGGAAGCCCCGCCCCACACGATACGCGATCTCGCCAAAAAACTCAAAGTCTCAAAGCCCGTTGTGACGCGGGCCCTCGATTCCATGGGCAAGCTTGATCTCGTGGCGCGCCGCCGTGACACCGCCGACCGGCGCAATGTCCTTGTCCAGCGCACCGTGAAGGGCGCCTTGTATCTTGACCGCCTGGCCGACTTGATCGGCAAGCACTCGAAGAACTTGTGATGGCCGATCTCGATTCCCGGCTGCATGCCTTTCGCCTTGATCTTGCCGATGCAAAATTGCAAGGCCGTGTCGACGCCAATAAATTTGTTAAAGGTGTCGCCATGGAAGTGGTCATGCCCGTTGCAACACTGCATCGCGACGCCTCCCCGACAGCCATGCAAACCACCCAGGCCCTGCTCGGTGAAAGGCTTGTGGCATTCGAGATTACCGATGACTGGGTCTGGGGCCAGCTCAAGCGTGACGGTTACGTGGGTTACATCGCCAAAGCAGCTGTCTCCCAGGATTTGACCAACCCCACCCACCGGGTTTCCGTGCCTGCCACCTTTTTGTATCCGCTGCCGGACATAAAATCGCAGCCCGCCATCAGCTTGCCGATGAACGCCCGGCTTGAAATTGTTGAAAGCGGCGAAAAGTTTTCAAAGGTCGCAAACGGCCAGCAGGTTTTCACCGGACACCTCCGGCCTTTGAACGAAACCGAGACAGATTTTGTCGGCGTGGCGGAAAAATTTCTCCATGTGCCTTACTGCTGGGGCGGTAAAACTTCGCAAGGGCTGGATTGTTCGGGCCTCGTGCAAACGTCGCTGGAAGCCTGCGGGATTTTTTCGCCGCGCGATACCGATATGCAGGAAACGCAGTTGGGCCAAAGCCTGCTGATTAACGATCTCGATGGCCTGCGCCGTGGCGATCTGGTTTTCTGGAAAGGCCATGTGGGAATCATGGCCGACCAAAAAACCCTGCTCCACGCCAATGGCCATCACATGATGACTGTAAAGGAGCCCCTCTCTGAAGCGGTGGCCCGCATCGCTGCCACCTATGGCCCGGTCACCAGCATCAGGCGGTTCTAGTAGCCGCGCTTGACATCCACCAGGTTGATCAAGGGCAATCCCTCCTGATGCCGTTCAATCTGCGCCGCCACATAGGCACAGATCACCTCCGGTTCGGAATCCGCCGCAACATGCGGTGTAATGGTCACGCGCGGATGGCTCCACATGGGGTCATCGGCGGGCAGGGGCTCAACTGCAAAAACATCGAGAGTGGCCGCATGAAGCTCGCCCGCCTCCAAGCATTTCAGAATATCGCCGGCCACCTGCTGGCGGCCGCGCCCCGCATTGATGATGATCGGCGCGCCAAAGGGCCCCTTGCGGGAAAGTTTCTGGATGGTGGCGCGGTTGATGATCCCGTCGGTCTCCGCCGTCGCCGGAAGCAGCGATATCAGAATGTCGCTGCGCCCCAGGAATGCATCAAACTCGGAAGGTCCGGCAAAGCATTCCACTCCCGGAATGGCTTTCCGGCTGCGGCTCCAGCCCGCCACGCGAAAGCCCAGGTCGCGCAGGCGCAGCGCCGAATCCTGTCCCATGACGCCCAGCCCCATGATGCCCACCGATAGCGCCGAAGCGGCATGGGTTGGAAAGCTGTCCCAGATCCTTTGCTTCTGGTTCGCGTCAATGCGCCGCTGCTGCCGGTGATGCAACAGCACATGCAGCACGATGTATTCCGTCATGCGCTTGGTGAGGTCATCGTCATTCACCCGCACGATGGGAAGTGCCGGCGGGAAGCGTCGGGTCCTTTAGAATGGCATCAACCCCGGCGCCCAGCGAAAAAATCACTTTGAGGTTGGGCAGGCCTTTCAGAACATCTGCAGGCGGAAGCCAGGCCGCCGCATATTCAATATCCTCAACCCGCCCCAGGCCATCGGGCCAAATCCGCACGTCAAGCTGTGGCGCCACCTTATTCATGGCGGCTTTCCAGAGGGCGGTGGGCCATGTCGGCGTTACAAAAAGAAAGGCCATTATTGTTTCACACTGTTTCCCGGAACCACCCGGAGGTTGAGCGAGGCGGCAATCAGCGCCTTGGTATAATCCGTCTGCGGGTTCTCGAAAATCTGCGCCGCAGGCCCCCGCTCAACCGCAACGCCGTTGCGCATCACGATGACATCATTGGCCAGCGCCCGCACCACCTTGAGGTCATGGCTGATAAAGAGATAGCTGAGATTATGCCTGGTCTGCAGGTCCCGCAGCAGATCGACAATCTGCGCCTGCACCGACATGTCGAGCGCCGAGGTGGGCTCATCCAGCATGATGAACTTGGGATTGAGCGCCAAGCGCCCGGGCAATGGCGATGCGCTGCCGCTGCCCGCCGGAAAATTCATGCGGGTAGCGGTCCATTGTCGTGGGGTCGAGCCCCACTTCGGTGAGCGCCTGCGAAACATGGGCGCGGCGCTCCTCCGCATTGCCCCGTCCGCCCTGCACGAGCAAACCTTCTTCAACGATCTGAAGGATGGAAAGCCGCGGCGACAGTGAGCCGAAGGGATCCTGGAAAACGATCTGCATGTCCTTGCGCAAGGGCCGCATGGCGTTGAAGCCGAAGTCATCAATGCGCTGTCCCTGAAATGAAATTTCGCCTTCCGAGGAAATCAGCCGCAGGATGGCAAGCCCGAGCGTGGTTTTCCCCGACCCCGACTCACCCACCACCCCCAGCGTCTGGCCGGCCCGCACCAGCGTGTCGAGCCCGTCGACAGCCTTGATATGGCCAATGGTGTTGCGAAAAAATCCGCGCTTGATCGGAAACCAGACCTTCAGGTTTTTCGTTTCCACCACAACGGCAGCGCCCGTGTCGGATTTCGGCGGCTTGCCCTTGGGTTCAGCTGACAGCAGCATCTTGGTATAGGCGTGCTGGGGCTTGGCAAACACCGTCTTGGCATCGCCCGCCTCAACCACCTTGCCCCGCTGCATCACGCAGATCGTATCCGCCATATGGCGCACAATGCCGAGATCATGTGTAATCAGCAGCAGCGCCATGCCATATTCGGCCTGCAGGTCTTTCAGCAGCTTGAGGATTTGCGCCTGCACCGTCACGTCAAGCGCCGTGGTGGGCTCATCCGCGATCAGCAGATCGGGATTATTCGCAAGCGCCATGGCAATCATGACGCGCTGCCGCTGCCCGCCGGACAATTGATGGGGATAGTCCTGCAACCGTGTTTCGGGATCGCGGATGCCCACCTTGGTAAGCAGGCTGATGATCCGCTCCCGCGCCTGCGCCCCGTCCAGGCCCTGGTGCAAATCCAGGATTTCACCGATCTGTTTTTCCACCGAATGCAGCGGATTGAGCGAGGTCATCGGCTCCTGGAAGATCATGGTGATGTCGTTGCCGCGCACCTTGCGGAGATCGCGTTCATCCGCATCAAGCAATTCCTGGCCATTGAACTTGATGGAACCGGAAGGATGCTCCGCCGCCGGATAAGGCAGAAGCTTGAGAATGGAAAGTGCGGAAACCGATTTCCCCGAGCCGGATTCACCCACCAACGCCAGCGTCTCGCCTTTTTTCAGCGAGAAGGACACATGGTCAACCGCCAGCGTGGCTTTGCCGCCCTGGCGGAAGGCGACGGACAGGTCTTTGACCTCGAGCAAAACCTCGCTCATGCGAATGTCTTTCGCGGATCAAGCGCATCCCTAACGCCTTCGCCGATGAACACCAGCAGCGTCAGCATGATGGAAACCACGAAGAAGCCGGTAAAGCCAAGCCATGGCGCCTGCAGGTTTGCCTTGCCCTGGGCCAGCAATTCGCCAAGCGAGGGCGAGCCCGGCGGCAGTCCAAAGCCGAGGAAATCAAGCGCGGTCAGCGTGGTGACCGAACCCGAGAGAATGAAGGGCATGAAGGTAACCGTTGAAATCAGCGCATTGGGCAGAAGATGCTTGAACATGATCTTTGTATTGCTCAACCCCAGGGCCCGCGCCGCGCGCACATATTCCAGGTTGCGGGCCCGCAGGAATTCCGCCCGCACCACGCCCACCAGCCCCGTCCACGAGAAGATGACAAGAATGAAAAGCAGCAGCCAGAATGTCGGCGTGATGAATGCCGCCAGGATGATGAGCAGGTAAAGCGTCGGCATCGATGACCAGATATCGATGAAGCGCTGGAACAGCAGGTCGGTCCAGCCGCCGAAATAGCCCTGCACCGCCCCCGCCGCCACGCCGATAATCGACGATAAGAATGTCAGGATCAGGCCGAAGGCCACCGAAATCCGGAAGCCGTAAATGAGCCGCGCCACCACATCGCGTCCCTGGTCGTCGGTCCCCAGCCAGTTCAGGTTGCCGAAATTGCAATTGGGGTCCGTGGCCCCCAGCGGATATTTGGCGCAAGCCTCTTCCCGCGTCAGGTTGGGCGCCGGCGTGGAAGGGGCTGGCCGCGGCAGCTCATTGTTCACCGTATTGTAGGAATAGCGGATGGGCGGCCAGATCATCCAGCCATTGCCATTAATCTCATCCTGGTTCACCGGATCGCGGTAATCGGTGCGCGCCAGGAAGCCGCCGAATTTTGATTCCGGATAATTGACAAATGTCGGAAACAGCAATTCGCCCTTGTAGGACACCAGCATCGGCCGGTCATTGGCGATAATCGGCGCGAATACGCTCATCAGGAACAGTGCCCCGAAAATCCACAGGGACCACAGCCCCCGGCGATTGGCCTTGAACAGGTCCCAGCGCCGCTGGTTCAGTCCCTTGAGGGTAAAAAGCGCCACTGCCTAGACCTCGCGCGATTCGAAATCGATGCGCGGATCGATCATCATGTAGGTGAGGTCGCTGATCAGCGCCACCACAAGGCCGACAAGCGTGAAAATATAGAGATTGGCAAAAACGATGGGATAGTCCCGGTCGAGCGCTGCCTTGTAAGTGAGATAGCCCAGGCCATCGAGCGAGAACACCGTTTCGATGAGCAGGGAGCCGGCAAAGAACGCCCCCAAAAACGCCCCGGGGAATCCGGAAATCACCAGAAGCATGGCATTGCGGAACACATGGCCATAAAGCACCTGGCGCTCGGTCAGGCCCTTGGCCCGCGCCGTCACCACATATTGCTTCTTGATCTCATCAAGAAAGGAATTCTTGGTCAGCAGCGTCATGGTGGCAAAGCCGCCGATGCCGAGGGCAAACAGCGGCAGCGCCATATGCCAGGCATAGTCGGCAATTTTTCCAAAAAAACTCAACTGGTCGAAATTGTCCGAGGTAAGGCCGCGCAACGGAAACCAGCTGAAATAACTGCCGCCGGCAAATAAGACAATGAGCAGGATTGCCAGAATGAAGCTGGGAATGGCATAGCCCACGATGATCACCGCCGAAGTCCACACATCGAAATTCGATCCCGCATGCACCGCCTTGCGAATGCCAAGCGGAATGGAAACGAGATAGGTAATGAGCGTCAGCCAGAGGCCCAGTGAAATCGACACCGGCATCTTCTCGATCATCAGGTCGACCACATTCCGGTCCCTGAAATAGCTCCTGCCGAAATCAAACGTCAGGTAATTGCCGATCATCAGCAGGAAGCGCTCATGCATCGGCTTGTCAAAGCCGAACTGCTTTTCCAGCGATTTGATGAATTCCGGATCCAGCCCCTGGGCCCCCTTGTATTTGATGGCGGTATCCCCGCCCAATTGCGATTGTTCATTGCCGCCCGCTTCATTGCCGGAGTTGCCGCTGATCCGCGCCGTGGCGTCCGTATCGGTCCCCTGCATTTTTGCGATGACCTGTTCAATCGGCCCGCCGGGAACAAATTGAATGACCGTAAAGGTCATCAGCATGATCCCAAGCAGGGTCGGGATCATCAGCAAGATGCGTTTGAGGATATAGGCGCCCATGTGAGATTCAGTTTCCTTTGGCCGAGTCATACCACCAGGTATCGACAATGCCACGGTCATATTTGGGCTTTACGGCGGGCCAGCCGTAGCGGTCCCAATGGGCGATCCAATGGCTGGCCTTGTGCCAGTTGGGCACCCAGAAAACCTCGGCGCGGAGAACCCGGTCAAGGGCCCGCCCCGCAATATCAAGCTCCTTGCGGCTGTCGGCGGCAATGGCTTGCTCGATCAGGGCGTCGATGGCGGGGCTTTTGACCCCGGAGATGTTGAAGCTTCCCGGGGCGTCGGCGGAAGCCGTTCCGAAGAAAACCCGGAGCCCGGTGCCCGGCGTCACGTCGGAGCCAAAGCGGCTGGAGAGAATGTCGTAGTTGAAGCTCTTGCGCCGCGACTGGTATTGCGCGTCATCGACAATGCGGATGCTGGCATCGATGCCGAGGAGTTTCAGGTTCTTTACATAGGGTCCGAGGACGCGTTCGAAAACCGGGCTCTCGATGAGGAATTCCGCCGATAGGGTTTCACCCTTGGCGTTTTTGCGCAAGTCATTTTCTTTGGCCCAGCCCGCCTGGTCAAGCAGGTCCGACGCCTGCCGCAGAAGCTTCCGGTCCTGGCCTGAGCCATCGCTGACCGGTGGCAGTTCGGGTGCGGAAAAGACTTCGCTCCGCAGCATGGCGCGCATCGGTTCGAGAATGGCGAGCTCTTCGGCAGGCGGAGCGCCAACGGCTTTCAGGGGAGACGATTCAAAGAAGCTCGCGGTGCGTTCATAGAGCCCGTAGAAAAGATTCTTGTTGGTCCATTCAAAGTCAAAGGCAAGATTGAAGGCCCGGCGCACCCTGATGTCCTGGAATTTCTCGCGCCGCAGATTGAAAAAATAGCCCTGCGCCCCGGAAGGTGTTTCATCGGGCAGAGTGCTTTGCTGGACGCGCCCCTCCTTTAAAGCCGGAAAATCATAAGCAGTGGCCCAGTCGCGCGAAGTATATTCCTCGCGCAGGTCGATGACCCCGGATTTGAGCGCCTCAAATCCCGCCGTGCGCTCGCGGAAATAATCAAAGCGCACTTCGTCGAAATTAAAGCGCCCGCGGTTGACCGGAAGGTCCTTGGCCCAATAATCGGCGCGCCGTTCGTAGGCCACATATTCCCCGGTCTTGTAGCTCTTTATTTTGTAAGGCCCGGAACCCAACGGCGCCTCCAGGCTGGTCTTGGCGAAATCATGCTGGGCGTAATAGGCCTTGGAGAAAATCGGCAGGGCCGCGATGCTTAGCGGCAGGTCGCGGATGCCGCCACTTTTAAAGCGGTAGCGCACCCTATGCGGCGCCAGCACATCGCAAGCCGCAACATCCCTTATCGTGAGCCGGATGTTCTCATGGCCAAGGGTCGAGAGCAGGCGGAAGCTGTCGCAGACATCTTCAGCGGCAAGCCCCGTGCCATCGGCGAATTCCGCTTCCGGCCGCAGCTCAAACACCAGGCTCTTGCGATCCGCCGCGAGATCGGCGGTTTTGGCCACCAGGCCGTAAACCGCATCCGGCTCGTCCATGGCGCGCGCCATGAGCGTGTCGAATATCAGCGCCAAGCCCTGGGCCGCGTCACCCTTGAGGATGTAGCCGTTGAAGCTGTCGAAGGTGTCGTTGGCCACCGGCCCGATCAGCGCCATGCGGCCCCCCTTCGGCGCATCGGGGCTCACGTATTCGAAATGGCTGAAGCTGGCAGGGTACTTGAGGTCGCCAAAAACCGAAAGTCCGTGGCTTGGCGCGGCCTGAGTGGAAATTGCAAGAAACTGTGCGGCGCAAAGGGCAATGCCGAGCAAGCGCCGCCTCATCCCTTCGCTGCTTTCTTGGCTCTTTCCTCATCCCACCACCAGATTGTCGGGAAACCGATGGCGTAATCCGGCAATTTGTCCGGCTTTCCGAAACGGTCCCAGCGCGCGGTGCGCTCATAAGGAACGTACCAATGCGGAACCACGTAGTGGTTCCAGATCAAGGCCCGGTCCAGCGCCTTGCAGGCGGTGGTCAGTCCGGCCCGGTCCTGGGAAAAAATGACCGCCTCGATAAGCTTGTCGATGGCCGGGTTCTTGATGCCCACATAATTGCGGCTGCCTTTGCTGTCAGCCGAGGCTGTTCCCCAAAAATCCCGCTGCTCGTTGCCGGGCGACAGGGATTGCCCCCAGTTTCCAACGATGATGTCATAGTCAAAGGTCTGCGTCTGGCGTTCATACTGCGCCCCGTCCACCGTCTTGATCCTGACGCCGATACCCAGCAGTTCCAGTTGCTGCTGGTAGGGCAATGTGATGCGTTCAAAAGTCGGGGAATCGAGCAGAAACTCGACGTCCAGCCTTTCGCCCGCGGCATTTTTTAAAACCGATTTGTTGCCATCCTGGGTGACATTCCATCCCGCTTCCGCCAGCAGCCGGGAAGCCTCGCGCAAATTCTTGCGCCGCTCGGTGGAATTGTTGCTCACCGGATTGGTGTATTCCGTGGTGAACACTTCTGCCGGCAACTGGTCTTTCAAGGGCTCAAGGAGCGCCAGTTCTTCCGGCGAAGGCAGGCCCTTCGCCTCCATTTCGGAATTGTTGAAGAAGCTCCGCGAACGCTTGTACTGGCCGTAAAACAAATTGGTGTTGGACCATTCGAAGTCAAAGGCGTAGTTTAAGGCCTTGCGCACCCGGACATCCTGGAACTTTACCCGGCGCAGGTTGAGGACATAGCTCTGCATGCCTTCCACTTGCTTGAGGGTGATTTCTTCCTTGATGCAGCGTCCGTCCTTGAGGGCCGGAAAATCATAGCCTGTCGCCCAGTCCTTTGAGCTGTTTTCAAGCCGGTAGTCGTATTGGTCGCCTTTGAATGCTTCGAGCACCACATTGGCATCGCGGAAATAGATGTATTCAATCTCGTCAAAATTATCCTGGCCAACATTCACTGGCAGGTCCTTGGCCCAATAGTCCTCAACCCGTCTCAGGCTAATCGAAGCGCCGGATTTTACGTCGGCAACCTTGTAAGGTCCGGAACCCAAGGGAACTTCCATGGTGGTCTCCTGGATATTCCGTTGCTTGCCGCTGGCATCCTTGCCCGTCCACCAATGCTTTGGAAGAACCGGGATTTGACCCGTGATCAAAGGCAATTCGCGGTTGCCTTTTTGTGAGAAGGTAAAGGTCACTTCATGGGCACCTGTCTTTTCAACAGTTGTGACGTTCTTGTAATAGGAATTGTAGAAGGGGTGTGAGTCCCGCAACGCCTGCATGCTCCAGATCACGTCTTCCGGGGCCATGGGCTGCCCGTCATGGAACCGCGCTTCGGGCCGCAGGCGGTAAACCACAGAAGACCAGTCCTCGGGAAACCAGACACTTTCCGCCACCAGCCCATATTCCGTCGAGGGTTCATCAAGCGCTGACGTAAGCAGGGTTTCGTTGGTTGTGGCGGGGCCAGGGTCGCCTTTGAAGGTATAAGGGTTCAAACTGTCGAATGATCCCACGGCCGAAAGCCGCAGCCTGCCGCCCTTTGGCGCCGCCGGGTTCACATAATCAAAATTCTTGAAATCCGGGCCGTACTTGACATCATCAAACAGGGTCAGCGCATGGCGGAACTGCCGGTCCTGGGCTTGGGCAAGCGAAATTCCGGAAATTTTTGCCAACGGCGTAAGACCCGCCAATTTCAGGATGGTCCGGCGGCTGATGCCCATGACTACGCGTCTCCACTCTTGATTCTGATATTATAGATACGCATGGCTTGCCCCAAAAGAAAACACCGGCAAACCCTTGCCGGTGTTAATTTTTAGCAATAATTGCAGCAATTACGGGGCAGGAAATGGCTTCGGTGCATCCGAAAGCGAGGCCAGATAGGCGATAATGTCGGCCCGCGACTGGTCTTTCTTGACGCCCGCAAAGGTCATTTTCGTTTTGGGCGTGGCGGTCTTTGGGTCCTTGATGAAGGCGTCGAGATTCTCATAGGTCCATTTTTCGCCCGCCCGGGCCTTCATTCCCTCCGAATAGGCAAAGCCTTCATGGGAAGCAATGCCGCGCTCCACCACATCCCAAAGATCGGGACCGGTCTTGTTGGCGCCCCCCTTGGTGAAGTTATGGCAGGCGGCGCATGCCTTGGCGCCATTGGCCCCTTTTGCAGGGTCAGCCGAGGCCAGCAATGTTCCAAGCGAAACCGCAGGACCCGTTGCTGCCTGGGCCTCGCCGGTGGCGCCTGCCTCTGCAACCTCTATTGCAAAGCCCGGCTTTTCCGGTGTTTCACTGTGATAAACCGCGGCGGACAGCTCTTTCAGGCCAAATACGACCAAGGCAGTTGCCAGGACAGCGCCTGCAATTTTATTGAATTCGAAACTATCCATGGGGTTGGCCGGTCCTTTGAAACCACGTATTTGGGCCGGAAACTAATTGTTTCTCTGCTGCCCTGCAATACGTATAAGGGCCCCAGAACAATTTGCCGCGCCTAGAATCAACTCCATGATTGAATTCAACAATACCATCGTCGTGATCCCCGCCCGCCTGGCTTCCGTGCGCCTGCCTGGAAAACCCCTGGCCGATATTCATGGGATCCCGATGATTGTCCATGTCTGGAAGCGTGCCGTTGAAGCCAATGTCGGCAAGGTTCTGGTGGCGGCCGCCGAAAATGAAATTGCCGATGTCGTTCGTAGCCACGGCGGCGATGCCCTGGCCACCGATCCCGCCTTGCGTTCCGGCTCGGACCGGGTGGCCGCCGCCCTGAAATTGCGTGATCCGCAGGGAAATTATACCGCCGTGATCAATTTGCAGGGGGATCTGCCGACAATTGATCCCCTCGCCATCCAGCGCTGCCTGGCCGGCCTCACCAATGAAACGGTGGATATCGCCACCATCGCGGCGCGCCTTGAAGGCGAGGCGGATGGCCAGAACCCGAGCATCGTTAAAACGATAGCTCCCCTCGGCGAAGGCCGTGAAGTGGCTTACGTCCGCGATTTTGTGCGCCGCACCGGCCCCGAGCATGACGCGCCCTTCTGGCGTCACATCAACGTCTATGCCTACCGGCGGGAGGCCCTGGAGCGCTTTGCCGGCTTGCCCGTGAGCACGCGGGAAGCCATACGCAAGCTGGAGCAGATGCGGGCCTTGGACAATGACATGCGCATGGCGGTCGTGCGGGTTGATTCCGTGCCGCTTGGCGTTGGCGTTCCCGCCGACCTTGAAGCGGCGCGCACCATATTGAGGAAAAAATCATGAAAGCGAAAATCGCCTACCAGGGCGAACCCGGCGCCAATTCACACATCGCCTGCATCGAGGCCTATCCCGATTTCGAGCCGCTGTCCTGCCGCACCTTCGAGGATGCCTTTCAAGCGGTTAAGGATGGCGAGGCGGCCCTTGCCATGATCCCCATTGATAATTCCGTGGCAGGCCGCGTCGCGGACATCCACCATCTCATGCCCGCCGCCGACCTCCACATCGTCGGCGAGTATTTTCTGCGCGTCCATCATCAACTTTTGGCGATGAAGGGCGTCGACGTCGGCGCCGTCAAATCCGTCCACAGCCATGTGCATGCGTTGGGCCAGTGCCGCAAGCTCATCAGGGAGCTCGGCTTGAAAGCTGTTGTGGCCGTTGATACCGCCGGAGCTGCTCGTGAATTGAGCGAGAGCAAGGACAAGGCCCGCGCTGTCATCGCCTCAGAACTGGCGGCGAAGATTTACGGGCTTGATATATTGCGCGGGGATATTGAGGACGAGGCCCATAATACCACGAGGTTTGTGGTGCTTTCAGCGGCAGCGCGGGATGCGGCGTTGGGGGACGGGTCGGTCATCACCAGCTTTATCTTCCGTGTACGGAATGTTCCCGCCGCTCTCTACAAGGCCATGGGCGGCTTTGCCACCAACGGCGTGAACATGACGAAGCTCGAATCCTATCAGCTCGAGGGCCAGTTCTCCGCCACCCAGTTCTATGCCGATATCGAAGGCCATCCGGACCAGCGCAGCGTGCGCCTTGCGCTGGAGGAGCTGGGCTTTTTCACCTCCTACATGCGCGTCCTCGGCGTCTACAAAGCAAGTCCCTACCGTGAGGAATTCGCCCGGAGGATGGCGCCCTCTCAGGATGATTGAAGGCAGGCGCGGATTAGGTGATGGGCGATGGCAAGCGGCAAGGGCGCATTCAGCCCCTGTGGGTGGTTTTTGTCCAGCATGGATTGAACCTCGTCGCGCTCGAACCACCGCGCCGTTTCAAGTTCCTTGGGATCAATAGTGATTTCGTCGGTGAGCGCCTCGCCGACCAGCCCGATCATCAGGCTCGACGGAAAGGGCCAGGGCTGGTTCGCATGGAATTTGATCTGGCCAACCCGGATGCCGGCTTCCTCGAAAACTTCCCGCCGCGCCGCTTCCTCAATCGTCTCGCCCGGCTCCATGAAGCCTGCCAGGGTTGAATACATGCCTTCCGGCCAGGCGCTTTGCCGCCCCAGAAGCATGCGGGTTTTATCGCGCACCGCAATGATGATGACCGGATCCGTGCGCGGAAAATGATCGGTGGCGCAAGCCCCGCAATGGCGCCGGTAGCCCGCATCGCGCATCTCCGTCTTCACCCCGCAATTGGCGCAGAACCCGTGGCGTTCATGCCAGTGCAGCAGGGAACGGGCTTGGGCAAGAATGGCAAGTTCACCCTGCGGCAGCGTTCCCGCCACCGCGAGGCTGCGCAAATCCATGAGATTGTCGTTTGCCTCCGCCGGGCTGGCAAACCAGCCTGCGCCATCCGCATCGACGCCGAGAAAAACGCATTCGGCCGCATTCGCCCTTTGAAAGATCTGTAATTTTCCGTCCCGGATAAAACTCTTGTCGCCGCTCATGCGGATGTGCCGCGTCGACGGCTGGTGCAGCAGGCCCTTAAGCCAGGCCTCGTCGGATCTTTGGTTGGCGCAGCGGTCGAGGGGATTTCCGAGGAAGGCGAGCGTGGATGAATGGGGCACTTTGGGTCCAGTTGTTACGAAGTGGTAAATGATAAATACAAGAAAAAAACAGATACTTAACTGAATATTTACCAAAAACGTTAACTTCTAGGGAAGGCAAGAATTCACGCGCCTGAGATTCGTCTTTCGGGGCGCAGGGCGAATCCAAGGTGACGTCAAAAGTGGAAGAGAGAATGAAACCGGGAATTCCGTGGAGTGTAAAGGGCATTGAGCCGGAAACCCGCGAAGCTGCAAAAGATGCGGCCCGCCGGTCGGGCATGACCCTTGGCGAATGGCTCAATTCAAAAATTCTCGATTCTGCCGATGAGCAGGCGCCTGCTCCAGCCGTGCGCTATCAGCGCGCCGCGCCCGCCCGTGCTGAAACCTCGATCCGCCTCGAAGACATCGCCGAACAATTGGCCCGCATTGCCCGGCGCGAACAGAATACAGCCCCGGCAAGCTATGCTTCGGAAAACAGGTATGAGGACGAAGAGAATCTCACCAAGATTCTGAACCGTGTCGAAAGCAACGAGCGCCAAACGGTTGAAGCCTTCACCGCGGTCAACGAGCGCCTTGCTGTTTTAAGCCGGCAAGTGCTTCAGACGGCGAAGATGCCGACCATCAGCAAGCCGGAAGAGCCGGCCGCCTTCAAATCCCTGGAAACCGCTATGCGCAACATCGTTGAGCATATCGAGATCAGCGAGCGCCGCACCCGCGACAGCCTGAAAACCATGCAGGACCGCATGGGTGAAATGGCCCAGCGCGCAACCGCCTCGACCAGCGAGCAGGTTCTGCAATCGGCTCCCGCTTTCACCAGCCTTGAATCCCGTTTGAACGAACTTGCTGGCCGGGTGGAGCGCAACGAAAGCAAATCCGACTCCGGCCTTTCCAACATCCTGCGCGAAGAACTTGCCCAGCTTGCCGAGAGAATTGAAACGGTTCGGGAGTCCTCAGCACTCCTCGCCTCGAAGGCCCAGACCGCCGCGGTGCAAACCTCGCAAGCCGAGCTGCGTGAAATCGAGCAACGCATCCTGAAACTTTTGAAAGAGGCGCAAACCGCGTTCTCCGGGCCGGGCGGCAACAGCAGCGCTGAAATGCAAAGATTGCGGGCCGAGGTTGGCCTGCTTAACCAGCGTATTGACGGGGCCCGGACCGATACGGCCTCGCAGCGCGATGTCCATGCCCTGCGCGTGGCCCTTGAACAGCTTTCAACCCGCGTGGCGCAGGGCCCGGATATGCGGCCCCTGGCCGACATGGATAGGCGCATCGTCGACATTACCCAGCGCCTGGAGCAAAGCCAGCAATCGACCCGCAACAATCCCCAGCTCGGCGATCTTGAGCGCCGCATGGCCGAACTTGATCACCGCTTGAATGAGGCCATTCAGGCGCAAGGCGATGGCCAGGCCCAGCTTGCCCTTGAACAGAAAATTTCAGAAGTCGCCGATCGCGTCGGCCAGACCGAGCACCAGCTCGGTCATCTCGAAACCATCGAGCGCGCCATCAACCAGTTGTTTGACAGCGTTGAGCAGAGCCGCGATTGGGCCAAGGATGTGGCCGAGGATGCCGCCAACCGGATGGCCGACCGCCTGATGAATGCCCCGGGTGCGGCACCTCTCATGCCGGGAAGTTCGCCGGAGCTGCAGGCCCTGGAAGACGGGCTGCAGGCCGTGCGCGAAAGCGCCATCGGCGCCGACAGGCGCAATCAGGAAACTCTGCAGGCCGTCCATGATACGCTCGAGCAAATCGTCACAAAGCTTGCGGAACTGGAAACCGCGGCGGTGGGCCAGCAGGTGGCCGCCGCCGCTGCCCATGGCAACCAGTTTGCCGCAGCCGGCCAGGCGCCTGCGGAAACTTGGGAGGATGAGTCCGGTCAGGCCGAGCCGCTGGCGGAATCCGCAACGCCGGAACCTGATTTTGTCTTATCGCCGTCTTCACCCGAGCCTGTAAGGCCGGTGCAAGTGTCTTCCGAAGGCAACCCGTTGATGGATTGGCTTTCCAATTCGATTCTGCCGGGTGGCGAACCGCCGTCGCCGGACGATGCAGAAGCCGCCTCTGACGATTTCATAACGGCTGCCCGCCGCGCCGCCCAGGCCTCGGCGCAGAAAAGCATTCTTGCCAGCCTGGCGCCCAGCGCCAAGTCGGCCCGCAAGCTTAACCTGCCCTTCATGAAGGCGGCTGCGAAACCGAGCCGCGATATTCCCAGCGGTGAGAAATTGCCGCCGGAAATCAAGCCCGCGGTAACCAAGAACAGCAGCAAGCGCCGTACCCTCGTGCTGGCGGGCCTTGTCCTGTTGGCAGCGGTTACGGCCTTCACCTTCAACATCCTCAACAGGCCGCAGAATTCCACCTCGACCGGGCCGGCAGCGCCGGTTGAAGGCATGATTCAACCTGAAACCCCCGCAAGGCAGGGCAAGGCTATAGCCCCTGCCGGTGCGCCGAAAAGCCAGGTTCAGACGGAAAAGACCACGGACAAGTTGCCGTCCGCTCCTCACGCTGGCCCCGCCTCGATAGATGAAATTCTGACCGGTTCCTTGCCAAATCAAAGGACTGACGCAACTCTCGCCTCAATTGTTGCCGAACCCGGCTCTGCCCAAGGCGAACGTGAAATGCCCCCTGCCGAACTGGGCTCGCAAGCCCTTCGCAGCGCCGCCGAGAGGGGCGACGCGTCAGCGCAGTTTATTGTCGCCACGCGCTATCTCGATGGCGAAGGCGTTGCCCAGGACGTGACGCGCGCCGCCCATTGGTACCAGAAGGCAGCCCTTGCCGGCCTGGCGCCTGCCCAATACCGCCTCGCTACGCTGTTTGAGCGTGGCCGCGGCGTGCCCAAGGATACGGCAACCGCCCTCGTCTGGTATGAGCGCGCCGCCGGGCAGGGAAATGTGAAAGCCATGCACAACGCCGCCGTCATTGCGGCGGGAACTGAGGCTGGAAAGCCTGATTATGATCTGGCCTATAAATGGTTTCTGGCGGCCAGCCAGAATGGCTTGCGCGACAGCCAGTTCAATTTGGCCGTTCTGTATGAGCGGGGTCTGGGCACCAAGGCCAATATCGATGAAGCCCTGTTCTGGTATCTGGTTGCCGCGGGCCAGGATGATGCGGATGGCAAAAAACGCGCCGAGATACTCTCGCAAAACCTCTCGCCCATCGCCGTTGAAGCCGTCCGTGCCAAGGTCAAGGCCTGGATTCCGCAGCGCGCCCCTGCAAACGCCAATGTCGTGACAATCCAGGATGCCGCCTGGCAGGCTCCCGCCTCTCTGACACAAATCATGCCTGCCGCGCCTGCCGTTGAAAAGCAGCAGGCGGCCAACCAGGACCCCGTTGGCGAGGCTCAGCAACTGTTGAACAAGCTGGGCTTCAACATCGGTGAACCCGATGGCCGGATGGGGGTGCGCACCACCAACGCTATCCGCTTGTTCCAGCTTCAATATGGTTTGAAGGTGACAGGCGAAGTGACGGCCGATTTGATCAATCAGCTTCAGGCAAGAACAAGCTCAAGCCTGCTTTAGCTCACCCGCTTGCCGGGAAATTTGTAGATGGCCCGCTGGCTGAGCATCCATACATGGAAATTCCGCTCTACATATAGCCGCTGGAACGGCGGCGCCGAAATGCTCAAGGCCCCGGTGAAGCTGCCGAAGGCCGGCATGATGAGGCGGCGGCTGTCGGCGATGAAACATTTGCAGTGAATGCGTTTGCCGCGCTGGCTCACCGCACTTCCCGGATGCAGGTGGCCGGAAATTTCAAAATCCCCAGCCCCCAATTTTTTTGGCTCGTGCCGCAGCGTCACCCCGCCAAGCACCACGTGATCGGCAATGCGCCCGCCGATGTCGGCAGGCGGATGGGGATCATGGTTGCCGGTGATCCAGATTGTCGCCGCATTTTCCGAAAGGGCCCGCAGCCGCGCCAGGTCATCCCCGGCAATTCTCTCCCGCGCCCCGTCATCATGAAAGCTGTCGCCGAGGAAAATCAGTTGTTCGGGCCGTGTCTGGGCAACGACCGCTTCCAGTTGCGTGAGCGATGCCCGCGTATCATAGGGCGGCAGATGCACTCCGCGGCGCGCCATGTTGGAGGCTTTTTCCAAATGCAGGTCGGCGATGAGCAGGGTTCTGAAATCGGGCACGAAGAGCGCTCCCGAAAGATCAGGGATGAAATCGAGCCCGTTAAGGCTTATGCGATGCTCTTTAGACAAGCCCCATGGCCTCGTCGATGAGGGCGCCGGAAGCTTCGGAGAGAAGGGCATCATGGGCCTCGCCGTAAATTGATTCGCGCGCGATCTCAAGCAGCACCGGAACCGCAAGCGGCGAAACCGTATCGAGAGCGCGGTGCAGGAGTTGTCCCTTGATGCGCTTCAGCAGATCGCCAAGCCGGTGAATGTCGATAAGCCCGTCGGCGGCATCGTCCCATGCCGCCCTGAGCAGGATATGGTCGGGCTGATGCGAACGCAGCACGTCATAGATCAAGTCCGAATTGACCGTCACCTGCCGCCCGGTTTTTTCCTTTCCGGGCCAGCGCCGCTCGATCAGCCCGGCGATGATGGCGGCATTCCTGAAGGTGCGCTTCATCAGGTTTGATTCCGCCAGCCAGGCTTCAAGGTCATCGCCCAGCATGTCCTCGTCGAAAAGTTTTTCCAGTGACAGCCGCCCGGAAGAAATCATCAGCGAGACATCACGCACCGTCCAGATCGCCAAGGCATATTCCGATGCCGAAAAGCCCAAGGGCTGCGCCCCCCAGCGCTCCAAGCGCCGCGTCAGCAGCATGCCGAGGGTTTGCTGGGCCAGCCGCCCGGCAAAGGGGTAGCACACCAGATAGTGCTTCTCCGCCCGTGGAAAGGTCTCGACCAGCATCTGGTGCGCCCGCGGGATAACCGATTTCTGGCGCTGCATGGCAAGCCAGTCCTGAACCTGCAGCGGCAGGGTTTTCCACTTGGCCGGGCTGCTCAGGATCTCCCGCACCCGCTCGGCCAGATAGGTCGACAGCGGAAATTTCCCGCCCTCGTAGGAGGGCACCATGGGATCACTGTCGAAGGTGCGCGTCGCGAGAGCGCCGAAATCATCGAGGCCCTCGAAGCGCAAAACCTCGCCGGCAAAGCGGAACGTATCGCCAATCGAAAGCTGGCTGAGGAACCATTCCTCCAGCTCCCCCAGGCTGCGCCCGCCGCTGACAATCCGCTTGCCGGCCCGGCGCTTGACGCTGGCAATCCGCACCTTCAGCATCGCCGCCTCGACAATGGTCCCCATGTTCAGCCGGTATTGCTGGGCGATCAGCGGATGGCTCAGGCGCCAAAGCCCGTCTTCCCGGCGTTTCAGCTTGGCATATTTCTCGTAGGCCCGCAGCGCATAGCCGCCGGTTGCCACATAATCCATCGCCGCATCGAAATCCGCCCGGGTCAGGTTGCGGTATGTCCAGGCCCGCGTCACCTCAATAAATAACGCGTCCGCATTAAAAGGCCCGGCGCAGGCCCGCCCCAGAATATGCTGGGCCAGCACATCGAGCTTGAGAACCGCCGGATATTCCGTATCCTGGGCATTCTCCTTGGCCGCCTGCAGGGCCGCCTCGCACTCCAGCACCTCAAACCGGTTGGAGGGAACCAGCAGCGCCTCGCTCGGGCTGTCAAGCCGGTGATTGGAACGGCCAATGCGCTGCAGCAGCCGGCTGGAGCCCTTCGGCGCCCCCACATGAATGACCAGGTCCACATCGCCCCAGTCGATGCCGAGATCAAGCGTCGAGGTGCAGACAACCGCCTTCAGCTTTCCCGCCGCCATTGCCGCTTCCACCTTGCGCCTTTGCCCCACATCGAGAGAACCGTGGTGGAGGGCAATCGGAAAGTTCGCTTCGTTCATCTCCCACAGCCATTGAAATGTCCTTTCCGCCTGGCTGCGCGTGTTGACGAAAATCAGCGTCATCTTGGCGCGGCCGATGTCCTCGTAGACTTCCTCGATCGCATAGCGCGAAGAATGCCCCGACCACGGCACCCGCTCCGCCGATTTCAGGATGCGAATGAGTGGCGCTGCACCGGCACTTCCCATCACCAGTGGAACCGGCCTGTTTCCTGTCGGCGCCAACCAGCTTTGCAGGGCTTCCGGATCAGCGACAGTGGCTGAAAGGCCGATGCGCCGCGCCGCAGGCGCAAAGCTTTGCACCCGCGACAGGGCCAGCGACAGCAGCACCCCGCGCTTGGAGGTTACCAGCGAATGCAGTTCATCGAGAATGATGGATTTGAGATGGCGCAGCATATGCGAGGCACCGGGGTCGGCAATCAGCAGCGAAACCTGCTCGGGCGTCGTGATCAGAATGTCAGGCGGATTTTCCCGCTGGCGCTTGCGCCGGGAATGCGGCGTGTCGCCGGTGCGCGTTTCAATGGTAATCGGCAGCGCCATTTCACGCACCGGCGCTTCAAGATTGCGCGCGATGTCCACCGCCAGCGCCTTGAGCGGCGAGATGTAAAGCGTGTGGACGCCGTTGCGTTCGTGGGGCTCGGACAGTTCAACCAGGCTGGGCAGAAATCCGGCAAGCGTCTTGCCGCCGCCCGTCGGCGAAATCAGCAAAGCACTTTCACCCTTCATCACATGCTCCAGAATTTCAAGCTGATGCTCCCGCGGGCTCCAGCCGCGCGACGTGAACCAGTTCTGAAATTTCGGTGGCAAAGAACTCATGGTCCGGAGCTTGACTCGGCGGGTGCTCTAAAGCAACACGGGCCCCATGAAATCCTCCATCTCCCTCATGCCGGTCAGCCACCGCTCGGTGCTGACAATTGCCGTGCCAATCATGCTGTCGAACGTGACCGAACCTCTGATCGGCGTGGTCAACACCGCCGTCATCGGGCAATTACCGGAGGCCTATTACATTGGTGCCATTTCCATCGGCTCGCTGATTTTCTCATTCCTGTTCTGGGGTTTTGGCTTTCTCCGCCTGTCCACCGGCGGCCTTTCCGCGCAAGCCGTGGGCGCCGGCAATTCAGCCGAAGTCACCGCCGTTCTCTGGCGCGCCCTGGCGATTGCCGTAACCGTCGGCCTCTGCCTTATCCTGGCCAGTCCAGTCATTGAAAAAGTAGCCTTTGACCTGATGGGCGGCTCGCCGGAAATGCGGGCCCAGGGCGAAATCTATTTCCGCTACCGCATCCTGTCCGCGCCCTTTGCGCTGACGAATTTCTGCATCCTTGGCTGGTTCATCGGCCAGGGCAGGGCCGCCATCGCTTTCGTCGTGCAAATCTTCTTAAATATTGTTAACATGGCGCTCGGCGCCTGGTTTGTGCTTGGGCTTGGCATGACCGCCGATGGCGTCGGCCTTTCCGCGCTGATTGCTGAAGTCTCGGCAGTCCTGCTCGGCGGACTTCTCATTTGGCGCTCCGTCCACCGGATGAAAGCAAGGGCAACCTGGGCGCAGATCTGGAACCGCGAAAAAATCCTGCGCACCCTGAGTGCCAATGGCGACATCATGATCCGCACCCTGTGCCTGGTTTTTGCCTTCACCTGGTTCACGGCGCGCGGTGCCCGCGCCGGCGACGTGACCATCGCCGCAAATTCCGTGCTCCTGCATTTCTTTGAGGTTGCCGCCTATCTCATCGATGGCTTCGCCTATGCCTCGGAAGCGCTGGTCGGCCAGTCCGTCGGCGCCAGGAACCGCGAGCGCTTTAAGCAGCGCCATCAAGCTGACAACGCTTTGGGCCCTCGTTGTGGGTGTCATTTGCAGCGCCATCATCTGGTTTGTCGGTCCCTGGTTCATTGATCTGATGACGGTCAACGTGGAGGTGCGCGAAACCGCAAGGCACTACCTATTCTGGGCCGCGCTGACGCCGTTGCTCGGCACCATCTGCTTTCAGTTCGACGGCATTTTCACCGGCGCCATGGCGACGCGCGAGATGCGCAACATGATGGTGCTGTCGCTGATGATCTACCTCGCGTCATGGTGGGTTCTGGAACGTAATTTCGGCAATCACGGCCTTTGGGCGGCGCTCAGTGTTTTCTTTATCGCCCGCGGCGTGACTTATGCTATGCGGATGCCAGCGCTTGCGCGAGTCGCTTTTTCGAATTGATAAATTGAACGAAGAATGGGGTATAACATGTTGGACGAATTCAAAAATTTCGCTTTCAAAGGCAATGCCTTTGATCTCGCTGTCGGTGTCATCATCGGCGGGGCCTTCGGCAAGATCGTTGGTTCCATTGTCGATGATCTGATCATGCCGATTGTTTCGGCGCTGTTTGGCGGTCTCGATTTCAAAAATTATTTCTTTGGACTTTCGTCGACCGTGAATGCGCCTACCCTTGAGGCGGCCAAGGCCCAGGGCGCTACATTTGCCTACGGAAGTTTCATCACCGTTTTGATCCAGTTCCTGATCATCGCCTTCATCCTGTTTCAAATGGTAAAAATTTCGAACCGCCTGAAGCGCGCCGAAAAGCCGACTCCGCCGCCTGCAGCTTCGACCACCGAAGTCCTGCTCAAGGAAATCCGCGACGCGCTGGTTACTGCCAAAAAGAAGTAAGCGCCTGAGGTATGACTGATATGGGCCCGGGTGCTGGACATCCGGGCCGCTTTTTTGCTCTAAGGGCGCCCATGAACATTCCATCACATTTTGCAGCCATCACCGATGCCGCCCAGGCCGAGCCCGACAGCGGCATCGTCAAGGCCGCCATGTATGGCTTCGGCCGGCCCGGCGTCATTCCGCTGTGGGCGGGGGAGGGAAACCTGCCAACCCCGGAAGCCTTCTGCAAGCCCGCCGCCGAAAGCCTCCTCAAGGGCGAAACCTTTTACACCTGGCAGCGCGGCATTCCGGAACTGCGCGAAGCGCTCGCCCGCTATCATACCCGCCACTTTGGCCGCGGCTTCAGCTTTGAGAATTTCTTCGTCACCGGCGGCGGCATGCAGGCGATCCAGACTGCCATTCAGATGATTGCCGGCGAAGAAGATGAAGTGATCATTCCGTCTCCCGCCTGGCCCAATTATGCCGGTCCCCTGCGCCTGCAGGGCTCGCGCCCCGTCGAAGTGCCGATGGAATTCCGCAATGGCAGATGGTCTCTCGATTTTGACCGTCTTTTCGCCGCCATAACGCCGCGCACCAAGGCGCTCTGCCTGAACTCGCCGTCGAACCCCCTGGGCTGGACTGCCTCGCACGATGATTTGATTGCCATGCGCGATGTTTGCCGCAGGCACGGCATCTGGATATTCGCCGATGAAGTCTATTCGCGCTTCTATTACGGCGCCAAGAACGAGGCCCGCGCCCCCTCGTTTCTCGATGTCTGCGATGTCGAGGAACGCCTCCTGCTCGCCAACACCTTCTCGAAGAATTGGGCCATGACCGGCTGGCGCGTGGGCTGGCTGCAGGCTCCACGGGAGCTTGGGCCGGTGATTGAGCGGATCATCCAGTACAATACCAGCGGCACTGCCGCCTTCCTCCAGCGCGGCTGCGTTGCAGCCCTCGACGAAGGCGACGATTTTATCGCCATGCAGGTTGCCCGGGCGCGGGCCAACCGCGATCTTGTGGTGAAATTCCTCGGCGAATTCCCTCAGATCCGCTTTGAGGTCCCCACCGGGGCTTTTTACCTGTTCTTCAAGATTGAGGGAATGACGGATTCCGCCGCAACCGCCCACCGCCTTATCGATGAGGCGGGAGTCGGTTTCGCCCCCGGCTCCGCCTTTGGCGCCGATGGCGAAAGCTTCATGCGCCTGTGCTATCTCCGCGATCCGGCCCAGTTGCAGGAAGCGCTGAACCGTTTCGGGCAGTGGCTAAAAACCAATCAGCCGCGTTAAGCTGCTGCTCTTTTAATTGCTGCAATGCACATATTTTTTGCTCAGGGGCATAGACAAATGCTCACAGGAAAATATGGGAATTTTAATTACCAGGCATAATCAATATATTAAAAGAATTTTGAGATTCTGCAGCAACGTGGCCCGGCCCTTGCAAAGTATATTGCAATGCACACGTCTGGTTTGGATCCTCCCATTTTCATCTCAGAGTACTCGTGTCGCGGAGTGGCTTTCTTATGAATCCACTTTCGTAAAGGGGTGGGCGGCGAAAGGTTGCTGCCGTTCACCCCTCTTTTTTCTTTTCGCGTTAAGGGCGAGCCAGCGCCATGATGCCGTCGATGATGAATTGCACCGCAAGGGCGGCGAGGATGATTCCGAGCATGCGCGTACTGACCGCGCGTCCGGTAATCCCCAGGATCCTCGAAATGCGCTCGGCCAGCAGGAAACTGACATAGCAGGTGAGCATCACCAGCGCCGTGACGCTGAAAAGCCCGGCCAGATAATTCATCTGGCCTTCGGACTTCCCGGCAAGCAGGATCATTGCGGTGATCGCGCCAGGCCCCGCCATGAGCGGAATGGCCAGCGGAAACGCCGCGACGTTCTTTACATGGTCAACGCTCACCGCCGTATCCGCCGTTGCCTGCAGCCTTTGGCCGCGGCGGTCAAATACCATTTCCGCCGCCGACCACAGCAGCAGCAAGCCACCCGAGATACGAAATGCCGAAAGTGAAATGCCCAGGAGCTCCAGCAGTTTTGCTCCACCGAGCCCCGCCGCCACCAATATCAGAAAGGCGATAAGCGGTCCGCGCAGCGCCACCTCGTGCCGTTCCTTGTCGCTCATGCCATGGGTGAGGGCGAGAAACAGCGCGCTCAGCAGAAGCGGGTCGGCAACAACGAGCAGGGTAACAAGGGCCGAGGTGAGATAATCAACCATGAGGGCAGGCTAACATACTTCCGCAACTTGGCAATTCAGTGCCAGGTAGCCGGCGGATATACGGTTCTCATGGCCGGCTCCACGGGGCAGGAGCGGTATGGCCGCTCCCGCCCCGATGAATCTCTATTCCACCGGCACCATGAGATGCTGGTAGGGCGTTCCGGCCCACATGACATAAGGTCTGGTGGTGTCTGGGTTTGCGTCGGTGGGGTAGCCAGCCATCAAGTCCATGGCATTCATGATCATCACATGGCGGCCCGTAGAAACCCAATTGTTGGATTCGCTCGGTTTCGTGGCAAAGGGGTCGGTGTTGCTGGCATCGGAGCCGCCGGCAAGCATGTAGATCAGGCCCACCTTGCCTTTCGGCGGATCTTTTTTGCTCATCCAGGACATCGCCCATTCCATGGAATTGGCGTCGCCGCACATCGGATCATCGCCCGGCGTGTTGGGATCGTTTGGCATGCACCAGAAGCCGTTTTTTCCCTCGCGCAGGGTCTTCATTGAGCCATCGGCTTGCGGGGCATAGATCGCTGCACCGGAGCCTACGGCCGCAGGCGCTGCAGATTCGGCGTTCTTGATTGTCGCGGCGTCGTCGGCACGGGCTGTTTGCGCAGCGGGCAGGCACAATGCAAATACGCTGGCTGTCAGCATTACAAATTTCTTCATGATGTCTTCTCCCTGGATTTTTGTCAGTTACGAAACGGCATCAGCCGTCCCAGGCCTGCACGGTCATTTGTTTGACGGTTCCGTTAGGCCCGGGCGCAGCCATCGTGGAAGCGGCACGGGTGCAGGGGATCACGGACCTAGCGATGCGGGTCCGCAAAGCCGAGCAGAGGGATACTGACCTATTAATAGGTAACTTGTCAACTAGTAGATAGAATGTTATTGAGAAGTAGCAGGATTCGACGAAATCAGAAGTCATCTGAGCTTCTGAAAGGCTCCATGGATCAGAAATCCGATACGACTCATACCTCGCAGCAGATTTTGGATATCGCCCAGCGCCTGGTGCAAACCCGGGGCTTCAATGCTTTCAGCTATGCCGACATTGCCGGCATTCTGAATGTTTCAAAGGCGAGCCTGCATTATCATTTCGCCTCGAAAGCCAAGCTCGGCGTCAGTTTGATCGAACGCTACGAGGGTGAATTTGAACGTCTGCTGAGCGGAATTGACCGCGATGGCGGCAATGCGGCTTTGAAACTGCAGCGTTACGTTTCACTGTATGCCCACGTTTTGGCTGATCAGCGCATGTGCCTGTGCGGCATGCTCGCTGCCGAGTTTGAAACTCTGCCCAAGCCGATGCAGACCGCATTGGATGGTTTTTTCGCCTTGAATGAGCGCTGGCTGGTGACCGTGCTCGAAGGGGGACGCGGCAGCGGCGCTCTGCATTTCAAGGGGCCGGCCCCGGAAGCCGCGCAATATATTATTGGTTCGCTGGAAGGCGCGATGATGATGGCAAGATCCCACGGCGGCGTGGCGCGCTTCGATGCGGCAACCCGGCGTCTCCTTTCTGATTTTGGAATTTAGCCCGCGCTCCTGACCGATTTTGCAACCGATTTCGCCGCGTCGAAGGCGGCCCGGCGCTGCCTGACTTCTTCCGCTGTCAATCGTTCAATATTGCAATAGTCCAGTTTCCAATCCGGATCGTCGCTCCACCGGATCGGAGATTGCACGGTTGTACGCGGCCCCGCAGCAGATTCAAGAAGGTCGAGGGCGAGATTTGCTATGAGATCTTGCGACGCCGCATCGTTGGGCTTTCCCGCGCCATTGCCGAGCGGGAAATCGTTAAACACGAATCTCGGAACACCCACATGCTCCACGATATCCCGCGCACAGCCCATGATCACAGAGGCGATGCCGTTTGCTTCGAGGCCCCGCGCCGCGAGGCTGACGCTCTGATGGCAGACCGGGCAATTGGCGACCAGAATGGCCGCATCGGCGCTGTCGGCCTTGCAGCGTGCTATGAGATCCACACAGTCGACGTCGATGGTGGTGTTCTTGCTGCGGTTGGTCGGCAGTCCGTGAAACTGCCTGGTGAGGCCGCCTATGCGGCCCAGTGCCGCGCTCCGGCGCAAAGCCTCCAGGGGAAAGTAGCTGTTGATGTCTTCCGCCGTCGTGTGTTTGCGGTCAATGGCAACGTGGGAGATGCGCAAGTCGGGATCGGTTGCGGTATCGCCTGAATAGACCGAATAAAATTTCGCTGCCGCATTGTAGGCAGCGCCTGGCCCTTGGTCGCCCTTGCCCGGTTGATGGGGTGCCGCCGTTGTGACAAGCGTCACGCGGCACGACGATAAGGGCTTGCTGAGGGGCAGGAACGGCACGTCGTCGAAACGTGCCCATTCGTAAGGCGTGCCGTAACCAAGCGCCTGATAATAGGTTCGGATGCGCGGAAGATAAGCGATGGGCCCGTCAGCTGACATTATTCGGCAATTCGGATTCGCGCCGCGCGATGAAATCCTTCAAGCCATCGGCGATGCCCTGCTCCATGGCGGGCTCTTCGTAAGCCGCAAGCATGGCAACGGCCTTGTCGCGGCCTCTTGCATCATGGTCTTTTGCCCCCTCGGCCGACCACTGCTCGAAAGGATTGAAGTCCATGACCGAAGGCATGAAGAAAGCATCTTCGAAATGCTCGAGCGTATGCTTGGTGCCGAGGAAATGCCCGGCCGGCCCAACTTCGCGGATGGCCGCCATCGCCTCCTTGAAATCAGCGAAGGAGGGGCCTTGCGCATATTTATACCAGCCCTGAAGCTGCTCCGCATCGGTCACGAATTTTGAAAATCCGCAGCACAGGCCCGCCTCCAGCCAGCCCGCTACATGCCAGATGTAATTGGCGCCCGAAAGGATCGCTGCGTGCATCAGCATGTTGGATTCATAGCCCGCCTGCGCGTCATTGAGCTTCGAGCCCACGTGGAAACCCGAGGTGCGCCACGGAAGATTATATTTCCGCGCCAGCGCCCCCATCACAAACATCATCTGCGCCGCTTCCGGCGTTCCGCCCATGGGTGCGCCGGTTTTCATGTCCACCGTCACCATGAACTGGCCGTAGATCTGCGGCGATCCCGGGCGAATAAGCTGGGTGAAAGCCACGCCCGCCAGCGCTTCGGCATTCACCTGCGCCACGGCACCTATGGAGGAAGCGGACGTCGAAGCCCCGCACAACGCGAAGGGCGCCAAGATCAGCGGCTGGTTATGCCGCGCATAGACCTTCATGGCATCCAGCATGGTTGCATCCCACACCAGCGGCGAATTGCAATTGGTGATCGACACCACAACCGTGTTGTCCTTCACATAGTCATCGCCGAACACGATGCCCGCCATTTTCATCACGTCCTCGGCCCGCTCCTTTGACGTGACGATGCCCATGAAGGGTTTGTCGGAGTGTTTCAGCGCCGAGTGAATGATGTGCAGATGCCGCTTGGGCACGGGGATTTCCATGGGCTCGCAAATGATCGAGCTGGAGGAATGCAGCGCCGGCGACATATAGGCCAGCCTGTGCAGATTGTTGAGATCGGCCAGTGAGCCATAGCGCCGCTCACCGTCGAGCCCGCGCACGTAAGGCGCCCCATACATCGGCACGAATACCGTGTTCTTGCCGCCCACCTTCACCGTGCGGTCCGGGTTTCGGGCATTCAGGGTAAATTCCGGTGGCACCTGTGCTACAAGGCTCATCAGCAGCGCCCGGTCGATCCGCACCCGCGTACCCGTAACCTCGGCGCCCGCCGCCTTCCACATGGAAATGGCCTCATCATCGCGGAATTCGCAACCCACTTCCTCGAGGATTTTCATCGACTCGTCGTGAATGAGCTCCACCGCTTCATCCGGCACCATCTGGTAGGTCGGGATATTGCGCACCAGCGTTGGAAACGAGGCCATGGGAACCGCCCGCAAGGCCCGCCGGCCCTCGCGCCCGCCGCTTCGCTTGCCCGTGGCCGTCACCTGCTTTGCCAGTTCCATCGTATTGATCATCACGCACCTGCTCTCATCCCGCCATTGAGCACCAGGCAGGCCGGTGAATCAACACCATTCAGGCTACAACGAGATCGGAAAACGACGCCATGGCGAGCAGCGCCCCGCGCTCGCGGATGACCCGGCCTGCAACCCGGTGGCCAAGCCTTGCGGCCTCCAGCGGCGCGTGGTCGGACAGGCGCGCTGCCAGATAGCCCGCGTTGAAGCTGTCGCCGGCGCCCGTCGTATCGACGATGTCGTGAACCGGCTCCGGGGCCACCGAAAACAGATCCGATCCCAGCGACACAAAGCAAGGATTGCCGCCGTCTTTGACAACGATTTCCCTGACGCCGTAGCCGGCAATGCGTCTGGCGCAGTCCGCTGGGGTGGCATCGCCAAACAAGGCCTGGTCGTCGCTGAACGTGGGAAGCGCCAAGGTCGCCGCCTTGTAACCCTCGATCATTGCTTTCTTCATAACCGGATCGGAAGGCCAAAGCCGGCGCCGGGCGTTTGAGTCAAAAGCAATGGTCGCACCTATCGATTTCATCTCCTGCAACACCGACAAGAGGTTTTGCCGGTGAGCGGATGACAGAATAGCGAGGGTGATCCCGGAAAAATAAATGGCATCGGCCTGCGAAAGGGAAGCCGCTAATGCTTTGCTGTCTTCAGCAAGCAAGCGCGCCGCCGAAGCGCTGCGCCAATAAGTGAAATTCCGTTCCGCTCCCGTCAGAGTGATCAGATACAGTCCCACCGTCCGGTCGGGCACTTCTTTTATAAAACGGGTTCCAACTCCATTGGCTTTCAGAAAGGCCAGCATCTTTGACGACAGGGAGTCAGAACCCGTCGCCGTCACATAATCGACACCCACGTTCTCGGCGCGCGTCAACGCCCGCATGTACCATGCCGTATTGAGCGTATCCCCGGCAAACCCCAGGCGGTAAAGCCCATCGTCGGTGGCCTGCAGCTCCGCCATGCATTCGCCGATGCTGATGAAAATCTTGCTCATCGCTACATCCAATTATTCGGTTGTGCCCGCACACTGCCCTCTATAGTTTGCGGGCCTGGCTTTTGCATAGGCCATTTTTCAAAGCTCCGCGGGACGGCCATGGCCAGACGAATTCTCCAATTTGGAACCAGCCGGTTTCTCCAGGCCCACGTGGATTTTTTTGTCCATGAGGCGCGGCTTGCCGGCCAGGACATCGGTCCCATCACCATTGTGAAAACCACCGCGGGCGGCACCCGCGATGGCCGCGTTGAAGCCTTGGGCGGCGGAAAGAGTTTTCCGGTCCGCTTCAGAGGCCATGAAAACGGTCGCATCGTTGATGAAACGGTCATGGTGAAAAGTGTTGTCCGCGCCATTGACGCCAATAAGGACTGGCAAAGCGTCGTTCAGCTCTTTACCGGCGAGACGGATATTGTGGTTTCGAATGTCGGGGAGGGCGGTTATGGAATAAGTGCTGAAGACTGGCTCCGCCGCCCCGCTGCCGGTAGTGTTCCCAAGAGCTATCCCGCCAAGCTTCTGGCGCTTCTCGTCCATCGCTTTCAAAATGGCGCGGAGCCACTGTTGATCCTGCCTTGCGAACTCGTCAGCGACAATGGCGAGGTGCTGCGCCACCTGCTGGTGGGCCTTTCTGAGGCCTGGAATGAAAGCCCAGATTTCAAAGCCTGGTTGGCTGCTTCGGTGATGATATGTGACACCCTGGTTGACCGCATCGTCTCGGAGCCCATTGAACCCATCGGCGCTGTCGCCGAGCCCTATGGTCTGTGGGCCATCAAGCGCCAGCCCGGCTTTGCGCCACCGTTGCAGCATCCCAGCATAACCTACACCGATGATCTCGAACCATTCCTCCGCCTCAAGCTGCATATCCTGAATTTGGGCCATACCTATCTGGCGCAGATTTGGCAGGCGGAGCAGCGCCGGTCCGAGGAAAGCGTGCGCCAGATGCTTGCCGACCCGGACATAAGACAGCGCCTGCTCAGCCTCTACGATAACGAGGTCATTCCCGGCTTTGCCGCCCGTGGCATGGGAGAGGCGGCAACCCGCTACGTGGCAACGACGCTTGAACGCTTCGAAAATCCCTTTCTCAATCACCGCATCAGCGATATTGCGCAGAACCACGCCATCAAGCTTGATCGGCGGGTCAGCGACTTTATCGCCTGGGCAAGAAAACCAAACCCGTCCCTTGCGCTGCCCCGCCTTGAAACACTGAGCCTCCATTCCTGACCGTTTTGTGCACTGCAACCTCAGGGCTTCGACGAAGGTTGACGGGCCCCATGCCCCAAGCCCACAATACCGACTCAGGGGAAGCCTTGCTGCGGAACGCTGCACCGGGGGGTGCAACGTTCAAGAAATTTTAGATAAACCAATGGTGTCCGGATCCCCTCGGATATGAGGGGAGAACATTCATGGCGCAAGAAACAGGCGTTAAATACACCAAAGCTGACAGTCATTACTTCGAAAAACGCGGCCTGCAGCGTTATGCAGGCATATGGTCGCTCTGGGCCCTCGGCGTCGGCGCGGTTATCTCCGGCCACTTTTCCGGCTGGAACTTCGGCTTCGCCACGGGTGGCTGGGGCGGCCTGCTGGTGGCGGGCGTCATCATCGCCATCATGTACGGCGGCCTGGTCTTCTGTATCGCGGAAATGAGTCCGGCCCTGCCGCATACCGGCGCGGCCTATTCATTTGCCCGCACCGCCATGGGCCCTTGGGGCGGGTTCCTCACCGGCTTGTGTGAAAACGTCGAGTATGTCGTCACCCCGGCGGTGATCGTGACCTTCATCACAGCCTATGTGAACGGCATCTTCGGCTTCGACGCCGCGTATTCGCCGATCATCTGGATCGTCACTTATCTGATATTCCTCTACCTGAACATTTACGGGGTCGAACTCTCGTTTAAAGTGACGCTTGTCATTACCCTCCTGTCGCTCGCCGTGCTGGTTGTTTTCTGGATCAGCGCCATCCCCAACATGGACTTCAGCCGCTGGGCCCTCAATATTGGACCAGACGGCGCCGAGCTCCCCGAAGGCAACGGCCCCTACTTCCCGTTTGGCTTCACGGGCATATTGGCCTCGCTGCCTTTTGCCGTGTGGCTCTTTCTCGCCATTGAACAGTTGCCGCTGGCGGCGGAAGAATCGGTGGATCCCAAGCGCGACATGCCCAAGGGCATCATTCTCGGCATGCTGACGCTTATCGTCTCTGCTGTCATGATTGTGATCCTCAACCCGTCAGTTGTGGGGGTCGGTTCGCACAAGCTCGGCAGTTCGCTGGAGCCTTTGCTTGACGGCTTCAAGGCGGTTTACGGCGACATTGGCGTGACGGTTCTGGGGATCATGGCTCTGACAGGCCTGATCGCGTCGTTCCATACCATCCTGTTCGCGCAGGGACGGCAGGTTTTCTCGCTGTCGCGCGCGGGCTATTTCCCATCGGCCTTATCGGTCACTCATCCTGTCCACAAGACGCCCCATATCGCCATGATCGCCGGTGCCATCGTCGGCCTGACAATCATGATCGTCATGTGGTTCGCTCTGGGCGGCGATAAGGCAGGATCGCTGATCGGAAGCGTGCTGCTGAACATGGCGGTGTTTGGGGCCATGCTCTCCTACATCGCGCAGGCTGTGTCGTTTATCCTCCTGCGCAAGAACCAGCCGAATATTGAACGGCCCTACCGGAGTCCGTTTGGCAATGCCGGCGCGATCGTTACCATCGTGATTGCGGTGGTCACCCTGCTTTACCAGATCCAGGACCCCAACTTCTTCAAGGGCGTCGTCTGGGTTATCGTCTGGTTTGTGGTGGCGATCATCTATTTTGCTCTCGTTGGCCGCAACAAGCTTATCCTTTCGCCGGAGGAAGAGTTTGCCATGTCCCACAAGAGAAAAGGCTGATTTCTCCAAACTGGCCCAACACAAAGGGGCGGTCGCCAGGCCGCCCCTTTCCTTTGTAAATGGCCGCCGCTTTGGGCAAAAACCCGCAGGCCCCTCTTCGTCCATAGTCTTACAACTAAGGTTGACGTGCCCCATGCCCCCAGCCCACAATGCCGACTCAGGGGAAGGCCTCAGGCAAAACACTGCACCGGGGGGTGCAATGCTCAAGGTATTTTAGGGAAACCAAAGCCGTCCGGGTCCCCTCGGATGTGTGGGGAGGGCCATATGGCTGACAATCAGAAATTGACCGAGGACGAGAAAGTCCTTCACGGAATGGGCTATGCCCAGGAACTTGCCCGCCGCATGAGCGGGTTTTCGAACTTTGCGATTTCATTTTCCATCATCTGCATTCTGGCTGGCGGCATCACCGCCTTTCCGGTGGCAATGTCCTCGGGCGGCGGCTTCTCGGTCGCCATCGGCTGGATCGTCGGCGGGCTGTTCGCGCTTGTCGTTGCTGCTTCGGTCGGACAAATCGCCTCGGCCTATCCAACAGCGGGCGGCCTCTATCACTGGGCTTCCATTCTCGGCGGCCGTGGCTGGGGCTGGATTTGCGCCTGGATCAACATGGTAGGCCTCATCTTCGTTGTCGCCTCGGTGAACTTCGGCGTCTATCTCCTGCTCAAGGATCTCGTCCTCACTGGGGTCTTCGGAATGGATACGTCAGCCTGGGGTGCGTGGCATTCCAGCATATTCGTTTCGATTTTTGCCATCACCCAGGCGCTCTTCAATCACTTCGGCATCAAGGTTACAACGATGCTGACTGACTTTTCGGGCTACCTGATTTTTGTGGTTGCCATCTTGCTCACCCTGTCCATGCTGATTTGGGGCGCAAGCTTCGATCTCTCCCGCCTCACCACTTTCGTGAACAACACGGGCGAACCTGGCGGCTTGGTCGTGCCGGAACCCCGCACCGCCCTTGTGGCCTTCCTCATCGGCCTGCTCTATCCGATCTATACGATCACCGGCTTCGATGCTTCAGCCCACACTTCCGAAGAAACCAAGAATGCCCGGACCGCTGTGCCGAAGGGCATGCTTCATTCCGTGTTCTGGTCGCTTCTGTTCGGCTTCTTCCTCGCCGCATCGTTTGTTCTGGCGATGCCGGATCCGGCACTGGGTGCGAAGGATGGCTTCAACTCCTTCTTTAACCTGTTCAACAACCTGCCCATGCCCTTCTTCCTCAAGGCAATCCTGGCCATCGGCATCGTGGTTGCAAACTATATCTGCGCGCTGGCGGGCATGACCTCGACATCGCGCATGATCTACGCCTTCTCGCGGGACGGCGGCCTTCCGGCATCGAAACAGCTGGCCACGATCCATCCGGTGCATCGCACGCCGGTCAATGCCATCTGGCTCACTGCCGTTCTCTCGGCGGGGGCGTGTTTCTATGCGCCGTTCATGTTCGCGCTTGCCGCGGGCTGTGCCTTGTTCCTCTACATCTCCTATGCCATTCCGGTGGCCGCCGGCCTCCTGGCGGAAGGCAAGACGTGGACGGAATTCGGCCCCTTCCGCCTGGGCGTCTGGTCGAAGCCTCTGGCGGTGGTGTCCATCATCGGCGTGGTAATCCTCGCCTATGCCGGCATCCAGCCGCCGTTCAACCCGATCATCCTGCCCTTGTTCCCTGATCTCGTGTTCCCGCTGAACCAATTGACCAATCCGCTGATCTTCCTGGCGGTGGCCTTGGCCCTCGGCTGGTTCCTGAGCGAGAACAAGCGCTTCAAGGGCCCGCCGATTGGTGCGGAAATTACCAGGCGTCAGGCGGTTATTGCCGCCCAGGAAAAGGCGCTCGCAGCGGCTGCTGCCCGCTCATAGCTCAAGTCAAAAGTCGGAAAGGGCGGCCCTGTGCCGCCCTTTTCTTTTGGCCCGCCCCTTGAGCAAAATCCAGGCAACCGAGGATAGCTGCCTTTCAGATTGACAGGGGGCCGATTTTGGGTGGACATTGCGCTCAATGGGCGCGACGGTTCAAGCAAAAGCCCATAAACAGAGAGGAAATAATGAGTTTTATCCATACGTGGAAATCTGCCTTATGCGCCGCAGTAGCAATTGCGGCCCCAATCCTGACGCCATCATCCGCCGGTGCGGTTGAATCGACTGATCCGATCAAGATCGTCCTGTTCGACTGGACCAGCGTCAACCTCAATTCCAAAATACTCGGTGGAATCCTCGAAAAGCTCGGGTACACCGTCGAATACCCAACCGGCGATTATCTTTCGAGCCTCACCACCAGCCTGACCAACGGCGATGTGACGGTCGGCGTGGAATACTGGGACACGACGGCGGGCGAGGCCATGAAAGCTTCCGAAGCAACCGGCCAAACCGAGCGGCTTGGCCAATTGGGGCCCAAGGCCAAGGAAGAATGGTGGTACCCCCTTTACATGAAAGAGAAATGCCCCGGCCTTCCCAATTGGGAAGCGCTGAAGGATCCGAAATGCGCCGAAGCTTTTTCGACCGCTGAAACCGCTCCCAAAGGCCGTTATGTCGGTGGTCCGGTCACCTGGGAAGGCTTTGACGACGAACGCGTTGATGCGCTCGGCCTGCCGTTCACCGTAATCCATGCGGGCACTGACGCGGCGATGTTTGCCGAACTCGATTCGGCCTACCAGCGCAAGGCGCCCGTCATGCTGTGGGTTTACTCGCCCCATTGGGCCCCAGCAAAATATGAAGGCGAATGGGTTGAGTTTCCGGAGCATACGCCGGAATGCTATACCGACCCCAAGTGGGGCTCAAACCCCGACAAGGCCTACGATTGCGGCAAGCCCCATGGCGACATCTGGAAATTCGCTTGGGGCGGCATGAAGGACAAGTGGCCGGTTGCCTACAAGGTGGCCAAGGCCTATCAGATCGATACCAACGAACTGAATGCCATGTCGGGCCAGATTGACCTTGATGGCAAGACGATTGAGGAGGTTGCAGCCGCGTGGGTTGCCGCCAACGAAGCGAAATGGAAAGCCTGGGCGCAATAAGCCGGCATCAGGGGCAATTCGCATGAAAACGAAAACACCGGACGCTGAATTTCAGCGTCCGGTCAAGCTATCGTGCCGCAACCTGTGGAAAGTCTTTGGCCCCAACGCGGTCAAATTCATGGCTGGGCGCAACGGCAAGGCGACAACTGCCGAGCTCGACAGCGCCGCGCTGATCGGCGCCGTGCGCAACGCAACGCTCGACGTGCGCGAAGGCGAAATCTTTATTGTCATGGGTCTCTCCGGATCCGGCAAATCGACGTTGGTGCGCTGCCTGTCGCGCCTCATCGAGCCCACCACGGGTGAACTCACCTTCGATGGCAAGGACTTGCTGAAGGCCAATGAAACCGAGCTTATCAACATCAGGCGCCACAAGATGGGCATGGTGTTCCAGCACTTTGCCCTGCTGCCCCATCTCACGGTTCTGGAGAACGTGGCCTTTCCGCTGTCGATCCAGGGCATCGGCAAAGCCGAACGCGAGGCCCGCGCCCACCAGATGATCGATCTCGTCAGCCTCAAGGGCCGCGAGAACCATTTTCCGTCGGAACTTTCCGGCGGCCAGCAGCAGCGCGTCGGCATCGCGCGGTCGCTGGCCGTGGAACCCGAGATATGGTTTCTTGACGAACCGTTCTCGGCGCTTGATCCGCTGATCCGCCGCGAGATGCAGACCGAATTGATAAGGCTGCAAAGCGTTCTGAAAAAGACTGTTGTCTTTATCACCCATGACTTTGACGAAGCCATAAGACTGGCGGACCGCATCGCCATCATGAAGGATGGCGAGATCATCCAGATCGGCACCCCGGAAGATCTCGTCAACAATCCGGCGACGGCCTATGTGGCCGAATTCACCGCCGATGTGAACCGCGCCAAGGTGCTGTCGGCGCGCGCTCTCATGGAGCCTCTAACAGCGGATTCCGCCGGGCTAGCAAAGGTTGCGGCAAAAGCCAAGATCGCAAGTTTCGCGGCGGCTATTGTCGACTCCGCCAAGCCTTTTGCCGTGGTTGGCGAGACGGGCGAAGTGATCGGCGAAATTTCGCCGCGGGCCGTGATCAACCTGCTTTCCGGGAAGGACCGGGGAGCAGGCGCATGAGCGATATTGCCCATTCCGCACCTTCGATCGTCAATGGCAAATGGCTTGGCCTTGGGGTTGTCGCGGGAGCGCTTGCCATAACCGCCATTCTTCTGCTTGCTCCCGGCGACCTGTCGCCGCTGGCCAAATATCCCGATAGCCTGGTCATTCCGTTCAAGGAATGGGTTGGCGCCTTCATGGCCTGGCTCAAGACGAATTTCACCTGGGCTACCCGTTGGCTCGCAGCCCTTATCGAAGCGCCCCTGCGCTTTGCCTTTAACCTGCTCGCCAAGGGATTCAAATTCGGCACGGGCGAAGCTGCCTGGACCTTGCCGCGCCTGTCATGGGTCGGCGTGGTCTTTGTCATGGCCTGGCTCGGCTACATTTTCGGCGGCCTTCGCCTGGCGGCGCTGTGCGGCCTCGGTTTCCTCTCGCTCGTCCTGTTCGACGTCTGGGACAATTCCATGCTCACCTTGGCGCTCATCGTGATTTGCGTGCCTTTCTGCATCGTCGCCGGATTGGCGCTTGGCGTCTGGGGGCATTTTACGCCGCGGGTAACCCAATGGCTGATCTCGCCCTCGCTTGACCTTATGCAGACCATGCCGACCTTCGCCTATCTCATCCCCATGCTGCTGCTGTTTGGCGCAAGCCCGGTGTCCGCCTTGCTCGCCACGGCGCTGTTCGCCACCCCGCCCATGGTGCGGGCCACCATGCTGGGCCTCAACAAAGTGCCCCAGGAGATCAAGGATTTCGCCGACATGGCGGGCTGCACCAAATCGCAGAAACTGTGGCGCGTGCTGCTGCCGTCCGCCAAGCCCTCCCTGCTGATCGGCGTGAACCAGGTAATCATGCTGGCCCTCAACATGGTCATCATCTCGTCGATGATCGGGGCGGGCGGCCTTGGGTACGACGTGCTGCTGGCGCTCCGCGCTTTGAAGATCGGCCAGGCCATGGAAGCGGGCCTCGCCATCGTCATCATCGCGGTTGTGCTTGATAGACTTAGCCAGGCCATTGCGCTGAAGCGCCCGGAAGCGGCAGACGCCCGGAAATTCTGGGCCCGCCACACAAACTTTATCTTGGTGATTGCCGTGCTTCTGGCCACCACCGCCCTCGGCCTGGTTTTCCCCGCGCTGCACACGCTGCCCGATTCCCTCACCTTCACCACCGCGCCCTATTGGAAGGCGGGGGTTGACTGGATCACCGTCAACTTCTTCGACGCCATTGAAGCAGGGCGGGTCTTTGTGCTGCTCAATTTCCTGAACCCCCTGCGCGGGGGTTTCGAAGCCCTGCCGTGGTTCGGCGTACTGCTCGTGCTGACGGCCCTGGGCTGGCGTCTGGGCGGCTGGGGGCTGGCCCTTGTCATTGCCCTCCTCACCGCCTTCTGCGCCACGACGGGGCTTTGGGTTCCGGCCATGCAGACGCTCTACCTCTGCGGCGTTGCCGCACTTGTGGCTTCAGCCCTCGGCATTCCAATCGGCCTCTGGTGTTCGCGCAGCGATCGGGTTGCGGCCATTGTCACGCCGATCATCGATACGCTGCAGACGATCCCGTCTTTCTGCTTCATCATTCCCGTCGTCATGCTCTTCCGTGTGGGCGACGTGACGGCGCTGATCGCCACCGTCGCATTTTCCATCGTGCCGGCGGTGCGCTACACAAATCACGGCATAAGGCAGGTGCCCCATGAACTGCTGGAGGCGGGCATCGTCTCGGGCTGCACCAAGTGGCAGCTTTTCCGCCGCGTCCAGCTTCCCGTCGCCATGCCCGAGATCATGCTGGGCATCAACCAGACGATCCTCCTCTCGCTCAGCATGATCATCATCTGCGCCATGGTGGGCACCCGCGACCTGGGCCAGGAAGTCTTTAAGGCGCTCTCCAAGGCCGATGCCGGGCGCGGCATCGTGGCGGGCCTCGTGATCGCCTTCATTGGCATCATCGCCGACCGCCTGATCACCGCCTGGGTCCAGCGCATGCGCCAGCGCCGGGGAATGGCATGACCGCCGTCAAAAACTGCTTGTGAATCCGGAAACTGCGACCCACGCGCCGCTCAATTTGTTTTGTGATAGTGAGAGGGAATGGAGCAGCGATTCGATATTGCGGTGATCGGCGGCGGCGTGGTTGGGCTTGCCCTGCTTCGCCGCTTTGCCATTGCCGGGCTGAAATGCGTTCTGCTGGAACGCGGCAGCGATATCCTGTCCGGCGCCTCCAAGGGCAACAGCGCGCTCCTCCATACCGGCTTTGATGCGCCGCCGAAAAGCCTTGAGCTGCGCTGCATGAAGGCTGGCTATGCCGAATATCTCCGCATCCGCCAGAAGCTCAACCTTCCCCTGATTGAAAGCACCGCCATTGTGGTGGCGTGGAGTGAAGCCGAACTCGCCGCCTTGCCCGGCATTGTCGAGAAGGCCCACAGGAATGGCATCGCCGACGTGCGGGCCATTTCACAAACCGAATTGCGCCTGAAGGAACCGGAACTGGCAAGGCATGCCCTGGGCGGCGTATTCGTGCCAGGTGAACATATCATCGATGCCTGGTCCGCGCCCCTTGCCTATGCCCACCAGGCCATGGCCCACGGCGCAGTTATTTTGCGCGACGCCGAAATCACCGGTGGCGAACTCGCCAGGGAAGAATGGACCCTGGCCAGCAAGCAGGGAAAGATCACGGCTTCCCTCGTGATCAACGCCGCTGGAAATTTTGGCGATCTGGTGGAAGCGATAGCGCGCCCGTCACCCTTCACCATTAAGCCCCGCAAGGGCCAGTTCGTGGTGTTTGACAAGCCTGCCCATAAATTGCTGCGCGCCATCGTTTTGCCCGTGCCCACCGCGCGCACCAAGGGCGTGGTGCTGTTTCCGCACCGCTTTTGGAAATCTCGCCGTTGGCCCCACCGCCGAGGACCAGGACGAGCGCGAGATTGCAACGTGTGACCACGATACCCTGGAAAAACTGAAATCCCGCGCCACCGAAATGATCCCGGCCCTCGCCGGCATTGATGTGAATGCCATTTACGCAGGCCTCCGCCCGGCCAGCGATCAGAAAGACTATGTAATCGAAGCCGTAAAAGACAGAAACTGGATTACCGTTGGCGGAATCCGTTCAACCGGCCTCACCGCAGCACTCGGCATCGCCGACTATGCCGGCCAGCTCTATGAAAAGAATTTTGCCAAGTTGCCGAAGAAGCCGCCCGAGCAACGCTGGACACCTGTTCCAAACCTCAGCGAAGGCCGCATCCGCCCCTTTATGATGGGCGGCGAAATTGTCTGCCACTGCGAGCATGTCACGCGCGGTGAAATTACGGCCGCCCTCGAAGGGCCGCTGCCTGCCGGAGACATGGGCGGCCTGAAGCGCCGCACCCGCGCCATGATGGGCCGCTGCCAGGGCTTCTATTGCTCCGCCCATATCGCCGACATCACCAAGGGGCGCTTTGATGGAAAACCATGATGTGATCATCGTGGGCGGCGGTCCCACCGGCTTGAGCGCCGCGTGCCGCCTGGCCGATCTGGGCATTCGCGATGTCGTGGTGCTTGAGCGCGAGCCGGAGGCCGGCGGCATTCCCCGTCATTGCGGCCATCTGGGCTTTGGCTGGCAAAGCCATCGGCGCCTGTGGAATGGGCCGCGCTTTGCAGAGGAACTCAGGAAATCCGCAAAGGGCCTGGATGTCAGAACCGCAACGACGGTGATTGAATTAAGCAAGGATGGCCAACTGCGCGTCCAGGGCAGCACGGGAATAAGCGAGATGAAGGCAAGGCATGTGCTGATTGCCACCGGCACCCGCGAAACCCCCCGCTCGGCCCGCTTGGTGGGCGGCGCCCGCCCGCAAGGCGTCATGAATACCGGGACCTTGCAGCAGCATGTTTACCTGTTTCACAACAAGCCTTTCGAGCGCCCGGTGATCATCGGCAGCGAACTGGTGTCCTTCTCGGCGCTGCTCACCTGCCGGCATCTCGGCATCAGACCCGTTGCCATGCTGGAGGAAAACTCCCGGATTTCGGCGCAAAGGCCCGGTGGTCTCATCGCCAGGTTGGCCTTCGGCGTGCCGGTCCGCACCTCCACCAGGCTCATTTCTGTTGAAGGCCGCAAAAATGTCGAGGCGGTTGAAATTGAACGCCGTGGCAAACGGGAATACGTCAACTGCGATGGCGTGGTCTTCACCGGGCAGTTCAAGCCCGAAACCGCATTGATCTCAGCCGGCTTGCCCTCGGAAAAATTCTCAAGCGCCGGAAACGTTTCAGGTCCGCTTAAAACCTCCGGCGAATGCTGGTTGCAGGGCGCGGACGCGGCCCAGAACATTGCAAGGAGATTGGCATGAAGGTTCTGGCCATTGACCAGGGAACGACCGCCACGAAATCCTTCACCCTCGATGAATCCGGCCGCTTTGAATCCGTGGCTGCCCTTGAACACAAGCAGATTTACCCCAATGCCGGCTGGGTTGAGCACGACCCGGAAGAACTGCTGCGCAATGTCATGGCCTGCGTGGACGCCGCAGGCAAGGTCGATGCCATCGGCATGGACAATCAGGGCGAGACGGTCGTTGCCTGGGATGCGGGCACGGGGCGGCCCATCTACAACGCCATCGTCTGGCAGGACGACCGCACCCAGGACATAACAGAAAAACTGAAGGCCGGTGGAGCCGAGGAGATGACGCGGGCCCGGGCCGGCCTGCCGCTCGACCCCTATTTTTCCGCCAGCAAGCTGCGCTGGTTCCTTGACCATGTGGACGAGGCCCGCACCCTTCTCAAACAGGGCCGCCTTCGCCTCGGCACCAGCGATGCGTTCTTCCTCGATCGCCTGACCGGAACCTTCGCCACCGATGTGACCACCGCCTCGCGCACCAGCCTGATGTCGCTTGATGCCTGCAAATGGGATCCCGAACTCTGCAAGCTCTTCGGCGTGCCCATCGAATGCCTGCCTGAAATCAGATCGACGGCGGGCGACTTTGGCCGGGCTGGAAAGACCCAGGTGACCGCCAGCCTCGTCGACCAGCAGGCCGCCCTCTTCGGCCATGGCTGCCCGACAAAGATCACCTTCGGCACCGGCGCCTTCGCCCTGACGCTCACCGCCGACGCCCGCGTCGATGGTTCGAAATTCGGCATCCTTCCGACCGTGGCATGGAAGATTAAAAATGAAGCGCCGCACCGCGCCATCGAGGGCGGCGTTTACAACGCCGGCTCCGCCGTGAATTGGGCGCGGGGGCTTGGCCTGTTCAAGGAATTTTCCGACATCGCAAGTTTTGAAATGCCATCGGCGCTGTCGCGCAATCTTGTTTTTGTGCCGGCCCTCTCAGGCCTCGCGTGCCCGCATTGGGATCGCGGCGCTGCCGGATTATGGATCGGCATGGGGTTGGAAACGACGGCGAAGGATTTGATTCAGGCGCTGCTCGAAGGCATTGCCTTGCGCGCCGCGGAAGTGATCGACGCCATGGCGGAGCTCACGCCGCTCGGAAAAATGATTTCAATCGATGGCGGGCTCACGAAGAATTCCTATTTCAACCGCTTTCTCGCCAATGCCCTGCAAAAGACTCTAATCGTTCAGGAATCCCCTGAGCTCACCGGCCTCGGCACGGCCCGCATGGCGATGCGGGGAGCAGGCTTGGAGGCGCTGCCGCCGCTCCCCGCGCCGCGTGCCGAGATCGCCCCCGATGCGCCGCTGGGCCCGGAATCGAAGCAGCGTTTTTCTGAAGCAATAAAGCGCGCGAAGAATTGGAAATAGTCTGGGGGCACAGCTTGAAATTTCGCCAATGACCTAATCCGGCATGGAACCCAATCGCCTCAAGATCAGTGACGCTTCATCACAAATTTCGCGTACGATCTCGGCTGCTGGTTGAAGCTTCTTGAGCAAACCCACACCTTGTCCCGCCCACATGGACAAGGCTTCTATATCGCCCTCAACGTCGGCACCCGGCGTGTAGCAGCGATAGCGGAGGATTTCTCCGAGAGACTTTGACTGTGCCACAATCTCCCCTTCGCCGGGACGGTTGCCAGTCTCGGGGCGCCCAGCAACCTCCCAGTCGGTCACAGTCTTGTTGCGGAGCACGCGGTGTGGCGCATCGGGCCAGCTAAGATCAAACAAATCCTGGAGATGGACAGTATCGCTTTCAGAAGCCTTCAATAGCCGGTCGCGGTAATGCGGATGAATGGCTGCCTCATTGCTTGCAAGAAATCGTGTGCCAATCCAGGCACCAGACGCACCCAGTGCTAGAGCCGCAGCTAGTCCCCGCCCATCAGTGATGCCGCCAGCCGCAACAATCGGAATAGGTGCCACGGCGTCGACAACGGCTGGCACCAACGCCATGGTTGCAACAGTTCCCCACACGTGGCCACCCGCCTCCCATCCCTGCGCTACAATAATATCTAGCCCCAAGCCGGACTGCGGCTTGTGCTTCCTCAGCCGAACCTACTGTCTGCATGGCAATTGCGCCACCTGCCTTTGCACGGGAAACCAATTCTCCGGGGTCGCCCCAGAAGAACGAAATCACGGGAACGCGCTCTTGCAGGCAAGCTTCGAGCCGTTCTTCCTGCGGGAAATCGAGGTTCAGGTTCACGGCGAATGGCTTGTCGGTAAGAGACTTTACCTCGCGAATTTGTCTGCGAAGCGTTTCAATATCCGCGCGCCATAACGGAATAGTTCCGAGACCACCTGCATTGCAAACCGCAGCTGTCAGTTTAGGCCCGACAGCAATACCCATCGGAGCCAGTACAATGGGGATTTTTATGCCGAGCAGGTCACATATTGCTGTTCGCATCGCGCAACTCCCTAGCCTTGTAGCCGTACAATCAAGCTACGTCCGTGAGCTCGGGATGGTCAACCGAATTGACATTCGTCAAGCAAAATCAAAATTCGGCTCTTTGCCAACGCGGATATTCAAACCGACGCGCTGCACAAATAGCTAGGCGGCCAGTATCTTGCCGGCAATAGGCGCAAGAGTGCCACTCGCCATTACCAAGCCTTCAGCCCCATCAAGTGCGCCTGGCGCAAGTTCAACGCCCAGAAAACGGTTGCGGTCAACAGGGCCCGGCAGATGCAAATCCGCAACCAGGTTCCGCGTGAAGCCAAAACGGTTGTAATAGGGTTCATCACCCACCAGCAGCACCGATGTGTGGCCGAGAACCTTCGCCATGTTGAGCGCATGGGTCATCAGTTCCCGCCCGATGCCGCGCCGCTGATAGCGGCCATCGACCGCAAGCGGCCCAAGCAGAAGTGCCGGCCCGGCAGAACCGGCAATCACATTCCACATCCGCAACGTGCCGATCACCCGGCCTGACTTGCTCAGGGCCGTGAATGCAAGTCCTTCGGCAGGGAAGCGGTCATCACGGAAGCGCTGCGAGGTTTTGCGTTGACGCGTCCGCCCGAAGGCGCGGTCCAGCAGGGCCTCGCGGGCAGTAACGTCAGCCGAAATTTCAGCGCGAATGGTGACCATGACAGCCTCCAGCAATTGGACAGGGGTGAGGTGAACTAGATGATGTAGGCCTGAAGCGGAGCGAAACCGTTGAAAGCCACCGACGCATAGGTCGTCGTGTAGGCTCCCGTGGCTTCAATCAGCACTTCATCGCCAACGCTCAAGGTGACCGGCAGGTCATAGGGCGTCTTTTCATAAAGCACGTCAGCCGAATCGCAGGTTGGCCCGGCGATCACGCAAGGTGCCTTGGCGTCGCCGTCACGCGCCGTGGTGATCGGATAGCGGATGGCCTCGTCCATGGTTTCGGCGAGCCCGCCGAACTTGCCGATGTCGAGATAGACCCAGCGCTGGTTGTCATTGGCATGCTTCTTCGAAATCAGCACCACTTCGGTCTTGATCACGCCGGCATTGCCCACCATGCCGCGGCCCGGCTCGATGATGGTCTCGGGAATGGCATTGCCGAAATGCTTGGCAAGGCCCTCGTGAATGGCGTTGGCATAGGTGGCCGTGCCTGGAACCGGCTTCAGATACTTGGTCGGGAAGCCGCCGCCGAGGTTGACCATGGAGAGCGTAATGCCGTGGCCCGCAAGGCTGTCGAAAATGGATTTGGCTTCGGCCAAGGCCGAGTCCCAGGCGCCAAGGCGGGTCTGCTGCGAACCCACATGGAAGGAAATGCCATAGGCCTTGAGGCCAAGCGCATGGGCATGCAGCAACACTTCGGTCGCCATGTCGGGATCGCAGCCGAACTTGCGGCTCAGCGGCCATTCGGCTCCGGCGCCATCGGTGAGGATGCGGCAGAACACCCGCGCCCCCGGTGCGGCGCGCGAGATTTTTTCGACTTCTTCGACGCAATCGACCGCGAACATCGAAATGCCGAGCTGATGCGCCCGGGCAATGTCGCGCTCCTTCTTGATGGTGTTGCCAAAGGAAATCCGCTCCGGCGTGGCCCCGGCGGCCAGCGCCATCTCGATTTCGGCAACGCTTGCCGTATCAAAGCAGGAGCCGAGGCCCGCCAGAAGCTTCAAAACTTCCGGGGCCGGGTTTGCCTTCACCGCATAAAAAATACGCGTGTCCGGCATGGCCCGCGTAAAGGCTTTGTAGTTGTTGGAAATGACCTCAAGGTCGACGACAAGGCAAGGGCCTTCTGGTCGTCGGTCGCGCAGGAAGTCCAAAATGCGGGCAGTTGCGGCCATGTGCGTATCTCCCAAAAAAAGTTGAGACATCAGAGCGCTTTGTAAACCCACGCGATGGAGACGTGAGTTGACTAACCGCTTACTGACTTTTCGCCTTGGCTTGATTGGGAGACCCAATCGCACTGCGGGCAATGATAGTGGTGCCTCTCAGTAACATCAGCCTTTGGAGGGCCAATCGAGACCAAAAAGCCCGCACCGTCGTTGCTTTGGGGAAATCCTTGAGGCACGTGCGACTCTGGGCAAGCGCCATATGGTGGATTCGCGTGTTGCAATCAAGAAAAAATTGCCTCCGGAACAAAGTTTTTTCTTAACAGCCGTTAATCTTTTGGTGCGGCGAATGCCTGCCAGCCCGCAAGCAGGCGTGTGGCCGTGGTGATCAGGCAAAGCGCCGCGTAAAAATAGGCCAGCACCGCGAAGTGCTGCGGCCACAGGCACATGGCCACGAAGCAGGCAATCGTCTCTGTTCCCTCCGTCAAACCGCCGAGATAGTAGAACGATTTGGTGGGATACTCCGTGCTCTTCAGGCCCCGCTTCTCGGCGATAATGGCATAGGCCAGAAAGCTCGAGCCCGTGCCGACGAAGGCGGCAAGCAGCGTTGCGGCGGCCAGGGCATTGGCTTCGGGATGTGCGATGCCAAAGGCCAGGGGAATGAGCCCGTAGAAAACAAAGTCCAGGCCGATGTCGAGAAAGGCCCCGCGGTCGGTGGCAACGCCGGCCCGCGCCACGGCTCCGTCCAGGCCGTCAAGGGCCCGGCTGGCGAGCAACGGCAGGATGGCAAAGGTGTAGAATCCGAAAGCGATGCAGAGGCCCGCAAACAGTCCCAGCCCGAAGCCGGTGAAGGTCACCTGATCGGCGGAATAGCCCCGGTTCTTGATCGCAAGCGCTGCCCGGTCAATGGCCGGCTTAGCCAGCTTCAGCGCATAGCGGTCAAGCAAGGAGCAGTTCCCCCTTGCTGTTGATGCGGAATATGCGCCCGCCCGCCGGGGCATCCTCGCGGTCATGGGTGACCAGCAGGGTGGGAATGTTGCGCTCGCGCAAATGGGCGAAGACATAGTTGCGGATGGAATGCCGGAGCTCGGCATCGAGTTTTGAGAAGGGTTCATCCAGCAGCATGGCTTGGGGCTTTGCCATCAGGGCGCGGAAAAGCGCCACGCGGGATTTCTGGCCATTGGACAGGGTGTCCGGAGCGCGGCTTTCAAGCCCCTCAAGCTGGGCGCTCGCCAGCGCCTCCGCCACCAGGTGCTGGCGCTTCTTCAGGTTGCCCCGGCCGACCCCGAACAGAAGATTTTCGCCCACCGTGAGATGCGGAAACAACAGGTCGTCCTGGAACAGGCGGCCCACCTGCCGCCGCTCCGCCGGCACATAGATCAGGTCAACGCCATCCAGCGTCACATGCCCGTTGCCGTACATGGGGTGCGTCAGGTCGCCGGCGATATAGGCCAGCAGCGATGACTTTCCGCTGCCGCTGGGGCCCATCAGGGTGACGATTTCGCCGGCCTCGATGGTGATCGTGAAGCTCTTGACGAGCAGCACGTCGCCGATGGTGAGGCTGATGTTTTCAAGCAGCAGGGTCATTGGGTTTTCCGGCCAAAGCGCGCCGCCGCGAGAAAGGCAAGCGCCGGCACGACCGCCAGCATGAGTGCGAAAACCGCCATCAGCGGGCGGCTGCCGCCGCTTGCCAGCGTCACCGCTTCAATCGGAAGCGTTGTCAGGCGCCCCGAGGCAATAAGCTGGGTGGGCACATATTGCGCAATGCTGACGCCGATGCCCACTGCCGCCGCGGCGGCCAGGGCCGGCTTCATCATGGCGAGTTTCACTACCGACCAGAAGCGGTAGGGGTCCGCGTTGAGGCCGAGCGACACCGAGCGGTAGCGCGGATCAAAGGCCCGGTACGGCCCTTTCAAAACAATAAATACATAGGCGAAAACCGGGGTGAGGTGGGCGAGGAAGACGCCGAGCCAGGTGCCGTTCAGGCCAAAACGAAGGAAGGCGAGATATTGCCCGTCGGCAATGAGGAGGGAGGGAAGGGCGATTGCCATGATGGCGAAAACCAGCAGGGCCGCGTCAAGCTTTTCCGGCACCGTCTCCAGCCAGAAGACGGCAAGGCCGAGGGCGGCAAGCGTCGAAGCGAGGGCCAGCGACAGGCTGTTCAGAAGCGGCGCCGGCGACATGGCGAACTGCTGCCAGGCGGTCCAGCGCACTTCCGCGGGAAAAAGATTCGGGTAAGGCCACAGGGTGCCGATGGACATCACACACAGGACTGCAAAAACCATGGCATATATCGCGCAGAAGAAAAACAGCAGGGCGAGTGAAGTAATCGTCGGGGTTCGCCGCCGCGAAGGGCCACGGGTAAAAAATTTCCAGATTGACGGCAGGGCGATCCTTTTCAAAGCCAGCCATACCAGCGCCAGCCCCACCAGCGTTCCGGTCAGAAACAGGGCGCCGGCGGTGCCGCGGGCGTTGAAGTCGGGGTCGGCATTGTTGAGATCGGACCAGATGATGACCGAAAGCGGCGGCGGCTGCGTCGGGCCGATGGCCAGCGCCACATCGACCACCGACGCGCCGTAGAACCAGACGATGAGCAGCGGCCATTTCAGGCGCGGCAGGATTTGCGGGATGAACACGCGGAGCCAGACCGATGCGCCGCCGTGCCCCAGGCTTTGCGACACGCGAAAATGCCCCTTGAGCGTCTGTGAAATATCGGGCCGCGCCAGCAGCGCGCTGATGAGCCAGATCAGGAATGGCACTTCCTTGAGGACAAGGACACCGACCAGTGAAAGGCCAAAAGGGTCCTGGGTCGTCACCCATTGCGGCGGCACGGCCCATCCGGCAATCGAGCCGATGACCCGGGCGATGAAACCGCTCGGCGCGATCAAAAAGCCCAGTCCGATGGCAAAGGCCAGATGGGGCAGGGACAGGAAGCCGCCCATCAGGCTTGAACTGTCAGCCCACAGCTTGCCGCCGTAGAGGCCCGCGACAATCCAGAAGGCCAGCCCAGCCGAAATGATGAGGCTCAGGGTGCCCGTGCCAAGTGAAATGGCCAGCGCCGGCCAGAATTGCGGGTGCTCAAAGAGGGTTAGCCACGCCTCGCCATCGAGCGCCCCGTACAAGACGGCAAGCAGGCCGGCCACAAGCGGTCCCAGCCACACCACGCCAAGCGGCAGGAAACCGGCAAAGCTGTTCAGAAATTTCTTCATGTGCCGTAGGATTCAAGCCACGCGGTTTCAAGGAGTGGAACCCAACTGGCGTGCGGTTCCGGGAGGGCCGGTGCCGGTTCCGTGACACGTCCCGGAACCAGGCTCGTTGCAAAAAACTTGGCCTCGTCGGCAGAAAGCTTGGCCGTGGCAAGCACCGTAGGATCGCCCCAGATTTTGAGATCGGCCTTGCGGCCCTGCGCTTCCGGCGACAGCAGGAAGTTCGCCGCAACTTGCGCCCCCGCCGTTGCTTTTGAATTGACCGGAATGGCCACGAAATGCGTGTTGCCGATCGTGCCGGCCCTGTGCTGCCAGGCCACCGTACTCTGCGGCAATTCCCCCGAGGCCACAAGATTGGCGGGCTCATTGGGATTGAAGGTCAGCGCCATCAGCAATTCACCGTCAGCCAGCATCTGCTTGAGCTGCGCCTGGCTCTGCGGGAATTGCTGGCCTTTGCGCCAGAGATGCGGGTGCAGGCTGTCAAGCAGATCAAACAGGGGTGCGACGGCGCGGGGAAATTCATCGTCGTTTACCGGTAGCGGCAGGAGGCCCTGATCCGTAATTGATTCAACGAGCGCCTGCTTCACAAAAGTCGTGCCGTGGAAATCCGGCGGCGCCGGATAGCTCACGCGGCCCGGATTGGCCTTTGCAAAGGCCACAAGCTCATCCATGCTTCTGGGTGGCGCGGAAACTTTCGCGCCGTCGCCGAAAAAAGTGAGCTGTGCCATGCCCCACGGGCTTTCCAAGCCATCGATTGCTTCCGCAAAATCAACGAGCGTCGTGGGCTTGCCCTCGGTATCCACATATTTGAAATTGGGCAGCGCATCGGCGAAGGGGCCGAACAAAAGCTTCTCGGCTTTCATGGTGCGGAAATTTTCGCCATTGATCCACACCAGATCCGCCGAGCCTTCTTCCTTTCCGGCCTTCACCTCATCGCGCACCCGCCGCACCACTTCCGCCGTGTCGGCAATTTTCACATGCGCAAGGGTGATACCATAACGGGCCTTAACCTGTTCCGCCGCCCAGCCGATATAGGCATTGATCGGTTCGGAACCCGCCCAGGCATTGAAGTAAACCGTCTGGCCTTTTGCTTCCGCTTCAAGTGCCGCCCAATCCGCCGCGAAGCCCGCTTTCGGGAAAAGCGGAAGCAAAGCTGCAGCCCCCGCAGCCTTGACCAAATCACGCCTGGATAACTTCATTACGGCTCCTGTGTCGCCGCTCTCTCATAGGGAGTTCCAGGCCGAAAAGAAATATATCCCGCCGTCTTGTGATCAGAAATTTGTGATCGGCGGGTTCACTTTGCCGCCCAGACTTGCGCCGGCTTGCTCCGCTCTAGAATGTAGAAATTGTCGCTGTTAACCCTTTGCCACTCGCCGTTTGTGCCATCCGGCCAAACCACGCGGATTTCGGCCTGGGTCATGTCGCCCAGCCCAAAATGCCACCAGCCGTTCTGCCCGCTGGCGCAGCCGCCGCCCACGAAGATTTCTCGGCGCATCACCTTCTCACCCTGCTTCACTTCAAGCCAGGCGCCAATCGCATCGCGGTTTGCACGGGGTTGCCGCAGCTTGACCTCGATCCAATGGCCCGCATTGCTGCTGGTATTGCGCCACACTTTGGCGCTTTCCCACCGGTTGACGACCACCAGATCCAGCAACCCGTCCATGTTGAAATCAGTGAGGGATGCGCCGCGCGATATGGCCATGTTGGTGACACCTGCCGCCTCGCCGGATTCGATGAACTTGCCATCGGCGCCCTGCAGCAAGAGGTTGTTGGGATCCTTCGCGGCGAAGTCCGGCATTTTCGCCACGTTGCCTTTGGCGATGAACAGGTCAACCAGGCCATCATTGTTCACATCCTCGAACTGCGTGTGCCAGGCCGTGCTCGGGCGCAGGTCGCCGCCGGTGTAGGGGCGATGCGCCGTGACACCCTTGGCATAGGCCACATCCTTGAAGGTGGCTTCCGCCGGCTTGCCGTCCTTCGGCACCGTGGCCAGCGTTTGCAGTTTGTTGTCGGCCATGCTGGTCAGGAAATATTCCTGGTAGCCGTCGGAGTCGAGATCGTAGCCGGCAATGCCCATGCCCCAGATGCGCAAGGGTTTCCATCCCTCCTTCTCGGTGTAGGGCACAGGTGCCTGGTCTGCCTCGACATGCCAGAGCTGTTCCTGGCCGCCTTCGTAATATTCGCGGTCGTTGGAAACGCGCAAGGAGGGCGTGCCGGACTTGTTCCAGTCGGTGAACAGCATCGACAGCGCGCAATAGCTGGGCTTGAGCGCCAGGGGTGGCGCAAACCTGTTCTGGGGTCCGTCAGGCCGGTGCAGCCAGTTGTCCGTGCACGAGCCCCATGGGGAGGTTTCCTCCAGGCGGTTGATGTAATTGCCCACGGCCAGCGTCGGCCATTTCGCCCCCTTTTCCCAGGTGGCGGCAAAGGCCGTTGACCAGGCGTCGCCGCCGTCAAAGCCCCAGGCCTCGTTGGCGCGCTCAAAACGGCAGTCGCCCAGGCCGCGCATCACGACATTTTCACCGACGCGCAGCAACACCAGATCGGTGTTGCCGTCACTGTCGACATCCAGGGGGTAAGCGCCCCCCACCTTGTCGAGCTCGAGCCCGCTGGCTTGCGCCTCGAAATGCAGGGTACCGCCCTTGGTGCTGGTGTTGCGGTAGAATTTGGCGGGCGCTGTGCCGCCCGCCAGCAGCATGTCGGCAAAGCCGTCCGCGTTGCAGTCGAAGGTGGCAACCCCGCCGCCCACCATGTATTCCCACTCGCCGGCATAAACACTGTCAATCCCGGCGCTGGCCGTTTCCTCGACGAAACTTGGGACAGCAACGGTGTTTTCAGCGGAAGCCGCTTGCACCAGGCCCGCGGCACCCAAGGCGGTCAAGACAAGGCGTAAAGACATTAAACGCATAACCTATCTCCTTGTGCGCAAGGTATTTGTGAAAGCAGCAATGCACCGCCCTTGCTCCAGACCATTTTCGATCGCGGCGCGGAAGTGAATGCCGCCATACAGGCGCGAGATGCCCGCATCATCGGCCGCGGCGTTAAAACTCGCGAAGGTGCGTGGCGCGAGCCCGGCGTGGGCACCGGTCTTGTCTTCGAAGGCGAAATTCTCGCCAAACAAATTTGTCAGCACCGCAGCCGCAGCGCCTGATTGCGTGCTGTGGCCGCTGGGATACTCCGGGAAAGGCGGCGTGTTGAGCAGCGGCTCCCATTTCGGATCTATCACCCGGCGGATATAGGAAATGGGCCGTATCAGATCATACTGATACTTGGCCTGCCAGCAGCCGATAAAGCCGTCAGCCACCGCAATGCCGAGGCGAGCCAGAATGTCGACACGTTTATCAAGACTGACGTTGTCACGATTCAGGATTTGCAGCGCGATCGAAATCCAGTGCCCAGGTGGCGTCATTGACAGCATCGCATCATCCGCCCAGAACCGCGCAATGGCGCGGCGTTCCGGAGTCAGATTCTGCTTGGCCTCGTAAACCTCCAGCGCTTCCTTGTAAAAAGCCGAAGCCTTGTCCTCGCTGTATTCAGGATGAGGACGGCAAGGCGCAGCTTGTGCCTTCCGGCATGGCGAAGGTCCGGTTCTTGCCCCAGTTCGGCAAAAGCGGTTTTTGCTGGAGCGCGATCAGGCTGGTGGGCACCCAATGGGAAGGCCCCTTCGGCAGTTGATAATCCTGCGGGAAGCCCAGGGTTTCAACGGCCGCCCCGCCATCGTCCTGCGACCAGGCCAATATATGTTCGGCGACCGCATGGCCATGTGCCTCGCTCCGCGCCAGCACATCGGCGGGCACGCCTGCTGAAACCTTGTCGCGCAGCTTTGCTTCAAGCTTGACCATGGCGTTTTGCCCGCTTGGCCCCGTGTTCTCGAAAAAATGCTGTACGGCGAACGCCATTGTAGCCTGCACCACCACGGCGTCGTCATAGGTCTTGCCCGCCTCGCGTTGCGGCCCAGGCTTCAAGCCGTGCAACTGCCCCGCGAGGGATTGCAATTCGTCGGAGCCGGTAGCCACAGCTTCAAAGGCGGCGACGCCGAGATAGGCAAAGGAGCGGCTGGCCACCGGCGGCGAATAGGTTGGCGTGTGCCAGACGAGTTCCAGGCCCAGGTTATACCAGGTGTGCAAGACCTCTTCAGCTTTGGTGGAGTTTGTTTGTGCCGTCGCAGCCCCCAGGGCAGCGAACCACATCACAGCGAGCACAGCCGAAAACAAAAATTTTCTCATGCGATTTTCCTCCCGGCAAATTCCGCCATTGCGCCTCTCAGGCCCGTCGCAAACACGTCGCGGTCAAGATGGCGCAGAGTTTCCACCAAGGTTCCGGTGGTGATCATGTCCTTGCCGTAGGGCACGACTTCGAACTCAACGTCTTTCCGCAAATCATGCACCAGCCCGCGCCGCAGCGCTTCCCAAATGCACTCCTTCATCAGGCCGTAGGCACGCGTGCCTGGCCCGGCCAGCACAACCCGCTGCGGATTGATCAGGGCAATGAGCCGCGCGATGCCAAAACCTAAAACCTCTCCGGCCCGGTTAAAGGCATTGATGGCAACCGTCCCGCCGGCCTCCGCCGCCAACTCAAGTTCCCGCATGTCCTCGTCGCGCACTGCCGCATGCACGTCGAAGTCAGGGCCCTGGCCGGCATTGGCCGTCCGCATGATGCCATAGTCGGCGCTGAAGGCTTCAAGGCAGCCGTGCCGCCCGCAGCGGCACAGCGGACCATCGGGAAGATGGTTCATGTGGCCGAACTCCGCCGCGCGGCCATTAGCCCCGCCATAGACAACCCCATTCAGGATAAGGCCCAGCCCCACTCCGTGGCCCAGGAAAACCACCGCGGTGTCGCCGCCGTATTTTTTGCGGTCAGCGGCAATCAAAGCCTCGGCGATCATGTTGGCATTGTTGCCGATGCTGCAGGGAATGCCCAAAATAAGCTCCAGCGGCTTTACCACGGGAATGTCGCGGGCCCGGAACGCCGGGCTCCAGGGAATCTCCCCGGTAATCGTATCGGCGACGCCCTGAACCGCAATGCCGATGCGGGTGATGGAGTTCAGGGCAATCCCGAGCTTCCGGGCATTGGCCTTGATCTCGCGGGCCACACGCGGGCCGAATTCTTCTTTTGGAATGTCATAGGTGTCCATCCGCAGCTTGAGCGGCTCATGCGTGGCTCCGCTGAAATCCGCAAAGACCAGTTCCACGCTATCGAGCGAAATTGAAACGGCCAGCACATTGGTAGCTCCCGGATTGAGCGCCAATCGCGTTTGCGGCCGCCCGCGCTTGCTTTGCGCCGAAACGGCGTCCACCTCGCCAATCGAATAGACCAGTCCCTCGTCAATGAGTTGCGCGCTGATGGAGGTGATCGAAGCGGGCGACAGCCCGGTTTTATGGCCCAGGGTAATTCTTGCAAGCGGCCCATGCTGCCGCAGGGTTTCGAGAAACAGTCCCCGATTCTGCCGCCTTACAAGATCGCTGTTGGCTTTCTTGAGCATCGTGCTCCCGCTGGTTTCTCCAGCATTGACTGCTGAATTGTCATATTTATTTTCTGAGCTTGACTCACTCCGCGACTTGATGCAACATTTTTTTGGACGCTAAAATAAATCAATAATCGTCCATCGGCCAGCCTTTGCGAGTTCCAGGACAACTGGAAAATAATGGGAGCGTCCCGCGGATGGCCTGGTGATGAGGAGGACTTAAGGAATGAAGCGCAATATCTTTACACTGATGGCCGGAGCCCTGCTGCTCGGCATGTCTTCCATGTCAGCCATGGCTGCTGGAAAAACCATTGCCGTATCCTGGAAGACCTTCCAGGAAGAGCGTTGGAAAACCGACGAAGCCGCGATCAAGGCCGTCGTTGAGGCCGCCGGCAACACCTACGTGTCCACCGACGCGCAAGGCTCTGCCCAGAAGCAGGCTGCTGACATCGAAGGTCTGATCTCGCAGAAGCCGGACGTGGTTCTGGTCGTTGCTTTCGACTCGGACGCCATCCTGCCCTCGATCAAGGCCCTGAGCGACGCCGGCATCAAGTCGATTGCCTATGACGTGCAGTTTGAAGATCCAAACGCGCTCTACATCACCTTCGACAACGTCGGCGTGGGCCGCATTATCGCCCAGGAAATCCAGAAGGTGAAGCCGGAAGGCAACTACGCCTTCATCAAGGGCGACAAGGGTGACCCGAACGCCACCTTCCTGTTCCAGGGCATGATGGAAGTGCTCAAGGAAGGCCTCGACTCCGGCAAGATCAAGAACGTCTGCGAAACATTCACCGACGGCTGGAAGCCGGACAATGCCCAGAAGAACATGGAGCAGTGCCTGACCTCGACCGGCAACAAGGTCGACGCAGTGGCGTCAGAAAATGACGGTATGGCTTCAGGCGTTGTTGCTGCTTTGACAGCACAGGGCATGGCCGGCATTCCCGTCGGTGGCCAGGATGGCGACTTGGCGGCCATCAATCGCGTTGCTCTCGGCACCCAGACCGTGTCTGTGTGGAAGAACTCGAAGGATCTCGGCAAGGTTGCCGGTGAAGCCGCAAACGCACTGGCCGACGGCGCTGACGTTGCGTCAATCCCCGGTGTTGCCAAGTTCTCGGGCGGCAAGAAGGGCGTTGAGATGAATTCCATCCTCCTCGCACCGACGCCAATCACCAAGGCCAACATCAATGTTGCCATTGATGCCGGCCACATCACCAAGGACCAGGCCTGCGCGGGCGTGGCCGCGGGTGCTGCGACAGGTTGCTAATTTTTGGAATCTGACGAATGATGGGCCGCGCCGCTTGCCAAAGCGGTGCGGCTTTTCTTTAAGTAGAAGCCGGATTCTGGGGGGAAACGCCAATGTCCAGTGAAACCAGTTCAAGCCAAGGCCCCGCTCTTCAAAGTGAGGGACCGGTAACGCGGTTTTTCCGCGCCACGGAAATCGATGCGCGCATGCTGGGCATGGTTGCGGCGCTGATCCTGATTTGGTGCGCTTTTGACATCGCCAGCGGCATCATGCGCGGCAACTTCGGCGGATTGCTTGGCGGCTCGTTCCTGACGCCGCGCAACCTCTGGACTTTGCTGGTGCAGACCTCATCCATCGCCGTCATGTCGACAGGCATGGTGCTGCTGATCGTCATGCGGCAGCTTGATCTTTCGGTGGGCTCCATGCTCAGCCTTGTGGCCGTTGCAGGTGCGGTGCTGCAGGTTTTCGAACTTTCGCCGGTGCTTGGCGTTGGCCATCCGGCCATCTGGGTCATCGCCGTGGTGTTCTGCATCGTCCTTGGCACGCTGGTTGGGGCCTTCAACGGCGCCATTGTGGCTCACGCAAAAATCCCCGCCTTCATTGTTACTTTGGGCGGCCTTCTTGCCTACAGCGGCCTCGCCTTCTATTTGGCGAAGGGGGAAACTGTTGCCCCCATGGACAAGACCTATGAAATCTTTGGCGGCGGCATTCCCATCAGTTGGCTCGGGCCGTTCTGGAGCTGGGCAATTGCGCTTGTGGCATGCGCGGCTATTATTTTTGGCATCGTGAACGGCCGCCGCCAGCGCCTGCGCTTCAAATTTCCGCTGCGCCCGATCTGGGCCGAGGTTTTTCTGGCAGCCATGGGCAGTTTGGCCGTGCTTGGCGTGACCAAGGTGATGACCTCTTATCCCTGGCCCTTCAAGCTCATCGAAAACTATGCCAGGGCCAACAATGTTCTGATCCCCCCCGGTGTTGAAAACAGGGATGGCAACGCCATTTGCACCGCAGGCGAACTGGTGGTGCGCTGCACCGAAGGGCTGATCTATTACACCGGATATTCGGTTCCCGTGCTGATTGCCTTGGTGGTCGGCATCCTGATGACATTCCTCGCCACGCGCACCATGTTCGGGCGCTACGTCTATGCGATTGGCGGCAACCCGGAAGCTGCTGAACTTGCCGGTATCAATACCAAGTGGATGACGGTGAAAGTCTTTGCATTGATGGGGGCGCTCGTCGGTGTCTCCTCCATCATCTCGTCGGCCCGTCTCAATGCGGCCACCAATGCGCTGGGCGGCCTGAACGAATTATACGTGATTGCGGCCACGGTCATTGGCGGCACTTCCCTGGCTGGCGGCGTCGGCACCATTTATGGCGCCATGATGGGGGCACTGCTGATGCAGTCGATTATCTCGGGCATGTCGCTGCTGAACCTCCCTGCGGCATTCCAGAACATCGTTGTCGGCGTGGTTCTTGTCCTCGCCGTGTATCTCGACCAACTCTATTCCCGCCGCGTCAAGTAAAGGGAGGCCAACATGGCAAAATCTGCGACAAAGAAGGCACCCCCGAAGAAACCCGGGAATGCCGCCAAACTTGCCGTGGTAAAGGGCGCTGGAGCCGCAGGGCGATGTGCGCGGGCATGAGGCACCGTTGATTGAAATGCGTGACATCTCCATCGCCTTCGGCGGCATCAAGGCGGTTGATCATGCCTCGATTGATCTCCGTCCCGCCGAGGTCGTGGGCCTTCTGGGCCACAATGGCGCGGGCAAGTCCACCCTCATCAAGGTGCTGTCCGGCGCCTATAAGCGCGATGCCGGGCAGATATTCATCAATGGCGCGGAAGTCAGCATCAACAACCCGCGCGACGCCAAGGGTCTTGGCATTGAAACCATCTACCAGACGCTTGCGCTGGCCGACAATGTGGATGCCGCCGCCAATCTCTACCTTGGCCGTGAGCTCAAGACATCCTTCGGCACGCTTGACGACGTGGCGATGGAGGCCCAGGCGCGTAAAGTGATGGGACGCCTCAACCCGAATTTCCGCCGCTTCAAGGAGCCGGTGAGCAAGCTGTCCGGCGGCCAGCGGCAATCGGTGGCCATTGCGCGCGCCATCCACTTCAACGCCCGCATCCTGATCATGGACGAGCCGACGGCGGCCCTCGGACCCCAGGAAACCGCCCAGGTCGGCGAGCTCATCAAGCAGTTGAAAGCCGAAGGCATCGGCATTTTCCTGATCAGCCATGACCTGCACGACGTGTTCGACCTGGCCGACCGGCTGGTGGTGATGAAGAACGGCCGTGTCGTGGGAACCGCCAGCGTCAAGGATGTGACCAAGGACGAAGTGCTGGGCATGATCATTGCAGGCAAATGTCCCAAGGGCGCTGTTCCAGGCCCCGGTGCGCTGCGCGATGTGGCGGCCTAAGCCAGCATCGCGCGCTGCAGCAGGATGACGGTTTTTGCATCGACGATCTCTCCGGAGGCAATCATCGCGTAGGCCGCAGCGAGAGGAAGCTCGACGACTTCAATGTCCTCGCCTTCCGTGGCAACGCCGCCGCCGCCCGTAATCCTGTCTTCCGGTGAATAGATGCCGATGAACAGGCTGACCCGCTCGGTGAGCGCTCCGGGGCTCATGAAGACATTGGCCACCTCGCGCAAATCATGCACCCGAACCCCAAGCTCCTCCTCGGCTTCCCGCATCGCACAGGTTTCCGCGTCATCGCCATCGAGCAAGCCGGCGCAGACTTCAATCAATGCGTCGGTATGTCCCGCCAGATGGGCGGCAATGCGCATTTGCTTGACCAGAAGGACCGTCTTTCGCCTGGGATCAAGTGCCAGAACCGCCGCGGCATGGCCATGGTCATTGACTTCGCGGATCAGGATCTCGGACCGGCCGTCCCGCCGGGTGTATTTCAGTGTCACCTTGCTCAGGGTCGACCAAAATTTGGCGATCACTTCCTGCGCCAGGATTTCGACCTTGTAGGGTTTAGCCATTCTTGCCGCGTCCCGTATTGTGTATGGCTCTCATCACGGCCCTGGATGCTGCGAGGTCTGGTATTTCCTCAACCGCAACCGAAAGCCGCCTGCGCCAATTCGGCCGCTCCGTATCGGTGCCTGGCACATTGAGGGCTTCGGTCTCTTCCGAAAGATCATCCGCCTGCACCAGCATGAGCGAACAGGGCGTCTTGGCCACGAAGGCATGCGCATCGGCGAGAAGATCGCCGCTCTGAAGGCCTGCCTCGGCAATGGCGGTTTCCAGTTTTGAAATATCGGCTTGGCCGGCGCTTTGGCGCCACCCCTTGAAGGGCACAAGGTCATGCGACGACAGGCACACCGCGGCACCTTGCGGATAGCTCCCGGGCGGCTGAAAGCGCGCCGCATCCTGCTCGAACCACAAAACCCGGTAGGACAGGATGTTGGCTTGTGAGAGGCGCTCGCGCAACCCATCCGGAACCGTGCCCAAATCCTCGCCGATCACCAGGCATTTTGCCCGCGCACTTTCGGCTGCCGTAATGGCGATTAGCCTTTCTAGCGGCATCGTGACATAGGCCCCATCGGCGCCCGAAGCGCCGCGCGGCACCCAGAATTGGCGGGTGAGGCCCAGGATGTGGTCAATGCGCAAGACCTTCGCGTGCCGCATATTGGCCCGGAGTATTTCCGCGAAAGGCTCATAGTCTGCCTTGGCAAGTGCCAGCGGATTGAAGGGCGGCAAATTCCACACCTGGCCGTCCCGGGCAAATGGGTCCGGCGGTGAACCCAGGGAAACGCTGCTGGCGAAAAGCTCCGGCCGCGCCCACACCTCGCCGCCCTCATAGGCGCAGCCCAGGGCAAGATCGCGGTAGATGCCGAGCTCCAGTCCCGCTTCATCCGCGCGCTTCGCAGCGGCGGCAAGCTGTCCATCGGCAATCCACTGCAGCCATTGGGCATACTTGTAACGCCGTGCATCCCTCCTTGCTTCGTACCGCGCGTGATCCTGCAAGGCGCCGCCGCCATCGGCGACGAAAGCTTCAAAGTCCTTGTTCGTCCCGGACTTTTCAAAAATGGAAAACAGCACCGCATCCTTGATGCGCCAGACGGCGGCGTAGTCCACATGGCTTGCCTCGCGCAGCCGCGATAGCTCGCCTTCATTTTTCTTAGGGGAAAGGCCGAACCGCTTCTGCACCTCATCGGCGTCAATATAGATGGGGTCAATGAAACGGCGGTCGGAAGGCTGATAGGGACTCACGCGGCGGCGGTCATCGGTGAACATGTGATGCAGGGGATTGATGCCAACAAGCGAACCGCCAAGCCTGGCTGACGCTTCACCAAACCGTGCAAGCGTTTCCAGGTCCCCGATGCCGCCGTCACCTTCATGGCGAAGCGCATAGAGATGCGATGTCAGGCCGTAGAGCCGTTTCCCGTGCCCCAGGAATTCCGGCAGATAGCAGCGCCCCGCTGTCACCACGGCACTTCCTTTCTGGGCAGCCGCAAGCTCTTTCAGCGAGTCCCGCGCCTCTCCCTGGCTGGCGATCGGCAGCGCCATGGCGGCCAGCAGGGCGCGCTTCGTCTCGATCCCAACCCTGTGATGCGCCCCGCTCACCTCCCACCATTCGTCTTGAATTCCAGCCGCCGCAGCAAGGTCATGGATCAGGCCATCGCCCGGAGCCGAAGATATTTTCCGCGCTTCGGCTGCTTCAAGCAAGGTGGTGACGGACCGCGCCTTGCACGTCAGCTTGTCCTGGCTCCAGTGGAATCCCGGCTGCGCTTCAGGCAAAACAATGTCGACGCTTTGCTGATTCCGGTTGAACCAGACAAGCAGCCGCGCCTTTGCCTCCGGGCTGCTCAGGATCAGGCCGAAAACGTCGGGCGGCGGGCCCGTCCAATCCAGATTGCCGCCGTGAGCGGAAAGCCATTGAATGTCGGGATAGTCCTGGCCTGCCAGAGCTCGGCCGGTCAGGAACCTGTCGGCAAAATAAACCGCGTGCGCGGTCCTGAACCTCGCCAGCCCGGCGGCATAAGCAATGAGGCTCTGGTCCGCATTGGCCCAATCCAGCCACGTCGTTTCATTGTCCTGCGCATAGGCATTGTTATTGCCGCGCTGGCTGCGGCCGAACTCGTCGCCGGCCGTCAACATGACCGTGCCGCGCGACAGAAAAAGGCTTGCCAGCAGGGCCCTCACATCCCGCCCGGGATTGTCCGAAATCCAGCAGGGCTCCCGCGAATTTCCGTCGCGGTTGCCTTCGCCATTGGCAAAATTGTCCTTGTGGTCATGGCTCACGGCATCACGCAGCGTGAAGCCATCATGCGCCGCCACGTAATTGATGCTGCGCGAGGGCGTGCGGTCCAGCCGTGCAAAGAAATCCGATGAACCCGCCAGGCGCGTGGCAAAATTGGCGGTGGCCCCCGTGTCGCCCCGCCAGAAATGCCGGACGTCGTCGCGGTAGCGGTCATTCCATTCATGCCAGGCGCCGGGAAAGTTTCCGAGCTGGTAGCCGTGGGCGCCAACATCCCAGGGCTCCGCGATGTGTATGAGCGGTCCCAGCAACGGGTCTCGCTGAATGGCTTGAAGCAGGGGAGCGTTGCCATCAAAACCGCTGGCGCCGCGCCCCATCACGGTTGCCAGATCGTAGCGAAACCCGTCAAATCCGGCCGCTGTCACCCAATGGCGCATCGCGGCCAGAATCAGCTCCATGACCGGCGCGCTGTTTGTATCAAGCGTATTGCCGCAGCCCGTGTCATTCACCAGCACGCCATTCGCATGCCGGTAGTACAGTGCGTTATCAAGGCCGCGCAGCGATACGGTGGGCCCGCCCAAGTCGCTTTCGCCCGTGTGGTTGAACACCACGTCAAGGACAACGCGAAGCCCCGCCTCGTGCAGCGCCGCGACGGTTTCGCGTATCTCCCGCAATCCGCCCGGCGCCAGCCGCGGGTCCGCGGCAAGGAAACTGATCGGGTTATAGCCCCAGGCATTTGACAGTCCCTGCCGCGCCAGGTGCCGCTCGTCGGCCCAGGCCATCAGCGGCATGAGCTCAATCGTATCGGCACCGAGCCTGAGAAAATGTTCTATGCAGGCGGGATGGGCCAGCGCCGCGACCGTGCCCGCAAGGCTTTCGGGAATCAGCGGATGGCGTTTGGTGAAAGCCTTGACCGCCACTTCATAAATGAAACGCGGGGCCCTGTAGGGCAAATGCCGTGCAGGCGGCAGCGCTGCCGAAACGATGCACTTCGGCGCTATGGGCGAAGTCTCCGCCCCCCTGACGGCAAAGTCCTCGTGCCAGGCGAAGCTCCGGTCAATCGCCGTCGCATAAGGGTCGATCAGCAGCTTGGAAGCATCGAAGAGGTTTGCGGCGTCGGTGGGACCCTCCGCCCGCAATCCATAAGGCTCGCCAACCCTCACGCCGGGAATGAAACCGCAATGCACCTCGCCCTGGCGCGACGTCAATTCAAACCGTGTTTCCGTGCCGCCCTCAAACCGGCAGAAAAATATCCGGCTGGCGTTCCGTGAAGCAACCGCGGCGTTTACCCCGCCCTCAACTGGCGTAACGCCAAGCGGAAACGGCGATCCGGAATTTGAATGAGGCATATTAAGTGATCACAGTCGGTTCCATGCGGCCGGTGCGCTCCGCAATGCCGGCAAGGCTCCGGGCGAAGCCGATGAGGCTGGAAAGTGCGGCCTGCGTTTCAAGGCCCAGAATCTTGGCCTCGTATTTCTCGATATAGACGCGAAGCGTGGCCCCCGCCGTGCCGGTGCCGGAAAGCCGGTAGATCACCCGCGAGCCGTCGTCGAAGATGATGCGGATGCCCTGGTTGGCCGTGTCGGAGCCATCAACGCTATCGTGGTAGGAAAAATCATCGGCCGTTGCCACCGCCAGCGCGCCTGCCTTTTCACCTTTTAAGTTTGGCAGTTGATCGCGCAGGAACTTCATGAGCTTGCTGGCCGCGTCCGCATCCACCTCCTCATAGTCATGGCGTGAATAATAATTCCGCCCATACTCTGTCCAGTGCTCCTTCACGATGCTGGCAACGCTTTGCCGGCGCTTGGCCAGGATATTGAGCCACAGCAGGACAGCCCACAGGCCGTCCTTTTCGCGCACATGGTTGGATCCTGTCCCCGCACTTTCCTCGCCGCACATGGTGATCATTCCGGCATCCAGCAGGTTTCCAAAGAACTTCCAGCCCGTCGGCGTTTCGAAACACTTGATGCCGAGCTTTGCCGCAACCCGGTCCACCGCGCAGCTGGTGGGCATGGAACGGGCCACCCCGGCAAGGCCCATGCCGTAGCCCGGCGCCAGATGGGCGTTGGCCGCAAGCAACGCCAATGAATCCGAAGGCGTCACGAACTGCTGCTTGCCGATGATCAGGTTGCGGTCGCCATCGCCATCGGAAGCCGCTCCGAAATCAGGACCGCCTGCCGACATCATCAAATCATACAGTTCCTTCGCATGAACCAGATTGGGGTCCGGATGATGTCCGCCGAAATCCGGAAGCGGCGTGCCATTCACCACCGAGCCCTTGGGCGCGCCAAGCGCCTCCTCCAGAATCGCATGGCCGTAGGGTCCGGTAATGGCGTGCATGGCGTCGAACTGAATGCGGAAACCGGATTTGAACAGCGCCCTGACGGCATCGAAATCGAACAGGGTTTCCATCAGCTTCTGATAATCGGCAACCGGGTCGATGACCTCAACCGTCATGCCCTCGATCTTGCTCACCCCCAGTTTATCGAGAACGCAATCGGCGGCGTCGGAAATTTTATAGCTTGAGATTTTTTTTGTATTGGCAAAAAACTGGTCGGTCAGTTTCTCCGGGGCAGGGCCGCCATTGCCCGCATTGTACTTGATTCCGAAGTCGCCATCCGGCCCGCCCGGGTTGTGGCTGGCCGACAGGATGATCCCGCCAAACGCTCCGAATTTGCGGATGAGATGCGAGGCGGCAGGCGTTGAAAGAAGCCCGCCTCTCGCCGTCAGCACTCGGCCAAAGCCATTGGCCGCCGCCATCCGGATTGCGGTTTGGATAACCTCGCGGTTGTGGAATCTTCCATCTCCACCAATGACTAAGGTTTTCCCCGTAAACCCTTGCAGCGCATCGAAAATAGACTGGATAAAATTCTCCGCATAATGCGCCTGTTGGAACACCGTCACCTTTTTGCGCAAGCCCGAGGTGCCGGGCTTCTGTCCTTCGAACGGCGTGGTGGAAATGGTTTTTATCATCTCAGGCGGCCTTCAGGAGTGAGCGGTAGACCTCGGCATAGCGCGCCGCACTGCGCGTCCATGAAACATCGGAATTCATCCCCGCCTGCTGCAGCGAGGCCCATGCGGCCGTATCGGCGTAAAGAGTGCTGGTGCGCTGCAAGGCATGCTCCAGGGCTTCCTGCGTCACCGGCGAAAATTGAATTCCCGTGGCCGCATGGGCTGAAAGGGCCGCATCGTTGGCATCAACGACCGTATCCGCCAATCCGCCGACCCGCGCCACCACCGGCACGCAGCCATAGCGCAGGCCATAAAGCTGAGTGAGGCCGCAGGGTTCAAAGCGCGAGGGAATGAGAATAGCGTCGGAACCCGCCTGCAGCAGGTGCGAAAGCGGCTCGTCGTACATGGTGGCGATGCCGACGCGGCCGGGATAGTTCACCATTGCCGCCTTGAGCGAGCCCTCAAGCGCTGCATCGCCCGACCCCAAAACCGCAAGCCTGGCGCCCCGGTCCATGAGGGTTGGCAGGGCGCCTGCCACAAGATCCATGCCCTTCTGCAGCGTCAATCGGCTGACAATGCAATAGAGCAGCCCGTCGCCGCTTTCCAGGCCGAAGCGTTTTTCGATGGCCCGCTTGTTTGCCGCGCGCTTTGCCAGGTCTTTTGCCGAATAGCTTTGCGCGATACTCGCGTCGTTTTCGGGATTCCAGATGTCCGTATCGATCCCGTTGACGATGCCATGCACCACATGGCTCCGCGCCCGCAGCAACCCGTCAAGGCCCATGCCGTCTTCGACGGTCATGATTTCGCGGGCATAGGTGGGACTCACCGTGGTGATGGCGTCGGAGCATTGCAGCCCGGCTTTTAAATATCCAACCCCGCCAAAATACTCCACCCCGTCAATGCCGAAGGCGCCGGCGGGAAGGCCAAGCGTGCCAAAAATCGAGGCCGGGTAGTGCCCCTGAAAAGCCAGGTTGTGAACCGTCATGATGGTCTTGGGCCCGCCGCCATAGCGCACATAGGCCGGAACAAGCCCCGCCTGCCAGTCGTGGCAGTGAATGATGTCGGGCACGAAATCCGCCACCAGACCCCGCCCGATCTCCGCCGCGATCCTTGCCAGTGCCGCAAAGCGCCTTGAATTGTCGGGCCAGTCCTTGCCGTCGGGGCCGAGATAGGGGTTGCCGGGCCGGTCATAGAGATGCGGCGCATCGAGCACGAAAAGATCAAGTTCCTTCGCCTTGCCCCACAGCAGCCGCGCCGCGCCGCCGAAGAGGGCCTCGGAGGTATGGACAATCTCGTAGTTTTCCAAGGCTTTTATAACTGCGGGATAGCCCGGCATCAGCGTGATGACTTTCACGCCCTGCTTGGCCAGCGCCGCCGGAAGGGCGCCCGCCACATCCGCCAGGCCGCCGGTTTTCACCAGCGGGAACACTTCCGATGCCACGCTGAGGATTTTCATGCCGGCAGTTTTGCAATCATCGGCTTGGTGATGAGGCAGACGCCGTTTTCGGTGCGCCTGAAGCGCTTGGCGTCGGCTTCCGGATCCTCGCCAACGGTCAATCCGTCGGGAATGACAACCCCGCGGTCAATCACCACCTTTTTCAGCATGGCATTCCGCCCGATCTCCACATAGGGCATGACCACCGCGTCTTCGACGTGGCTGAAGGAATTCACCCGGACCCCGGTGAACAGAAGCGAGCGCCGGAGCGACGCGCCCGACACAATGCAGCCGCCCGAAACCAGCGAGGATACCGCCATGCCGCGCCTGCCGTCTTCGTCGTGCACGAATTTTGCCGGCGGCGTCACCTCGCCATAGGTCCAGATCGGCCAGTTGTGGTCATAAAGGTCCAGCGCCGGCAGGATGTCGCAAAGATCAAGGTTTGCCTCCCAATAGGCGTCGACCGTTCCCACATCGCGCCAATAGGCGGAGGCCTCCTTGGTTGAGCGCACGCAGGATTGCGTGAAGCGGTGCGCCACGGCTTTGCCGTTCTTCACGATATGCGGAATGATGTCCTTGCCGAAATCATGCGATGATTTCTTGTTGGCGGCGTCGTCCCGCAGAAGGTCAAGCAGGAACTGCGTGTTGAAAACATAAATGCCCATCGACGCCAGCGCATTGTCCGGGTTGCCGGGAATCCCCGGCGGGTCCTTGGGCTTCTCGACAAAGGCAATGATCCTGTCCTTGTCGTCAACCTGCATCACGCCGAAGCCGGTTGCCTCCATGCGCGGCACCTCGAGGCAGCCAACCGTCACGTCGGCGCCCTGGTCCACATGCTGCTGCAGCATCTGCTCGTAGTCCATTTTGTAGATATGATCGCCCGCCAGAACCACCATGTATTGCGGGCCGTAGCTTTGGATGATGTCGGCGTTCTGATGCACCGCATCGGCGGTCCCGTTGTACCACTGGTCTTCCGACACGCGCTGGCTCGCCGGAAGAATGTCGAAACTTTCATTGCGTTCCGGCCGCAGGAAGTTCCAGCCCCGCTGCAGGTGCCGGATGAGGCTGTGGGCCTTGTATTGCGTGGCCACGCCAAAGCGCCGGATGCCGGAGTTGAGGGCGTTGGACAGGGCAAAATCAATGATGCGGGATTTGCCGCCGAAGAACACCGCGGGCTTGGCCCGCCGGTCGGTGAGCTCCATCAGGCGGCTGCCGCGGCCCCCCGCCAGAACATAGGCCATGGCGTCACGGGCGAGCGGTGCGGTCCTGCGGGGTTCTGCCAATTTTTCCTCCCAATCGCTTTTTATTATGTCGCCGAAAATTCCAAAATCAAGGTCGCCATTGGCGGTAAGGTTACGATGGCCTCCGCCGGCTGCCCCGCCGTTCCTTTCGCTGTCGCCACAACGCTGCCGCCGTTGCCCAGGCCCGTGCCGCCATAGGCCAGGGCATCGGAATTGATCTTTTCAATCCAGCGCCCGGCCCGCGGCATGGGCACGCCATAGCCAACCCGCGGCACCGGCGTCAGGTTTGAAATGGAAACGATGGGGGAAGCCTCGCCCGCCCAGCGCACCCAGGCAAACACGGAATTCGTATAGTCATCGGCGATGAGCCATTGGAAGCCTTCGCCCTCGCAGTCGCGCCCATGCATGGCGGGGCTCGATTTATAAAGGGCATTGAGATCGGTGATGAGGGTTTGCACGCCCTTGTGGGTCTCGAAGCCGAGCAAATGCCAGTCGAGGCTCCTGGCCTCGCTCCACTCGTCCCAGGGCGCGAATTCCTGGCCCATGAACAGAAGTTTCTTGCCGGGGTAGGCCCACATGAAAGCGTAGTAGGCGCGAAGCCCGGCGAACTTGGCCCAGGTGTCGCCGCCCATCTTGCTCAAGAGCGAGCCCTTGCCATGCACCACCTCGTCATGCGACAGCGGCAGCACGAAGTTTTCCGTGAAAGCGTAGAGCAGGCCGAAGGTCAGGTCGTTGTGGTGGTGGCGGCGGTGGATGGGATCGCGCGACATGTATTGCAGCGTGTCGTGCATGAAGCCCATGTTCCACTTGAAGCCGAATCCCAACCCGCCGCTGAAGACGGGCTGTGACACGCCGGGAAACGCCGTGGACTCTTCGGCAATTGTGATGATGCCAGGATGCGTCCCGTAGCACACCTCGTTCATCCGCCTGAGGAAAGCGATGGCCTCGAGATTTTCATTGCCGCCATGCTCATTGGGAATCCATTCGCCGCTCTTGCGCGAATAGTCGAGATAAAGCATCGAGGCCACCGCATCGACCCGCAGCCCGTCGATGTGATACTTCTCCAGCCAGAACAGGGCATTGTTGATCAGGAAGCTTTGCACCTCGGTGCGGCCGAAATTATAGATGGCGGTGTTCCAATCGGGATGAAAGCCCTTGCGCGGGTCCGCATGCTCGTATAGCGCGGTGCCGTCAAAATGCGCCAGGCCGAACTCGTCCGTCGGGAAATGCGCCGGGACCCAATCAATGATGATGCCGATGCCTGCCGCGTGCGCCGCGTTCACAAAACGCGCAAACCCTTCCGGGTCGCCGAAGCGCGAGGTCGGAGCGTAGAGGCCGGTGGGCTGATAGCCCCACGACGGGTCATAGGGATGCTCGGAGATGGGCAGCAGCTCGATATGGGTGAACCCCATATCGCGCACATAGTTCACCAGATCGCTCGCCAGTTCATCATAGCTCAAAAACCCGTTGCCGTCTTTTTTGCGCCAAGATCCCAGATGCACCTCGTAGATGGACATGGGCGAACGCCGCGCATCGCGTGCGGCCCGCGCCGTGAGATAGTCGCCGTCCGTCCATTCAAAATGGTTGACGCTTGCAACCAGGGAAGCGGTATGCGGGCGAAGCTCCGCCGCAAAGGCGTAAGGGTCGGCCTTGAGCGGCAGGCGCGCGCCATCGGCGCCCATGATCTCGAACTTGTATTTTACATCCTCGTCAAGGCCGGGAAGGAATATCTCCCAAACGCCTGTGCCCATGCGCTTGCGCATCACATGCCGGCGGCCATCCCAGTCATTGAAGTCGCCGATGACCGACACGCGCTGCGCATTGGGGGCCCACACGGCAAAATGCACCCCCGTGGCGCCCTCATGGGAAATGACATGGGCCCCCATCTTGTCATAGAGCCGCAAGTGGGTGCCTTGCGCCACGTAGTAGTCGTCCAGCGGGCCGAGCACCGGGCCAAAGGAGTAGGGATCGATGACCTGCCAGTTTCCTCCCGCATTGGCGGCCTCGAAGCGCAGGGGCTGGCGCTCCTTCAGCTTGACGGCGCCTTCAAAAAAGCCGGCATCATTGGTTTTCGCGAGGTCGCCGATCTTCTCCCCGGCTAGGGTATGGGCGGCGAGCGAGTCGGCCCCGCTGACGAAGGCCCGGGCCACAAAGCCCCGCCCGATTTTGTGCAGGCCGAGAACCGCGAAGGGGTCATGGTGTTGGCCAACGACAAGTGCGTCAACTTCAGCCTTGCTTAAAACACCTGCTGCCATCGGGCACTCACTGTCGTTCCACGCACTATGGGATGGCGATTGAAAAGGGGCAATGGCAAATTACGCGACCGGAATCGTCCATATATCCCTGGCATAATCGCGGATTGTCCGGTCGGCTGAGAACCAGCCGAGCCGGGCCGTGTTATGCACCGCCTTCTTCGTCCAGGCCTTCGTGCTGTCGCGCCACACCGCGTCCGCCTTGCCAAGGGCTTCCGAATAGGCGGCGAAGTCGGCGGTAACCATGAAATAATCATGGTCCAAAAGGCCGGTTATCAGCCCATGATAGCGGTTGGGTTCGGAAGGCGAAAATATCCCGGCGCGGATCGCTTCAATCACCTGCTTCAAATGCGGCGAATGATCGACGATGTCGCGCGGCACATGGCCGGCCTTTCGTTGTGCCGCCACTTCAGCCGCGGTCAATCCGAAGATGAAGACATTGTCCAGGCCCGCGCGTTCTGAAATTTCCACATTCGCCCCGTCGAGCGTGCCCACGGTGAGGGCCCCATTGATCGCCAGCTTCATGTTGCCGGTGCCGGAGGCTTCCATTCCCGCCGTTGAAATCTGCTCGGAGATGTCGGCGGCCGGGACGATGGTTTCCGCCAGGGTGACATTGTAGTTGGGGATAAACACCACCTTCAGCAGGCCGCGCACCGCGGGATCGGCATTGATCACCGTGCCCGCGTCATTGATGAGCCGGATGATCATTTTGGCTTCCCAGTAGCTTGCCGCGGCTTTGCCGGCGAAAATCTTCACCCGTGGAACCGTGACCCGCCCCGGGTGGGCCCGGATGGAATTGTAAAGAGCGATGGTTTCGAGAATGGCCAGCAATTGCCGCTTGTATTCGTGAATGCGCTTGATCTGGACATCGAACAGCGCCGAAGGGTCGGTCGAAATGCCGGTGCGCTGCAGAATGAGCTGCGAAAGCTTCTGCTTGTTCGCCCGCTTGATGGCGGAATATTTTTCCAGGAAGCCCGTGTCATCGGCAAAGCGGTCGAGAGTGATGAGCTCTTCGGCATTGTCGAGAAATTTGGGTCCGATCGCCTCGCCCACCAGTTCGGTGAGGCCGGGGTTTATCTGCTGCAGCCAGCGCCGCGGCGTGATGCCGTTTGTCTTGTTGTTGATGCGGCCGGGATAAAGCGTGTTCAGGTCCTTGAACACGGTCTCCTTCATCAGGCCGGAATGCAGCGCCGAAACGCCATTGATGCTGTGGCTGCCGGCAAAGGCCAGTTGCCCCATGCGCAGCCGCCGGCCATTGTTTTCATCGATGAGCGAAATGGCTTCCAGGAAGCCGAATTCAATCATGCTTTTTTTATGCGCCTCGGCGATGATGCCCGCATTGATGGCGTATACGATCTGCATGTGGCGCGGCAGCAGCCGCTCGATCAAGTGTACCGGCCAGCTCTCAAGGGCTTCCGGCAAAAGCGTGTGGTTGGTGTAGGCCGTGGTGGCGCGGGTGATTTCCCAGGCCTTGTCCCAGGCGATGTGATGCTCGTCAACCAGCAGGCGCATGAGCTCGGCGATGGCGATTGCCGGGTGCGTGTCATTCAGCTGGATGGCGGCTTTCTCGGAAAGATTAAGCAGGCTGCCATATTGGCTGGCATGGCGCCGGAGCAGATCCTGAAGCGAGGCCGAGGTGAAGAAATATTCCTGGCGCAGGCGCAGTTCCTGGCCCGCCGGCGTATCGTCGGAAGGGTACAGAACCCGCGTGATGCTTTCGGCCTGGGTCGTTTCCTCCTGCGCGCCGATATGATCGCCGCGGTTGAATTGATCCAGCTTGATGGGATCGACGGGGCGCGCATTCCACAGGCGCAATGTGTTGACGCGCTTTCCCTTCCAGCCGCAGATGGGCGTGTCGAACGCAACCGCCAGAATCTTTTCCGAGGGTTTCCATTTGTAATGGGCCACGCCGTTGAGCTGGGCCGAGGCTTCGACCGTTCCGCCGAAGCCCACTTCATATTCGCGTTCGCGCCGTTCGAATTCCCACGGGTTGCCATGAACCAGCCAGTCCTCCGGCAATTCAATCTGCACCCCATCGATGATCTTCTGGCGGAACAGGCCATGGCGGTAGCGGATGCCGTAGCCAAAGGCCGGAATGCCGAGGCTCGCCATGCTTTCCATGAAGCAGGCCGCAAGGCGGCCCAGGCCGCCGTTGCCCAATGCCGCATCCGGTTCCAGGGCCTCAACCAGGTCGGCCTCGACGCCAAGGCGCTCCAAGGCGGCCTGAAGGTTGGCGAACAGTCCGAGATTGGAGGCTGCATCGCGCAGCAGGCGCCCGATGAGGAATTCCATCGACAGGTAGTAAACCCGCTTGCCCTGGTTTTGATAGGTTTCGCGGATGGAGGCCATCCACTGTTCAATCACCCGGTCGCGGACGACGAGGATGGCGGCTTTCAGCCAGTCGTGGGCCCGCCCAGATGCGGCGTCCTTGCCCACGGAAAAGGCCAGCTTCTGGATAATTGCAATTTCCAGTTCTTCCACCGTTGCCTTTTGGAGCTTTGGCAGGGGCAGGGTGGAGCCTTTGGATATGTCTTGTTTGGTGACTTGCACGCGTCCCCCTATTTGGGCAATTGATCACAATTTGAGCAAATGTACAACTTATTTGTGTTGCAACGCAACATGACTAAAGCATGGAGGGCAGAACCCGGTCGGGCGGATTATGGCCATCCACCCAGGTTTTGATGTTGATGATCACCTTTTCACCCATGTCGATGCGCCCTTCCAGGGTGGCGGAACCCATGTGCGGCAGCAGCACGGCCTTGCCGGATTTCAACAGGCGCGGATTGACGGCCGGCTCATGCTCGAACACGTCCAGCCCGGCCCCGCCCAGTTCGTTTGCCTCAAGCATGCGCGCCAGGGCATTCTCATCGATCACTTCGCCGCGCGCCGTGTTGACGATGATGGCGTCTTTTTTCATCAGTTTCAGCCGCCGCGCCGAGAGCAGGTGATAGGTCGCCGGCGTATGCGGGCAGTTGACCGAGATGATGTCCATCCGCGCCAGCATTTGGTCAAGGCTGTCCCAATAGGTGGCCTCGAGCTCTCCCTCCACTTTCGCCTGAACCGGTTTGCGGTTGTGATAATGGATCTGCAGGCCGAAGGCCTTGGCGCGCCGGGCCAGCGCCGTGCCGATCCGCCCCATGCCGATGATGCCGATGCGCTTTCCCCAAATGCGGCTGCCGAGCATCCAGGTGGGCGACCAGCCCTGCCAGGTATTGTCGCTGCCGATGACCTTGGAGCCCTCGATCAGGCGGCGCGACACCGCCATGATCAGCGCCATGGTCATGTCGGCGGTGTCTTCGGTGAGAACCCCCGGCGTATTGGTCACCGTAATGCCCCGCGCCACCGCCGTTTCCACGTCGATGTTGTCGACCCCCGTGCCGAAATTTGCGATGAGCTTCAACTGCTCGCCCGCCTGCATCAGGATGGCCTTGTCGATGCGGTCGGTCACCGTCGGCACCAGCACGTCGGCCGTCTTGACCGCCTCGATCAGTTCGGCCTTGCCCATGGCTTCATCGGCTGCATTGAGCTTGGTCTGGAACAGCTCCATCATCCGCGTTTCAACCACCTGGGGAAGCTTCCGCGTCACCACCACAACCGGCTTGTGCTTACTCATTGGAAGGCGCTCCAGTGTTGGAAAATTGACATAAAATTAACCCAGGGTGGCCAATCGTGTTAGGGGGCAAATGTTGCAGTTTCATGGGTATGATGTAGACTCATCAGGCCTGCCGCCACAATAGGGGAACGCCGCAAAACATGGCGAAGCGAAGTTCGGGAAAAAAGCGGATCGGCTCCGCCCTGTTGGGTTTTGCCTGCATCGCCGTTGCGGGGGGCATCGTCTGGGCGCTTTTTGGGACGAAATTTGATTCGCAGGCCAAGTCACCGTCCAATTCAACCGTCACCGCTTCAATTGCCCCGGAAAACACCGGCATCGGCCCTTCCGGCCTTCCCGTGCCGCGCTTCGTGTCGCTCAAGGCCGAAAAAGTGAACGTCCGCCGCGGGCCTTCAAGCGATCATCCCGTGGCCTGGGTATTCCAGCGCAAGGGCCTGCCGGTGGAAATCGTCGCCGAGTTTGAAAACTGGCGCCGCATTCGTGACAGTGAAGGCGAAGAGGGCTGGATCCTGCAAAGCATGCTGGCCGGAAAGCGCACCGCCGTTGTCGCGCCCTGGCGCGGCCAGCAATTGACCCAGCTTCATTCCGCCCCCAACAAGGCGAGCTCCGTTTACGCCCAGCTTGCCGCAGGGGCCATGGGCGAAGTTTCAAGCTGCACGGGCAAGTGGTGCGAGATTTCCGCGGGCGGCTATGACGGGTTCGTCCAGCAGGACATGCTCTGGGGCGTCTACCCCGGGGAAAAAGTAAACTAGTTTCCGCGTTTCTTCAGGCGCACGATGACGTCGATGCGGTCGATTTCCGTGCCTTCCGGCGCCGACGGCAGGCCCTTTATCTCAAGATTATCGGTGCCGATGTCAAACAGCCGGCCTTCCTTTTCATGGTAGAAGTGGAAATGGTTGGAGGTGTTGGTGTCGAAAAAACTGCGGTCGCCTTCGATCGCCACTTCGCGCAGCAGGCCCGCCGCGGTGAACTGGTTGAGCGTGTTGTAGACCGTTGCAACTGACACCAGCACCTTGGCGGCACAGGCTTCCCGGTGCAAATCCTCCGCCGACACATGCCGGTTGCCGTTGCCGAACAGGATTTTTGCCAAGGCCAGCCGCTGCCGCGTGGGCCTGAGGCCTGCGGCGCGCAATTTCTCGGCAATCATGCCCGGTGCGTTCGTTGTCAACATCGCTGAGTTCATCTTGAATTCAGTATAGTCTTTTAGGGGTGGTTTGTGCAATATCATCGGTAATGTATGGTTTCGAGGCTTTTAGCCGATTTAGACGCAGCAGATGGGGCCGGAATGACTGAGCGGAAATCGAGTTTTCACTACGATGAGCTGTTGGCCTGCGGGCGCGCCGAGCTGTTTGGCCCCGGCAACGCCCAGCTTCCCCTGCCGCCCATGCTGATGTTCGACCGCATTACCCATGTCTCCGCCGAGGGCGGGGCCCATGGCAAGGGCCGGATCACGGCCGAGTTCGACATCAAGCCCGACCTCTGGTTTTTCGCCTGTCATTTCCAGGGCGATCCCGTCATGCCGGGCTGCCTTGGCCTGGATGCGCTGTGGCAATTGACCGGTTTCTTTCTCGGCTGGCTGGGCGAGCCTGGCCGGGGCCGCGCCCTTGGCGTGGGCGAAGTGAAGCTCAGCAACATGATAACGCCCGCCGTCAGGAAGGTGACCTATGAGGTTGACGTCAAGCGCCTTATACTGCGTAAGTTGAAGCTGGCTGTCGCCGATGGCTTGTTGAAAGCCGATGGCGAGACTATTTACACGGCAACCGATTTGAAAGTCGGCTTGTTTCAACCGGCATAACCATAGGAGACCCCCCGCAATGCGGCGTGTCGTCGTCACCGGAATAGGCATCGTATCAAGCATCGGGAACAGCTCGCAGGAGGTTTTGGCCTCTCTCAGGGAAGCAAAATCCGGCATCGTCAAGGCCGATGACTATGCGCGCCTTGGCTTCCGCTGCCAGGTGCATGGCGCGCCCAATTGCGATCTCGATCAGATTGACCGCAGGGCCAGGCGCTTCATGGGCGATGGCGCGGCGTGGAATTACATTTCCATGCAGCAGGCCATCGCCGATTCAGGCCTCGAAGAAAAAGACGTGAAGAACGAGCGCACCGGGCTCATCATGGGTTCCGGCGGCATCTCGACCCGGATTCTCGTGGCCGCCGCCGACACCACCCGCGAAAAGGGTCCCAAGCGCGTTGGCCCCTTTGCCGTGCCCGCCGTCATGGCCAGCACCAATTCCGCCACGCTTGCCACGCCCTTCGGCATCCGCGGCATAAATTATTCGATCTCCTCGGCCTGCGCCACCTCGGCCCACTGCATCGGCAATGCCGCCGAAATGATCCAGTGGGGCAAGCAGGACGTGATGTTTGCCGGCGGCGGCGAAGAGCTCGACTGGACCCTTTCGGTTTTGTTCGATGCCATGGGCGCCATGTCATCGGGCTATAACGCCACGCCGGAAAAAGCCTCGCGCGCCTATGACAAGAACCGCGACGGCTTCGTGATCGCCGGCGGCGCCGGGGTAGTCGTGCTTGAGGAGCTTGAGCGCGCCAAGGCCCGCGGCGCCAAGATTTATGCGGAGCTCGTGGGCTACGGCGCCACCTCCGATGGCTATGACATGGTGGCCCCTTCCGGCGAAGGGGCGGCCCGCTGCATGAAACTGGCGATGTCGACGGTGAAAGAGAAGATTGACTACATCAACCCCCATGCCACCTCGACCCCCATCGGCGACAAGAAGGAGATCGAGGCGGTGCGCGATGTCTTCGGAAAGGACATTCCCGTCATCTCCGCGACGAAATCCCTGACCGGCCATTCGCTCGGCGCCACCGGCGTGCAGGAGGCGATTTATTCCATCCTGATGATGAAGAACAACTTCATCTGCGAAAGCGCCAATATCGACGAACTCGATCCGGAATTCGAAGATATCCCCATTCAACGAACCCGCAAGGATGATGCAAAGATCGACGTGGTGATGTCCAACAGCTTCGGCTTCGGCGGCACCAACGGCTCCCTCATATTTCAACGCTACAACGGTTGACCAGATGACAGATGGATTGATGAAGGGCAGGCGCGGCCTGGTGATGGGCGTCGCCAATGATCATTCCATCGCCTGGGGCATCGCCAGTGAACTGCGCAAGCACGGGGCCGAACTGGCCTTCACCTATCAGGGCGAGGCCTTCGGCAGGCGCGTCAAGCCCTTGGCCGATTCGGTCGGCTCCGCCATCCTCCTGCCCTGCGATGTCGAGGACATTGCGACGGTCGATCATGTTTTCGCCGAACTGAAGAAGTCCTGGGGCAAGATCGATTTCCTGGTCCATGCCATCGCCTTTTCCGACAAGAATGAACTGAAGGGAAAATACGCCGACACCAGCCGCGACAATTTCAATCGCACCATGGTGATTTCCTGTTTCTCCTTCACCGAGATTGCCAAGCGCGCCGCAGCGCTCATGCCCGACGGCGGATCGATGGTGACGCTCACCTATGGCGGCTCCATGCGGGTCATGCCGAACTACAACGTGATGGGGGTGGCGAAAGCCGCCCTTGAAGCATCGGTGCGGTACCTGGCCGCCGACTACGGCCCGCAAGGCATCCGCGTGAACGCCATTTCCGCCGGCCCCATGCGCACTTTGGCGGGCGCCGGCATCGGCGATGCCCGCGCCATGTTCAATTACCAGAACAGCCACGCGCCCTTGCGCCGCACGATCACCCTGGAAGAAGTGGGCGGCGCCGGCCTCTATCTTTTGTCATCGCTCTCCGGCGGCGTGACCGGCGAAATCCACTATGTCGATTCCGGCTATAACATCATCTCCATGCCAAGGCCGGAAGAACTGTCAAACGGGATTAAGTAGTTCAGATTCAATTTTCAATGAGCGTTGGGACAAGCAGTGGCGCGGAAGCAAAACTGAATTGTCCCTCCCCCTTGTGGGGAGGGATTAGGGTGGGGGTCGTTCCGGCGGGACAGAATTAGGAAGGATTTTCTTTTCTTATTTGAAATACCTCCCGACCCCCACCCCAACCCCTCCCCGCAAGGGGGAGGGGCATTGTATGATCTAGATTTTCAATGAGCGTTGGGCACAGCTTCGCCGGGGGTGGAAACGGTTATGCCGTTTCCGGGGCAGGCGAGAAAGCGAAGGGTTGCGTGGACGCAAACACTCGCAGAAATGCCGGTCGTGTAGTCCGGCGGGTGACGCAAACTGCGCCCACGCTTTTGCGGCGGTTTTTGCCTCGGGGAAGATCTTGCAGAGCCCTAGATCGCACGGTGTCTGAGGTTTTCCGCTAGGGTTGTTTAGCCATTTAAGACGCATTGGGTCGTAATGCCCAAGGGCCTTCCCTCCGGCTCCCGGGTGCCTGATGAACGTTTCACCAGACCCGCAGGCGCCACATCCACCCCATCTATGATCACCGTCGCGACCGAGACCCCTTCCGGGATGGACAGGAACATAAATGGCATAATAGGAATACAGTGTCAAGCGCTATTTTACTATAGAGTGGAAGGTGCCAGTTCCAATTAGTTGACAAAGTCAACTAATTGACTGATTTTCCATCCATGCCAGATGCCGCCGCTGCCATCCGCCGGTTCAACCGTTTTTACACGCGGGAAATCGGCGTGCTTGATGGGAACCTGCTGCAATCCGGGTTTTCACTGGCCGAAGCCCGCGTTCTTTATGAGCTGGGGCAGTCCCCGGAACTTGCCGCCACGGAGATCGGCGAAAAACTGAACCTCGACCGGGGCTACCTCAGCCGCATGCTGCGGGCTTTCCAGCGGAAGCGCCTGATAACGCGCACCACCGACGCGGCCGACAAGCGGCGCTCCCATCTCTCGCTTACGGAGAAGGGGCGCACGACATTTCGCCAGCTCGACCGGCGCTCATCCCAGGCAGCGTCCGGCATGATTGCCGACCTGCCGCCCAGCGCCGTGAACAACTTGCTGGCGGCGATGGAAACAATTCAAGGCGTTCTGGCAAAAAATCCCGCCACGCCGGATTACATTTTGCGGCGTGACCGGGTTGGTGATCTAGGGCTCGTCGCCAGCCGGCAGGGCCTGATCTACGAACAGGAATACGGCTGGGATAAAACCTACGAGGCGCTGGCCGCCAAAATTCTCAGCGAATATGTCGGGCGCAACGACGCCGTGAACGAGCGCGCCTGGCTAGCCGAGCGGCACGGCACCATTCTGGGAAGCGTCTATTTGATGAAGGAAGACGCGGAAACCGCAAGGCTGCGCCTGCTCTATGTGGAGCCGCAAGCCCGTGGCCTCGGCCTCGGCAAAAAACTGGTTTCGGAATGCACGACCTTCGCGCGGACCACGGGATACAAGCGCATCGTGCTGTGGACCCAAAGCAACCTGACGCGCGGCGCGCAAGCTCTATGTCGGAGAAGGCTACCAACTCATCAAACAGGAACCGCACCGCAGCTTCGGCAAGGACCTTGTTGGCGAGACGTGGGAGTTGAAGCTTTAAGTGCCCCTCACCCTCCCATTGCTGGCGCAATGGGCCACAACCCTCTCCCCGTTTTACGGGGAGAGGGAAAGCAAGGCATCTTTCTGCTCCCTCTCTCCGCTTCAGCGGAGAGAGGGTTGGGGCCCGCGCCGCAGGCGTGGGAGGGTGAGGGGCCTTGTGCTATGGAATCGCCATGCGAGGCCCAAACCAGAAATCCACTATCCGAGCCAGATCACTTCGGCGCGGGCAGACCGCAGCGGAATCCAAGCTTTGGGCCTGCTTGCGCAACCGGCAGTTCGATGGCGCGAAGTTTTCACGGCAGGTTTCAATGGGTCCATTCTTCGCGGACTTCTGCTGCCGGGAGGCAAAGCTTGTGATTGAAATTGACGGCGTGACCCACGAGACGGCGGAAGAATTGGCGGGTGATAGTCGCCGTACAAAATTGTTGGAAGCGCGGGGCTATCGTGTCATTCGTTTTCGCAATGAGGAATTGATGGGCGATCTCGATGTGGTGTTGAAGAGGACTCAGCTCAGTCTCTGACGCTGGCCCCTCACCCTCCCATTGCTTCGCAATGGGCCCCAACCCTCTCCCCGGTAAATCGGGGAGAGGGAGAGGTTACAAAATGAACTTGCTCAAATCCGCGTTCTTCGCCAGGTCGCCCACGTGCTTTTGCACGTAAGCCTCGTCGATCGTCACCGCTTCGCCGGAGCGGTCCGTGGCTGAATAGCTGATGTCATCGAGCACCCGCTCCAGCACCGTGTGCAGCCGCCGCGCCCCGATGTTCTCAATGGAGGCGTTGATCTCGGCGGCGATATTGGCGATCGCCACAATGCTTTCGTCGGTGAAGTTGAGCTCAATTCCCTCGGTTCCCAAGAGCGCCTTGTATTGCTTGATCAGGCTGCATTCAGGCTCGGTGAGAATGCGGCGGAAATCTTCGCGCCCCAGCGCCTTCAATTCAACCCGGATGGGCAAACGGCCCTGCAATTCCGGCAACAGATCGGAAGGCTTGGCGATGTGGAAGGCGCCTGAGGCGATGAACAGCACATGATCGGTTTTCACCGGGCCGTATTTTGTCGAAACCGTGGTGCCTTCGATGAGCGGCAGCAGGTCGCGCTGCACCCCTTCGCGGCTCACGTCGCCGCCCTGGCGCTCGGCCCGGGCGCAGATTTTGTCGATCTCGTCGAGGAAGACGATGCCGTTGTTTTCGACCAGATCTATGGCTTCCTGGTTGATCTGTTCCGGGTCGAGAAGCTTGTCGCTTTCCTCGGCGATCAGAAGTTCATAGCTCGCCTTCACCGTCATGCGCCGGGTCTTGGTGCGCCCGCCGAAGGCCTTGCCCATGATCTCGGAAATATTGATGACGCTGGCCGAGCCCCCCGGCATTCCCGGAATGTCAAACGCTGCCCCGCCGCCCGTATCGGCCACCTGGATTTCGATTTCCTTGTCGTCGAGCGAATTGCTGCGCAGTTTCTTGCGGAAATTCTCCTTGGTGATTTCCGAGGCATTGGCGCCCACCAGGGCTTCCAGCACGCGCGTCTCGGCATTGAGATGGGCCTGGGCTTCCACATCCTTGCGCCGCGTCACCTTCACCATGCCGATGCCGGTCTCCACCAGGTCGCGGATGATCTGGTCCACATCGCGGCCCACATAGCCCACCTCGGTGAATTTCGTGGCCTCGACCTTCAGGAACGGCGCATTGGCAAGCTTGGCCAGGCGCCGGGCGATCTCCGTCTTGCCGACGCCGGTGGGCCCGATCATCAGGATGTTCTTCGGGCTCACTTCCTCGCGCATGGTGCCGGTCAGTTGCTTGCGCCGCCAGCGGTTGCGCAAAGCGACGGCCACCGCCCGCTTGGCGTCATTCTGCCCGACGATGTAGCGGTCAAGCTCGGAAACAATTTCACGGGGGGAGAAGTCGGTCATGGCTTTATCTCGTTCGCAGGGGAGGCATGTTGCATGATCAGGACGCCTTTGCTGTCCGCCAATTTGGGCACCGGTTTAAAACCCGCCTTTGTGTAGGCGCGGACGGCGCGGGTGTTTTCCGGGTCGGGATCAATAATGATTGCGCTATGGCCTTCGGCCTTGAGTTTGCCGACAAAGGCGCGCAGCACGGCCGAGCCGATTCCTTTTGACAACTTGTCCGCTTCGCCGATCGAAAGGTCCACGCCCACGGCGTGCGAGGGAAGGTCCAAGAGCCAGGGATTGTCCTTGCTCCACGCCTCGGTCTGGTGCGGGCCGATGCGCCAGACCTGGATATAGCCCGTGGGCTCGCCATTGACCTGGAAGATATAGGGCCTCGTCGTATCCCGCCCTTCCACCATGTCGACGATATAGCCAAGCTCGGTTTCGGGCTCGCCCCACCATTCGCGGATGTGCGGCGCATTGAGCCAGCGCCTGAGCAGCGGATAATGCTTTTCCGCCACGGGCTCAAAGGTGATGTGAAGCTGAGTCATGCGGCTGCCGGCGGAACCAGGTTGCGCAGGTTCTGCGGAAGCATGCCGAGAACGATCCGGCGCAGCGGCTGCCAGGCGACGGAGAGCACCAGCACGGTGCCGCCGACGATCAGGATGGAAAGTCCGAAGCTTTCCGACGCGGCGCCGGACCATGTCAGAATTTGCGAATTCGCGTAGCCAAGATAGAGCAGCGACGAGACCAGCAGGGCGCGCCGGTCAATCACCAGCGCAACCCAGCTCAGAACCGCAAAAAGCCCCAGGATGGCAATAGCCGTAGTGGAACTCAACGCATCGTCGGCCATGAGCGGATTGACGATGGAATGCACGATCAGCGGCGCGGCCAGCAGGTGCAGCCAGAAGGCAATGTCGGTGCGCTGCGTCACCCGGTTGCGGTCCGACATGTCGAATTTCATGGCGGCAAGGAAGACCAGAATGCCGAGCGGGGTAAGAACCGCCGTCGGATAGCTGAGGATGAGGTTCTGGTTCAGATAGGCGATGACTGTGGTTGCAATGGCCACCAGGCCTGCGGCAAAGGCGGCGATCGTGATGGGTACGTGAAAACGCAGCCAATGCAGCGCCGAAGCGGCAACGGCGGCAAGCCCAAAGGCAAATCCGTTCAGTTTGCCATCATAGAAATTCGGCATGTCGCCATCGGGGGCGATGAAAGCCGATAGTGATGCCGCAAAGCTCACGACAAACGTCACAAGCAGCACGATGCTCGGCAGGGCCATGCGCTTCCTCTTGGTGAAAACCTCCGCCAGGCCCCAGGATGCGACCGCAACGCCAAGGCTGGCGGTGAAATAGAAGAGCGCCCCGAGAAACAGCCCGATGCCGATGGTGACGAAGATGTCGTTGAAGCCGGTGATCAGCCGCAGCCGCTCTTCATCCGGATCACTCGCGACGTTGCGGTTCTGGATCAGAAATTCGGTGAGGCTGTCGGCGGCGTCTTGATCTAATACACCCTTGGCCACAGCTGCTTCAAGATCGGCGCGGCCAAAGGTGAAATCACTGGGGTTGGTCATCACAGGCTTTCAACCGTGATATTGCCATTGGTGTAAACGCAGATCTCCGCCGCAATCGCCATGGCCTTGCGCGCGATGGCCTCGGCTTCCATGTCCGTGTCGAGCAGGGCGCGGGCCGCGGCCAGCGCGAAATTTCCGCCCGAGCCGATGGCCGTGACGCCGCGTTCCGGCTCAAGCACATCGCCCGTGCCGGTGAGCACCAGCGTGACATTTTTATCTGCCACGATCATCATCGCCTCAAGCCGGCGGAGGTAGCGGTCGGTGCGCCAGTCCTTGGCCATCTCCACGCAGGCGCGCGTGAGCTGCGCCGGATATTGCTCGAGCTTGGCCTCAAGCCGTTCAAACAGCGTCATCGCATCAGCCGTCGCCCCGGCGAAACCGGCAATCACCAGGCCCGTGCCGAGCGGGCGGACTTTGCGCGCATTGCCCTTGATGATCGTCGGCCCCAGGCTCACCTGGCCGTCCCCGGCAATCACCACCTTGCCGTTCTTGCGCACGGTTAATATCGTCGTGCCGTGCCACTGGGGGATCTCAGCCATCGTGCTTTCCTGTGTTTGAGGCTTCCATGTAGGCACCCGCCCAATGAAAGAAAAGCCATTATTTTGATAAACTTAACGATTCCGCCAGGTCCATGTGGCCATTATTTGCTGCATCTGCTAAGAGGCCAGCCCGAGAGTGGACCCACCCATGCGCAAAGCCAGTTTAGACCGCAAAACCACGGAAACCCAGATCGCCGTAGCCATCGATCTCGATGGCACGGGAGCCTATGACGTGAAGTCCGGCGTGGGCTTTCTCGACCACATGCTGGAGCTGCTGTCGCGCCATTCCCTGATCGACATCAAGCTTCGGGCCAAGGGCGACAGCCACATTGATTTTCACCACACCACGGAGGATTCCGGCATCGCCCTGGGGCAGGCGTTCGCCAAGGCGCTGGGCGACCGCAAGGGCATCAGGCGTTATGCCGATTGTTTCCTGCCCATGGATGAAGCGCTCACCCGCGCCGCCATCGATGTCTCGGGCCGCCCGTACCTGATCTGGAAGGTGGAATTCTCAAGGCCCAAGATCGGCGAATTCGACACCGAACTGGTGCGCGAATGGTTCCAGGCCTTCGCCATGAATGCCGGCGTGACGCTGCATGTTGAAACGCTTTACGGCGACAACTGCCATCACATCGCCGAATCCTGTTTCAAGGCTTTGGCCCGCGTGCTGCGCGGCGCTATCGAAATTGATCCCCGGCAGAAGAATCGCATTCCGTCCACCAAGGGTTCGCTCAAAGGCTGATGACGACTTATTCCATATATGCCAGACCGGATGACGCCGCGGCCGCCGAGGCAATCTTTTTGCCCGACAAATTTTCCTGGGGCGCCTTTGTCTTCACCTGGGTCTGGGCCCTGTGGCACCGCATGTGGATTGTCGCGGTCCTTGTTCTGTCGGTGATGTTCATCGCCTCCGCCTTGCCGACGGTTCCGCAGTATCTGCTGGCGCTTGCCGTCAACATTGTCATGGGCCTGCACGGCAATGATTTGCTGGGCTGGTCGCTCACCCGGCGCAAATATGCGGAAGTTGGCCTGAGCAACGGCGGCAGCCTGGAAGAAGCCGAACTGCGCTTCTATGCCGACGGCGCTGATGGGCCGAGGCTCACATCGCCCATGCCGGCCAATCACGACGTGCTCGGCCTGTTCGGCGCCAGAAGCTGAATGCCATGAACGTGGCGATCATCGATTATGGTTCCGGCAACCTGCACTCCGCCCTGAAAGCTTTCGAGCGCGCGGCGGGGGCAAGCGGGCAAATCATCGTGACCGCTGACCCGGATATTGTGCGCAAGGCCGAACGCATCGTTCTTCCCGGCGTTGGCGCCTTCAAGGATTGCTACGAAGGGCTGATGGCCGTTCCCGGTCTGCGCGATACGCTGCAGGACCAGGTGATCGCGCGCGGCAAACCTTTTCTCGGCATCTGCGTCGGCATGCAGCTCATGGCGGCGCGCGGCCTGGAGCATGACATTACCCCGGGACTGGGCTGGATTGCCGGCGACGTAAAACGGATAACGCCCGCCGATGGAAACTTGAAAATTCCCCACATGGGCTGGAACACCCTCGACGTAAAAAACCCGCACGCAATTGCTGGATGGCATAGCCCTCGGTGAAAAAGGCCTTCATGCCTATTTCGTCCACTCCTATCACCTCGAGGCGACACTGCCTGAAGATGTGGTGGCGACAAGCGATTACGCCGGGCCGGTCACCGCCATGGTGGGTTACGACAATCTTGCCGGCACGCAATTCCACCCGGAAAAAAGCCAGGCGCTGGGCCTGGCGCTGATTGCAAATTTCCTGCGGTGGAAACCATGATCCTGTTTCCCGCCATCGATTTGAAGGACGGCCAATGCGTGCGCCTGAAACTGGGCGACATGGAGCAGGCCACCATATTCAATGATAATCCCGCGGCCCAGGCCAAGAGCTTCGAAGCCCAGGGCTTCAGATGGCTGCATCTCGTGGACCTCAACGGGGCTTTTGAAGGCCGCCCGGTCAACGGCAGGGCCGTGGAGGAAATCCTCAAGGCCATTTCCATTCCGGTGCAGCTCGGCGGCGGCATCCGCGACCTGGCAACCATCGAGCATTGGCTTTCGCGCGGCGTGGCCCGCGTTATCCTCGGAACCACGGCGCTGCGAAATCCCGGCATCGTGCGCGAGGCCTGCAAGGAATTTCCCGGAGAAATCGTGGTGGGCATCGATGCAAAGGCGGGCCACGTGGCGGTGGAGGGCTGGGGCGAGAGCTCCACGCTCACCGCAATCGAACTCGGCAAGCGCTTCGAGGATGCGGGTGTTACGGCAATCGTCTTCACCGACATTGACCGCGACGGCATTCTCAAGGGCATCAATTTCGAAAAAACCCTCGAACTCGCAGGCAGCGTGAACATTCCCGTCATCGCCTCCGGCGGCCTTGCCTCCATCAAGGATGTGGAGCGCCTGCTGCAGCCCGATTGCGCCATTCTCGAAGGGGCCATTTCGGGCCGCGCCATCTATGATGGCAGGCTTGACGCCAGGGCGGCACTCAAGCTCATCCGCGAGGCCGCATGATGCTGAAGGCCCGCATCATTCCCTGCCTCGACGTGAAGGATGGCCGCGTGGTGAAGGGCGTGAACTTCGTCGACCTCCGCGATGCCGGCGACCCCGTTGAAGCCGCCAAGGCCTATGACGCGGCGGGCGCCGATGAGCTGTGCTTCCTCGACATCACCGCCACCCATGAAAATCGCGGCATCATGCTGGATGTGGTGGGCCGCACCGCGGCGCAATGCTTCATGCCGCTCACCGTGGGCGGCGGCGTGCGCAAGACCGAGGACATCCGCCAGCTCCTGCTGGCCGGCGCCGACAAGGTCTCGATCAATTCCGCCGCCGTGAGCAACCGCCGGTTCGTCCGGGAAGCGGCGCAGAAATTCGGCAGCCAGTGCATTGTCGTGGCCATCGACGCCAAGGAAACCACGCCCGGCCGCTTCGAGATTTTTACCCATGGCGGGCGCAATCCCACCGGCATCGAAGCCGTGAGCTTTGCGGAGGAAGTTGTGGAGCTGGGCGCGGGTGAGATTCTCCTCACCTCCATGGACCGTGACGGCACCGGCAAGGGCTTCAACCTGGCGCTCACCCGCGCCATCGCCGATGCGGTGAGCGTGCCGGTCATCGCCTCTGGCGGCGTCGGCACCCTGGATCATCTCGTCGAGGGCATCCGCGACGGCCACGCCGCGGCGGTTCTGGCCGCATCGATATTTCATTTTGGAACCTATACAATCGCGCAGGCAAAATCCCATATGGCAGGGCATGGCATTCCCATGCGCCTGGTGTGAGGGGCAGGGGAGTACAATGAGTCATAATCTGCAGACCTTGGCCGACCTTGCCGGCACGATTGCCGGGCGCCGCGGCGAGAGCCCGGATCAATCCTATACCGCCAAGCTCCTGTCGCAGGGCGTTGAAAAATGCGCCAAGAAATTCGGCGAGGAAGCGGTTGAACTCGCCCTTGCCAGCATGAAGCAGGACAAGGCCCATGTCGCCGCCGAGGCCGCCGATGTGCTGTACCACCTTCTGGTCCTGCTCGAAGCGTCAAACGTTCCGGTGGCCGATGTGATGCGGGAACTGGAACGCCGCAGGGGAACCAGCGGGCTTGCCGAAAAAGCCGGCCGGGGGAAAACCCCCTGATGGAAACGCTTGCCAGGGCAGTCTCTCCCTTCCGCCGTTTTGAGCGGGACGAATGGTCCAAGCTCCGCGCCGACACGCCGATGACGCTCACGCAAACCGACCTCGATGAGTTGCGCGGCCTCAACGACAAGATCGATCTCCGGGAAGTCGAAACCATCTATCTGCCGCTGTCGCGCCTGCTCAATCTTTATGTGGCGGCAACCCAGAAACTTTTCCGCGCCACCAATAATTTTCTCCATAGCGAAGACCGCAAAGTTCCTTATGTCATCGGCATTGCCGGCAGCGTGGCCGTCGGCAAAAGCACCACGGCGCGCATTCTGCGGCGGCTCCTGTCGCGCTGGCCGCATCACCCGAAAGTCGATCTGGTCACCACCGATGGCTTTCTCCTGCCCAATGCAATTCTCGAACGCGAAGGCCTGATGGCGCGGAAAGGCTTTCCCGAAAGCTACGACCTGCCCTCGCTCCTGCATTTCATGTCGGATATCAAGGCCGGAAAGCCGAAGGTCACGGCGCCGCTTTATTCGCATCTCAGCTATGACGTCCTGGCCGGGGAAACCCTCACCATTGACCAGCCCGACATCCTGATCGTCGAAGGCATCAATGTTCTGCAGACCGGCCGCCCGCCGCGCGACGGGCGCGGCATTCCCAACGTGTCCGACTTCTTCGATTTTTCAATCTATATCGATGCGGAACTCGCCGATCTCAGCGCCTGGTATATCGACCGCTTCTTCTCGCTCCGCGACGGCGCCTTCAAGAATCCCAGGTCCTATTTCCACCGCTACGCCGCCTATTCCGATGTCCAGGCCCGCGAAACCGCCACGCGCATTTGGGAAACCATCAACCTGGTGAACCTGCGCGAAAACGTCCTGCCCACCCGCCCCCGCGCCGACCTCGTGCTGCGCAAAGGCACGGATCATGCGGTGAGAAGTGTTTTTCTGCGGAAGCTGTAGCGTATTGTCCTGCCCGCACAGCGGGAGAGGAAGGGACCCAATCGCGAAGCGATTGGGGAGGTGAGGGGAACGAGGTAAAAGTGCCCTCATCTATCCCATCCTGCTCCGCTTTGCTTCGCAGGACGGGCCCCTTTCTTCTCCCGTTTCACGGGGAGAAGACGAATAATGAAACGTACTACCGCCGCCGCAGCGACTCCTCGACGGATCTCAGAAGGTCATCCGCCGCTGTGCCGCTGCGTGGGGCACTGCGTGGCGCGGATGTTCCGCCGCCGCCGCCCAGAATGTCCTTCAGGATGTCTTCGATCCCGCCTGTTGACTTCGGCTGCGGCGCCGTCTGCCGCGGCTTCGGGGCTGAACCGCCGCCGAGAATGTCACCCAGAATATCGCCGAGGCCGCCGCCCGGGGAGCCGCCCCGCGATCCCATCTTCTTGGCCACCTGGGCCATGACGATCGAGGCAATGATCGGCAGCATCTTCTTGAGAATGGAGGCGCCGATGCCCGAGCTGGCCGAAAGCTCACTGGCCACGCCGCGGCTCACCTCTTTCGAGCCGAATATTTCACCCAGAATGTCATTGCCCTGGCTGGTTGCGGCGTCCGTTTCTTCCGGAGCCCCGCCGCGCGTGATCGATTCGATGATGTCGTTCAGCCCGCCGCCGGCCCCGCCGTTGCGCCGCATGCCCGCCGCCACGACCGGGGTGAGCGCCTCGACGGCGGCCCGCGTCTGGGCTTCGTTGAGGCCGAATTGACGGCCGATTTCTGAAAGATCCATGTCTGCCTCCGGTTGTTATTTGCCTGTCAGGATTTGCCCGAAAATATCTTCCAGCGTCGGCGTCCTGGCGCGCCGCCTGCGCCGTGTGGTCTTGCGCCGCGTGCCGAAATAGCTGGTATAGTTCCGCCGCCTGCGCCGCCGGGGGGCGAGCTGGCTCCTGGCGCCCTGCAGCAGGCCCTTGAGGACCGCCGCGATGATGGTGGCCAGAATTCCGCCGCCTTGCGGTGCCTCGCCGGTGCTGCCCGCAAGCGTGGCGGGCGTTGCAGAGGATTTTGCCAGCACCGCCAGAACACTGGTGGCCGCGATGGCCGAGATGTTCTCCGTTTGCGCATCGCTCAAGCCGGGAGCGAGCCGTTTCATTTCGGCAAGAGCCGCAGGCGCTGAACCGTAGAGGTCCTCCAGCACGGCTTTCCCGTCTGCAACAGCGTCCGCATCCGCAAGGCCGTCGAGATCATCGCCTTCATCCAGAAGATCAAGCAAGGCCTCGAACGCATTGTTATCGCTCGCGGCTTTGGCCTTGAGCCGGGCGGCGATGGCGGGGCACAGCCGCGCCAGGGCAAACTGCGCGTCCCCGGCACTCATGCTGCAGGTCCGCGCCACGTTGCTGAAATAATTTCCGTTATCGGACGCGGCGAGAAGGGACATCAATGTCATTGTGCAGATCCAGCTATTTCATAGCCCATGCTTTTAACCTCTTTCGCCAGGGCGTCATAGGAGCGGAAATGATGGGCCTTCAGGCCCGCCAGCCGCGCCCCTTGCACATTCGAGCGCTTGTCGTCGATGAACCAGGTGTCCGCCGGGGGAATTTTTATGGCGCGCAGCAATTTGGTGAAACTTTCGGGATCGGGCTTTTTGGTGCCGAATTCATAGGAACAGTAGCGTTCCCTGAAGATCGCGGCGGCTTCCGGAAACAGCTCGTCCAGCGAGGCTTTAACAATCGGGCCGTTGTTGGTGTAAATCGCCAGCCGTGAAATTTTGCCGATGGCTTCCGCCAGCGCCAGCACATCGCTGGAGGGGATCATCGATTCGCGCCGCGCCGCAATCCACTGCTGGCGCGTGATGGTGTGGCCGATGCGGTAGCTGAATTCGGCGAGATAGACATCCGCATCGGGATAGCCGCCTGAATCGGCGTCGTCCTCGAAACCTGAATCCCAGATTGCGGCTCTGATGTCCCGCGGCATCTTGCCGGATATTTGCGAAAGCGCCCGGAGCCTGCGGCCAAGGTCGTAGTGGCACAACACGTCATCCATATCAAAAATGACGAGGCGTGGCGGCATCGCTCAAGCTGCCGTTCCGCCAACCGTCAGCCGGTCAATGCGCAGGGTGGGCTGGCCGACGCCCACCGGAACACCCTGGCCCTGCTTGCCGCAGGTGCCGATGCCCGGATCGAGCGCCATGTCATTGCCCACCATGGAAATGCGCGTGAGGGCATCGGCGCCGGAGCCGATGAGTGTGGCGCCCTTGACCGGCGCGGTGATTTTTCCGTCCTCGATCAGATAGGCCTCGGTGCAGGAAAACACGAACTTGCCCGAGGTGATGTCAACCTGGCCGCCGCCGAAGGACTTGGCGAACAGGCCCTTCTTGATGGATTTCAGAATCTCGTCCGGGTGCCTGTCGCCCGACAGCATATAGGTGTTGGTCATCCGCGGCATGGGCGCATGGGCATAGGATTGCCGCCGCCCGTTGCCCGTAGGCTTAACGCCCATGAGCCTGGCATTGAGCCGGTCCTGCATGAAACCGACCAGCACCCCGTCTTCAATCAGCGTCGTGCAGTTCGACGGCGTGCCTTCATCGTCAATGCTGACGAGCCGCGCCGATCCGGGATCGTGCCGTCGTCAACCACGGTAATACCCTTGGCGGCAATGCGGCTGGCCCATGAGCCCGGCAAAGGCCGAGGTGCCCTTGCGGTTGAAATCACCTTCCAGCCCGTGGCCGATCGCCTCATGCAGCAGGATGCCGGGCCAGCCCGGCCCCAAAAGAACATCGGTTTCCCCGGCCGGCGCCGGTTTTGCATCGAGCGACACCAGGCTTTGCCGGTAGGCTTCGCGCGCCGCCCCTTGCCACAGCGCCTCGGTCAAATAGGAGGCGGGATCGCCGCGCCCGCCCAGCCCATGGCTGCCCTGGCCCTGGATGCCGCCGCGGGCCGAGACGATGGACACGCCAAAGCGCACCAGCGGCCGCACGTCGCGGTAGATTTGGCCGTCGCCCCGGATGATCTCGACCGATTGCCAGTCGCTGGCCAGCGAAACCGAAACCTGGGCGACTTCCGGCCCCAGGGCGCGGGCGAAAGCATCCACCTTTTGCAGCAGGCTGATTTTCTCCGCAAAGCCGATGGCCGCAACCGGATTATGGGCGGAATAGAGTTTTTGGTTGGTCCGTTCCGGCGAAGCGGCGATTTGCCCGCCGCTCCTTGCCATGGATTTGCACAGCGCCGCGGCGCGCTTGAGGGCCGCCGCCGAAATCTCGGTTGAATGGGCATAGGCCGCAGTTTCGCCGGTCACCGAGCGCAGGCCAAAGCCTTGCGATTCGTCAAAGCTGGCGGCTTTCAGTTTTCCGTCGTCGAAGGAAAACCCCTGGGTTTCGCGTTTTTCGACAAACAGCTCGCCGTCATCGGCGCCCTGCAGGGCTTGGGCGACGAGCTCGGTCGCCTGCGCCTGCGTGGTATCGCTGTTGTCAAAAAGTGAGAGTGGCAATGGAACTGTCCTTATCCAATAGTGTCACGGCGCGGTTCCCGGCGAAGCGGTTCCACACCGCCCCATAGGAATCGCTGGAGCATGTCCTTATCGGCGAAGTCATGCAACTCCGCCGGGACATGCACTAGATAAGCACCAGATCCCGGCGCCGCCAGCCAAATTACAGGGAAGTCAGATTTTCCAGTCCCGCCGAAAATCCTTCCAGCGAGATTTTCATCGGCACGCCAAGCCCCGGCGCCTCGTAAACAATGAAATTGGCGGCCGTGCCCTTCTTCATTTTTTCCAGGGTTTCCGGCGAGGCTTCCGCCAGGGCTTCGCAGATCTGCGGCCGGCACCGGGTGAAAGGCACCCGGCCAACTGCCGCGCCATCGACCTCCAGGGCCACGCCGGTTGGCAGGTAGACGCCAATTGGCGCCATGACGCGCATCATGAATACGTCCTTGTCGCCTTGCCTCGCCTTGATGATCACCAGGGACAGGGCAACCTTTGGATTTTTTTCGCTGCGCGTGACCTGCACCATGCCGCACGCTTTTTTCCCGGCCTGGTCGCCGCTTCCGGCCGCGGCGCTGCATTGAATTTGCCAGGCGCCATGGGTTGCCACGGTTGCGGCCGCGGGCGGCGCGGCCGCTGCGGGTTTCCCCGTCTGCGCGGCCTGTGCCGGTTTAACCCGGGGTCCAAAGGCCTTTCCCGGCGGCGGCGGTTGCTGGTCCTGGGCAAGCGCCGGAACCGGACCGAAAAGGCCCAGCAGGCCAGCAACGGCAAGAGTGCAAAGGGAGGTGGTGATTCTCACGGGGAAGGGTACCTTTCGTATGCGAAGCGCGGCTAATAGCGCCGAGTTGGATGTAAAACAACAGCGATTTGGCCTGGCGGGCAAAAAGCCCGATGCTGCATTTCATCGATAAATGAGGCGGAATTTCGAACTGCGCCAAGCCATTGCCGGCGGATGGCCGAAGCGCTTGATTACAATGACGTTATGCCGCGCCCGCTTTAGTTGCGGGTGGGTTGCGAATGTGGTTCACATTCAGCCGTCCATTGGGGTAAACTTTGGCGTGCGACAATGGCCATGAACGGTCCGGGTAAACCGGCTGCGGGGCGGCGAATTTGAGAGGGCTATCGATGAAAATCGCAAACAGGCTGGCGGCAACGGTGGCGGGGATGTTGGTCCTCTTCGCATCAGGTGCGGCCTGGGCCGCCGCCGGCCAGCCGGAGCCCTGGCAAATCGGCATGCAGGACGCGGTCACCCCCGTTGCCGAGTTCATCCACACCTTGCACAACTTCCTGTTGGTGATCATCACCGTGATCACCCTTTTTGTGCTTGGCCTGATGCTTTATATTTTCGTGCGCTTCAACGCCAAGGCGAACCCGGTTCCCTCGAGGAACACCCACAACACCTTACTCGAGGTGGCCTGGACCGTCGTTCCCATCATCATCCTCGTGGTCATCGCCATTCCGTCCCTGCGCCTGCTCTACCTGCAGCGCGACATTCCGGTGGCCGACATGACCGTGAAAGCCATCGGCAACCCAAGCTGGAACTGGACCTATGAATATCCCGACCTCGGATTGAATGAGGATGGCTCCGCCAAGGTCAGTTTCACCGCCTATTTGAAGCCGCGCGCCGACGCCGAAAGGGACAATGTTCCCTATTTGCTGGCGACCGACGTGCCGGTTGTCGTCCCGGTCAACAAGACCGTGAAAATGATCATCACCGCCGATCCCGAGGGGATCATCCACGCCTGGACCATTCCCTCCTTCGGCATGAAGATTGACGCCGTTCCCGGCCGCCTGAACGAAGACTGGTTCAAGGCCACCAGGGAAGGCGTATATTACGGCCAGTGCTCCGAGCTGTGCGGCAAGGACCATGCCTACATGCCCATCGAAGTGCATGTCGTATCCGAGGCGGATTTCGCGGCCTGGGCGCAAAAAGCCCAGACGGCCGGCATTGAAGAGGCCCGGGACTTTTTATTTGCCATGCTGAAGGCCAAGGGCCAGCTGGCGCGAAACTGAATTCTTTGAGAGGCTAATAACATGTCCTACGCAACCGCCGCTCACGACGACCACGCCCTGCCTTCCGGCTGGAGGCGCTACGTCTATTCAACCAACCACAAGGACATCGGCACGATGTACCTTATTTTCGCAATCGTCGCGGGAATGATCGGCGGCTTCCTCTCGATCGTCATGCGCATGGAGCTGCAGGAGCCGGGCATCCAGATTTTCCATGGCCTTGCCAACATGGTCTATGGCGCGGGCTGCGACATGGCGGCCCCTGACGCCTGCGATGCCGGCAAGCACATGTACAACGTGTTCGTCACCGGCCACGCCCTGCTGATGATCTTCTTCATGGTCATGCCCGCCATGATCGGCGGTTTCGGCAACTGGTTTGTGCCGCTGATGATCGGAGCGCCGGACATGGCGTTTCCGCGCATGAACAACGTTTCGTTCTGGCTCCTGCCGCCGGCCCTGGCGCTGCTGCTGATTTCGATGTTCGCCGAAGGCCCGGCGGGCGCCCATGGCGTGGGCGGCGGCTGGACGCTTTATCCGCCGCTCTCCACCACCGGCCAGCCCGGTCCCGCCATGGACTACGCCATTCTCTCCATCCATCTGGCCGGCGCCTCGTCGATCCTCGGCGCCATCAATTTCATCACCACGATCTTCAACATGCGCGCTCCCGGCATGACCCTGCACAAGATGCCGCTGTTCGTCTGGTCCATCCTGGTCACCGTGTTCCTGCTCCTGCTGTCGCTGCCCGTCCTGGCCGGCGCCATCACCATGCTTTTGACCGACCGCAATTTCGGCACCTCCTTCTTCGTGGCCTCGAAGGGCGGCGATCCGATCCTCTTCCAGCATCTCTTCTGGTTCTTCGGCCATCCGGAAGTTTACATTCTCATCCTTCCCGGCTTCGGCATTGTTTCGCAGATCGTATCGACCTTCTCCAGGAAGCCGGTGTTCGGCTATCTCGGCATGGCCTATGCCATGGTGGCCATCGGCGTGGTCGGCTTCGTCGTCTGGGCCCATCACATGTACACGGTGGGCATGGATGCTGACACGCAGGCCTACTTCGTTGCGGCCACCATGATCATCGCGGTGCCGACGGGCGTCAAGATTTTCTCCTGGATCGCCACCATGTGGGGCGGTTCCATCGAATTCAAGGCGCCCATGCTCTGGGCCATTGGCTTCATTTTCCTGTTTACCGTGGGCGGCGTCACCGGCGTGGTGCTCGCCAATGCCGGCGTCGACCGTTCCCTGCATGACACCTACTATGTGGTTGCCCACTTCCACTACGTGCTGTCGCTGGGTGCGGTGTTCGCCATCTTCGCCGCCTGGTATTACTGGTTCCCGAAGATCACCGGCCGGGTGATCCCCGACTGGATCGGCCGCTGGCATTTTTATGTGGCCTTCATCAGCGCCAACATCGTGTTCTTCCCGCAGCATTTCCTCGGCCTCGCGGGAATGCCGCGCCGCTATATTGATTATTACGAAGCCTTCTCAGGCTGGAACCTCATCTCCTCGCTCGGCTCATATCTTTCCGCCGTCGCGATGATCCTGTTCTTCTATGGCGTCCTCCGCGCCTTCACCAGCAAGGAGCGCGCCGCCGACAATCCCTGGGGCGAGGGCGCCACAACTTTGGAATGGACACTGTCTTCACCGCCGCCATTCCATCAGTTCAACACGCTGCCCGTAATTAAGTAAGCTGATGAGCGACTTGCAGTTAAATATCGCCAGCGACCAGGCCCTAGGCGGGCAGGGCACGGCTGGCGATTATTTTGCGCTGCTCAAGCCGCGCGTCATGTCGCTGGTCATTTTCACCGCTTTTGTCGGCATCGTGGCTGCTCCCGGAACGCTCCATCCCCTGCTGGCCCTGGTGGCGCTGCTCGCCATTGCGGTGGGTGCCGGCGCCTCCGGTGCCCTCAACATGTGGTACGACGCCGACATTGACGCAATTATGCGGCGCACCAGGTCGCGCCCCGTGCCGCGCGGCGCCATACTGCCGGGTGAAGCGCTGGGCTTTGGCGCCTTCCTCGCCGCTGCCTCGGTCATTGCCCTGGGCCTTTTCGTCAATCTCGTGGCGGCGGCCCTGCTGGCCTTCACCATTTTCTTCTATGTGGTGATTTACACCATGTGGCTGAAGCGCTGGACCCCGCAGAACATTGTGATCGGCGGCGCCGCCGGCGCCCTGCCGCCGGTGATTGGCTGGGCCGCGGTTACCGGCGCCATCGAACCCGGCAGCATTTCGCTCTTCCTGGTTATCTTCATGTGGACCCCGCCGCATTTCTGGGCGCTGGCCCTTTTCCGCGAGGACGACTACGCCAAGGCGGGCGTTCCCATGCTGCCCAATGTTGCCGGGCGCGACGAAACCCGCAGGCAGATCCTGCTCTACACCCTGGTGCTTTTGCCCCTGACATTCCTTCCCGCGCTATTCGGCGTCAGCGGCCTTCTCTACGTCACCGGCGTGGCGCTGCTCTCCGGCCTGTTCCTTTACTATGCCATCAATGTTTACCGTCTCCGCGACGGAGCGGCGGCCGACCGCGCCTGCAAAAAGCTTTTCGGCTTTTCAATCGCCTGGCTGTTTCTCGTCTTTGCCCTCATTCCCGTCGAGCGCCTGCTCGGCATCGCCAGCTTCGCCCCGGTGCTGCCGTGAGCAACGCCCCTTTCACCCCGGCGGACATGGCCCGGCGCCGGAAACGCTCGGTGATCATGGCCCTGGTTCTGGCCGCCCTGATGGTTCTGTTCTTCGCCGCCACCATTGTGCGCATCGGCAGCAATTTCGCCGCACTGTCGGGAGGCTGATGTGAAGCGTTCGCCGGCCATTCCCAATGCGCGGAACAATTTTCGGGTGGCGGCATTGGCCGCAAGCGGCGCCCTTGCCATGGTGGGCCTCGCCTACGCCTCGGTGCCGCTCTACAGCATGTTCTGCAAGGCCACCGGCTTTGGCGGCACCACCCAGCGCGCCGCTGCGGCCCCTGAAACCGCGACCGGCAAATTCATCACCATCCGCTTCGACGCCAATACGGCGGGCAGCCTCGGCTGGAATTTCCATCCCGTGCAATCCGTCATGCAGGTCAAGATCGGCGAGCAGAACATGGCCCACTACAGCGCCACCAACACCGCCGGCAAGGTTTTGACCGGCAGCGCCATTTTCAATGTGTCGCCCGCCGAGGCCGGCGCCTACTTCAACAAGATCCAGTGCTTCTGTTTCACCGAACAGACCCTGAAGCCCGGCGAGACCGCCGATTTGCCCGTGGATTTCTTCGTCGATCCGGCAATCCTCGACGACCCGGATTCAAAATCAATCAGCGAAATCACGCTGTCCTATACGTTTTTTCCAGTAGATAAACCTGATGCGGTTTCGGCTGTCGAGCCGCCGCCGCCGCAGCATAATTCGAATTGAGGAGCAGGGACATGGCCGACGCCCACGCAAAGCACCACGACTATCATTTGGTCAATCCGAGCCCATGGCCGGCGGTTGGCGGCGCCGCCGCCTTTATTCTGGCCGTTGGCGCGGTAAGCTGGATGCATGGCGGCCATTGGGCTGTCATGGCCCTGGGCTTTGCCCTCGTGCTCTACACCATGTTCATGTGGTGGCGTGACGTCATCGCCGAGGCCCATGCCGGCGATCATACGCCGGTGGTCAGCCTTCACCTGCGTTACGGCATGATCATGTTCATCGCTTCGGAAGTCATGTTCTTCGTGGCCTGGTTCTGGGCCTTCTTTGACGCCAGCCTGTTTTCCGATGAAGCCATCCAGGCCTCGCGCTTTGCGGTGACCGAAGGCGTCTGGCCGCCGAAGGGCACGGCCATTTTTGATCCCTGGCATTTGCCATTGGTCAACACGCTCATCCTTCTCACCTCGGGCACCACCGTCACCTGGGCCCATCATGCGCTGCTGAACAACGACCGTCAGGGCCTGAAATGGGGCCTCATCGCCACCGTGGCCCTGGGGGCGCTTTTCACATCCGTTCAGGCCTATGAATATGCCCATGCCGCCTTCGCCTTCAACCGGGATAACGGCGGCAACATCTATGGCTCGACCTTCTTCATGGCCACCGGCTTTCATGGTTTCCATGTGCTCATCGGAACCATCTTCCTGCTGGTCTGCCTGTTCCGCGCCCTGAAAGGCCATTTCACCCCGGAGCAGCATTTCGGTTTCGAAGCCGCCGCCTGGTACTGGCATTTCGTCGACGTGGTCTGGCTCTTCCTCTTTGCCTGCATCTATGTCTGGGCTTCGTCCGGCGTGGCGATCATCCACGAGTAATTGCACGTCCGCGATGGATGACAATTATTATCCCAGCCTTTCCCCGCTCGCCACGGGCTTGGGCGGAAAGTGCCCCCGCTGCGGGCGGGGAAAATTGTTTGACGGCTATTTGAGCGTGGCCAAATCCTGCCCGAGCTGCGGCCTGTCCTATGCCTTCGCCGACAGCGGCGACGGCGCCGCCTGGTTCGTCATGCTCTTTGTCTGCGTTGCGGGCGTGGGCTCCATCCTCGGCGTCGAGATTGCCTATGCGCCGCCCTTCTGGGCCCATGTTCTGCTGGCCATTCCCCTTCTCATTCTCATGCCGCTGCTTCTCCTGCGCCCGGTAAAGGGCGTCCTCCTCTGCCAGCAATGGAAAACCAGGGCGCATGAGGGCCGGACGGAATTATGAAACCCCGCATCTGGCCAATCGTGCTGTGGGCGGGACTGGGCATTGCCGTGTTGCTGGCACTTGGCATATGGCAACTCTTTCGTTTGGCCGAAAAACAGGAGCAACTCGCCGAAATCGCCGAACGCGCCAACGCCCAGCCGCTATCCCTCACGGAAGTTATGGCGCGCCGCGATAAGGGCGGGGATATTGAATTCGACGCGGTGAAGGTGCGGGGCGTTTTCGACCATGCCTCCGAACGGCACAAGCTTGCCTCCTTCGAGGGAAGCCCCGGCTGGCAGATCATCACGCCGTTCAGGAGCGACGAGGGCATCATGGCCCTGGTGGACCGCGGCGTTGTTCCTGCCGGCCTGAAGGACCCCGCCAGACGGAATGAAAATCCCGCAGCCGTGGAGTTGCACGCCGTGGTGCGCGCCCATGGCCATCAGCGCGGATTTTTCGATCCCGACAATGATGCCGATGGCAACCTCTGGTACTGGTGGGATGTGCCTGCCATGCTTTCCTCCGTCGCCATTGCCCCCGACTTGCAGGTCGCCCCCTTTATCCTGCAGGAGCTTCCCGGCAGCGATCCCAGCCGGTTCCCGCGCCCTGCCGGGCCCGCAGCGCAGTTGCGCAACAATCACCTGCAATACGCCATCACCTGGTTTGCCTTCGCGGCAACACTTCTGGTGATTGCCGGGCTTTTCATCCGGAAACAGCGGACAGCAGGCGGTGCTTGAAGCCACGGGGTCCTCCCGCTAGTTTGCAATCCCGCGAGAAAGGTCCTTCCGTGCAATATGTATCCACCAGGGGCGAGGCCCCGGAGCTTGGCTTTGAAGATGTGCTCCTCACCGGCCTTGCCCGCGACGGCGGGCTTTATGTGCCCAAGTCATGGCCGCAGATTTCAAGTGCAGAACTTAAAGGCCTGCGTGGCAAGCCCTATGTTGACGTTGCCTTTGCGGTCTGCCGGAAGTTTACCGACGGTGCGGTGCCCGAGGATGAGTTGAAGGCAATGATCGAAGATGCCTACTCAACTTTTACGCATCCAGCCGTGGCGCCTTTGAAACAGCTTGATTCTAATCAGTGGTTGCTAGAACTGTTCCATGGTCCCACACTTGCTTTCAAAGATGTGGCGATGCAATTGCTCGTCCGCCTCATGGATTGGTCCCTAGCAAGGCAGAACCGTCGCTTTGTAATCATTGGCGCTACGTCAGGCGATACCGGGGGTGCCGCCATTGAGGCCTTTAAGCAAAGCACCCAAACCAGCCTCGTGATCCTGCATCCTCATGGATTGGTATCGGAGGTACAGCGACGCCAGATGACCACGGTTGATGGCCCCGACATTCACAACATAGCCATTCAAGGCAATTTCGATGATTGTCAGGCAATCGTAAAAGCGCTTTTTAATGATCTGAATTTCCGTGACAGCGTGAATTTAACCGGCGTCAATTCCATCAATTGGGCCCGCATCATGGCCCAAGTCGTTTACTACGTGTCCTCCGCCGTGGCCCTTGGCGCGCCCGACCGCCAGGTGAGCTTCAGCGTTCCCACCGGCAACTTTGGCGATATTTTCGCCGGCTACACCGCCAAGCGCATGGGACTTCCCATTGACCGCCTGGTCATCGCCACCAACCGCAACGACATTCTCGACCGCACCTTGAAAACCGGCCGCTATGAAACGCAGGGCGTGAAGCCCAGCTCAAGCCCCTCCATGGACATCCAGGTTTCCAGCAATTTCGAGCGCCTGCTGTTTCAGGCTTACGGGCGTGATGCCGCCGCCGTCCGCGGCCTGATGTCGGGCCTCTCCCAGTCCGGCGCCTTCACCATCGCCCCGCAACAACTGGCGGCGATACGCGAGGAGTTTGACTCCTTTGCCGTGAACGAAGCCGACACCGCCAAAACCATTGCCCAGACCCTGAAAGCAACCGGCGAACTGCTGGATCCCCACAGCGCCACCGGGTATGCCGCCGCCTTGCGCGCCGGGGCCGGCGCCAGTCCCATGGTCACCCTGGCCACCGCGCACCCCGCCAAATTCCCCGAGGCGGTCGAAAAAGCCGCCGGAACGCGGCCCCATTTACCTCAACGACTATCCCACTTGCTCAATGCCAAGGAACGTTTCACTATATTGCCCAACAGCGCCGCGGCGGTCAGGGATTTTGTCCTGTCCATAAAAAAGGCCTGAAATGGGATTGAGTATGGGTGTTGAGATTACCTGCCTGGAAAATGGCTTGAACGTGTTGACCCACGCCATGCCGCATATCGAAACCGTCGCCCTGGGCATTTGGGTGAAGGCAGGGGCAAGGGACGAAAGGCCGGAAGAAAACGGCATCGCCCATTTCCTCGAACACATGGCCTTCAAGGGCACCAAGCGCCGCACCGCCAAGGATATTGCCGAGGAGATTGAATCGGCAGGCGGCGAAATCAACGCCTCGACCGGCATGGAAACCACCACTTATTACGCCCGCGTGCTCAAGGACGACTGGGCGCTCGCCCTCGATATCCTCGCCGACATTTTCACCGAATCGGCGCTGGATGACGAAGAGCTGGAGCGCGAGCGCGATGTCATCCTGCAGGAGATCGCCGCCGCCAATGACCAGCCCGATGACCTGGTTTTTGATCTCGCCCAAAACGCCAGCTACGGCGACCATCCGCTGGGCCGCTCGATCCTCGGCACCTCGGAGCTGATCGCCGCCGTCAACCGCGAAAAGATGCTGGCCTGGCGCGACCGGAACTATTGGGCCTCGCGCATTGTCGTGGCCGCCGCCGGCAATATCGACCATGAAAAATTCGCCGCGGCGGCAAAGAAACTTTTTGGCGGGATCGAGCGCGGGCAGCAGCCGCAGCGCGAGCCGCCGAATTTTTCCGGCACCGAACAGAAGGCGCAAAAGCCGCTCGACCAAACTCATGTAGTACTTTCGTTTGCGGCGCCAAGTTACCGTGATCCTGAGATTTATCAGTTGCAGGTCCTGTCCAACATCTTGGGCGGCGGCATGTCGTCAAGGCTGTTTCAGGAGGTCCGGGAGAAGCGCGGGCTGTGCTACAGCGTCTTTGCTTTTGGCTCGGCCTATGAGGATGCGGGCCAGATCGGCGTCTATGCCGCAAGTTCGCCGGAACACACCAAGGAGCTTCTCAAGGTCACCTCGAGCGTGATGATGTCGGTCACCAGCGCTGTCACCGATGCGGAAGTTGCCCGCGCCAAGGCCCAGCTGAAAACCAGCCTTGTGATGAATTTGGAAAGCGCCTCGTCGCGCGCCGACCAGATCGCCCGGCAGTTCCTGGCCTTTGGCCTGGTTCCGGCAATTTCCACCCTGGTGGAGAAAATCGAGGCGGTGACGCCGGCCCAGGTCCGCGATCTTGCAGCGCGGCTGTTCCGGGACAAGGTTCCCGCCGTCAGCGCGGTTGGCCAGCTGTCGCATCTTTCCGCCCACAAGAAAATTTCCGGTTATTTTTCCAAGCATTGATGTGAAGGCCGAACCCTGTGGTTTTTTTGCGATCACCCTTTGCCAATGATCCCTTGCCGCAGCTGCAGCATGGCCCGGTGCTCTTGCGGCCGCCGGTGCTTTCCGATTTCGACAGCTGGGTGCGCCTGCGCCAGGAGAGCAAGAATTTCCTCGCCCCCTGGGAGCCCCTCGCGCCAAATTATGAGTTCAGCAAGTTCAATTTCCGCTCGCGCATCAAGCATTATCAAATGCAGGCGAAGAACGATGCGGCCTATGCCTTCTTTATTTTTCACCGCGAGCAAGATCATCTCCTGGGCGCCATCACCGCCTCCAATGTCCGCCGCGGCGCCGCGCAAATGTGTTCCGTCGGCTACTGGATCGGCAAGCCCCACGCCCGCCAGGGCTACATGGGCCACGCGCTGAACGCGCTTGTCGGGCATGCCTTCGGCGGCCTGAGTCTGCACCGGGTCGAAGCCGCCTGCCTGCCCTCGAACCAGGCCTCGATTGCGCTCCTGCGCCGCTGCGGTTTTTCGGAAGAGGGCATGGCCCGGAAATACCTGAATATAGCGGGAAAATGGCAGGATCACCTGCTGTTTGCCAAGCTCTCGGAAGGGCGCTAGCGGCAGTTCTTGCCAGTCGCGCCGCAGCACGTTACGTAGTAGCCCACGGCACACTGGGACCGACGGATGTTATTGCGCTTTGCTTCGTTTCTGCTCCTGATTCTTTTCAGTTTTGCAAATCCTGCGTTTGCTGAAACCCGCCTCGATGTCGGCGCCATGGGCTCGAGCCTCAATCTTGCGCCGTATTTGCAGAGGCTGACGACGGAAAAACCTGAAGTCCTGGTTGAACTGCCCCGCGATGCCACCGGAAAGGTCGGCGTCATTGCGCTGAAGTCATCCCGTTCGGCGCCATCTTACCAGTGGATGATTTTGACCTTGGTGAACACCGCAAAGAATCAGAAAAACCTGATTGTGGCCATGGACCACCAGAAATTCGCCGGCTCGCGGGTGATTCATCCGCTCACCCCCGGAAGCGTCGTTGCCAGCATCGCCACCACGGGATCCGCCGCGCCGCCAAAAATTTCGGCCCTTGGCCAGGATGCCTTCAGCGTCGTCATGGAGCCTGCGACAACCGTGAGCCTGGCATTGGAAATGACCGGCGAGCCGCCCAGCGCCATGCTCTGGGAGCGCGACGCCTTCGATTCGCTGTCGCGCTCCATTGCCTTCTTCCGCGGGGCAATTCTCGGCGTTGCCGTATTGCTGACGCTGAGCATGCTGCTGCTCTACACCACCCGGGCCCGCGCCTCATTTCTGTCCGGCGGCATTTTTGCCCTGGCGTCCGTTGCCTTTGTCGCCCTCGAGGCCGGCTATTTTGCCCAGGCCAGAAAACTCTTCCTCGGATTTGAGGTTTCGCCCGCCGAAGTCCGCGCCGTCATTGAATCCATAATGGCCGTGGGCCTCCTGCTGTGCCTGAGCGCGCTGGCCGAGCTCCGGCGGACCGTTCCCTTTCTCCGCAATGTTTTTATGGGGCTGGCGCTGATGGGAACAGCGCTGCCGGTTTACGCCTTTGTCGATCCGCTGCTTGTCTCCACCCTGGCCCGCATTGCCTTTGCGATCATTGCAATCATCGGCTTCGTCATCCTGTTCCGCCTGCGCCAGCTCCGCCCGGCGGAATCGGCCCTGCTGCTGTGGTCCACCGTCGTCATTTGGACATTCATGGCGGCGATCGCCGCGTTTTCGAACCGCAGCGGCTCCTACACCTCGCATACGCTTCTTCTGGGCCTCGTGACCGTTCTCGTTTTCATGACGTTTCGCTTCGCCCAGAGCGCCGCCAGCACCGGCGTCCTTTCGCGCCGCCTGTTCCAGGAGGCGGGCCGCCGCGGCCTGGCGCTTGCCGGGGCCCAGCAATATGTCTGGGATTGGCAGCCGGAAGACCAAAGTCTTTTTGTGAGCGAGGAACTGGAACAGGCCCTCGGCCATCCGCCAGGCACGCTCAGCGACGCAACCGCCGATGCCTTGCTAGACATCATGCATCCGGCCGACCGTGTCGCCTATCTGGCGACCGTTGAAAACGCCGAGCGCCGCGGCCGCGGGCTCATCAACCAGGAGCTGCGCCTGCGCCGGGCCGACGGCACCTACCGCTGGTTTGAACTGCGGGCCCGCGCCATGGCCGGCGCCGACAACCGCATGGTGCGCAGCATCGGCACCCTGTTCGACATCACCAACGCAAAGCGAACCGAGGAGCGCCTGCTCAGCGATGCGGTTTATGACCGGGTCACCGGCCTTCCCAACCGCGCCCTGTTCATGGACCGGTTGAAGCGCGAGATCGCCAAGCCCAATTCCGAAAATCTCCATGTCATCCTGGTCGACATCGACCGGTTCAAGACGGTGAATGACGGCCTCGGCCAAGATGCCGGCGACAGCTTGCTGACGGTTCTCGGCCGCCGCATTGAGCAGCTCCTCGGAACCGACGACACGGTGGCGCGCCTGCCCGGCGACCAGTTCGCCATTCTCTTTTCGGACTCGGGCCAGAGGCGCGATATCAAGCGCTTCACCGACAGCATGCGCCTGGTGGTTGCCAAGCCGGTGAACGTCAACCAGCAGGAAATCTTCATGACCGCCTGCCTGGGTGCCGCCAGCCGCCGCGAGGGCGGCTCGACCGCCGAGCAGCTAATGAAGGACGCGGCCATTGCCCTTTATGAAGCCAAGCGCCGCGGCAAGGAGATGATTGAGTTCTTCCGCTCCTCCATGCGCGACGACCGGGGTGAACTCGTGGCCCTTGAGGCGGAATTGCGCCGCGCCCTGGAGCGCAATGAAATCGAAGTTCATTACCAGCCGATTGCCCGCTTGAGCGATATGGACCTGGCGGGCTTTGAAGCGCTGGTGCGCTGGCGTCATCCCGCCCTCGGGCTGCTGGCGCCGGAAAGTTTTCTCGGCCTTGCCGAGCAGACCGGCATGATCAAGGATATTGGCCGCTTTGTCCTGAACGAAGCCACGCGCCAGCTTGGAATCTGGCAGCGCGCCTTCCGGCCTTCCGAGCCGGTCTTCATGGCGGTCAACGTATCGGCAAGCCAGCTCCTGGATACCGATCTGGTGGCCGACATCCGCGCCGCGGTCACCCGTGAAACCGTGTACCGCCAGACTCTGAAAATTGAAGTGACCGAATCCGCCGTGATGCAATACCCGGAGAAATCCGCCAGCCTGCTGGAGATGGTCAAGCAACTGGGGGTGGGCCTCGCCTGCGATGATTTCGGCACCGGCTATTCATCGCTTTCCAGCCTCCGCCATTTGCCTTTTGATACCTTGAAAGTGGACCGTTCATTTATTTCGCCCGAAACCGAGGACGAGAAGGCGGCCATCATCCTGCAGGCAATTGTTTCGCTGGCCCACGAGCTCGGCCTGACGATTGTCGCCGAAGGCATTGAAGACCAGGCCCAGGTTGACCGCCTCGTCGAACTGGAATGCGACTACGGCCAGGGATTTTTCATTGGCCAGCCGATGACCGCCAAGCAGGTTGGCGAGTCGCTGACTTCGATGCCCTATGCGAAGGGCCACGGCCGCACCGCCATGTCGAACCTGTGGGAGCGCGCCACCCACGAGCCATTACCGGCTCCTATTGAAACGGAATTGACCACCGAAGCCATCGAAAGTGCCGAGCCGGCGCAAGTGGACGGGGTGCAGCGCCAAGATCCGGACTGGCTTGCAGTCAAAGCCGTGGCGCTGGCCGTCCAGGCGGAGAAGAACGCGGCCCTCATGCCGCGCCCCGGCTCTTCACCCATGGCGCCGCGGCCCCTCAGATCCGCCCCCGAAGAATTGCCAGGCATTCCCCTGAACGAAAACAGGCCGGCAAAAAAACCGAAAAGGAAAACGCCGGCGAAGAAGAAGCTGGCGCCCAAGAAGGAAAGCCCGGAAGCGTCAGGCGTGGCCTGACTCGGAGGAGAGCATCAGCGGGTCGACGCCGATTTTCTTGAGGGCGCGGCCGTATTTTCCGTCATTGTCCGCCCCGAAGATGAGATCATCGTCCGGCTCGCAATGCAGCCAGCCGTTGTGCTGGATTTCATTTTCAAGCTGGCCCGCAACCCAGCCCGAATAGCCGAGCGCCAGCATCACTTTTATGGGGCCGTTGCCCCTGGCGATGGCCTGCAGGATTTCCACCGTTGCGGTCAGCGCCACGGTATCGTTGATCGGCAGGCTGGTGTTGTTGGAAAGATAGTCGGTGCTGTGCAGGACGAAGCCGCGGAACTGTTCGACCGGCCCGCCGAAGAGGACCGGCAGGTTCAGCACCGGCGGCGCAAGCCCGCGGATTTCATCGGACGGCACGATTTTCAGCTGGTCGACAAGGTCGGAAAAAAACATCATGGGCGCGGTCTTGTTGACGATGATCCCCATGGCCCCGCTTTTGCTGTGCGCGCACATGAAAATGAGCGAACGGTCGAACCGCGGATCGCCAATGCCCGGCATGGCGATGAGGATTTGGCCTTCAAGGTAATGCGAAGCAGTCATGGACACAATTTATCTGGAATTGGAGCTTTAGAAAAGCATAGCATTGTGACGGGAAATTGATTGGGAAAATAAGGGGCCGGGGCCATAATGAGGCCATGAACCGAAGACAGGCCCTCTCGGCGTTCGCCGCGATTCCGCTCATGGCAAGGGGCGCGCGCGGCGACATTCCGCAGCCCTTCCGGGTCTCCCTGATTTCAGGGGGCCTGGACGGCGGCATCTGGCAGGCGGGCATCCGCGTTGAACTGGAGCCCGCCTGGAAAACCTATTGGCGCATGCCCGGCGACTCGGGAATTCCCCCGCAATTCGATTGGGCCGGTTCGAAAAACAGCGCCGCCATCGAGGTTGGCTTTCCCGTGCCCCGCCGTTTCAATGACGCCGGGGGCGAAACCATCGGCTACCATGATCAGGTGGTGTTTCCGGTCTTCGTAAAACCCGAAAAGCCGGAGGCGGCGGTGCGCCTGCAGCTCAACATGTTTTTCGCCGTGTGCAGGGATGTCTGCATTCCCGCCAAGGCCAACGCCGAAGCAGCGCTTGCTGCCTCAGCCGCCGATCCCCTTTTGAAGGCGTGGCAGAAGCGCCTGCCGCGCCTTGCCGCCGCGGATGAGCCCCCCTTCATCACCGCGGCGCGCCTTGAAAACCGGCAAAACAAGCCCATGCTTGTGTTGAGCCTGAAAGGGCAGGCCCAGGATATTTTCGTGGAATCCGGAACCTCCGCCTATTTCGAAAAGCCCCGGTTTGACAGCGCCGCCGGGGAAGCCTGGCTGCCCATTGCCAACCTGAAGGATGCCGCGAAGCTTCGCGGCGTTCCCCTGAAACTTACGCTTTCAAGCGGCGAGTCCGGCATTGAACAAACCCTCGTCATCACCTAAATCAGCATCCGCACTCACCCCATTCAGGAAAATCCCATGACCATTGCCGTTGGAGACCGTCTGCCGCAGGTGGAGTTTTTGTCGAAGACCGCCGATGGCACGCAAAAACTTTCAACCGATGTGATCTTCGCCGGCCGCAAGGTCGTGCTCTTTGCCCTGCCGGGGGCCTTCACGCCAACCTGCAGCCGGAATCACCTGCCGGGCTTTATCAGCCATCTTGATGCCATCAAGGCCAAGGGGGTTGATTCCGTGGTGTGCGTGACGGTGAATGATGCCCATGTGGTGGACGCCTGGGCCGAGCATACCGGCGCCAAGGGAAAAATTACCATGCTGGCCGACGACAATGGAGCCTTCACCAAGGCCGTCGGAATGAATCATTTCTACCCCGAAAACGGCATGGGCGAACGCTCGCGGCGCTATTCCATGATCGTCGACAATGGCGTGGTGCGCCGGATCAACCTCGAGGACAAACCCGGCGTCAACGTTTCCGGCGCCGATACGATTCTGGAGCAATTGTAATCACCGCTTGAACGGCGCCATGCCCTCACGGGCCAGTTCATCGGCCCGTTCATTTTCGCTATGGCCCGCATGGCCCTTTACCCAATGCCATGAAATGTCGTGGTTGAGAATCGCTTTGTCCAGCCTCTGCCACAGCTCGACATTCTTCACCGGCTTCTTGTCGGCGGTTTTCCAGCCATTGCGCTTCCAGCCGTGAATCCATTTGCTGATGCCGTCCTTGACATAGTTCGAGTCCACATGCATCTCCACCTTGCAGGGCCGCTTGAGGCTTTCGAGCGCTGCGATGGCCCCCATCAGTTCCATGCGGTTGTTGGTGGTCTCCGCTTCGCCGCCCGAAAGTTCCTTGCGCGTGCCGTTGTAAGCGAGAATGGCGCCCCAGCCGCCCGGCCCGGGATTTCCCGAACACGCCCCGTCCGTGTGAACGATGACCTTGTTGGCTGTCATGGGGCGGCAGCGACGGGGCGCAGCTCGCGCGGCAGCTTGAACGACACGTTTTCTTCCCGCAGCACCACGTTCTCCACCGTCACCTCATAGTGGGCGCGGAACGCCTCGATGATTTCATTCACCAGCACTTCCGGCGCCGAAGCCCCCGCGGTGATCCCGATCGTCTTGAGGTTGTGAAGCTGCGGCCAGTCGAGATCGGCGGCGCGCTGCACCAGCAGGGCCCGGGCGCAGCCGTTGTTCTCGCCCACTTCCACCAGGCGCTTCGAGTTGGAGGAGTTGGGCGCCCCCACCACCAGCAGCAGGTCAATCCGGCCGGCAATGGATTTCACCGCCTCCTGCCGGTTCGTCGTGGCATAGCAGATGTCTTCGCGCAACGGCCCGCGTATTCCGGGAAAGCGCCGCTGCAGGGCCGCGATGATGTCGCGCGTGTCATCCACCGAAAGGGTGGTCTGGGTGACATAGGCAAGCCTCTCCGGATGTTTCACCGCCAGCCTTTCCGCATCGGCCACCGTCTCGATGAGGCTGATCGCGCCCGCCGGCAATTGCCCCATGGTGCCGATCACCTCCGGATGAAATTTGTGGCCGATCAGGATGATTTCCAAACCTTCCGCGTAGTGGCGCTGGGCCTCCATGTGAACCTTGGTCACCAGTGGGCAGGTGGCATCGATCTGGAAAAGCTTGCGCGCGCTGGCCGCCGCCGGAACCGCCTTGGGAACCCCGTGGGCCGAGAAGATCACCGGCCTGTCGCCCGCCGGAATCTCGTCCAGCTCGTCGACAAAAATGGCGCCCTTGGACTTGAGATCGTCGACCACGAACTTGTTGTGCACGATCTCGTGGCGCACATAAACCGGCGCCCCGTAAAGCGCCAGCGCCCGCTCCACAATATCGATGGCCCGCACCACTCCGGCGCAGAATCCGCGCGGCGCGGCCAGCAGAATTGTGAGCTTTGGCTTCGGCATGGCGCCTACATGCGAGGGGCGTGCGGCGTTGTCAAGAAAGCTGTGCGGCCCTTGCCTTTTACCCCCCGGCCCTCTACCTTCCGGCCAGTTCGCGTAAAACGCCAAGCGGGAGAGACCGGGGGCAACCCCGGCGCCGAAGGAGCAACCGCCCCGGAAACTCTCAGGCAAAAGGACCGCCGCGTTTTGGAACTCTGGAGAGCAGGGGTGCTGCACCCCTCACCGTAGGAGCAAGTCTGGCCGTGTCGGAGTGACGGTTTGGACGAAAACTCTCAGGTTCTCTGACAGAGGGGGCAGGCCATGCGCAAGCGTTGCGTTGGGCCTGTCGTCAACTGTCAGGAGTTCCGATGAACCAAGCCGCCCTCAAGCGCACAATCCTGTACGGCGAGCATGCCGCGCTTGGCGCCAAGCTTGTGCCCTTTGCCGGCTATGAAATGCCCGTGCAATATCCCACCGGCATTCTCACCGAGCATAACTGGACCAGAACCAGCGCCGGCCTCTTTGACGTCTCCCACATGGGCCAGGGCTTTCTCGTGGGGCCCGACCACGCCACCACCGCCGCCGCCATGGAAAAGCTGGTTCCCGCCGACATCGCCGGCCTCAAGCCCCATCAGATCCGCTATTCGCAATTCCTCAATTCCGAAGGCGGCATTCTCGATGACCTGATGATCACCCGCTCGGCCTATGCGAACTACGAAGGCTGGCTCTATCTCGTCTGCAACGCCTCGCGCAAGGAAGCGGACTTTGCCCATATCGAGAAAAACCTGGCGGAAAATGTGAAGCTCCAGCGCGGCGCCGACATGGCGCTCATCGCCCTGCAGGGGCCGAAGGCCGAGGCGGCACTCGCAAAGCTCGCTCCCGCCGTGCGCGATATTCCCTTCATGCATTACGCCGCGCTTTCCATTGACGGCATCGAGGCCCATGTTTCGCGCTCCGGCTATACCGGTGAAGACGGCTTTGAAATTTCCATCTTTGACAAGGACGCAGTGCGTCTCTGGCGGCATCTGCTGGCCGATCCGGAGGTGAAACCCATCGGCCTCGGCGCACGTGACTCGCTGCGCCTGGAAGCCGGCCTTTGCCTTTACGGCCACGACATTGATGAAACCACCAGCCCCGTCGAAGCCGATCTTCTCTGGTCAATCCAGAAACGCCGGCGGAGCGAAGGCGGCTTCATCGGCGCCGGTCGTGTGCTAAAAGAAATCGCCTTAGGCGCGAAACGCAAGCGCGTGGGCATCAAGCCCGAAGGCCGCGCCCCCGCCCGTGAAGGAACCGCCGTCACGGATGCGAGCGGCCGCCAGATCGGCATTATTACCTCCGGCGGCTTCGGCCCCACCGCCAATGGACCCGTGGCCATGGGCTATGTCGAAACCGCCTTCGCAGCGGCCGGCACCGCGGTTCAGCTTATTGTCCGCGATAAACCCATGCCCGCCCAGGTCGCAAGCCTGCCCTTCGTCCCCCATAATTATAAACGCTGAGGAGATCACCTATGTCCGTCAAGTTTTCGAAAGAACATGAGTGGGTAAGCCTTGCCGGCGATATCGCCACCATCGGCATCACCAACCATGCACAGGAGCAATTGGGCGATGTGGTTTTTGTCGAATTGCCCGCCGTTGGCAAGAAGGTTGCCAAGGGCGGCGACGCCGCCGTCGTTGAAAGCGTCAAAGCCGCCAGCGAAGTCTATGCCCCGGTCACCGGCGAGGTGGTGGCCGTCAACAAGGAGCTCGAGGGCGATCCCGCCCTGGTCAATCGCGGCGCCGAAGGCGAGGGTTGGTTCATGAAAATAAAAATTTCCAATCCGGCCGAACTCAACGAGCTCATGGACAAGGCCGCCTATGACAAATTTGTTGCAAGTCTTTGAGGAGTTCATTGATGTCCCGTGCCAGCCTTGCCGATCTCGAACCCGGCGCCAATTTCATCCGCCGCCACATCGGCCCGAGCGATACCGAAACCGCCGACATGCTGCGCGAAGTGGGCGCCAAGTCGCTTGAGGATTTCATAGCGAAAGTAGTGCCGGAGGAGATCCGCATGGCGCGGCCGCTTGAATTGCCCAAGGCCAAGGCTGAACGCACCGCACTTTCCTACCTGCGCAACATGGCCGACCGCAATGAACTGTACACTTCGATGATCGGCATGGGTTACTACGGCACCATTACCCCCAAGGTCATCCTGCGCAACGTGCTGGAAAATCCCGGCTGGTACACGGCTTACACGCCCTATCAGGCCGAAGTGAGCCAGGGCCGCCTCGAGGCGCTCCTCAACTTCCAGCAGGTGATCGTCGATTTGACCGGCCTCGAACTAGCCAATGCTTCGCTGCTCGATGAAGCCACCGCCGCCGCCGAAGCCATGGCCATGGCCAAGCGCCTGGTCAAGACAACCGCCAACGCCTTTTTTGTCGACCGCGACACTCACCCGCAAACCATCGGCGTTATCCAGACCCGGGCCCGTGCTTTCGGCTATGACATTGTGATTGGCGATCCGGCCAGGGACCTGAAGCCGGAATCGGTCTTTGCCGCACTTCTGTCCTATCCCGGCTCGTCCGGCGAAATCAGGGATTACCGCGCGCTGATCGACAGGCTCCATGGCGCCGGCGCCATGGCCATCATGGCAACCGACCTGTTGGCATTGGCCTTGCTTACCCCGCCCGGTGAATTAGGCGCCGATATTGCCGTGGGCTCGGCCCAGCGCTTCGGCGTACCCATGGGCTATGGCGGGCCACATGCGGCCTTCTTTGCCACCCGCGAAGAGTTCAAGCGCGCCATGCCGGGCCGCATCATCGGCGTGTCCGTTGACGCCCAGGGCCACCGCGCGCTGCGCATGGCCATGCAAACCCGCGAGCAGCATATCAGGCGCGAGAAGGCCACCAGCAATATCTGCACGGCGCAAGTGCTGCTTGCCATCATCGCCTCCATGTTCGCCGTCTACAACGGCCCGGAAGGCATCCGCAAAACCGCCGCGCGCACCCACCGCCTTGCGGAAATCTTTGCCAAAGCGGTTGCCTCCTTCGGCTACGAAGTCACCACCAAAGCCTTCTTCGATACGGTGACTGTTCACGCCCCTGGCCGCGCCTACGCCCTGTTTGCCCGGGCCAAGGAAAAGCGCATCAACCTGCGCTATGTCGATGCCGATCATCTCGGCATCAGCTTTGACCAGTCCACGCGGCGCGAAGAATTGGCGCGTCTGCTCAGCGTCTTCAAAACCGATGCAGCGGAGCGCGTGAATATCGACGCGCTCGACAAGGACACCAGGGAAACCATTCCAAAATCCTTGGCAAGGACCTCGAGCTACCTCACCCACCCGGTCTTCGAAATGTATCATTCCGAAACAGAAATGCTGAGGTATCTCCGGCACTTGCAGGCAAAAGATGTCGCATTGGATCAAGCCATGATAGCGCTCGGATCCTGCACCATGAAACTCAACGCCACCACCGAAATGATCCCGGTGACCTGGCGGAATTTCTCGCTGCTCCATCCCTTTGCACCCCTTGAACAGACGCAAGGCTACCAGCAGCTCTTCGAAGAGCTTGAAGCGATGCTGGCCGAAATCACCGGCTTCGATGCCGTGTCATTGCAGCCCAACGCCGGCAGCCAGGGCGAGTATGCGGGCCTGCTGGCCATCCGCGGCTACCATGCCTGCGCGGGGCCAAAGCCACCGCGACATTTGCCTCATTCCGATCTCGGCCCACGGCACCAACCCCGCCTCTTCGGTGATGGCGGGCTTCAAGGTCGTGGTGGTGGCCTGCGACGAGCAGGGCAATGTTGAGGTGGCCGATCTCAAGGCCAAGGCGGAAGAGCACAAAAACAATCTCGCCGCCCTGATGATCACCTATCCCTCCACCCATGGCGTTTTTGAAACCGCCGTGAAGGACATCTGCGCCGTCATCCATGCCCATGGCGGCCAGGTCTATCTCGACGGCGCCAACCTCAATGCGCAAGTCGGGCGTGGTGCGCCCGGCCGAACTCGGCGCCGATGTCTGCCACATGAACCTGCACAAGACCTTCTGCATCCCCCATGGCGGCGGCGGCCCCGGCATGGGCCCCATCGGCGTGAAAGCCCATCTCGCCCCTTTTCTGCCGGGCCATACTGTGGTGGATGGCGTAAATCCTGCGGCAGGACGCGACCAGTCGCAGGGCGCCGTCTCGGCCGCCCCTTGGGGGTCCGCTTCGATCCTGCCGATCTCCTGGACTTACATCGCCATGATGGGCGGCGAGGGCCTCAGGAAGGCCACCATAATGGCCATCCTCAACGCCAATTACATGGCCAAGCGCCTCAATCCGCATTTCCCGGTGCTTTACACCGGGCCCGGCGGCTTTGTGGCCCATGAATGCATCATTGACCTGCGCTGGCTGAAGGAGCGCACCGGCCTCGGTGTCGAGGATGTCGCCAAGCGCCTGGTGGATTACGGCTTCCATGCCCCCACCATGTCCTTCCCCGTGGTCGATACCCTGATGATCGAGCCCACCGAATCCGAATGCAAGCGCGAGCTCGACCGCTTCTGCGATGCCATGATCGAAATCCGCAAGGAGATCGCCGAAGTGGAGGAGGGCAGGGCCGACAAGCTCGACAACGTGCTCAAGAACGCTCCCCACACGCACCGGCTTCTGCTCGGGGACTGGAAGCATCCCTATTCCAAGGAGAAGGCCTTCTTCCCGCTCAAGGGCTACGTCAACGACAAGTATTGGCCGCCCGTCGCCCGCGTCGACAACGTCTACGGCGACCGCAACCTCGTCTGCACCTGCCCGCCCATGGCGAATTACATGGAAGCGGCGGAATAGCCCGATTTGACAATAACTCCAATTCTGACTAGTCTGACTAGTCAGAATTGGAGTTACCATGAACAAGCATACGCGGATCTGGACGTTGCAGGACGCCAAGGCGCGTCTGAGCGAAGTGATCCGCTTGGCGCAATCCGAAGGGCCGCAATTGGTGACCGTTCACGGCAAATCGGCGGTAACAATTGCTGCGGTTCCCAACGAGACGCAGCCGAAGCGCAAACTGACGGGGAAGGACCTATGGCAAGCGTTGAGCGCAGGCCCGAAGTTTGATTTGGAAATTCCAGAGCGGCCAAAAGATGGATTTTTCAGGGACGTTGATCTGTGATCCGTTGGCTGCTCGATACCAATGTGATCTCTGAGACACGTAAACCCCAACCATCCCGCGAGGTGGCCGCCTGGATTGCGGAAATTGACAATGATCGGTTGTACACATCTGCAATGAGCATCGCCGAACTACGATACGGTGCCGGGCAGCTTTCCGATCAATTGCTCCAAGTCGAGATTTCAAATTGGATCGAAAAAACAGTGCGGCCATGGTTTGACAAAAGAATTTTCCATGCTGACGAAAATGTGCTGCTCAATTGGCGGATTTTATCGCGGAGAAGTCAACTGACGAGAAACCCAACCCCGCCGGTTGATCTCTTGATAGCCGCAGTTGCTCACAGCCACGGTCTCGTAGTTGCCACGCGGGATGTAGCTCCTTTTGTTGCATGCGGACTTCCGGTTCTCAATCCATGGACAGGCGAACGCTACAATGGCGCATAAAAAACTCCGGCGCGAGGGCCGGAGTTTTTAATTCAGTATCTAAGATCGCCTAGTTCAGCCGGCTCTTCACCGCGGCGATTGACTCATCGATGAGCTTTCCGCCCTTGGTGCCCTGCATCGCTTCGCCCACCAGCTTGGAGGCGGCGGCGATGGCGGCTTCGGTTGCCGTGGTGCGCACTTCCTTGATGGCGGCGGCTTCGGCTTGCGCGATTTTCTGGGCCGCCTGCTTGGTGCGGCGCTCGATGGTTTCAGCGAGCTTCTTGCGGGTTTCAACGCCGTAGGATTCAGCCTCGACCTTGGCCTGGGCCACGATGTTGGCGGCGTCCTGTTCGGCCTCGGCGCGCTTCTTCTGGTACTCGGCCAGAAGCGCCTGGGCTTCCTCGCGGAGCTTCCTGGCTTCCGCCAGTTCCTTGCTGATCTTCTCGGCCCGCTCGTCCAGCATCTTGGCCAGCATCGCCGGCACTTTGAGATAGACGCCAAGGGCTACGAAAAGCACAAAGGCAACGGCAACCCAGGTCTCGGCTTGATGCAGCATGGCTTGCTCCTATTTGCCCAGCGACTTGGAAACGGCGGCGGTGGCGGCGGCTTTGGTGACCTTGTTGCCCGTCAGCTGCTGGACAATATCGCTGGCAATGTCAGCGGCCATGGCGGAAATATCCTCCAAGGCCTTGTCACGCGAGGCAGCAACCTTCTTTTCAGCCGTGGCAATCTTCGCGCCCAGGGCTGCGTCAAGCTTGGCCCGCTCCGCTTCAATTTCGGCATTGAGCTTGTTGCGGTTTTCCAGGCCTATGGCCTGCGCCTTTGCTTTGGCTTCAGCCAGGGCTGCCTCGTAGGAGCGCACCGCGTTTTCGGTTTCGTCCTTGAGATTTTTTGCCTTTGCCAGGTCGCCGTCAATGGTTGACTTGCGCAGCGCGATAACGCCCCCCGTGCGCGGGATGGCCACGCGCGAGATGACGAAATAGAGCGCCAGGAAGGTGACGGCGAGCCAGAAAAGCTGTGGCGGCCAGGTCGACATATCAAGCTGCGGCATGGGCAGGCCCTATGAAAACGGATGAACGGCGCCGCACCATGCAGCGCCGGCCAGGGGTCAATGTCCGGGTTCAGCCGAACAGGATGAGCATGGCGACGGCGAAACCGATGAGGCCCGTGGCTTCGGCGAAGGCAAAGCCGAGGAACAGGGTGCCGCGCTGGCTGGCGGCGGCGGCCGGATTGCGCAGGGCGCCCGCCAGGTAGTTGCCGAAAATTGTGCCGATGCCAACGCCGGCGCCGCCGAGGGCGACTGCCGCAATGCCTGCACCGATCATCTTTGCTGCTTCAACGTCCATTTTTTTCTCCTGTGGAATGGATGGGTTTAGTTAGTGGTCGACATGCATGGCATCGCTGAGATACATGCAGGTCAAAAGTGCGAAGACATAGGCCTGAAGGGCGGCCACGAGAAGTTCAAGGCCCATGAGGCCCACCATGGCCGCCAGCGGCAGCCAGCCCGCCGTGACGCCCAGCATGACAACGAAGCCCGCCATCACCTTGAGCATCATGTGGCCCGCCATCATGTTGGCGAACAGCCGGATGGAAAGGCTCATCGGGCGGATGAAGTAGGATACGATTTCGATCACCACCACCAGCGGCAAAAGAAATACCGGCACGCCCGATGGCACGAAAAGCTTGAGATAGCCGAAGCCGTTGCGGATGAAGCCGATGATCGTGGCCCCGATGAACACCACAAGCGCCAGCGCCAGGGTGATCACGATATGGCTGGTCACCGTGAAGGAATAGGGAATGAGGCCAAGAACGTTGGCGAAAAGAATGAAGACAAACAGCGTCAGCACGAAAGGGAAATAGGTGCGGGCGTTTTCATGCAGCACGTCATGGGTGATGTCGTAAACGAGCTCATAAATGCTTTCGGCCACCGACTGCAGGCGGGTCGGAATCAAATTGCGCGGCGCCAGGATGAAAAGCAGGGAGGCGCAGGTCACGGCGATAACCGCCCACAGCGCCGAATTGGTGAAGGAAATATCGACGCCGCCCACCTGGATCGGCACCAGGCGCTCGATCACGAACTGGTGGATGGGATCGATGATCTTTTCGCCATGTTCAGGAGTAGCCACGTTCAATCCTCATCATCATCGTCTTTGACGGAGGGTGGCATTGGCCCCTTTCCGCCGAGTAGATCTTCGGCCTGCTTGCTGCGCGACAGCCGCATGACGTTTACCACGCCCGCCGCCAGCCCAATCGGCATCAGCGCCAGCATGATCCACGGTGCGGTGCCAAGATATTTGTCGGCCCCCCAGCCAAGGCCCATGCATACAAGCAGTCCCACGAGGAGTTCGCTGACCGCCCGCAATGCGAGACCCGCGGCAGACCCTTCCTGGCTGTCAGGGCCGGATGCGCCGCGCCGCTCGTCAAGGGTTTTGTCGAGCTTCTTGCCGAGGTCTTTGAGCCGGTCCTGATCCGTCATCATCCCACTCAAAATTTCCAGCGAAAAAGCAGCGATTTCCACCCCTTAAAATCGAGCGCACCATAGTTACGGGGGGGATTTGTGTCAAGAAATGGATAGTGTATGTAAAGTCCTGTAATGCCTTGGTTTTATCGGCGTCATCGGTGATGCGTCGAAAAGTCCGTTGGGATTTCGAAGTGCCGTCGATTCTGCGCCATTCAATTATCCCTCAGGCAAAGGAAGTCCGCAATGAAAGCCGTGCTCTATGAAGCCTTCTCGGCAGCCCCAAGGATCGTGAAGCTTGCCGATCCCACGCCCGAGGCGCACGGGGTTGTCGTCAAGGTCATGGCCACCGGCGTGTGCCGCAGCGACTGGCACGGCTGGATGGGCCATGACGCGGATATCAGGCTTCCCCATGTGCCGGGCCATGAACTGGCAGGAACTGTCGAGGCCGTGGGCGCCGATGTGGCCAATTGGAAAAAGGGCGACCGTATCACCGTGCCCTTCGTCAGCGGCTGCGGGGCGTGTCCCCAGTGCCATTCCGGCAACCACCAGATCTGCGATAACCAGGTCCAGCCTGGCTTCACCCATTGGGGCTCCTTTGCCGAATATGTCTCCCTCCACTATGCCGATGTAAATCTGGTGCGATTGCCGGAGTCGATCGATTTTGCCACTGCCGCGAGCCTGGGCTGCCGTTTTGTCACCTCGTTCCGCGCCATCGTCGACCAGGGCCGGGTGTCCGCCGGGCAATGGGTCGCGGTCCATGGTTGCGGCGGCGTGGGCCTGTCGGCCATCATGATCGCCAATGCGATTGGCGCCCAGGTCGTCGCCATCGACATTGCCGACCAGAAACTGGAACTGGCGAAATCAGTGGGGGCAATCGCCACGGTGAATGCCGGCAAAGTGGCCAATGTCGTCGAAGCCGTCATGGAAATCACCAAAGGTGGAGCACACGTGTCCGTCGATGCGTTGGGCCACGCCACCACCTGTTTCAATTCCATCAGCAATTTGCGCAAGCGCGGGCGTCACATCCAGGTGGGGCTCATGCTGGCCGAACACGGCACCCCGCAAATTCCCATGGGCAAGGTCATCGCCCATGAACTTGAAATTCTCGGCAGCCACGGCATGCAGGCCCACCGCTACGGCGCCATGCTGGCGATGATCCAGTCGGGCAAACTGTCGCCGGAAAAACTCATCGGCAAAACCATAAGCCTCGAACAGTCAATCGACGCCCTGATGAACATGGATAAGTTCGAAGCGGCGGGCGTGACCGTCGTGACCAAGTTCTAGCTCTAAATTTCTCCATGGTCGGGCTTCGACCCGACCACCCAGCCCTTTGGAGAAACAGTCTGGGTGGTCGCATCAAGTGCGACCATGGAGAGATTTGAGGAATTTGCTGCGGTAAGATTCAAAGCAAACCAAACTCAGCCAGTCTTTTCCGCAAGCTCTCCGGCGAGGTGAAATGATGCGCCTTCATGCCGACAGCCTCGGCGCCTTTTACATTCTTCAAACTGTCGTCGATGAACAGGCAATCGGCCGCCGCCAGCCCGTTTCGGTCAAGCAGCAGTTTGAATATGGCGGGATCGGGCTTGAGCAGTTTCTCATCGCCTGACACCACGATGTCCCGGAACTCATGGAGAAACGGAAAGCGCTGCTTTGCCTCGCGGAACTTGTCGCCATTCCAGTTGGTAATCGCATAAACCGGCGCATCGCGCTCCCGCAGGTCCCTGAAAATCGCCACGGTTCCTTCAATGGCATGGGGGATCATTTCATGCCAGCGCGTGTCATAGGCGGCAATCGCCTCGGCGTGATCGGGATGTTGCGCTGTCGCCAGCTTCACCGCCTCGGCAAAGCTCCGCCCCCGGTCCTGTTCCAGGTTCCACGCATCGTTGCAGACATGGGCGAGGAACCATTCCATTTTTTCCTCGTCGTCAAAATACTGGGTGAACAGAAAGCGCGGATCCCAGCGCACCAGGACATTTCCAATATCAAAGACGACGTTCATGGCGAAGGCTCCCGTTCTTTCAAAAGCGGCGCGTACATCATAATGGCATGATTCTCGGTGATGAATTCCTCACCCCGTTCCATGCCGGTCTCAAGCTCGCGCACCATACGATGAAGCGAGTTGTGACGGCTATAGCCGCCCCACCATTCGGTCCGGATGGCATGGTCGCGTTCAACAATTTTGTAAGCATGACGGGGAGCCGCGTCGGCCCGCCATTCGCCCTGCAAATAATCGCCTTCCACCCATACCCGCAATTGATAGGTGTTTGCTGTCCGGTTGGTGATCTGCAGGTCGATATAGTTGTAGGAGCAGGTGGCCCCCGAGGCAAAAGGCTGGCTGCGCCCCTCGTCGGGGAAAACATCAAAGCCGTGGCGCCAGCGCTCCGTGATGGAAAGCTCCGTGTGCAGCGCCATCCAGTAAATCAGGTTGGTCATCTGGCAGAGCCCGCCGCCCATGCCCTGCGCCACCGTGCCGTTGCGCAGCACCATGCCGGTCTTGAAGCCACGCCTGGCCGATGGCTTGCCCACCAGCCGCCAGAATGAAAATGTTTGGCCGGGCCGCAGCAGAAGCCCGTCAATGCAGGAGGCGGCCACCTTCAGGCTCTCCACCTTGTTGTGCTGCAGCCACATGTCCACGCCCTTGAGCTGGCGCAGCAGCGGGGTGCGGTGGCTCGCATGCTGATGCTGAAGTTGCGCGGCGCTGCGGGCGGTCGCATAGCACTTGCCCGGTAAATACCACTGAACCCGCCGCTTGGTTGTAAACCATGCCTTGCCCAATTTCAGGCGCAGGGGCGAGCGGAATTGCGGTTTCGAAAGCGGCTGATGCATCGGCATCAACTAAGCAGTTTTTCTGTCGAGCGCGAAGAGCAGCGTCTTGCCTTCTTCTGGATCAAGTCCCTCGCTGGTCTGCTTGAATCCGCATTTTTCCAAAACGCCGATTGACGGAATGAGCCGCGGCAGGGTTTCAGCCTTGATGCGCCGCACGTCGGGATCGGCGAAAGCACGGCCAATGAGAAGCTTTATCGCTTCTGTGGCAACGCCTTTCCGGTGCATTTCGGGAATAATGGAATAGCCGATTTCCACCTCGCCATTATCATCGGGCCTGCCCTTGAAACCCGCGGTCCCGGCCAGCATTGGCTGACCATCAACCATTGCGATGACGTAATAGCCCAGCCATCCAGCCGAGCCCGCGTCCGCCGTCATGAGATTGCGCAGCCACGCCCGCGTGTCGGGGCCGTTGTATTCCGGCGGCCAGGAGAAAGGCGTTGAAACATTCAGCAATCCGCATAGGGCTTCCGCTGAATTGTCTTCCGCATCCAAATGGCTGAACTCGGCGGCAATCAGCGAAATGCCGCTTCGGGCATCCCGCAGAGTCATGAGCTAGCTGGCCTCCGCCATCGCTTCGGCTTCCTCGAGGTTCACCGAGACGAGCTGCGACACGCCGCGCTCCATCATGGTGACGCCGAACAGCCGGTCCATGCGCGACATGGTGAGTTCGTGGTGGGTGATGATCAGGAAGCGCGTTTCGGTGCGTTCCAGCATGGCATCCAGCAGGTTGCAGAAACGCTCCACATTGTGGTCGTCCAGCGGCGCGTCCACTTCGTCGAGCACGCAGATGGGCGAAGGGTTGGTGAGGAACACCGCGAATATCAGGGCCAGCGCTGTGAGTGTTTGCTCGCCGCCTGAGAGCAGCGACAGCACTGTCGGCTTTTTGCCCGGCGGATTGGCCATGATCTCGAGCCCGGCTTCCAGCGGGTCATCGGACTCGATCAGCTGCAGTTCCGCCCTGCCGCCGCCGAACAGCGTGGTGAAAAGCTCGCCGAATTTTTCATTCACCGTGCCGAAGGCGTCAAGCAGGCGCTGGCGGCCTTCGCGGTTCAGGCTGGATATGCCGCCGCGCAGCTTGTTGATGGCCTGCACCAGGTCGTCGCGCTCGCGGATCAGCGTGGCAAGCTGGGTTGCAACCGTTTCAGCCTCTTCCTCGGCCCGCAAATTCACCCCGCCCAGGCGCTCGCGGTCCTCGCGCAGGCTGAGCAGACGGCGTTCGATGTGTTCCGTGTCCTCGATCTTGGCGAGGTCGAGGCCGGCATTGGCGACTATCTCGGACGGGGCGCATTGCAGGGTCTCGGCGATGCGCCGCTCGCTGTCCGCATGGCGCTGTTTCGAAGCCTCGAGCCGGGCTTCAAAGCGCGCATGATCCTCGCGCGATGTGGACGCCAGTTCCTGGGCCTCGCGCAAAACCTGGTCCGCCGCGCGCACCGCATTCTCGCCCTCGGCCAGGGCATCTGCCGCGGCCTTGCGCTCGGTTTCCGCCTCCTGCAGCAGGTTCATCAGCGTGCGGCGCTTGTCCGCCAGAATTTGCGGCATGCCGGCAAGTTCGGCAATGGCCTGGCGGGTTTCCTGGGCCCGCGTCGTCAAATGTTCAATCTGCTCGGTGGCGCGCTTTGCCCGCTCGCCCCATTGATTGCGCTCGGCCTCAAGCGTCGCCAGCCGTTCGGCCCGGGCCCTTGCCTCGCGCTCCAGCCCGTCATGCTTGGCGCGGGCCTCCGCGTAAGCCGCCCGCTCGCGGTTCACGTTGTCGCGCAACGCGGCAACTTCCTGCGCCAGTCCTTCCAGCACCGGAATGGCCTGGAATTCCGCCTGCGCCGCCTCGAAGCTGGCGCGCACCTCATCCAGCGATTGGCCGATGCGGCGGATGCCTTCGTCCAGCGCGCTGGTCTGGGCCAGGCGCTCGGCAATCTGCCGCTCGTGCCGGGCCAGCGCCTGGCGTGAAACCTCGACCGATGACGTGGCGGCGCGTAATGCTTCGCGTTTTTCGCGCTCGGCGCGGGCTCCCGCTTCCACCGATTGCTTGGCCGATTCAAATTTCCGGCTCGCTTCAGCCGCAATTCCGGCCGCATCGCGCATTTCGACTTCAAGAAGCGAAAGGCGGTTGCGCTCCGCCAGCCGTTTTGCCGCCGCGCTGGGCGCATCGGCCGCCGAGGTGAACCCGTCCCAGCGCCAGACATCGCCTTCGCGCGACACCAGCCGCTGGCCAGAGCGCAGCTGCGCCTGCAGCGCCTGGCCAAGGGCCCGCGAAACTACACCAATGTGTGAAAGCCTTCGCGCAAGTGCCTGTGGGGCTTGCACAAAATTGGAAAGCGGCTGGGCCTCGCCGGGCAGGGAAATCCCCTCGTCCAAGGGCGGTAGCCCGCGCCAATGGGTGGGCGCCCCCTCATCCGATGAGGCATCGATGTCATCGCCGAGGGCCGCCCCCAGGGCCGCCTCATAGCCCCGCTCCACCTTGAGCTGGTCGACCAGCGCCGGCCACAGGTTGTTGTCGGCGGCTTTCAGCAAATTCGTCAGTGTACGGACTTCCGTCTGCAGGCCCTCGGCCCTGCGCCGGGCCTCGTCATGGCCCTGGCGGGCATCGGCCTCGACCATGCGGGCCACCCGCAGCGCCACTTCCGCGTGGTTTGCCGCTGTTTCGTTGGAAGCCAGGACCGCCACCGCCGCTTCCACGGCGGCCGCCAGCGCCGGCCCGTCGCCGGTGCTGCCCATCTGCTCAAGCAAGGCCTGGCGTTTTGCGCCGGTTTCACTTGCATCCCGTTCAAGCCGGGCGATGCGTTGCCGCTGATCGTCAATGGAACGGGTGATCGCCCCGCGCCGCGCCGTGAGTTCCGAAAGCCGCGCCCCTGCCTGGTCGGCCACGTCCTGCGCCGTGGCCAGCGCGCCGGCCACGCTTTGCAGTGCCAGGGCCGCTTCGGCCCGCAGGTCTCCGTCATTCTCCTGCGAGGCCCTGAGCCCGGAGTCTTCGCCGACAAGGCGGGCGATCACGCTCTCCGTGTCGCGCAGCGCTTCATGTTCGCGCGTGAGATCGGCCACCGCCTGCACCAGCCGCTGGTCCAGTTCCTTGCGCCGCCCTTCAACCCGGCGCTCTTCCTCATCAAGGCTGTTGCGTTCGGTTGCCATGCGCTGCAGCACCGCGGCGCGGATGGTTTCCTGTTCGCGCAGCCCCGGCAGCTTCTCGCCCAGTTCATCGCGGGCCCGCAGTTTTTCCGAAGCCGCCCGGGTATTCTCGGCCAATTCGCGGGTGGACTCATCCAGCGCCGCCGCATCCCGTGCCGCGCTCTCCACCGCTTCTTTCCAGGCCACGTAAAGGCCCGCCGCTTCCAGCTTCCGGATCTCGGCGGAAATCACTTTGTATTTCTGCGCCTGCCGCGCCTGCCGTTTCAGGCTGTTGAGCTGGCTTTCAAGCTGCGAGGTCACGTCCTCAAGCCGCGTCAGGTTGACCTCCGCCGCCTTCAGTTTCAGTTCCGCCTCATGGCGGCGCGTGTGCAGGCCGGTGATGCCCGCCGCTTCTTCGAGGATCAGGCGCCGCGCCTGCGGCTTGGCATTGATGATCTCGGCGATCTGCCCCTGGCGCACCAGCGCCGGCGAGCGCGCGCCCGTTGAAACATCGGCAAACAGCAGCTGCACGTCGCGCGCCCGCACATCCTTGCCGTTGATGCGGTAGGCCGAACCCGCTTCGCGCTCGATGCGCCGCGAGATTTCGATGACCTCGCTGTCATTGTGCTGCGGCGGCGCCGAACGGTCGTCATTCGACATCGTCACCATGACTTCCGCCATGTTGCGCGACGGGCGCTGCGTCGTGCCGGAGAAGATCACGTCATCCATGCCGGAGGCCCGCATGGATTTGTACGAGCTTTCGCCCATCACCCAGCGCAGCGCCTCGAGCAGGTTGGATTTGCCGCAGCCATTGGGGCCGACCACGCCGGTCAGGCCCGGTTCAATCAAAAGGTCGGTGGGCTCAACAAATGATTTGAACCCCGAAAGCCGCAGCCGTGTAAACTTCATATTGCCTCAAGCCCCAGTCCTGGCCGCTCCTCAAGCGAGAAGCGGATCAATCTTCGCACGGAAGGCTTCGATCGTCGTCTCGCCTTCAAATCTTTCGCCATTCACAAAGAAGGTCGGAATGCCGGTCACGCCAAAGCCTTCGGCTTTCTTGCGCACCGCCAGAATGTCCTTGGCCACCGTTTCATTCTTTATGCAGGCGTCAAAACTCGCCTGGGTAAAGCCCGCCTGCTGTGCAATCTTGTTGAGCCCCGCCAGGGGATTCTGCGTCCACTCCGGCTGGGTGGCGAAGAACACGTCGATCAGCGGAAAATATTTTTCTTTCGGCGCGCAGCGCGCCAGCATGAAGGCCGCAAGGGCCGCGTCATCGTGCGGGAACTCGCGGAACACGAAGCGGATCTTGCCCGTGTCGATGTATTCCTTTTTCAAGGTGCCAAAGGTCTCTTTGTAAAAGGCGGCGCAATGCGGGCAGGTGGCCGAGGCATATTCGATCACCGTCACCTTGGCGGTGTCGGGGCCGAGGATCATTTCGCCGAAGGCCGGCGGATCGTTGAGGCCGGTGAGGTCCTGGGCAAATGACGCTGCAGCGCCCAGCGCCAGGCTCGCCAGCGCGGCCGAGCCAAAAATGACATGACGTTTGTTGAGCTTAACCATGGAATCTACCTACTAGAAGTTGGGGGTTGGAACCAATATTATTTGTTGTGTGGAGAAGCCGGCCGGTTTGCCAGGGCCCCGGCGCCGAGCCGGTGCAGGGCCTCTTTGAGCTTTTCGTCGGCGATCGATTCAAGCCGTGTTTCAAGCGCTTTCGCGGTTTCTGAATCCAATGGAATATCCTTGTTTTTCTGAGGTTTGCTATGGCTTACGTGGCCCTGCATGATCTTCACCGCGCTCACCGCCCCATAGCCGTAGAACTGGTTGATCCGCTCGATGATCTGGTGGCTCTGATATTGCAGGTCGAGGCCGCGCCCGGGCTCGGCCCGGATGACCAGGGTGCCACCCAGTTTTTGCGCAGTTTCGCCGGACCCCCGGGGCCATTTGATTCGCTCCGGTTCGCAGTGCCGGGCCAGCGCTTCACCCACGATGTCCGGCCAGCGCGCCATAAGCTCGCCATAGGCAAAGCCATAGCGGGCAAAGCTTGCCTTGGTGAGGTTCTCAAAATGCTTGTCGAGCCGTTCCATGTCGCGTCTATATAAGGCCGTTTTAACCGGATGCGAGTGTTGATCGAAGACCATGGCGGAACAAGGGCTTCACGAAGAGTTGTCGGGAAAACTGCTGGCCTGGTACGACACCCACGCCCGCGACCTGCCATGGCGGTCGAGGCGCGGCGTAACGCCCGATCCCTATCATGTCTGGCTTTCCGAAATCATGCTGCAGCAGACAACCGTTGCGGCGGTGAAGGACTACTACATTAAATTTCTGTCACGCTGGCCCACCGTTTCCGCTTTGGCAAAGGCCAGCCAGGAAGATGTCCTGCGCGCTTGGGCGGGGCTTGGCTATTATGCCCGGGCCCGCAACCTTCATGCCTGCGCCATCAAGGTTGTGGGCGACTGGCAGGCAAAATTCCCCGCTACGGAGGAGGGGCTGCGCACCCTTCCCGGCATCGGCCCCTATACCGCCGCCGCGATAGCCGCCATCGCCTTTGACCGGCCCCACGCCGCCGTGGACGGCAATGTCGAGCGCGTCATGGCGCGGCTCTATGCCATCGAAACCCCGCTGCCCGCCGCAAAACTTCTCATCAAGGAAAAGGCGCAGGCGCTGGTGCCGGTGGCGCGGGCCGGCGATTTCGCCCAGGCGCTGATGGATCTGGGCGCCACCATCTGCACCCCGCGCACCCCCAACTGCAAAATATGTCCGTGGGCTGATCATTGCGCCGGCCGCGCCCGCGGAATTGCCGAAAGCCTGCCGCGCAAAGGGCCCAAGGCAAAAATTCCGACCCGCCGCGGCATCGCCTTTTGGGTCGAGCGCGATGATGGCCATGTTCTTTTGCGCCAGCGGCCGCAGAAGGGCCTGCTCGGCGGCATGATGGAATTTCCCTCAACGCCATGGGAGGCAAAACTGCCGCGCGCCGTTGCAGGTCCCGTTGAAGCTGAATGGGCCAGGTTGAAGGCGCCCGTGGAACACACCTTCACCCATTTCCATTTGCAGCTCAGCGTGTGGAAAACGACAACGGCGGAGAAATCGCTGCCCGAAGGCGGCGGCTATCGCTGGGTGCACAAGGACGAACTCGTCCACGAAGCCCTGCCATCCCTCATGCGGAAAGTTGCCGTCGCGGCTCTGCAAGACCGGCCCCGCTTGCGCAAGGCAGGTTAATTCCGCGGCTCCATCACGCCGTGGGCTTCGAGCGCCGCCTTGAGCTTCGGCCGCGCCCGCACGGCCTTCGCCAGTTTTGCGATGGCCGGGAATTCCGCAAGGAGAACTGATTCCCTTGGCCTGCTCCAGCAGCTCAGCATGAAGGCATAGAGATCAAGGGCTGAAAAATTTTCTCCCATCAGCCATGGCCCTTCCGCCTCCAGGCGCTCGGCCAGGATGGCCCAGAGCTGGTTGCTTTTCTCAATGGATTTTTTCAGAAGGAAAGCTTCTTCCGCCGCATTGCGCGAATAAAAGTTGCCGCTGTCTCCCATGTTGTAGGCCACATAGAGATTGGTGCTCATGAAATGCAGCCAGGAGAGGAATTCCCCGTATTCGTTTGATCCCGGCTGCGGCGCCATCGCCTTGTCGGGGTGCGCCGTCACCAGGAAGGAAACGATGGCCGCCGATTCAAACAGGGTGCTGCCGTCATCAAGGCCAAGCGCCGGGATATAGCCGAGGGGATTCAGCGTGCGGTATTCAGGTGCTCCGACCTGCTCCGGCGTCATCCAGATGTTGGTGTAGGGAACCGCCATTTCCTCCAGCAGGAAATGCACGCCCATCGAGCCCCAGGCCTTGACGTTGTAGAGCTTGTACATCGTGACGTCCTCCGCAGGCATGAATGTTTAGGCGGCGTGTTATGGCAATCCTGTGACAGTTGTTTAGCGCCGGCCGCCCACTTCGTCGATGTGGGCCAGCATGTCGGCGGGGTCTTCAAACACCCGGTAGGCGCCTGATCTTTGAAGTTCGTCGGTGCCATAGCCGCCCGAGAGATAGCCGATGCCGAGCGCCCGGGCCCGCTGTGCCGCCAGCATGTCCCAGATGCTGTCGCCCACTACGCAGGATGTTTCGATGGCGATGCCGAGTTTCTCCGCCGCCGCCAGGAATAAATCGGGATCGGGCTTGGCATAGGCCACCAGGTCGCGGGTGATCACCGGAACCTTGTCCGGATCGACGCCGAGAATTTTCAAAACCGGGCCGGCCGTCAGCATCCGGCCCGAAGTGGCGATGGCCCAGGGAATCTGGTTATCCGTCAGGTATTGCAAAAGCGCGCGCGCCCCGGGCAGGGGCCGGGTGTTGGCCGAATGGGCGCTGTAATGCTTGGCATGCAGCGCCCGCAGCCGCGCCAGCTTGGCATCGTCGAATTCAAGGCCTGTCTCCCGGGCAAGCGCCCGGGTAAACAGTCCGCCCGACATGCCGATGCGCCGGTGAATGCGCCAGATCGAAACGTCAATGCCTTCCTCCTGCAGGGCGGCGCTCCATGCCAGCACATGGTCATAGACGCTGTCGACCAGCGTGCCGTCGAGATCGAACAGGAATGACGTGGGTTGGCGGGCTTTCATCGATGTCTGGCTCCGGTTTCCACCGGACCTACTGCCTCAGCGTCTGCGAGGCAAGGCGAAATCCCGCAAAGCTGTTATGCCGCTGAACCCAGTTCGGCCCGCACCTGTTGGCGCAGCACGTCGATGGGAACAAGGTTTGCGCCCCGGCGCACATGCCAGAAGGTCCAGCCGTTGCAGGCCTCGGCGCCCTGCACATAGGCGCCGATCTTGTGAATCGAGCCGCTGTTGTCCTTGCAGGCGATGGAGCCGTCGGCGCGCACCCGTGCGGCCACCCGGGCCGTGGGGTCATGCAGCGTGTCGCCGGCCTTCACCAGCCCGCGCTCCAGAAGCGAACCAAACGGAATGCGGGGTTCCGCCCGTTTGGCCGTAGTCGTCCTGAGGGCCTCCTCTGACAACTGGTCGGTAGCCTTGATGCGCTCAAGCGCCGAGCGCGCATAATTCTCCTCGCGTTCGATGCCGATGAAAACCCGGCCCAATTGCTTGGCGACGGCGCCGGTGGTTCCGGTGCCAAAAAATGGATCAAGCACGACATCTCCTGGATTTGTGGACGAGAGCATGACGCGGTGCAGAAGCGCCTCGGGTTTTTGCGTGGGATGAAGCTTGTCGCCGTCAGCGTTCTTGAGACGCTCGCCGCCGGTGCACAGCGGCAGCGTCCAGTCCGAGCGCATTTGCGAATCGTCGTTGAAGATTTTCATCGCCTCGTAGTGGAAGGTGTATTTCGAGGTGGCGCTCTTGCCGGCCCAGATCATGGTTTCATGGGCGTTGGTAAAACGCCGCCCGCGGAAATTCGGCATCGGATTGGTTTTTCGCCAGATCACGTCATTGAGAATCCAGTAGCCCAGGTCCTGCAGGATGGAGCCGACGCGGAAAATATTGTGGTAGGAGCCGATCACCCAAAGGGCCCCGTTGGGCTTCAGGGCGCGTCGGCATTCCGCAAGCCACGCGCGCGTGAATTCATCATAGGCGGCAAAGCTGGCAAACTTGTCCCAATGGTCGTCAACCGCGTCGACCTTGCTTTGATCGGGCCGCGTCAGGTCGCCGGCGAGCTGCAGGTTGTACGGCGGATCCGCGAAGACCAGGTCGATCGAGCCCGTGGGGATCTTCTTCAACTCGGCAAGGCAATCGCCCACCAACACGCGGTTGTGGAGCGGCCTGATATCCGGCTTTGTTTCGAAACCCATCGATGACTCTGTATCCAACGCAACAAACGCGATGCTGAAAAGCCATCATGAATCTTTGCGGAGTCCGCGTGAATCGAATTCAGGAATTGTGGTTAACGCGCCAGCAACTGGGCAACCGGCGCGAAGCTTCTGCGGTGCTGAATGCACGGGCCGAGTTCGTTGAGCGCCGCGTGGTGGAAGGCCGTGCCATAGCCCTTGTGGCGGGCAAAGCCGTAGCCCGGGAATTCCTCGTGCAGCGCCACCATGATCCGGTCGCGCGTTACCTTGGCGACGATCGAGGCGGCGGCGATGGACAGGCAGCGGGCATCGCCGGCGACAATGGTTTGAATCCCGCAGGAAAGTTTCGGCGCGCGGTTGCCGTCAACCAGCGCGTAGTGCGGCGCTTCATGGAGATTGAGGACCGCTTCCGCCATCGCCCACAGGGTGGCGGCGAGAATATTGTCGCGGTCGATGCGCAGGTGATCGCCGATGCCCACGCCGATTTTCGCCGACTTCACCAGCCCGGCATAAAGCGCTTCGCGTGTTTCGGCGTCGAGCTTCTTTGAGTCGTTCAGGCCGCGTGGAATATTATCGGGATCAAGCACGACGGCGGCGGCAACCACCGGCCCGGCCAAGGGCCCGCGCCCGGCTTCGTCAATGCCGCATACCCATGAAAACCCCTGGGCCCGCGCCGCACGTTCAAAACTGAAATCCGGTTCAAGGGAATCGTCTGGTGTCATGCTGCCAATGAGCCATAACCCGCTGATCAGCGCAAGATGAACTCTTTGTCCTCTCCCGCCTGCGGGAGAGGAAGGGACTCGTCCTGCGAAGCAAGCGAAGCAGGATGGGGAGATGAGGGAGAGTTCACACGAAAGCGCCCTCATCTATCCCATGTCACTCCGTGACATGGGCCCCTTTCTTCCCCCGCAAGTGGGGGAAGACATGGTTCTAAATCAGCGTCAACTGCTCGCCGGCCTGCGGCGGCCTTTGGAACAAGTCGGTAGCAAGCGTCGTCCGCTTTGCATTGATGCCGAGGCGCTCCGCCGCCAGTTGAAAGCGCCGCCCGATGGTCCAGGCATAGGGCCCGGTGCCGCTCATCCGCCGGCCGAAGGTGGCATCATTTTCCTTGCCGTTGCGCACGGATCGGACCAACCCCATGACCTTCGAGGCCCGGTCCGGCATTTCCGTCATCAGCCATTCCTTGAAAATGTCTTTCACTTCCAGCGGCAGCCGCAGCATGGTGTAGCCCGCCTCTTTAACGCCCGCCACCGCGGCGGCCTTCAGGATGGCTTCGATCTCCATGTCGTTCACCGCCGGAATGACCGGCCCGATCATCACCACGGTTGGAATGCCCGCCGCCGACAGCACCCGAAGAGCCTCGAGACGTTTGGCAGGGGTCGAGGCCCGGGGCTCCATCGCGCGCGCCAGCTTTCCATCGAGCGTCGTCACCGAAATCGCCACCTTCACCAGCCCGCGCGCCGCCATCGACGTGAGAATATCGAGATCGCGCAAGACCAGCGCCGACTTGCTGACAATGCCGACGGGATGGTTGAATTCCGACAGCACTTCGAGGATTTGCCGGGTAATCCGGTAAGTCCGTTCAATCGGCTGGTAGGGGTCCGTATTGGAGCCAAGCGCTATGGTGCGCGGGGAATAATTGGGCGCGGTTAATTCCTCCCGGAGAAGCGCCGCCGCGTTCGGCTTAATGAAAAGCTTGCTCTCGAAATCCAGCCCCGGCGAAAGCCCCATATAGGCGTGGGTGGGCCGCGCATAGCAATAAACGCAGCCATGCTCGCAGCCCCGGTAGGGATTGATCGAACGGTCGAAGGAAATATCCGGCGACTGGTTGCGCGCGATAATGGTTTTGGGCTGTTCTTCGAAAATCGTTGTTCTGAGCGGCGGCAATTCCGCCAGCGTCTCCCAGCCGTCATCGAAGAAGGAAATCCCGTTCCTCTCATAGCGGCCCTTGTCATTATTGCGCGCCCCGCGCCCGCGCATCTGCTGCGGCAAGGCCGTGAGTTTCCCCGCGCCCATAATGCCGGGATCGAAGGAAACGGAAGGTCGATTATCAATCAACGTAGGCATTGTTGATATGTAGGGCAAAATTCGGAACATAACAAGAACAAACTTGTGGAAACAGGAAAATATCTCCATGGCTGTCCGGATGAACCCCAAAAACCTTTTGCTCGCCCTGATTCCCCCTTTTTGCTGGGGCACCGGGCTCGCCATCGCCAAGCCCGCTGTCGCCCATTTCCCGCCCATGTTCATGATGCTGATGGTCTATGGGGCCATTGCGGTGATCATGCTCATCACCGTGCGCGGAAGACTAAAAACCCCGTGGCGCTCCCTGCTGCTGATTTCCGCCTTTTCCGTCACCATTCAGGGCGCCTTGGTGTTCTGGGGCCTGCGCGGCGTCGAGGCGACCACCGCCAACCTCGTGCTGCAGACGCAAGTGCCCATGGCGGTTTTTCTCGGCTGGCTCATTGCCGGCGAAGAATTGAACCTGCGCAAAATCCTGGGAACGATGATTGCCCTTGTGGGCGTTGCCATAGTCATCGGCCTGCCGGAACAGCGCCCGGCCTTGCTGCCCGTAACACTCATTATCCTGGGCGGCTTCTTCTGGGCCCTCGGGCAGGTGCTGGCCCGCAAGCTGAGCCAGGACAGCGGCATCATGCTGCTCAAGGCCAATGCGCTCATGGGCATTCCGCAGCTCGTTCTCGCCACCGCTATTTTCGAAACCGGCCAGTGGCACTCCGTCACTTCGGCAGGATCAATTGAATGGGCAACCCTGGCCTACGTAGGCTTCGCCGGCTTTTACCTCGCCTATATCGCCTGGTTCTCTCTGCTCCGCCGCTGCCGCATGGATGAGGCAGCACCCTTCGTTTTGCTGATGACGCCCATTGGCCTTATCACCGCGGTTATTGTCTTGGGCGAGAGAATGTCTGGCGCGCAATTGCTTGGCGCCGCGGTCCTCCTGCTTGGCTTGGCAATCGTCAACGGCCTTCTCATGCCGAAGCAGAAATTGGCCTAACCTTTTTTGCGCTTCTGGTGCTCTTCCAGGCGCGGCATGATTTCCACGAAGTTGCAGGGCGGATGGCGGTAATCCAACTGGTACTTCAGGATTTCATCCCACGCGTCCCGGCACGCCCCGGGCGAGCCCGGCAGGCAGAAAATATATTTGCCCTTCGCAACCCCGGCCGTGGCGCGTGATTGCACCGTCGAAGTTCCGATCTTGGGAAACGAGATCATGTGGAACAACGTGCTGAAGCCATCGATTTCTTTTTCAAACAGCGGGCGCATCGCTTCGATGGTCACATCACGCCCCGTAAGGCCCGTGCCGCCCGTTGAGATGATGACGTCAACATCCTTGCGCTTCACCCAGGCTTTTACAATGCGGCGGATCTTGGCGATATCATCCCGCGTGATCTGCCGGTCGGCAACGCTGTGGCCCGCCGCCGCTATTCTCTCCTGCAAGGTCTGCCCGGATTTGTCATCGGCCAGGGTGCGCGTGTCAGATACGGTAAGGATTGCAATGTTGAGCGGAAGGAATTCGCGGGGTTCTGCCATTTATTTTCTCTCAAAAACCAGCCGTGCCGCCAGCAGCAAAAAAAGCCCAGCCGAGATGCGCGAAAACCAGCGGCGGAATTTCAGGCTGGTGGAAAGCGCCGTGCCGATTTTGCCGGCAAACAGCGCCACCCCGCAGTTGATGATCGTTCCGCCGGCATTGAAAATCATTCCCAAAATGAAAAGCTGCAAAAGCGGCGAGCCATTTTCCGGGCGGATGAACGGCGGCAGAAAGGCAAACATGAAGACAATGATCTTGGGATTGAACAGGTTCACCAGAACCCCGTCGCGGAAAGCCGCAAATGTGCTGCGCGTCGTACTGTCCTGCGCAAGCGCCGATAGCGGGGCGGTAAGCGTGGTGTAGGCAATCCACACAAGATAGGCCGCACCCGCATAGCGGATGAGATCGAAGAGAAGCGGATTCTGTGCCAGGATGACGGCAACGCCGAGCCCCACTAATCCAAGATGGACAAGCGAACCGCCCGCAATGCCAAGGCTCGCCGAAATGCCGGTCCGTGGCCCGCCCTTCAACGATTGCCCCAGCACATACATCATGTCATTGCCGGGCGTCAGGTTGAGGCTCAGCGCCGCCGTCAGGAAAATCAAAAGATCCGCATGACTAATGGGCATCAAGGGCTTCCCTGAAGGAGAGCAGATCGCGCCACGCCAGGCGCTTCTGGCCCGGCTGCTTCAGCAGGTAACTCGGATGGAAACTTGCCAGCACCGGAATTTTCGTGCCCCCGATGGCCAGGTCAAACCATTTGCCGCGCAGCGAAAGCAGCCCGTCGCTCTTGCCCGACAGGCGCTGCGCCGGATGGCCGCCAAGGCAGAGAATGAACTTCGGGCGGCAAAGCGCGATGGCGCGCGTGATGTAGGGCTGGCACATCTGGATCTCGGCGTCGGTGGGGGTGCGGTTGCCCGGCGGCCGCCACGGAATGAAATTGAATGAACTGGTGGAGGCAACCGAAAGCCCGATGGCCCCCAGCATCTTTTCCAGCAGCACAAGGTTTTGCCCGGCGAATACCTTGCCCTCGATGTCTTCATCGCGCCCCGGCACATCGCCGATGATCATCACCTCGGCCTGCGGGTCGCCGTCGGCAAAGCACAGATTGCTGGCGGTTTTTTTCAGCGGGAAATCATCCAGCGCCAGCAGCGCTGCCTGAAGCTCGTCCAGCGAATTGCAAGCCTCCGCCGATGAGGGAGCCGCAACGGCCGGTGCAGCGGTGCTGACCGGTGCGGCAACCGCAGCAGGAGCAATGACTGCCGCAAAGCGGTTGACCGGGGCCTCGCCCACAATCTCGTCGGCTCCCATCTCGATAAGCCAGGCAAGGGCTGCCTGGGCGTGGCCGGGGCTCATGTCGTTTTGCTTTGTTTGCATGTCCGAATTGGTTATCTTGTCTGCCGGGTTAACTCACTATAACAGGCGCTATACGGAAACGCATGCCCTTTGAGGAGAATTGCCGGTGGAGCAGGTTCAGCGCGAAACGATGGAATATGACGTCGTCATCGTCGGCGCCGGTCCCGCCGGCCTTGCCGCCGCCATCCGCCTGAAACAGCTCTCCGGAGATATTTCGGTTTGCGTGCTGGAAAAGGGCTCGGAGGTCGGCGCCCATATCCTGTCTGGCGCTGTGGTGGATCCAATCGCCCTCAACGAACTCATTCCCGATTGGAAGGAAAAGGGCGCACCGCTCAACACGCCCGTAACTGACGACCGCTTCTATGTGCTCGGCCCCAAGGGCGCGCTGCGCATGCCGAATTTTCTGATGCCGCCGCTGATGAGCAACCATGGCAACTATGCCGTCTCGCTTGGCAATGTCTGCCGCTGGCTGGCAACCCAGGCCGAAGGCCTCGGCGTTGAGATCTATCCCGGCTTTGCCTGTTCGGAAGTTCTCTACCGTGACGATGGTTCCGTGCGCGGCGTCGTGGCCGGCGTCATGGGCATCGCCAAGGATGGCAGCCACAAACCGGATTACCAGCCGGGCATGGAGCTCACCGGCAAATATGTTTTCATTGCCGAAGGCGTGCGCGGCTCGCTCGCCAAGGAGATCATCGCCAGATACAAATTGTCGGAAGGCCGCGAGCCGCAGAAATTTGGCCTCGGCATGAAGGAGCTGTGGGAAGTGAAGCCCGAAAACCACAGGCAGGGCCAGGTCACCCACACCATGGGCTGGCCGCTCGGCGTGAAGGCCGGCGGCGGCAGCTTCATGTATCACATGGAGGACAATCTTGTTTCCATCGGCTTCGTGGTCCATCTCAATTACCAGAATCCCTATCTCTATCCCTTCATGGAATTCCAGCGCTTCAAGCATCACCCGCTGATCTCGCAAGTCCTCGAAGGCGGCAGGCGCGTGGCCTATGGCGCCCGCGCCATCACCGAAGGCGGCTTCCAGTCCGTGCCCAAACTTTATTTCCCCGGCGGCGTCTTGATTGGCTGTTCCGCCGGCTTTGTGAATGTGCCGCGCATCAAGGGTTCGCACAACGCCATGAAGACCGGCATGATGGCCGCCGAAGCCGCCTTCGCCGCCCTGAATGAGGGCCGCGCCGGCGATGAACTCGCCGCTTACGAAACCGCTTATGAAAACTCCTGGGTCTATGAGGATCTCAAGCGCGTGAAGAACGTGAAGCCCATGTGGTCGAAACTCGGCCTCGTTGGCGGCGTTGTTTTGGGCGCGGTTGATATGTGGCTCAATACGCTGTTTGGTTTTGGCTTTGGCACCTGGAAGCATGGCAAGCCTGACAGCGCCACTCTGAGGCCCGCCGCCGATTCAAAGGTTATTGACTATCCCAAGCCCGATGGCGTGCTGTCTTTTGACCGGCTCACCGATCTGGCCTTCTCGGCCACCAATCACGAGGAAGATGAACCCGTCCATCTTCAATTGAAGGACCCCGGCATTCCGATTGCGGTCAATCTCCCCATGTGGGCGGAACCCGCCCAGCGCTATTGCCCGGCGGGGGTTTACGAAGTGATCATGGAAGACGGCAGGCCGCCCCGCTTCCAGATCAACCACCAGAATTGCGTCCATTGCAAAACCTGTGACATCAAGGATCCTTCACAAAACATTAACTGGGTCGTGCCGCAGGGCGGCGAGGGGCCGAACTATCCGAACATGTAGGGCCAAAGCCCTCCCTGCATGTGTTAAGCAACGGTTAGTCTCGGCCGGCTTTCTTTAGATATTCTACAAAGTGCTTAAAATTCGACCCTTTAGCGCAACATGTCTTTCACCGGCATGGAATAAGTCTCTCCTATCTCAATTCCTCAGGAGAGGCCGCAATGCGCAATTTTATCGGTGCTTTCATCGGTTCGACGGGCCGGAATTTGAAAGCGTTCCGCAACGATTGTCTGGGTTCGATAGCCCATATTGCCGCAGTTGCGGCGGTTCCCATGTTTTTGTGCGCCGGCGCGGCGATCGATACGGTGCGCATCAACCGCGAGCAGGTGGCCTTTGACGCCGCGGTGGATTCCGCCGCCCTGGCGGTGGCCGCCGATGACCGCGCCAGCCTGGCTGGCTTGAGCGATGCCCAAAGGACCGCCCGCATCGCCGAACTCGAAGCCTTTGCCCGGAAATATTTGACCGAAAATTACACGCCGCAGTATGGCAGCAGCCACGAGATGCCGGTGGATATCGACATCACCGGTCAATCCATTGACCTGACGGCGAGCCACACCTTCCCCACCACCATCATGAGCCTGACGGGCATCGAAGAAATCAATCTGACGTCCCATTCCCAGATCATGAAGGCCATGCGGCCGATTGAAATGGTGCTGGTCATGGACACCACCGGATCCATGTCAAGCAGCGGCAAGCTGGATGGCGCCAAGACCGCCGCCAGAAACCTGCTGAACACCGTTTATGGTGGATCAGTTGCGTCGGTTCCGGAAAGCGAATACCTGCGCGTGGCGCTCGTGCCCTTCGCGGCCGGTGTCAGGCTCAACCCGAATGCCTATGATTTCAACCTGAACTGGATTGACACAACGGGCGATAATCCGCTGTCGAAGGTCAATTTCTACAACAATACCTCTTGGAACAACTATACGGCCTGGTCACAGTTGAAACGGACGAGTTCCGCCTATCACACCTGGAATGGCTGCGTCGAAGCACGCATGCGCGGTGATGATGCCGCCAACACAGACTACAACGTGAATGATGTGGCGCCCACCTCGGGTGCGACGCGCTTCCCGGCCTATTTTGCGCCGGATGCCCCGTCATTCGCCGATTTGAGTATCTATGGCTCCAATCGGGACCAGGATTGGAGTGGAACTTACATTCCAGAGAGCGGCACGCCCAGTGAGATTGCCGGACTCAATTCAACTGATAAGCTGGATCCGCTAAAGCGCCAGGAGAACGTGAACAAGTACATCAACCGGAACATAGGTGCCGAATCCCTTACGTCCGCCACGGAAGGTCCATGGAAGGGCTGCGCCAAGACTTCAATCGTGCCGATGACCTACAAGCGCGCGAACGTTGAAGCCGGCATCACGGCCATGGTTGCGGCAGGCAACACGCTCATTGCCGAAGGCATAGCCTGGGGCTGGCGCGTTCTTTCTCCAACCGAACCGTTCACCAAGGTTGAAGCTTCAACTTCGTTTCCGGCTGACACGATTTCCACCTATCACCATCCGCGCTGGTTGAAAATCATGGTCGTAATGACCGACGGCGACAATGACATCAGCGCCGGGTTGGATAGCCTGAACGGAACCACTTACACGGCTTATGGCCGTGGCAAGGAAGTCCTCGCCAACAACCGTTTCGGAACGACATCGGACTCAAACATCATGTCCAAACTCGACGATGCCATGTCCGCCGCCTGCACCCAGGCCAAGGCCGAAGGCATCGAGCTTTATGTCACCTCGTTCGGAAGCGGTGTTTCGAGCGCGACCCGGGCCAAATTGCAGGCCTGCGCCACCGACGCGGACAACTACCAGCACGCGACATCCAGCGCCGATCTGAGCGCTTTCTTCAATCACATCGGCCAGGATGTGCTCAACAAGTCGATTTACGTCAGTAAATAAGCCGGTTTTTGGCAAAATGGGCGGCGGGCCATGGCCCGCCGTTTTGCTATTGCGGCAATCCCGAAAAAACCCCATTTTATGACGATGAATCACCTGGGCGGCAGAACTGGCCGCTTTTACTGGGACGCATACCAATGGTCAAAATTGCCTTACCCCTCGCCAGCGCCGCTGCCTTATTGATGCTTGCAGCCGCGGGCCCGGCGCGTGCCGAATTTTCCCTTGACGAAGTCACCAGCCTGTCGGGCAATTACCTCGCCGGGCGTTCGGCCGGCAAGGAGCGCGACAACGAGATTGCCGCCGATTACCTCGCCAAGGCCCTCATCGAAGATCCCGACAATCCGGTCCTCATCGAAAAGCTGTTCCTGCTCGAAGTCTCTTCGGGCAATTTGCCCGATGCGGAAGAATTGGCCACCAAGGTTTTGTCGTTCAACAGCCAGCACCGCATGGCCCGCATCGTTCTTGGCCTCCGCGACTTCCGCGTCCGCCACTATGCCGATGCCCGCCGGAATTTCACCGAAGCCTCCTATACGCCCGTGGGCGAACTGACCTCGGCTCTCTTGACCGCCTGGACTTTTGCCGGCGAGGGCAGCTTGAACGATGCGCTGGCAACGCTTGACAAGCTTGATGGCAATGATTCATTCGCCAACTTCAAATCCTATCACAGCGCCCTCATTGCCGATTACCTGTCTTCAGCGGTCCGCGCCGAGGCTTCCTACAAGAAAGCCTTCGAACAGGCCGGTACGTCACTGCGCGTGGTCCAGGCCTACGGAAATTTCCTTGAACGCCATGACCGCCGCGACGAGGCAATCAAGATTTACCAGACTTTCCTTGAAGGCGGCGAGGAGAACATCTTGATTGAGCTCGCCCTGAAGCGCGCCCAGGACGCCAAGCCGCCCTACGCCTTCATCGCAACGCCTGGCGCCGGGGCCGGCGAAGCCCTGTTCTCGCTGGCGGCCGCCATGACCGACGAACAGAGCATCGACGTTGCCTTGCTCTATGCTCAGCTTTCCCTGTCATTCAACGCTGACCGTCCGGTCGTGCTGACCTTGCTCGGCGACATTTACGTGGACACCAAGCAGTACCAGAACGCCATCAATGCCTATGAGCAAACTCCTCCGGGCTCGGCCCTTCGCGTCAACGCCGATACCGAGATCGCCATTAACCTGCAGCGGCTCGAGCGCACCAAGGAAGCCCAGCAGAAGCTCAAGGACATTATCGCCAAGGATCCCACGAATTATGACGCGCAGGTGACCCTCGGCAATGTCTATCGCAGCAACGAGGAGTTTAAGCCTGCGTCTGAAGCCTATTCCACCGCCCTGGCGCTTGTCGCCCGGCCCGAAAAGGAACATTGGCGGGTGCTTTACTATCGCGGCATCGCCTATGAAAGGCAGAAGCTGTGGGACAAGGCCGAGGCGGATTTTCGCCAGGCCCTGGCCCTGTCGCCGGACGAGCCGCTGGTGTTGAACTACCTCGGCTACTCGATGATCGAGAAGAAGATCAATCTCAATGAAGCGCTGGCCATGGTCAAGAAGGCCGTCGAGCTGAAACCCAATGACGGCTACATCGTCGACAGTTTGGGCTGGGCCTATTTCCAGCTCGGCGATTTTGAGGAAGCGGCGACCCTGATTGAGCGCGCCGTTGACCTCAACCCGGCTGACCCGATTATCGGCGAGCATCTGGGCGATGCCTACTGGCGCGTCGGCCGCACCCTTGAAGCGCGGTTCCAATGGCAGCACGCCAAGGATAATGATCCCCAGCCCGATGACCTGAAGCGCATCGAGGAAAAATTGCTGAACGGCCTGCCGGATGAACCGGCCACCAAGCCCGCCGAGAACAAGACCGGCCAGACCAACGGCTAGTTCCATGCTCGTGAGCGAGCCGGCCCATGCCAAGATAAACCTGGCCTTGCACATCACCGGGCGGCGCGACGATGGCTATCACGAGCTTGATTCCATTGTGGCCTTCGCCGCTGTGGCGGACGTCCTGACGATTGCCCCGGCCGACAGCGTTTCGCTCGATATCACCGGGCCATTTGCCGGCGGCCTGGCCCGTGACGGCACGAACAGTGTCCTGTCCGCCTGGCATCTGCTCAATGATTTTGCAAGGCAGCGGGGCGCCGCGCTGGCCCCGGTAAGATTTCAACTTGAGAAAAATCTTCCCGTCGCGTCCGGCATCGGCGGCGGCTCCGCCGATGCGGCAGCCGCCCTGCGCGGACTGGTGCGTTATTTCAATCTTTCGCTGTCACCGCGGGATTTGAGCGCCCTCGCACTTCAGCTCGGCGCCGATGTGCCGGTCTGCTTGCTTCAGAAATCCAGCCGCATGAAAGGCATCGGCGAAATCATCGAACCCATCGATCTCGATCTTCCGCAAGCCATCGTCCTGGTAAACCCGCGCCTTCCGGCGTCCACGCCAAGGGTCTTTGAATCCCTGAACCTGCAAAGCGGCCAGTCCTTTGGGACAGGGATCGGCAACATCTACGATTTCCAAAGCTGGCGCAATGATCTCACGGCTCCGGCCATAACGCTTGTCCCGGAAATCGTTGACGTGATCGGCAGCCTGAATTTCCAGCCGGGCATCGCCTGCTCGCGCATGTCAGGGGCGGGCGCCACCTGTTTCGGCCTGTTCGAAAGCCCTGATGCCGCGCAAGCTGCCGCCCAAGCCATTGCGCAAAAACATCCCGGCTGGTGGGTTGCGGCAACGACGCTGCTTTAATAGGCCCGGATGATGCAGAAATCCACCGCTTCAAGCAGCGCCGATTTCCAGGCGCTGTCCGGGAATATGGCAAGCGCGTCCCGCGCAATGTCGCCGTAGTGGTTGGCCCGCTCGATGGTGTCATCGATGGCCTTGTGCCGCGCCATGAGCTTTTGCGCATAGATCAGGTCATCGTCCGTCTGCTCGCCGGCTTCCAGCGTGCGCTTCCAGAACTTTCTCTCTTCCTTTGAGCCGCGCCGGAACGACAGCACCACGGGCAGGGTGATTTTCCGTTCGCGGAAATCATCGCCGACGCTTTTGCCGAGCGAGGCCTGCTTGCCGGAATAATCCAGCGCATCATCGACGAGCTGGAAAACAATCCCGAGGTTGCGGCCATAGGATTCAAGGGCTGCCTGCTCGTCGCGCGGCCGCCCGGCGATAACCCCGCCAACTTCCGCCGCCGCCGAAAACAGCGCCGCCGTTTTTGCTCCCACCACCTGCAGGTAAGCGTCTTCCGTCGTGGAGGTATCCTGGGAAATGGAAAGCTGCAGCACTTCCCCCTCGGCGATGACCGCGGCGGCATTCGACAGGATGCGCAGGCAATCCAGCGAGCTCGTTTCCACCATCATCTTGAAGGCCTGGCCCAGCAGGTAATCGCCCACCAGCACGCTCGCCTGGTTTCCCCAGATGACGTGTGCCGCTTCTTTGCCGCGGCGCAAATCGCTTTCATCGACAACATCGTCGTGCAGCAGGGTTGCCGTATGCATGAATTCGACGGCGGTTGCCAGCTTGATGTGGTGTTCGCCGGAATAGCCGCACATGCGCGCTGACGCCAGCGTCAGCATCGGGCGAATGCGTTTTCCCCCGGAATTGATCAGGTGCCCGGCGATTTCCGGAATGAGCTCCACATGGCTCTGGGCCCGCGCCAGGATGCCATCATTGACCCGGCCCATGTCATCGGCAACCAGGCCGACCAGCGCATCAAGGCTGGGCAATGGCGCATCAGCGCTTCCCCCAAAGGGAATGACCACACCCATAAAGTTGCCATCCTTCTCCTGTTTTCTCGGCCAGAATAGAGGTAAAGTCCCGTGATCAGCAAGCGTGACCGGTTGCCGCGAGTTGGGGAACGGCCAATGCAACAAGGGAAGCGCCGAAATGGTGGAATTGCTGCGCACCAATGATATTGTCTATCTCTCGTTCGTCAGGCATGTGCTGAACGGGGAGGGAATTGAGCATTTGCTGCTGGATGAATATGTGAGCGCCGTGGAAGGATCGATAAATGCCATTCCCCGCCGCATTCTCGTTGCCGAAAACATGCTGAAACAGGCGCAAATACTGCTCAGTAACCATTCGCTAACCATCAATCAATAATACTAGGCGACTATGCAAATGAGTGCCCAGGTCAATCCGGCTCCTATACCCCCGCCCATGGCTCCATCAGCCGTGCCGCACTCGTTGACCGAGGACGCGTTTCTGGGTGGCCGGCTGCGCATTCTCCAGCCCGAAAAAGGCTACCGTGCCGGCATCGACGCGGTGTTTCTGGCCGCGTCCATTCCCTGTGCGGCCGGCGAAACCATATTCGAGGCCGGCATCGGAACCGGCGTGGCGGCCCTTTGCGCCATCGTCCGGAACCCTTCGATCCATGTCACCGGAATTGAAATCGCCTCGCGCTACGCCATGCTCTGTGAGGAGAACGCCAAGCGCAACGGCTTTGGCCACAGCGTGCGCGTCATCCATGCCGATGTGAAGGAGGCGCTGCGCAAGGACCTTTCGCATCTTCCCCAGCACGGCACATTCAGCCACGCCATCGCCAATCCGCCGTATTTTGACGAGGGAAAATCAACCCCGTCGCCAAATATCCTGAAGGCCCAGGCCCATGCCTTTGGCCCGGAAGATTTGGATCTCTGGATCAAGGTCATGTACACCATGGTGGCCCTGCGCGGCACCGTGAGCATCGTCCACCGCGCCGAAACGCTTGGAAAAATCCTGAGCGCCATGGAAGGCCGCTTTGGCGATGTCCGCATTGCGCCGCTTTATGCCCGTGAAGGAACCGCCGCTTCGCGCGTCGTCGTGCAGGGGATCAAGGGCTCGAGGGCCCCCATGCAGCTCCTGCCGGGACTTATCCTCCACACGGAAAGTTCCCAGTTCACCCCTGACGCCGAAGCCGTCCTGCGCGATGGCTCAACCTGGCGCCTGCGCTAAACCCCGCTAAAGCTTGCAACTCCCGGGCTTTGTTCCTATCTCAGGAGCATGGCCAAAGCTTCCTTCGTCTCCCGCTTAATTCCCCGGCGCTTCCGCAAATCCCAGCCCACGATTAATGTCGTTCGCTTGCACGGGGCCATTGGCGTGGGCTCGCCGCTCCGCCCGCCGCTCACCGCCAAGGACGTGGGTCCGCTGCTTGAACGCGCCTTTGCCAAGAATATTGCGGCCGTTGCCCTCTCCATCAATTCGCCCGGCGGTTCCGCCGTGCAATCGGCACTTATTCATAGTCGTATCCGCGCATTAGCCAGCGAATTCAAGATTCCGGTTTATGTATTTTGTGAAGACGTGGCCGCCTCCGGCGGCTATTGGCTGGCCTGTTCCGGCGATGAAATTTACGCCGATGAAAGCTCCATTGTGGGCTCCATTGGCGTGATCTCGGCGGGCTTTGGTTTTGTCGAGGCCATCGGCAAGCTGGGCGTCGAGCGCCGCGTCCACACCGCTGGCGAAAACAAATCCATCCTCGATCCTTTCCAGCCCGAGAAGCAGGAAGATGTTGACCGCCTCCTGGCCCTGCAGGCCGATGTCCATGGCGCCTTCAAGGCCCTGGTGCGCGAGCGCCGGGCCGGGAAGCTCAAGGGCGATGAAACGGAAATGTTCTCAGGCGCTTTCTGGTCCGGCCGCCAGGCCTTGGAGCGCGGCCTGATCGACGGCATCGGCCACCTGCATGAGGTGCTGAAAAGCAAGTTCGGCGACAAGATGGTCCTGAAAAACATTGCTCCTTCGCGGGGCTGGGGCCTCGGCCGCCTTGGTTTTGGCACGATTGCCGAGTTTCCTGAGTCTGCCCTTGCGGCAATTGAGGCACGTGCGTTATGGTCGAAATTCGGTTTATAGTGGCGGGAACAAGGAGATGACGATGCTGTTTGCCAAGGTTGTGACTGTTATCATTGCCGGTGTTTTCACCGTTCTCACCGCGCGCCGCCTGATGACTGAATTGAACGCCGCCAAGGTCCGGGTGAAGCCGCGCCAGCCCGGTGCCGTCACCAAGCTCCGCCAGGATCCAGCCACGGGCATCTATTACCCCGTTGAGTGATGCCGGGCCACTCCAGCGACGCCTGGCTTGAAGGCGTTTACCACGCCAAGACCCAAAATGATCTTATCGCCCTGTATGATGGCTGGGCCGAAACCTATGACGCCGACATGCAGGGCATCGGCTACATCCACCCCGCGGTGATCGCCGGCCTCGTCGGCCGCTATGTTCAAAACAAGTCCGATCCGGTTTTCGATGCGGGCGTCGGCACCGGCGCCGTCGGCAATATTCTGTCCATCATGGGCTATGGCAACCTGATCGGCGTTGATATGTCAGATGGCATGCTGGCCCGCGCCGAGGCCCGCAGGATCTATGCCGATCTGCGCAATCGCGTTTTGGGTGAGCCGCTCGATTTCACCGAAGGCAGCATGGCCGCCATTGTCTCAACCGGTGTTTTCACCACCGGCCATGGCCCGGCCCACGCCTGGGATGAACTCACCCGCATCACCAGAACAGGGGGCCATCTCATCTTTACCGTCGGAACCGTCGTTTGGGATGAATCGGGTTTTGCTAAAAAATTCGACGAACTCTGCCGAAAGAGTTTGGTGGCGCCCGTCGAAACAACCCCCGTCTACCATCCCATGCCCTATTCGCCCACGGAATCAGGTTTCACTACAAGAGCCCACGTCTATCGCAAGCTCTAAAGCGCTTGACCTCATGGGGGTGCATCCCTAGTTTGCGCCCGCAAATGCCGCTGAATCCGACCAAATCATTTCAGGACCTGATTCTCACCCTGCACCAGTATTGGGCGGCCAAGGGCTGCGTGATTTTGCAGCCCTATGACATGGAAGTGGGGGCAGGCACTTTTCACCCCGCCACCACGCTCCGCTCCGTCGGGCCAAAGCCCTGGGCCGCGGCTTACGTGCAGCCCTCGCGCCGCCCGAAAGACGGCCGCTACGGCGAAAATCCCAACCGTCTCCAGCACTATTATCAGTATCAGGTCATCATCAAGCCATCCCCGCCCGATTTGCAGGAGCAGTATCTCGGTTCGCTCGCCGCCATCGGCATTGATCCGAAGCTGCATGACATCCGCTTCGTCGAGGATGACTGGGAAAGCCCCACGCTCGGCGCCTGGGGCCTTGGCTGGGAAGTCTGGTGCGACGGCATGGAAGTCTCGCAGTTCACCTATTTCCAGCAGGTGGGCGGCCTCGATTGTTTTCCCGTCTCCGGCGAACTCACCTACGGCCTCGAACGCCTCGCCATGTATGTCCAGGGCGTCGACAATGTTTACGATCTCAATTTCAACGGCCTCGAAGGCCCGAAAAAAATTTCCTATGGCGACGTCTTCCTTCAGGCCGAACAGGAATTCTCGCGCTACAATTTCGAGCACGCCGACACGAGCATCCTGCAAAAACATTTCGAGGATGCGGAAAAGGAATGTAAGGCGCTGCTTGAAGTCGGCCTGAAGGACGAGGCGCACGAACTGGCCCTTCCGGCCTACGACCAGTGCATCAAGGCCTCGCATATGTTCAACCTGCTCGATGCCCGCGGCGTGATTTCCGTCACCGAACGCCAGGCCTATATCCTGCGCGTCCGCGATCTCGCCAAGGGCTGCTGCGAAGCCTGGAGCAAGACGGCAGGAGGAGGGGCCTGATGCCTGAACTCCTGATCGAGCTCTTCTCCGAGGAAATTCCCGCCCGCATGCAGGCGAAGGCGGCGGATGATTTGCGCAGCCTCATCACCAACGGCCTCGTGGATGCGGGCCTCGCCTATGAAGGCGCCCAGGCCCACGCCACGCCACGCCGCCTCGTGCTTTCCGTCGAAGGCCTCAACTCCAAAGCCGCCGACATGCGCGAGGAGCGCAAGGGCCCCCGCACCGATGCGGCCAGTGCCGCCATCGATGGCTTCCTGAAGTCCACCGGCTTGAAGCTCGATCAGCTCACGGTGCAGGACGACAAGAAGGGCAAGTTCTATGTCGCCACCATCAGGAAACCCGGGCGCGCCGCAACCGAAGTGGTGCAGGAGCTTGTGCCCGATGTCATAAGAAAATTCCCCTGGCCCAAATCCATGCGCTGGGGTTCCGGCCAGTTGCGCTGGGTGCGCCAGCTTCTCTCCATCGTCTGCACCTTTGACGGCGAGGTCGTCCCCTTCGGAATCGAAGGCGTTGGCAGCGGCAACACCACGCTGGGCCACCGCTTCCTCAGCAGCAAAAAAATCGAGGTCCGCCGCTTCGAGGACTATGCCCAGAAGCTGCACAAGGCCAACGTCATCGTCGATGCCGGCATCCGCGCCGAAACCATCCGCGCCGAAGCCAAGAATTTAGCCTTCGCCCAGGGCCTCGAAATGATCGAGGATGAAGGCCTGCTGAAGGAAGTGGCGGGCCTCGTCGAATGGCCCGTGGTGCTGATGGGCGAGTTCGACAGGAATTTCCTGAGCGTGCCGCCGGAAGTCATCGTCACCACCATCAAGAACAATCAGAAATGCTTTGCGCTCCGCGACAAAACCGGCAAGCTTGCCAACCGCTATCTGCTCGTCTCCAACATGGTGGCAAGCGACGGCGGCAAAATGATCGTTGCCGGCAACAACAAGGTCATCGCCGCACGGTTGTCCGATGCAAAATTCTTCTGGGACCAGGACCGCAAAACCAGGCTCGAGGACTTGCTGCCGAAACTGGATCAGATAACCTTTCACGCCAAACTCGGCAGCCAGGGCGAACGCGTCAAGCGCCTCGAAGCGCTGGCCGGTGAAATCGCCAAGACGATCAAGGCCGATGTCGAGAAATCAAAACTCGCGGCGCGATTGGCCAAAGTCGATCTGGTCACCGGCATGGTCGGCGAGTTCCCCGAACTGCAGGGATTGATGGGCCACTACTACGCGCTCGATCAAGGCCAGGACAAGGAAGTCGCCGAAGCCATCCGCGACCACTACAAGCCGCAGGGCCCAAGCGATACGATTCCCGTCTCAAAAATCGGCCAGGCCGTAGCCCTCGCCGACAAGCTCGACACCCTCGTCGGCTTTTGGGCCATTGACGAAAAACCGACGGGTTCGAAAGATCCCTACGCGCTTCGCCGCGCGGCGCTCGGCGTCATTCGCATCATACTCGACAAGTCGCTTCGCCTTCGCATGAACATGGGTGGGGAAGACCTCCTTGCCTTCTTCGCCGACCGTCTCAAAGTTTATCTCAAGGACCAGGGCGCGCGGCATGACCTGATCGATGCCGTGTTCTCGCTCGGCGGGCAGGATGATCTCCTGATGATCGTGCGCCGCGTCGAAGCCCTGTCCAAATTCCTCGACAGCGATGACGGCAAGAATCTTCTCGCCGGGGTCAAGCGCGCCTCCAACATTCTCAAGATCGAGGAGAAGAAGGATGGCCACGGCTTCAGCGGATCTGCCCAATCCGCAGCTGCTCATTCAGGGCGAGGAGCGTGACCTGCACCGCGCCGTCTCCGCCGCCGAAGCCAATGCGCGAAAAGCGGTCGAGGCGGAAGATTTCGGCGCCGCCATGACGGCCATTGCCAAACTCCGCGGCCCCGTCGATGCCTTCTTCGACAAGGTGACGGTGAACGCCGACGACCCGTCCTTCCGCGAAAACCGCCTGAGGCTCCTAAACCGCATCCGCGCCGCCACCCTGGCGGTTGCTGATTTCTCCAAGATCGAAGGGTGAGGCAACTGACCCCACGCCGAAGGCTCGGCAAATCCCGTGCCAGAGGCACGATTTCAGAGTTGGGAACGCCCTGAGCCATGGCGCGAAGGGCCGGAACGGTGGGGCTTCCAAAGCGAACCAGCCATGCACCGCCCCATCTTGCCCAATCAATGCCGCCGGTGACATAAGGCCCCATGTCCGCCGCCTCCACCATCCAGGACAGCCCCTATGCCTGGTTCCGCCTCGCCGTATCCCTGGCGCTCGCCACCATTGGCGGCATCGGCATCTGGTCCGGCATTGTCGTCTTGCCTTTCATCCAGGTTGAATTCGGCGTCGACCGGTCCGGCGCCTCATTCCCCTATACCATGAGCATGGTAGGCTTTGCCCTCGGCGGCCTGCTGATGGGAAGGCTGGCCGACCGTTTCGGCATCATGGTGCCCATGTTCCTGGGCTCCATCATGCTGGGGCTCGGCTTCGTCACCTCGGCCTTTGCTCCCACCTATTACATCTATGTGGCCTCCCAGGCGGTTCTCATCGGCCTGGGCTGCGCCACGATTTTCGGGCCCCTTGTCGCCGATGTCTCGCTCTGGTTTCAAAAGCGCCGCGGCATTGCCGTGGCCGTGGCGGCCTCCGGAAACTACATCGCCGGCACCATCTGGCCGCCCGTCCTCACCTGGGGCATACAAACCTATGGCTGGCGCTATGCCTATATTGCCCTTGGCATCCTCACCGTATCGCTGATGCTGCCGCTCTCGCTTTTCCTCCGCCGCCGCGCCTCGCTGGATGAACGGCCCAGCCCCTCCATTGCCGCCCATAGCGGCGGCAAGACGCTTGATGGAACGCCCGTATTGCAAGGCCTTCTCGTTCTCGCCGGACTCGCCTGCTGCGTGGCCATGTCCATGCCCCAAGTCCACATCATCGCCTATTGCGGCGATCTCGGTTACGGCCCGGCCCGCGGCGCGGAAATGCTCTCCATCATGCTGGGCTTCGGCGTGGTGAGCCGCCTTGCCTTCGGTTTTGTGGCCGACCGCATCGGCGGCGTGAAAACCCTGATCATCGGCTCCTTCCTGCAATGCCTGGCGCTGCTGTTCTACATTCCCTTTGATGGCCTCGCCTCGCTCTACCTCGTTTCCGCCTTCTTTGGCCTCGCCCAGGGCGGCATCGTGCCGAGTTATGCCCTGATCGTGCGCGACTATTTCCCGGCCCGCGAAGCCGGCTTCCGCATCAGTCTCGTGCTCACCGCAACCGTGCTGGGAATGGCGCTGGGCGGCTGGCTTTCCGGCGAAATTTTTGACCGCACCGGCTCCTACCAGGCCGCCTTCCTCCATGGCATCGCCTGGAACGTGCTTAACATGGCCATAGCCTTTTGGCTGCTTATGGGACGGAAAACCGCAAAACTCCGCCCTGCCTAAAATCTGGCCACTTGACCTCCCGCCGTGCAGCGTGTTTGCTGCACTGCAATATGGCGATGAAACCGACAGTTGAATTGGGAAAGGTCGTGGCCGCGCTGGGCCCGAAAGCGGTTGGCCTCAGCGACATGCTGGCCCTCGGCCTTGCCGTTCCGGAAGGTTTCGTCATTCCAAATCCCGCCGCCATGACCGCCGCGAGCCTTGCCGCCGCAGTGAAAAAACTCGGGAGTAAGACCCAGCCCCTGCTGCTTGCCGTGCGTCCCAGCGTGAAAAATCAGACCAATGGTTACATGGAAGCCATTTTGAATGTGGGCCTGAACGATGAAACGGTTGAAGCGTTGGCCTTGCGGCTGAACGACCGCCCTTTGGCCTATGATCTCTACCGCCAGTTCATCCAGAATTATGCGGTCAATGTCCTCTCCCTGCGCCATGCGGATTTTGAGGATATTTTTTCGGCCCACAAAGGCTCCGACCTGATTTCCTACTACAAGTCATTCATCGAGAAGCAGTCCGGCGCCGACTTCCCGCAAGGTTTGCCCGAGCAATTGCAGGGCGTTGTGAAGGCCGCCTGCCGCCGCAAAAAATCCGTGGCCCTCATCGTCCAGGCCATGGTCCATGGCGGAAACATTCATGGCGTGGCGACCTCGCGCAATTTTTCAACCGGCGCCAGGGAGCCGAACATCGCCCCGGCTTTCGCCGAAAAATTTCCGAAGCAGGCGGCCCAGCTCAAATCCGCCCTGAACAAGATCGAGCGCCGCTGCAAATCCATTCAGGAAGTGACCTTCACCGTCGAGAAGGGCAAGCTTTGGCTGCTGCAGACCAGGCCCGCCAAGATCGGCGCCCGGGTCGAACTCAAAACCCTGGTGGACATGGTGGGCGAAGGCCTGCTCACCAGGAAGGAAGCGGTGCTGCGCGTCGATCCGCTGATGCTCGACCAGTTCCTCCATCCCACCCTCGATGCCACGGAAGCCCACGACATATTCGTCACCGGCCTTGCCGCCTCGCCCGGCGCCGTATCGGGGCAGGTGGTGTTCGATGCCGCCGAAGCCCAGCAACTCAAATTACGCAATCGGCCCTGCATTCTCGTGCGCAGTGAAACCAGCCCCGAGGATATCCAGGGCATGCACGCTGCCGAAGGCGTGCTGACGGCGCGCGGCGGCCTTCTTTCCCATGCGGCGGTGATTGCCCGCGGCATGGGCAAGACCTGCGTGGTGGGAGCCAGCGGCCTGCGCATTGACTATGACGCCGGAACCATGACGGCGCTCGGCGTGGCGGTGAAAAAAGGCGAGACGATCACCATTGATGGCTCAACCGGCCGCGTCTTCCGGGGCCGTATCGCCACCCAGAAGCCGGTCCTCTCCGGTGACTTCGCCACGATTTTGGAATGGGCCGACGCCTCGCGCCGCATGAAAGTCCGCGCCAACGCCGAAACCCCCAATGAAGCCCGCTCCGCCCGCTATTTTGGCGCCGAAGGCATCGGCCTCTGCCGCACCGAACACATGTTCTTCAGCGCCGAGCGCATCGGCCCCATGCGCAAGATGATTCTTGCTGAGACGGTGGAAGCCCGCCGCGAAGCGCTGGATGAAATCCTTCCCATGCAGCGCCAGGATTTCATCGAGCTCTTCGAAATCATGGCTGGCCTGCCAGTCACCATCCGCCTACTTGATCCGCCGCTGCATGAATTCCTGCCTAAATCCGAGCATGAAATTCTCGAGCTCGCCGCCGATCTTTCCATTGCGCCGGACTATCTGCGCACCCGCGTCGGCGAGCTGCAGGAGTTCAACCCCATGCTCGGCCACCGCGGCGTGCGCCTTGCCGTGTCCTATCCGGAAATCGCCGAGATGCAGGCCCGCGCTATTTTCGAGGCAACCGCCGATGTCGCCCAGAAGTATGGCAAGGCGCCCATTCCGGAGATCATGATTCCCCTCGTTGTCGGCAAACGGGAATTCGATTATGTCCGCGCCCGCATCGATGCGGTGGCCGAGGCGGTTCAACGTGAAAGCGGCCTGGAACTGCCCTATCTGGTGGGCACCATGATTGAATTGCCCCGCGCCACCCTGCGCGCCGGCGAGATTGCCGAATCAGCGGAGTTCTTTTCCTTCGGCACCAATGATCTCACCCAGACAACCCTCGGCATCAGCCGCGACGACAGCGCCCGCTTCATTGGCGAATACACCGCCAAGGGGCTTTTGGAGACGGATCCCTTCATCTCCCTTGATATTGACGGCGTCGGCGAACTCCTGCGAATCGCCACGATTCGCGGCAGGAAGGCCAGGCCCGATCTCAAGCTCGGAATTTGCGGCGAACACGCGGGCGATCCGGCCTCAATAAGTTTCTGCGAGGAAATCCGGTTGGATTATGTCTCCTGTTCACCCTTCCGCATCGCCATTGCGAGGCTTGCCGCTGCCCAGGCAAGTATCAGAAATAATTAAACAATTTCTCTCGCTCGCAGCCGGTTAACCCTTCACTTATTTGTCTGATAAAAATCCAAAATAACTGGCCGGTTTTGGTTGCTGGCATGGTTAACCTATGCTAAACGCGAAGGGTATATGTTTCCGTCAGTGAAACAATATTGCGGACTAAGCCTTTATCAGGACTAGGGGATTTGCAGGAAAAACGCCCAACTCATAGGCCTATGGCCGATTTCCCCGTTTATGCTGAAGTTGATCAGGGCGGTGGAATTGTTCAGGAATATGCCCCATTCGTTTTTGGCGGCGTAATGCTGATTGCGGCTTTCGCCTTTGCCGGCAACTACATGGGCCAGAATGCCAATGCCCACAACGCCCCGCCTGACGAACCGTCGCTGAGCATTCTCTCGCCCGTGACCAATATCATCGCCAAGGGTTCGCTTCTTCCCGACGGCGAAAATTTTGATATCGTGAATCTCAACGTGCTGCGCAAGCAAACCGTGGTGAGCCTGGGCAAGGGTGATTTCATCAATGCCAGCGGCGAAGTTGTCATTACGCCGGCCTCCGTTGACCTGTCCGGCAAGGCTGACGTTTCGGTTCCTGCGGTAAAGCGCCTGGCGCTCCTCGCCCCGTCGCCGTCCAAAATTGAAAAATCATTCAAGCTGAAGCGCAGCGAGAAGCAGGCCGTCGTGGCCCAGCGCCGCATGCGTCTGGCCGAAGAAAATTGCATGGCCCGCGCCATTTACTTCGAGGCCCGCTCCGAATCGGAACTTGGCCAGCTTGCCGTCGCCCGCGTGATCCTCAATCGCACCAAGGACGCGGCTTATCCGAAAACCATTTGCGGCGTGGTTTACCAGGGTTCCAACCGGCGCAATTCCTGCCAGTTCTCCTTTGCCTGTGATGGCCTTCCCGATGATGTCCGCCAACCGGCCGCCTGGGCCAATGCCAAGCGCCTTGCCCAAAAGGCCATGAGCGACAGCAAGGGCACCAAGATCATGAGCACCGCCACCAATTACCATGCGGATTACGTGCGTCCGAAATGGGCCGGCAGCATGAAGCGCATCGTGAAGATCGGCCGTCATATCTTCTATTCGGATTCGTGATGGCAGTTTCCGGTTTTGATCTTGCGAGGCGCCCCAGTGGCGCCTTTATTGTTTGCGGGTGAATGAGACGGAAGAGGATGCATCATGGCCTGGAACGAAAGCAGCGGCACCGCCTGGACCTATTTTGAGAATGCCTGGCACAAGGGCAACCCATCGATCATGGGCGTCATGGATCATGCGCCTTGGCTCGGCTCCTGCGTGTTCGATGGCTCCCGCGCCTTTGAAGGCGTGGCCCCTGATCTCGATCTCCACTGCCAGCGCCTGATTCGTTCGGCCAAGAGCTTTGACTTGAAGATCCTGAAGAACGCCGTGGAAATCGAGGCCATCATCCGTGAAGGCATCGCGAAATTCCCCAAGACCGCGGAGCTCTATTTGCGGCCCATGTATTGGGCAACGGAAGGCTTTGTCGATGTCGACCCCGAATCCACCAAATTCTCGGTCTCGGTTTATGATTCGCCGCTGCCCAAGCCCAACGCATCGTTCTCCATAACGCTCTCGGCTTTCCGCCGCCCGTCCAATGAATATGCGCCCACCGATGCCAAGGCCGCCTGCCACTATCCCAATTCCGCCCGCGCCATCCGGGATGCCAAGGCCCGGGGTTTTGACAATTGCGTGATGCTTGATCCCCTGGGCCACGTCGCCGAACTCACCACCGCCAACATCTGGTGCGCCAAAAACGGCGAAGCCTACACCCCGGTCCCCAATGGCTGCTTCCTCAACGGCATCACCCGCCAGCGGATTGTTTCGCTGCTGAGGGGAGCCGGCGTCAAGGTTCACGAATGCAGCCTGGACTGGAAGGACCTGCTCGACGCCGATGAGGTTTTCTCAACCGGGAACTATAGCAAGGTCATGTCGGTCACCACCATCGAGCAGCGCACCCTGCAGCCCGGTCCCATCGCCGCCAAGGCCCGCGAACTCTACTGGGCCTACGCCCACGGCAAATAATTCACGGCCGCAGAATGAACGGTGTGCCCTCGTAGGCGCTTTCGCCGCGGCCGATCTTCTCGATGGCCCGTGACATCCGGCCATTGCGGCCGAGCAGCGCGTCCGCATAGGAAACGATCAGGCGGTTGGGCGTTGCCGAAGGCGAGGCGGCGCGCAGCTCAAAGGCCAGCTCCTCTTCATCCGCTTTTGGCCGCAGCATGCACAATGCCGTATAGGCCGAGGCCGTTGAACGGCTGATGCCGGCCCAGCAATGGATAAGCATGGGATTGGCCCTGTCCCAGCTTTCGATGAACTCGATCAACCTCTCCGCATCGGTTGCCCGCGGCGCCGAAAAGCCGTCCATCATTTCCACGACATCGTGAAACGTCAGCTTCAAGTGCTGTTCCGTCACAATGTTCTTGAAGGTGCGGTGCGGCGTGTCGGGGCCGAGCAGGCTCACAACCCGCCCCACCGCGTGCTTATCCACCAGGTCCTGCACCGAATTGAGGCCGCAAACGATGATCATGGCTGCACCAGCAATTTGAACCTCTTGAGAAACAGCGCCGCCGCATCATTGGGCGGCAAGGGCTTGAGCTGCAGGAATTTCCGCGACCCCTCGCCACTCAATCCCTTTGGCCGGCCGAAGAATTTCTCCGCCTCAGGCACCGAAAATCCCGCAAGCTGCGTCGCCTCCAGATAAGCCGCCATTTTGTCCGCCGTCTTGATCTCGGTTTCGCATGCTGCAGGCGTTTTGGGCGGCAGGCTGAAGCGCATGTGAATGGCGGAAAGCAGGCGCTTTTCAAAGGCCTTGTAGTCCAGCCCCAGCGCCGCCTTGAACGGCGAGATCATGTCGCCCACCACATATTCCGGTGCATCATGGAGGAGCGCCATCAGCCGCGAAGGCCTGTCCAGGTCCCGGTTGATGTGGGCAGCGATGCCCTCGACCAGAAGGCAATGCTGCGCCACGGAAAAGGCATGGTCGCCCTTGGTCTGGCCGTTCCACCGGGCCACCCGCGCCAGTCCATGGGCGATGTCCTCGATCTCGATGTCAAGCGGCGAGGGGTCCAGCAGGTCGAGCCTGCGTCCCGAAAGCATCCGTTGCCAAGCGCGAAGCTCCGCTGCCATCAAAGCCGCGCCAGTTTCTTCACCGCCTCATGGCGGTGGCAATCTATCATGTGGTCATTCACCAGCCCGCAGGCCTGCATGAAGGCATAGACGATGGTGGGGCCGACAAAACGGAAGCCGCGTTTTTTCATGTCCTTGGAAATTTTCTCGGCCAGCGGCGTTGAGGCCTGAATCTGTTTCAAGCTGCGCAGCTTGTTTTGCAAGGGCCTGCCATCCATGAAATCCCACAGGTAGGCGGAAAAATCCGGCATGGCAAGATAGGCCCGTGCATTCCCAACGCTCGCTTCGATCTTCAGCCGGTTGCGCACGATGCCCGCATCGTTCATCAGCCGCTCGAGTTTTGCCGGCCGGTAGCGCGCCATTTTTTCCGGGTCAAAATCATCGAAGGCTTTGCGGAATGCCGCGCGCTTGCGCAGGATCGTGATCCACGAAAGCCCCGCCTGAAAGCCGTCGAGCTGCAGTTTTTCGAAAAGTGCCCGTGAATCATATTCCGGCACGCCCCACTCCGTGTCGTGATAGGCAACATAAACCGGGTCCGTGCCGCACCACCGGCAGCGGCAAATGCCGTCTTCATGCAGAACCGCAGGCACTAGGCGTAATCCCTTGATGGCACGTCATATTTTATCCAAGCCGGTTTATGCACGTGAACCTTGACAGCATCCGTCAGCAGCGGTTGCGCCGCCTCGGCCAGGCGGTCCAGGCGAAGAAGTGCCAGCGCCGAATTTCCTGCCGACGACAAAACCGAACCGATAATCCTGTCGGCGCTCTTGATCGCCGCGCCGCGTTGAGGGGCTATGCCGTCGAAAGCCACCGGAAGAATGCGGCTTCGCGCCGTGGCGCGGTGTTCCATCCGCGAAACAACTTCCTGGCCGATATAGCAGCCCTTGCCGAAGCTCACCGCCCCCATTTGATCAAAATTCGCTTCATGGGGAAACAGCTCGCCGGACCCAATATCGCCATCGCTGTCAGCCAGCCCCAAGGCAATCCGTGCGCCGTCATAGCCTGAACCCTCCGGCAACGTGCCTTTCCCGGCGACAATGCGCCACCCGATAAGCGACGTGCGCGGATCAGCATAGGCCGTCAGCCCGGCGGGCCGCTCCGGCGAAACCCCAACTTCCAAATCCTTGCGCTCGGCAATCGCAACCTTTGCCCGCAGCCGGTAAAACGAGAGGCGCTTGGTGAGCTCTTCGAGCTGCGAGGCGGCGCAGTCCAGAAGGTAGCCCTCAGGCGTTCTCAGCACGAAAAAATCAAACAGGATCTTGCCCTGCGGCGTGAGCAAGGCCGCATATCTGGCGTGCCAGTCGGCCAGCCCCAGAACATCCGCCGTCACCAGGTTATGCAGGAAATTCTCGGTTTCGGCCCCCTCGAGGCTCAGAACCGCCCTGTCGCGCCGCACTTGCATTAAAAAGCTAGAATTCGCCATCCGCACCATTTACGGTCGCTTTGCGCCACAATCAAGGAAGCTGGATGAACCGCCGGGCTGATCTCGTCTTAAAGGGGGGAACCCTCGTCAACCATGATGGGGTGGGCCAACGCGATCTGGCCATCTCGGAAGGCCGCTTTGTCGGGTTAGGCGACCTCGGCGATTTCGCTGCCGCTGAGACCCTGGATTGCACCGGCCTACACATCCTGCCGGGTGTTATCGACAGCCAGGTGCATCTAAGGGAACCCGGGCTTGAACACAAGGAAGACCTCGAATCGGGTGGCCGCGCCGCGGTCATGGGCGGTGTGACCAGCGTGTTTGAAATGCCCAACACCAAGCCGCTTACCGTCACCGCCGCGGCCCTGGCCGACAAGGTCCGCCGCGCCACGAACCGCATGTATTGCGATTTCGCCTTCTACATGGGCGGCACCAGGGAAAATGTGGCCGAGATCGCCGCCTTTGAAAAGCTGCCGGGCTGCGCCGGCATCAAGGTTTTCATGGGCTCGTCCACCGGTGAATTGCTGGTCGAGGATGATGAAGCAGTGGCCCGCATACTGGCGCAAACCAGCCGCCGCGCCGCCTTCCATAGCGAGGATGAATTCCGCCTGCGCCAGCGTGTGAATGAACAGATCGCCGGCAATCCCGCCAGCCATCCGGTCTGGCGTGATGCCGAAGCCGCAAGGCTTTGTACCGAGCGCCTGATCCGCATTGCGCGCCGCACCGGCAAGCGCATTCATGTCCTCCACATTTCAACCGGCGATGAAATGCCGCTGCTCGCCGCCAACAAGGATGTGGCAACCGTGGAGGTGACGCCCCATCACCTGACTCTCTCCTCCGATGATTACCAAAGGCTCGGAACCCTCATGCAAATGAATCCGCCCGTGCGCGGAAAAGACCACCAGCGCGCCATCTGGCGGGCCCTCGACTCCGGCGTGGTCGATATCCTCGGTTCCGACCATGCGCCGCATACGCTGGAAGAAAAAGCCAAGCCCTATCCCGCCTCGCCCTCCGGCATGCCCGGCGTGCAAACCCTGGTTCCCGTCATGCTTGACCATGTGAACAAGGGCCGTCTCTCCATCGAACGTTTTGTCGATCTCACCTCCCACGGCCCGGCGCGCATTTTCGGCATGGCGCAAAAAGGCCGCATCGCCGAAGGCTATGATGCCGATCTCACCATTGTTGATCTCAGGAAAAAACGCGTCATCGAGAACAAGTGGATTGAAAGCAAATGCGGCTGGACGCCCTATGACGGCTATGAAGTCACGGGCTGGCCGCAAGGCACCTTCGTGCGCGGTCAAAAAGTCATGTGGGAAGATCAAATTTTAGGCAAAGCCGGGGGCCGGCCCGTTAAGTTTCTGGAAGCATTGCCTGCGCTAAAGGACCCCGCATGACCGACAGCTTCCGCGCCATCCAGATTTCCAAAACCGATCAGGGCCAGCAGGTTCAATTCGTTGCACTGACCGAAGCCGATCTGATGGACGGCGACGTGACGGTGGCGGTCAGTCATTCCTCGGTGAATTACAAGGATGGCCTGGCGATCACCGGCAAGGCTCCCATCATCCGCAAGTATCCATTGATTCCCGGCGTTGATTTTGCCGGAACCGTCACGAAATCCTCCCACCGGAACTGGAAGCCCGGCGATCAGGTCATTCTCAATGGCTGGGGTGTGGGCGAACAGCATAACGGCGGCTTTTCTGAAATGGCCCGCGTCTCGGGCGATTGGCTGGTGGCCGTGCCACAGGGCTGGAGCCCCGCCGAGACCATGGCCGTGGGCGTTGCCGGCTATACCGCCATGCTCTGCGTCATGGCCCTGGAAGAGCAGGGGGTAAAACCCGGCGATGGTGAAATTTTGGTGACGGGTGCCGCCGGCGGTGTCGGCACGGTTTCAATCGCGCTGTTGTCCACGCTCGGATTCACGGTTGCCGCGTCTACGGGACGCCCGGAAGAATCGGAATTCCTGAAAAAACTCGGCGCTTCCACAATCATTGATCGGAATGAATTCAATGTGCCCGTCAAGGCGCTGGGCAAAATGCGCTGGGCCGGCGCCATCGATTCCGTGGGCTCCACGACGCTTGCCAATGTCATCTCGCAGATCAGCAATGACGGCGCCGTTGCCGCCTGCGGCCTGGCCCAGGGCATGGACCTGCCGACATCGGTGGCGCCCTTCATTTTGCGCGGTGTGAAATTGATCGGCATCAACTCCGTCACCACGCCGCTGCCGCGCCGCCAGCAGGCCTGGAACCGCATCGCCCGGGATCTTGATCGCAGTGCCCTTGCCGCCCTCACCACCCATGTGAAGCTGGAGGATGTGCCGCGTATCGCCAGTGAAATTGTGGCAGGCCAGGTGCGCGGCCGCGTCGTTGTGGATATCCGCTAGATCATGGATTGGTCGCTGATCATTATCGGCACTGTGGTAGGCTTTGCCATGTCGGCGCCGCTTGGTCCGGTCAATCTCATCGTCATTCGCACCGCGCTGTGCCATGACTGGAAGATAGCGTTTCTCGCCGGGCTAGGCTCGGTGCTCGCTGACGTGTTGATCGCCGGAATTGCCGCCTATGGCATTCAGTCCATATCGCATCTCATCCTGGATTATGCGGAATTTCTGAAAATTGCCGGCGGGCTTGTGTTGGTCGTGCTGGGCATTCGCACGGCGCGGACCCATTTTGCTGCTAGCGATCTTGCCACGGGCCCTCATTCCGCCAAGTTCGGCCTGACCTTTTCTTTGTCGGTCACCAATCCGGGCCTTGTGCTCGGCTATCTCGCCATTTTCAGTTCGCTGAGCACCCATCTGGCTTTCGGCACATCACACCTTCGGCCCGCCATGGTTCTCCTCGGCATTGCCTTGGGCGGCGCATTGTGGTGGCTGCTGCTGGGCTTCTTCATTGGCCGGCTCAAATCGCGTCTCGGCCCTTCAACCCTGGACCGCATCAACCGCTGGTCGGGAGTTCTCGTGGCCGCTTTCGGCTTCCTGTTGCTGTGGACAGCTTTCGACTGATTACTGCTTGGTTTGGGCGACCGAGAATTCGCCGCCCCGGATGCGCTCCGGCAGTTTCGCGCACATCACCGCCACCGGTTCCTCGCCATAGGTGGCAACCATGTCGGAGAGGGCGGCGAATATCGCCGCAGTGGCGATACAATCCGGATCCAGCCCCTCATAGACGGCTTCTTCCCAGGCATCGAGAATGTAGCGGAGCGCCAAATGCTTGGCCTCCGACGGGTAAGTCGCGGGCACCGGTTTTGTCCGATATTTCAGCATAACAGTCTTTTCAGTTGTGGCATCAATCCCCGTCCACAGCGCTTTTCCACCAGCCCCGCATTCGTTAATGCACCTTAGCAAAGGCGCCGTGTTCCGCGACTTGTTCCTTAAAAAAGGGTTAATATGAACAGTGATTTTTGAGTCAAAACCCCAGCAGGCCCTGAGCCCGGGCAATGGCTTCCCGGACATTGGGAGCGAGATCAAGGGAATCGAGCTCCGCAGGGGCCAGCCACCGGGCCTCCAGCGCATCGCTGGAAGCCCGCGCTTCGCCGGACTTCCACACCCCGCCATAACAGGCGATGGCATAATGGAATGCCGGCTTCTCCCGGATGATCTCATAGAGCCCGGCAAACACGGTAAGATCAGCCGTAACCCCCGATTCCTCCAGCAACTCGCGCGCGGCTGCCGTCTGCGCCGTTTCGCCGAACTCGACATGGCCGCCGGGCAGGCTCCACAGGCCCAAGGGCGGTTTGGCCCGTTGAACAAGCAGCACCTTGCCATCTTTCCAGACGCAGGCCGAAGCTCCAAGCTTGGGGAATTGTTGCGCAGGCGTCATCGGGTTAAGCTGGCTCCATGTGTGGCCTCTATAGTTTCAGGAAATCGGCGGAAGAAACA
>CAVZAJ010000020.1:0-66522 GCA_963773295.1 uncultured Alphaproteobacteria bacterium
AGGTCGCTGCTTCAGTATCTGGAGGAGCTCGAATTTCCGCCCCGCGCCTATGTCGCCCCCCAAAGCCCCATCGCCATCGTCCGTGAGGAAAACAACCAACGGCATTTCGCCCTGGTGCGCTGGGGCTTCATCCCCTCGTGGGTCAAGGAAATCAAGCCGGGAAAGCCCCTGATCAACGCGCGCAGCGAAACCCTGCTGGAAAAACCGTCATTCCGCAATGCCGTCCGGCGCCGCCGCTGCCTCATTCCCGCCGATGGCTATTATGAATGGCTGGGCGACGTGCCGGGTAAGAAAATTCCCTATTTCATTCACCGCCCGGACCACGGCCTCTTTGCCTTTGCCGGCCTGTGGGAGCATTGGCTGGGGGCCGATGGCTCGGAACTTGAAACCGCAGCCGTCATCACCACCGAACCAAACGCCGTCGTCTCGCAAATCTACACGCGCATGCCTGCGGTCATTCAGCCGGAGAATTATGCCGAGTGGCTGGATGTCAGGAATGTTGCCGCCGAAGCGGCGGTGCAATTCCTGAAACCTGCGCCCGACGACTATTTTGTTTTTGAACCCACCGTCATTGCCCGCAACGCTCCACCACCCAAGCCCAAGGCTCAGCTGGACCTCATTTAAGGCGCCCTCAGTTGGCCTGATTGTCCCGCAGGGCTTTCAAGCGGTCCGCGATGCTTGTAAGGCCGCCGGCAAAAACCTCGTTTAGGTCGTCGGTGCTGGTGCTCGACTTCTGTTCAAGCCGGACCAGGCGGTTTTCAAGATTCTCAAGTTCCACCTTGTTCCTGGCCTGGTACTTTGCCTCCAGGTCCTGCAGCCTGCGCTCTTGGTCTTCAGCAATTTCACGCAAGTCGGTTTTAACCTTTTGCGCCAGGGCTTCAACCTTCTGGTCGACCTGCTTGGTCAATTCGTCGATTTTCGCATCGATCACCAGAAACATCTCGGACAGCATTTCCTGCTGCGAGGCTGCCGATTTTTGCAGTTCGTGCCGCACAAATTCGGCGTGCTCGCGGCTTTGGTCCTTGCTGTCCAGCGACTTGGCAACCAGTTCGTCGGTTATCTGCGAAAGCGCCGCCCATTTCCGTTCCAGGGCCCGCAGCGCCTGTTGAACTTCATTGTCCGATTCCTCGAGGATGGTGATGACCTCCTCAAACATCGCGTCGTGCAGTTTATGGGTAGGGCCCACCAGAAGCTTGCGGATGTTCGCCATCGCCACGGCCGGATCCGTGTCGTCCGCCATTGCCGCCAGCACCTTCTTACTCATCCCCGGTTTGGCATATTGCACCAGTTTGGCGCCGAACTGGCCGGCGATGTTGAAAAACGGCGCCGGCGCGGCGGGCCTGTCCGCAAGGCGCAGCTCACCCGGTCTTTTCTCGTTTTCCCCGGTTAATCTGGCACTAAACGCCTTATCAAATTCGTCCCGTTCGTTTTTGCTTGGTAGTGGATTCACGTCGCTCTCCCCGAGGTCAGTTACTGCCGTCCACTTGTCTTCGCTCGAAACCCGTCGAAATCCCGGTCGTTAACAATGCTTAATATCTAATAAACATCGTTAACTATCCAGCGACCGCTAAGATGTTAGTAAATTATTAACCTTAACGGAGTCCATTTCCACCGCAAGATCGTGCCCGAATCAAGGCGGACACCTCAGAATCTGTCGAGGCGCTTGCCGAAGCTGGTCACCGGGTTGACCTCGTAGCCCAGGCGCTCATAGAAGCGGCCAGCTTTCTCATTCTCGCTGCGCACCATGAGATTTATTTTCCACACCCCGCGCGCGCGCAGCCAGGCTTCCGCAGCGGCAACGGTGGCCTTGCCAAATCCGCGTTTCTGAAACGCCGGGTCAACCGCGAGATAGTAGAGCGCGCCGCGGTGCCCGTCGTGGCCAACCATCACCGAAGCAACCAGGCGGCCCTCAAGAAGGCCGACCAGAACCGCTGACGCCGAGCCGTTGCGCGCGAACTGAATGTCCTTGTACGGATCATTCCACGGGCGTGTTAATTCACAGGCCTTCCAAAGGCTTACGACGCTTTCCAGATTCACGTCCTGAACTTCGCGGAAGGTGAGTGTCACGGCAGCACCTTGCCCGGGTTCATAATGTTGCTGGGATCGAAAAGATTTTTGAGGCCGCGCATCATCTGCAGTTCAACCGGTGACTTGATCTCCGCCATGTGATGTTTCTTCAGGCGGCCGATGCCGTGCTCGGCGCTGATCGAGCCTTCGAATTTCAGCACGATGTCGAAGACCACCGCATTCATCTCATTCCACTGGTCGAGATATTTTTGCTTGTCCATGCCCAGGGGCTGGCTCACGTTGAAGTGCAGGTTGCCGTCGCCCATGTGGCCGAAGGCCATGACCCGCGCCTGCGGCATGTAGTTTTCCACAGCCCGGGTCGCCTCGATGATGAATTGCGGTATTCTTGAGACAGGCACCGAAACATCGTGCTTGATCGAGCCGCCCTCGAATTTCTGCGATTCGGGCATCAGCTCGCGGATCGCCCATAGCGCCTGCCGCTGGCCTTCCGATTGCGCCACCGTGGCGTCCGTCACCAGCCCCCGCGCCATGGCCTCTTCCAGGATGGCCTCGAAACTCCCGGCGGCGGGATCGGCCAGCTCGCTCAGCGCATACCACGGGGAAAATTCCGCCAGGGGATTGCTGATCCCCATGTGCTTCACGGTGAAATCCATGGCAATCCGCGGCAGCAGCTCGAAGGCCACCACCCGGTTGCCGCTCATCTCCTTCGCCAGCCACAAAAGTTCGACCGCCGCCTGCGGCGAGGCGACCGCGATGAATGCCGTCTCGTGGGCCCGCGGCTTCGGATACAGCTTCAAAACGGCGGCGGTGATTACCCCAAGCGTTCCCTCCGCCCCGATGAACAGGTTCTTGAGATCATAGCCCGTATTGTCCTTGCGGAGCCGCCGCAAGCCGTTCCAGACGCGCCCGTCCGGCAGCACAACTTCCAGCCCCAAACAGAGGTCGCGCGCATTGCCGTAAGCCAGCACGTTGAGTCCGCCCGCATTGGTGGAAAGATTGCCGCCGATCCGGCACGAGCCTTCCGAGGCCAGGCTCAGGGGAAACAAACGTCCCGCCTCATCGGCGGCCTCCTGCACCGATTTCAGCGTGGCGCCCGCCTGCACCGTCATGGTGCTGTCAGCCGCATCGACATTCAGGATCTTCGTCATGCGGTCGAGCGACAGCAGCAATTCCCCGCCTTCTTCAAAGGGGATCTGCCCGCCCACCAGCCCGGTATTGCCGGATTGCGGGACGATCGCCGTGCCCGTTTCGCTGGCGAGCTTGAGGATGCGCGAAACTTCCTCCGTGTTTGCAGGCCGCATCACCAGGGGCGATTTACCCACCCAGATCTCGCGCCATTCCCGCATATAGCCCGCCATGGAGGCGGCATCGCGAATGGCATGTTTCTCGCCCACGATGCCGGCGAATTGGTTCAATAGCTCTGGGGTCATGTCTTGGGCCTCGGCGCCGCGGCGCGGCGTAAACGGTCATTGATGGCTTCACCCAGTCCCTCATGGGGGATGGGGGCAACCGCGATTGTCTTCACGTCCAGGCCATCCAGTTCATGCAGCAGGCGGAAGAGATTGGCGGCGGCCTCAATGACATCTCCCCGGGCCGAAAGCGTGTAGGGGCCGTGGTCATGGGAGCCGAAACCCAGATAGCTCTCACCCTTCTGCGGCGCCTTGGCCTCAAGGCGCAAAATCGCTTGCGGTGCATAATGGCTTTCCATCTGCCCCGGCGCATGGGGCTGGGCTGACGCAGCCTCGGCCTCGAGCTCGCGGCCCAGCACCTTTTCGATGTCATTGCGTGAGAGCCCGCCGGGACGCAGCAACGTGGCGCGCTTTCCCATGAAACTCACAACCGTAGATTCAACCCCAACTGCGCAGGCCCCGCCATCCAGGATGACCGTCGCTTTTTTTCCAAGTCCACGTTTTACATGCGCCGCCGTGGTGGGGCTCACGCGCCCGGACAGATTGGCGCTTGGCGCCACAACCGGCCGGTCAACGGCGCGCAGCAATTCCAGCGCCAGCGGATGATTGGGCACGCGCAGCGCAATGCTCGAAAGCCCGGCCGAGGCCAGCAGCGAAACCGGGCAGCCCTTGGCCCGCGCCACAACCACAGTTAAGGGTCCGGGCCAAAACGCCAGCGCCAGTTTTTTGGCCGCCGCCGAAAATACCCCCAGCGCAAAGCCCGCCTCGGCGGCGTGGACATGCGAGATCAGCGGATTGAAACTGGGCCGCCCCTTGGCCGCAAAGAGCTTGGCCACCGCCGTGTCGCTGGTGGCGTCGGCCCCCAGCCCATATACCGTTTCCGTCGGGAACGCGACAAGCCCGCCGCTTTTCAACGCCTCCGCCGCCAGATTTATTTCAGTGGAATTCGTCATGGAAGCCGCTCTATAGCAGGCACATGAATACAGTTCTATACACCCATCCCGCCTCAAGCCTTAATCATCTCACCCCTGAAGGCCACCCCGAACGGGTGGACCGCATCAAGGTCATCAACAAGATCCTCGAATCGCCCCATTTTGCCGGGCTGAAACGCCAACTGGCGCCCTTGGGCAAGGAAGAGGATATTCTCCGCGCCCACACCCAGGAGCATCTCCATCACATTCAGTCTATGTCCCCGGAAGAGGGCGTGGAATATGTCGATCCCGATACGGTGATGTCCGCGGGTTCCCTCGAAGCCGCACTCCGCGCCGTGGGTGCCGCCACCGCCGCCGTCGATGCGGTCTTCACCGGCAAGGCCGACAATGCCTTCTGTGCGCTCCGCCCGCCCGGCCACCATGCGGAATCACGCAAGCCCATGGGCTTCTGCCTGTTCAATCAGGTGGCCATCGCCGCCCACTATGCGCGGGCCCGCTATGATGCGGAGCGCGTCGCCGTCGTCGATTTCGATGTCCATCATGGCAACGGCACCCAGGAGATATTCTGGTCCGATCCCAACCTGTTCTACGGCTCCACCCACCAGATGCCGCTTTATCCCGGTTCGGGCGCCAGCAATGAAACCGGCGTCGGTAATATCTTCAATGCGCCGCTCCGCGCCGGCGATGGCAGCGTGCAGTTCCGCGATGCCATGCGCAGCATCATCCTCCCCGCCCTTGATGATTTCGCCCCTGATCTGGTGCTCATCTCGGCGGGCTTCGATGCCCACCACGCCGATCCGCTGGGCAGCCTGCAATTGAGCGAGGAGGATTTCGCCTGGGCCACGCTGGAACTCATGGGCGCCGCGGATGCCCATGCCGAAGGCCGCGTTGTGTCGGTTCTGGAAGGCGGCTATGATTTGCAGGGGCTGGCGGCATCCGTTGCCATCCATGTGCAGGCCCTCATGCGGGGCACCGATGCGCTCGACCAGGACGATGACGAGGATGATGAGACATGACGAAATTTCCGGAAATTGCCGCGCTGCCCTTCGAAAAGGCCCTGGCCCAGCTTGAGGAAATCGTCTCGAAACTCGAGTCCGGCAAGGTCGACCTGGAGCAGTCCATCGCCATCTACGAAAAAGGCCAGGCCCTGAAAGAGCATTGCGAAAAGCAGCTGAAGGATGCCGAAGCCCGCATCGAAAAAATCACCCTGAAGCCCGATGGCAAGCCATCCGGAACGGCGCCCCTGGACGTGGAGTGACACGCCACCGCCTCGATGAACTCCTGGTTCAGCGCGGGCATTATTCCTCCCGTTCCCGCGCCAGGGATGCCATCGCCCGCGGCACCGTGTCCGTCGATGGCGTCGTGGCGGCCAAGCCGGCGCAGAACACCAGCCCGGAAGCCCGCATCGAAATTCGCGACGAAGCGCGAGCCTATGTCTCGCGCTCCGCCCTCAAGCTCAAAAGCGGAATCAATGTCTTCAATATCTCCGTCAGGGGTCTGAATTGCCTCGATATTGGCGCCTCCACCGGAGGCTTCACCCAAGTCCTGCTGGAGCAGGGCGCCGCCCATGTCACTGCCATTGATGTAGGCCACGGCCAGTTCGATGCATCGCTGATCTCAAATCCAAAGGTGACATCCATCGAAGGCCTCAACGCCCGCGATCTCGCCGCCGATCATCTCAAGCACAAGATCGATTTCATCGTCTGCGACGTCAGTTTCATCTCCCTGAAACTCGCCCTGCCGAAAGCCCTGGCCCTCGTAGAATCCGGAGCCCAACTCCTCGCCCTCATCAAACCCCAGTTCGAAGCCGGCCGCGGTGCGATCGGCCGCGGCGGCATCGTCAGCGACCCGCAAGAGCACGAACGGGTCTGCAAGGAAATCTCCGAATTCCTGGCGGCCGAAAACTGGAAAGTCACCGGCCTTGCCCCATCCTCACTCGAAGGCGGCGACGGCAACAGGGAATTCCTGATTGCGGCGGTGAAGCTCTAACCACCATTCGTCATGCCGGCGAAAGCCGGAATGTCCATCGGATTCGGCTTTCGCCGGAATGACGGAGTTGGGAGTGATTCACGTTTCAATGAGCATCGGGCATAGCTTCGCCGGGGGTGAAAACGGTTATGCCGTTTCCGGGACAGGCGAGAAAGAAGCGAAGGGTTGCGTGGACGCAAACACTCGCAGAAATGCCGGTCGTGTAGTCCGGCGGTTGGCGCTTGCTCGCGCCCACGCTTTTGCGGCGGTTTTTGCCTCGGGGAAGATCTTGCAGAGCCCTAGATCGCACGGTGTCTGAAGTTTTCCGCTAGGGTTGTTTAGCCATTTAAGACGCATTGGGTCGTAATGCCCAAGGGCCCTCCCTCCGGCTCCCGGGTGCCTGAGTGAACGTTTCACCAGACCCGCAGGCGCCACATCCACCCCATCTATGATCACCGTCGCGACCGAGACCCCTTCCGGGATGGACAGGAACATAAATGGCATAATAGGAATATAGTGTCAAGGGGATTTATTCTTATTTTTAGCCCCATCTCCTAGCGGAGGGGTGGATAGAAGCAAGTGCAGAGACGCTAACCCATCTGCGCCCGGTGCCGCAGGAAATGATCCGCCAGCACCAGCGCCATCATCGCTTCCGCCACCGGAACGGCGCGGATGCCGACGCAGGGGTCGTGGCGGCCCTTGGTCGAGATGTCCGTGTTCGTGCCCTGCGCCGTGACCGTCTGCCGCGAGGTGAGGATGGAGGAGGTGGGCTTCACCGCCATCCGCACCACAATGTCCTGGCCGCTTGAAATGCCGCCCAGAATGCCGCCCGCATGGTTGGAGAGAAACTCCGGCTTGCCATGGCGCATGCGGATTTCATCGGCATTCTGCTCGCCCGAGAATGCCGCCGCCGCAAAGCCGGCGCCGATCTCAACCCCTTTTACCGCGTTGATGCTCATCATCGCCGCCGCCAGATCCTGGTCGAGCTTGCCGTAAACCGGCGCACCCCAGCCGGCCGGCACACCCGAAGCCGTCACTTCAACAACCGCGCCGCAGGAAGACCCGGCCTTGCGCACTCCATCGAGATAGTCTTCCCACTGCGCCGCCGCCTTTGCGTCCGGCGCGAAAAAGGGATTTTTGTGCACCTCGGCCCAGTCCCAGTTTTTGTAATCGATCTTGTGCGCGCCCATCTGCACCAGCGCGCCGCGAATGGTCACCCCCGGAACAACTTTCCGCGCCACCGCACCGGCCGCCACCCGTGCTGCCGTTTCGCGCGCCGAAGAGCGTCCGCCGCCGCGATAGTCGCGCAAGCCGTATTTCGCCTGATAGGTCAGGTCCGCATGGCCCGGGCGGAACTTGTCGCGGATCTCCGTATAATCCTTGGAGCGCTGGTCCACATTTTCGATCATCAGCATGATCGGCGTGCCGGTGGTCACCTGGCCATCGGTACGGTCATCCTGAAACACGCCTGAGAGGATTTTCACCGCGTCCGGCTCCTGCCGCTGCGTGGTGAAGCGGCTTTGCCCCGGCCGGCGCTTGTCGAGATAGCCCTGAATGTCGTCAACCGAAAGCTTGATTCCCGGCGGGCAGCCATCCACCACGCAGCCCATCGCTGGCCCGTGGCTTTCCCCAAAGGTCGTCATGCGGAAGAGATGGCCGAAGGTATTGTGTGACATGAAAATGTTTTAGGGTGCCAGCGGCGTCCCGTCAAACCACTCTGCGGCGCCATCGGCAATCCGGCAAAACCGCCCCTGGTGCATGCGAATCTCCACCAGCTCGCGCATGGTCATGTGGGTGATATGCCCAATCAGGCAGCGCCCGATTGCCCCGTGCGAAACCACCACCGTGGGATCCTGGATGCCGGCCAGCCATTGGCGCAGGCGCTCCTGCCCGTCAGCGTAACTTTCGCCGCCCTCGGGCCGCCAGGAATAGCGCGTTTCCGGATCAGCGGGATAAATCGGCGAAGCCTTGAGTTCCCAGAAGGGCCTGCCTTCCCAAACTCCAAACCCAAGCTCCTTGAGGGCGGGGGAAACCGAAACATGGCTCTCAGGCAGCGCCAGCGCCTCCGAAATATAAGCCATGGTCTGCCGCGTCCGGCCCAGCGGGCTCACCGCAAAGCGGCAGTCGCTGGTCACTTCCGGGTGCGCTAGAAACGCCCGCGCCACATCCTGCGCCTGCGCGTGGCCCGTCTCGTTCAGCGGTATATCGGTCCAGCCCTGAATGAGACCCAAGCGATTCCATTCGGTCTCTCCGTGGCGCACGAAATAAATGGGTGGCAGCGTCTCATTCACCGTTGGAGGCAACACTCATGTCAGGGGCCGTCGGGTTTTTCATGCCGACAATATGATAGCCCGAGTCCACATGGAGAATTTCGCCGGTCACCCCGCGCGAAAGATCAGACAGAAGATAGAAGCCGCTGTCGCCCACTTCTTCCGTGGTCACCGTGCGCCGCAGTGGCGAATTATATTCGTTCCATTTCAGGATGTAGCGGAAGTCGCCGATGCCGGAAGCGGCCAGCGTCTTGATCGGTCCGGCGGAAATGGCGTTGACCCGGATGTTCTTCGGCCCCAAATCCGCCGCCATGTAGCGCACCGAGGCTTCCAGGGCCGCCTTGGCGACGCCCATCACATTGTAATGCGGCATCCATTTCTCGGCCCCGTAATAGGTGAGGGTCAGCAGCGAGCCGCCCTCGGTCATCAGCTTTTCGGCGCGCTGGGCGATTGCCGTGAAGCTGTAGCAGGAGATGAACATGGTCTTGCTGAAGTTGTCAGCACTGGTATCGACATAACGTCCCGTAAGTTCATCCTTGTCGGAAAAGGCGATGGCGTGCACCACGAAGTCCAGCCGCCCCCAGGCCTTTTCGATAGCCGCGAACGTCGCATCAACCGAGGCCATGTCGGTCACATCGCAGGGCACCACCAGCTTGGCGCCGATTTCAGCGGCCAGCGGCTCAACCCGTTTCTTGATGGCGTCGCCCTGATAGGTAAAGGCCAGTTCCGCCCCATGCCGGGCGCAGGCCTGCGCAATGCCCCAGGCGATCGAGCGGCTGTTGGCAACGCCCATGATCAGCCCGCGTTTGCCAGCCATCAAGCCTTTGGTATCGTTCATGATTTTCCCTGAGCATAGCGAGTTGCGGCACGCAACCAGCCGCTTCAGCGCTATTTGGCATAGTTAAGCAGGGAAAGAAAGGGCGGGGCCTGCGGTTTAAGCTCCCGCCCGTTCCGATTTTATTCCGCCATGAGCACGCCGGAACCGCCCATTTCCTTCGGCACGTCCTTCTGCTTCGGCAAGCCGTCCTTCATGGGCAGCACCGTCTCCTGGTAATGCACATGCACGCCGGGTTTGAACTTCACCGAAGGAATGACGGCGGCATAGACATCCACCAGCTTCCAGTGCGGATGATCGGTGAAGAGATGCCCGCCGCATGTCTTGCACCACTTCCGCAGGCTCTTGTCGGTCTTGTGATGGACCTCGATGTTGGCCGCTCCCTTGGTGATCTTAAGCGCATCGAGCGGCCATAGCGTAAAGGCGTTCACCGGCCCGGCCGACCATTCCCGGCAGGAACTGCAGTGGCAATAGCCCATGGCGGCCGGTTCCCCGGCTACGGTAAACTCAACCGTGCCGCAGAAGCACTTTCCCTTGGTGGTCGTTGCAGTAGTCATATAGGTCTTCCTTTCAAAGTTGCAGATGTTCAATTGGTCGTTGGTTGAGTCGTCAGGTGATCGCTACCGCGGCGGATAGGTCCGGTTGGCGATCCTCTCAATGTCGGCGCGGGCGATGCCCATGTCCTTCAGCATGTAGTCGTCCATCCTGCCCAGCGCCGCGCGTATCCGTCGGCGCTCAATCGCTGCGTTGATTGCCGCCCCGACGGTGCGGAGAAAATTTGGCTTGGCCTGCATGAAGTTTGCGGCAGACTTGACTGGCATTTCGCGCTCCAAAGCCTGTGCGCTAGTGGGCTTCGCCGTGCATGGCGTCGCAGCTCACATTCGGATTGTTGTCGGCAAACGCTCCGGTCGGGTTGGGCCGCCAGGCCCAGACATGCAGCTCATAGAACTTGTCCAGCCCATAACGGTTCGGCTCGGTCACGAAGTTGAACAGGTGGCCATCCAGCGCCGCCGGCCCCTTGAAGGCGATGTATTCAACCGCCACAAGGTCCATCTTTCCATCGGCCGTCGGCTCGTACATGACAGCCTCGGGCTTTGCGATATCAACGACACCGTCCTTGAGAAGCGCGCCGTTCACGTAATGCACGCCCATGGCGCCGCCCTGCAGGCCGCTGGCGCAGGGGATCGGCGCATAGCCTTCGGCCACTGCCGCTGCCACGTCCTTGAAGCGGTCATTGGCGGCGCGTACCTTGTCGACCAGCGGATTGGCGTCGCCGGCCAGTGCCGGCGCGGCTGCAAGCAGGGTTAAAAGGGCAAGGCCCGTCGGCAAACGAAAAGTTTTCATTGTATTCTCCTGTTTGAATCTAGTTGCGTGCGGTCGTGGGATCGAAGATCCCCGTCACTTCGGTGATCCGGTTTGCGGGAAAGCCGCTGATTTCGGCATGGCGCTTTATCAGCGCCTCGTCCTTGGCCAGGTAGATGCAGAAGGTCTGCTCGCCCGTCACATAGCTGTGCACCCATTGGATATCCGGACCGAGCTTGGCGAGCGCCGCGTTTGAAGTCTTTGCCGCCCCGCCAAGCTGGCCGGGGGTGAAGGATCCTACCTTCGGGATTTCTCGTTCAATTACAAATCTGCGCATGTCTTTCTTTCGATGTTTCAGTGTTGAATAGGGATGGCTCTGACCATCAGTTCGCCGCACCATAGGGAACCAGCGTTATTCCACCGTCATTTCAGCGCGGGGGCGGAGTGACTTCTGCGTTATTTCTGCTAGGAACCTGCCGGAAAGGTACATTGCGATGGACGTGTTTAGTACAGTTTCAGGACTGGCGTTCCTCCGCTGCGCTGGGCAAAAGAACCCCATTTAAAGCGAGGAACCATGGACACGCAGATGGGTGCTGGATGAAGCTGAAACTCTTTGGCGGGTTTGCGCTCTCGAAAAACCGGTCGGAAATCATTCCGGTTTCGCTGCGCCGTGGCCAGGCGCTTTTGGCCTATCTCGCCTCCAAGGAAACGCGCCGTGAAAACCGCGAAGTCCTGCTCGACATACTGTGGCCCGATCGCTTCAAGGAGCAGGCCCAGGCCAGCCTTCGCCAGGTCGTCTTCGAACTTAAGGCCCTGGCGCCGCAAGATGCCCCGATCCTTACAACGTCGCGCAATGAGGTGGCCCTCGGGCCCGCGATACAGGAATGCGATCTCTGGAGCTTCGAGGAACGCACCGCGGCAAACCAGATCGAGGACGCGGAATTTTTTCTCGGGCTTTATGCCGGCCCATTTCTTGATGGCCCGCCCCTGGCGACTGAGCCCTTCCAGCAATGGACCGCCATTCAGCGCTCGCGCCTCGAGAACCAGCTTGAAACGACAATCCTGAACGCTACTGCGGAAAGCCCCGGTCCCGCCGGCGTGGAACGAAGTCTTCGGCTCCTTGCGAAGCTCGTTGAGCTCTGCCCCATGTGCTTTCAGGCGTTGTGGCGGCTCATGGAACTTTCCGCCGCGAACGGCCACCCGGCAACCGCCGTCAGGCATTACGAATACTTCGCCAGGCGCTTGAAGCTGGAATTCAATGAAGCGCCGCCGCCAGAGCTTGCCGATTTCAACGCATCGCTCAAGGCCGCCCCCCGGCAAGGCGTCGCCCCTTATGCGCCCCAGCGCCAGCTCGCCTTTGTCCATAAAAATCCCTGGACCAGGGCCCGCTCCGATGCGCCTGTCGTCGCCGTGCTGCCTTTCCGTTACGCCGGAACCCGCGGCGACAGCGCTGCCCTCGCCAATGCCGTGTGCGAGGACATCACCCTCATGCTCTCGGGCTGCCGCTGGCTCAGCGTGTTGTCGCGCAGCGCCACCTACAATGTCAAAAATGATGAAAGCTTCATCCCGCGCGATTTTGCCCGTCTCACCGGCGCCAATCATCTGGTCTATGGCACCATAACCGACCGCGCCGACAGCCTGTCGCTCACCGTCGAGCTTGCCGACGCGGAAACGGGTTACATCACCTGGGCCAAACGATACGATGCCACGGGCCAAGACCTGTTGTCCTGGGCCGGCGAGGTTTGCCCGATGATTGTGTCAGCCCTTGATCCGGCATTGGCTGAAAGCGAGCACCAGGCCCTGCGCAAGCCGGCCCTGGCGGCGACCGGATCGCTGATTGCCTATCAGCATCTCGTCATCGGCTATCGCCATTATCATGCGGCGCAGTGGCAGAAGGCCATTGCCGCGTTCCAGAACGCCGTGGACGAAGACGCGACCTACGCCCACGCCCATGCGATGATATCGGTGAACCGCTACATGGACGCCCAGATCACGCGCAACCGCGGCTTCGAGGGGGAGTTGGAAAAAGCCGAGCACAGCGCCCGCCGCGCCCTCGAGATTGATCCGTCCGAGGCCAAGGCGAATATTGGCCTCGGCCAGATCATGGACTGGCGCGGAAACCACACGGAGTCGATGGGCTATATCGAGCGGGCCGTGATGCTCAACCCGAGCTTTGCCCACGCTTCCACTGCGCGCAGCTACCACGCGGTGATGGTTGGCTCGTTTGAAGCGGCTAAAAACTATATTCAGAATGCCATGCGCCTGCGGGTAGGCGATGCGGGCCTCGGCTTTTGCCTGCCGTCAAAGGCCCTTGCCGATCTCCACCTGGGGAATTTCAAGGACGCGCTGCAAACCGCCCATTGGGCGATGCGCATGACTCCGGATTTCTGGCTGACCCGACTTGTCCTGGTGGCCAGCCTCTACGCCACGGGCGATCTTGAATCTGCCGCAAGCCTGGTGGATGACCTGAAGCACGACTACGCCGGGCTGAGTGCCGGCGAATTCGCCTCCTGGTTTCCCTACGAAAACCCCCAAGACGGCGAGCGGATCACCGGCGCCCTCGTGCAATCGGGCTGGCGCTAGGTACAGTTTCAGGACTGGAACCGATCCGCCGCGCTGTGCCATAGAGCCACCTTCAAAAAAGAGAGAACCCATGAGCAGCACCGAAAACGCAATCCCCATCGAAGCCTGGAACACCGTCCTGTTCGACAAGTTCTGCCGCTTCCGCAATGTCCTGACTCATGGACTGTCGGACCACAGTGAAAAATATTTCGAACGGAACCCCTATCCCAGGGGCGCGCGCGTTCTCGACATTGGCTGCGGCTTCGGCGACACCACGCAGCAGATTGCCCTGCAGGTAGGGCCGTCGGGCGCCGCCGTGGGCGTTGATTGCGCGCAAAACTTTATCGACATTGCAAAACGCGAAGCTGTGGAGGCGCAGCTTGCCCATGCCTCGTTCCTGCTTGCCGATGCCCAGGCCGATCACCTGTCCGGCCCCTATGACCAAGTTTTCTCCCGCTTCGGCACCATGTTCTTCAACCTGCCCGGTGCGGCCCTGCGCAACATCCGCCGCGCCCTGAAGCCCGATGGGGAATTCGCCATGATCGTCTGGCGCCGCCGCGAGGATAACCCCTGGGTCTATGAAGCCGAACGCATTGTGAAGGAGATCATGCCCGTCGTCTCGCATGCGGAAACCACCGAGGTTCACTGCGGCCCGGGCCCCTTTTCCATGGCGGGCGCCGACATGGTGAGCGAGATGCTGCGCGGCGCCGGCTTTGACCGCATAAGTTTTGAACGCTGCGACACGGAAGTCTGCATCGGCCGGGTTCTCGATGAAGCCGTTGAGTTCGCGCTGGCGCTTGGGCCTGCCGGCGAAATCATCCGGCTGGCCGGAGAGGAAGGCCAAAGGCGCAGGCCACAAGCCGTTGCCGCGCTGCGTGAGCTCTTCGCAAAAAATCTCCGCCACGACGGCGTCTGGTTCGGCTCAAGCAGCTGGTTCGTCGAAGCGCGAAATCCGGCGCATTAGCCCACCACGCGCCAGCGTCCGTCCGGCGTCTGGCAGGCGGTGCCTTCAATCACGTCCGGCTCGCCCTCTACCCAGATGGTGTGCTCGAAATCCCGGCACAGGCCGCCGTCGCGCTGGAAGCTGCGCCTCGGCCGGAAACGTCCGCGGTGCCCGCTGTCCTCATTTTCCCAGGTAACCTCGCGGCCCGAGGTGAACGAGCGGGTAGCGGCCCCATACGCGTAATTGCGGTCCTCGTCATCGAGGCTCCGCCCCACTTTGCCGCCGACAACGGCGCCGAGCGCCGCGCCAAGGATGGTGGCCGCCGCCCGGCCCTTGCCATGGCCAACGGTATTGCCGAGCAAGCCGCCGGCAAGGCCGCCGAGCAGGGCGCCCGAGGTTTCCTTGGGCCCGCTGTCCTGGGCGCAGCCCGCAAGCATGAGGCTGGCCATTGCAACTGCTGCATAGGTCTTGATCATCCGGTGAATTCCCCGCGACTTGAGTGCCATATTGGTTTAACCATCTAGGCAGGAAATGAGCGCATCCCGTGGCCAAAGTGGGATGAATTGTGAAGAGTCTGCGGCCATATCAGACTCCGGAAGGGTTGGTTAATGCAATGAGCTTGAGCGACCTGACGACGCTGACCGCCGCCTACGGTTTTACCGAGCGCAACGATCCCTTTCAGCTTTTTGCCGATTGGCTGGCCGATGCGGAAAAATCCGAACCCAACGACCCGAATGGCGTGGCACTTGCCACCGTCGATGAGGAGGGCCTGCCCAATGTCCGCATGGTGCTCCTGAAAAACGCCGATGAGCGCGGCTTTGTTTTTTACACGAATTTCGAAAGCCAGAAGGGCCAGGAAATTCTGGGCACCATGAAGGCGGCCCTCTGCTTCCACTGGAAATCGCTGCGCCGCCAGGTGCGGGTGCGGGGGCTTGTCGAGCCGGTGACCGCCGCGGAAGCCGATGCCTATTTCGCCTCCCGCGCCAGGGACAGCCGCATCGGCGCCTGGGCCTCCCAGCAATCGCGGCCCCTCGAAGGCCGCTTTGCCCTGGAAGCCTCGGTTGCCCTGCACGCGGCAAAATTTGCCTTGGGCGATGTGCCCCGCCCGCCCCATTGGTCCGGCTTCCGCATTAAACCCTTGTCCATAGAATTCTGGCACGACCGCCCCTTCCGCCTGCACGACCGGGTCGTTTTCCGAAGGCCCGATCCCGATAGCGGCTGGACCAAGACGCGGCTATATCCGTAGAAACTAAGTGTACATCATTTGTATTGACAAAAGATGTACCATTATTTAATTTCTCTCAGATGAAGAGCCTCGATTTCAGGTGGAATGAGGATAAGAACAAGCGGCTCAAACAGGAGCGCGATCTTTCATTTGAGGCGGTTGTTGCAGCAATTGAAAATGGTCAGGTTCTTGATGATTTTGACCACCCAGCCCGCACGGGCCAGCGGGTTCTTGTTGTTGAGATAGAGGGCTATGTTTGCGCTGTTCCCTATGTAAGGAACGAACACGTGATGTTTCTGAAAACAATTTTTAGAAACCGCGACCTAAACCGAAAATATAAGGTGATGCAATGAGCAAAGTTAAAAAAGCAAAACATGTTGGGTACGACGCTCCATATTTTGACGACGAGGAGCGCGAGATCATGGCAGCTTTGAAACGCGGTGAATATAAGAGTGCTCCAGACTTGCCGGAAAGAATTAAGGAATTGAAACGTGCCGCCGCCAATACTCTAAAGAAAAAGCCCATTACCGTGCGCGTTCAGCAGCAGGATATTGAGCGCATTAAGGTGAAGGCGTTGGAGCAGGGCATTCCCTATCAAACACTCGTTTCATCGATTCTGCATCGCTATGCGAGCGGAACTCTCAAGGAAGATGCTTGACCTAAGCCATGACTCAAACTCCCGACGCTGAACGCAAGACCCTGATCCTCACCGGCGCCTCGCGCGGCATTGGCCATGCCACGGTGAAGCGCTTTTCGACCGCCGGCTGGCGGGTGATTTCCTGTTCGCGCCACCCCTTCCCGGAGGATTGCCCGTGGGATGCGGGTCCGGAAGATCATATTCAGGTCGATCTCAGCGATTCCATCGACACCGCCGCCGCCATCCTGCGCATGAAGGAAAAGCTGAAAGAGCAGGGCTCAAAACTTCATGCGCTGGTCAACAACGCGGCGATCAGCCCGAAGCAGCCCGACGGCGGGCGGCTGAACACCATCGAAACCGATGAGGCCGACTGGAAAAAAGTCTTTCAGGTGAATTTCTTCGCCCCCGTGATGCTGGCCCGCGGCCTGATCGATGAACTTGAAGCCGCCAAGGGCGCCGTGGTGAATGTCACCTCAATCGCCGGCTCCCGCGTCCATCCCTTTGCCGGAGCGGCCTACTCGACCTCGAAGGCGGCGCTCGCCTCGCTCACCCGCGAAATGGCCGCCGATTTCGGCCCCATCGGCGTGCGGGTGAATTCCATCTCGCCGGGCGAAATCGAAACCTCGATCCTTTCGCCCGGCACTGAAAAAATAATCCCGCATATTCCCCAGCGCCGCCTCGGCCAGCCGGAAGAAGTGGCCAAGGCCATTTATTTTCTGTGTACGGACAGTTCCAGCTATGTGACCGGCGCCGAACTCCACATCAACGGCGGCCAGCATGTCTGAGCGCTCGAATTCGCGGCCGTCGATCCGCACCACCATCGCCCAGGCCGGCCACTTCATCGACAGGGAAACCGGCGCGGTGATCCCCGCCATCCAGCCCTCCACCACATTTGCCCGCAAGGAAGATTACAGCCTCGTCGGTGATTATATTTACTCGCGCAACGGCTCGCCCACCGTGGCCCATGCCGAAGGCCTGCTCTGTGAACTGGAGGAAGGTTTTGAAACCCGCCTCTTCGCCTCGGGCATGGGGGCCGCTTCCGCCCTTATTGAAACGGTGGACTCGGGCCGGCGCGTTGCCGCCCCCACCATCATGTACCACGGCGTGAAGTCCTGGATGCTGCGCCAGCAAACCATGCGCGATGTCGGCCTTGACCTGTTCGATGCCGCCGATCCAGCCAGCCTTGGCCGCGCGATCATCCCCGGCAAGACCGCCATCGTCTGGATTGAAACGCCGGCAAACCCCACCTGGGTTGTGATCGACATCAGGGCCGCCGCCGATGCCGCCCATGCGGCGGGCGCCATTCTTGTCGTCGACTCCACCTGCGCCCCGCCGGTGATCAGCAGGCCGCTCACCCTCGGCGCCGACATTGTTTTCCATTCCGCCACGAAATACCTCAATGGCCACAGTGATGTGACGGCCGGCGTGTTGACGGCCCGCGAGGCAAGCCCGCGCTGGGAATTGCTCAAGCAGGCCCAGGTAGGGCTGGGCGCAACGCTCGGAAGTTTTGAAGCCTATCTTTTGATCCGCGGCCTGCGCACGCTTTTTCTCCGCGTCGAACAGGCCTCGCGCAATGCCCTGGCGCTGGCCAGGCATTTTGAAAAACACCCGAGGCTCGCCGGTGTTCTCTATCCCGGGCTGGAAAGTCATGCCCAGCACAAGATCGCCAAAAAACAAATGACCGGCGGCTTCGGCGGCATGCTGTCCATCCTGGTGAAGGGCGATGAGGCGCAAACCCGCCGGCTTGCCGGCCGCCTTAAGGTCTTCACCCCCGCCACTTCGCTGGGCGGCGTGGAAAGCCTCGCCGAACATCGCAAATCCGTGGAAGGCCCGCACAGCATCGTGGCGGCGAATCTCATCCGCTTTTCCATCGGCATCGAAGACGTGGCCGATCTGATCGCCGACCTTGAGCAGGCCCTGGCGGATATTTAACGCCCATCCCGCCGTTCTCTCGGCAATTTATGAATAATTGGAGTCATTGCCGAAACACCCGGTTCACCGCGCCGATGCGTTTACGTTGAATTAACCCCAGTGAATCTCGATGATCAACCTATCCTCATAATGAAAGGCAAGGTATCATGGCTCCCAGGTTTTCAAAATCCGCCGCTGCCCTGGCTCTTGGCGTGGCATTTCTCTTAACGCCTGCAGTTCTTGATTCCACCAGCCTCTTTTCGGCTGACAGCGCCTTTGCTGCCAAGGGTGGCAACGGGAAGGGAAACGGCAACTCCGGCGGCAATGGAAACGCTGGTGGAAACAGCAATTCCAGTTCCAGTTCAAAAAGTGAAAAGGCGAGCTCTGCCAAAGCCGAAAAAGCCGCCAAGGCTGAAAAAAGCGCCAAAGTTGAAAAAGCTGCAAAGGTGTCGAATGGCAGCATTGCATCCAAGCTTGGCGCCCTGAACGCCGCCCACGCCTCGGCCAAGGCCCTTGCCAATGCCAGCCCCAATTCCCGGGTTGGAAGAATCGCCGCCTACCGTGATGCGAATGCCGCCGCGCTGACGGCCGCCGAAGATGCAGCTGAAGCAGCCGAAACTGCGGCCACAGCGCAAGCCAACGCTGTCACGGCCGCAGCCGAGGCCACTAAAGCCCAAGCTGACGCCGATGCCGCCCGCATAGCCGCGGATGCGGCTGCTGCCGCAGCTGTGAACGATGCCACTCTGGCCGGCGCCGCCACCCAGGCCGAGGCCGATGCCGTGGCAGCCCAAGATGCTGCCGATGCGGCGGCAGCCAAAGCGACTCTGGCGCAAGCCACCGCCAATACTGCCACTGCTGATGCCGCCGCGGCGGTTGCTGCCGCTGCTGCTGCTGAAGCAGCCGCGGTAGATGCGCTCAATGCCGCCGCAAATAAGCCGGTGGATCAAGAAGTCCGCGACGCGGTCGATCAGCTCCTCGCCGGAAAATAATACGCGAGTCCCTGCGGCGCGCGAAGCCTCCGGGTTTCGCGCGCTTTTCCGTTTTGGAACAGGCCTTGGCAGGGATTTAACGCCTCCCCATATGATGGCGGAGGAGTTCCCCCGATGCTTGATGACAGCACTGCCGCAGCCCACGATACCGCTTACGAAACCCAATTGCAGGATGCCTATTCCAGCGCCGTCATCGGTGCGGTTGAAACGGCGGGCCCCGCCGTTGTCCATATCGGCGTGCTCAAGGGCAACAGGCCGGCCGGCGTGGGCTCTGGGCTCGTCGTTGCCTCCGATGGCCTGATCCTCACCAACAGCCACGTGGTTGCGGGCGCCGGCGCCATCAAGGTCAGCATGGCCGATGGCCAGAAATCCGATGCCCGCGTCATCGGCGAGGATCCCCACAGCGACATAGCCGTCTTGCGCACCGATGTTCATCTCGCGGCGCCCGCCCTGTCGTTCTTTGATTCTAAATCCATCCACAAGGGCCAGCTCGCCATCGCCATTGGCAATCCCTTGGGCTTCGAACAGACCGTAACCGCCGGCGTGGTGAGCGCCATCGGCCGCTCCATGCGCAGCCAGGCCGGCAGCCTGATCGACGACGTCATCCAGACCGATGCCGCGCTAAACCCCGGCAATTCCGGCGGGCCGCTGGTTGATTCTCACGGCCGCGTCATCGGCATCAACACCGCCGTCATCCGCGGCGCCCAGGGCATCTGCTTTTCGGTTGCCGCCAACACCGCCCTTTATGTGCTGGCCCAGGTTCTGCAGCATGGCCGGGTGCGCCGCGCCAGCCTCGGCATCGAAGGCGCCACCACCCCCATTCCCCGCCATGTCGCGCGCTTTTCCGGCGTTGACCAGGCAGCCGGCGTGCGCGTGCTGAAGACAATCAAGGATGGCCCCGCCGAAGCCGCCGGCCTGCAGTCCGGCGATCTCGTGATTGCCATCGACGATGCGCCGGTGCTGGGCATCGATGATCTCCTGCGCCTGCTCAACCATGAACGCGTCAATCAGCCGGTGCGCGTCAGCCTGCTGCGGAAGGGCGAGAAGCGTGACCGCTTCGTCATCCCCGTTGAGCGGCATTAGAAAACGTGCATCCTTTCTTCGAAGGACACCGAGCCTATAGCCGGAACGAAATCCGCGCCGATGCCCTGGTTCATGGCGCCGGCCTTCTCGCAGCGCTTGCGGGCAGCATCGTGTTGCTCGCCCATGCGGGCATCACGTGGGTGCTGGCGGCCTATCTCTTCGGCCTGGTTGTCATGCTGGCCTGTTCCGCCGCCTATAACCTCACGCCGCCTTCGCAGCTCAAATGGCTTCTGCGCCGCTTCGATCACAGCGCCATTTTCCTGCTGATCGCCGGCACCTACACGCCGCTGCTGCCGTTTCTGCCGGACGCCGCGCAAGGCTGGAGGCTGGGGCTTGTCATCTGGCTGGGCGCTGCCTTCGGCATGGCGGTGAAAATTCTGTTCCCCGGCCGTTTCGACCGTCTTGCCATTCTGGTCTATCTCGCCTTGGGCTGGGCCGGCCTCACCGCAGCGGGCGCATTCATGCAGGTTCTGCCGCCGCAGGTCTTGAACCTGATCATCGCCGGCGGAATTCTCTACACCGCCGGCGTCATTTTTTACATCTGGGAAAGCCTGAAATTCCACAACGCCATCTGGCATGGCTTCGTGGCCGCAGCCGCCGCCTGCCACTTCGCCGCAATCGCGATGCTTTACTATTGACGAAGGTTTTCCTTGCGCACCCAGGCCTCGGTCTGGTCCAGCGCCGCGCCCACCATGTCGAACATCTCGTGAATTTCTTCCGTCGTGATGATCAGCGGCGGGCAGAAGGCCACTGAATCGCCCATGGCGCGGTTGATCAGCCCAAGCTCCTGCAGGAAGTTTACGCAGGTTGCCCCCACCATTTTCTTCGGCTCAAAGGCCCGCCTGGTTTTCTTGTCGGCCACCAGCTCAAGCGCGCCGATCAAGCCCACGCCGCGCGCTTCGCCCACCAGCGGATGCTCGGCCAGCTTGTCCAGCCGCGCCTTGAACACCGGCGCCACCTTCCGCACATGTTCGACAATTTTGTCCCGCTGATAGATCTCGATGGTCTTGAGCGCCACGGCACAGCCCACCGGATGCGCCGTATAGGTGAAGCCATGGCCGAAGGTGCCGATCTTTCTGCTCTCGTCCACCATGGCCTGATACAGCTCTTCCTCGATGGTGATGGCGCTCATCGGGAAATAGGCCGAGGTGATGGCCTTGGCCATGGAGATCGACGTGGCCTTCATCCCGAAGGTCTGCGTGCCGAACCAGTTGCCCGTGCGCCCGAAGCCGCAGATCACTTCATCGGCGATGAAGCGCACGTCGTATTTTTCCAGCACCGCATTGATCTTCGGGAAATAGCTCATGGGCGGCACTACAACTCCGCCGGCCCCCATCACCGGTTCGGCGATAAACGCCGCAACCGTCTCCGGCCCCTCGCGCTGGATCAAATCATCAAGATCCTTCGCCATCCGGTCGGTGAATTGCTCTTCCGTCTCGCCGTCCTGCCCGCCGCGGTAATAATGCGGGCAGGTCGTGTGTAAAACATTCTTGATCGGCAGGTCAAAATCCGTATGCACCATGGCAAGCCCGGTGAGCGATCCCGATGCGATGGTGACGCCATGATAACCGCGCAGCCGTGAAATGAATTTCTTTTTTTCCGGCTTTCCCCTGGCATTGTTGTAATACCAGGTGAGCTTCATCTGCATGTCATTGGCTTCCGAGCCCGAGGTGCCGAACAAAACCTTGGACGTGGGGCAGGGCGCAATCTCCTTCAGCTTTTCCGAAAGCTCGATCACCCCGTCATGCGACTTGCCGCCGAACACGTTGCTGAAGGAAAGCTTGCGCATCGCCTGCGCCGCCGCATCGACAATCTCTTCATTGCCGTAACCCAGCGCCGTGCACCAGAGGCCAGCGAGGCCCTCGATATAGCGCTTGCCCTTGTCGTCATGGAGATAGATGCCGCGCCCCTCATTGAGGATCAGCGGCCCCACCTCCCGGTGCCGGGCCAGGTTGGTGTAGGGATGCAGCACCGTCTCGATGTCGCGGTGCGCCATATTGGAAAGCTTGTTCAAAATTGTCTCCCATTTCCTTCCGTTAATACGGGCCTTGTCACCCGCCTGTCCAGACAAGCTTTGCTCGGCAGCGTCAACGGCCTTGCATAGCTCTCTGCAATTACCTATCTCGAATCCAGTTGCAGGCGGAATGTGGACAAGGTGGCCGGTGTGGATCGTGACGCGCAAGGCAATCTGGTGGCCGTGCGGCATTGCGCCGGACGCCAGCAGGCCGAACATTATGCCCTGGTCTTGAGCGCCATGGGAATGCAATCATCGATTACGCGGCAAGGCAAATACATGGCGCTGAATGTCGCGCCTGAGGACGCCGCAAGGGCCAATGCCGAACTCGCGGCCTATGACCGCGAAAACCGCGCGGGCCCGCCGGAGAAAGAATGGTTGTTCCCCGGGTTGCCGCGCATCGAAGTGGCGATGGTCTACTGGGTCATCCTGCTGTTCTTTTTCGCTGCCGCGCGTAACGGCGCATTTTCTTTTGACTGGCTTGGTGAAGGGGCGGTCCAGTCCGGACTGATGCTCAAGGGGGAGTGGTGGCGCGCCGTCACGGCCTTGTGCCTGCACGAGAGCGGCGCTCATCTTCTCGCCAATCTTGTATTCGGCACCGTCTTTCTGATGCTTCTGGCCCAGGTCACCGGAGCCGGCGTCGCAGCACTTGCAACGCTTGCCGCGGGCGCGGCGGGAAACGTTCTGAGTGCTCTCGTCCAGTCACCGGCGCACACGTCGATCGGCGCTTCAACGGCGATATTTGCCAGCCTCGGCCTGCTCGCCGCATTGCGGCAAGTGAGGCGCCGGGATCACGCGCTCTCCGCCCTCCGCGACTGGACGCCCGTGGCGGGCGGCTTCGCATTGCTGGCATTCCTGGGTTTCAGCGGAGAAAATACCGACATCCTTGCCCATGTGCTGGGCTTTGGATCGGGTCTCGCGGCGGGCTGGCTTTTGGCGAGATGGGACCGCGACTGGACCGTTGATCGTGGCGTGCAGGTGACGTGCGCGGCAGCCGCCGGTGCTATCGTCGTTTTCGCCTGGGCCGCGGCGGCTCTGGCCTGAGGACCGCGGGATGACCTTCACCTGCGGCCAGGCCAATCTGCATCAATTCCCCAGCAGCGCCGCTTCCAGAATATCCAGACCCTCGTCCAAAACCGCGTCGGAAGCCGTCAGCGGCGTCAGCAGCCGCACCGTATCGGCGTAAATTCCGCACGTGAGAATGAGCAGCCCGCGCTCCAGGCACTTGGCCGCCAGCGCCTTGGCACCCGCCGCATCGGGCTTGTTGCCGCCATGCTCGGTGACAAGTTCGAAGGCGCACATGGCCCCAAGCCCGCGCACATCGCCGATCGCCATGCCGCGCCCCTTGGCCTTGATCGCCTTCATCCGCGCCATGATTTTCTTGCCCTGCGCCTCGGCCTTTTCCATCAGGCCTTCCTGCTCGAAGGCTTCGAACACGCCGAGCGCGGCGGCGCACGCCACCGGATTGCCCGCATAGGTGCCGCCGATGCCGCCGGGGTCCGGCGCATCCATGATCTTGGCCCGGCCGATGACACCCGCCAGCGGAAAACCGCCCGCCAGCGATTTGGCAACCGTGACCAGATCGGGCTCCACGCCGAAATGCTCCATCGCAAACCATTTGCCCGTGCGCCCGAAACCCGACTGGATTTCGTCGGCAATCAGCAGAATGCCGTGTTCGTCGCAAAGCTTGCGCAGCCGCACCATAAGTTCCTTGGGCGCCACGTAAAATCCGCCTTCGCCCTGCACCGGCTCGATGATGATGGCGGCCACCCGCGATGGCTCGACATCGCATTTGAACAGCAGTTCGATGGCGTGGATCGAATCCTCGACGCTGATTCCCTTGTGCTCAACCGGAAACGGCACATGCCAGATGCCGCCGGGCATCGGCCCGAACTTCACCTTGTAGGGCAGAACCTTTCCCGTCAGCGCCATGCCCAGCAATGTGCGGCCATGAAAGCCGCCATGGAAGGCGATGACATCGGACCGCCCGGTGTAGCAGCGGGCATATTTCACGGCATTTTCAACCGCCTCGGCGCCGGTGGTGACAAGCGCCGACTTGTTTTCGCCCTTCATCGGCGCAATGGCGTTGAGCTTCTCGCAGAGCTCGACGAACGGCGCATAGGGCATGACCATGGCGCAGGTGTGGGTGAATTTTTCCAGCTGCTCATAAACCCGCTTCATCACCAGCGGATGCCGGTGGCCGGTGTTGACCACCGCAATGCCGCCGCCGAAATCCACATAGCGGTTGCCTTCAATGTCCCAGATTTCAGAGTTTTCGGCCCGCGCCGCCATCACCGCAGCGCCCATGCCGACGCCCCGCGAAACCGCCTTGGCGCGCCGCTCCACCCACTGCTTGTTCATGCCGGGTGCGGATGTGACGGGTGCATTCATGATTGTCTCCTGGCTGAAATATGGGCACTCTTTACTCTTTCCCGCCCCATAAGGGCAAACAGTTTCACTTTACAGGAATGCCAGATGTCCGAACTCTTTAGGTCCACCGCCATTGAAATCCGCGCAGGCTTGCAAAGCGGGGAAATCTCCCCCCTCGATTGCCTCGACGCACTGGAAGCCCGCATTGCCGCCGTGGACAGCAAGGTCAATGCCTTGCCGACTTTGTGTTTTGACCGGGCCCGCGACCATGCCCGCGAGCTGATGAAAAAACCCATGAGCGAACGCGGCGTGCTCTTGGGTCTTCCCGTGCCCATCAAGGACTTGAGCGATGTCGCCGGCGTCCGCTCAACGCAAGGCTCCCCCATTTTCGCCAACCGCATTGCCCCTACCTCCGATGTCATGGTCACCCATCTGGAAAAAAACGGCGCCATTGTTTACGCCATGTCGAACACCCCGGAATTCGGGGCAGGGGCCAACACCTTCAATGAAGTCTTTGGCCGCACCCTGAACCCATGGAATACCTCGCGCTCCGCCGCCGGCTCATCGGGCGGTGCGGCCGTTGCCCTGGCCACGGGCACCGCCTGGCTGGCCCAGGGCTCCGATCTCGGCGGATCCTTGCGAAACCCCGCCAGTTTTTGCGGCGTCGTGGGCCTGCGGCCGTCACCCGGCCGGGTCGCCGCCAGCGTGGCCAGCAAGATCGATTCAACCCTCGGCATCGAAGGTCCCATGGCCCGCAATGTCGAAGACCTGGCGCTCCTCTTCGACGCCATGGTGGGCGAGGAGCCTGCCGATCCAATCTCGCTCCCGTCGGATGGAACGTCATATCTGAAAGCCGCCCGCTCCGGCTGGAAGCCGAAGCGTGTCGCCGTCAGCCGCGATCTCGGCATCTCACCCGTTGACCCCGAAGTGGCCGATATCGTTATGAAGGCCGCCCGCCAGTTTGAGCAGGCGGGCGTCATCGTCGAGGAGGCCCACCCGGACTTCCATGAGGCGATGGAGTGCTCCCAGACGCTTCGCGCCCTTTCCTATGCCGTGGGCATGCGCAGCCTTCTGGAAAACCACCGCGCCCAGCTTAAGCCCGAAGTCATCTGGAATATCGAGAAGGGCCTGGCGCTGACCGGAGCGGAAATTTCCCGCGCCGAGGCCCAGCGCGGCGCCATGTTCCAGCGCGCCCGGAAGTTCTTTGAAACCTATGATCTGCTCCTCTGCCCAACCACCATTGTTCCTCCCTTTCCGGTTGAACAGCGCTACGTGACCGAATGTAACGGAACGAAATTCGAAACCTACGTGGACTGGCTCGTCATCGTCTCCGCCATCACGCTTGTGGCTTGCCCCGCCATCTCAATCCCCGCCGGCTTCACCAAAGAAAACCTTCCCGTCGGCATTCAGCTCATCGCAGGCCCAAGAGGCGAAGCAAGGCTTTTAGCCTCTGCCAGATTGCTTGAGAAGCTGTTGGGGCTGGCAGCGCTTGTCCCGATTGATCCCCGGCAAATGTCCGGATAAGCGCCGCGAGCTCCGGCTCTTCGACCAGTGCCAAAGCTTCCGCAGGCGAAAACCATTGCCGCGCCCGTTCATGCGCTTCCGGCCACAGGTCCAGAACCTCGGTCACTTCCATGGCAAACACGTCAACCCGGAAGCGCTTCCGCGCGCCGCCGCGCTGGCGTTTGCCGTAGGTGTAATGACCCATCGCCAGGGCCGCCATCTGCCCGCGGATTCCCGCCTCCTCATAGGCTTCCTGGGCGGCACTCTCGGCGGCGCTGAGCGCAGGAATAGGCCAGCCCTTGGGAATAACCCAGCGCCTGGTTTCGCGTGAGGTGATCAGCAGGATTTCAAGGCCCGGCGCCTGCCGCCAGGGCAGCGCCGCATACTGTTGTGAAGGGCCAATCTCTTTCATGCGAACAGGGTGACGGAAATCCAATAGGTAAGGGCCGCGATCAGCGCCGCCATCGGTAAAGTAACGACCCAGGCAACGACAATGCCTTGCGCAATGTTCCAGCGCACCGCGGAAACCCGCCGCGACGCGCCAACTCCAACGATGGCCCCCGTGATGGTATGCGTAGTCGAAACCGGAATGCCCATCGCGGTTGCGCTAAACAGCGTTAGGGCGCCCGCCGTTTCGGCGCAGAAACCCTGCATGGGCGAAAGCCGGGTGATTTTTGAGCCCATGGTGTGAACAATCCGCCAGCCGCCAAACAGGGTGCCAAGGGCCATTGCGGCCTGGCAGCTCAGCACGACCCAGAACGGAACGTTGAATTCATCGCCGCCCACGCCATGCGAGTAAAGCAGCACCGCGATGATGCCCATGGTCTTCTGCGCGTCATTGCCGCCATGGCCCAGCGAATAGAGCGACGCTGAAACGAATTGCAGCCGGCGGAAAGTCGCGTCGGCAAAACCCGGGCTGGACTTCACGAAGCTCCACGCCACGATGAAGACGAAGAAGATCGCCAGGAAAAAGCCGGTGGCCGGCGAAAGCACGATGGCCGCAACCGTCTTGCCGAGGCCGCTCCATAAAACAGCGCCGAAGCCCGCCTTGGCCATGCCAGCCCCGACTATGCCGCCGATCAAGGCATGCGAGCTTGAGGAGGGAATGCCGCCAAGCCAGGTAATGACGTTCCATGCAATGGCCCCGGTTAACGCTCCGAGGATGACGAAATCATCGATGAGGTCAGGGGCCACAATGCCGGAGCCAACCGTCTTGGCCACATGCAGGCCAAAGAACATGAAGGCGATGAAATTGAAAAAAGCCGCCCAGAACACCGCGTATTGCGGCCGCAGCACGCGTGTCGAAACAATCGTCGCAATTGAATTTGCTGCATCATGCAGGCCGTTCAGGAAATCGAACACCAGCGCCACGCCGATCAGGAAAATCAGGAAAAACGTAAAGCTGCCGGCGTCCATTACATGTGCTCGATCACGATGCCGCTCATCGTATTGGCGACGTCCTCAAACCGGTCAGCTACTTTCTCGAGGTGGCTGTAGATTTCCGAACCGATGATGAAGGCCATCGGATCTTTGCGGCCCTTGGTGGTCAGCAGGCGTTTGAGGCCGTTGTCATGCACATGGTCGGAGTCTTCTTCGATCTGCGCAATCTCGCCGGCCAGCGCAATCAGCCGGTTCGCATTCGGGTTCATCTGGCGCAGCAGCGGCACGGCCTCGGCGGTAAGGGCTGCGGCCCGGATGATCTGGTCGCCCATCAGGCGCATTTCCGGCTCGAATGTCTTGATCTCGAACAGGAGCACGGCCTTGGCGGTTTTGTTCATCTGGTCGATGGCATCATCCATCGCCGTGATAAGCCCCTTGATGTCGCCCCGGTCGAAAGGCGTGATGAAACTGCGCCGGATAGCCTGCAGGACTTCGTGGGCGATGGCGTCAGCCTCTTCCTCCTGGCCCATCAGGGTTTTGCACAGGGAGCCCACCTCAGGCCCACCGTCAAGCAGCTGGCGCAGCGTCAGCGATCCCGCCGTAAGGCAACCGGCATGGGCTTCGAACATGCCGAAAAACCGCTCTTCCTTCGGCATGATTTTCTTGAAAAGATTAAACATCAGCCCAGCCCCCGATTCGCCTGATCTCCTGCTTGAACCCCTTAGCCTCCACCCCATGCGGGGTAAAGTCAGTCTCAGTTCACTGGCCCGGAAAACTATCCGCTCCGAGATGGCAAAGTTCGGCAGCGCGGCGTCCGGCGGGTCGGCCTGGCGATACGGCTCCGACGGGGCAAAAATTGGCCCCTAATTTCTTGAAAAATATCGCCCATCCCGCAGCTCAATGCGCCCCTTTTCCATCAGGTGTTCAAGATGCGCCAGGGTCGAAAGCCCCGCCGCCCCATGCAGGCGCGGGTCAACATCCGCATAGATATTCGCCACGATCGCGGCAATCACCCCGTCGCCTGCCTGCACCCGGTTGAAAATCGCTGCCTCGCGCATCTTCCGGTGCGCCAGGATGGCCCGCACCAACCCCAAGGGTTTGCGCTTTTCCGGTCCATGCGCCGGGTAATAGATGGCCTCATCCCGTTTCAGAAGTTTCCGCAGCGAGCCCATGTAATCATTCATGTTTCCGTCCGGCGGCGCCACCACTGTCGTGGCCCAGGCCATCACATGGTCGCCCACCAGCAGGGCCTTCTCGGCGCGCAAGCCGAAGCTCATGTGATTGGACATATGGCCCGGCGTAAAAACCGCTTCCAGGGCCCAGCCTTTTCCCTCCACACTATCGCCGTCGCGCAGCGAAACCTCCGGCGTGAACCCATGGTCAACGCTGGCATCCAGCCGCATACCGGAATCCACCGCTGATTTTGCTGGCGGAATCGCGCCGTAAGTCTTCGCTCCCGTAGCCGCGCTGAGCTTCGCCGCCAGCGGCGAATGATCCATATGCGTGTGCGTCACCAGAATATGGCTGACCGTTTCACCGCGCACCGCGTTCAACACCGCCGCCAGATGCGCCGCGTCGTCGGGCCCCGGATCGATGATCGCAACGCTTTGATGTCCAACGATAAAAGTGTTCGTCCCCGTGAAGGTGAAAGGCCCCGGATTGTTGCAGGTAATTCTCCGGATAAGGGGCGAAAGCGCCACCGCCGTTTCGAACGGCGGTTCAAAATTCCTGTCGAATTTGATCTTGTCCATGAAGCCAAAGTCTTGGTTGCGCCCGGTGGCCAACCCAATTAAAGGAGTGCCATCACGAACCAGGTTAGAGGGAACCGAACAGATGGGCACTTCAAATCTTACGCTTGCCGGTCGTCTTTGGCCTGCCTCATCGGTGAACTGGACCCGCACAATCCTGCTGGCCATTATCGGCAGCATGATTGTGGCCATCTCCGCCCAGGTCAGCGTGCCCATGCTTCCGGTGCCCATGACCCTGCAAACCCTGGCTGTTTTGGCCGTGGGCGCCGCCTATGGCGCAAGGCTCGGTGCCGTTACCCTTGCTCTCTATGCCTTGGAGGGCGCCGCCGGCCTTCCGGTTTTCGCCGACTTCCAGGCCGGCCTCTTCCTGCCAACCGGTGAAATCATCGCAACCGGCGGCTATATCATTGGCTTCATCGTGGCCGCCGGCCTCGTCGGCCATCTCGTCGAAAAAGGCTGGGGCGCCAACATTGCGAAGCTTTGCGGCGCCATGCTGCTCGGCGCCGCCGTTCTCTATGTCCCCGGTCTCATCTGGCTGACTGGCTGGCTCTGCGTCATGAAGGGCATGGATGCCGTGTCAGCCGTTACGGTTGCTTTCAGCAGCGGCCTGTTGCCCTTCATATTCGGCGATATCATCAAGGCCGTGCTGGCCGCTCTTGCGTTCCCGGCGGCCTTCTCGCTCCTGGGCCGCCGCTGAATTCAAGAATTGGTCGGAGTGAGAGGATTCGAACCTCCGACCCCCTGCTCCCGAAGCAGGTGCGCTACCAGACTGCGCTACACTCCGACAATTTGGCACAGCTTATAGTCACCGGGAATTCCTTGTGCAAGTTGTTGCGGGGGGCAGGTGGCTCAGCTATAGGGGGCAGCGTTTGGGGCGTCGCCAAGCGGTAAGGCAGCGGATTTTGATTCCGCCATACGGAGGTTCGATCCCTCCCGCCCCAGCCATTAGTTCCTGCACAAGGAATATCATTTTTGAGCATCAGAGATAGTGGCGACATATCCGCGGCTTATCAGATAAGGCCCGCTTCAATCATGGCCCCGAAGTGCAAAAGTTGCCCCTGCGTTTCTATAACTGAGCAACGGGCGATCGCCGGATTTTCAGCTATTTGCCTGTCCGCACCTGGAGTTTTAGCTGCCGTCAATAGCGGGATGTGGCATTTCCACTAAGGGCCAAGAGCACACCTTTGTACCATCTCAGCAACTTGTCGTCTCATTGACCTGAATGACTGGCGTAAAAATTTTGATTTCCGCGCTCTCGCCCTGACAATTGCGAAGTGGCCCGAGCGGGATTTTCTACCAGTTGGGATGAGGTCGTACGCCTGTTTGCGGGTCGGTCGAGAGTACTGGTTTCCAGGGAGATGTCGACCGCTACCGGTGGACATTAGCAATGGCCTCAATAGACAGGCGTTGCAAGCCCAAGCGATCGCGCTTTGATCTGCAGCGCGAGGAATTGCGAGTAGTGTCGCGAGAGATGCAGATTGCCGCCATGGAACCACAGTGCCTCCTGCTTCAGTGGCTTCCACATGTTTCGTAACTCGCCCTCCCAAGGTCCGGGATCGCCGCGTGTGCTTGATCCATAACCCCAGTTGGGGCCGATCCGGTCGGCAACTTCGCGAGAGATGACAGGGGCCAGCCACTCATTCATGGGCAGATAGCCAGTGGCATAGACAATTATGTCGGCCGGAAGCTCGGAGCCATCGGTGAGCATCACCGACTTCTCCTTGATCTCATCAATCTCGACCCTGCTCCTGACCTTGACGTCACCGCGCGCAATGAGCTCAGAGCAGCCGACATCGATGTAGTAGCCACTGCCGGTACGCAGCGCCTTCATCAAGAGGCCCGATTCATCTTCACCAAAGTCGGTCATAAAGCCGGCGGCGTTCAAGCGCTTGAGCAGCGTTGCGTCGCGCTTTGCCATGGTCTTATAGAGCTTGCGCTGCAAGTCAGGCTGCAGGCGAAACGGCACGGAGGCGAAAATGAGATCCGCCTTGTCTACATCAATGCCCTTCGCGACAGCTTCCTCCGAGTAAAGGTCCTTGAAGGCGACATCCATCAGTGTTTCCGACCGTACAACAGTCGTGGGTGTGCGTTGGATCATGGTGACCTCAGCACCCGCCTCCCAGAAGTCGGCGCAGATGTCATGTGCCGAGCTGTTCGCGCCCAGCACAATGCAATGTTTGCCCTTGTGGGGTTGGGCAGTCATGTGGTTACCCGAATGGTACTGGAGGCCTTGGAACCTTTCTTTGCCTTTGATGTGTGGCTCGCGCGGGGGCCCATAGGACCCCGTGGCGAAGACGAGTTGCTTGGGACGAAGCTCGACGCGTTTACCGTCCCGCTCAACCTGGATTGCCCACGTATTGCTTGCAGGATCGAATGTCGCTTTCCTGCACTCGCTTGATCCCCAGTAGTTCAGCTCCATGACCTTCGTATACATTTCCAACCAGTCGCCGAGCTTGTCTTTTGGGCAGAACACGGGCCAGTGGCTGGGGAATGGAATGTAAGGCATGTGGTCGTACCAAACTGGATCATGGAGAACGAGTGAACGGTAGCGGTTGCGCCATGAATCGCCCGGTCTTGCGTTTTTCTCGACGATGATCGTTTCGACACCGAGACGCTTCAACCGTGCGCCAAGCGCTATGCCCCCTTGACCGCCTCCAACGATCACGCAGTAGGGCTGGCGCGAGTTGCCAAGCTCCAAGTTTTCCCGGGCACGTTCCTCATGCCAGACCTTGCGATCGGGATGGGAACCGTGGAATACGCCCTCTTCGCGTGTGACGCCGCGTTTTTCCTCATGGCCCTTAAGTTCCTGCATGGTTGTAAGGACTGTATAGCCCGATCCGTTCCTGAGGCGCAGGTGCCCACGCCCGCGCGCAACCGAAGTCTCGAACGTAAACCAGGCTTCAATCGTTTTGCCGTTCCGCTCGGCGTCCCCGTCCATCTTGATTTTTGACAACCCGCTATGCGGCAAAGTGAATGAAAGCATTTGTTCTATGCCATCGCGGCCCTCGACGGTGCGGATGTTCCAAGTCAAAGCGACAAGGTCGCGACAGTAGCATTCCCTACCGAACATGGAGGCTATCGCCTTGGCGTCGTTTCGTCTCGCAGCGCGCCCCAGCTTCGCAAGCCAACGTTTCACAATTGCTGTGTCAGCAGAAATCGTCATGGCATGCTCCTTTCGCTTAACAAATGGCGCCCGCCGTTCTTCAACGCGTTCCAGCCTCGGCGGAGGTCGCCTCTTTCTTGACGTTTTCCGTCTCTCAGGTTTTGCGAGTCTGTTCACACTGCTGATGGCTCTCGGATTGTGAAATAAAATTACTAAGAATGCTGCACTTTGGCAATGCATTTGACCGGACGCAATTCCGGCCTGCCCAGCGTTTTTGTCACTGAAAGCCCCTTGAACGCCGGTGTTTTCAGCTGATGCGTGCGGCAACTAGGATCATTCAAGTAATTTGCTGTTGCTATCTCTGAATACTTGTCACATGATTTCTGTCGGCGCCGCGGTGCGTATCTAAAGTGCGCCATCTAGGCACTATTTAGTTCCTTTCGGGTGAGGTTGCGCGGTCATGAATGCCATCTCAAGAAACGTAACCGGTTTAACGACCGGGAATGTCAAAATGGCAATCACCGAAGCCACCAAATACTATGAGACTCGCACCGGTCGAGTTCACGCTCTCGACAACGTTTGCCTTGATGTGAGGGAAGGAGAATTCCTGTGCATCCTCGGCCCTTCGGGCTGCGGAAAGACGACATTGCTTTGGTCCATGGCAGGTCTGCATTCCCTCTCCGGCGGCAGCGTCACTTTAGGCAACGAAACGATTACCAAGCCGCATCCGGCGATCGCAATGATCTTTCAGGACGCCAATCTCCTCCCCTGGCGAAACCTGCAGAAGAACATCGAGCTGCCGTTCGAGATCAAGAAGATTTCCCCGGACCGCAATAGGATCAATAAATTGCTTAATCGCGTGGGGCTCGCAGGCTTCGAATCGAAAATGCCACGCGAATTGTCAGGCGGCATGCAGCAGCGCGCATCGATCGTGAGAAGTTTATCCGTGGATCCGGCGGTGCTCCTGATGGATGAACCCTTCGGCGCACTTGACGCATTCACGCGCGATGAGATGAATTTGTTGATCCAGGAGATTTGGTTAGAGACAAAAAAAACCATCGCTTTCGTCACGCATTCGATTTCGGAGGCAATCTTTCTTGCCGACCGCGTAGCCGTGATGTCGGCGAGGCCCGGCCGCATCGCGGAAATCTATAACGTGGATATTCCACGGCCGCGATCGGTCGAAATTCAGACCAAGCCTGACTTTATTGAACGCGTGCTGCACGTGAAGTCGCGAATAGAACATGACCGCGGCGGCGCTGCTGGTCTTGCTATCACTTGAGGAGCAAAATCCGTGGATAAGGCGCTGGAGGACAGGATACCAGAATTTAACAGGAAAGCGGCAGACGTCGGCAATGTAGGGCTTTCGGGTGCCAGCTTCAGCCTTGGTGATCACCGGACCAAACTCGAGACTGTTGTCATCTTGCTTATCGCCATTGTCATCATTAGCGGTACGGAGATCCTCCTCGGAATACTCAATGTGCCGCACTACGTTATGCCAAAGCCAAGTCAGATTGCGTTGGCGCTTGTAACCGAGTTTCCCAACTACTGGCCGCATCTTTTGGTGACGCTCAAGGAGCTGTTTATCGGCTTCGCGATCGGAGGCTCGATCGGCTTCGTCCTGGCCGCCGTCATCACGCAGTTCCCTTTTGTTGAAAAAGTAGTAACGCCCTATATTCTGCTTCTGGTCACGACTCCAATGCTGGCACTCGTGCCGCTGCTGATCCTGCGCTTCGGTTTTGGCAGCGAGCCGCGGATCATTGCGGTGGCGCTCGCATCGGGGCCAATGGTGATGATCAATTCGGCGACCGGTTTCAGGCGGGTTGATCTCGCCAAGATTGCGCTTGCCCGCTCGTTTGGCGCGAGTACATTTCAGATTTTTACTAAGATTCGCATTCCGATGGCCATGCCCATGATCATCGTGGGCCTCATGGTCGGTTCAATCTTTGGTCTTCTGACCACGATTGGCGCGGAGATGGTTGGTGGTGCGGAGGGGCTCGGAAACCGCCTCACTTATTATTCAGCCTTGATCCGCATGCCGCAGTTTTTCGCGATCATTCTCATTCTCGCGATCCTGGGCATTTCAATCTATATTTTCTTCTTCTGGCTCGGCAAGAAATGGGCCAGTTGGGAAACCTAACGGAAACAAGACGGAGAAACCGCTGTTCCGAATAAATCTATCGCATTTGACAACAGAGGAGGAACGACAATGAATGGCAATATCATGATCGGCCGCCGCAGGCTGCTGACAATCTCCGCGACTGGCGTTTCCGCCCTGGCGCTGGGAAGCATAATTGGCTCGCGGGACGCCTATGCTGCCGAAACGGTACGCTGGGTTTCTCCGCGCGGTACTGTGGAGGTTCTTGACGATTATCCCTATTGGATCGCCAAGAAATTCGGCTACTTCGGAGATATTGAAACGACTCTTGAACCTGGACCATCGGATGCAACTGCAACAGTTAAGCTCGTTGACCAAAATCAGGCTGACGTTGGCTATCCTTCTCCAGGCGTGTTCTCATTGGGCTTAGCCCAAGGTATTCCGTTAGTGTCGGTCTTCCATATGGGTGGCAGCGATGTGTTCTGCTTCGCATTCCGTAAGGGGCAGAAGCCGCAAAGCCTCAAGGAGCTCGAAGGTAAGACCGTTGTTCTAGGATCGGCAGGCTGGCAGTCAATCTGCGATCCCATGTTGAAGGCAGCTGGCGTCGACGTAACGAAAATCAAATATGTCGATGCCGGTTGGCCAACTTGGGGCACGGCGTTGATGTCAGGTCAGGGCGATGCAGCTCTCTCATGGGAAGGGCTGCGAGCCCAATGGAAAGGACAGGGCCTTGACTTCGATTACTGGCTTGGCCGCGATTTCTCTAAACTGCCTGCCAACAGCTTTATTATCCGGAAGGCGGATTTCGACGATACCGCCAAGAAGGACATGTACGAGCGCTACTTCCGCGGTTGGGCCATGGGACTCGAGTTCGGCAGGATGAATCCGCGTGCAGCCACGCAAATTGTCATGGAGCAATTCCCGGGCCTGAGTTCGCAGATGACGCCAGACGTCGCAGTCGAATCTCAGATGCAGCTGGCCAATGTTTTCGCCGGCCGCTGGGAGGAGCGTAAGAAGTGGGGCTATCATCTGCCGGAGAGCTGGCAGTTGTTCTTCGACGTAGGCCGCGAAATCGGCCAGATCACGGGCGACTTCAAACTCGAGGACGTGGTCAAGAACGATTATATCGACGCAGCCAATGCGTTTGACGCCGCCAAAGTCAAGTCGGACGCTGACGGCTTTGGGCTCTCCGATGCCTACAAGGCGGTCAAGGTCGACGAAATCGCCAAGCGTATATGATTGATCGGGGTGGCGAACGAAATCGCCACCCCTCCCATCTCATCTCGGAGCTCCATCCATGTTTGCCTTTGATCATGTCGGCATTACCACGACAGTGAAGCAACCCAATGAAAATTGGGTGGAGCAAAGCCGTGTCTGGGTCACAAACCCACGCAGCCACCCTGAAAACATTGAATTCCTTCGTTACGAAACTGACAGCGCAGTGCCCGAGACGATCAAGAAGAATCCACACATCGCTTTCCGGGTTGACGCGCTCGAACCGCATCTCGCTTCGCCGGACGTCGAAATCATTATCCCGCGGTTTGTCGTTGGTGATTTTGTTGAGGTGGTTTTCGTTCGAAAGTACGACACAATCTTTGAATACATGCACTATCTCAAAGAAGACTGGTTTTCCGAGGGGACATCCGGGTGAACTCCAGTGCCGAGTAAAATGCGTCACGAAACGCATCTTTTTCAACGCCTGTCTTGTGCTGCTGCACAACACGGTTGGCCACATCACCATCCAGCTTAACCAGGAGAGGCAGCATGGACAAGCTTCGCATAGGTGTCATTGGACTGGGTTGGTTTGGGGAGATTCATTGCGAAACCATCATCGGCATTCCCAACCTTGAACTGGCGGCACTTTGTACGCGCCGCCCTGACCGCTTGGCCGAACAAGCGAGGAAATTCGGCGTGAAGAAGATCTTTACGGACTATCGGGACATGCTGGCCGACAAAAACATTGATGCCGTTTCGATTGTCACCATGTGGGATCAGCATACCCAGCCGGCCGTAGACGCGCTGGCCGCGGGAAAGCATGTACTCCTCGAAAAGCCTATGGCTGCAACTGTTGCTGATTGTGAGAAAATCATCGCAACGTCAAAAAAGTCCAAAGGGATTCTGCAGGTCGGTCACATCTGCCGGTTTAACCCCCGCTATCGCACGGCCAAACAGGCTATCGACGAGGGTCGTATCGGCAAAATCGTGGCGTTGCAATCACGCCGTAACATTCCTGCCGCTTGGACGCCAACCATTCTCGAGAAGATCGGGCCTATTGTCGGTGATGCCATTCATGACACGGACCTCATGCTTTGGTTCACCGGCGACCGAGTGGCCAGCGTCTATGCGCAAACTGTGAGCGTTCGCGGCCTAAAGTACCCGGACATCGGCCAAACAATGTATCGCTTCAAGGGCGGGGCATCGGCAACGCTCGAGACCGTCTGGTGCATGCCGGAGAAAACACCTTTCGATATCGATGAGCGTATGTCGATTATCGGCACCGAGGGCATCATTCACGTACAGGACACGTTTCCCAACCTTGGCATCGTCGACAAATCCAGGCTGCACAGTCCCGACACGACCTATTGGCCGATATTCGATGGCGTGCGTGGCGGGGCCTTGCGCGCCGAGTTCGAATATTTTGCAGATTGTGCGTTGAAGGGAAAGACGCCCGAGATTGGAAGGCCGGAGGATGCGGCTGCGGCCCTGGAGGCCACGATCGCCGCAGAAGAGTCAGCCCGTACGGGCAAAGTGATACACATCGGATAGGAGAGGCACATGACACAGAAGCTCAGAGTATTGGTCGTTGGACTTGGCAACATGGGCATGAGCCATGCGCTGGCTTACACGCGCATAGCGGATTTCGATGTCGTTGGCGTTTGCGAACGAGGGATTGCTGAGCGCAAATTGCCCGACCCGCTGAAAGGCGCAAAGAAGTTCGACAATTTCGAAAAAGCGTTGGCAGAATTGAAGCCGGATGTCGTCTCCATCAACACGCTACCCGACACGCACGCCCAATTCGCCATGAAAGCCATGGAGGCGGGTGCGCATATTTTTGTGGAAAAGCCGCTCGCAGACACTATTGAAAACGCAGAGAAGGCGGTTGCAACCGCTCACAAGACGGGAAAAAAACTGGTCGTCGGCTATATTCTCCGCCAGCATCCCTCGTGGATCAAGTTCATCGAGATCGCCCGGCAACTCGGAACGCCTCTCGTTTTTCGCATGAACCTCAACCAACAATCCAACGGTGAAACCTGGGACTGGCACAAGCGCCTGCTCAATTCGTTCCCTCCTATTGTTGACTGTGGCGTGCACTATGTCGATGTCATGTGCCAGATGACATCCGCCAAACCGATCAAAGTCCACGCCATCGGCGCGCAGCTGTCGAATGAAGTGAAGCAGCAGAACTACGGCATGCTGCAGGTGATGTTCGATGATGGCTCCGTCGGCTGGTATGAGGCCGGATGGGGCCCAATGATGAGCGAAACTGCGTTCTTCGTGAAGGATGTTGTTGGCCCTAAAGGCTCTGTTTCGATCGTCATGGCCGAAACGGCTGGTAATGTGAAATCTGACGACATCAACGCGCACACCAAGACCAATCAAATTCTATGGCACCATGCCGACATGAAAACCCCGGACCAGCGCATCAACATGCAAGACGAGCCAAACCATGACGACCTCTGCGAACGCGAACAGCGCTATCTGCTGAAGGCGATCCGAGACAACCTCGATCTCACTGATCACATGGATGATGCAGTGAAGAGCCTCAAAATTGTTATGGCGGCTGACCGTTCGATCCACGAGGGTCAGGTGATCAGTCTGATATGAGCTCGATAGCGGGGACGGGAGAAACATCTTGATCTTTAAAATCCGAGTGGATTCCGTGGAAGGCGTCCGGGCTGCGCGGGCGGCCGGAGCAACGCGTCTCGAACTCTGTGCCAGCCTGCTTGAAGGCACACCCGGCGTGATGCGTCAGGCCTGCACCGTCCCGGGCATCAAACGGCATGTCATCCTCGCTCATGCGTGAACAGGGTCTTTTTGAGACCGCATGATGGGACGAATAAATCGTGACTCTTTTATCCGTCCGCGCTACCCGCGCGCCGCAACTTTCGAAGAAACTCCGCGATTTTACGGTAGACTGGATCATGGCTGTCCTTTATCGCCCAACCTTCCACGTCTTCACGTTAGACCAAAATTAGAACCGACAGGCTGATATTGTCACCACCTGCAAAAATACCAATTCTAGCTCGTTTACTGTTGCATTATTTACCGGGGAATATTTGCAAATTTGCTGGAGAGAATAGTAGGTTTTATTTCAGCCGCGGTTTACCTTCTAACCCTGCCATTTCTGCATCATTCACATTTGGTATTCGCATCTCGAATAATTCACTAACAAATGTGTAGTCGTAGTATCCGAGGCGGGCGATTGGCTTTATTCTCAAGATGTCAAGCTTTCCCGACGGCAATACAAATTCTTCCTTGATGTGAATTCGCACAACCTCACCAAACACCACGTCTGCATCTGACACTTTTGTGGTTCCCGGAAAGTGCACGGTTCTGAGATACCGGCATTCGAAATGACAGGGGCTTTCTGCGACCCGGGAACCAGGAGCTTCAATGCATCCCATCTTAGTGACTCCCGCCAGCTCAAATTCATCCACACCTCTTGGAACCGGCTGAGCCGACTTATTAACAGCTTCCCGTAAGTCATAGGTCGCCATGTTCCAAACAAAATAGCCAGTTTCCTGTGCGTTTATAACAGTATCTTTTTTCCGGCCGTCCACATGCTGGTCGGCCGAGAACATCACTATTGGAGGATCATAGGTAATGTTCTGCCACTGACTAAATGGCGCCAAGTTGGGTTGGCCATCTCTAGATATCGTGGAAATCCAACCGATCGGGCGCGGCACCGTGCAACTCTTGAATGGGTCGTGGGGCAGGGGGCGGGGATCTTTGCGAGGGTCGTAATGCATCAGTCAATTCCGCGGATACCGCGAAGCCGTTCGTTGCGCCGGCGCAAGAGTTCAACGCCTATAAACATAACAATGGATAACACGACCTGGAGACTGGCCGCCGCCGTTATTGTGGGGCTTATCATCTCCCGAATACCGCTAAACATCTGTTTTGGGAGGGTGCGCTGTTCCGCGCTGGCAAGAAATAATGCCACAACAACTTCATCGAAAGAGGTGACGAAAGCGAACAAACCACCTGTCACAACGCCAGGCAATATCAACGGCAAAATCACTCTCCGGAAGCTGTAAATAGGAGAAGCGCCAAGGCTTAGGGCGGAGCGCTGGAGATCCCAGTTGAAACTTGTAAGCGTCGACGTGACTGTAATCACCACAAATGGCGTAGCCAGGGCGGTATGGGCCAGAACCAATCCCGAGAAAGTTCCGATCAATCCGAAACGGCCATAAAACATGAACGTCGCGACCGCTATGATGATGACTGGCACAATTATTGGCAGCAACAACGTTCCTAGAATTACGGGACGCAGCGGCAAATGGGTACGGGCCAAGCCGAGAGCGGCCATTGTCCCAAGGATCGTGGAAAGGATTGTCACGGTAACCGCAAGTTTCACGCTTAAAACGAGCGAACCCCACCAACGTTCATTACCGAAGAAGTCTCGATACCATTGAAGTGACAATCCCGGCATTGGGTAGCTGAAATAGGGCTCCGCATTGAAAGACAGAGGCATCACCGCCAAAATGGGAGCAATCAGAAAAAGCAGCACAATGCCGGTGAAAGCCCAACCGACATAGAACATTACCTTTTCAACCGGCATGGCATAAGGCGCAGGTTTGAGCATAAGGGTCAACCGAACTTCATTTTGTCGATGCCTACAAGTCGATTGTAGACGAAAAACAAAATCATTGTGCTGACGAGCAGCAGTGCACTTAAGGCGCTAGCTTTGCCCCAGTTGTTCTCCTCGTTCATGGCCGATTCAATGATACCGCTTATCATTTGATCGCTAGCACCGCCAACTAGCGCAGGCGTGATGTAGTAGCCAAGGCTAAGGATAAAAGTCAGAAGGCAGCCAGCGCCAATTCCGGGAAGTGTAAGCGGAAGATAAACACGGAAAAAAGAGTAGAAGGGCCCGCCGCCAAGTGAGCGCGCAGCACGCACATAGGAGGGAGAAATATTTTTCATCACGCTATAGATCGGCAACAGCGTAAAGGGCAGTTGAATATGAACCATCGCCGTCACTGTGCCAAACCGGCTAAAAATCAACTTCAAAGGCTCATCGGTGAAGTGAAGAACTTGGAGGAGGTCATTTACCGGCCCGTTATCCTGCAAAAGCACATACCACGCAGTCGAACGCACCAGCAGTGAAGTCCAGAAAGGCACAAGCACAAAAATCAGAAGAATATTGGCTATTTTTGCTGGCGCATGGGCCAACATGAAAGCCACAGGGTAGGCCATCGCAAGTGTAATGAGGGTTACAAGAGAGCTGATGTAGAATGTGCGCCAAAGGACCGTAACATAAACGGCCTGAGATTTGGGGACACTTGCTATTGTGCTATCACCAGAGCGTTCCAGATCAAGGGACCGCAGCAGGTAAAAATCGGTCAATGATTTTCCCGATTGCTTGATTTTAGACCAGATCAACCTGTCACCCCAGATTTTGTCAGCTTGGATCATTTGCTCCTTGTAAGGAGGGACTGTGATGTTCGCCGCTTTGTTCACGCTGGCAATGACTTTGCTTCGAACCCCGGCCATTTCATAGTTCAGCCGTTTTCCAATCAAAGCAGCCGTGTTGGCCTCTTTCGCTTTGATGAAGTCCTGAACTAACGACGCGTATACAGCTTCGCTAGGCGTATCCTTGCCATCCCAGTTTTCCAGCTCGGCAACTGTTAGGGGCAAAGTCTCGGCAATGCTCGGATCGTGCACCGCATTCGTGAGCAGCATAACGACTGGAGCGGCGAAGGTTACGACAATAAATAGAAAAAGGGGCAATATCAGAAGAAGAGCACGAAAATGCCCTCTGCGTTCAGCCAGAGCAAATTGATGTTTCAGACCAGTTCCAACCGTGCCAACAGGAGTCATTTCTGGATCAATGGAAAAAATGCGGAGGCAGCAAGCCTCCGCAATTCCATCCTTGGTTATTGAGCAACCCAAACATTGAAACGTTCACGCAGAGTATCAAGGTTGTCGGCCCAGAACGATGCATTTATGATGAACGCTGATTTCATGTTGTCAGGGCTGGTTGGCAGATCGGGGGTAATGGAAGGATTGGTATTTTTGATCGCTTCCTTATTGCCCGGACCATACGAAATATAGTTGGTCTGATCAGCCTGCCGGTCAGGACGTCCCGCAAACGCAATGAAGCGATAAGCGGCGTCGCGGTTCTTTGCGCCCTTTACGACGTTCCAACCCTGCCAATCCAGGGCTTGATGGTCCCAAAGCACGACGAACGGCTTCTTATCTTCCTTGGCAGCCTTATAGATGCGACCGTTCCAGGCAGACGTCAGTACGACTTGACCATCGGAGAGCAGCTGAGGGGGCTGAGCGCCGGCCTCCCACCAGACAACATCCTTCTTGATGGTATCAAGTTTGGCGAAGGCCCGATCCACGCCTTCCGGGGTGGCCAAGACCGTATAAACGTCCTTGATGTCAACTCCGTCTGCAACCAAAGCCCACTCGAGGTTTACAAACGGACTCTTTTGCAAGCCGCGTTTTCCTGGAAATTTTTCAAGATCAAAAAATGCGGTAATTGAAGTAGGAGCCTCTTTTACCTTCGTGGAATCATAGGCCAGGATGGTGGCATATAGAATACTCGGCACAACGCATTCGCTGGCATCAGCACTGATAAAGTCGTCACGTTTCAAACCAAGCTTGTCCCAGTCGATTTTTTCGACAACGCCTTCCGCGCAGGCTGCGATTGTCGTCATCGAGTCGTTTTCGACCACATCCCAGGTAACATTGTTAGAATCCACCATCGCGCGGATTTTTGCAATTTCTCCGTTGAATTCTTCTTCAACAACTTTATCGCCGGAATCTTTCATGAAGGGCTCGAAGAATGCTTTCCGGACACTGTCCTGATAAGCTCCGCCCCAGGAAACGACGGTAACACTGTCGGCGGCCAGCGCCGGCAATGTCAAAGCAGCCATTATGGCAACTGCCGAAAAAAGTTTCTTGTTCATTACTTACTCCCATTTGTTACCCAACACAGGCACAATTGCCCCTGGTCGGGCGTGTTGTGACGATGCAGTTTCAGCTTGTAGTTTTAGAGGCCAGTCTGAGGCCTCAGGCAGCACGCAAAAGTATCGAATGCCCGCTTCACCGTCTCTGTTGATCAAAGCTCAATTTCTGGGCGTTAGCAACTGCATGTCTGCCTTCTTGCCCTTACTAGATTGGCCAACGCAGGTATGCGTTTTTGGAGGTTGCTATGGCTTCTGGCGTGTTGGAAAACTGAGGCACAGGTTCTCCCCGGAATTTGTATTATGTGCCTAACTCAACTCCTGTCCTGTCCTCCAACATGGCAGGAGTTTTCCTTTGAATTGTGTGCTTTCGCATGGTGGCTCCAAATTCTCCTGATACTGCCCCAATAAGGGACGGGCGCTTCCGTCTTTTTGCCCCCATTCTCGCCGGCGCGACGCTGCGGGACAGGATGGTGGCCTGCCTGGGGGCCATATTGGGAATTTCCCTAACCGGCATTATCAGCGGATACATATTCGAATCCGATTTTCACTTGCCCCTGATTATCGCACCCCTCGGTGCCTCAGCCGTACTTCTGTTCGCCGTTCCCGCAAGTCCCCTGGCCCAGCCCTGGCCCATTATTGGCGGCAATACCTTGTCAGCCTTCATTGGCGTGACAGTCGCTTACTTCGTTCATGATCCGATGATTGCAACCGGTTTGAGTGTTTCTCTCGCCATCATGGCCATGTCCTTTGCGCGATGCCTTCATCCTCCCGGCGGTGCCGCGGCGTTGACAGCCGTTGTCGGCGGTTCAACGGTGACCTCAATGGGCTTCATGTTTCCCCTTCTTCCCGTGGCTCTCAACTCAATTGTCCTCGTCGCCTTGGGTTTTTTCTTCCATGCCCTGTTTGGAAAATCCTATCCCCACAGTCATCCGGCGGCTGTCGATGTAAAACGTGAAGGTCCCTTGGAACTGGGCGGAGGCGTAATAAGCGACGATGTCGATGCCGCATTGGCGGAACTGGGCGAGACCTTCGATATTGACCGGGAAGACTTGAACGAACTGATGCAACTCGCCGAGAGCAAGGCGTTGGCGCGAAGGCGCAGCCTGAGTTAAAGTAAGAGGGTGTATTAACCCCAATCACAAATTCACATCGCAAGGTATCCCCATCCATGTCCGACCACCTCTTCACTCCGATCCAACTCGGCGCTCTCGATCTGCCAAATCGTATCGCGGTCGCGCCCATGTGCCAGTATTCGGCCGATGATGGCTGCGCCAGCGATTGGCACTTCCAGCATTGGATGAATCTGGCCATGTCAGGGGCAGGCATGGTGACGGTCGAGATGACAGATGTCGAACGCGGTGGCCGCATCAGTCACGGCTGCCTTGGTCTCTATTCCGACGCCAACGCTGCAGCGGCAAAGCGTGCTCTTGATGCCGCCAGGCGGGTAGCGGCGCTGGGAACCAAGTTTGGCATCCAGCTTGCCCATGCCGGCCGCAAAGCATCCTGCCAACGGCCGTGGGAAGGCGGGAAACCACTCAGTGCGGGCGAGGACGCTTGGGCCGTCGTATCCGCCTCGGCAATACCATATGCGGAAGGCCACCCGGTTCCACAGGAACTTGACGAGGCCGGCATCGCAACGCTTGTCGAGAACTTTGGCAGGGCCGCAGAACGTGCGGCACGCGTGGGGTTTGATTTCATCGAACTGCATTCAGCCCATGGTTATCTGTTGCATCAATTCCTTTCGCCCCTGTCCAACCACCGCACTGACAAATGGGGTGGATCACTGGAAAACCGTATGCGCTTTCCACTCGCCGTCGCACAGCGGGTCCGCGAGGCCGCTCCCAAGTTGATGCTGGGCGCGCGGCTTTCGGTCACCGATTGGGTCAAGGGCGGCTTCGACGTTGAAGAGGCGATAATGGTGGCTAAGGCCTATAAATTTGCCGGGGCAAGTTACATCTGCTGCTCGAGCGGCGGCAACTCGCCGTTGCAAAAGATGCCGGGTGGTCCCGGCTATCAGGTTCATCTGGCCACTGCCATAAAGAACGGGGCCAACATCGCCACCCGCGCCGTGGGACTGATCGATGACCCGCACCAGGCCAACGACATCGTCACTTCAATGAAAGCTGACATCGTGGCGCTGGGAAGAGCCCTTCTTGCAGATCCACGCTGGCCATGGCGGGCGGCGGCACAACTGGGCCAAGAGATTGTGGCACCGCCGCAAATGCTGCGCTCAGTTCCGTTGATCAAACAGTGGGCAGCTGTGACGTCGAGCACATAGGAGGCCAAACCAGCCGGGAATCCGCCCCCGATCAGCTTCGCCTTCCAGCCCGAGCTTGGCGAACAGGGCGGCAATTATCCGGTTAAGCGCTTCGCTGTGACGCTTGATGGCCGCGTGCCTCCATCGTCCAGTCCATGGTGTATTCCTCTTAAAAGAGAAAAATAAGAACATAAATGCCCTACTAGGAATATAGTGTCGAGGAGTTCGAATTGATTTTGCAAGCCTGCAGACGCCGCATCGAAGCGGGTGCAGCTCGGGGCGCTCCGCGGCAACTGTGCCGAAATTGCCGCTTGATGTATTGTAATACAAATTCTGTTGACCCAAATCATCATTCGCTATTTAGTGCGGATGAGTGCGCGGGCATAAACAGGCGCGCCCGGTTTAAAAAGGGAGAAATCGATGAAAACGCTTACACGTCGCGAAACTATTGGACTTTTGGGTGCCGTCGCCGGCGCATTCGTCGTGCGTCCGGCCTATGCCGAGCTGCCGAAGCTTGAGAAGAAAGACACCTACAGGGTAGGCTTTGCCCAAACCGAGAGCAACAATCCCTGGCGCCTGGCCCAAACGAAGAGCATGCAGGACGAAGCCGCCAAGCGCGGCTGGCAATTGGTTTATACCGATGCCGCAGGCTCCGCCGCCAAGCAGGTGGCTGACGTGCGTTCCATGATCGCCCAGAAAGTGGACGTCATTCTTCTTGCCCCGCGCGAGGAAAAGCCGCTTATTCCCGCCGTCATGGAAGCCAAGAAGGCGGGCATCCCGATGTTCCTCATTGACCGCAACGTCGATCAGACGCTGGCCAAGGGCGGCGAGGATTATGTTGCCTTCATCGGCTCCGATTTCACCAAGGAAGGCATGCAGGCAGCCGAAGTTCTGACCGCGGCCGTCGGCGGCAACGCCAAGATCATCGAACTGCAGGGCACCACCGGTTCATCGCCGGCCAACGACCGCATGGCGGGGTTTGCAACCTACATCAAGGACCATCCCGGCATGCAGATCATCGCCTCGCAATCCGGCGATTTCGCCCGCGACAAGGGCCGGCAGGTGTTTGAAACCCTGTATCAGGCCCATCCGGAGGCAACCGCGCTCTATTCCCACAATGACGAGATGACAATGGGAGCAATCGCCGCCATGGAAGCGGCCGGCAAGGTTCCGGGCAAGGATCTTATCATTGCATCCATCGATGGCACGAAGGACGCCACCCAGGCGCTTATCGATGGCAAGGTGCTGGTCGTTGTCGAGTGCAATCCGAAATTCGGTCCTGCCGCCTTTGATGCCGTGGTAAAATACGGCAACGGGGAAAAACTTGAGCCGCGCCTCGTCAATACCGACCGTGTGTTCACCAAAGAGAACGCCGCCGAATACATGCCAGAGGCATACTAAGCAACGCGCCGGCGTCCATGAAGCCGCGGTAGAAAATGATCCGGGAGTTGGCGCCGAATGCGCCAACCTCCCGGATCGCATTTTTTACTTTCCCTGCCTTCCCCCAAATGACTATGGTTCATAAGATATGAGTAGCCCAGAGCCGCTTTTGTCCATGAGCGCGATCGACAAGTCCTTCGGGAGTGTTTCGGCGCTATCCGCCGCGCATCTTGAGATCATGCCGGCCGAAGTGATGGCCCTCGTCGGCCAGAACGGCGCCGGCAAGTCGACAATGATCAAGATCCTCAATGGGGCCTTCCGCCTTGACCGCGGCTCCATCCAGTTTGACGGCAAGCCCTGGGCGGCGGGTTCGCCCCAGCAGGCCCAGCGCGCCGGCGTCAGCACCATCTTTCAGGAAATCAACCTGATTGCCTACCGCACCGTTGCCGAGAACATTTACCTCGGGCGCGAATTGAAGCGCTTCGCCGGCCTCCTGGACTGGGAGAAAATGAACCAGGGGGCGCGCGCCTTGCTCGCCCGCTTCAGCATCGATCTCGATGTAACCAAGCCGCTTGGCGAATATTCCACCGCCATTCAGCAGATGGTCGCCATCGCCCGCGCCGTGTCGTTCGACGCCAAGCTTGTGATCATGGACGAACCGACGTCATCGCTGGATGAAGCGGAAGTCGCGGTGCTGTTGAACACCATTCGCCAGCTCAGGAGCGAAGGCGTGGCCGTGGTGTTTGTGAGCCACAAGCTTGATGAGCTCTACGCCGTATGCGACCGGGTGACCGTCATGCGTGACGGCCGTACCGTCGCGGTTTCAAAAATGGCCGACATGTCGAAACTGCAGCTCGTCGCCGCCATGCTGGGGCGGGATCTGGCCGACGTGCGCGCCAGCGGCGCCACCGCCTTCAGCGAAGCAGAAAAGGCCATTGGCGCGGAGCTGCTGATTGCAAAGTCGGTGGCCGTGGGCCGCCGGGTTACCGACGCAAGCTTCGATGTCCGCAAGGGCGAGATCGTGGGCCTGGCCGGCCTGCTGGGTTCGGGGCGCACCGAAACCGCCCGCGCCATCTTTGCCGCCGATCCCAAGTCAAAGGGGGAAGTCCGGTTTGACGGAAAGGACACGCAATTTAAAAGTCCGGCTGACGCCATCGCCGCGGGCCTGGGATACTGCTCTGAGGACCGCAAGGTCCAGGGCATCGTCCCGGACATGTCGGTTGCCGACAATCTGACCCTCGCCCTGCTGCCGACCTTGACCAAAATGGGAATGATTGACGAGGCCCAGCAGCGCAAGATCGTGCTGCGTTTCATCAAGGATGTTGGCATCAAATGCTCCGGCCCGGGCCAGAAAATCCGCGAGCTTTCCGGCGGCAACCAGCAGAAAGTCCTGCTGGCGCGCTGGCTCTGCATGGACCCCAAGCTTCTCATTCTGGATGAGCCGACGCGCGGCATCGATGTGGGCGCCAAGGGCGAGATTCAAAGCCTGATCCAGCAGTTCGCCGACAAGGGCCTGGGCGTATTGATGATCTCTTCCGAGCTCGAGGAAATCGTCGAAGGCGCCGACCGGGTGTTTGTGCTTCGCGACGGGCAGATTGTGGCGGAACTCGAGCATTCCGGAATATCCGAGCAGGCCGTCATGCGCGCCATGGCGCATGGCGCATCGAAAGACGCCGAATTCATTGAGGCGCCGCATGGCTGATTATTCGCCGCTGCTGCGCCGCTACGGGGTGTTCATCGCCCTGGTCCTGCTCATTCTGTTCAATTTCGCGGTGACCCCCCATTTTGCCACCATGCAGACGCTTTCCGTCAATCTGACCCAGGTCTGCACCATCGTGATTGTCGGCGTCGGCATGACCTTGGTCATTGCGACCGGCGGCATCGATCTTTCCGTGGGCGCCCTGATGGCCATTGCCGGCGCCATGTCGCCGATGTTTTTTACCGGCGAACTGTTTCCGGTTCCCAATATCTATGTCGGGATCGCCCTGGGAATTATCATTCCCATCATTATCGCCAGCTTTTTTGGCCTCTTCAACGGCTGGCTGATCAACCGGTTTTCCATTCAGCCGATCATTGCCACCCTGGTTCTGTTCATCGCCGGGCGCGGCATCGCCCAAGTCTCCACCAACGGCGACCTGCAGGTCTTCAAGGTGCCGGAGTTCCAGGCTATCGCGATCGGCCGGGTTCTCGGTGTGCCGTTCCAGGTCTGGATCATGGTCGTGGTGGTGATCATTGCCGCCTTCGTCCTGCGGCGGACCGTGTTCGGGCGCCAGGTGCTGGCCGTCGGCGGCAATGAGGAGGCCGCCCGGCTTTCCGGCGTGCCGGTCAAACGGGTGAAGCTCATTGTCTATGCGGTATCGGGATTTTGCAGCGCCATTGCCGGGCTCATCGTCATTGCCATGAATTCCGCCGCCGACGCCAACCTGATCGGCCTGGGCATGGAGCTTGACGCCATCGCGGCGGTGGCCGTCGGTGGCACGCTGTTGACCGGCGGCAGGGCCACCATTCTGGGCACCCTCTTAGGCGCCCTGATTATCCAGCTGGTGCGCTACACGCTGCTGGCCAACGGCGTGCCGGATGCCGCCGCCCTGGTGGTCAAGGCCGGGCTGATCATTCTTGCCGTTTGGCTGCAGCGCCAGGAGCATGCCTGATGAAAAATTTCCGCATCACCCCGAGTCTTGCCGTCATCCTGGTCCTTGTCATTCTCGTTTCGATTGCCGCCCTGCGCTATGATGGCTTCCTGGGCGTTTACAATGTGCAGTCGGTTCTGCGCTACAATGCGATGTTTGCCCTGGTTGCCCTCGGCATGTGCTTTGTCATCATGACCGGCGGCATCGACCTGTCGGTGGGAAGCGTTGCCGCCATGTGCAGCGTCGTTTCGGCGTTCCTCAGCTCCTACGGGCTTTTCCAGGGCCTTGCGGGAGGGGTCGCCGCCGGCATCCTCGCCGGGCTGATCAACGGCATCCTGATCACCAGGCTGAAGATTTTGCCGTTCATCGCCACGCTGGCCACCATGCTGGCCGCCTCCGGAACCGGCTTGCTCCTGGCCGGGAACCAGTCCGTCTCGGTCTCCTATGACACCTATTTCACCAATCTCGGGCAGGGCGATTTGCTGAGCTTCATGCGGCCCGAATGGGTTGACGCGGATGGCGTGGGTTTCTTCGGCTCGCTCCTCGGCTTCATTCTCAGTTTTCCTACCCCGGCCTGGATTGCCATTCTCGCCTATATCGTCGGCGGGGTGGTGATCAACCACACGGCTTTTGGCCGCCATGTGCTGGCGGTGGGCGGCGGCACGGAAGCCTCGCGCCTGATGGGGCTGCCGGTGAACCGCACCATATTTTCCGTTTACGTGATTTCGGGCGCCCTGGCGGGATTGGCCGGCGTCATTCTTGCCTCCCAGTTCGGGGCCGGCCAGCCGATTGAGGGCATTGGCTGGGAACTGTTTGCCATCGCCTCCGTCGTCGTCGGCGGCACCTTGCTCTCCGGCGGCAAAGGCTCGGTCGCCGGCACCCTGGCGGGCGCGCTTCTTCTCGGTGTGATTTTCACCATCCTGAACTTTGAAAACGGCATGGGCTGGATTTCGCTCTCCGCCTACTGGCAGTCGGTCATCCGCGGCCTGTTCCTGCTGGTCGTCGTCATCCTGCAATCGCGGCTTACTGCCAAAGACCCGATCGGTTCGCCCAAAGCCTCGGTTTGAGCACCGGGGCCGGTTCAGCCAGGAATATTCACGGCTGCTTTGCTGCGCGCCGATTCAAGCGCGGCGAGCGCGATGGCAAGGGATGCCACGCCATCCTCGCCCGTCGCAAGCGGCCTGCCATCGCCAGAAATGGCGGAGATGAACGCCGCGATCGTCCGGACATAAAGATTTTCATGCTGGAGCGCGAGCTTGGTTTCGCCGCCTGCTGTCCGCAGCAAGACGTCACCAATGGGTGATTGGGTCATGCAGTTGGTGGCCACCAGCGAACCGCTATCGCCATGGACTTCAACCGACGTCTGCACATATTTTGTCGTGAACCCGTCGTGGAACTGGCCGAGTATCCCGGAGCGGAAGGAAATCACGCCCATCGCCGCGTCTTCCACGCCCGCGGCTGCCATGCCGCTGTTCTGCACCATTGCCGAAACGCTTGCCGCATCGTCGTCGATGATGAAACGCATGAGATCAGCGTCGTGGACCGTTAGGTCAAGGATGGCTCCGGCACCCGCCTTGGGATTGGACAGTCGCCAGCCCTGCAGGTGAACCGGCAGATAGCCCGCATGGACCACCCGTATGGCAAGCGGCTTGCCGATCTTTCCGGATTTGATGGCCTCGCGCATGGCGCGGTGGGTCGCGGCGCCGCGCAAATGATGGTTGGTGGCGAGCACGACCTTGGCGGCCTTGCAGGCCTTCACCATGTTCGACGCGTCCGCCAGATTAGTCGCAAGCGGCTTCTCGCAGAGAACATGCTTTCCCGCCCGGGCCGCGGCGATGCACTGGCCGTGGTGCAGATCATTGGTGGTGGCGATATAGACGGCCTCAACCGGGGAGTTCAGAAGCTCGTCAAGGCTTGTCGTGGACTTCGGAATCCCGAACTCACCGGCATAGGCAGCGCCCCGCTGCGCATCCGTGCTGAACACGCTGGCAATTTCGCCGCCGCTCTGGCGGATCGCGTTGATCACCCATTCGCGGCCTATCGTGGATGCTCCCACAAGGCCCCAGCGCAAGTTTTTCATCAATTTCGCTTACCAAGTAAACCGGCTTCAAGCAAGGTTCAGGCGCCGGCCTTCCGCATTGAAGATGTGGAGATTTTCGGCCTCAAAGGTCAGTTTGGCTGTCTGGCCGGAACTGGTGCGAGGATCGCCGCGCACTTCGGCCACCACGGTGTGGCCGGACGGCAGCCGGACATGGGCAAAACCCGACTCGCCCAGCCGTTCCACGATATCGACCGTCCCTGTGAGTCCGAATTTTCCCCTTCCGCCGAGCCGCATGTGCTCCGGCCTGAAGCCGAGGGTCACCCTGTCGCCCGTTTTGCATGAGGAGGGGAATGCCGCCTTCAGTTCCTGTCCGTCGGGCAAGGCGAGGGCGCCGCCTTTTTTTACCTGTGCCGGCAGGAAGTTCATCGCCGGCGAGCCGATGAAACCGGCCACAAACAGGTTGTCGGGCTTGTAATAGAGGTCCAGCGGCTTGCCGGCCTGTTCGACCCGCCCCTTGTTCATCACCACGATCTTGTCGGCCAGCGTCATGGCTTCCACCTGGTCATGGGTGACATAAACAATGGTGGCCTTCAGCATCTTGTGCAGCTTGGCGATCTCGACCCGGGTGTTGATGCGCAGTGCCGCATCGAGGTTCGACAGGGGCTCGTCGAACAGGAACACTTGCGGCTTGCGCACGATGGCGCGGCCAATGGCGACACGCTGGCGCTGGCCGCCGGAAAGCTCGCGCGGCCGGCGCTTGAGCAGGGGTTCGAGCTGCAGGATGCGCGCCGCTTCGGTGACCCGCGCATCGATTTCCGCCTTGGGCGTCTTGGCGAATTTCAGCCCAAAGGCCATGTTGTTGTAGACATCCATGTGCGGATACAGCGCATAGGACTGGAACACCATGGCGATCTCGCGCTGCGCCGGAGGCAGATCGTTCACCTGCCTGCCGCCAATGGTCATGTTCCCGGAATTGACCGGTTCAAGCCCCGCGATGGAGCGCAGCAGGGTGGACTTGCCGCAACCCGATGGCCCGACAAGCACCACGAAGGAGCCGTCCTCGACCGTGAGGTCAATGTCCTTCAGCACCTCGACGGGGCCATAGGACTTGCAGAGCTTTTCGATTTTCACTTCCGACATGCGGCCCTCACTTGACAGCGCCCGAGGTGAGGCCCCGGATCAATTGACGCGAAAAGATGACATAGAGGATGAGGACCGGAATGATCGCCGTGGACAACGCGGAAAGAACGGCGTTCCAGTCGGTGATGTACTGGCCAAGGAACTGCTGGATTCCCAGCGTAATCGTCTGCTTGCCGCCGGTTGGCGCCAAAAGCAGCGGAAACCACAGGTCGTTCCATACGGGAATCATCGTGAACACCGCAACCGTCGCCATGGCCGGCCTGATCAGGGGCAGCACGATGTAGAAAAAGATGCTGTATTCGCTGAGGCCGTCGCAGCGCCCGGCTTCGCGCAGGTCTTTCGGGATCTGCGCGATGAATTCGGAAAGGATGAAAATCGACAGCGGCAGGTTCTGCGCGGTGTAGACCAGAATGAGGGCCGTCAGGGTATTGATCAGGTTCAGCTCCACGATGAGCTGGATGATGGCGACCGAACCCAGCCGTATCGGAACCATGATGCCGACCGCGAGGAAGAGGGCGAGCATCGTATTCCAGCGGAACTTGTATTCGGTCAACGCCCATGCCGCCATGGCGCCGAACAACAGCGTGAAGAAAATCGTGCCGCCGGTGACCGTTATGGAGTTGAGATAGTAGCTGGCGATGGCGCTGTCGCCGAAAACCTTGTCATAGCCGATGAGCGAAAAGGTCGAAGGGGTCGGCAATGCGAGCGGCGCGCCAAATATCGCCTTGCGCGCCTTGAACGAGTTCATAATGACCAGAACGATCGGGAACAGGGCCAGGGCCGTATAGAGGATCAGGATGCCGTGAACTGCGATGGCGCTGGCTGGCTTCCGCATCACGGCCTCAGAAGGAATAGCGCTGCATGCGGCGCTGGATGAGGAAAAGATAGCACATCACGCCGACGAGAATGATGAGGAACATCATGGTGGCGATGGTTGACCCCATGGAAAGGTCGCCAAGCTGCAGCTGGTTGCCGAAAAAGGTGCGGTAGAACAGGGTGCCCATGATGTCGGCGGAGAAATTGGGCCCGGCCAGCGCCCCTTTCATCGCATAGATCAGGTCGAAAGCATTGAAGTTGTTGACGAAGGTGAGAACCGACACGAGCCCGATAGTGGGCAGGATAAGCGGGAGCTTGACCCACACGAAGGCCTGGAACTGGTTGAGGCCATCGACGGTTGCCGCATCGATGAGCTCCTCGGGGATTGCCAGCAGGGCGGTGTAGATCAGGATCATCGGGATGCCCACGAACTGCCAGACCGAAATCAGCGAGATGGTAATGAGCGCGGTGGATTCCTGGCCAAGCCACGGGGCGAAGAGAAATCCCAGCCCGAGGGCATTCAGAAACATTTTGGAAATGCCCCAGAGCGGCGACAGGATCAACTGCCAGGTGAAGCCGATGATCACCACCGACAGCATCGTGGGCATGAAGATCAGGGTGCGGTAGGTGGCGCGCAGGCGCAGCCGCGGCAGGCTCAGCATGGCAGCCAGCGCCAGGCCGATGGGATTTTGCACCAGCATATGGATGAGAAAGAAATAGCAGTTGTTGCGAAAGGCGTTCCAGAACGGCACCGACCAGGTTGTGTCGGTGAGCAGCGTGTGGAAATTGCCGAGGCCATTGAAGATGTAGGCGCCATCCGGCTGGCGCAAATAGAATGAATTGAAGATTGTGGCGAAGAGGGGATAGATCGAGAAGACCGTGTAAATGACGACAGCGGGGCCCAGGAAAAACACCAGCAGCATGGCGTAGGATCCGCGGCCCATGCCAACGATAGCGTTGCCAGCTCCTGCCTTTGCGTCCGCCATGTTCCCCCGCCTGATGGAAAGGGGCCGCCGACGGATTGTCGGCGGCCCCAATTTCTTTACGTCACTTCTGGTGCGGTGCGTACCATTTTTTCAACCCGTCTTCGAGCTGGGCCCCGGCGGCTTCCGGCGTCATGGTGCCGTTGAGCACCTGGGCCGAAACGTTCCACATCTCGTTTTCCAGGTTCGGCGTGCCGCGCGACAGGATCTGGTACGAGTTGCGGATGGTCGGCTTGCACTCGCCGCGCCAGCTGACGAAGGTCTGCGCCACGTCATCGGAAAGTGTGACCTTGGCGCTTGACAGCGGGAAGAAGCCCGGCAGCGAGTTCGCGAAGATGTTGGCGAATTCATCCGAGCCGATCCAGTCAAGGAAAACCTTGGCATCGGCGGCGTTGGCCGACTTTGCATTCATGCCGATGCCGATATCCGTGTGGTCTGAAATATAGCAGTCGGCTGAACCGGCTGGCGGCGGGGCCTTGAAGGCGCCCATCGGCACGTTCTGGCCGCGGAAGGTGGAAATGTCCCAGGATCCGGCTGCGTAGATGGCGCCCTTGCCGAGGCCGAAAAGGTTCTGGCTGTCGGGATAGGTCTGCGCCTTGTAGCCGTCACCCATGTAAGGCGCCCACTTGGCGAGTGCCGCGAAGGTGTTCACATATTCCGGATCGGTGAGCTTGCCCGTGCCGTCGATCAGCTTCTTGCGGCCTTCCTCGCCTTTCCAGTAGTTGGGCCCGATGTTCTGGAAACCCATGGTGGCGGCATCCCACTGGTCGTTGGTGCCCAGGACCAGCGGAACATATTTGCCGTCTTTCTTGATTGTCTCGAGAACCGCCAGGAATTCTTCTTCGGTTTTGGGCTCGGTGAGCTTCAGTTCGGCGAAAATGTCCTTGTTGTAGATAAAGCCGTGAATAACCGAGGCCATCGGCACGCAGAAAGTGGTCTTGCCATCATCGGTCGTCCAGGCGCTCTTGGCCACATCCGAAAAGCCCGCCATGCTTGGCAGGTCGTTCAGGCTTGCGAGATGGCCCTTGTTGAAGAGCTCGAGCGAGGCATCGAAGGGGCGGCAGGTGATGATGTCGCCGGCGGTGCCGCCTTCAAGGCGGGCATTCAGCGCCGCATTATATTCCTTGGGCGCGGTGGGCGTGAATTCCACCGTGATGTCGGGGTGCTTTGCCTGGAAGGCAGGAATGATTTTTTCCTTCCAGATGGTGGCGTCGTCGTTGCGCCAGCTCTCGATGGTAAGTTTTCCCGCCGCTGCGGCGCCAACGAATGCCGTCATGGCAACAGCCGCGAGCAGCATGGTCTTCAGTCCAGTCCTTAACATGGGTTTCTCCCTTTCCTCTATTTGACGTTACTTCAAAACTTAGCGTGGTGCGGAAAGCCGTGAAAGGGCCAGCCGTAGATTGCCGTCGCTTTCAAGGAGCAGGCGCTGTGCAGCGTCGGGCGATACGGCCCCGGCGCTGATCAGGACCGCGGGTTTAACTTCGCCTCTGGTGAGTTCGAGGGCTGCGGCGGCGTCCTTCTCGCTGACCCCGGCAATGTGCGAGACAATGCCGGCGGCGCGGGCCTTGAGCTTGCGATTGTCGGCCCGCACATTGACCATCATGCCGTCGTGGACGGCCCCCAGCTTGATATGGACAAGCGTGGACAGGAAATTGAGGGCGGCCTTTTGCGCCGTGCCGGCGCCCATGCGGGTAGACCCGGTGATGACCTCGGGCCCGGAATCGAGAAGTATTTCGATGTCCGCCGCAGCCGCCAGGGCGGAGTGCGGGTTGTTGACGACGCCAATGACTTTCGCGCCGGCTTCCCTGGCGCGCTTGGCGGCAGCGATCGTGTACGCTGTTGAGCCGGACGCGGCGATGGCAATCAGCGCGTCGCCGGCCTTGCAGGCCGAAGCAGCACGGTCGCCTTCGCTGGCGTCATCTTCTGCGTCAGCAAGCGTTTCGAACATGGCGGCGCGGCCGCCGGCAATGAGGTAGTCGATCTTGCCTTCATCCATGCCGAAGGTTGCCGGCAGTTCCGAACCATCCTGCACGCCAATGCGGATTGAGGTTCCGGCTCCGGCATAAAAGAGGTGCCCGCCATCGGCCAAACAGGCGGCAATGGCGTTGGCCGCTTTCGAAATTTGCGGAATGGCGGCCCTGACGGCGGCAATGGCCCGCTCCTGTCCTCCGGCAAATGCCGCCAGAATCTCGGCATCGCTCCAGGTGTCGATACCCGTCGATTCCGGCAAATTGGTCTCGGTTTTTCGCATGGATGCTCCCATAAATGCGACAATACCAAATAAATACCACTTGTCTAGTAGAAAGTATTAACCATAGAATAGTTGTGGAATTTGTTGAAATTTTGATATTTATTAACAAAACTCTTCACATTTGGTATTGTTTTGGTATTGTAGGGCCATGAACCAGCCGATGGCGTATTTTCTTGGCATTGATGGCGGCGGCAGCCGCTGCCGGGCCCGCATTCGCGACGCCGCGGGGCATATGCTGGGTGAAGCCATGGGCGGCTCCTCCAATATCTACCAGGATTTTGATGGGGCGCTGGCCAACATTGTTGCAACTGCTGCAGACGCCGCAGCCAAGGCGCAATTAAAGGCAGGCGATCTGCATGCCGGGCTGGGCCTTGCCGGCATCGTGACCTCCGTTGGGGCAGAGCGGATTGCCGAAGCCAAATTGCCGTTCGCTTCGGTGATCGCCGACAATGATGCCTACGCGGCCTGGGTCGGCGCTTTTGCCGGAAGCGACGGCGGCATTGTAATTGCGGGCACCGGCTCCATCGGCTTTGCCTCCATCAAGGGCGCGCGCCACATGGTGGGCGGCTGGGGATTTGCCCTTGGCGATCATGGCTCCGGCGCCTGGCTCGGCCATCATGCGGTGCGCCGCGCCGCTCTTGCCATTGATGGCTTGCTGCAGCCCACGCCATTGATCGAGGAAGTATTGTCGCGGGTTGGCCGCAACCGGTTCGATGTTTCCCGCTGGTCGGAGCAGGCAACGCCCAAGGATTATGCCGAGATGGCGCCCCTGGTTTTTGAATGTGCCGCCAGGGGCGATGTGGTTGGCATGACCATTGTGATTGAAGGGGCCGCCGCCATTTCCAGCTTGGGCCGCGCCCTGCTGGCGCGCGGCGCCGGCAAGCTTTGCCTGCTCGGCGGCGTGTCGAAGGTTTATCCGCCCTATCTCGACGCCGACGTGAAGCAGGCGCTTGCCGCACCCGGCGCTGATGCATTGGATGGTGCCATCATGATGGCCCGCCGTTCGCAGGGCCTGCCGGTGAGCTGGGCATGAACGCCTTCCAAACCATCTTCCAGCGCAGCCGCTTTGAGCGCGACAGCTCTGCCCCGCGCTATCTGCGCGTGAAAAAACTGGTGCAGGATGCGGTGGCGTCCGGCGATCTCAAGGAAGGCGATGCCATTCCCGGCGAGCGCGACGTGGCGGTGCTGCTTGATGTTTCACGCGTCACCGTGCGCAAGGCCTTCACCGATCTTGTGGCCGAAGGCCTGCTCGTGCAGCGCCGGGGTTCCGGCACTTACGTGAGCGGGCCCACACGGCGCATCGAACAGCCCCTGTCGCGTCTCACCAGTTTCACCCAGGACATGCAGCTGCGCGGCCTCAAGACCGATGCCGATTGGCTTGACCGCTCCACCGGGCTTCCGACGCCGGAAGAGGCGCTCAAGCTTTCGATTTCTCCGGGCGAGCATGTCTCGCGCTTCCACCGCCTGCGCCGCGCCGACGGCGTTCCCATGGCCATTGAGCTGGCGGTGATCCCGCAACATTTCTTGCCTGATCCGGCAAGCGTCAGGGGATCGCTCTATGAAGCTCTTGAAACGCGCGGTGTCAGGCCGGTGCGGGCGCTTCAGCGCCTGCACGCAACCGCGCTGACGATGCAGGAAGCCAAGCTCCTCGATCTGCCGGACGGCAGCCCGGCACTGTTCATCGAACGCATTTCCTATCTGCCCGATGGCCGCATCATTGAGTTCACCCGCTCCCATTATCGCGGCGATAGCTATGATTTCGTCGCCGAGCTCACCATTTCGCCGGGAGCAAAGCCATGAGTCACATGGCGCGCGAAGCCGCCGAGGCGCCGGAAGCCGTTGCCCGCTTTCTCCAGCGCAACGATGAACAGCTCAAGGAGATTGGCGCACGGCTCAGGCTCAGGCCGCCGCCCGTCATCATCACTTCGGCACGGGGAAGTTCCGACAGCGCCGCCGGCTATTTTAAGTATCTCACCGAAATCCTGGCGGGCGTTCCGTGCTCCTCGGTGGGCGCCTCGGTTGTCTCGGTCTATGGCGCCAAGCTGCAACTGAAGAACGGTTTGTGTGTGACGGTTTCCCAATCGGGAAAAAGCCCGGATATCGTGGCGCTGCAGGATGCGGCCCGCAAGGCAGGGGCCTTGACCGTGGCCCTGGTCAACGTGGAGGATTCGCCTGCCGCCCATGCCGCCGACATTTGCCTGGCCCTTCATGCCGGTCCCGAACTGAGCGTGGCGGCAACGAAATCCTATATCGTCTCATTGGCGGCCGGAGCGGCAATCGTCGCCCGTTGGCTGGACCGCAAGGATCTGCTTGCCGCGCTCGATGCCCTGCCGGAGCAACTGGCAAGGGCGGCTAAAATTGATTGGCCCGAAGCGGTCGCCCTCGCAAAGGACGCAGAGTCGCTTTACGTTCTGGCGCGTGGCCCGGCGCTGCCCATCGCCACCGAAACGGCGCTGAAGCTGAAGGAAACCTGCGCCATTCACGCCGAGGCCTATTCCATCGCCGAAGTAATGCACGGGCCCCTCGAGCTTCTCGGCGCAGGCTTTCCGGTTCTTGCCTATTCGCCGGACGATGAGGCGCGCCCATCCTCGCGCGAATCCCTCGGCAAGATCGGCCAGACCGGAGCCCATGTCCTGGTGGCCGGGGAGGGCGGGCTTCCCTACACGCGCACCGGCAATTCCCTGCTTGATCCCATCTCCATCATCCAGACCGCCTATCGTTTTGTCGAGGCAACCGCCGTGGCCCGTGGCCGCGACCCTGACAAACCCCGGCTCCTTAAAAAAGTGACGGAGACGGTGTGATGGCATTCGCCCTCACCGGATCCCGTGTTTTCGATGGCGAGAACATTCGCGGCGGCCTTGCGATTATCATTGAGGGTGACCGCATCGCTGAAGTCGTGCCTGAGGAAAAACTCGCCTCCGGCATTGCGCGGCGCGCCTTGAACGGCGGACTCCTGGCGCCGGGTTTCATCGACGTGCAGGTGAACGGCGGCGGCGGCGCCTTGCTCAACGGCAATCCCACCATCGATACGGTGCGCCGCATCGCTGAATCCCATCGCAAGTACGGAACCACGGGAATGCTGCCGACGGTCATCACCGACGCGCCGGAGATATTGGCGCAGGCAATTGCTGCCGTGAAAGCGGCGCGCGTGGAAAAAGTTCCAGGCATCCTCGGCATCCATATCGAAGGCCCGTTCCTCGACCCGGAGCGCAAAGGGGCCCATGAGCTCCGTTTCATCCGCGAGATGAGCGGGGCGGACGTGGACCAGATCGCCAATGCCGATTGCGGCAGCGTCATGCTGACGCTCGCGCCCAATCGGGTGCCGCCGGGCATGATCAAGTCGCTGGCCGGGAAAGAGGTGCTTGTCAGCCTTGGGCATTCCGAAGCGAGCCTTTCTGAGGTTGCAAAAGCCTTGGCCGCCGGAGCCCGGGCCTTCACCCATCTCTTCAATGCCATGAGCCAGATGAATGGCCGCGAGCCCGGCATGGTGGGTGCCGCCCTGGCGGATCCGGACAGTTTCTGCGGATTGATCGCCGATGGCCACCACGTCCACGACGCCGCCATCAAAGTCGCCCTTGCCGCAAAGCCCCGGAGCCGTTTCATGCTGATCACCGACGCCATGCCGGCTGCCGCCGGCGGTCCGGACAATTTCAAACTGCAGGGACGCGCCGTTCGCCGCGTGGATGGCAGGCTGGTGCTGGATGATGGAACCCTTGCCGGCTCCAACCTGACCATGGATGAAGCCGTGCGCTATTGCGTCGAGCGGCTTGGGGTCGCCTTGGAGGATGCCTTGCGCATGGCTTCGCTTAATCCCGCGGCGTTTCTCCGGCGCGATCACGAGCTTGGCCGCATCAAATCCGGCTATCTTGCGAGCCTTGTGCATTTGGGTGATGATCTGCGGGTTCGCCAAACATGGATCGACGGCAAATGAAGAAAATCAAAGTGCTTGTGGTGGGCCTCGGCAATATGGGGCTGAGCCACGCCCGCGCCTACAAGTCCAACAAGGGGTTCGAGATCGCGGGCCTCTGCAGCCGCGGCATTGAAACGCGCGACGATATCAAGAAGGAGTTTCCCGGAGCGCCGCTTTTTTCGGATTACGCCGGGGCGCTGGCCGCCACAAAGCCCGACGCCGTATCCATCAACACCTGGCCTGATACCCACGCCGCCTATGCTAGGATGGCCTTGAAGGCAGGCTGTCACATCTTCATGGAAAAACCCTTGGCCGATACGGTGGCCGAGGCCGAAGAGATTGCCAGGCTCGCCAAGGCCTCCGGCAAAAAACTGGTGATCGGCTATATTCTGCGGGTTCATCCCTCCTGGGTGAAGTTTGTTGAAGTCGGGAAAACCCTGGGCAAGCCGCTGGTCATGCGGATGAACCTCAACCAGCAGTCTTCCGGCGCGCAATGGGCGGTGCACAAGCATCTGATGAATTCCATCAGCCCCATCGTCGATTGCGGCGTGCACTATGTCGACGTTATGTGCCAGGTGACGGGCGCCAAACCCGTTCGCGTTCATGCGGTGGGCGCGCGCCTCACCAGTGAAGTCGATGAGCACATGTACAATTACGGCCATCTTCATGTGGCCTTCGATGACGGTTCGGTGGGGTGGTACGAAGCAGGCTGGGGCCCCATGATGAGCGAAACGGCCTTTTTCGTGAAAGACATGATCGGCCCCAAGGGCTCGGTGTCGATTGCCGTGGAAGAGTCGAAAACCGCATCATCCGACGTCGACAGCCACACGCGCACCAGTGCGCTGCGCCTGCATCATGCTCTCCTCACTCCCAAGGGGAGCTTTGCCACGCCCGACGAAGTCATCCGCATGGACGATGAACCCGGCCATCAGGAGCTTTGCAACCGCGAACAGGAGTTGTTCCTTGACGCGATCCGCCATGACCGCGACATGAGCGGCCATGTGGAGGATGCCATCAACTCGCTCCGCATCGTGCTGGCGGCCGATGAAAGCGTGCGCACCGGCCAGGTGGTGGCCCTTTGAAGCTTGCCGGCGCCGTAACGCAGGCCTCGGGCGCCATTAACGAGGATGGCTGGGGATGCCTCGGCAGTGCCGATGATGTTTCCGCCGCCTGGGTCTTCGACGGCGTCACCGGCATAAACGCCAGTAATGTTTTCGACGGCCGAAGCGATGCGGCCTGGCTCGTTGCCAAAGCCCATGATCACGTGCGGACGCTTGCAAGCCTTGATCTTCCGCTGCCTGAAATTCTTGCCAGGCTCGTTGAGGCGTTGATAGCCGACTTTAATGACGCCCTGAAAGACCTTGAACTTGCTGCGGATTATGATCCTCCGGCGGCCTGCCTGATCTTGCTGAAACGCTATGGCGGGGCATGGCGGGCGCTGCGCCTGGGTGATTCCTGCCTGCTGGCGCGCGGCAGCGACGGCGCGCCGGTCAGCGCTGCGGCCTCGCCCAACAACGCCTTTGACCACTGGTTGTCGGCGGAAGCGCTGAAGCGCCGCGATGCGGGCATGCTCGATATCAAAGAGCTCCTCGCCGAATTCAGGCCCGCGCTGCTGGCAGGCCGCAAAATGCGCAACAGGCCCGGCGGCTACAGCATTCTGGAGGCAAGCCCGGCAGCCTTGGAGTTTGCCGAATATTTCGAACTTGGCACGCCCCGGGAAATTCTGCTTTGCACGGACGGCTACTACCGGGCTGTCGATTACTATGCCCTGCATTCTGAAGAGGGCCTGCTGGCGGCATCGCTGGCCCCCGGCGGCGTGGATAGCGTATTGGACAGCATCCGCGCCGTGGAAGCTTCCGACCCGGCTTGCCTGAAATATTTGCGGTTCAAGCCCGCCGACGACGCGACCGCCGTCGCCTTGCGCGCACCTGCCTGAGCTGCTTTCTGGTCATGCAATATCCACCCAGGCCCGTGCCGATGAGGACCGCGCAAAGCCGTGAATGACTTTTTCGATGCGGAGCCCCCGGGCGAAGTCAATCTGGTTCGCGGGCGCGCCCTGGATAGCCTGCAGGATTTCCGCCAGCTCGATGACTTTCAGCTCATTGAATCCCAGGCCATGTCCTGGCGCCGGGCAGAACTTGCCATAGGCCGGGTGGGCGGGCGACGACAGGATGCGGCGGAAGCCGCGGGCGGCGGCAGGTCCTTCCGCCACATAGAGGTTCAGTTCGTTCATACGTTCATTGTCGAGCCACAGCATGCCCTTCGAGCCGTGCACTTCGATTCTAAGCCCATTCTTGCGGCCGTGGGCAATGCGGCTTGAACTGAGGACGCCTCGTGCGCCGCTGCGAAAGCGCACCACCGCATGGGCGATGTCATCGTTTTCGACATTCGCCAGCTTGCCGGATTCTCCTGCCACAGGCCGTTTATCGTGAACCACGTCGGCCATGGCGCAGAGGCTGGCGATTTCCCCCATGAGCTCATGGGCCATTGAAACCAGATGGCAGGTCAAATCGCCCAGTGTTCCAAGCCCTGCGTCCTTGCGGGTCAGCCGCCATGACCACGGCAGCGCCGGATCGGCCATATAGTCTTCGTCAACGCTGCCGCGAAAATCAAACACTTCGCCGATGGCGCCTTCGCCAATAAGCTGCTTGGCATATTGCACCGCCGGATTGCGCAAATAGGCATAGCCAAGCGCGGTAACTTGCCCCTTGGCTTTCGTTGCGGCCGCCGTCATCGCTTCCGCGTCCACAAGGGTCAGCGCCATGGGCTTTTCACACCACACATGCTTGCCCGCTTCAAGGGCCGCGATTGTCATTTCGCGGTGCATGCCGTTTGGCGAGGTGATCGAGATGAGGTGAATGGCCGGGTCTGCGAGCAGGTCACGCCAGTTTGTTGTGGCCCGGGCAAATCCAAACTCCGAAGCCTTTAATCCGGCGTGCGCGGCATCCACATCGGAGAGCGCCACCCGGTCAATCTGCGGAACGTCGCCGAACACGGCCTTCACCGCCCCAAAGGCCATGGCGTGGCATTTGCCCATGAAGCCGGTGCCGACCAGGCCGATGCCGATGCGTTCCATTACTGGCGTTTCCCGTTGCTGAGTTTGATGATTTCCTGTTCGAGATCGACCAGTTCCTTGCCGCCCGCCATCAGGTTGAGAAGCTGGTCGCGGCTGATCTCGTTCTTCTGGTAGGTGCCGGCGCTCTTGCCGCGCTTGAGCAGCGTAAAGCGGTCGCCCACCACATAGGCATGGTGCACATTGTGCGAAATGAAAATGACGCCAATGCCCCGCGCCTTGGACTGCACGATTAGCTTCAGCACGACGGAAGCCTGGTGGACGCCCAGCGCCGACGTCGGCTCATCGAGGATCAAAACCTTTGCGCCGAAATGGATGGCCCGCGCGATGGCCAGGCACTGCCGCTCGCCGCCCGAAAGGGTTCCCACCGGCTGCTCGGGATTGCGCAGCTGAATGCCCATGTCCGAGAGCTGCTGATAGGCCGTGCGGTTGGCATAGTCGACATCGAACTGGTTCAGGAACCAGGTTTTCTTCAAAGGTTCGCGGCCCAGAAAGAAATTCCGCGCCACGCTCATCAGCGGCACCAGCGCCAAATCCTGATAAACCGTGGCAATCCCCTTGTCGAGCGTGTCCTTCGGCGAATTAAATCTTGTCAGTGCGCCACCCACCAAAATCTCGCCCTCATCGGGGCTGTGAACCCCGGAAAGGACCTTGATGAGGGTCGACTTGCCAGCGCCATTGTCGCCGAGAAGGCAATGGACTTCGCCGGGGCGCACATCGAAGGACACGTCCTTCAGCGCGATGACCGAACCGAAATACTTGCTGACCGATTTGAGCTCAACGAGGGGCGTATCCATCACCGGCTCCGCATGGCGCGGGCGCGCACATAGCTGTTGAACAGCACCGCGATCACCATCATGGCGCCCATGAAAAGCTTGAACCAGTCCGTGTCAATGCCGGTGTAGAAAATACCCATCTGCACCACGCCAAAAATAAGCGCCCCGAACATGGCCCCGATGGCCGAGCCATAGCCGCCGGTGAGCAGGGTGCCGCCGATGACCACCGCGATGATCGCCTCGAATTCCTTCAAATTGCCGCGCAGCGTATCGGCGGAGCCGGTCACCAGAACCTGGATGGTCGCAAAGAGGGCGGCGGCAAGCGCTGTCATGATGAACAGCGTGATCTTGGTGCGGGCCACCGGAACCCCCATGTTGCGCGCCGCATTGGCTTCCCCGCCCGAGGCAAATATCCAGTTGCCGAACCGGGTGCGCATCAGCAGCCAGGTGAAGAACAGCGTCAACCCGATCCACCAGACAATCGACACCGGAATGCCGCTGATTGCCGGCAAGCCATCGGCGCGCTTGCCGATCACTCCAAGCTCCGCCAGCCAGCCAATGGGCGTCTTGAAGACTTGCCCGGCAAAGAAGGGGGTAATCCAGTCCCCGGCGGAATATTCATGCAGGCCCGAGGCCTGGGTGCGTCCCGTAATCCCGCGCGTCACCCCAAGGGTGAGGCCGCGCAGCATGAACAGGCTGCCCAGCGTCACGATGAAGGAGGGAAGCCCCGTGTGCACGACAATAAGGCCGTTCAGGTAACCCACGAAAGCGCAGCTGGCGAAGGCCAGCAACACCGAAGCCCATACGGGCCAGTCCCACATGATGGGCGGAATGGCGATGATGATACCGGCAAATCCAATCATCGAACCGATGGAGAGATCGAATTCACCCGCGATCATCAGCAGGGCAACGGCTGCCGCCAGAATGCCGAGCTGGGCCGAGACTTCCAGGAAATTGACGATGCCTTTGGCGCTGAACAGGCCGCTGTCGCCCGCCGTGATCCCGAAGAACACGAAAATGAGAACCGTCCCGGCAATCGCCCCAAGCTCGGGCCGGCTGAGCAAGCGGCCAAGCAACGGCACAGCGCGGACCCGTTCGTCCTTCACCTCAAGGCTCATGTTGTCCTCCGAGCAAACATTGCCATGGCGGCCGGCCCAAGGCCAGCCGCCATGAAACGGTCAGCGTTTGCCCTGTTTGGCCAGATCGATGACCGAGGCAGCCGTGTCCTTGGTCACAAAGCCCGGCCCCGTGGGATAGTCGGCGATCGGCGCGATCTTGTACTTCTTCCACAGGTCGAACATGACGACCGGGATGTAGCCCATCGCATATTGCTGGGCGTCGATGCCCCACTCCATTTTGCCGTCGGCGGTCGCCTGCAGGATGGTTGGTGAAAGGTCGAAGGTGCCGATCTTCACTTTGCCGGTGAGGCCAAGCTCTTCAAGGGCAACCAGGCCCGGCTCAGCCCCGCCGATGCCGACAGTCAAAACGAACTGCGTATCCGGGTTCGTCTTGAGATAGGCGATAAGGCGGTTCTTCATCTCCGTCGGGTCCATCACCCCGTTGAGAACCGGCACGTCGACGCCCAGTCCCTTGGCGAAGCCGGCACAGCGGTCATCAAGGCTGACGTTGCCGACTTCGTGGTTGGCGCATACGGCCTTGGTGACATTGAGCTTCTTGATGCGCTCGCCGGCCATCACGCCGGCCTCGTATTCGCTCTGCCCGAGATAGAGCAGGCCGCCAAGCTCCTTGGTGAGCTTGCCGCCGCCGGAATCAATCACGATAACCGGGATGCCTGCGGCAACGGCGTTTTTCACCGGCTCGCTGAGGGCCGCCGGATCGGCAATGGAAACCACGAGGCCATCGGGCTTCGAGGCAACCGCCGCGTCGATCATCTGGGCCATCTTGGCCATGTCGAAGGTTTCCGGCGCCAGATATTCGGCTTTCACGCCGAGCGTCTTGGCGGCATCGTCCATGCCGTTCTTGACTACCGACCAATAGGGATCGCCGCTTTGGCCATGGGTCACGAACACCACGCGGGTTTCATCGGCGGCAGCAAGTCCGGCGGCCGCCGACAGCATCGTCAGCCCAGCCAGAAGGCCGAGCACGGGTTTCATTATTTTCGCAAGCGAGAACATGTTTCCTCCTGTTAAATATCTCCGCCGGCCGTGATCGCGGCCACCGGACCAGTTGCATTTTAAGTTTCTAGGTTACGCTTTCGCACTGGTTCCTTCTGCGGGCGGAAATCCGCCCCAATTATTTTTCAACTGTAAAGCCCGCCTCCGTGGCCAATTGCGACAGGTTCTTGAAACCCATCGTGGCGTAGGTGAGGGGGTGGGCCTTTCGTGGATCCTGTTCGGCTTCGACCACAAGCCAGCCGGAATAATTTGCCTCCGCCAGAACCCGCAGGATTGACGGATAATCCGTGAAGCCATCGCCCGGCACGGTGAAAATGCCTTCGAGCACCGCGGCCATGAAGCTCATGTCCTGGCCGCGGGCTTTTTCAAGCATCGACTTCCGCACGTCCTTGCAATGCACATGCACCACGCGCTTCACATTGGCCTTGATCAGTTGCAGCGGATCGCCGCCGGAGAAGGTCGAATGCCCGGTGTCATAGAGAAGCCCGACGGCTTCGCCCGTATGCTGCATCAGCAGGCCGACTTCGGCATCCGTTTCGACAATGGTTCCCATGTGGTGGTGGAAGGCCATGCGCACCCCGAAATCCGCCATGCGTTCGGCAAGCTGCGTCAGCTTGCGCCCATAGGCCGGCCATTCCGAGGCTTGCAGTGAAGGGCGTTTGGAAATGGGATCCCAGAT
>CAVZAJ010000021.1:0-17903 GCA_963773295.1 uncultured Alphaproteobacteria bacterium
TCAAACAGCCTCGCTGTCAGGATTGCTAGCAGCATACAGGGTACCACTCAACTGCACTATGGGCTGGCGCGCGCTAAGGACCTCGACACAAATGATAAAATGGCCTGCTCGTCCTTTCTGTCGAATGTCCGAGAGGCCTATCCACAATATACCGGCATACTGACGATTACCCCAGAAGGTCAGTTATTTTGCGATTTGCTGCTATCCGGACGCACACTTGATCTCCGTGACCGTGGTTATTTCAGACGGGCGCTGCTGTCTACCAAAGGCGTAACGCTGGAGCCGGTCTTTGGGAAGCTAACGGGAACACCCGTTCTCCAGATTGCATATCCCGTCCGAGGAGATTTTGGGCTCTGTCAAATTTGTGCTTCTTGCATCTCTTAATTTGAACAATCTAGTTAAGCAATACATGAGCGAAAACCCGGAGGCGATGTTTGAGATTGTGCTCACTGATAACAAAGGCAAAGTTCTCGTTGGACAGCCGGCTGAAAGATGGAAGGGCAATATCGGTCAATCCATTTCAGATTCCGACTTGTTCCAAGTTTCGGAAGCGAATCCCAGTGGCGGGGTTAATGAAGTGCCCGGGCTTGACGGAAGCCAACAGGTGTGGGCATTCGCGGGAATTCCTGAAGTTACCGCGGCCGGACTGCACGTTATGGTCGGTACAATGCGGGACAACTTGCTGCATGACGCAAACCATCGCTTTTATCAAATCTCGCGCTTTTGCTGGCCTTCTCTCTTGTATTGTTTGCAGGCATCTGGTGGCTCGCAGATTTAGGCATTCGAAAGCCCACATTGAGCATCGTGATGATGGTAGAAAAGCTTGGTAGCGGCGATTTGAGCGCCCGGATTAAGCCACCATTTCCCCGCGGGGAGATCGGCGGTCTTATGACGGTATTAAACAGCACGGCGGAAGCCTTGGAGCATCAGCGGACCGATATCGTAGATCTCAATTCAAAGCTTACCATCCGTGACGCTGAGCTCAACAATCAGTTTCTAATCAGTGAAACTGCGCTGAACAACATGTCTCAAGGACTGTGCATGTTCGACGTAAACAAGCGGTTGGTTACTTGTAACCGCAATTTTATCGATCTCTATCAACTGAATGAGGAACTTGCCAGGCCAGGTACATTGCTGACGGATATCCTTGCCTACCGGGTGCAAACTGGCAGCTATAACAAGAACTCGGAAAGTTATTTTGGCGAGCGCCTGGACATGGTGGGTCAGAATCGGCATCAAATCGACATTGTCGAACAAGAGGATGGCCGTACTATCGAGATTGTTTTCGATCCTCTTCCAGGGGGAGGATGGGTCGCTACCCATGAGGATATTACTGCGCGGCGACAGGCAGAGGCGCGCATTGCCTATCTTGCAAGTCACGATTTGCTTACCGATTTGCCCAATCGCACGCTCTTCCATGCCCGACTAGAAATCGCCATGGTCAGCGTTGCCAAAGGTGGCAGCCTCGCGGTCCACAGCATCGATCTCGACCGCTTCAAGGACGTTAACGACACATTGGGTCACCCAATTGGCGATGCGCTTCTTATAGAAGTGGCCAGGCGTCTTCAGGCAGGGCTCGATGAAGGAGATCTGGTGGCCCGCCTAGGCGGCGATGAGTTCGCTATCATTCAAATGAATATCGACCGGCCGGAAGCGTCAAGTGACCTGGCCCAACGCCTGATTCATGACATCGAAGCGCCGTACGTCATAAATGGCCACCATATTGTCATTGGCGCTAGCATGGGAGTGACCATTGCGCCAGCTGATGGTAAAGACGTTGACCAGTTGCTGAAGAATGCGGACATGGCTCTCTACCGCGCCAAATCGCAAGGCAGGGGGACGTTCTCATTCTTCGAACAGGAAATGGACATTCGCCTTCAGGCGCGGCGTCTGCTGGAGAAGGATCTGCGTGGGGCGCTCAAGGCCGGTGAGTTAGAGGTCTATTACCAGCCGCTGTTCAACATCGTCGCCGGTCGGATATGCGGTTTTGAGGCGCTTCTGCGTTGGCACCATCCCACCCGCGGCATGGTCCCCCCCGATGAGTTCATCCCTCTGGCGGAGGAGACAGGTCTTATTGTCCAAATAGGCGACTGGGTGCTGCGACAAGCATGTGCGGAATCCGCTCATTGGCCTACTCCAATCAAGGTGGCAGTAAACCTCTCGCCGGTTCAGTTCAAAAGAAGAGGACTCTTGGAATGAGTACTCGGCGCGTTGGCAGGCGGCCTTTCACGTGAACGGCTGGAGCTAGAAATAACTGAGACGGTCCTGCTCGAAGTAGGAGACACGACCTTGGCAACACTGCATAAGCTACGTTCTCTAGGCATCCGTATTGCCCTTGACGATTTCGGGACCGGCTATTCCAGCTTGAGTTATCTCCGGAGCTTTCCTTTCGACAAGATTAAGATTGACCGATCATTCACGCGAGATCTTACATCCGGAGATGGCGCCAGTGCTATCGTTCGCACTGTTACGAGGTTGGCAAAGGATCTCGGCATGAGTACGACAGCTGAGGGCGTTGAGACTCAGGAAGACCTGGAGTTCTTAAGGCAACAAGGCTGCACAGAGATTCAAGGATATTTGATTAGCGCTGCCGTTCCTGCACATGCAGTACCTGGTTTGCTCGCACGATTCGGTGCAATAGCTGGAGACCTACCCAAAGCAGCATGATGTTATTGTACCAACGTCGTCCATCGGTTCCTCGACAGCTGATACCAGTTGCCGTCGATGGGTTGCACCCCCCAGTCTTCCGGCGTCCGACGGCATAATGCATTGCTTCAAAAATAATTGTTGCAAGTGGGCCAAATTTCGGTCGACCCACTGGGAACTAGTAGCCGGTCACAGAATTATATCTATGCGCAGCTTGGATTTCGTTTCCCCCGCAATCAGCATATCCAAGCCATAGCCCTGGCGCTTCAGCCTCCCTGAGCGCCGGGGCTTCTTGTTGGAACTTAGCGCCAACAGTTTTGTTGGGTTAGGAGAAACGAGGTAAACCCATGGATTTCAGAACCCCTCCCGATTATCAGGCTCACGCTGAAAAATGCATGGAATGGGCAGAGCGAGCTATAGATCCCGAAATTGAGTTGCATTGGCTTTCGATGGCAGTAGCTTACCGTGTCCTTGCTGGGGTTTTGGAGAACGACCAACCCGACGATTGGGGAGACGCTTCACTCCTTGCCATGGAAGAAAATATTTCGCCGACAAGGCATTAATCATGGCAACGCTCGCCTAACAACGTGCCAAGCTCCCAAACCGCCCGCGGCCTTTCAGCGGAGCCAACGTCTTATAAATTGACTTATGACACTTTTGTCATCAAGTTAAAGTGGTAAGGCCGATCTCGTCGAAATTGGGAACTCACTCTTGACATTAGGATGGATGAGAATCGACCTCATCGATGTTCCGACAAGATAAGGAAGATCAAGGCATGCGAATTCCCACCCGGCTTCTTGGCGTTTTGTTCGCTGTTATCACCGTTATTGGCGTCGATCAGACCGCATTCGCCGATAGTGGCAGAATTTCTCTTAAGATTTATAAGGCGGGCTGGGTCATCGGAGGTTCGGGCGGTAGTGGCACGCTGTCCTTCAAAGGACGCACCTATAAGCTTGGAATCGGCGGTATAGACTATGGATTGGTGTTCGGAGGATCAAAAACGGTGCTGCACGGCCAGGTGAGCCACATCCGACGCGCTTCAGATATTGAAGGCGTCTATGGCGCCGCGGGCGCGGGGCTTGCAGTTGGACGGGGTGCGCGCGCTATCATTCTCACTAATCAAAAGGGTGCGGTTCTGGAGCTCTCGGGCCGCCAGACCGGGCTGATGGTGAACGTCGATCTGAGTGGGTTAGCGCTCACGATAAAATAGCAAGCGCTGGGACATGGTTGGGTGTGGGGTGAGTCCAGTGTTTTAGTAGGCCCTTAGCGGAAATGCCAAACAAAGACTTGGACGTTCCGCAAGCTACTGGAGGCCTTTTGGCCACCGCTCAAATTCGAAAGCGGCGTCGAAGCAAGCCTCGATTGCAAGTGCAAGATTCTCAGGCATTCAACCCCAACTATCTTCGGATGGGTTATCCATAGAGCTTCAAGGCAAATTACCATAATTCGGCACGGGCAGGAATAGACAGCTGGATACTTATTGACGACCACGCAGGGCGAGGGAAATCTCGGAAAGTGTACCCAAGGCAACGGCACTCAGGACATAGAGGCAACCATTGTTAATTGCTTCCCCAGCGCTTTTAGAAGCCGGCAGATAACGCGCCACGGCCTCATCATATGGCAACCCTGTTGAGCCGTTGATGATCACGAAACCCATAAAGATCAAGGAAGCGCCAACTAACAAAAATAGTATTGATAAGACTCGAGATGCATAGGTGAAAAACATGCCTTCCTCCCTCTATTTCGGCGTTATATACCTGCAAACAGCGATGGGACGGGAAACATATACTGTATTTATTTCATCCTAAGTGCGTCGCCGCAATGCAGTAGAAATTATTGGGGCAAACAATTCCTCGCGATAGCGGCGTGAAATCGCGTGCCGTAAAGCAGTGCATCATCATTGAAATCAAATTCGGGATTATGTAGCGGCGCAGAGTCTTCCCCGTTGCCAATTAAAGCAAAACAACCCGGCACATGATCGAGAAAACGTGCAAAGTCCTCTGACGCGGTGTATAGGTCGCACTCGCCATTGATAGCTCTTGCCTCAAAAACCGTCGCCGCCGCTGCAAGTGCTGCGTTTGTCGTCTCTGCGGCGTTGATTAAAGATACGAACGGGCGCGTATACGAGATTTCGGTTGAACAGTTGTAGGTTAGAGCTGTCCCTTCGGCAATTATACGCATCTGCTTCTCGATCTGAGCACTAACCTCGGGACGGAAACTGCGGGCGTCGCCAAGTATTCGTGCTAGGCCAGGCAATGCGTTGCGTGTTCCATCCGTAATTAACTCGGTCACCGAAACAACGGCAGTGTCAGTGGGGCTTAGCCTCCGTGATACAATCGTTTGCAAATTAGTAACAAGGGCGCAGGCAGCCACAAGTGTCTCATGACCGGACTGGGGCCGTGCTGCATGACCGCCTACACCGTTAAGGGTAATTTCGAAATTATCTTCTGCAGACATAAATGAGCCGACGCGGGTTTGGAAATGGCCGACCGGAATACCTGGCAGATTGTGAAGGCCATAAATTTCGTCAAACGGGAAGCGCTCCATCAAACCATCATCAATCATAGCAACTGCGCCCTTCCCCCATTCCTCTGCTGGCTGGAAGATGAAGCGGATCGTGCCGTCGAAGCCACCTTCCTTCGCCAAGAGCTGTGCTGCGCCGAGAAGCATGCTGGTATGACCATCATGCCCACAGGCATGCATTAAGCCAGACGTTTGCGATCGATAACTGAACGAATTCTGTTCAGCAATCCGTAAAGCATCCATGTCAGCCCGTAGAGCGATAGCACGATTACTCGAGCCCCTGCGCAGCGTCCCTACCACACCAGTGCCACCGATGCCCCCGACTACCTCATCCAATCCAAATTCCCTGAGTTTTGCCTCGACGAAGGCACTAGTGCGCCGCTCTTCAAATCCGAACTCCGGATGAGCATGTAGATCGTGCCGCCACGCCGTCATTTCAGTTTCAAGGGTGATGGTATCCAATGGCGTCATCGTGATGGTCTCCTCACTGCAACGAAGACAACTGTTCCACAACGTTCAACGGAACATTCAGGCAAAGCAATGTCAAAGTCAATCAGTGCGAGGAAAGTGGACTGGCTCAATTGGCACTTCGGCATCGCGGTGTACATCCCGGCAATTACTATGATATTAATTCGTCAGTATACTGACGAAAAGGATCATTTTTATGCCGAAAAGATATCGCGGACGTCCCGAAGGTCAAACGGGGCAGGCACCCATCCTCAAGCCCGACGAAATCAAGCGACTTTTCCGGCTTGCTAAATCCCGCCCTCGCATGTCTATGAAGTCAGAAATCGCACTTTGCCTGTCCCTTTACCTGGGACTTAGGGCGAAAGAGATTGCTTCTCTGAGATCGGGCGACATCTACGACGAAAATGGCCGCGTAAGGGACGTCCTCCACTTGCGGGCGGCCTACACCAAGGGTGCCAAGACCCGGAACGTATTCTTGGCCGCTCCGAAGCTCCGTCAGCACCTTGCGGACTACGGGCGGGCCACAGGCATCGACCAGCGACCCCAAGCGCCACTCTGCAGGAGCCAAAAAGGGGGCACATTTCGGGCTGGGTCGATGGCCAGGTTCCTGAAGAAGCTCTACATCGAGGCGGGCTTGACCGAGGCCAGTTCCCATACGGGTCGCCGGACGTTCATCACTTCCCTGGCTGAGCGGGGTATCGACCTGAAGGCCATCGCGGTCCTTGCAGGCCACTCCAACATCCGGACGACGGCCCTTTACGTGGACGCCAGCCCCCTGAAGCTATCCAGAATCCTTTCAGATGTCTCGTGGTAGGTTTTGATGGCCCGGATTATTGGATACCCGTCTTTTGAATTTGAAGGCCCACGGGTGATCGGAAGATGCCTGAACAATAGGTCAGCATATCTCGATGTGCTGACCTTCGCCCTTGTTCTGGAGCCGAAGCGGCCTCATATTGGCTGATGGAAAAAACCATGGCCAATATCACGATCTATACGACCCGTACCTGTGGATTTTGTTATGCGGCGAAGTCCCTTTTAACGAAGAAGGGCTTGCGCTACGACGAAATCGACGTGGGCGCCGATCCGGCGGCCCGCCAGCGCATGATGCTTCGTACAAACGGGCGGCGCAGCGTGCCGCAGATTTTCATAGGCGAGACCCATGTCGGCGGCAACGAGGAGCTTTATGAACTGGAGCGGCGCGGTGGGTTTGACCACAACCTGATGGCGACGTGAGTTTCAAAGCGGCCCTGATCCAGATGTGTTCGGGCGTCGACATGGCGCGGAACTTCAATGATGCGAGTGCGATGATCAGGGATGCCGCTTCCCAGGGCGCGCAATATGTGCTCACGCCGGAAGTCACCAATATTTTCGAAGCGGACCGCCAGCGCCTGCGCGCCATTGTGGCCATGGAACAGGACGATGACAGCGTTGCGGGGTTTTCGCGCCTGGCGCAGGAGCTCGGCATCTGGCTCCATGCTGGCTCGCTGGCCTTGCGTGCGCCGAACGAGAAACTGGTTAACCGTTCACTGCTGTTTGCGCCTGACGGAACGGTGGCCGCGCGCTACGACAAGATTCACCTCTTTGATGTTGACATGCCGAGCGGTGAGCGCATCCGCGAATCGGATTTTTTCGCCCCGGGGGGCGAGGCCGTGGTTGCCGCGCTTCCCTGGGGACCGCTGGGCCTCAGCATCTGTTATGACATGCGTTTCCCCAAGCTTTACAATGCGTTGGCCAATGCGGGTGGCATGTTCATGGCAGTGCCTGCGGCCTTTACCGTGCCCACGGGGCAGGCCCATTGGCATGTTCTGTTGCGGGCGCGGGCCATCGAAACCGGAAGTTTTGTGTTTGCGGCGGCGCAGGGCGGAGCCCATGAAAGCGGCCGGCACACGTTCGGGCACAGCCTGGCGGTAAACCCCTGGGGAGAAATCATAGCCGAGCTGGGAACGAAGCCCGGGGTTTTGCCGTTTGAAGTTGATGAAGGATTGGTAAACCGGGACCGTGTTAGAATCCCCGCGCTTAAGAATGCCCGTGCCTTTAACTTGAAGCCGACCCAGGGAATAGCTAACTAAGCACCATGATTAGGTATGATCTCATCTGCGACAAGGGCCATGCGTTTGACGGCTGGTTCAGGGACAGTGCGGCGTTTGAAAAACAAATCAAGCGGCATCTGGTTTCCTGCACCCGCTGTGGTTCCGATGATGTGAGCAAGCAGCTCATGGCGCCCGGCATTCCGGTCAAGTCCAACCGGAAAGTTGACGCTTCGCAGACCATGATGGCCGGCACGGTCGACCCCCGCACCCAGAAGCTGATGCAGATGATGCGCGAAGTGCGCAAGAATGTTGAAGCGAACGCCGAATATGTCGGCGACCGGTTTGCCGATGAAGCGCGCAAGATCCATTACGCCGAAAGCGAAAAGCGCGGCATTTACGGCGAGGCCAAGCCGGAAGATGCCAAGGCGCTGATCGAAGAGGGCATTGAAGTCCATCCGCTGCCGCGGCTGCCGGAAGACTCGAACTAGGCTTTTTACCTTGTAACCGTCCACCCCTTTTTGTCATTCCGGTGAAAGCCGGAATCTAGTGGCAATTGCGAGTTACGGCTTAGGAAGAAGCTTTCATTTCTATCTGGTGCGGGATTCCGGCGTTCGCCGGAATGACGAATAGGTAGGCGTCGTTAGCTCTTCTGCCCCACCATCATGTAATTCACAGCCATGTCGCGTGACCTGCGCCATTCATTGGCGAGGGGATGATAGGTGACGCCGGTTTCGCCCTTGATGGCTACATGGTTGTCGGCGAGCCAGGCTTTCAGTTCAGCAGGGGTTATGAATTTTTCCCACTGGTGGGTGCCCTTGGGCAGCCAGCCCAGGACATATTCCGCCCCGATAATGGCAAGGCCGAAGGATTTGAGGGTGCGGCTGATGGTGGCCACGAACATCAGGCCCTGGGGGTTCAGCATTTCAGCGCAGATGCGGGTGAAGGCTTGCGGGTTCGCCACATGCTCGATTACTTCCATGTTGAGGATCACGTCGAAGCGCTCGCCGGCTGCCGCCAGGTCCTCGGCGGTGGAGCAGCGGTAATCAATCACCAGTTCCTGCTCTGCCGCATGGACCTGTGCGGTCTTGATGTTTTTTTCAGACGGATCAACCCCGAGAATAGCGGCGCCGAGCCGTGCCATGGGTTCGGTGAGGAGCCCGCCGCCGCAGCCGATATCGAGGAAGCGCAGGCCCTTGAATGGCTTGGGGTCATAGGGATCGCGGCCAAAGCGGGCGCAAACCTGCTCCTTGATGTAGGCCAGGCGGACCGGGTTAAAGACATGGAGAACGCCGAATTTACCTTTGGGATTCCACCATTCGGCGGCCATTCTGGAGAATTTTTCCACTTCGGCGGGGTCAAGGGTGGTTTGCGCTGCGGCGGTCATTTCAAGCATCCATTTTTATCGGGGCCATTATTGCATAAGCAAGGACCCTCATCTATGAGTACGCCGCGTCGCACCTTAAAGAGTTCATTTACATCTGACTTGGCCGCAAGCCAGAGTTTCGGGATCAAGAAGGATTTTGGCCGATGGGCCGTCTGGTTATGAAGTTTGGAGGCACTTCGGTTGCGGATATCGGGCGTATCCGCAATGTGGCGCGCCATGTCCTGCGTGAGGTGAAGGCAGGCCACCATGTGGCGGTCGTCGTCTCGGCCATGGCTGGGACCACGGACCAACTGGTGGCCTGGTGCAAGGAAGCGGCCCCGGTGCATGATGCGCGCGAATATGACGCCATTGTCGCCTCCGGCGAACAGGTAACGGCGGGGCTGCTGGCCATCGTCCTGCAGGACATGGGGGTTCCGGCCCGCTCCTGGCACGGCTGGCAGATCCCCTTGAAGACCGATGGCGTGCATGCTTCGGCGCGGATCGCCGAGATCGATGCGACGGAAATCAGAAAGCGCATGGAGCAGGGCCAGGTCGTGGTCGTTGCCGGATTCCAGGGCATAGGGCCCGACCGGCGCATCACCACCCTGGGGCGCGGCGGCTCGGATACCTCCGCCGTGGCGATTGCCGCCTCGCTGGAAGCGAGCTGCGACATCTATACGGACGTGGACGGGGTCTACACGGCCGACCCGCGGATCGTGACGGCGGCGCGCAAGCTGGAACGGATTTCCTATGAGGAGATGCTGGAACAGGCCTCCCTGGGAGCCAAGGTCCTGCAGCCGCGCTCGGTTGAACTTGCCATGGTGTACAAGGTACCCTTGCAGGTAAGATCGAGTTTTGAAGCGCCGGACTCGCCCCATCAGAACAGGCCTGACGGCAGCGGGCCGGGTACAATTGTTTGCGAAGAGGACAAGATCGTGGAACAGCATGTGGTCAGCGGAATTGCCTATTCGCGCGATGAAGCGAAGGTTTCGATCCGCAAGGTCAAGGACCAGCCGGGCGTTTCGGCCTCGGTATTCGGACCCCTGGCGGAAGCCGACATCAGCGTCGACATGATCGTGCAGAACGTTTCCACCGACGGCTCCACCGCCAACATCACCTTCACCGTGGCGCGCAAGGACCTGCGCAAGGCCATTGAGGTCCTGAACGGGGTGAAGGACAAGATCGGATTTCTCGAGCTTACCCATTCAGCCGATGTGGCCAAGGTTTCGGTGGTGGGCATCGGCATGCGGAGCCACGCGGGCGTTGCCGCGAAGATGTTCCGCTCGCTGGCCGACAAGGGCATCAACATCCAGGCGATCACGACATCGGAAATTAAAGTCAGTGTACTGATTGACGAGGCCTATACGGAGCTCGCGGTGCGGGCCCTGCACCAGGCCTATGGATTGGAAGCCTGAAGCCATGCAACGCAGCACCCGTCATAAATGCATGACCCGCTGCCGCTGCAAACGGCAGCGCGAGGACACCTGCTGATGGCCCACTCCGCCCTTGGCCCGCGTGTCCTGCTCCGGCGGCTCCGCGAGGTTATGGCGGAGCCGGAGACAGCCCAGAAGCGGCTGGATAAAATCGCCACCCTGATCGCGGCCAACATGGTAGCCGAGGTGTGCTCCATCTATGTGATGCGGCCGGGGCAGATTCTGGAGCTCTACGCCACGGAGGGCCTGAAGCGCGCCGCCGTCCACAAATCCAAGCTGAAGGTCGGCGAAGGCCTGGTGGGCCTCATCGGCGACCAGGCGATTGGCCTCAATCTGGCGGACGCGCAGAACCACCCGTCGTTCAAATACCTGCCGGAAACCGGCGAAGAAATTTACCATTCCTTCCTCGGCTCGCCCATCATGCGGGGCGGCACGGTGATTGGCGTGCTGGTCGTGCAAAACCGAACCCGTCGGCACTATTCCGACGAGGAGGAGGAGGCGCTGCAGACCACGGCCATGGTGCTGGCCGAGGTCATTGCCTCGGGCGAACTGCGCGAAGTGGCCCGCGAAGTGGCGGCGGACGTTGCGCATATGCGCAGCCACCACCTGCGCGGCGAGTCGCTGGCGGACGGCATCGCGCTGGGCCATGTGGTTTTGCACGAGCCGCGCGTTGCGGTTCACAATCTCATTGCCGAAAGCATTCCGCTGGAAAAGAAACGGCTCGATGAGGCGGTCGAGCAGCTTCATTTGCAGGTCGACCAGCTGCTTGACGGCACGGAATCACTGCGCGGCGCCGATTATTCTGACGTGCTGGAGACTATCCGCATGTTTGCCCATGACAAGGGCTGGGTAAACCGCCTGGGCGAAGCGGTGGATACGGGCCTCACCGCCGAGGCTGCGGTTGAGAAGGTGCAGAACGACAACCGGGCGCGGATGATGCGGACGCCCGACGCCTACCTGCGCGAGCGCATGCATGACCTCGACGATCTTTCCAACCGCCTGATGCGCATCCTGACGGGGGCAGTTGCCACCGCGTCACGCAGCGATCTGCCGGCCAACGCGATTGTTGTGTCACGCAACATGGGGCCTGCCGAACTTCTGGACTATGACCGCAGCAAGATCCGCGGCGTCATTCTCGAAGAAGGCGGCAAGACCAGCCATGTGGCCATCGTGGCGCGGGCCCTTGGCATTCCAGCCGTTGGGCAGGCCACAGGCCTCATCGACCTGGTGGATACGGGAAGTTCCATCGTCATTGACGGCAACACCGGCGAACTGTTCGTCAGGCCGTCAAACGACCTGCAAAAATCCTATGCGGAGAAAGTGCGGTTTTACGCGCGCAAGCAGGCGCAGTATGCGGTGCTGCGCGACGTGCCGGCCGTCACCAAGGACGGGGTGAAGATCAATCTCAACATCAATGCGGGGTTGATTGTCGATTTGCCGCACCTTCATGATTCAGGCGCCGACGGCGTCGGGCTTTACCGCACCGAGCTGCATTTCATGATGGCCAGCAGATTTCCGCGCCTGACGTCGCAGGTGCGCCACTACAAGGCCATTCTCGACCAGGCAAACGGCAAGCCGGTGGTTTTCCGGACGCTGGACATCGGGGCCGACAAAACCCTGCCCTATCTGCGGCAGCCGCGGGAAGACAATCCGGCGCTTGGCTGGCGTTCCATCCGCATGGCACTGGACCGGCCGGCATTGCTGCGCCTGCAGGTCCGCTCCCTTTTGATCGCGGGGCAGGGCCATGATCTCAAGATCATGTTCCCGATGATCGCCGATGTGGACGAATATCTGCGGGCCCGGGAAATCGTTGAACTGGAGAAAGCCTATCTCCTGGCGCGCGATCATGTATTGCCGAAATCGCTCCAGCTCGGGGTGATGATCGAAATACCGGCCCTCATCTGGCAGCTCGACCAGCTTCTCCCGCTGATCGATTTTGCCTCGGTCGGCTCCAACGACCTGGTGCAGTTCCTTTTTGCCTCGGATCGCGGCAATCCCAAGCTTGCGGGGCGCTATGATCCGCTGAGCCCGGCAGCGCTTGGCGCCATGCGGCTGATTGTTGAAAAGGCGAAAGCCCACGGCAAGCCTGTCACCCTGTGCGGCGAACTCGGGGGACGCCCCCTGGAAGCGATGGGCCTGCTCGGCATCGGGCTCACCTCGGTGTCCATGGTTCCCTCGGGCATCGGCCCGGTGAAGGCAATGCTGCTGGAACTCAATCAGGCCAAGCTCTGGTCCTTCATGGCGCCGCTCCTGAAGAGCCCGGCCCATTCGATCCGCGGCGACCTTCTGGAATTCGCCCAGCGCAACGGGGTTCCCGTATAATTTAATGCGGGTGTTAGCTTGCTGATAACCATTCTGCGTCATTCTCTCGAAAAGCAGCGTTAGTAAATAGTTAATGCTTGGTAGCACGAGAGAGTAAGACCATGGACGACCCACAGCTTGATTTTGGCCGGGACGAAACCGAGTACGAAGCCGCAGCAACAGGCTTCCGCGAGAAGCCTGATGGCGCGAGCGATCCCGCCGGAGAAGCGGGCTGGTTCCTGCAGCGCGAACGCGAAAAGCGCGGCGAGACCCTGGAGTACGCCGGCGAAGCCACGGGCATCCATCCCTACCATATCGAGGCCATTGAATTTGGCGACATGACGCGCATGCCGACGCGCCTGGAAGCACTTGAGATGATCTCCGCCTATGCGGAATATCTGGGATTTGATCCGGAACCGCTGCTGCACCACTACATTGAATTCCTGCCGCGGCCGGCGATTGCGCCGCGCGCCAGCCATCCGGCAAATCCGGCGCCGCTGTCGAGCGCCAAAATCCTGAGCTTTGGAAAGATGCCGAAGCTGATGCCCCTGAACATCAAGCTGTCGAACATTCCTGGTGGGGCGGGCGGCCTGGTTGCCTCCGTGGCGGGCGCCATTTTCCTTTTTGCCGGCGCAAGCTGGATGATGATTCCCTCGGCGGAGATTGCCTCGCCTGAGCCGCAGGTGGCGATTGCCGCCGATCCGATGCCGACCGCCTCGACGGGATCGGAAGCCGCCGCGGTGAAAATTACCGAAGAACCGATGACCGATGATATTCTGGCTTCGGCCGAAGCGAGCGTTCCGGCGCCGAGCGACACGCAGACGGGTGAAGATTTGGGCGGGCTCGGGGCTTTCATCGCCGAGCAGGTGCCTGATGCGCAGGCGGCCGTTCCGGTGCCGGCACCAAAGGCTGCGGCGCTAGAGGTGCCCATGGTCGATGATGTCATGCAAACCGCCGAGGGCCGTGTCTTCGGCGCGAAGAACGAAGCGAGCCGGCTTGTGCTGAAAGCCAAGGCTCCCGTCTGGGTGCGGGTTGAGGACGCCCAGGGCAATGTGGTGATGACCCAGATGCTGATGAAGGGCGACACCTACCAGGTGCCGGACCGCGAAGGCCTTGTGGTGATTGCGCGCGACGGCGGGCTTTTGAGCTATGTCATCGACGGCAAGGAAAAGGGCATTCTCGGAACGCCCGGCGAAATTCTGGTGGGCCGCTCGCTCAATCTGTCGACCTTCGAGGGCTGATACCCCTAGAATTCTGGCGGCCGCTCGTCCAATCCTCTGCTTCTGACCCCCGGCGGACCTCAATGGCGATCGCGGGTGGAGTCGGAAATCTATTTGAGCCCTGCGGCACGCAACCCTTTGATGTAAATAGCGCGGTCCTCGGAACGCACAATTGGATGATGTTTCTCCACCCATTCAACGGACAAATCGGGCTGAAGCTGTTTTGTTTGGGTGAGCGCTGCTGCAGCGGTATCTATATCCCCGGCAATTCCGGCACTTGCGGCGAGACTTCGCCAGGCCGAAGTGAAGCGCGGACGGAGCAGCACAGCACGGCGGTTTAGGGTGGTGCATTCTTCGTACCGCCCCGCCACGAAATGGCAAATCGCACATGCAGTCAAATAGAACGCCTGGTGCGGGTCTCGAGGGCTGAGCCGCATCCCCAGCGCCAAATGTTGCAATCCACCGTCCCCCGCACCACCAAATCCGTGGGCTGCACCCAATACCATATGTCCGAGGGCGAAGTTTGGATTTAAGCGGACCGTTTCTTCAAGCTCTTCAATTGCCGGCTTGAACCGCCGTGACAGCATGTGGACGTAGCCAAGCGCCAAATGTGCCCAGGGGTCCTCGCCGTCTCGTTCGACCGACAGGCGCGCCGAGTCGAGTGCAGGGCCAAATACATCGGCGAATGCCACCCAGCCCATGTGGGAGCCGGTGATATAGGTCCAGGCGAGGAGACTATGAGCCCGGGCATAATTCGGTTCAATCGCGATGGCACGTCTGAGATCCGCCAGGGCCTTTTCGCTGTCTTCTTCGCCCCAGGTCCAGATGTGGGGCATCGCCCGCATGACATGGCCCCATGCGTCGAGACTGTCAGGAGGCTTGTTCTGAAAGCGCCTGTTCTCCGCTGCATAGAGCTCAGGCTCGATTGAGGCGACAACACTTTCGGTAATCTCGTCTTGCACCGCGAATACATCAGCGGTCGCCCGCTCGTAACGTTCCGCCCAGACATGTGCCCCCGTATTGGCGTCAATCAACTGGCTGGTAACGCGGAGACGATCACCAGCGCTGCGGACGCTTCCTTCGAGGACATACCGCACACCGAGATCTCTTGCGACTTGGCGGACATCAGGAGCGGTTCCCTTATAAGCATAGGTGGAGTTGCGCGCGATAACGAAGAGCCAGCGCAATCTGGAGAGACCGGTGATTATGTCTTCCGCAATACCATCGGCGAAATATTCCTGAGCCGGATCGCTGCTAAGATTGACGAATGGGAGCACGGCGATTGACGGCCCATCTCCAAAAATATTGATTGGCGATGCGTCCACGCTTCCGGGGCCCGCTGCCTTCCGGGGTTCCAAAGGGCCCACAAAACGATAGCCCACGCGCGGAATAGTCACGATCCAGTCTTTACCCTCCGGCGACTGGCCGAGGAGCTTCCGCAGCGATGCGACCTGAACCGAAAGATTGCCTTCCTCGACAGCAGCGCCCTCCCAGGCTCCGTCGATAAGGTCGGACTTGGTCAGCACCTGACCCGAACGTTCTAGAAAGGCTGTCAGCAGCCGGAGCGCCCGATAACCGACAGGCACCGGCACGCCTTGGCGCAAAAGTGTGCCTGCCTCTGGATTGAGGACGAAAGGACCAAAAACAAAGGATTGCCCCAGCATGGTGGCAAACTACATCTTTTTGGAATTTTTAGGAACTATTTGGCAGGGCTAAGGGACAATCCCGGTCCGCCTGGCTCATCCTGCTCCCAATGCTGAGACAGGAGAAATAACAATGTATGCCATCATTTCTGACTGGATGCCGTTTGTCACCAAAGCTGAGACAGAAACGCCACCCCAACACCCAGCAAATGCTAACAACGCGAATCGGCGCGAGGAGGAATTCCGTGCTGCTCTCGACAGCTATATTGCTGACTACCGGAGGCATCGCGCCGTGACCGCTAATAGGACCCGTCATCAAATCCCGTAGAACCCCATAGTCCGCAAATAGCCCAAGGCGGAAATTCAGACTGACTGCCATCCTGTGTTCTCAGGCCTTGGCGAAGGGGTGCGGCTTCCGCTACAAGCCCCGCCATGAGCGCTATCCAGACCGAAAAACTCGACCGGATCATCCACCGCTTCGCCAATGTTGAGCATGAGCTTTCCTCTGGCCCGGCCGGAGACGTTTTCGTCAAGCTGTCCAAGGAATATGCGGAGCTTGAGCCTACCGCGCGGGCGGCGCAGAACCTGAAACAGGCCTATACCGAGCGGCGCGACGTGGACGAGATGCTGAAGGCGGGCGGCGAATTGGCCGCCATGGCCGAAGCCGAGCGCGAGAGCCTCGACGCCAAGATCGTCGAGCTCGAACAGGCGATCCGCATCCTGCTGCTGCCGAGGGATGCCGCCGATGAGCGCAACGTCATTCTTGAAGTGCGGGCCGGCACGGGCGGCGATGAAGCGGCGATTTTTGCCGGCGACCTGTTTCGCATGTACCAGCGCTATGCGGCCTCAAAAGGCTGGCGGGTTGAGGTCATTTCCGCAAGCGACGGCGAGCATGGCGGTTACCGGGAAGTCATTGCCAATATTTTCGGGGCAGGCGCCTATGCGCGGATGAAGTTTGAATCCGGCGTGCACCGGGTGCAGCGCGTGCCCGATACGGAAACGCAGGGGCGCATCCACACCTCCGCCGCAACGGTTGCAGTGCTGCCGGAAGCGGAGGAAGTGGACATCAAAATCGAAGACAAGGATTTGCGCATCGATGTCTACCGCTCCTCGGGTCCCGGCGGGCAGTCGGTGAACACCACGGATTCGGCGGTGCGCATCACCCATCTTCCCACCGGGCTTGCGGTTGCCCAGCAGACGGAAAAGTCGCAGCTCAAGAACAAGAACGCGGCCATGAAGCTGCTGCGGTCGCGGCTTTACGACCTGGAACGCAACCGCATCGATTCCGAGCGTTCGGCCCAGCGCAAGGGGCAGGTGGGGTCAGGTGACCGCTCGGAGCGCATCCGCACCTATAATTTTCCGCAGGGGCGGATTACCGACCACCGCATCAATCTCACCCTTTACAAGCTGGACCAGATCATTGAGGGACCGGCCCTGGAGGAATTGATCCTGGCCCTGATGGCGGAACACCAGGCCGAACTCCTGGCCACTGAAACCTCTGATGTCTGAGACGCGGCGCGCGCTTCTCAAGCAAGTGGGCGAACGCCTTGCCGCACATGGCATTGAAACAGCAGTCCTTGACGCGCGCCTGCTGTTTCAGGCGGCGTCAGGTCTGCGGCATGAAGACATCGTGGCGGAGCCGGATCTGATCGTGCCGCCTGAAGTGGCGGCGGGTTTCTTGCTGCTCATCGAACGCCGCTGCAAATTTGAACCCGTGTCCCGCATCCTGGGAACCCGGGAATTTTATGGCCGGAGCTTCCGGGTGACGCCTGATGTTCTGGACCCCCGCGCCGATACGGAAACGCTGATTGGAGCAGCCCTTGGCCTGGTGCAGGGCAAGGGGCCGCTGCGCCTCCTGGACCTCGGCACCGGCTCCGGGGCCCTTGCGGTGACTTTGCTGGCCGAATTGCCGCAAGCTACCGCCGTGGCCAGCGATCTTTCGGCGGCGGCCCTGGCAGTTGCGAAAGCCAATGCCGGGGCCTTGGGCGTGGCGGGCCGGGCAAGCTTTGCGCAGGCCAACTGGTTTGAAGGGATTGCCGGCAGGTTCGATCTTGTCGTTTCAAATCCGCCCTATATTCCGCTCGGCGATATTGCCGGCCTGGCTATCGATGTGCGGGAGTTTGATCCGCCGAGGGCTCTTGATGGCGGGCCTGACGGATTGGAGGCCTACCGCCGCATCGCCAGCGGGGCGGGGGGCCATTTGGCTCCCGGTGGCCAGGTCGTTCTGGAGATCGGGGCGGGGCAGGAAAACGCGGTTAACGAAATCTTTATGAGGC